>NZ_JACJHY010000001.1 GCF_014138625.1 Aminobacter ciceronei
CAAATAGCTATCGACAACCGAGCGCTTGAAACGCGCACTGTGTTTGGACATGCAAAACCCCCGAAGGTTGTGTCCAACTTTCGGGGGTCAGTTCATTTTGGGCGGGGCGTTTTCTTGGTCTGTCAGCGCGTCAGGCGCTTGTGGCTCATCCGGTGCGGGGTGGCCGCATCGGCGCCGAGACGACGGATCTTGTCCTTCTCGTACTCTTCGAAGTTGCCTTCGAACCACTCGACATGCGCATCGCCTTCATAGGCCAGCATGTGGGTGGCCATGCGGTCGAGGAACATACGATCGTGGGAGATGATGACGGCGCAGCCGGCATATGCTTCCAGTGCGTCTTCGAGCGCGCCCAGCGTCTCGGTGTCGAGATCGTTGGTCGGTTCGTCGAGCAGCAGGACGTTGCCGCCGTTCTTCAGCATCTTGGCGAGGTGGACGCGGTTGCGCTGACCACCCGACAGGTTGCCGACGCGCTGCTGCTGGTCGCCACCGCGGAAGTTGAACGACGAGCAATAGGCGCGGCTGTTCACTTCATGCTTGCCGAGCTTGATGACTTCGGCGCCGCCAGAAATCTCTTCCCAGACCGTCTTGGTCGGGTCGAGCGCATCGCGGCTCTGGTCGACATAACCGAGCTTGACGGTCTCGCCGACGCGGATCGTGCCGCTATCGGGCGTTTCCTGGCCGGTGATCATCCTGAACAGCGTGGTCTTGCCCGCGCCGTTGGGGCCGATGACGCCGACGATGCCGCCGGGCGGCAGCTTGAAGTTCAGGTTTTCGATCAAAAGCTCGTCGCCATAACCCTTGTTCACGCTATCGACCTCGATCACCACATTGCCGAGGCGTTCGCCGGCCGGGATGACGATCTGCGTGTCGGTCGGCTTGCGGTTCTGCGACTGCTCGACCAACTCCTCATAGGCCTTGATACGCGCCTTCGACTTGGTCTGGCGTGCCTTGGGCGAGGATGCGATCCACTCGCGCTCGCGCCAGATCGCCTTCTGGCGCGAATCGTCTTCGCGACCTTCCTGGATCAGGCGCTTGGCCTTGGCGTCGAGATATTTGGTGTAGTTGCCCTCATAAGGGATGCCGCGGCCACGATCGAGTTCGAGGATCCAGCCGGTGACGTTGTCGAGGAAGTAGCGATCGTGGGTGATGATCAGCACCGAGCCTGGATAGTCGCGCAGGTGCTTTTCCAGCCAAGCCGTGGTCTCGGCGTCGAGATGGTTGGTCGGTTCGTCGAGCAGCAGAAGGTCGGGCTGTTCGAGCAGCAAGCGGCACAGCGCGATGCGGCGGCGTTCGCCACCCGACAGCTGGGTCACTTCAGAATCGCCGGGCGGGCACTGCAGGGCGTCCATCGCCATCTCGACCTGCTGTTCCAGGTCCCACAGGTTGAGGCGATCCATCTCGTCCTGCAGCTTGGCGCCCTCGTCGGCGGTCTCGTCGGAGTAGTTCATCATCAGCTCGTTGTAGCGCTCGATGATGGCGGTCTTCTTGGAGACACCGTCCATGACGTTCTCGAACACGGTCTTGGCCGGGTCGAGATGCGGCTCCTGCGCCAGGTAGCCGACGGTGGCGCCGTCAGCCAGCCAGGCTTCGCCCGACCACTCCTTGTCGAGGCCGGCCATGATCTTGAGCACGGTCGACTTGCCCGCGCCGTTGGGGCCGAGGATGCCGATCTTGGCATCCGGGTAGAACGACAGGTTGAGGTTTTCCAGCACCTTCTTGGTGCCGTAGGACTTGGTCAGTCCCGACATGTGATAGATGAACTGGCGTGCCACGCGCGCGTATCCTGCTTCAGGTGAACGGAGATTTGCGCGCTATGTAGGCCATCCCACCCCAAACGGCAAATGCTTTCGGGGCGAACATCGCGATGACACGCGCGTCCGAGCACTGTCCGGACACCACGCCTCGGTCGTGCCCGCGCCAACAGGCAAGAGGACCATCCAGATCACCTTGGTGGTATTCTTGCCAAGGCAATATCTAAGGTTGCCAATGCCTCCCATGGGACTACATTAATTTCGCTCGAAGGCTGATGGGGGATGCAATGCTCCGGTTAGGTCAGAAGTACCAGCACCTCGTTCACGGAACCGGCTGCAGCTGCTTCAGCCCCGAGATTCAGCAGGCATCGCGACGCCTCGAGGCCCTTACGCGACGCGGCTTCATGGCGGGCATGGGAGCAAGCTTTGCCGCTCTTGCCTCGCCTTCCCTGGCCCAGGCACCCGGCCCGTCACAAAAAACCCTGTTCAGGCAGGTCAGGCTGTTCGACGGCACCTCCGACACACTCAAGACTGGCGTTCAGGTCCTGGTCGAAGGCAACCGTGTCGCAGCGGTAGACACGAAAAACAGCGCAGCACCCTCCGACGCAACTGTCATCGACTGCGGCGATCGTGTGCTCATGCCGGGCCTGATCGACGCCCACTGGCATACGGTGTTTGCGGCGGTGCCGTTGAACGTACTGCTGGCGGGCGATCCGGGCATCATCTTCGCTGCCACCACCGCCGAGGCAGAGCGTACCTTGCTGCGCGGCTTCACCACGATCCGGGATTTGGGTGGTCCGGTTTTCTCGTTCAAACAGGCTGTCGACAGCGGCATAGTTCCGGGCCCACGCATCTTTCCCTGCGGAGCGATGATCACGACGACAGGAGGCCACGGCGATTTGCGCATGCCGACAGAGATCCCGCGAGATGGCAACCAGCTCAGCGTCGGCGAACTGATGGGAGCCAACGCGGTCGTCGATGGCATTCCCGACTTGAAGATGCGCATCCGCGAGCAGCTGATCCAGGGGGCATCGCAGATCAAGCTTGTCGGCGGTGGCGGGGTTTCGTCGCCGCGCAGCCCGCTCGACATGTCGACCTTTGCCGAAGACGAGATACGCGCTGCCGTCTCTGTGGCAAAAGACTGGAATACATACATCACCGTCCACGCCTATGCCCCCAACACCGTTCAGCGGGCGATCAACGCCGGAGCGGCCTGCGTCGAGCATGCGCACCTGATGGATGAGGCGACGGCAAAGCTCTTTGCCGAAAAAGACGTATGGCTCAGCATGCAGCCATTCCTCACCGTCGAGGATGCTGAGCCTCAGACCGGTCCAAGCGCGGAACGCATACAGCAGCTGTTCGCCGGCACTCCCAAGGTCTACGAGTTTGTTCGCAAGCACGGCATCAGGACCGCGTGGGGTTCCGACGTGCTGTTTTCGCCGGCAATGACCGCGCGCCAAAGCGTCATGTTCACCCATCTCAGCAATTTCTACTCCAATGCCGAGGCACTCCGCATGGCAACTTCGGGGAATGCGCAGCTGCTGGCGCTGTCCAATCTGCGCAATCCCTATCCCGGCAAGCTCGGCGTGATCGAACCAGGCGCCCTCGCCGACATGCTCCTTCTGGACGGAAATCCGCTCGAAAATATCGACCTGATCAGCGAGCCAGGAAAGAACATGGTCGTGATCATGAAGGACGGCACGATCCACAAGAACACACTTGGCTGAATGTCCCACCAACGTGCCAATTGCAGCCCAATCAGGCCCGTGCGACAGATGGTAAGCATTGCGCTTGAACAAAGGTTAGCTGGGAGGCAGCAGGCAGGTGTGGCCCGTATTCAGAAAGCTGTTCTCCCGGTCAAAATCTCTGAACGCTCTCCTTGGCGACGTCATTTTTGCAACGCCGCGAGAACGTGGCACCAACCTGAGCTCGTTCTTTGAGTGGCGCGTGAAGAAATCTATAGATGGCGCCAAATTCTACATATCGCTCGCCATGATACCTGACGGCTATGCCGGCGCGCAGGGCTCCCCTACCAATTACATCAACTTCGACCTGGAAACTGCTGAAAGGGTGCGCGAGCACCTGACCGAGTGCATCGACGTTGCACGCCGCAGCCAGAATTCGCCTGCCGCAGCGAGCGCCGACAACAGCTGATTTTTGGTATTGGCAATTTGGCTATACGCGTACGGCTGGAGCAGCCGAGCGCGAGCGCGACACATCGCTCGGACGCAAAGCAAAAATTAACCACATTTGTCCATCCTTTCTCCATCGTTCTGTCGAGTTGGGGACATTCCGGAAATCACGCACTGCGGTCGCTTCGCCGGCCGCACGATGTTGCGGGACAACTGGTCTGCTACGCGTTTTGAGTAAAATCGTTCGTCCACAATCCTTGCGCCGTCTGGTGCGCCCGTTTGTCATCGCTTGTGTCGGCACGGCTTTCGCCGGCATGGCAGCGTGGTCGATGGCCGGCATGGCCGCATTAAGCAATGTCAGCGCCTTCGATCCGGCCCACCTGGCGCCCAAGCCGCACGCGCAGCCGGTGATCGTCAAGCAGGCGCGGCTCACGGCCTATGTCAGTACCGACAAGGCATCGCGGCTCGCCGCCTCGACCAAGCCCTTGATATCCGCCAACGGCGCCAAGCCCGCCGCCATGGCCAGCCTAGCCGGCAGTCTGGGCAAATCAGCCCGCCATGCAACCGTAGCGGCTGCCGCGCCCGCAAACAGCAATGCCGCCCGCTTCGACACCATAGCCAGCAAGGCTGATCTGAGCTCCAAGAAGCTCGCCAGCCTGTTCGCGGCCAGTTCCGTCGAACTGAGACAGCTTGCCGACGCCGCAGAGAGCGCCGATCAGCCGGTATCCTTGCCAGCTTCGGTCGCAGAGCGCCCGACCATCCTCGCTTATGCTGATCCGTCGCCTGGCGGCGCTGCCGACACTGCACTGTCGACCCTTCTGACCGGGTCTTCCGAAGAGGAACTCGCCGCGGCACAAGCTGAAGCAGAAGCGGCCGCCCTGCCCGACTATGCCGAAACCCCGTCGGCCGGCCCCCGTCCGGAACTCCGCCCCGAAGTCGCTGCCGCCGAGCCTGCAGATGTCGGCAAGGCGAACGTCCCCGATCCCGAGGTCAGTGCACCGAAGGTGGTCGAAAAGCCAGAAACCCGAAAGCCGCAAAAACTCGCCTATGCGCGCCCGGAAATTCCCGAGGACAAGCCGGGCAGCACGCTCGGCCAGTCGCTGCGCAGCCTGTTCGGCGGTAAGACCCGCGCCGGCAACGGCGTAGCGGTCTATGACATCAGCGCCGCCAAGGTCTACATGCCCGACGGCAGCGTGCTCGAGGCACATTCGGGCATCGGCAACATGGCCGACAACCCGCGCTACGTCCACGTCAAGATGAACGGCCCGACCCCGCCCCACACCTACAATCTCAAGATGCGCGAGAGCCGCTTCCACGGCGTCGAGGCGATCCGCATGCTGCCGGTCGACGGCAAGAACAAATATGGCCGCGACGGCTTCCTGACGCATAGCTATTTGCTGCGCGGTGGGCGCGAGGAGTCGCATGGCTGCGTCGCCTTCGCCGACTACAAGCGCTTCCTCACCGCCTTCAAGCAGGGCAAGGTCAAGCAGATGATCGTGGTGCCGAGCGGCGGCCGCGAGAGCTTCCGCCTGGCCTCGAACGGCAAGGCGATCTGAGGCAAGACCGCCCTCAAGCCGTCAGCGATGGACATCCGCAGGCGGCTATTTCATAGCTGACCCATGAAAACCGAAACAAATCTGCTTCGGATGTCAATCGCCGTGACGTTCGTCGTCGCGCTGTTCGGCATCGTCTTCGGCGTCCTCAGCGGCTCCTTCTCCATCGCCTTCGACGGCGCCTATTCGCTCGCCGATGCGACGATGACCATCCTGGCGCTGATCGTCGCCCGCCTCATCACCAGCAATGCCACCCACAACCGACGCCTGCACAAGCGCTTCTCGTTTGGCTTCTGGCATCTCGAGCCCATCGTGCTCGGCCTGAACGGCATCGTGCTGATCAGCGTCTCCTGCTACGCGCTGATCAATGCTGTCGCCAACCTTTTGGCCGGCGGACATCATCTCGAATTCGATTTCGCCATCATCTATGCGGCCGTCACCCTTGCCGCATGCCTGACGATGGCGACCATCGGCAGCCGCGCCAACCGGACGATCCAGTCCGACTTCGTGGCGCTCGACGTCACCGCCTGGATGATGTCGGGCGGCATCACCGCGGCACTGTTGATCGCCTTCATCGGCGGCTGGCTAGTCGAAGGCTCAAAGCTTGCCTGGACAGCGCCTTATGTCGATCCGGCTGTGCTCGCGCTTGTCTGCCTGGTCATCATCCCGATGCCCATCGGCACAATTCGCCAGGCCTTCTCCGACATTCTGCTGATCACGCCCGAGGCGCTCAAGGCACATGTCGACGAGGTCGCACGGGCAACGGTGAAGAAGCACGGCTTCGTCTCATACCGCGCCTATGTCGCCAAGGTCGGCCGCCTGATGCAGGTCGAGCTCTATTTCATCGTCCCGCCCGGCCTGCCCGCCAGGACCATCGAGGAATGGGACGCCCTGCGCAACGAGATTGGCGACGAACTCGGCGACGAAGGCCCCGACCGCTGGCTGACGATCGCCTTCACCGCCGACAGCGAATGGGCGGAGTAAGCCTCCGCCCTTCTGTTACACCTTGATGCGCCAGCCAGTCCTGAAGATCCACCAGACGGCGGCAAGGCAGGCCGCCAGGAACACCAGCGTCATGCCGAGGCTGATGCCGACATTGACGTCGGAGACGCCGAAGAAGCTCCAGCGGAAGCCGCTCACCAGATAGACCACCGGATTGAACAGCGACACCGTGCGCCAGAACGGCGGCAGCATGTCGATAGAGTAGAAGCTGCCGCCCAGGAAGGTCAGCGGGGTAACGATCAGCAGCGGCACCAGCTGCAATTGCTCGAAGCTGCGCGCCCAGATGCCGATGATGAAGCCGAACAGGCTGAAGGTTACCGCCGTCAGCACCAAAAACAGCAGCATCCAGACCGGATGCTGGACCTGCAGCGGAACGAACAGGGCCGCGGTGGCAAGGATGATCACGCCTAAAATGATCGACTTGGACGCCGCCGCCCCGACATAGGCGATGACGATCTCCAGATAGGACACCGGCGCCGACAAAAGCTCGTAGATAGTGCCGACGAATTTCGGGAAGTAGATGCCGAACGATGCGTTGGAAATGCTCTGGGTCAACAGCGACAGCATGACCAGGCCGGGCACGATGAAGGCGCCATAGCTGATGCCGTTGATCTCGCTGATGCGCGAGCCGATGGCCGCACCAAAAACGACGAAATAGAGCGAGGTCGAGATGACCGGCGAGACGATGCTCTGCAGCAGCGTGCGCCACGTACGCGCCATTTCGAACAGATAGATTGCGCGGATCGCGTAAAAATTCATCGCCGTTCACTCACCAGATTGACGAAGATCTCTTCCAGCGAGCTCTGCTTGGTCTGCAGGTCGCGGAAGCGGATTCCGGCGTCGTTGAGGTCCTTGAGCAGGGCCGTAATGCCCGTCCGCTCGCCTTGGGTGTCGTAGGTGTAGATGAGCTCGTTGCCGTCCTCGGACAGTTCGAGCCCGTGGCTCGAAAGCGCCGGCGGTACCTGCTCCAGCGGCTGCTGCAGCTGCAGCGTCAGTTGCTTGCGGCCAAGCTTGCGCATCAGCTCGGCCTTTTCCTCGACCAGGATGATCTCGCCATGGCTGATCACGCCGACGCGGTCGGCCATCTGCTCGGCTTCTTCGATATAGTGCGTGGTCAGGATGATCGTAACGCCGGTTTCGCGCAGCAGGCGCACCACCTCCCACATGTCCCGCCGGAGCTCGACATCGACACCTGCCGTGGGTTCGTCGAGGAACAGAATCTGCGGTTCATGCGACAGCGCCTTGGCAATCATCACGCGGCGCTTCATGCCGCCCGACAAGGTGATGATCTTGTTGTCCTTCTTGTCCCACAGGGAGAGGTCCTTGAGGATCTTTTCGATGTGGGCCGGATTGGCCGGCTTGCCGAACAGGCCGCGGCTGAAGCTCACCGTCGCCCACACCGTCTCGAAGGCGTCGGTCGTCAGCTCCTGCGGCACCAGGCCGATCAGCGTGCGCGCCGCACGATAGTCACGAACGATGTCGTGGCCATCGGCCAGTACGGTGCCCGAAGTCGGATTGACGATGCCGCAGATGACGCTGATCAGCGTCGTCTTGCCGGCACCATTGGGCCCGAGCAGCGCAAAAATCTCGCCGCGGCGAATGTCCAGATTGATGTTCTTCAGCGCCGAAAAGCCCGACGCATAGGTCTTGGAAAGATTGGAAACGGAAATAATCGGCTGCATGACGATCATCACTTCAGCTGGGAATGGTACGGAAAATCGCGAAAAATGCCGGCGGGGGCGGCCGGTTCTGAGGTTAGCGCAATATATGGGCTGGCTTCCGCCGAACAAGGGACGTCGTGACAACTCCTGACATTGTCCCTGTGCACCACGGTTCGCCGGCCTTGACGGGCGCACCTGACATCCCCGACAGTCCGCACCGGGGGAGACAGCAATGCCGTTCGACACCACCACCACGCTTGCCTCCCCGACCGGGGCAAAACTCAATCTTTATGTCAGGCACGCCGACACACCTGCCCGTGCCGTCGTCCAGATCAACCACGGCCTCGCCGAGCATGGCGCGCGCTACGCCCGTTTCGCCGATTTCCTTGCCGCGCGCTGCTGCCATGTCTATGCGCACGACCATCGCGGCCATGGCGCGACAACTGCCCCCGATGCGCCCAAGGGCCGTTTCGCCGGCAAGAACGGCTTTGACATCGTGGTCGCCGACATCGCGGCGATCCACGACCATATCGCCGGAAAGCATCCCGGTCTGCCGGTGGTCGTCTTCGGTCATTCGATGGGCGG
The DNA here is from genome assembly GCF_014138625.1 of Aminobacter ciceronei. Lineage (GTDB taxonomy): Bacteria > Pseudomonadota > Alphaproteobacteria > Rhizobiales > Rhizobiaceae > Aminobacter > Aminobacter ciceronei. The sequence goes on from NZ_JACJHY010000001.1 coordinate 8,685, forward strand.
GCTGATCGCGCTCAATTTCGTCCTGCGCCACTCCGAACGCGTTGCTGCTGCCGCGATATGGAACGCCAATTTCTCCGCCGGCATACTTGGCCGCCTGGCGCAGGCGATCCTCGCCTTCGAGCGCTTCCGGCTGGGCTCGGACGTGCCCTCCCGCATGCTGCCCAAACTGACCTTCGGCGACTGGGCCAGGAAGATTCCCAACCGACGCACCGAATTCGACTGGCTGTCGCGCGATGTCTCAGAGGTCGACGCCTATGTCGCCGATCCGCTCTGCGGTTGGGATGCGTCGGTGTCGATGTGGATCGATGTCTTCGACCTCGTCTTCGCCGGTGCCGACGACGGCAACTTTGCCGGCGTGCGCAGGGATTTGCCGTTCAATCTGGTCGGCGGTCAACGCGATCCCGCAACCGATGGCGGCAAGGCTGTCGAGGCGCTCGCCGGGCGGCTGCGCCGGATGGGCTTTTCGAATCTCGTTTCAAAGGTTTATCCCGAGACCCGCCACGAAAGCCTGAACGAGATCAACCGCGAACCCATCATGGCCGATTTCGCCGGTTGGCTCGACCGGACGCTTCCCCGGTGAATGGCAGGGCTGGCCCAGTCCAACGCTGTGGCGGCCAATCGGGACTCCTGTTAGAGCCAATTGTGTACAATCTGTTGAAATGACATCTGGTGCCTCATGAGCAATCCGCCTCTTCACGGAATCCGCGTCATCGAACTTGCCCGCATCCTTGCCGGTCCCTGGGCCGGGCAATTGCTGGCGGACCTCGGGGCTGATGTCATCAAGGTCGAAAATCCTGACGGCGGCGACGACACCCGCAAATGGGGCCCGCCTTTCGTCACCTCGCATGACGGCGAAAACCTTTCGGCGGCCTATTATCATTCCTGCAACCGCGGCAAGCGCTCGATCGCGCTCGACTTCTCGACGCCGGAAGGGGCCGAGATCGTGCGCAAGCTGGTCGCAGGCGCCGACGTGCTGATTGAGAACTTCAAGCTCGGCGGCCTGAAGAAATACGGCCTCGACTATGACAGCCTGAAGAAGATCAATCCGAAGCTGGTCTATTGCTCGATCACAGGCTTCGGCCAGGACGGACCCTACGCCCCCCGCGCCGGCTACGACTTCATCGTCCAGGGCATGTCCGGACTGATGTCGATCACCGGCCCCGCCGGTGGCGAGCCGCAGAAGGTCGGCGTCGCCGTCACCGACATATTCACCGGGCTCTACTCCGTCATCGCCATCCAGGCGGCACTGCGTCACGCCGAGGCCACCGGCCAGGGCCAGCATGTCGACATGGCGCTGTTCGACGCCCAGATGTCGGTGCTCGCCAACCAGAACCTGAACTACCTCGTCTCGGGCAACTCGCCGGTGCAGATGGGCAATGCCCACCCCAACATCTCGCCCTACGAGGTGTTGCCGGTGCGCGACGGGCACTTCATCCTTGCTGTCGGCAATGACGGCCAGTTCCAGAAATTCTGCGCCATCGTCGGGCTCGAAGCCATCGCCACCGACCCGCTCTTCGCCACCAACTCGGCCCGCGTAGCCAACCGCGTCGCGTTGCGCGAAAAGATCGTCGCAGCCCTGGCCGGCTTCGGCCGCGAAGAGTTGCTGGCAAAGCTCGAGGCTGCGGGGGTGCCGGCAAGCCCGATCAACACCATCGGCCAGGCTTTCGCCGATCCGCAGGCGATCGCGCGCGGCATGCGCTTGGACCTCGACGACGGCCTCGGCAACAGGCTGCCGTCGGTGCGCGCGCCGATGGTGATGTCGGAGACGCCGCTTGCCTATGACCGCCCGTCGCCGCGCCTCGGGCAACACACCGCTGAGATCCTTGCCGAACTGGAGAAGACTGCGAAATGAAGACCGGCGGAAAACTGATCGTCGAGGCGCTCGAGGCCAATGGCGTCGACCGCATCTATTGCGTGCCGGGCGAATCCTATCTGGCCGTGCTCGATGCCCTGCATGATTCCAGGGTCCAGAGCATCGTCTGCCGCCAGGAAGGCGGTGCCGCGATGATGGCCGACTGCCACGGCCGCCTCACCGGCAAGCCAGGAATCTGCTTCGTCACCCGCGGTCCCGGCGCCACCAATGCGTCGGCCGGTGTTCATATCGCCATGCAGGATTCGATCCCAATGATCCTGTTCATCGGCCAGGTGGCGAGCCACGCCAAGGAGCGCGAGGCCTTCCAGGAGGTCAATTACCGCCGCTTCTTCGGCGACATCGCCAAATGGGTTGTCGAGATCGACGACGCCGCGCGCATTCCCGAGCTGCTCACCCGCGCCTTTTCGGTGGCGACGTCGGGCCGTCCCGGCCCGGTCGTCATCTCGTTGCCCGAGGACATGCTGACCAGCGAAGTCGAGGCACCTGTCGCCCTTCCCGCCGTACAAGTGGAAACCCATCCTGGCGAGGCCGAGCTGGACCGGGTCGAGGCGCTGCTCAACGCAGCCAAGCGCCCGTTTGTCATCCTCGGCGGCACGCGCTGGGACCAGCGCCTGGCTTTCGATGACATTCAGGCGATATCAGAGAAATGGTCGCTGCCGGTCGGCGTCTCGTTCCGGCGCCAGATGCTGTTCGACCACCTGCACGCCAACTATGCCGGCGATGTCGGCATCGGCATCAATCCAAAACTCGCCACGCGCATCAAGGAAGCCGACCTCGTGCTGCTGATCGGCGGCCGCTTCGGCGAAATGCCGTCGTCCGACTACACGTTGCTCAAGAGCCCCTATCCGGACCAGCAGCTCGTCCACGTCCATGCCGATCCGGACGAGCTCGGCCGCGTCTACCGGCCAACGATCGCCATCAACGCCTCGCCGGCCGCTTTCGTGCGAGCTTTCGCCAGGCGCAAGGGTCCGGCAGTACCAGGCTGGGCCGAGGAGACGAAAAAGGCGCATGCCGACTATCTCGCTTGGTCGACCCCGCCGCTCACCGGCCCCGGCCCCGTGCAGATGGGCCCGATCATGAACTGGCTGGAAAAGGTGCTGCCCGAGGACGCCATCCTCACCAATGGCGCCGGCAACTACGCCACCTGGGTGCACCGTTTCCACCGCTTCCGCCGCTACGGCACGCAGGCAGCGCCGACCTCCGGCTCGATGGGCTATGGCACACCGGCAGCGGTTGCCGCCAAAGGTCTGTTCCCGGAGCGCGAGGTCATCGCCTTTGCCGGCGACGGCTGCTTCATGATGAACGGCCAGGAATTCGCCACCGCCGTGCAATACGGCCTGCCGATCATCGTGATCGTCGTCAACAACGGCATCTACGGCACCATCCGCATGCACCAGGAGCGCGAATATCCCGGCCGTGTCGAGGCAACCGACCTCAAGAACCCTGACTTCGCAGCCCTTGCCCGCGCCTATGGCGGCCATGGCGAGACGGTGCGTGAGACCGACGAGTTCGCCGCAGCCTTCGAACGCGCACGCGCCAGCGGCAAGCCGTCGATCCTCGAGATCAAGCTCGATCCCGAAGCGATCACGCCGACGCGCACGCTGAGTGACATCAGGGACAAGCGCTGAGCATTGCATTGGGGCAAGGGAGACCTTGCCCCAATGGACATCTCGAAAAAGTGAGACCTGCCCCAGCAGTCAACTGGGAACTTGGCTCAGGGAAAGGCGCAACCATCGTGGCAAAGACGCGGCTTTATGCTATTGAGGCCGCGAATTTCGCCATCCTGTTGTAACCTTCCCCAGGCAAACTGATGATTTCAATCGTCATTCCGTGCAAGAACGAGGCTGAGAACCTGCCGATCCTGATCGGCGAGGTTCACGCCGCGATGGCCGGCCGCGACTACGAGATCATCGTCGTCGACGACGGCTCCACCGACCGCACGCCAGACGTTCTCGCCGAGCTAGCGCGCAGCGCCGGCCGCCTGCGCCATGTCAGGCACGACCGTTCCGCCGGCCAGAGTGCGGCCGTCCGTTCCGGGGTTTTTGCCGCGAAAGGCGACGTCGTCGTCACCATGGATGGCGACGGCCAGAACGACCCGGCCTACCTGCCCAAGCTCGCCGACGCGCTTGTTGCCGCCGGCCCCACCGTCGGCATCGCCGCAGGGCAGCGTCTCAAACGCACCGACACCAAGCTCAAGCAGCTGTCTTCGCGCTTTGCCAACGGCCTGCGCGAGCGGATTCTGCACGACGGCACCCGCGACTCGGGCTGCGGCCTCAAAGCCCTGCACACTGACCTGTTCCGCCAGTTGCCGTTCTTCGACGGCTGGCATCGCTATTTGCCGGCACTTGCGCTGCGCGAAGGCCGTGGCGTGGTCCATGTCGACGTCGTCGACCGCTCGCGAATCCACGGCAAGTCCAACTACGGCATCCTCGATCGCGGCCTGCGCGGCGTTCTCGACCTCTTCGGCGTGTGGTGGCTGCGCCGCCGCCGCAAGGTCGTGCCATCAGTCACGGAGCTTGGCCAATGAACCTGATCTCGGAACTCGGCACCTGGCTGCACGACGTTTTCATCGCCCAGTTCGACGGCTGGATCCTGCTCGGCTTCGTTGCCCAGGGCTTCTTCACCATGCGCTTTGTGGTGCAGTGGCTCGCTTCCGAACGCGCCAAGCGCTCGGTCGTACCGATCGCCTTCTGGTTCTTCTCGCTCGGCGGCGGCGCGCTGCTTCTGATCTACGCCATCAAGCGCCAGGACCCGGTCTTCATTGCCGGCCAGGGGCTTGGCCTGTTCATCTACATCCGCAATCTCTGGCTGATCGCCAATGAGCGGCGCCTGGCTATGTCCAAGACGGACTGACCACGGGCATGTCGACCATCGGACTCAAAACCTCCGCAACGTCCCGCAAAACGTTGACGCCGCTGACTTATCTCCTCTTGGGCCTGCTCGCGTTGTTCGCCTTTGCGCCGGGCACCTCGACGTTGCCGCCGACCGACCGCGACGAGTCGCGCTTCGTCCAGGCGACCAAGCAGATGGTCGAGAGCGGCGACTATGTCGACATCCGCTTCCAGGACGTGCCGCGCTACAAGAAGCCCGCCGGCATCTATTGGCTGCAATCCACAGCGGTGCTTCTGAGCGGCCAGGGCAGCGACGCCCCGATCTGGGTCTACCGCCTGATCTCGGTGCTCGCCGGTACCTTCTCGGTGCTGGCGCTGGCCTTCATCGCCGACCGCATGTTCGGACGCAGCGCCGGGGTCATTGCCGGCCTCGGCATGATGGGCATCCTGATGTTGGGCGTCGAGGCGCGCATCGCCAAGACCGATGCCACCCTTCTCGCCACCGCCCTGCTCGCCCAGGGCGCGCTAGCCACCATCTATCTCGGCCACAAGGCCGGCAGGCCGCAGGGCAACGCCAACTGGCTGTTCTGGGCCGCACAGGGCCTGGCGCTGCTGATCAAGGGACCGGTGATCCCCTTCCTCAGCCTGCTCACCATCTCCGCCCTCGTCGTCTTCGACAAGGACCGCGCATGGTTGCGCAAGCTTCGACCATTCACCGGCCTGCTGTTGACCCTTCTGGTTGCGGCCCCTTGGCTGATCCTGATTACGCTCAAGACCGGCGCCGAATTCTGGCAGGAGTCAGTCGGCAAAGACCTGCTGAGCAAGGTCGGCTCCGGCCAGGAATCCCACGGTTTCCCGCCCGGCTATTATTTCCTGACCTATTCGCTGTTCATGTGGCCCTTCGCGCTGGTGGCACTCGAAGGCGGGCTCAAGGCGCTCAACAACTTCCGGCAGGACCCGCGCCTGCTGTTCTGCCTTGCCTGGTACCTGCCCTACTGGGTGGCGATCGAGCTGATTCCGACCAAGTTGCCGCATTACGCCCTGCCGGCCTACCCGGCGATGATCCTGCTGATGGCCTGGCTGCTGACCTCCAAATCGGCCGCCAGCATCGAGCTGTCGCGCTGGCAGCTCTGGCTGCGCCGCGCTTGCGCCTTCGGCATGTTCGGTATCAGCATCGGCCTTTCGGCAATCGCTTTCGGCATCACGCCCTACTTCCTCGGCTATGTCTCCTGGTGGGGGCTGCTGGCCGCCGTGCTCGTCCTGATCGCCGCCCGCTACGGCATCGGCGCGCCTGATGGCATGGACCCGGTCAAGCGCATCGCCTTCGCCGCGGCGGCGGCTGCTGCGGTCTTTGGCGTGCTGACGCTGAAGATCCTGCCGCCGCTCAAGCCGCTCTGGCTCAGCCCTGAGATCGCCGAGCGCTTCGAGAAGCTGAAGCCCTGCCCGACCTCCGTGCTGGCCTCGGCCGGCTATGGCGAGCCAAGCCTCGTTTTCCTCGCCGGCACGAACACCCAGCTGACCGACGGCAAGGGTGCGGCTGCGGCACTCATCGCCGATCCCGCCTGCGCCATCGCCGTCGTCGCAGAAGCCGAAAGCAAAGCCTTCCTCGCCGCCATTCCCGGTGGTGCCGACGCGCTCCGGCAGCGCGGTATCATTGAAGGCATGAACTATTCCAAGGGCGAGCCGCGCACGCTGACCTTCTACACGCTGGCGAAGTAGCGTCCGGCTGCCCGACGGGCGCACCTTGGTCGTGCGCGGGTCCTTCGAGGCCCGCTTCAAAGGCACTCAGGACGCAGGAGTTGGCCCCGCTCTCCTGACGGCGCTACGCCCTTCCGGGAAGCGCCTCTGCCACAACGGCCCTCGTCCTGAGGTGTTCGCCTGAAAGGCGAGCCTAGAAGAGGAGGCACCTCGAGCGCCAACCTCAAACAAAAAAGGGGCGGTCGCCCGCCCCTTTCCGATTTCCGAAATCATCCAAAAGCTTACTTGATCGCCTTGTCGGTGATTGCCGAAGTCCAGGCGCCCGAAGGCTCCTTGGTGATGATTTTCTGTGCCAGCAGCGCGTCGGCGGTGCGCTTGTAGGCCGCCTCGATCAGCTTGCCGTCGGCATTGTCGATCAGCTTGGCCACCTCGCCCATCATGCGCTTCTGGTGGTTTTCGTCCTGGCCGCCATTGTCGACGACGATACCGGCAGCCTCGTCTGGATTGTCGACGGCATATTTCCAGCCCTTCATCGAGGCGCGCACGAAGCGAACCATCTTGTCTTCGAAGGCCGGATCCTTGAGCTTGTCTTCCATGGCATAGAGGCCATCCTCGAGCAGATCGTTGCCCATGGCGGTGTAGTTGAAGACAGTCAGCTCTTCCGGCTTGAAGCCGGCGTCGATCAGCTGCCAGTACTCGTTGTAGGTCATGACCGAGATGCAGTCGGCCTGCTTCTGAATCAACGGCTGCACGTCGAAGCTCTGCTTCAGCACCGTCACGCCATCGGCGCCGCCCTCGGTCTTGAGGCCAAGCTTGTTCATCCAGGCGAAGAACGGATATTCATTGCCGAAGAACCAGACTCCCAGCGTCTTGCCCTTGAAGTCGGCTTCGGTCTTGACCGGGCCGTCCTTCGGGCAGACCAGCTCCATGCCGGCCTTCTTGTAGGGCTGGGCGATGTTGACCAGGCCGACACCCTTCTCGCGGGCGGCGAGCGCGCCGCCCATCCAGTCGACGATGACGTCGGCACCGCCGCCGGCGATCACCTGCTCGGGCGCAATGTCGGGACCGCCCGGCTTGATGTCGACGTCGAGGTTTTCCTCGCCATAGAAGCCCTTCTCCTTGGCGACGTAGTAGCCGGCGAATTGCGACTGGGTCACCCATTTGAGCTGCAGCGTCACCTTGTCGGCGGCGAGTGCCGCTTGTGCTGCGGCCAGCGACATCGCTCCCGCCATCAACGATACCATCAGTCTTTTCATCTTCTTCTTTCCCTCTGAAGTTGGACCGCGGCCCCGCCCAAGGAGCTCAGGTCACGCCCGCCCACCACGGACAGACGGATGCCAGAAAGTGGTGGCCCTCTCGATCAGGGCGACCACGCCATAGAAGACGGAACCGGCCAGAGCCGCAACAGCGATCTCCGCCCAGACCATGTCGACATTCATGCGCCCGATCTCGGTCGAGATGCGGAAGCCCATGCCGACGATCGGCGTGCCGAAGAATTCGGCGACGATGGCGCCGATAAGCGCCAGCGTGGAGTTGATCTTCAACGCATTGAAGATGAAGGGGGCGGCGGCCGGCAGGCGCAGCTTGAACAGCGTCTGCCAGTAGTTGGACGCATAGGTGCGCATCAGGTCGCGCTCCATGTGGCCCGATGCGGCGAGGCCGGCAACGGTGTTCACCAGCATCGGGAAGAAGGTCATGATGATGACCACGGCGGCCTTCGACTGCCACTCGAAGCCGAACCAGATCACCATGATGGGCGCCACGCCGATGATCGGCAGCGCCGATACCATGTTGCCAATCGGCAGGAGCCCGCGGCGCAGGAACGGCACGCGATCGGCCAGGATCGCGACGACGAAGCCCGAGGCGCAGCCGACGACGTAGCCGAACAGAACCGCCTTGAAGATCGTCTGGCGCACGTCGGCGGCAAGGGTCGGTAGCGATGCGCCGATGCGCGCGGCAATTGCGCTCGGCGGCGGCAACAGGATGAAGGGGATGCCCGCTCCGCGGGTCACCGCCTCCCATATGATCAGGATCCACGCCCCGAATATCGCCGGGATAAGCAGCCTGAGCAACGTCCTTGCCTGTTTCGACACCGGGCGGACTGCCGACAGCACGGCGACGCAACGCCAGGCCAGCAGCCAGGCGGCGGCAAGCAGCAGGAAGTATGGCAGGCGCGCCATGCCTTCATTGCCAGCAACACCCGCGATCAGCAACCAGGCAGCGCCATGCGCGCCGACGAACAGCAGGGCGGCACTGGCGATGCCGGCAAACATGGCGAAGGAGGCAACGCCGCTCAATGCGATCAGCCCGATGACAAGTGACGTCGTGCCTCTCGACATCGGTGCCGTAGCCTCCGTGGCGAGCATCGGCATTGTCGCCATGGCTACGGCGCAAAGCAGCACCGCCAGCCCGACCTGCCAGGACGGCTTGGAGTTCATCATGCCGGCCTCCCACCCATCGAGCGTTCGACAATCTTGCCGACGATCCCCACCAGCACCACCAGCATTGCCGCCACCACCGATCCGGCGACGAGCGCTGCCCACATGTCGATGGTCTGGCTGTAGTAGGAGCCCGCGAGCAGTTTTGCGCCGATGCCCGCAACCGCTCCCGTTGGCAGTTCACCGACGATGGCGCCGACCAGGCTTGCCGCCACCGCCACTTTCATCGAGGCAAACAGGAACGGCACCGAAGCCGGGACGCGCAGCTTCCAGAAGGTCTGCGACGCACTCGCATTGTAGGTATGCATCAGGTCGAGGTGCATGAGATCGGGCGAACGCAGCCCCTTCACCATGCCCACGGCGACAGGGAAGAACGACAGATAGGTCGAAATCAGCGCCTTGGGGATCAGCCCGGTAATGCCGATTGCCGCCAGAACGACGATGATCATCGGCGCCACCGCAAGGATCGGGATCGTCTGCGAAGCGATGATCCACGGCATCAGGCTGCGGTCGAGCGCGATCACATGCACGATGCCGACGGCGATCAGGATGCCCAGTGCCGTGCCGAAGGTGAAGCCGAGCAGCGTCGATGACAGCGTCACCCACGAGTGGTAGACGAGACTGCGCGCACTGGTGACCTTCCTGAGGAAGGTGTTTTCAAAGAAGTTCTGCGCCACCTGGTGCGGTGCGGGCATCGTCGGCTTGGGCTGCGACAGCGTCTTGCCGATGAATTCCATTGTCGTCGGCGTCTCGCCCGCCCGTCGGTCGAGATCGCGCTGGAACGGTGCGTTCATGAAGACGGCGAAGGCATACCAGGCGACGACGATGACAGCGAGGATGGTGATGACGGGCACGACCCGGTCTCGAACACGATCCATTGTGGCTCAATCCTCGTAGGAATGGCCGGCGCGCAGCCCGTCGCGGACGCGCGCGGCGATCGCCAGGAATTCCGGGCTCTCGCGGATGTCGAGCGGCCTTTCCTTGGGCAGCGTCGACTCGATCACGTCGGTGACCCGGCCCGGGCGTGGCGACATGACGACGATGCGGGTCGAGAGGTAGACAGCCTCGGGAATCGAGTGGGTGACGAAGCAGATCGTCTTGTTGGTCTGCCGCCACAACCGGAGCAGCTGTTCGTTGAGATGGTCACGCACGATCTCGTCGAGTGCGCCGAACGGCTCGTCCATCAGCAATAGATCGGCGTCGAAGGCCAGCGCGCGTGCGATCGAGGCGCGCTGCTGCATGCCGCCGGAAAGCTGCCAAGGGTACTTCTTTTCGAAACCGGAGAGATTGACCAGGTCGAGCGTGCGCTTGATGCGCTCCTGCTGCTCGGCCTTGGGCAGGCCGATAATCTCGAGCGGCAAGCCGACATTGCTCTCGATCGTCCGCCACGGGAACAGTGCCGCCGCCTGGAACACGTAGCCATAGGCGCGCGCCTCGCGCGCCTGCTCGGGCGACATGCCGTTGATCGAAATCTTCCCTTCCGTCGGCTGCTCGAGATCGGCGATGACACGCAGGAAGGTCGTCTTGCCGCAGCCCGAAGGGCCGATGAAGGAGACGAACTCGCCCTTGTTGATGGTCAGATTGACGTCCGACAGCGCCCGCACCGGGCCGTCATTGGTCTGGAAGGTCAGCCCCAGTTGTCTGGCTTCTACGACGGCGTTCTGATCGACACGCGTCGCCGTGGCTTGATTGACTGTCATGAGCATTGCCCGACTTTACCCCACATCATGCCATCCTCTCCGAAGTTGAGGTAGGCGTCCACTTGATCGGGATGTTTTTGCTGGCTTGCAGAACCCGGTTGTCGTCCCGGTGCCATCCTTGCGACCGCCATGCGGTCGCCATCCCTGTTCGGTACATGGAAATAGCCTGCGAACCGCAGGGGCCTACACTCCGGTCGCCGGGATGCCCGTGCGTTCGACCTTGCGCGGCGCGGTGATCTCCTTCCACTGCGACAGCGCCCGGTTGACGGCTGCATGCGGTTCGCGGGCGACGAATTCGCCATGGCCGGGATGAACCTTGACCTCGTGCTCCTGGATCGCCAGTTCACCGCGGGTGAAGACGAAGCGCGGCAGGCCGGTCAGCTCGATGCCCTCGAAGACGTTGTAGTCGATCACCGACTGCTGGGTCTTGGCGGCGATGGTCTTCTTGCGCCTCGGATCCCAGACGATGATGTCGGCGTCAGCGCCTTCGACGATGGCGCCCTTCTTCGGGTACATGTTGAGGATCTTGGCGATGTTGGTCGAGGTCACTGCCACGAACTCGTTCATCGTCAGCCGGCCGGTGTTGACGCCCTTGGTCCACAGAACCGGCATGCGGTCCTCAAGACCACCGGTGCCATTGGGAATCTTGGTGAAATTGCCGACGCCGGTGCGCTTCTGCGCCGTCGTGAACGAGCAATGGTCGGTAGCCACCACCTGGAGAGAACCCGCCTGGAGGCCGGCCCACAGCGAATCCTGGTGCAGCTTGTTGCGGAAGGGCGGGCTCATCACCCGGCGTGCGGCGTGATCCCAGTCCTTGTTGAAATATTCGGTCTCGTCGAGCACCAGATGCTGGATCAGCGGCTCGCCATAGACGCGCATGCCCTTCTGGCGGGCCCGGCGGATCGCCTCATGCGCCTGCTCGCAGGAGGTGTGCACGACATAGAGCGGCGAGCCCACCATATCGGCGATCATGATGGCGCGGTTGGTCGCCTCGCCCTCGACCTCGGGCGGCCGCGAATAGGCATGCGCCTCGGGGCCGTTATTGCCTTCGGCCAGCAACTTGGCCGACAGCTGGGCGACGACGTCGCCGTTTTCGGCATGGACCAGCGGCAGCGCGCCGAGCTCGGCGCAACGCTTGAACGACGAATACATCTCGTCGTCGTCGACCATCAGCGCGCCCTTGTAGGCCATGAAGTGCTTGAACGAGGTAATGCCCTTGTCGACCACCTGAGCCATCTCGTTGAACACCTGCTCGCCCCACCAGGTGATCGCCATGTGGAACGAGTAGTCGGAGCAGGCCTTGGAGGTCTTGTTGTCCCACATCTGCAGCGCTTCGAGCAGCGACTGGCCAGGCGACGGCAAGCAGAAATCGACAACCATGGTCGTGCCGCCGGACAGCGCCGCGCGTGTGCCGCTCTCGAAGTCGTCGGCCGAATAAGTACCCATGAACGGCATTTCGAGATGGGTGTGTGGGTCGATGCCCCCGGGCATGACGTAGCAGCCAGTGGCGTCGAACTCGTGGTCGGCATGCAGGTTCTCGCCGATGGCGACGATCTTGCCATGCTGGATCAACACGTCGGCCTTCCACGTCCGGTCGGCCGTGACGATGGTGCCGTTTCGGATGACTTTGGTCATTGTTCAGTTCCCCTATTGTTGCCGCGCTTCTTTGCGAGCGCTTCAGCAAAGTTTCACATCATGTAACGGCAGACACTCCACGCAGGCCAAGCGCAAGCCGCCCTTCCCCGTGATGGGAAAGGGCTGCGAGCGTGGAGATGTCGGCCCAAAGAATCACTCAACGATCTCCGCGGTCTCGACCACGGCGTGGAACAGCACGTCGCAACCAGCGGCGGCCCATTCCGGATAGATCTCTTCGTCTTCGTTGTGGCTCAGCCCGTCGACACATGGGCAGAACACCATCGCCGTCGGCGCGACGCGGTTTATCCAGCAGGCGTCGTGGCCGGCACCCGAAACGATGTCGCGGTGGCTGTAGCCGAGCCGCTCGGCGGCGTCGCGCACGGCCTTGACGCAGCTCTCATCGAAGGCGACCGGGTCGAAATGGCCGACCTGCTCGATCTCGTAGGAGATATCAAGCGCCTCGCAGATCGTGGCGATGCCCTCGCGGATGCGCCCGTCCATGGCGTCGAGCACTTCCTTCTCCGGCGAGCGGATGTCGATGGTGAAGACGGTTCGCCCGGCGATGATGTTACGCGAGTTCGGATAGACCTCCATGTGGCCGACGGCGCCGACGGCGTCGGGCTGGTAGTCCATGGCGATCTCGTGCACCAGCTCGGTCACCCGCGCCATACCGAGCCCGGCATTGCGGCGCTTGTACATCGGCGTCGAGCCGGTATGGGCCTCACGCCCCGTCAGCGTCACCTGCAGCCACTTCAGGCCCTGGCCGTGGGTGACGACGCCGATGTCGATGTCCTCGTCCTCGAGGATCGGCCCCTGCTCGATATGCAGCTCGAAGAAGGCCTTCATCTTGCGGGCGCCGACCTTCTCGGTGCCCTTCCAGCCGATGCGCTCGAGCTCGTCGCCGAAGCGCGCGCCATGGGCGTCGGTGCGTGCGTAGGCATAATCCTGGTCGAGCACGCCGGCGAATACGCCAGATGCCAGCATGGCGGGGGCAAAACGCGTGCCTTCCTCGTTGGTCCAGTTGGCGACGACGATCGGATGCCTGGTCTTGATGCCGAGGTCGTTGAGCGTGCGCATCACTTCGAGGCCGCCAAGCACGCCGAGCACGCCATCGAACTTGCCGCCCGTCGGCTGGGTGTCGAGATGGCTGCCGACATACACCGGCAGCGCATCGGGATCGGTGCCTTCGCGACGGGCAAACATTGTGCCCATCTCGTCGACGCCCATTTCAAGCCCGGCCGCGTCGCACCATTTCTTGAACAGATGGCGGCCCTCGCCGTCCTCGTCGGTCAGGGTCTGGCGATTGTTGCCGCCGGCAATGCCGGGGCCAATCTTCGCCATTTCCATCAGCGAATCCCACAAACGCTCTGAATTGATTCGTAGATTTTCGCCTGGTGCGGACATGGTTCGGACCCTTATGCTTTCAACTCGACTTCAACGAACGACATTGGCTTGTCGCCGGCATTGACCACATTGTGCTCGACGCCCTCGTCGCGCCTATAGGCGACGCCGGCAGCCATGTCGACGCGTCGCGTGCCGCCGCCGGGCTCTTCCAGCAGGAAAGCGCAAGGCGTGATCGTCGTTACGACATAGTCCATGCCATGGCGGTGCCAACGCGTTTCCGCGCCGGGATCGAAATCCCAGCGCGTGACGCGGACCCTGTCGTCGTCGACGAGCACTTCGCTCGTCGCCTGCTGCCGCGCCTGGTAGGTCAATCCACCATCCTCAGCACTTCCCGGACGTGGTCGATCAGCTCGTTGATCTGGCCCTTGGTGATGATCAGCGGCGGCGACAGGGCGATGATGTCGCCGGTCGTGCGGATCAGCGCGCCACGCTCGAACGCCTTGACGAAGGCCGAGAAGGCACGTTTGGTCGGCGCGCCAGCCATCGGCTGCAGCTCGATCGCGCCGATCAGGCCGATGTTGCGGATGTCGATGACATGCGGCTCGCCCTTGAGCGAATGCAGCGCCTCCTCCCAGTAGGATGCAAGCTCCGCGCCGCGGGTCAAAAGGCCCTCTTCCTTGTAGGTGTCGAGCGTGGCGAGTGCCGCGGCCGAGGCAATCGGATTGCCCGAATAGGTGTAGCCGTGGAAGAACTCGATCATATGCTCGGGGCCGGTCATGAAGGCGTCGTGGATCTCCTTCTTCACGAACACGGCACCCATCGGGATGACGCCGTTGGAGACGCCCTTGGCGGTGGTGATGATGTCGGGGATGACGCCGAAATAGTCGGCCGCGAACGGCGTGCCGAGACGGCCGAACCCGGTGATGACCTCGTCGAAGATCAACAGGATGCCGTGTTTGGTGCAGATGTCGCGCAGCTTCTGCAGATAACCCTTCGGCGGGATCAGCACGCCGGTGGAGCCGGCGACCGGCTCGACGATGACGGCGGCGATTGTCGAGGCGTCATGCAGCGTGACGATGCGCTCGAGTTCGTCGGCCAATTCTGCGCCATATTCCGGCTCGCCCTTGGTAAAGGCGTTCTTGGCCGGCAGGTGGGTGTGCGGCATGTGGTCGACGCCGCCAAGCAGCGTGCCGAACATCTTGCGGTTGGTGACGATGCCGCCGACCGAGATGCCGCCGAAATTGACGCCATGATAGCCGCGTTCGCGGCCGATCAGGCGGGTGCGCGCGCCGTCGCCCTTCACCCGGTGATAGGCCAGCGCCATCTTGAGCGCGGTTTCGACCGATTCCGAACCGGAATTGGTGAAGAAGACGTGGTCCATGCCCTTGGGCGCGATGTCGACGAGGCGGTTGGCCAGCTCGAAGACGATCGGGTGACCCATCTGGAAGGCCGGCGCATAGTCGAGCTCTGCCGCCTGCTTCTGGATCGCCTCGGTGATCTTGGGCCGGCAGTGGCCGGCATTGACGCACCAGAGACCGGCGGTGCCGTCGAGAACCTTGCGGCCGTCGCTCGAGGTGTAATGCATGTCCTTGGCCGCAACCATCATGCGCGGCGACTGCTTGAACTGCCGGTTCGAGGTGAACGGCATCCAGAATGCGCTGAGATCGTTGGGCGTAACTTTGAGCCTGTCCGACATGACCAAGCTTTCCTTTCTTCCCCTGTTTAGGTACGGCCAACGCTTGGTCTTCGGTGCGTTTTCATGCTACGCAATTTTTTGACCGAATGGACAAACGTTAGCACCGCCGCATTGGCGGTCAAGGGATTACTACCGGAAATGCGGCTTCTGAGGCGCGCTCCACAGGTCGGCAAGAACTGGTCCAGCGGATTGGTCCAGATGCGATCTCCGTCCACCCTCCAATGCGGGATGTCATGACCATGGAAGGCTCGACACCGCGCGGCCGCACCCGCATCCAGAAAGAGAAGCGTGAGGTCATCCTCGAAGCCGCCCTGGAGGTGTTTTCGACCAACGGCTTCCGTGGCTCGACCATCGACCAGATCGCCGAGGCGGCGGGCATGTCGAAGCCCAATTTGCTCTATTACTTCAGGCGCAAGGAAGACATCCACGAGACACTGATGCACCGGCTGCTCGACACTTGGCTCGCGCCGCTGAAGGAGCTCGACAACATCGGCGACCCGATGACCGAGTTGCGCAGCTACATCAGGCGCAAGCTCGAAATGGCGCGCGACTATCCGCGCGAGAGCCGGCTCTTCGCCAATGAAATCCTGCAAGGCGCGCCGCGCATCATGCCGATGCTGGAGGGCGAGCTGAAGGAACTCGTCGACGAGAAGGCCGAGGTCATCAAAGGCTGGATGCGGGCCGGCAAGATCGCCAGGACAGACCCCTGGCACCTGATCTTCTCGATCTGGGCGACGACCCAGCATTATGCCGATTTCGACGTCCAGGTCCGCGCCGTGCTCGGCCCGGACCGTGGCGGCGACGGCCGCTTCGAGGATGCCGCCCGGTTTCTCGAACAGCTGTTCCTCGAAGGGCTCAAGCCGAAGGCTGGCTGACCGCGCTATCACGCCACTTCCGTGTCGTTTCCAGCGATCCTGCTCGAACACAAGGCCGTGGGTCTTCTCTCGGAGGCGCGATTGCGCGTCCTTGGGACGGTTTGGCACTCCAGCCACGGCGGCCGGAGCGCCGTCACCCACTACTCCTTCGGCGCCATGAACTCCTGGGGCGACAATCTGCCGTCGGCGTCGCGGTCGAAGGCGGCAACGAGATCAGCGCGATCGCCGTCACCACCGACCTCTCCCGGCGACAGGAAGCCGTCCTTGTCAGCGTCGACGGCAGCGAAGGCCCGGTCGACCAGCGCCCGGTGATGCGCCTCGAACTCCTCGAAGTTCAGCTTGCCGTCGCCGTTGAGATCCATTGTCCTGAACTGGCCGGCGCGATCCTTGGCGCCGCCGCTGTCGGGCACGCGCACTGACAATACCACCGGCTTGTCCCCCGTCTCGGGTGCCGCACGCATGACGAACATCAGTCCCGGCTGGGCCTTGTCAGCCTTGGGCGGTGCCGGCGGTTCGGCCGTATTGGCCGCTGGCCCGATCCGGAAGGTTCTTGACAATGTTCCGCCAAACTCGTCGGCGCTGAGCGCGCCATTGCCATCGGCGTCGGCTTCCTTGAAAGCGACCTGGAGGTCCGGCAGTGCGGTGGCTGGCGAGACGGCGAGCCCGACGCCGCCTACGGCGACGAGGGTGGCAAAAAGGGCCATGGATGGCCGGGCGTAGAGGCGAAGTCTGGTCATGTTTCTGTCCCATGCTGAGGGGGTTGAACATGCCGCTTCGGACAGATAGGCGTCGATGAAACCGCGCACGACCTCGCTGGCCGGCCTCCCCTCTGCCCGACTGCGGGCCATCAGGGCCTGCTTGGTTTCGTGCGGAATCCGGATTTCCAGCGTTTCGCTTTTCTTGGGCGTTCTGGTCATGGCGTGTCTCGTCTTCGCCGTCGGCTTGGCGGCCCGCCAATGAGGACAGGCTGCAGCGTTCATTGAAACATCAGAGGCGTCCCGATGCAGGCGTTTTCGTGTCCGGACAAGGTGATTTCACCTTGTTTGAAGAGCGCAACGCCGCTGACCACAGGCCTTTCTCAAATCAGGAAAGCACTTTTTCTGGCATGACTTGGCAGCACAGATTGAATCTGTTCCTTCGCTGCAAAGCGGCTTAACCGCCTGTTGCGATCACCATCAGAAAACTGCCGGCCAGCGCCACGTTGCTGACCACGCCATTGATTCGCGAGGCGCGATCCGGGCCCTGATGATCCCAGAAATTGTTGAACATCAGCGTCCCGGCAATCAGGAACACGATCAGGGCCGCGGCCGCATAGGCGGCGTGAAAGCCGACGACCAGCATCAGGCCGGCGACGATTTGCAGAATGATCCCGGCCCATAGGACGAGATGGGCCTGCGGTACGCCGCGCGCAGTCATCATGCCAGACAAAAGCTTGGTGTTGGCAGTGTTGCGCAGTCCGGCAAAGACGAAGGCGCCGCCGAGCAAAAGACGGCCGACTGCGGTAAGCACGGAAATATCAGTTTCGAACATGCACAGCTCCTTGCGCGGCCGCCATCGGCGACCGCTGAAAATACGTCTGATTTTTTGGGAAGGCTGGAAAACTCAGGCGGCCTTGGCGTCGGCGACCGGATGGACGGCATGGAACGTCACGCAAAGCCGGTTCCAGGTATTGATCATACCGACCGCCATGGTGAGCTTGACCAGTTCCTCACCGGAGAAGTGCTTTTGCCCCTCGGCATAAAGCTCGGCCGGAACACCGGCATCCGCAATGTTGGTGACCGCTTCTGTCCAGGCAAAGGCCATGCGCTCACGCTCGCTGAAAAGCGGTGATTCCTTCCATGCCGCAACGAGCCAGAGGCGCTGCTCGGTCTCGCCATCCTGCTTGGCCTCGCGGCTGTGCATGTCGACGCAATAGGAGCAGCCGTTGATCTGCGATGCGCGCAATTTGATCAGGTGCAGCAGGCTGTGCTCGAGGCCGCATTCATTGATTGCGGTGTTGAGCGAGACCAAGAGCTTCGTCAGGTCAGGTGCAGCGGTGTAGAAATTCATCCTTGGTTTCACGGTATCTTCCTTTCGTTGATGGTTCTCTTTTGCGGCCGCTGGTTCAGCGCGACGAATGCGCAACTGGCGGCAACGATGCGCTGGTCGGTGTTCTCGCTGAAGTCGGAGACGATGTCGGACAGCTTTGTGCCTGCAAGTGCGGCGCGATAGGCACGCTCGGCCTTGAGCATGGCGACATTTATGCCGCAGGGCTTCACATAGGCCGAGGGGTCGAGGGCATATTTACCCTTCTGCCTGATCTCGCCGCAGCGGAACGCCGGCTCCCTGCCCTCGACCGCCAGCACGATGTCGAGCAGCGTGATCTGCTCGGCCGGCTTCGCCAGCCTGTAGCCCCCACTCGGACCCGGCAGCGATTCCAGCACCTTCGCCGCCGTCAGCGCCTTCAAGTGCTTGAGCAGGTAGCTCGGTGACAGGCCGAAGGCTTCGGCCATGGCATTGGCGGGCAGCGTGCCGTCGCCATCGACGCCGGCCAGCATCGCCGCACAATGGATCGCCGCCTCCACGCCATCACCGAGCTTCATCGTAGTCTCCTTATCGTGGATATGTAATATCGCGGATAAATAATATCCGCAATAGGCGCATGCGAACAATCTGGGAAAAACCGTCCACGGCTCACTTCTTCGGCAGCTGCTCGATGGTGAAGATGCCATCGATCTCCTGTGCCGCGATGTAGGTCACGTCGGGTGTGTAGAAACGCAGGCGCATCTGCCTGACGGCGTCGACGAGGTCGATGGCCCAGCCTTCCTTGAGACGCCAGGCGGCAATCTCGTCCATAACAGGAAAGGCTTTGGCGCAGGCCGGGTCGACATCGATCTGCAAGCCGCCGATGGTCATCTCGCGCTCGAGCACGACATCGCAGCTCCTGTCGCCGGCCTCGTTGCGGATCCGCCATCTGCCGAGAAAGCCGTCAACCTCGGCCTTGTCGAGCGCATCGAGGTCGAGCGACTGAAGATCGTCGGCCCACGCCCCACGCGAAAGCAGGCTCGCCGCGATCATCACCCCAGCCCCGATCAAACGCATTGCCTGCCCCCCTTCGCTCGCCGCGACGATATCGGCACAGGCGCGCCTCTGTCGAGACTGTCGAGCGGGCATTCAGCTCAGTTGGCAGGAGCGACTGTCAGTCGTCATCGGCCGCACTTTGTGCTGTCGGCTTCACGCGGCTGAGCACACATTTCCAGCTGTTTCCGTCGCGAACGAAGACATCGCTTGTCCATTCGTCGGCAGCAAAACGCTGTCCGCGAATATGACCGTTGTTGATCACCCGGGCGGTGTAGACCGCAGTCGCACCGTAAAACGCGACCCTGGCATCGCCGACCGTATGCATCATGTCGTGGGTGAGATCGCCCGAGGCGACAAGGCCAAGAAAATCCGCCCTGGCGGTCGCGCCGTCGGGGCCGATGATCACCCAGTCGTCGGCCATGAAGGGGCCGATGGCGGCAGCATCGTTGGCAACGATCGCCTCCGCCCAGGCAAGAGCGAGTTCAACGATCTCGCTCCTGTCGTCCATGGTTTGCCGCCCCTACTCCGCCGCCACCTTGGCCATCGGATTGTTGGGGTGCGTCGTCCAGTTGGCATAGTGCGGCGACACCGGCTTTCCGGTGCGCTTGTCCATGGCGCCCACGGCCAGCGGTTCCATGGTGATGCAGCCGTCGACCGGGCAGACATTGACGCAGAGATTGCAGCCAACGCACTCTTCCTCAATCACCTCGAAATGGCGCGCGCCGTCGAGCATGCTGGTAATTGCCTGGTGCGAGGTGTCCTCGCAGGCGATGTGGCAGCGGCCGCACTTGATGCAGGCGTCCTGGTCGATATGCGCCTTGGCGACGTAATTGAGGTTGAGATACTGCCAGTCGGTGACATTGGGCGTGGCGCGGCCGACGATGTCGTCGAGCGACTTGTGGCCCTTCTCGTCCATCCAGTTTTCGAGGCCGGCGATCATCTCCTGCACGATCTTGAAGCCATAGGTCATGGCGGCGGTGCAGACCTGCACGTTGCCGGCGCCCAGCGCCATGAATTCGGCAGCATCTCGCCAGGTGGTGATGCCGCCGATGCCGGAGATCGGCAGGCCCGCGGTCTCTGGGTCGCGCGCGATCTCGGCCACCATGTTCATGGCGATAGGCTTGACCGCAGGACCGCAATAGCCGCCATGCGAGCCCTTGCCGTCGATGGTCGGCATCGGCGCGAAGTTGTCCAGGTCGACGCCGGTGATCGAATTGATGGTGTTGATCAGCGACACGGCGTCGGTGCCGCCCGCGAGTGCCGCCCGTGCCGGCTTGCGCACATCGGTGATGTTGGGGGTCAGCTTGGTGATGACCGGCATGCGGGTGTTCGCCTTACACCAGCGCACGACCATTTCGATGTATTCGGGCACCTGGCCGACGGCGGCACCCATGCCACGCTCCGACATGCCGTGCGGACAGCCGAAATTAAGCTCGATGCCGTCGGCGCCGGTCTCCTCGACGACAGGCAGGATCGCTTTCCAGGCTTCCTCGACGCAGGGCACCATCAGCGACACGACGATCGCCCGGTCAGGCCACTCCATCTTGGTCTGCTTGATCTCGCGCAGATTGGTCTGCAGGTCGCGATCGGTGATCAGCTCGATGTTGTTGAGGCCGAGCAGGCGCCGGTCGGCGCCCCAGATCGCGCCATAGCGCGGACCGTTGACGTTGACGACGGGCGGGCCTTCTTCGCCCAAGGTCTTCCAGACCACGCCGCCCCAGCCCGCCTTGAAGGCGCGGACGACATTGTAGGCCTTGTCGGTCGGCGGGGCGGACGCCAGCCAGAACGGATTGGGCGACTTGATGCCGACGAAATTGTTGCGGATGTCTGCCATCTTGTCCTCCCTCAGCCGACCAGGGCGCGGTGGATGGATTCAGCCGCGTCGCGCCCTTGCGCCACAGCCGAGACGGTCAGGTCGTCGCCTCCCGCAATACAGTCGCCGCCGGCCCAGACCTTGGCGAGCGACGTGCGGCCTTCGCCGTCGACCTTGATGCGGCCGCCGTCCATGGCAACCGATGGACCACTGCCGTTGAGCGCCGAAGGCTCGAAACTCTGGCCGATCGCCTTGAACACCTGGTCGGCAGCAAGGCGCACGGTCTCGCCGGTGCCGGAGAGCTTGTCGCCCTTCATCGCAGTGTATTCGAGTTCGATGGCGACGACTTTGCCGCCTTCGGAGATGACCTTCTTCGGCTGCAGCCAGTGACGGATGACGACGCCATTGGCTGCCGCCAGATCCTGCTCGAATTCCGAGGCATTCATATGCTCCTGGCCGCGGCGGTAGCAGATCGTCACCTCTTCGGCTCCGAGCAGCTTGGACTGCACGGCAGCGTCAACCGCTGTCATGCCGCCGCCGATGACGACTACGCGGCGCCCGACCGGCAGGCCCGCGAGATCGCTCGACTGGCGCAGCGTCGAAATGAAGTCGACGGCGTTGGAGACACCCGAGGCGTCCTCGCCTTCGGCGCGCAGCGCGTTGACGCCGGCAAGGCCGAGGCCGAGGAATACCGCATCATAAGAAGCGGTGAGATCGGCGAGATGGTAGTCGCGGCCGAGCGCCTTGCCGTTCTCGGTCTTGATGCCGCCGATCGCGGTGACGTAGTCGACTTCGGCCTGGGCGAAATCGTCGGTGCTCTTGTAGGCGGCAATGCCGTATTCGTTGAGACCACCCGACTTCGGCCGCGCCTCGAGGATGGTCACGTCGTGGCCGTGGCGCGCCAAGCGGTGTGCGGCGGCAAGGCCCGCCGGGCCGGCGCCGACGATGGCGACCGTCTTGCCGCTCGGCTCGGCGCGGCTGTAAAACTGCTTGCCCTGCGCCATGGCCACATCGGTGGCATAACGCTGCAGGCGGCCGATCTGCACCGGCTTGCCTTCAGCGACCTCGCGGACGCAGACCTCCTCGCACAACGTTTCGGTCGGGCAGACGCGCGCGCACATGCCGCCGAGGATGTTCTGGTCGAAGATCGTCTTGGCCGATCCGATCGGATTGCCGGTCGAAATCTGGCGGATGAACATCGGGATATCGATCGATGTCGGGCAAGCCTGCATGCAGGGCGCATCGTAGCAGAAATAGCACCGGTCGGACTCCACCAGCGCCTCGTGATGGTCGAGCGGCGGGTGCAGGTCGGAGAAATTGTCGGCGTATTGTGCAGGCGCAAGGCGGCCGCCGACGATGCCTTCCTTGAAGTGACCTTCTGCCATTCCAGTTCCCCAATTTATTCTCATTTTGAGGAAGCGTAGCACGTTCTGTTTTTTTATCAATTGGTCAATTTTTTGCGTAAGTATCTGCTTTTACACAAAAATAAGATGATTATTTTGGTCATGATTTGACGATTCTGGGGCGTTCGCTTCCGTGGGGATAGGTGGGGCGTTGGTGAGACTTTCACCCGATGCGGGAGAAGGCAGGTTGCGCGCGTCAGAGTTGCTGACAGGTGAGCGTCGAGCGTGCCCCACGAAGCCAACCTTTGGCGCTGCGATCCGTCACACCCCCCGCTGACCTGCCGGCTATCTCCCCCACAAGGAGGGAGATCAGTCACGTCGCCGGCGGCGCTCGTCCTGAGAAGTTGCAAGGACTGCCCGTGCTGTCGGCTATGTTGGTGATTGGTTGCAGGGCAGATGACGCCCTGATCTCCACCCTTGTGGGGGAGATGCCCGGCAGGGCAGAGGGGGGTGTGAAGGATCGCGGCTAGGCGTTCTGCGGGAGTTCCGCTTGGCGATTGGTGTTAAAAAAGCGAGCGAGGAGAACCTCGCCACGCTCTCACCTGGTCAAACCGACGGTGTCACCTGCCCGTCAAGTTCCTCCAACCGCCCGCCCCTCACGCCTCCGGCGTAATGTCGTGCGCGCCTGAAGTCGCGCCCTTGCCGAGGCTGATGACCGGTTCCATGGCGTCGAAGGCGCTGGGCGGGAGGTGGCACTTGATCTGGTGGCCATCGCCGAACTCGCGCACCGGCGGCACCTGGGTTTCGCAGAGATTGCCCGGCACCTGGCTCTTGTAGCGGCAGCGGGTCTGGAACGGGCAGCCGGACGGCGGGTTCATCGCCGAGGGGATGTCGCCTTCGAGCACGATGTGCTTCTTTACCACCGACGTGTCGGCGATCGGGATCGCCGAAAGCAGTGCCTCGGTGTAGGGGTGATAGGGCGGGGAAAATATCTGGTCGGTGGTGCCCTGCTCGACGATGTGGCCGAGATACATGACCACGACGCGGTCGGCGATATAGCGCACGACGCTGAGATCGTGGCTGATGAACAGCATCGTTGTCTTCGACTTGCGCTGGATGTCCATCAGAAGTTCGGTCACGGCCGCCTGAACGGAGACGTCGAGTGCAGAAACCGGCTCGTCGGCGACGACGACCCTGGCTTGGCCCGCGAAGGCGCGGGCGACGCCGATACGCTGCTTCTGCCCGCCCGACAGCTGGCGCGGCATGCGTTCGGCGAAAGCGCGTGGAAGCTTGACGAGGTCGAGCAGCTCCAGCATGCGCTGCTTGCGGTCGCCAGCTGTCTTGCCGACCTTGAACTTCTCCAGCGTGCGCACGATCTGCGAGCCCACCGAATGGCTGGGGTTGAGCGTGTCGAACGGGTTCTGGAACACCATCTGGATCGACGCGACGGTGGCGACGTCGCGGTCCTCGATGCCGGTAGACTGGATCTCCTTGTTGCCGAGCAGCACCTTGCCGGAACTCGCGGTCTCAAGGCCGAGCAGCACCTTGGCGAGCGTCGACTTTCCGCAGCCGCTTTCGCCGACGATGGCGACGGTTTCGGATTCGCGCGCCTCGAAACTGATGGTCTCGTTGGCCTTGACAACCCTGCCCTCGGCTCCGCCGAAGACCTCGTTGCCGCCGACGCGGTAATATTTTTTGAGGTCATCGATCTTGAGCACCGGCGCGCCCGGCTTGACCGGCTCGTGCTTCTTTTCGGCGCCCGGCGGCATCGCAGCCCAGTCGATCTCGTTGAAGCGCACACAGCGGCTGAAATGGCCGTCATGGCCGGCCACAGGGATCATCGGGATCTCGGCGGCGTTGCAGACGCCTTCGACGAAATGGTGGCAGCGCGGGCCGAAATTGCAGCCCTTGGGACGCTGGTGCGGCAAGGGCAGCTGGCCGGGAATGGCAACCAGCGGGCGCGAGTTCTTGTCGGCGCCGGGCAGCGGGATCGAGCGGAACAGCCCTTGCGTATAGGGGTGGCGCATCCGGTCGAAGACGTCCTTGATCGAGCCGGTTTCCACCGCCTCGCCCGAATACATCACCGTTATGCGGTCGCAGGTCTCGAGGATCAGGCCGAGATTGTGCGACACGAAGATCATCGAGGTGCCGAACTGCTTGCCCAACCCCTTGACCAGTTGGACGATGCCGGCCTCAACGGTGACGTCGAGCGCTGTCGTCGGCTCATCGAGCAAAAGCAACGCCGGATTGGACAGCAGCGCCATGGCAATGACGATGCGCTGCTGCTGGCCGCCGGAGAGCTGGTGCGGGAAAGAGCGCATCATGCGCTCGGGGTCGGGCAGCTTGACGGAGCGGACCATTTCGAGTGCGCGTTTGTAGGCCTCCTCCTTCGACACCTTGTCGTGGATCATCGGCACTTCCATCAGCTGCTGGCCGACCTTCATCGCCGGGTTCAGGCTGGCCATCGGCTCCTGGTAGATCATGGCGATCTTGTTGCCACGGATGGAGCGCAGCTCGTCCTCGGACATGTCGCCCATGTCCTTGCCTTGGAACTTGATGCGGCCGCCGACGATCTTTCCGATGTTGGAGAGGTCGCGCATGATGCCGAGCGACACTGTCGACTTGCCGCAGCCGCTTTCACCGACGATGCCCATCGCCTCGCCCGGCATGACGGTGCAGGAGAAGTCCATAACGGCGGGGATCTCGCCGCGACGGGTGAAGAACGAGATCGACAGGTTTTCGATCTCGATGATCGGTTCCTGGGCGGTGGCGTTTCTGACGGTCTCGTTCATGACGCTCTCCTTCAGTCCTTCATCGATTGTTCGCGCAGCGCATCGGCAAGAAGGTTGAGGCCGAGCACGAAGGACATCAGCGCGATTGTCGGCGGCAATGCCGGGTGGATGAAGGAGCGCAGCAGGCGGCTGGCGTCCTTGATCGCGGTACCCCAGTCCGGGCTTTCGGGTGCCAAGCCGAGGCCGAAATAGCCGAGCGTGCCGAGCAGGATGGTGGTGTAGCCGATGCGCAGGCAGGCATCGACGATCAGCGGCCCACGCGCGTTGGGCAGGATCTCCCACAGCATGATGTACCAGGGCGTCTCGCCGCGGGTCTGTGCGGCGGCGACGTAGTCGCGCGTCTTGATGTCCATGGTCAGGCCGCGGACGATGCGAAACACGCCCGGGCTGGAAGCGAAGACGACGGCCACGAAGATGTTGAGCTGGTTGGGATCGATCGAGATGATGCCGAGCGGGTCTGCGTTGAAGACCAGTCCGACATAGACCCAGCCGCCGAGCAGCAGGGTGAGCCCGAGCAGCAGGTAGATACGTTCGGGCCGGCTCTTGAAGCGGGTGTAGAACAGCACAGAAAAGAAGATGATCGGGAACAGGAAGAACACGCCGGCCATGGCATAGGGAATCGGCGTGTCCATGATGCCGGGGGTGACCAGCAGGTAGAACAGAAGGATCACCGGGAAGGCGAGCACGAGGTTGGCGAGGAAGGACAGGAACGAGTCGATCCGTCCACCATAATAACCGGCCGGCAGGCCGAGCGTGATGCCGACCATCAGCGCGAAGGCGGTCGCGGCAGGTGCGATGATCAGCACGATCTGGCTGCCAAATACCATGCGCGAGAACACGTCGCGGGCGAGCTTGTCGCCGCCGAACAGATAGACCTGCTTCGACGCGGGTTCGATGGCACCGGGCAGCGCGTCCTTCATGACAGGGATCTGGCTGAGCGGATCGAAGGGCGCAACCTTGGCGGCGAAGATCGCCGTGAACAGCCAGAAGAAGCAGATGCCGACGCCGGCGATACCGACGCCCGAATCGAAGAGCTGACCGTAGAGGCCGAGATGCTTGCGGAAGTTGAAGCTAGCGACCAGCACGATGGCCATCGCCAACCACACCGGCCAGAAGCGGGCGAGCACGCCGAGGACAACCTGGAAGGCGCCGATATATTCGAGCTGCATGCGGCTGTCTCCCTACTGAACGCGGATGCGTGGATTGAGGTAGGCGTAGCCGACATCCGAGATCAGCTGGGTGATCAGCACGATGAAGACCGAGACCAGCGAGCAGCCGAGCAACAGGTCGATGTCGTTGTTGCCGGCGGCTTCGACCAGCGTGTAGCCGAACCCCTGGTAGCGGAACATCACCTCGACGATGACGACGCCAGTGAGCAGCCAGGGGAACTGCAGCATGATCACGGTGAACGGCGCGATCAGCGCGTTGCGCAGCGCGTGCTTGACCACGACATTGCCGAAGGACAGACCCTTGAGCCGGGCGGTGCGGATATATTGCTGGGTCATCACCTCGACCATCGAGGCGCGCGTCATGCGGGCGATGTAGCCGATGCCGTAGATGGCGAGCGTCATGACGGGCAAGGTGAAGTTGTAGAAGGTGATACCCTGGCTGGCGGAGGCCGCCGAGCCGTTGAGCCAGCCCAGCCACGAGGCGAAGATGACGGTGAAGATGACGCCCGAGACATATTCAGGCGTCGCGGTCGTGGCGATCGAGGCGACCGACAGCGTCCTGTCGGTGCGCGAGCCCTCGCGCATGCCGGCGAGGATGCCGATCAACAGCGATATCGGCACCATGGTGACGAGCACCCAGAACATCAGGATGCCGGTGGCGCCGAGTGCGGGGAACAGCTTGGTCGCAACCGGCGTCTTGAATTTGGTCGAGCAGCCGAAATCGCCCTGCAGGATGCCGGAATAGGTCGGCTCCGCCGCCTCGTTGCAGAAGCGGAAACGCGGCACCGCCTGGCCGGTGGCCGGGTCGATATTGGGCTGTTTCTGGACGACGCCGAGCCACTGGCCGTAGCGGACGAAGAAGTTCTGGCGGTAGCCGTTGCGCTGCAGCCAGCTTTCGAGCTGTTCGGCCGTCGTGCGCATTTTGGTCTGGCTGATCGCCAGCTTCTTCAGGTTGGGCTCGAGATTGATGAGAAAGAACACCACGAGGGTCAGGCACAGCATGGTCAGTGCCATGGTGCCGAGGCGGCGCGAGATGAAGGATAGCATTGGCGTCCCCTGCCTTTGTGGGTTTGGGGTCCGTGGCGATCAACCCGGTTGCGGAAGGCGGGAGGGGTGCAGGACACCCCTCCCTGAATTGCGGCCCGGCTCAGGCCTCGTCGAGCCACACCTTGCCGTAATCGTGCTCGAAGGTCGGATGCATGCCGCCACCCTTCACCGCAGCGACCGAGTGGTTGTAGAGCTTGCGCCAGAACGGCTGGATGATGATGCCGGAATCCTGCAGGGTCTGTTCGATGTCCTTCATCATTTCCTTGCGCTTGGCGACGTCGGCGACGGCAAGTGCGGCGTTCAGCTTCTTGTCCCACTCAGGGTTCGACCAGGCGCTTTCGTTCCAGGCTTCACCGGTGCGGTAGGCCAGCGCCAGGACCTGCACGCCGAGCGGGCGCATGTTCCAGTTGGTCATCGAGAACGGGTACTTCGTCCAGTCGTTCCAGAAGGTCGAGCCGGGCAGAACGGTGCGCTTGACCTTGATGCCAGCCTCGCGCAGCTGGGCGGCGATGGCGTCGCCGGTGTTCTTGTGCCAGTCCTCGTCGACGGTGATCAGCTCATGCTCGAAGTCGGCCTGGCCGGCTTCCGCCATCATCGCCTTGGCCGCCGCCGGATCGCGGGCCTGCTTGGGCAGCTCGAAATATTCCGGATGGATCGGCGCGACGTGGTGATTTTCGGCGACGGCACCCGCATTGCCATAGCCGAGCTGCAGCACGACCGCGTTGTCGACGGCCTTGTGCAGCGCCTGGCGCACCTTCTGGTCGTCATAGGGCTTGTTGGCGACGTTGGTGCGGGCGACGATGGTCGCCGCGGTCACGACTTCCGACTTGACCAGGCCGAGGCCGTCAAGGATCGACACGTAGTCGGCCGAGGTTTCGAAGTTGGTGTGGACTTCGTTGGCCTCGAAGGCGCTGACCATGGCGGCCGGATCGGTGCCGTAGTCGATCAGCTCGACGCCGTCGAGATAGACCTCGCCGTTCCACCACTTGTTGTCCTCGCGGCGCTTGTAGACCACCTTCGAGCCGACGTCATAGGAGACGAGCTCGAACGGGCCGGTGCCGATCGGGCAGGCTTTGAAGTCGCCGCCCTTCTCATCGAAGGTCTTGTGGACGATGAGGCCGGGATAATCGCAGAGGTTCGGGATGATCGAGATGTCGGAGGTGGTCAGCTTGAGCTTGACCGTCATGTCGTCGACCTTCTCAACCGAGCCCTCGCGCAGCTTGCCGGTCTTCTCGTCGACCAGCGTGCCGAGGCGGCCTGGCATCGAATTGCCTTCTGCGCTCTTGTCGGCCCAACGCGTGAAGTTGAAAATCACGTCGTCGGCGTTGAACACATCGCCGTTCGACCAGGTCACGCCCGGACGGACATGCAGGACATATTCGGTGGCGTCGTCATTCACTTCCCAGCTGGCCAGCAGATAAGGCTCGAAGGTGTATTTGTCGGTGTATTTGACCAGCGGCTCGATCGCCTGGCGCTCGGCATTGGCGATCTCGGACCAGTCCGCCTTGCGCGGATCCTTGGGGTCCTTGATCCACTGTGCAACCTTCAGGACGCCGCCTTTCTTGGCTTCCTGCGCCTGGGCTTCGACAGGCATGGCAAGACCGATCATGCCATAGGCCATGGCTGCGGATGCGCCAAAGGTCGTTGCCATCGCGAGGAACTCGCGACGGTCCATCTTGCCGTCTACGACAGCACTTGCCAGCTCACGGATGTGGCCGGGAACAAGATCAGAGTTGCTCTTGTAGAATGTCATTTCCGTCTCCCATTGCAGCTGTAACGTTACCATTTCGCATCCGATTGCCGTTGTCAAAACGGTCGGACGTCATCGTTCCCATAGGTAAGTCTGCAATTTTGAACGGAGAGCAGTTCGCGT
Source organism: Aminobacter ciceronei (assembly GCF_014138625.1). GTDB lineage: Bacteria > Pseudomonadota > Alphaproteobacteria > Rhizobiales > Rhizobiaceae > Aminobacter > Aminobacter ciceronei. The sequence continues at coordinate 37,872 of NZ_JACJHY010000001.1, forward strand.
GATAGCGACAGAGTTGGCGCAAAAATGGTAATGCGTTGCGGATTCGTCGGAATCTTCGCCCCAAGCTAATATGCCCGGGTTCCGACAATCGCCGGCATTGCCACGACACATCGCCTGATATGTCAGCGCAGGGGTTACCCGAGCGGCAGCCCGCTCAGTATTCCTTCTCGTAGAAGATGCCGCCCTTGGCCTCGCCGGAGTCCGTCGCCTGGCCGCGCAGCTTGACGCCGCGGCCGACATTCAGGTCGATCGTCGCCTTGCCCGAGCCAGGCTGGTCGCCGGCCTCGATCGACAGATAGGTACGGTCGTTCAGATACTTGCCGACGGCAACCGAAGTATCACCTTGCTCGTTAGTCTTGATGTCGAGGTCGTCGACGCCGAGCGTCGCACGCAGGCTCGACAGCAGCGACGTCGAACCACCGATGCCGGCCATTTGGGCAGCGGCGTCGGCAAGCTGGGCGATCTGCAGCGGCGACAGATTGGACATCGAACGGCCGAAGATCAGCCGCGCCAGCACTTCGTCCTCCGGCAAAGCCGGAACCGAGGAGAAGGCGAATTTCGGATTGTTGGCCTCGCCCGAGATGCCGATGGTGACGGTGGCGTCGCCGGCTGTCGTCTCGGCGGCGAAGTTGATCGTCGGCACGAGCGAGCCCGAAAAACCGACCGAACCCTGGGTGAAGTTGAGTCGCTTGCCCAGAATGGACAGGCGGCCACGGCGCAGCGTGAACTCACCCACCGCCTGCGGCGATGCCGACGAGCCCGACAGGCGCAGCGAGCCACCGAGCTCGGCGTCAAGACCACGGCCCTGGACGAAGATCTGGTTGGGCGCGTTGACGGTGACGTCGAGCATCAGCGCGCCGCTGCCTCCGCTGGCCTTCGCCGGCGGACGCATCGCGTCCTGCTGGGCGACGACCGCCTTGGGCGCGTTCTTGTGCTTGACGTCGACGGCGGTCAGCGCGCCGGGGAACTTTTCCGGAATGCTGATGACGGTGCGTGCCAGATTGATTGTGCCCGACAGCACCGGCGCCGAAACCAGCGGTCCTTTGATCGCGATGTCGCCGCCAAGATTGGCGGTGACGACGCGGCCGTCGGTGTAGCGACCGTCGGTCAGCTTGATGGAGATGTCGGCCGGGAACCCCTGCGCCGCATTGGTGCCGACAGTACCGCTCGCGGTGAGCTGGCCGCCCGTCGACAGCGCGCCGGTCAGGCGGTTGATACGGGCAACGCCGGCGGCAATGCCGATGTCGAGATTGATGTCGTTGATGGCGATGCCCGACTGAGCAATCAGAAGCCGCGCACCGGAAGCGCGGATGCTGCCGCCGATGACAGGTGACGTGGCGGGGCCGCGCACCTGGACGTTGACGTCGGCGGAACCGTTCAGCGCCATGCCCTGGGCGGCCAGCGTGCGGCCAAGGAACTGGAATGGCACGGGCCCCTGGAAATTGAGGTCGAGCGCCACCGGCTTGGCAGTGGTGACGACACTGCCGCCCCCCTTGATCGCGAGGCCCGACCCTTCGCTGATCGTCGACTGGAAGGTGAGCTTGCCACCGGCGAAAGTGCCGGTCGAGCCGATGTTCATGGCGCCGAAGCCGGCCCCCGTTGTCTGTGCGGTCGCGGCACCCGCGACCTTGAGGTCGTAGCCGACTGTCGGATTGGCGGCAGCGCCCGAGACCTTGACCGTACCCGAGATCGAACCGGCGGCACCAAGACCAGGCGCGAAGGAATTGGCAAGCGAAGCCGGCACATTGGCCAGCGTGGCGTTGAGGTTGAGCGCCGAGCCCGCCGTGCCGGAGACAGTCGCCGTGCCGCCGCCGAGATTGAGCGCAAGCTTGTCGAGGCTCGTCGTACCGCCTGATATCGAAACCGTCGTCGGCCGCGCGATGGCGGCCTTGATGCCACGCATGACGGCTTCGCCCGAGGCGAGCTCGATGGTGGTGGTGCCGCCAGCGAGCTTGACGCGACCGGCGGCCTTGGCCGGAATGTCGGCAACGGTGGCGCCACCGGAGAAGCCGGTCCATTCGCCATCACGCTTGAGGTCGACATCGATGCCGGAAATGACCGTCTTGCCCGAGGTCACCGACTTGGCCTTGATCGTACCAGAGATCGCCGGCGCCTTGAGGTAGTTGAGGATGTCGGCGTTGATGGAAACGCCATTGGCGGCGAGATCGCCACGCTTGAGCGAAGCGGTGCCCAGTTCAAGGCGCGCCTGCGGGACATCGCCTGAACGCGTGAAGTCGATCTTGCCGCGCAGATCGCCTTCGGCCTTTTCGAGCGCAAGTGCTGCAAGTGGGCCGATATCGGGCATGTTGATGGTGACCGTGCCGAGCGGCGCGAAATCCTGGTCGAGGACCAGGTCGCCCGACAGCTTGTTCTCGCCCAGCGACAGCGACAGGCCCTTGATCTCGCGCTTGCCGTCTGATGTGGCGAGCACGGCACTGCCCTGGAGCGGTTGACCGGCGACGTTGCCCGAAAGTGCCACATTGGCGGCCGGGTTGGCCGGGTCGACCTTGCCTGTTGCCTTCAGGCTGAGCCCGGTGATTTCGCGCGCCGCCGCTTCGATGCGGTCGCTGGTGACGGTCAGTGAGATGTCGGGGGCGGTGCGCGCGCCCTTGGCGGTCAGGGCGAAATCCACCGCACCCTTGGCATCCTTGGACAGAAGCGAGATGTCGGCGAAGGAACCCTCGAGGTCGGCATCGACATCGGTGCCTTTCATGCGGGCCGTGCCGCTGGCGGTGAGCGCGCCCGAGGTGAATTCGATGGCGTTGGCGGCGAAGCTGCCTTCGGCATCGCGGCTCGCGGTGGCCGAAAACTGCGTGCGCTCGGCGAGCGCAATACGGACGCCTGCCGGCAGCGCGCTGGAAGCTACGTCGGCCCTGACGCCGAGTTCGAGCGACAGGTCAGCCAGGTTGAGCTTGGCGTTCAGCGCGCCGTTGAGCGTGTCGCTGCGGATCGTGCCTTCGTCGACGGCGACCTGATCCTTGCTGATGGAGCCCGCCATGTCGACCGCGACACGGCCGGCGACCAATGGTGCAAGCGTGGCGACATCGGTCTTGAGTTCGGCGACGCCGAGCTTGATCGACAGCGGGCCGCTGCGGTTGGCAATGTCGAAGCCTTCGGAATGGGCGGCGGCGGCGATGTCGCGCAGCTCGGTATTGCCGGCGATGACCGACAGCAACGAGGCGCTGAAATCGACCCCCGGCTCCTTGCCGTCGCCGAAGGCGCGCAGGCTGGCGGCGTTGATGGCAACGGTGACCGGCTGGGCATCGCTGCCGAGGCTGAGCACGATCGGCCCCTCATTGGCCTTGACGTCGAGCGACAGGTCAGTGGCACCTTCCGGATCGAGCGAACCGGCTGCTGTGGCCGTCAGCGCGCTGCTGGCGACGGTGGCGCGTTCGATGTCGAGGCCGCCCGTCGTCGTGCGCGTGCCGGCGACGTCGAAAGTGGTGTTGCCGGCGAGCAGCGGCTTGAGCGCTGCGGGCAGGAAATCCTCGAAGGCGCCGTCGCCCTTGGCCGAGATGACGTTGCCGTTGTCGGTCAGCTGATGGGTGCCGGAAATCCGGGTGACGACCTTGCCATCGACGGCGAAGGTGCCGTTGCCGCTCCAGTTGGCAGCAGGCCCCTCACCCGCAACGACGAGTTCGACCGCCGGCTGGTTGGGCAGCTTTAGGATATTGGCGATGATGCCGCCAGCAGGCTCAGAGGCGCGGATGTTGAGCGCGATGCGGTTGTCGGCGGGCGCAAAGGCGATGTCGGCGTCGACGACGCCCTGCTTCCCGTCGCTGCGCGAAACGTTGAGCTTGGTCTCGATGCCCAGCGGCGAACGGTCGGCGCGCAGCATGCCCTTGGCGGCAAGCTCGGCGATGCCGGTTCCAGCCAGCGCTTCGCCGAGCGCGATCTCGGGCAACTCGATCGCCTTGATGTCGACGGAAACCGGCAACGACAGGCCGCCACCGCTGCTATCCTTCTTCGTGCCGCCCTGCGGCAGGCGGGCAAGCTCGATGCGGTCGGCGGCGATCCTGCCGGCGCGGAAGGTGCGCGACAGAAGCGCCAGCGGCGACCAGTCCACAGAGACGCCGCGCAGAGCGAGCCATGCGCCCTGGGCGTCTTCGATGACCACGTTGTCGAGCCGGAGATTGCCCGACCAGATGCCGTTTAGTCCGCTCAGCCTGATCTTTTGGTCGGGCGTCGAGGCGACGCTGGAGATCAACCCAGCGAGGTTTTCGCGGCCCTTCGAGGTCAGCGTGAAGACGGCGGTGGCGCCAATGACGAAGGCCAGCACGACAAGAACCGCGATGCGGAGGATGCGCAGGATTTTCTTCAGCATAACCATCGCGGTCAGAACGCCTGGCCGACGCCGGCGTAGAAGCCATAGCTGGGGTCGCCCGGCCCCGGATTGAGCGGCACGGCGACGTCGACACGCAGCGGGCCGAATGGCGTGAGATAGCGGACGCCGATGCCGGCGCCGACCTTGACGGTTCCGAAATCGGGGAACTGCCTGGCGGAAACCGTGCCGGCGTCGATGAACGGCACGATGCCGATCTTGTCGTTGTAATTGTAGCGGATCTCGACCGAGGTCTCGGCATAGGACAGGCCGCCCGTCGGCTTGCCGTTGATCTCCGGGCCGATGCCCTGGTAGGCGTAGCCGCGCACCGAGCCGCCGCCGCCGGAATAGAAGCGCCGGTCGGCCGGCACGTCGTCGAGGCCAGCGCCGAGGATCGAACCCATGGCGACGCGGCCGGCGAGAACGAACCGGTTCTGGTCGCCAAGGCCGTAATAGGCCGAGCCCTCGCCCTTCAGCTTGACGAAGGCGTTGCCGTTCAGCGCGTCATAGGTCGGCTCGACATAGGCGAGCGCGCGGAAACCGCGTGTCGGGTTGAGCTTGTCGTCGCGATTGTCGAAGGCATATTGCAGCGGTGTCGAGACCAGCAGGTAGCGCTTGCCATCCGGATTGAGTGCGTCCTCGATGTCGGAATAGTCGACAGCGAGCGAGGCCGAGACGGTCTGCTGCCTGGTCAGCTCGTAGGAGACGCCAGCATTGCCCTTGACCGAGAAGATGTCATAGGCATCGGGGTGCTCATAGGACGCCTTGAGGTTGGCGAAGAACTTCGAGGCAGGCCCGATGACGCCAGGCTTCTCGAACATGATGCCGGCATTGTAGTTGAGCTTGCCGAGTTCGGTGGTGTCGCTGATGCGGCCGATCGAACCGCTGATGCGCAGCTTTTCGGCACGGCCGAACAGGTTGCGGTGGCCCCAGTAGCCTTCGAGCCCCGCACCTTCGGTGTTGGAATAGGTGGCGCCGGCTCCGAAATAGCGCATCTTGCGCTCGCTGACGCGGACGTCCATCGGGATGTTGCCGGTCGGATCGAGCGCCAGCGCCTCATTGATCGACACCGAGCTGAACACTTCGAGCGCCAGGAGGCGGTTGCGTGCCTCCTCGATTTCCTTGGGCGAGTATTTCCGGCCGGGTTCCAGCCCCGTCATGTAAACGGTGAAGTCGCGATCGACCGCCTCGGTGCCTTCGACCGTCGTTGCGCCGTAACCGGCGATCGGGCCTGCGGCAACGTCGAGGGTGACGTCGAGCGTGGTGGTAGCGTGATCCGCGACGATGGTCCGGCTGGTCACCTTGGCGAGCGGCCTGCCCTCTTCCTTCAGCGCGCGCACGATGCCGGCCTCGGCCTTCAGGATGGCGTCGGAGGCGGCATTGCCGCCCGCGATCAGGCCGAAATCTGCGCCCCTGATGTTGGCGGCATCGCCCTTGAGCACAATATCGCCGAGCGTGAACATCGAGCCGGGCTGGACCGTAATGCTGACCGGGACGGGCTGTGGCCCGTCGAAGACGGCGTCAGGAGCGAGGTCGTCGAGATTCTTGCCGGCAATGGAAATGGTGACGACGCCATCATAGTGCGCCTTGGAGAACAGTGCGGCGACGAGGCGCTCGCGGTCGTTGCGCGCCTTGGCGAGCAGGCCGAGCGAGCCGGAGACCGGCCGATCCTCCTCGCCCTTCAGCAGCGAGGCGTTCTCGATCGCTTCCTTCAGGTCATCGTCAGTGGTGTCGACTTCGAAGGTAACGGCATAGTCGAGCGGGTCGACAACGTCGGCGTCGTCTTCCTTCGACGAGCCCCACAGCTTGATCCCGAAGATTTCGAAGGCTGAGGCGCCCTGGGTCTCCACGGCCAGGATGCCTGAAGACAACAGCATTGCAACTGCCGCGCGCGGAAGCGCACGGGCGATCGTTGGTCTGTCGAATCCACGCAAACGCCGCACAAACATCAAGGCACCGTAACCTCCAATCCTAAAATTGGAATGAAGTTTCTGGCATTTCGTAAAGCAGCCACATTCGATATGTCAGAATTCATTGGGCAAATGAACGACAGCCGGGCCAGGGATTCGGGTGTTGTCATCGGAGCGAACCGCATGGGCGGGCAATACCATGCACGGCGTCCAAGACAAGTATCAACGTAGCAGGCGGTGCCTGCGTGGCTGCAGTATTGACTGGACTGTGGCAAGCTTAACATGTCGTCTAGAGCGACGATCAGGGTGGTGGAGGGAATTGGCGATGCGTGCGCTGCGGGCTTTTCCGGTATTCGTTCTTCTCGTTTTGGCCATGGCATTCGGGCTGGCCAACACATTCGAGGCTGCGGCGGTCGAAGCCCGGCGCGTCGTGACGACCGACAACTCCGACTATTTCGGTTTCGACCTGCGCTCGGAGCAAAATGTCAGCCTCGACCAGTGCCAGACCTCGTGCATGGGCGACCAGTCCTGCCGCGCTTTCACCTACAACACCAAGGCGAAATGGTGCTTCCTGAAATCCGACTTCGCCACGATCAAGTCGTTCACCGGCGCGGTTGCCGGCAAGGTCGTGCCGGTCAGTGGCGAGCCTGACATCGGCGCGCCGGCCGAACTTACGTTCTTCCCGGCGTCGATGGTGGACGAGGCGCGCCAGTATCGCAGTGCGCTGACCACCAATGCGACCGTCGATCCGGCGCTCGGCCTCGCCGCGCTGATCGATGCCGGCGAGCAGGCGCTCCTGGGCGGCGACGGCCGCACGGCGATGCAGAAGTTCCGCGCTGCAGCGATCATCCTGCCCGACGACGCCGCGATCTGGACGCGCCTCGCCCGCGCCACGCCGATGGTGTCGCCGATCAACGGCGAAGAGACCGCGTCGCTGCTGCGCGACACGACCTCGACCGCCTACAACGCCTATCTTTTGTCGCGCTCGGCGACCAACCGCGCCGAGACACTGGCGCTTTTGGCGCGCGGCCTCGACAAGCGCGACATGTTCCGACCCTCGCTACAGGCTTATGAAGCGAGTCTCGCACTCGACAATTCGGCCTCCATCCGCGCCGAATACGAAGACCTCAAGGCACGAAAAGGCTTCCGCGTCGTCGAGCACACCATCGACGCCGACACGACCTCGCCGCGCGTCTGCGCTCAGTTTTCCGAGGCGCTGGTCAAGACGGGCGTCGACTATGCCCCCTTCGTCACGATCGACGACCAGGCGCCGAAGAGCGTCGAGGCCAAGGACCAGCAGATCTGCGTCGAGGGTCTGCAGCACGGCCAGCACTACCGCGTGACCTTCCGCTCCGGCCTGCCGGCAGCGCTCGGCGAGGTGCTGGAAGCACCCGTCGTGCTCTCTGTCTATGTCCAGGATCGCGGCCAGTCGGCCCGCTTCACCGGCGACAGCTTCGTTTTGCCGTCGACCGCCCGCCGGGGCATCCCCGTCGTGACGGTCAACATGGAAGCTGCCGACATGAAGCTCTACCGCATCGGCGACCGCGCGCTGGCGCAGTTGCTTTCCGGCTATCAGTTCCTGCGCCAGCTCGACGGCTATGACCTGTCCTCGATCGCCGACCAGATGGGTGAGCCGGTGTGGGAAGGCCAGCTGGCGATCACAAACGAGCTCAACAAGGAAGTGACGACCTCCTTCCCAGTCGACGAGGCACTGCCCAACCGCAAACCCGGCGTCTATGTGCTGACCGCCCAGCCTGTCGACGACAAGAGCGACACCTGGGCGACCAAGGCGACGCAGTGGTTCGTTGTCTCCGACATCGGGCTTTCGACCCATACCGGCCAGGACGGGCTCAACGTCTTCGCCCGCTCGCTCGCCTCGGCCAAGCCTATCGCCGACGCGGAACTGACGCTGCTTGCCCGCAATAACGAAATCCTCGGCACCGGCAAGACCGACGCCGAGGGCCGCGCCACCTTCAATCCGGGCCTGACCCGCGGCAGTGGCGGCCTGGCGCCGGCTGTGCTGATGGCGAGGCAAGGCGACGCCGATTTCGTCTTCCTCGACATGACCCGCGCAGGCTTCGACCTGTCCGACCGTGGCGTCACCGGACGCGCCGCACCGGCTGCGCTCGACATTTATGCCTGGACCGAGCGCGGCATCTACCGCGTCGGCGAAACCGTCCATGCGGCAGCCCTTGCCCGCGATGATGCTGCCAATGGCGTCGACAACCTGCCGCTGACCTTCATCTTCACCCGCCCCGACGGCGTCGAGGACCGGCGCGTCGTCAGCCAGGGCGGCAATTCAGGCGGCCACAGCGTCGACCTGCCGCTGTCGTCAGCCGCCATGCGCGGCACCTGGACGTTTGCCATCTACACCGACCCGAAGCAGCCGGCGGTGTCGAGCCAGATGTTCCTGGTCGAGGATTTCGTACCCGACCGCATCGAGTTCACTCTAACTTCCGACCGTAACGAGATCGCCGCTGGCGAAACCGCCGAAGCCACCGTCGACGGCCGCTTCCTCTATGGCGCACCCGCTGCGGGCCTGGCACTCGAAGGCGAGCTGACACTGTCGACCAAGCGCCAGTGGGACAGCTTCAAGGGCTACTATTTCGGCCTCGCCGACGAGCAGGAAGGCGAAGCTACACGTATTCCGCTGGCCGACCTGCCTGTCGTCGGCGATGACGGCAAAGCGACCTTCCCCATCTCCGTCGACCAACTGCCGTCGACGACGCGCCTGATCAATGCAGCACTCAGCGTGCGCATGCGCGAGACGGGCGGACGCGCTTTCGAGGAAAAGCTCGACATCGGCATCCGTCCGCAGGCAACGATGATCGGCATCCGGCCCGACTTCTCAGGCGAGGAAGTGCCGCAGGGTGGCACCGCCAAGTTCAGCCTGATCGCCGCCGAACCCGGCGGCAAGCGCACCGAGCTCAAGGGCGCGCAGTGGTCGCTGGTCAAGGTCGAGCGGAACTACCAGTGGTACCGCTCCGGCAATTCGTGGAATTACGAGCCGGTGACCTTCACCAAGTCGGTGGCATCAGGCCAGGTCGATCTCACCGCTGGCGCCGAAGCAACCGTTTCGCTGCCCGTAGACTGGGGCCGCTACCGCCTCGAAGTCGAGACGGCCGATCCGGCCGGCCCGGCGACAAGCTATGAGTTCGACGCCGGCTGGTATGTCTCGGCGACCTCGACCGAGACGCCCGACGGCCTCGAGGTCGCACTCGACAAAGAAAAGTACGTGGCTGGTGAAGTCGCCAAGCTGCAGGTTTCGCCGCGCTTTGCCGGCGAGCTCCTGGTGACCATCGGCGCCGAAAAGCTGCTCAAGACCGTGACCGCCTCGATCCCGGCGGAAGGCGGTACCGTCGACATCCCTGTCGGCGAGGACTGGGGCGCAGGCGCCTATGTGACCGCAACGCTCTACCGGCCCGGCGACGCGCAGGAATCGCGCATGCCGGCCCGTGCCATCGGCCTGAAGTGGCTGGCGGTTGATCCTGCCGACAAGAAACTCAACGTTACACTTGCGCTGCCCGAGAAGACCGAACCGCGCAAGGCGCTGTCGATCCCGGTTTCGGTGACCGGCGCCGCAGCAGGCGAAAAGGCCTATGTCACGGTCGCGGCCGTCGATGTCGGCATCCTCAACCTGACCAACTACAAGGCGCCGGACCCGGAAGGCTGGTACTTCGGCCAGCGCATGCTGGGGCTTGAACTGCGTGACCTCTATGGCCGCCTGATCGACGGCTCGCTAGGTGCCATGGGCAAGCTGCGCACCGGCGGCGACGGTGCGGCACTGACCTCGCAAGGTAGCCCCCCCAAGGAAAAGCTCGTCGCCTTCTTCTCAGGTATCGTCGAGCTCGACGCCGACGGCAAGACGACGGTCGATTTCGACATTCCGCAGTTCAACGGCACGGTGCGCGTGATGAGCGTGGCCTGGACCAGAACTGCTGTCGGCCACGCCACCGGCGACGTCATCGTGCGCGATCCGATCGTGCTGACGGCGGGCATGCCACGCTTCATGGCACCGGGCGACTTCGCCGAAATGACGCTCGACATCGCCAACACCGACGCGCCGGCGGGCGATTACAGCCTGTCGGTCGCAACGACTGGTGATCTTGCGACCGGCGACGCCGCCCTGCCCGAGAAGCTGACGCTCGAACCAGGCAAGCGCCAGACGATCAGGATCCCGCTGATGCCTGTCACCGCCGGCACCGCCGGGCTGACCGTCAAGCTTGCCAATGGCGACGGCCTCGAGGTCGAGCAGGAGCTGTCGCTGCCGGTGCGCCCGGGCCAGCTGCCGGTGACCACTCGTATGGTCGTCGACCTCAAGCCCGCCACCTCACTGCGCGTCGACAAGGAACTGCTGGCGGCGAGCCTGCTCGACGACGCCCATGTCAGCGTCGGTGTGTCTCTGGCCTCTGCCTTCGACGTACCGTCGCTTTTGATGACGCTCGACCGCTACCCCTATGGTTGCGCCGAGCAGACGACGAGCCGGGCGCTGCCCCTGCTCTATGTCAGCGAGCTCAGCGCCGAAAACGGCATGGCCGAAGACCCCGAGCTGCGCGAGCGCATCCAGGGCGCGGTCTACCGCGTGCTCAACTACCAGTCCTCGTCGGGCAGCTTCGGCCTGTGGGGGCCGGGTTCGGGCGATCTGTGGCTCGACGCCTATGTCACCGACTTCCTGACCCGGGCACGCGAGAAGAATTTCGACGTGCCGCAGCAGGCGATGATGCAGGCGCTCAACAACCTGCAGAACGCGATCGGCTATGACGTCGACGTCGAGGACCGCGGCTCCGAGATCGCCTATGCGCTCTATGTGCTGGCGCGAAACAAGAAAGCCTCGGTCGGCGATTTGCGCTACTTCGCCGACACCAAGCTGGAGGCCTTCTCCAGCGCGATGGCAGTGGCCCAGCTCGGCGCGAGCCTCGCGCTCTACGGCGATGCCCAGCGTTCGGAAAGCCTGTTTGGCGCTGCGCTGCAGATCGCCAGGACGACCACCGAACACGACTGGTACCGCTCCGACTATGGCTCACGCCTGCGCGACGGCGCCGCCATGCTGGCGTTGGCCGCCGAAAGCAAGCCGTTGCCTTCGGTGGTGCCGGCACTGGTCCAGATGGTGGCGGCGGATCGTGCCGCGGCACGCTGGACCAGCACCCAGGATGATGCCTGGATGCTGCTTGCGGCACGCGCGCTGAAAGCCGGCAACGAGGCGATCTCGATCGACGTCAACGGCACGGCCCATAACGGCGCCTATTCCGAGCGCGTCGACGGGGCCGAGCTTCTGACCAACCCGATCGTCATCGCCAACACCGGCAAGGACGCATTGCAGGCCGTGGTGACGACGGTCGCCGCACCAGCCCAGCCGCTGCCCGCCGGCGGCGACGGCTTCACCATCGAGCGCACCTACTACCGGCTCGACGGCAGCGAGGCCAACGTCACCGAGGTCAAGCAGAACGAGCGCTTCGTCGTCGTGCTCAAGATCAACGAGCTCAACGACTGGCCCTCGCGCGTGGTGGTGGCCGACATGCTGCCGGCAGGCTTCGAGATCGACAATCCGGGGCTGGTCAACAGCGCCAACCTGTCGAACTTCTCCTGGCTGGAACAGACGGAAGCCGCCCATCTCGAATTCCGCAACGATCGCTTCGTCGCCGCCATGAACAGCGGCGAAGGCTCGGACCAGGAATTCACGCTGGCCTATGTCGTGCGCGCCGTGACGCCCGGCACCTATGCCCATCCGGCGGCCAATGTCGAGGACATGTACCGGCCGCAATATTCGGCACGAACGGCGACCGGCATGATGGAGGTGAAGGCAGAATAGCATGCCTGCTTTCAGCCCAGCAGCGACTTCTGCGGAGGGACCGCCCCACATCCGCCTGCCGACACCGGCTCCCCGTCATGACGGGGAGAAGGAAGACGGTCGCGACGTCGACGCCCCCCTCTCCCCGTTGTTCACGGCGAGAGGGTAAGGGTGAGGGGCAGAGCCATGCTCTCCGCAAGGACCACGCGCAGGATCGCTCTCTCGGCAATAGGCGCTGCCAGCCTGGCCGCCCTCGCCTTTGGCGGCCTGTTCGCGCTCGACCGCACCTTTCCGCCGCCCTTGCCCGAAAAACTGACTGTCTCGGCCGAAGTGCTCGACCGCGACGGGCAACTGCTACGCGCCTATGCGACACCGTCGGGTCACTGGAGGCTTGGCACGGACCTCGACCAGGTCGACCCGCAGTTGCTGAAGATGCTTGTCGCCTATGAGGACAAGCGCTTCTGGGACCATGAGGGCATAGACGTGCTAGCGCTCGGGCGCGCCGCGTGGCAGTTCCTGAGCAACGGCCGCATTGTCTCCGGTGGTTCGACGCTGTCGATGCAACTGGCACGCCTGATCGAGCCGCGCGAAAGCCGCAGCCTCAGTTCCAAGCTCAAGCAATTGGCCCGCGCCGTCCAGATCGAGCGGCGGCTGCCCAAGGAAGAAATCCTCGAGCGCTACCTGACGCTGGCGCCTTATGGCGGCAATCTCGAAGGCGTGCGTGCGGCGGCGCTCGCCTATTTCGGCAAGGTGCCGAAGCGGCTGACAGTTTCCGAAGCAGCCCTTCTTGTCGCCCTGCCACAATTGCCCGAGCGCCGCCGGCCCGACCGCAACCCCGCAAATGCCCGAGCCGCGCGCGATCGCGTGCTCGACCGCATGGTGTCGGCAGGCCTGCTCGGCGAGACCGAGGCGGCGCGGGCATCCTTGGAGGCAGTCGCCGCCACCCGGCTTGCCTTGCCGCAGCTTGCGCCGCACGCCTCGGACACGGCACTTCGCAGCCAGCCAGGCCTCATCAGTCATCGCCTGACCTTGCGCAGAGACGTGCAGCAAGGGCTGGAGGTCGTGGCGCGCGAGGCCGCGACCCGGCTCGGCCCGAAAATCTCGGTCGCCATGGTTCTGGCCGACGCGATGACGGGCGAAATCCTCGGCGAGGTCGGCTCGGCCAACTTCTTCGACGCCTCGCGCTCTGGCTGGATCGACATGACGCGCACCGTGCGCTCGCCCGGCTCGACGCTGAAGCCCTTCATCTACGGCCTTGCTTTCGAACAGGGGCTGGTGGCTCAGGAGACGATGATCGAGGACCGGCCGGCCGATTTCGGCGGCTACCGGCCCAAGAATTTCGACATGAGCTACCAGGGTGACGTGTCGGTGCGCCAGGCACTGCAACTGTCGCTCAATGTGCCGGCGATACGGCTGCTCGACGCGGTCGGGCCACAGCGGCTGACGGCGCGCTTCCGCCAGGCCGGTGTCACCCCGCAAATGCCGCCGAATGAGGTGCCCGGCCTCGCCATCGGCCTCGGCGGCGTCGGTGTGACGCTCCGCGACCTCGTCCAGCTCTACACCGGGCTCGCCAATGGCGGCCGCGCCAAGATGTTGCGCGACGGAGCGGAGGCGGCCGTCCCTGCCCCGCTTGCCAATGGCACCATCCTGGAGGAGCAGGCCACCTGGCAGATCGCCGACATCCTTGCAGGCGTCAAGCCGCCCGAGGGCGCCGCAAAACGCACAATCGCCTACAAGACCGGCACCTCCTACGGCTACCGCGACGCCTGGTCGATCGGCTACGACGGTCGCTACGTTCTCGGCGTTTGGGCCGGCCGTCCCGACGCTGGTGCGGTGCCCGGACTGTCGGGCTACGTCTCGGCCGCCCCCATCCTGTTCGAGGGCTTTGCCCGTTCCAGCCTGCCATCGATGCCTTTGCCACGTCCGCCGGCCGGCACCCTGCGCACCGCACGCGCCGACCTGCCGGTGACGCTGGAGCGTTTCTCGACCGCCACCGAACTGCCGGTCGTCGCAGCCGTCATTACCGAACCGGCTCCGCAGATCGTCTTTCCGCCCGACGGCGCCCGCGTCGAACTGGGTGCCGCGACGTCAGCCGCCTCGCCGCTGGTGCTCAAGTTGCAAGGCGGCCGCGCGCCATTCCGCTGGCTCGCCAACGGCAAGCCGCTTGCCGCCCTCGCCCGCCGCCGCGAGGCGACCTGGCAGCCCGACGGCACCGGCTATTCGACGCTGACCGTCATCGACGCGGCAGGCCGCGCGGCGAGTGTCAGGGTGTTCGTGGAGTAGGCGCCGACTTTTTTGTTTGTGTGCAAATTGTCACAACCCACAACCGAGCAAGTTGATCACCCGTTCGGTTGTTGACTCGTCCATTAGCCTGCCAGCATAAACCACCTGTTAAGTTTCAGGGTTGGGGAACCATGGGTAGGGCAAAAGTACTGAAGGTCGCATTCGGCGCGGCCGCGGCGTTTATGGCGTCGCAGATCCACGCAAATGCGGATCAGGTGATTGCGGACGATCTCATCGTCCAGGGCAGCACCTGCGTCGGGTTCGATTGCGTCAACAACGAGAACTTCGGTTTCGACACCATCATCCTGAAGGAAAACAACACCCGTATCTTCTTCAACGACACCAGCACCTCGGCCGGCTTTCCGGCGAATGACTGGGCGATCGAGATCAACGATTCGGCGTCGGGCGGCAGGTCGCATTTTTCGATCGTTGACCGAACCGCGGGCCAGACCCTGCTTCGCCTCTGCGCGGTGGCCGACACCGATTGCACGCCGATCCTGCCCGGTGCGGGCCTGGACCCGCAGACCGCGATCAACACCGCCGACATCGCCACCAATACCGCCAACATCGCCTCAAACACGGCCCGCATCGGCTCGCTGGAACAGACCGTCGGCAACCTGCAGGAAGAAAACCAGACCAACAAGGAAGGCGTTGCCATGGCACTTGCCATGGGCGGCGGTGGGCTGGCTTCCGACGAGAACTACGCGCTGAACTTCAACTACGGCAATTTCGACGGCGCCAGCGCCGCCGCCATGTTCGGCAGCGCCCGCCTCGACGACCGCTGGTCGCTGAACGGCGGCATCGGCTACGGCTTCGGCAACCAGTCCGTCGGCGGACGTCTCGGCGTGCGCGTCGGCTGGTAGCTTTGTCTCGCATGCACTGGCGCACACTCACCTTGGCTTCGCTCGGCCTGTGCGCCATGCTGCCGGCGGCAGCACAGGAAAAGGCGGGGCCGGTTGCGGAGACGCCAGCGACAGCGGCACCTGCGCCGTCGGCTCCGGCCGGCAAGGCCGAGGACGTCAAGCCGAAGGCCGAGATCGTGACCGAGCCCAAGGCAGCATGGGACGTTTCGTGCAAGCCGGACGCCGCGGGCGTCAGGATGGCTTGCGTCATGTCGCAGGCGCTGACCCTCGCCGACACCAGCCGCCGCCTGCTGCGGGTCGAGATCGTGCCGCCGAAGACGATCGGCAACGACAACGCGCTGATCAAGCTCAGCCTGCCGCATGGAACCCTGCTCCAACCGGGTGCTGAAATTCGCGTCGATGGCGGCCAGAGCTTCCGCGTGCCGTTCCAGGTCAGCGACGCCGACGGCGTCTACACGACGCAGCCACTCGGCAGCGACCTGATCGCCACGATGAAGCGGGGCTCAAAGCTTTTCGTCACAGCAACTTTCTCGGACGGCAAGAGGCGAGAGATTCCGGCCTCGCTCGCAGGCTTCAGCCTCGCTTATGCGAAGATCGCGGAGTAGGAAGGCCGGAGCCCTGCCGCACCGGCTTCCATGGCTGTCATCGGAGCGCCGCAGGCCGGGCGGCGAGCGTCAGGGTCTTCGTGGAGCAGATGAAATGATCTCGCGGCAGGACATGTTCGACGTGCTTCTGGAAGTCGATCCGACATTCCAGCCGGTCTGGGACGCGTTTACAGACAAATGGCGCGACCAGATCGAACTGCCGCTTTACCTGGCCTTGGGAGACCTTGCCCGACATGTGATCGGCAAGCTGGAGGACGGCAAGGTCATCGAACTTCAGCAAATGTTCGCAGTCGTCGAGCGTTGGCTCGCCGATGGCGACGAGCTGGTATGGGAAGCCACGACGATCGGGCTTCTGGAAGACCTGCAAAACCCCTCCCTTCACAAGACCACATCTCCGGATCACCTGAAGCAGTGGCTGGGCCCGCTCGCCGCGACGCAATGGATCGAGGTTGAACGGTATTGGTCGCGGCAAATCACCAGGGCCTGACCGCCCTTGCCTCCCTCCTGAACTCCCCTACCTCTGATCGTTCGTGTCGAACGTTCCGATCGCCCCGGCGACGCAGGACTTCTTAAGCGAGCAAAAAAATATCCGACACGTCGGCAGGTCGCACGAAATTTGCCCATGCGGCGTGAAATTCGGAACATTCGCCGCAGCTAATTTCTACCAGTTCGATAGAATAGAACCATATTCGAACGGAGGCGGAAATGACGACTTCACGCAGAACCATTCTGCTCTCGGCCATGCTGGCCGGCGCAGTCCAGCTCGGCGGCCTGGGCCTTGCCCATGCCGACACAACGCTCCTCAACGTCTCCTACGACCCGACCCGCGAGCTCTACAAGGAGTACAACGAGGCCTTCGCCAAGCATTGGAAGGCGGAGAGCGGCGAGACGGTGACGATCCAGCAGTCGCATGGCGGCTCAGGCAAACAGGCCCGCGCTGTGATCGACGGCCTCGACGCCGATGTGGTGACGCTGGCGCTCGAAAGCGACATCAACGCCATCGTCGAGAAGTCAAAGAAGATCAACCCCGACTGGCGCTCGAAGCTGCCCAACAATGCCTCGCCTTACACCTCGACCATCATCTTCCTGGTGCGCAAGGGCAATCCCAAGGGCATCAACGACTGGGGCGACCTGATCAAGGACGGCGTCCAGGTGATCACCCCGAACCCGAAGACATCGGGTGGCGCACGCTGGAACTATCTCGCAGCCTGGGCCTGGGCCAACGGCCAGTTTGATGGCGACGAAGCCAAGATCAAGGAATTCGTCGGCAACCTCTACGCCCATGTGCCGATCCTCGACACCGGTGCCCGTGGCTCGACGGTGACTTTTGCCGAGCGTGAGCAGGGCGACGTGCTGCTCGCCTGGGAAAACGAGGCCTATCTCGCCCTAGACGAATTCGGCGCCGACAAGTTCGACATCGTCTTCCCGCCGCAGTCGATCCTGGCCGAGCCGCCGGTCGCCGTGGTCGACGCCAATGTCGACGCCAAGGGGACCCGAAAGGTCACTGAGGCTTATCTCAATTACCTCTATTCGGCAGAAGGCCAGATCATCGCCGCCAAGCATCACTACCGTCCGTCCAAGCCCGAGCTGGTGCCTGCGGCCGATCTGCAGAAGCAGCACGAGCTGAAACTGGTTTCTATCGATGACCCGATTTTCGGCGGATGGCAGAAAGCACAGCCCTATCACTTCGGAGATGGTGGTATATTCGACCAGATCTACAAGCCGGCCCAGTAAGCCAAGGTAAGACCAGGACGATATGACCACAGCACCCGCCAAGGCGGGGTGGCGGTTCAGACAGCCGAGCGTCATTCCGGGTTTCGGATTGACGCTCGGCTTCTCGCTTGCCTACCTCACGCTCATCATCCTCATCCCGCTCTCGGGACTCGTCTGGCGTTCGGCATCGCTGGGCTGGAGCGATTTCTGGGCCATCGCCACTGACCGCCGCACCGTCAAGGCGCTGGAGATCAGCTTCGGCACGGCCTTCATTGCAGCAAGCATCAACGTGGTGTTCGGCACCATCGTCGCGTGGGTGCTGGTGCGCTATCGCTTTCCCGGCCGCCGCGTCATCGACGCGATGGTCGACCTTCCCTTTGCGCTGCCGACCGCAGTGGCGGGTATCGCGCTGACGACGCTGTATTCACCCAAGGGCTGGATGGGCGCGCTGTTGGCGCCGCTCGGCATCAAGGTCGCCTACACCCCACTCGGCATCGTCATCGCACTCGTCTTCATTGGCTTGCCCTTCGTCGTGCGCACGGTGCAGCCGATCATCGAGGAGATCGACAAGGAGGTTGAGGAAGCCGCCGCCACCCTGGGTGCCAACCGCTTCCAGACCATCTTCCTGGTGCTGTTTCCGGGGCTGGCGCCCGCCGTTGTAACAGGCTTCGCGCTCGCCTTCGCACGCGGCGTCGGCGAATACGGCTCGGTCATCTTCATCGCCGGCAACCTGCCCTATATCTCGGAAATCGCGCCGCTTCTGATCGTCATCCGGCTCGAGGAATACGACTACGCGGCGGCCACAGCGATCGCCACGATCATGCTGGCGCTGTCGTTTGCGATGCTGCTCGTCATCAACCTCATCCAGTCGTGGACCCGCAAGCGTTATGGCTGATCCAGAGCTTTACCCCGCCGACATCCATCACGAGCACGCCTCGCTTGCCGTCACCGAACGCCCGCTGGCGCGCGCGGCCTTGATGCTGCTCGCCTTCGGCTTCCTCGCCATCTTCCTGCTTCTGCCGCTGGTGGTGGTGTTCGAGCAGGCGTTTTCACGCGGCATCGGCGCCTTCCTCGGCGCCATCAACGAGCATGACACGATTGCCGCGATCAAGCTGACACTTCTGGTTGCCGTCATTTCGGTGCCGCTCAACCTGGTGTTCGGCGTCGCCGCCGCCTGGGCGATCGCCAAGTTCGAGTTCAAGGGCAAGGCTTTCCTGATCACCCTGATCGACCTGCCCTTCTCGGTCTCGCCTGTCATTTCGGGCCTGGTCTATGTGCTGTTGTTCGGCGCATCGAGCCTGCTCGGGCCCTGGCTCAAGCTGCACGGCATCGTCATCCTGTTTGCCGTGCCGGGCATCGTGCTGGCGACTGTCTTTGTCACCTTCCCCTTCGTTGCCCGCGAATTGATCCCGCTGATGCAGGAACAAGGCACCGGCGACGAGGAGGCAGCCCTGTCGCTCGGCGCCAATGGCTGGCAGACCTTCTGGCATGTGACGCTGCCCAACATCAAATGGGGCCTGCTCTATGGTGTCTTGCTGTGCAACGCCCGTGCCATGGGCGAGTTCGGTGCGGTGTCGGTGGTCTCGGGCCACATCAGGGGCCTGACCAACACCATGCCGCTGCATGTCGAGATCCTTTACAACGAATACAATGCCGTCGGCGCCTTTGCCGTGGCGTCCGTGCTCGCCGGCCTCGCGCTTGTGACGCTTGTGCTCAAAACCCTTCTCGAGCTCCGCTACGGTGCCGAGATTGCCGCCACGCGCGGACACTGACAGAGGTCGATCGATGGAAGTTCGCGTTTCAAATGTGCGCAAGGAATTCGACCGGTTTCCGGCGCTGCGCGACGTCTCGCTCGACATCAGGTCGGGTGAGCTGATTGCGCTGCTTGGCCCCTCCGGTTCGGGCAAGACCACGCTTCTGCGCCTCATCGCCGGCCTCGAGCGGCCGACGCGCGGCACAATCTTCTTCGGCGACGAGGATGCCTCGAACCGAACGATCCAGGAGCGCAATGTCGGCTTCGTGTTCCAGCACTACGCCCTGTTCCGCCACATGACGGTGGCCGACAATATCGGCTTCGGCCTTAAGGTCAGACCCTCGGCCAAACGCCCGACCAGAGCGGAGATCCGCCGCCGCGCCTCGGAACTGCTCGATCTGGTGCAGCTCGGCGGGTTGGAAAAGCGCTACCCGGCCCAGCTTTCGGGCGGCCAGCGCCAGCGCGTCGCCCTTGCCCGCGCCATGGCGATCGAGCCCAAGGTGCTGTTGCTCGACGAGCCGTTCGGCGCGCTCGACGCCCAGGTCCGGCGCGAACTTCGGCGCTGGCTGCGCGAGATCCACGACGCCACCGGCCACACCACCATCTTCGTCACGCACGACCAGGAAGAGGCGCTCGAACTCGCCGACCGCGTTGTGGTGATGAGCCAGGGCCGCATCGAGCAGATCGGCACCGCCGACGAGGTCTACGACACGCCGAACTCGCCCTTCGTCTACGGCTTCATCGGCGAGTCGAGTTCGCTGCCGGTCAAGGTCGAGGACGGCCAGGTGTGGATTTCGGACCGCCCGATCGGGCTGGCGACGCCCGAGCTCGCCGATGGCGAGGCCATCCTCTATTTCCGCCCGCACGACATCGAGCTGCTGGAGGAGTGCAATGGCTGCATCGCCGGCACGGTGGCAGCCAGCCGGCGCGTCGCCGGCACCCGACGAGTCGAACTCGAAATCGGCGGCAGCCGCGAGCGCATCGAGATCGAGCTGCCGGTCGGGCACCCTGCGGCACAGAAGAGCCGCGTGGCGTTCAGGCCGAAGCGCTGGAAGGTGTTTCCCAAGGCCGTCGAGGGTTGAGCAACGGGCTGCTGTCCCTGGCCCTGCCTTCATAGGTCTCACCCGCAGGGTAATGAAATACGAGGTGTCACCGCCCGGCGGCGACACCTCGGTGATCACAAGATAGGGAGAACTGAAATCGCCCGACCAACTTGTGCATCAAGGCCGTCAGTCCATGATGTAGACGACCTTGCGCGTCTGCGGATCGATGAGAACAGTACGGCCGTCCATCACGACATACTGATACTTGTTGTCGGCAA
This sequence comes from Aminobacter ciceronei, assembly GCF_014138625.1. Taxonomy (GTDB): domain Bacteria; phylum Pseudomonadota; class Alphaproteobacteria; order Rhizobiales; family Rhizobiaceae; genus Aminobacter; species Aminobacter ciceronei. Next base: position 58,429 of record NZ_JACJHY010000001.1, read on the forward strand.
GTGCGCCTGGCTTCAGAATGTCCGGAATGATCGCACCAACGACCAGTTCGAAGTTGGACGGACGTTCAACGATCACTGGATTGGTCTTCACATACTCGCGGACGATCACTTGTTCTTCGGGAGTAATGACAACAGTCTGGGCAGCGGCGAACGCGGTGCTGGCGAGCAGCATGGTTACAGCAAGTGTGCTTCGGAAAGTCATACCACTATCCTCCTCGGTTGATGGATTAACAACCGGTGGGGAGCGAAACGGTTCCGTGATTTGTGCGGCGACGCCGCCGCAGCTTGGATGAGTTGGCGGGCGTCGGGCGTGATTGGACATTCGAAAAGCTGGTATCAGGTCTGAAAGATCGGCGCCGTGATGCAGGGCATGGCAACCGTGTCGTCGTCAGCACCTCTGAAAGCGCATCACGATTGATCTCGAAGGCTGTCGCGAGTTGCTCGATCTCGCCGTAGATCGGGTGATAGCTGTAGTCCCGCTCGTCATAGAAGCTCTGTGTCCAATCCGTGCAGCGTCTCGATGACGTTGTTGATGCGCCCGCGCCATTGTTCGTTGTCCATGATCCCACCGGCAGTCAGCAGTTGGTTGCCGACCACTTTGGGCAAAGCTTGTCGAAGCCACAATATTCCTGCCGGGACGACTTCACGCTGTCCCGGTGTATTCGCAGGCTTTTACCGATACGACGTGTTGAAATGCCGCTCGAGGAACCGGCTGTAAACTCCCATCAGCGCGCTGAACAGAAAATAGACCGCTGCGGCAAAGACATACCCCTCAAGCACGGCGATGCCTTGCCAGTCGGGGTCGCGGAGCGCGGTGCGAACTGTGTCGAGGAAGTCGAGCAGGCCGATGATGGTGACCAGCGTGGTGTCCTGGAAGAAGGCGATGAACAGGCTGACCAGCGCCGGGATGACCTTCTTCAGCGCCTGCGGCAATATGATCTTGAACATCACCTGCCAGTAATGCAGCCCAAGCGCGCGGCCGGCTTCGAACTGGCCCGATGGCACGTCCTGCAGGCCGCCGCGCACGATCTCGGCGATGTAGGCGGCGGCAAACAGGATGATCGCCACCTGCGCGCGCAACAGCTTGTCGATGGTGACGCCGTCGGGCATGAACAGCGGCAGCATGACGGCGGCCATGAACAGGATGCTGATCAGCGGCACGCCGCGCACAAGCTCGATGAAACCTATGCCAAGCACGCGGATGGCCGGCAGATGTGAGGCGCGCGCCAGCGCGAGGCCGATGCCGAGCGGAAGCGCGAAGGCAAGACCGACGAAAGACAGCATGAAGGACAGCGGCAGGCCGCCCCATTTCGAGGTTGGCACCGCTGTAAGGCCTAAGATGCCGCCGGCCATCAGCACATAGAGACCGGGCAGGATGACGACCGCCCAGGCGATCAGCAGGCCCCTGCCCCAGACGCGCGGCACCATCGATACCCCGCAGGCGCCGAGGAACAGGACAAGTGCCACCAGCGGGCGCCATTGCTCCTCGAACGGGTAGAAGCCGAACAGCATGTAGCGCAGCTTGTCGGTGAGGAACGGCCAGCATGCGCCGGAGCTTTGCTTGCAGGCGTCCGAGCCACCGTCGAAGACGGCGTTCAAAAACAGCCAGCCAAATGCCGCCTTGGCAAGCAGCAGGATGAGCGCGCCGCAGACGAGCGTGACGAGCGCATTGCCCGGCGTACCTAAATAGGCGCTGCGCCACTCGGAGCGCCGCGCAGGGCGGGCGACGGCTTCCATGGCTGCGGGAATGACCTGGGTGTCGCTCATGTCAGCGCGCCTTCAGCGCGACACGCGCATTGTACCAGTTCATGAACAGCGAGATCGCCACCGACAGGCCGAGATAGATGCCCATGAAAATGGCGATGGTCTCCATCGCCTGGCCGGTCTGGTTCATGATGGTGTTGGAGACCATGACGAGGTCGGGATAGCCGATGGCGATCGCCAGCGAGCTGTTCTTGAAAACGGTGAGATAGGTGTTGGTCAAAGGCGGGATGATGACCCTGAGCGCCTGCGGCAGCACGACGAGGCGGAGCGTGCGCGAGCGCGGCAGGCCGAGCGCCTGGGCGGCTTCCCACTGGCCCTTGCTGACCGCCTGGATGCCCGCACGCACGATCTCGGCGACGCTGGCAGAAAGGTTGAGCATCAGGCCAATGAGCAGTGCCACGAACTCCGGACGGATCTGCAGCCCACCGGTGAGGCGGAAGCGCCCGGCTTCGGGTGCGCTCCAGCTCAGCGAGATCGCACCGCTGGCCCAGACGGCGAGCACCGGCAGCACGAGCAGGACGAGCGCAAAAATCCAGCCGGCATTGGCCTTGCCGCTTTGGATGCGCCGGCGCTGGCTGACAGCGCGCACGACGAGTGCCGCAACGACGCCGAACGCCAGCGCCGCGAAGGTCAGCCCGAAACCGCTCTGCCATTCGACCGCAGGCATGGCGAGGCCGCTGTTGGAGAGGAAGAAGCCGGGAAACAGCTGGATCGCCTGGCGTACCGGCGGGAACACCAGGATGATCAGGAAATACCACAGGAACAGATAGAGCAGCAGCGGCACGTTGCGCAGCAGTTCGACATAGGCAAGCATCAGCCGGCTGAGCAGCGGGTTCGTCGACATGCGTCCGATGCCGACGAGCACGCCGATGAAGGTGCCGAACAATGCCGCGAGGAGCGATACCTTGATGGTGTTGATCAGCCCGACGAGGATGGCGCGGGCCACTGTATCGGTCGGCCCGTAGGCGATCGAACTTTCGCTGATGGCGATGCCGGCCTGTCTGGAGAGGAAGTCGAAGCCGGTGGCGATGTCCTGCTTGGCCAGGTTCGCGCTCGCGGTCGCGTACATCGCCGAGGCGGCGAGCAGCACCAGCGAAATGGCCAGAAATTGGTAGAAGACCGCACGAAACCGCGCGTCGTTCAAAAACAGCATGGGCGCGCCGATGTCCGAAAGCCGATGTCAGATTGCTGGAGCCAGGGGAACAAGAACAAGGTCCGCGCCGGCTGAAGGCGCGGACCTTGCACTTCTTAGCGGACCGGCGGTGCGTAGAGCAGGCCCCCGGCATTCCACTGCGTGTTGGGACCACGCGTCATGCCGAGCTTGGTCTTTTCACCGAGATTGCGGTCAAACACCTCGGCATAGTTGCCGACGCCCTTGATGATGTTGTAGCCCCACTTGCTGTCGAGGCCGAGCATCTTGCCGAGTTCGTCGGCGCCGCCCAGCATGCGCTGGATCTCGGGATCCTCGCGTTTCGCCATCTCGTCGACATTGGCCTGGGTGATGCCCTTCTCCTCGGCGGCCATCAGCATGTAGACCGACCACGAAACGATGTCGCGCCAGTTGGAATCGTTCTGGCGCACGGCGGGCGCCAGCGGCTCCTTGGAGATGGTTTCGGGCAGCAGCACGTAGTCGTCGGGATTGTTGGCGACGGCGCGGATCGAGGCGAGGTCGGAGCGGTCAGACGAGATTGCCTCGCAGCGGCCGGAATAGAACGCGGCGCGATTCTCGTCGGGGCTCTCTAACACCACCAGCTCGAACTTGCCGCCTACAGTGCGGAAGAAGTCGGTCAGGTTCTGCGAGGTGGTGGTGCCGGGCAGCGTGCAGATCGCAGCGTCGGTCAGCTCCTTGGCAGAGGCGACGCCGAGCGACTTGGGCACCAGGAGGCCCTGGCCGTCATAAAACACGGTCGGGCCGAAATCGATGCCGAGCGAGGCTTCGCGCGAGAAGGTCGCCGTCGTCTGGCGCGACAGCACGTCGATCTCGCCCGACTGCAGCGCCTGGAAGCGCGTGTTGATGTTGGTCAGGACGAAGTCGACCTTGTCGGCGTCGCCGAACACGGCAGCCGCGATCGCGCGGCAGATGTCGGCGTCAAAACCCTGCATGCGGCCCTTGTCGTCGGCAGCTGCAAAGCCCGGCGTGCTGAGCGAGACGCCGCAGATCAACTTGCCGCGCGCCTTGACGGTTTCGAGCGTGGTGGCGGACTGCGCCGCGGTCGCGCCCACCATGAGTGCAGCCGTTGCAGCGCAGAGCGCCAGGAATTTACGTTTCATGCTTTCCCTCCCTTGATGTGACCGCAGGCCGCCATGCCACGTCTCCCCCGGCATGGGCGCCGCCCCGGTCGGTCGCGGGGCTATGTATGCATAGATTGTGTACGATTTGGAAGGCTAATGTTGGCCAATATGTATACAATTATTCATGTATGTGGATTGCGCTCCGCCAGACCAGCGGAGCGCGGCAACGAATGTCGCCTAGCGAACGACAAGCACCGGCGTATGGGCGTATTGGACAACTTTGGCCGTCTGGCTGCCCAGCAGCAGGCGGCCCACCCCGCGACGACCATGAGAGGCCATGACGATCAGGTCGCATCCAAGCTTCTGAGCTTTCTCCACGATCGCTTCCGCGGCAGAATCGGCAGTAACCTGAACAAGGTCGGGGGCGATGCCGATTTCGTCGGCGACTTGTCTGGCCGATCCCAGGATTGTCTCGGCAAATTCCTTCTGGCTGGCGTCGTAGCGTCGAATGTCATTGTCCCCTGCAACCCAGCCCGTCACCGTCGTGCCCTGCAGCGGAAATGGCTTTGTCACGATGACGACAGTGGCCTTGCTTCCGATGCTCTTGGCCAGCTTGAGGCCGTGCTCGACACCCTTTTGTGAGATGATCGATCCATCAGTCGCAACAAGAATGTGGCTGTACATGCAATTCCCCTTTCTCGATGCCTTCGAGACAAGGTGTAGCACTCACAGCCGTTTCGGTTTTGACATAGGTCAAATAGCGGTGCAGGTCGCATGACCAAAGTCTGCTCCGGGCCGCGCTCTTTCCGAGGCGAGCGCGTGTAGCCTTCGACGAAGGCCTCCTTACGGCGTGTTTCCACTGACGATGGTGTCGCCTGCCGTTGTCAGAACACCGCTGTTGCCTCGCCCGACGAGGCGATTGTCGCGTACGGCCACGCCGGAGGACCAGACATAAACGCCATGCGGACCAGCTGAAGTCACGGTGTTGTTTTCCACCACCCCGTTGTGGCTGTTGAAGCCTATGGATACGCCATGCGAATTGTTCGGGTTCGTGGTCGTCAGGGTGTTGCCGATGACAGTGTTGGAGGCTGACCCCACCACGGCGACGGTCGTTGCGTTCTCGCCGTTGGTCGTCACTGTGTTTCCTGATATGGTGCTGTTGGCGCCGTAGCGCAGAAGGATGCCGGTAGCGCCGCGCGCGCGCGTCGTCACAGAATTGCCGCTCACCGTCAGGTTGTCGCTTCCTTCGGTCATGATGCCGAAGGCCGCCGTGTTGAGCGACAGGTAGGTATCGTTCGTTGTGTTGGTGGCCACGGTGTTGCCGGCAATGGTGGCGCCGTCGCTGTCGACAAGGCGTATCCCGCGGCTCATGTAATTGTTGGTGGTCACCCTGTTGCCGGAAATTGCGATACCGGCGCTACCAGTGACGTTGATGCCGTTGGCCAGTTCGCCATTGATGGTGATGGTGTTGTTGGCGATCGTCAGGCCGCCGCTGTTGCTGACCGACAGGCCATGGGCCGGGCGCGCCAACGAATGGGCGTCGTTGTAGCCGCTGCCATTGCCATTGGTGGTGATGGTGTTGCCCTCGATACGGCCTGCGACATTGTCGACGACGATGCCGATGCCGCTGGTGCCACTCTGGATGATGGTGGCGCCGCCGATGCTGACCCCGGTGCTGTCGGTGATGGCGATGGCGCTGCCTGTCGCGGCAGTGATGCTGCCGCCCTGAAGGGTGAAGTTCGCTGTGCCGTCGACCCTCACCCCGTTGGCTGCCGAAACGACGGCAACGTCGCGCAGGCTGGCGCCGCTGGCACCTGATATGGCCCAGGAGTTGGCATTCGACGAGGTGTTCTCGACGGAGATCCCGCGCATGGCGCTGTCCGTGGCCATCCTGACCAGGGTGTCGGTGGCCGCACCGGAAATGCGGCCCGCACTGCCCGCTGCTGCATAGTCGACGGCAACGCCGCTGGTCGCGCCCTTGAGCTTGAGGACGGTGCCGCCGCCGACGAGCAACTGCTTGTCGTTGAGGGAAATGGCGCCCGTCGCAGCGAGGTTGCCGTTCAAGAGCACGATGCCTTGGGCCCCGACGCTGTCGAGCGCGGCCTGGAGGGCGGTCTGATCCTGGGTCGTGCCGTCGATCCGCACGACCGAGGTTATGGTCTTGCCGTTCCACGCGTTGACCGCATCTTCGGACGAGGTGAGCGTATCGTACTTCGACCTGGTTCCGTTGCGGGTGGTCGAGACGATATCGACGTCGCGCACCACCGTGTCGGTCATGCGCCGTTCCATGTAGGAAAGCGGCTCGCGCCCGGCGGATGAGGCTGCCTGCAGGGGAATGCGCAGCCGCGCCTGGGTGATCCACTGCTCGCCGCGGACATCGTCATGCTGGAAGGTCAGCCCGGCGGTCAGCTTCACGCCGGGAAGATCGATGAAGTCTGCGGCGGTGAATTCGAGCCGCGCGCGTGGGCCGGCAATCGCCTCCACGTCGGAGCCGCCGAAATAATAGCCGCCGACGAAGGCGCGCATGTCGAAGCCCGAATCCGGCTCGAACACCGGCAGCCTGATGCCGATCTCGGCGTCGGCGCCGGCCAGCGCCTTCTCGACCCTGTAGCTGGTGGTTGTCGTCTGCACCGCCTGGTGTTGGATCGCCAGCGACGTGCCGGTCAGCACGGCCTGGCTGCTCCAGGGACCAACTGTCGCGGTCGCGCCGAGGTCCATTCGCCGCTCGGTCTCGCCGACCGGCAGGTAGGCGTTGGCGCGCAGATCGAAGACCTCGCCCAGGGCCTCAGCGCCGAGCGTCAGCTGATGGAAATTGTTGCCATAGGGCGAGCGGCGGATGTCGTAATAGCCATAGGCTCCCAGGTTCCAGCCGGACGGCAGCATGTGCCTGATGCCGAGGCCGAAGTTGCCCTCGACGGAATCGTTGTTGTCGAACTTGCCGCGCAGATCGGTGAAGACAAGCGTGTCGCTGTTCTGGAGCAGCGGAACGAACAGGTTCATCTCACCGAGTGAACGGCCCTTGCCGAACTGCCCGCCGGTTTCGACCCACGGGCCCCAGCGCTTGGCCAGGAGGTCTTCCGCGTGAGCTGATGAAACGGCGCAGATCGCCAACAGGGACGCGGAAAGGGCCCATCTCGAATGCATGAATGGCTGTCCAGCAGATGCAAGGAACTGCTGGTTGCCACGCGCCGCAGAGCGCGGCTAGCCGGTTGGAAAGATGGTACCAAAGTTGGTTCGGGAGCATTGCCAGCCGGTTGGGTCGGCAATGTCCCCAGATTGACCAGAGCCTGTCCCTAAAGCTTCGTCCACGCGGCGTTCTTCTTCGACGAGCGCACGCAGGCTTCGACGAATGCCACGCCCTCAACCCCATCCTGCACCGTCGGGTAGATGACGTCCTTGGCCGGCTTGCCGCGTTTCTTGCGCGCGGCGCGGATGGCACGGGCGGCTTCCTGGTAGATGTTGGCGAAACCTTCGAGATAGCCTTCCGGGTGGCCGGACGGCACGCGGGTGACGCGGGCTGCGGCGAGGCCAGCGCCAACGCCGCCGCGGGTGATCAGCTGCTTGGGCTGACCGAAGGGCGTGTACCAGAGGTAGTTCGGATCGGCCTGCACCCATTCGATGCCGCCCTTGGAGCCATAGACACGCAGCTTGAGCCCGTTCTCGTGGCCCGGCGCCACCTGGCTTGCCCAGATCATGCCCTTGGCGCCGCCCTTGAAGCGCAGCATGACGTTGACGTTGTCGTCAAGCAGCCGGCCCGACACGAAGGCGTCGAGATCGGCCGACAGGCTGTCGAGCTCCAGGCCGGAGACGAAGCGGGCGAGATTGTAGGCATGGGTGCCGATGTCGCCGGTGGCGCCGCCGACGCCCGACTGTTTCGGATCGGCGCGCCAGGAGGCCTGCTTCTGGCCGGTCGCGGCGAGATCTTCGGTCAGCCAGTCCTGTGGGTATTCGGCCTGGACGACCCTGATGTCGCCGAGCTGGCCCTTGGCGACCATCTCGCGCGCCTGCCGGATCATCGGATAGCCGGTGTAGTTGTGGGTAAGAACGAAGACCTTGCCGGTCTTCTCGACGAGTGCCGCGAGCTTCTTCGCCTCGGCAAGCGTCGCCGTCAGCGGCTTGTCGCAGATGACGTGGATGCCGGCTTCGAGGAAGGCTTTGGCGGCGGGATAGTGTACGTTGTTCGGCGTGACGATGGCCACCGCCTCGATGCCGTCGGGCCGTTTCGCCTCGGCCTTGGCCATCTCGGCATAGGAGGTGTAGCTGCGCTCGGGATCGAGGCCGATCTCGGCGGCGGAGGCCTTGGCGCGCTCCGGATTGGACGACAGCGCGCCTGCGACAAGCTGGAAATCGCCGTCCATGCGGGCGGCGATGCGGTGGACTGCACCGATGAAGGCGCCCTGCCCGCCACCGACCATGCCGTAGCGGATCGGGCCGGCCGACTTGTCACCGCGTCCTTCGATTGTCATGCTTTCCTCCTGGTTGTTCCCCGACTGCGCTCCACGCCCTCTCTGTCCGGCCGGACAGAGGAGGTGCTGTCCCTCGGCACCTCCGGTGTCCGCTTACTCGATCCCCATCATCTTCCGCAGCGTCGCCGGGTCGCTCGTCCCGCCGGCGAAATCGTCGAACGCCTTGTCGGTGACGCGGATGATGTGGCTTTCGATGAATGGCGCCCCTTCGGCAGCGCCGTCTTCCGGATGCTTGAGGCAGCATTCCCATTCGAGCACCGCCCAGCTGTCGTAGCCATACTGCGCGAGCCTGGAGAAAATGCCGGTGAAATCGACCTGGCCGTCGCCCAGCGAGCGGAAGCGCCCGGCGCGGCCGAGCCAGCCCTGGTAGCCGGAGTAAACGCCCTGGCGGCCGTCGGGATTGAACTCGGCGTCCTTGACGTGAAACGCCTTGATGCGCTCGTGGTAGATGTCGATGAAGGCGAGATAGTCCAGCTGCTGCAACAGGAAATGCGACGGGTCGTAGTTGATGTTGCAACGCTTGTGGCCGCCGACGGCGTCGAGGAACATCTCGAAGGTGGCGCCATCGAAGGCGTCCTCGCCCGGATGCAGCTCGAAGCAGAGGTCGACGCCAGCCTCGTCATAGGCGTCGAGAATGGGCGTCCAGCGCTTGCCGAGCTCGGCGAAGGCCTCTTCGATCAGGCCGGCGGGCCGCTGCGGCCAAGGGTAGAGATAGGGAAACGCCAGCGCGCCGGTGAAGGAGACGCAGGCCGTGAGCCCGAGATTCTGCGATGCTTTGGCTGCGAGCTTCATCTGCTCGCCCGCCCATTGCTGGCGCGCCTTGGCATTGCCGCGGACCGCATCGGGCGCAAAGCCGTCGAACTGCGCGTCATAGGCCGGGTGCACCGCCACCAGTTGCCCCTGCAGATGGGTCGACAATTCGGTGATCTCGACACCCGCATCGGCGCAGATGCCCTTGATCTCGTCGCAATAGGTTTTCGACGTCGCAGCCTTCTGAAGATCGAACAGGCGCGCGTCGGGCGTCGGGATCTGCACCCCCTTGTAGCCGAGACCACCTGCCCACGATGTAATCGATTTCAATGAATTGAACGGCGCAGCGTCGCCGGCGAACTGGGCGAGGAAGATCGCGGGACCCTTCATTGTCGATGGCATGGCAAACTCCTCGTCCGATTCCGGCCTGCAACGTTGTAGCGGCCAGATGACCATTATTCAGGCCAGCTCCGCAAGAGGCCAGCAAACCCCCGACTTAACGGGCATCGGCACGGCGATAGATGGCGGTGACAGGGTTGCGCGAAAAGCGCCCGCTCTCGAACAATTCGCGCCTCAAAAGGGCCCCGTCGCCGAAGCTGTGGTAGCGCTTGAGGACGTCGTTGACCTCGCGCTCGCTGTAGTCGCGTCCGGTCTCGAATTTTGCGACGAGGAAATCGAGCACCACCAGCCGGTCGGCGGCCTTGGCCGGCCAGCGCGTGACGACGCCGTCGTCGGTGATCAAACCGGTCATGGCCTATCCCTAAGCAGTGCCTCGACGGCAAGGCCAGCGGAAAGCAGTCGGCGGTCGTGGCCATGGCGCGCCATCAGCATCAGGCCGGACGGCAGCGCCGTACCGGCCATCGGCAGCGACAGGGCGCAGAGGTCGAACTGGTTGGCGACCTGGGTATTGCGCAACAACAGCCCCTCGATGCGGTTGGCGTGCGCAAGGTCGGCCAGCATGTCTGACATCGGCTGTGCCGGCACGGGCGTCGTCGGCAGCACGACGAGATCATGCGCAGACAGCCGCGCGTCCATGGCGGCGGCAAGCTCGACGCGGCGGTTCATCGTCCTGATGTAGCTGACCGCCGGAACCTGCATGGCGCGGCCAAGCGCGCCGCTGACATTGGGGTCGATGGGCACAGACGCACCATTGGCCAGCCAGTCGGCGTGGATCGAGGCCCCCTCGATCGCAGCGATGGTGCCTGTCCGCGTCGCGGCGCGGAAATCGGCCAACAGGTCGTCGATCTGGCAGTCGCCGATCACCGCACCGGCAGCCGAAAGCAGGTGCAGCGCGCGCTCGAAGCTGGCCGCCAGGCCGGGCGCCATCTCGTCGAGCAGGCGGCCACGCGGGATGGCGAGGCGCAGGCCGGCGAGCGACAGCGGTGGCAGCGAAAAATGCTCCTTGCCTGACATGACCGCATCGGTGGCGATGCATTGCGCCACTGTGTTGGCGAGCGGGCCGATGGAATCGAGCGACGGCGACAGCGGGAACGCGCCATCAAGCGGAATGCGCCGTGCCGTCGGCTTGAAGCCGACGACACCGTTGAGGGCGGCGGGCACCCTGACCGAGCCGCCGGTGTCCGAGCCGATCGAAATGTCGGAGCTGCCTTCGGCGACCGAGACTGCGGCGCCCGAGGACGAGCCGCCCGGGATCAGCCTGGAATCGGCGGCGTTGCCCGGCGTGCCGTAATGCGGATTGATGCCGAGCGCGGTGAAGGCGAACTCGGTCATATGGGTCTTGCCGATGATGACAGCACCGGCGCGGCGCAAGCGCTTGACCACCAGCGCGTCGTCCCGTGCCGATTCGGCATCGCGCCGCAGCACCGAACCGGCCAGCGTCGGCTCACCAGTGACGTCGAACAGGTCCTTGATCGAGACGATTGTGCCATCCAGTGGCCCGAGCATCAGCCCTGCCCGGCGGCGCGCATCAGCGGCATCGGCGGCGGCGCGCGACACATCGGCATAGAGCTTCATGAAGACGCGTTCTTCACCAGCGCGCGCAGCAAGCCGCGAAAGGATCGCCTCCAGCCGGTCCCTGGTCGTGGTCATCCACCCCTCCGATTCGCCATTGCCGCCGTTGGGCCGCGGCAGGGTCGCGACTGTTAGCACGGTCTGGCCCCATGCAACACGGTTGCCCGCCCCGTCAAACATCTTACAGTCGCCTTACCAAGCCCAGGAGCCGTCATGACCGCCCATCTGTTTTCGCCGATCAAGCTCGGCACGCTCGATTTCCCCAACCGCATCGCGGTTGCGCCGATGTGCCAGTATTCCGCCGACGACGGCTCCGCGACCGACTGGCACCTGCAGCACTGGATGAACCTCGCCATGTCCGGCGCAGGCATGGTCACCGTCGAGATGACTGATGTCGAACGGCGCGGCCGCATCAGCCATGGCTGCATGGGGCTCTATTCCGATGCCAACGAAGCGGCTGCGAAACGCGCCCTCGACGCAGCGCGGCGGGTGGCGACGCCAGGTGCGAAGTTCGGCGTGCAGCTTGCGCACGCCGGCCGCAAGGCCTCCAATCACAGGCCATGGGACGGCTCGGGCCCGCTCAAGCCGGAAGAGGATGCATGGCCTGTGGTGTCATGCTCGGCGCTTGCCTATGCCGATGGCTGGCAGGTGCCGCATGCGCTTGATGAAGACGAGATCGAGCAGACCATCGGCCATTTCGTCCAGGCGGCGCAGCGGGCCGAACGCGCCGGCTTCGACTTCATCGAGCTGCATTCGGCGCATGGCTATCTGCTGCACCAGTTCCTGTCGCCGCTGTCCAACCACCGCAGCGACCGCTGGGGCGGTTCGCTCGAAAACCGCATGCGCTTTGCCATGACGATCGCCCGCCGCGTCAAGGAAGCGGTGCCAAGCCTGATGCTCGGCGCCCGCATGTCTTTGACCGACTGGGTCGATGGCGGCTTCACCCTCGAGGAGGCGATCGAAGTCGCCAAGGCCTGTCGTGAGGCGGGCGTCGCTTACCTATGCTGTTCGAGCGGCGGTAATTCCCCACACCAGAGCCTGCGTACCGGCCCCGGCTACCAGGTCCACCTCGCCGAGGCGGTGAAGAAGGCGACGGGCATCCCGGTCCGCGCCGTCGGCATGATCGACCAGCCTGAGCAGGCCGATGCCATAATCCGCGAGGGCCAGGCCGACATGGTGGCGCTGGGCCGCGCATTGCTCGCCGATCCGCGCTGGCCGTGGCGTGCCGCAGCCAGGCTCGGCCACGAGTTCCATCCTGCCCCGCAGTTGGCCCGCTCGGCGGCGCTGATGAAGCAATGGGGCTCGGCGGCCTGAGGAGTGGCGACACGTCTGGAGCTGCGGCTGCGGCGCGCTGGACCATGACTCACCACCACGGCTCTGGTGAATCACCAGCCGAGCGGTTAGGCAGCAGTCGAAGCATCGAGGGACATGGCATGGAAAAATCGGTCGAGACGATCAGGGGCGACAGCGAGGGCATCGCCTACGAATTTGCGCTCTACCGCATTTCGGGCACCTCGTCCGAAGCGCCCTCAGCCTACATCCAGGCGGCCCTGCATGGCGACGAACTCCCCGGCGTCGTCGCCATCGACGCGCTGATGCCAAAACTGCGCAAGGCGGAAAACGAAGGCCGCGTGCGTGGCAACGTCACAATCGTGCCGCGCGCCAACCCGATCGGCGCCAATCAGTTGCTGTTCGGGGCGTCGCAAGGCCGCTTCGACCTCGGCACACGCGTCAACTACAATCGCGATTTCCCGTTGCTCGACAGGCCCGACACCGCGCTGTTGCCGGGTGACGAGGTACCAATGTCGTCGGACCGGCGGCTGAAGGCGCGCCTGCTCAAGCTGTCGCTTGGCCACGACATCGTGCTCGACCTGCATTGCGATGACGAGGGTGTCGCCTATCTCTACGTGCCCGACGAACTGTGGCCGGCGATGGCCGATTGCGCCGCGAATATGGGCGTCGACGCTGTCATCCTGTGGAGCGGCCAATCGGGCTCGTCGTTCGACGAGGCCTCGCTGCACCCCTATCTCAAGATGCCGCGCAAGGAAGCACGGCTCGAAAGCCGCGTCGTCACGACAGTCGAGTATCGCGGCGTCTCCGATGTCTATGCCACCGTTGCCGAAGCCGACGCACAAGGCCTTTATCGCCTGCTTGTGGCGCGCGGCGTGATCGAGGACACCTGGATCGAGACCCAAAAGACGTTCGCCGGGGTGGTCGCGCCGATCGACCATATCGAGATGGTGCCCGCTCCTTGCGCCGGTGCCATCCTCTACCACGTCAATCCGGGCGACACCGTCAAGGCGGGAGCCCATATCGCGACGATCGTGCGCGCGGCCGGTGAGGACGGCGGCAGGGTCGAGGTGCTGGCACCGCAGGACGGATTCATCCTCACCCGCCGCTCGCACCGCGCCACGCGCGCCGGCGACGACCTCGTCAAACTGGTCGGAGTGGCCCCCAGCAGCGATGCGCGAACAGGCGCGCTGGAGGCGTAACCTAAGCTGGCGAGCCGAAATGCAAGCAGGCAGCGGACCAAGGAGCCCAGCCCGCCGAAGCGGGCGCCTCAGCCGCTCTTTGCCTTCTTCGGCGCACGGGCGGCCTTGACCGACATGTTCAGCGCCACCGCTGCCTGAACCAGCGCCTTCAGTGCCGTTTCATCGAGCGTGTCGCCCTCATGGATGTCGATGGCGCGGCGGGTGTTGCCATCGAGGCTGGAGTTGAACAGGCCTGACGGGTCCTCGAGCGACGCGCCCTTGGCAAAGGTCAGCTTGACCACGCTCTTGTAGGTCTCGCCGGTGCAGATGATACCGGCGTGCTCCCAGACGGGAACGCCCCGCCACTTCCACTCCTCGACCACTTCGGGGGCGGCCTGTTTGATCAAGGCGCGGACGTGGGCAAGCGCCTCGCCGCGCCAGTCGCCCAGGTCCTTGATCCGTGCATCGATCAGTTGCGAGGGCGTCGCGCCCGAGTTGCTGTCCATGGTCATCTCCTCATTTCCATGATCGTCGTCCGCGATCTGGGCGTCCGCCAACGCCCAGATCGCGAGCTTCGCTCGCCTGCCGGCCAGCTCGTTGCCTTATGCCCCGTAAACCAGCCTGTCCTGCCTCGCGCGCAGCTCGGCGATCTTGGAGCCTGGCGCGACTGATGCATTGGCAGTGGTGATCAGCTCGCCCTTCTTGATCGGGGCCGTCACCGTGCCGCCCTGCAGCAGGCCGCAGGGGATGGCTTTGGCCGCACGGGCCTCGCCCGCCGTCATGATCCAGGCGCGGTAGGTGTATTCGCCGATGGCATCGAGCGCGTCGCCGGGCGCAAGATCCTTCTTGGCCACCGCACAGACGTCGGCCACCGGCTTGGCCAGCGGCACCATGTCGGCCTTGCCGTAAAGCACCACGCGGGCACAGGTCAGCGGCACCTCGAGCGAGGTCAGGTGATAGGGCCGGTGGAAGGTGAAATACGGGCCATGGCCCATCTTCAAATCTTCCATGCGCTCGCGGATCCGCGGATGCGACATGTCGGCGATGACGAACACGCCGGGGGCAACCCCCTTGCCGATCGAATAGTCGACGACGCCGACCTTGGAGAGAACACCGCCGTCCTTCTCCGGGACCAGCACCTTGTTGAGCTCCGGCAAGGTCGCGGCCGGGCCGTGCATGCCGGCCTTGTCCGGCACCAGACCGGTGGCATTGGCGATCGCCGCCATCTCGACCATGGTCTTGGAGCCGTCGACGAACTCGACAAGCATACGCACGTTCATGTTGCGGCGGGCCGCTTCCTCGGCATAGTCGTGCGGCACCGCGTCGATGTTGAGCGGGTTGTTCTTGCCCTTGCCGGCAGCGACGATGGTGTGGCCCATCGCCGAGACGAACTCGATCAGCTCCATGCAGGACGACGGCTCGTCGCCGGCGCCGAGCGAATAGGTGACGCCAAGCCTGTCGGCCTCTGACTTTAGATAGGCACCGATGGTGACGTCGGCCTCGACATTCATCATCACCAGATGCTTGCCATGCTCCATGGCGCGCAGGCCGATCTCGGCGCCGACGGCAGGAACGCCCGTCGCATCGATGACGACGTCGATCAGGCCGCTGTTGAGGATCAGGTCGGCATCGTTGGTGACCGCGACCTTGCCGGCCTCGATGGCTTCGTTCAGCGCCGAACCGGAGGCAACTTCGCGGGCGTGACCCTTCTCCTGATAGGCGATGTCGACGGCGCGATGCGCGTTGGGCAGGTTGAGCTCGGAGATCGCGCCGACCTCGATGCCGGGCATGTGCGCCACCCGGGCGACGATGTCGGTGCCCATCTCGCCCGAGCCGATCAGGCCAATGCGGATCGGCTTGCCGGACTTGCCACGCTCGGCAAGATCCCGCGCCAAGCCGACAGGGGCTACGTTGATGGTCATCCGATGGTTCCTCCCGAGCACGCTGATATGTCCAACCTAAAGCGCGACGGGTATTGAATTATGGCGCCCTGTCAACTCGAATGTCGCCGGCACAGTCTGGGCTGCCGTTTGTCAGGAGCATGGCAGCTCAATCTGGCCTGCCTGCCGCTTTGCCGCTATGGTCGGCTGTCTTTGTCAGCATCTGGATCATCCCCGGGAGGAGCCGGGATCCCGAGCCGGCATTGCCGGGAAAAGCCAGTGTTTGAAATGCGATAGCAGCCGATCCGGAATCGATCCCTGAAGATCGGCACTGCGGGAGGAGAACATGGCAGAGAAAGTGCTTGTCCTGCTCGGCACCAAGAAAGGTGCCTTCATCGCCGAAAGCAATGCGGCACGGCAGAGCTGGAAACTGCGCGGACCGTTCTGCGAGACCTGGCCGATGAACCATGTCGTCGCCGACCAGTCGACCGGCACCATCTGGGGCGCCGGCGGCAATGAGTGGTTTGGGCCGGCGGTGTGGAAGTCGACCGATCTCGGCGAGACCTGGACGCATTCGTCGGAGGGGCTCGCATATGCCGAGGGCGAAGAGCCGATCAAGGCGGTGTGGAGCCTCGCCAAGGGTAATGGCAGCCTTTATGCCGGCGTGCAGCCGGCCGGCCTGTTCCGCAGCGACGATTCCGGCCAGAGCTGGCAGCACATAGACGGCTTGCAGCAACACCCGTCCCGGCCACATTGGAACCCCGGCGGCGCCGGCCTCATCCTGCATTCGCTGGTACTCGATCCCGACGACCAGGACCGCATCTGGATCGGCATTTCGGCGGCCGGCGTGTTCTACACTGGCGATGGCGGCGCGACCTGGGAGCCGCGCAATCTCGGCACCCGCGCCGATTTCATGCCCGAGGGCGAAAACTACCCAGAATTCGGCCAGTGCGTGCACAATCTGGTGATGGCGCCGGGCATGCCCGACCGGCTCTACCAGCAGAACCATTGCGGCATGTACCGGTCAGACGATGGCGGCAAGCGCTGGGTGAGCATCGAAAAAGGCCTGCCCTCGACCTTCGGCTTTCCGGCCGCGGCGCACCCGCGCGATCCCGAAACGCTCTATCTCGTGCCGCTCAACGGCGACAGCGCCGGCCGCTACGTGCCCGACGCCAAGGCCGCCGTCTGGCGGACGCGCAACGGCGGCCGAGAGTGGCAGGCGATGCGCAACGGCCTGCCGCAGGAAAACGCCTATATCGGCGTGTTGCGCCAGGCGATGGCAACCGACAGGCTCGACCCCGCCGGCGTCTATTTCGGCACCAGTTCGGGCGCGCTGTTTGCCAGTGCCGACGAAGGTGAGAGTTGGGTCAACGTCACCCAGCACCTGCCGGCAATCCTGTCGGTCGAAACGCTGGTCGTAGACTGAGCGGCGGCCGTGGACAACAGCCCTGCCCCGGAAAGCCGAAAAGCAGCGCTCGCCACCGTCGTGGTGCGCCTGCCCGGAGTGCTGGTCGATCTGTTTCCGGGTGCTTCGAGGCGCGTCGAAGTTCCGGCTGAAACCGTCCGCGATATGGTCGACGAGCTCGACAGCCGTTGGCCCGGTATGCGCGACCGCATCTGCGACAGCCGCCCGGCGATCCGCAAGCATATGAACGTCTTTGTCGAAGGCGAACGCGCCACGCTGACAACCAGGCTCAAGCCCGGTGTCGAAGTCTTCGTATTGACGGCGATCAGCGGCGATTAGGGCTTCCGTCGAAATTGGATTACTCTGTGCCGGCACATCGGCTAACATCCCCAAGCTATTGATCCAGCGGGGATACCAGATGCGGAAACTCGGTCTTCTCTTTGCAGTGATGCTGACCTTTGCGCCTGCCGTGCCGCAGGTCGTGGCAGCCCAGGAGCGCATGGAAACGCTGCGCATGCGCCCTGGTGCTACGCAGACGACGGTGCGCGGCATTGTCTTCGGCCCGATCAGCGCCTCCTACCGGCTCGAGGCGCGAGCCGGCCAGCGCATGAGCCTCGACCTCAATTCGCGCAACACCTTCCTCTATTTCAACGTGCTCGACCCGCGCGGCCGCGCCATAGCGCGTGAGCAGACGCGGTGGGACGGACGCCTGCCCGCCTCCGGCCTCTACACCATCCAGATCTATTTGGTGCGTGCCGAAGCGCGGCGCAATCGGCCCGCCCCCTTCTCGCTCAGCGTCTCGATCTTCGGCCGCGGTGGCGAGCCCGGCCCGGGCCCGAACCCGGGTCCTGGCCCCGGGCCCGATCCGCGCTCCTGGCGTGTCGTCGGCGTGACGCCCAACGACGTGCTCAACATGCGCTCGACGCCTTCGCCGCGCGGTTTCTTGATCGCCGAAATCCCGTTTGATGCCAGCGGCCTGCGCAATCTCGGCTGCCAGGATCGCCAGAGCTGGTGCAAGGTGCGCTATCGCGGCCAGGAAGGCTGGGTTAACGGCCGCTTCCTGCGCCCGGAATAAGATCAGTCGCGGAAAGGGCCACCGGCGAAACGGTGGCCTCCATCAGGCGCCTCAGATCTCCGGCACGGGATCGACGAGAAGCGGGCCGCTGTGCAGGTAACGCGTCGTCTTGCGCTTGGAGGCGATGTCGGTCCAGACGCGGCCAACCTGCTCGGCGGTCAGCCCGGCAGCACGGCCGACTTCTTCCGCCGCAATGCCGTTGTTGAGCCCGTAGAGGCACAGGTCCATGCGATCATATGGCAAGGAGAAATAGAACTCCTCCTGCGTCTGCTGCAGCGAATAGGTGTCGGTGGTCGGCGGCCGCCGGCGGATTTCCTCCGGCACGCCGAGATGGGCGGCCAACTGGTAGACCTGCGACTTGTAGAGATGGGCGATCGGCTTGACGTCAGCGGCACCGTCGCCGTTCTTGACGAAGAAGCCTTGGTCGTATTCCAGCCGGTTCGGTGTGCCGATGACGGCGTAGTTGAGTCGGTCGGCGTGGAAATATTCGACCTGCTTGCGCGTCCGCTGCTTCATGTTGGTCGAGGCGACGATGCCGAGATAGACATGCGGCGGCATGCGCAGCTTGGTCTGCTTGCCCTCGGGATCCTGCACCACCAGCGACGAAATGTTGTAGCCTTCGTTGGTCAGCGCATTGGCGATGACGATCTTGCACGCCCAGCCGGCGCCGTATTCGGGCACCAGTTCACGGATGAAGGCGTCGCGGCGCTCGTAGCAGCCCATCGCCTTGAGCGTCGGGCCGATGTTCTCGACGACCGCGGATATCCCGAAGGTTTCGGCGACGAGGCGTCCGAGACGCAGGCTTTCGGGATCGGAATCGTCCTCCGGCATGAACAGAGCAAAGACGTTCTTGGCGCCGACGGCGCGCACCGCGAGGGCAGCACTGACGCTCGAATCGACGCCGCCCGACAGGCCGAGCACAAGCCCGCGCCGGCGGAGCGTGCCGGTCAGTTGGCTGCGCAAGGCGGCTGATATTCTCGTCGCTTCGGCTTCGGGATCGATGGTCAGCGTCGCCGCGCCGAAACTGCCGGTTTGCGCCAATGGCATGTTCATTGCGTCGGCTCCATGGATTCGGCGGCGAGACGCCGGCTGACCTTGCCGGTGTCGGTCCGGGGCAATTCGGATCGGAACTCGATGATTTTGGGCACCATGAAATCCTCGAGATTGGCTTGGCAGTGGCGCAGGATTTCACGCTGGGTCAGGTTGGGATCGGAGAGCACGATCAGCGCGCCGATGGCGTGTCCGAGGATAGGGTCGGGTATGCCGATCACCACCGCCTCGGCGACACCGGGACAGGCGTGAAGAACGGCCTCGACCTCCTTGGGCGCCACCTTTTCACCACGCGTCTTGATGATGTCGTCCTTGCGCCCGACGAAATAGAGGAAACCTTCGGCGTCGCGGCGGAACAGGTCGCCGGTGTAGAGCAGCTTTTCCCACGGGTTGAAGCCCGGGCGCAGCATGCGGTTGGTCGCTTCCGAATTCTCCCAGTAGCCCTGCATGACATGCGGCCCGCGGATGACCAACTCGCCCGGTGTATCAGGCGGCACCGGCTGGCCGAGATCGTCGACGACGAAGGCTTCGGTGTTGGGAATGGCGATGCCGACCGATCCGGGGCGCCGGTCGAGCTCCGCCGGCGGCAGGTAGGTGCAACGCTTGCACTCGGTCAGGCCATACATGGAATAGAGCCGGGCGCCGGGGAACAGCTCGCGCAGCCGTGCGATATGGGCCGGCGGCAGGGCGGCGGCGGTGTTGGTGACGTAGCGCAGGCTGGGCAGGAAGCCCGGTTTGATGTCGCGCATCTGCAGGATCAGCGCCGCCATTGTCGGCACCAGCGGGAAGCCGGTGACGTTCTCGGCGCGGATGACGTCGAAGATCGCCTGCGGGAAGGAGAACGACTTCTCCAGCACCAGCGTCGCGCCCATCTTGATCGACATGATCAGCTGGTAGAGCCCGTAATCGAAGGCCAGCGGCAGGACGTTGAGGATGATGTCGTCTGGTGTGTTCTCGAGATAGGTGGTGATCGAACCGGCCGCCGCCTCGATGTTGCGATGGGTCATCATCACGCCTTTGGGCCGGCCGGTCGAGCCCGAGGTGTAGATCAGCATGGCAAGGTCGACGTCGATGCCGCCATGAAGGGGCATTGCGGCACTGCCTTGCAGGCATTCTTCGAATGAGACCGCACCTTCCGGTGCCTTGCCGCCGGCAGCCGTTGACACGACGATCAGTTCGCCGCCGTCATTCGCCTCGGTGACGACCGGCAGCAGCCGGGCCTGGGTCAGCACGGCGCGCGCGCGGCAGTTGCCGATGATGAAATCGAGCTTGTCGGCTTTGGTCGACGGGTTGATCGGACTGAAGACGGCACCGGCCTTGGCAATGGCGAACACCGACACCGCGGCTTCCCAGCAATTGTCCATGAAGACCAACACGCGATCGCCACGGCCGACGCCAAGATCGCCGAGCCTTGCTGCCAGCCGGTCCGACATGCTGTCGAGTTCGGCGTAGGTCAGGCGCATGTCGCGGGCAATCAGCGCGGTCTTGTCGCCCCGCAACCGCGCACTGTCGCGTAAGAACTGCTCCAGTCGCATTGCCCCTCCCAAGCGCCTCAGGCGGCGCCAGCTGCCTGTTTTACGGGTTGCGCTGCTGCCTGCTTCGCCTCGATGAAAGCCGCGATCCGCACCAGCGAGTCGAGATTGGCCGGAACGATGTCGGAATCCGCCATTTCGAGCCCGAACTGGTCCTCGATATAGGTCACCAGTTCCAGCACGCCGGTGGAGTCGATCACGCCGCTTTCGATCAGCGAAACGTCATCGGCGAGCGCGTAGGACGTGTCCCCGAACAGGAAGTTGTCGATGATGAAGGCTTTGACCGTGTCCTTGATCTGCTGCGTCATGCTCTCTCCTTTTGTTTCATCGTCAGGCGGCCTCGGTGACATCGGATCTGGATCCGGCGAACGACCGGTGCCACAGCTGCGTCGACAGGATGCCGACAAAGGCAGCGTTGTCCCGGAAGCCCGTCACCGCCTGCTGCCGGCACTTTTCGGTCAGCTTCCTTACCGTCGAAACGTCGAAGAATCCTGAATCGGCGATCGCCTCGGAACTCATCGCATCACGCAGCCACGGCTGCTCGCCAGCGCCGACGAAAGATTGCGAATCCGGAGCGCGGTAGGGCTGCTTCGTGCGTTGGCCGATCGACGGCGGCAACAGGTCCTTGGTCGCCTCGCGCAAGATGTGCTTTTCGACCAGCCCCTTGAGCTTCATGCCGGGCGGCAGCCAGCTGGCGAACTCGACAAGGCGATGATCTAGGAACGGGAAGCGGCCCTCGATGCCATGCGCCATCGACATGCGGTCACCCTGGCTCGACAGGATGTAGCCCGGCAACAGGTAGCGGCTTTCGAGATATTGCGCCTGGTGCAGCGGATGCCAGCGGGCGAAACGCTCCGGCAGTTGCGAGGCGAGCTCGGCTGCCGCGTCATAGGATGCGAGTTTGGCGCGCAGGTCGCCGGAGAAGAACAGCTTGGCAGCAGCCGTGTTGCGCATGCGCGGACGGTGCGAATAGAGCGGATCGTCGAGGCTGTCCTTGCCGGCGCCGAAGAAGGCGGCGAGATAGGACGCCGACTGCTTCTGCAACCCCGGCAGATAGGGGTAGAGCTTGCGGAACAGATGCGGCCGGCTGGCCGAACCGGGCTGGCGGTCGCAGAAGCGCCGCACCAGCGTCTCCTTGAAGATGTCGTAGCCGGCGAAGACCTCGTCGGCGCCCTCGCCCGTCAGCACCACCTTGATGCCCTTGGCGCGCACCAGCCCGGAGAGCTGATAGAGCGGCGCCGGTGCCGTGCGGATGACCGGCCGCTCCGTGGCATTGATCACCTCCGGGAAGATCGAGGCGATGTCGCCGGGCCCGACATTGACCGCGCTGTGGTGCGATCCGATGGCCAGCGCCATCTCTTCCTGGAACTCGCTTTCGTCATGCTCGGCACTGTCGAAGGTCACCGAGAAGGTGCGCAAGCCCCCGGTCGCCATCGGTGCTGCCAACGCCGAGACGATGGAGGAATCGAGACCGCCCGAGAGGTAGGAGCCGACGGTGACGTCGGCGCGCATGCGGATGCGGGTCGCGTCGGTCAGAAGCTCCCGGAGTTCCTCCGCCGCCTGCCTCTCGTCGCGCGGCGCCCGGGATGCTTCGGCATCGGGGAAATCAAGCTGCCAATAGGGACGCGTCACCAGCCCGCCCTTGTCGGCGATCATGATGTGCCCGGGTTCGAGCTCGTAGACATTCTTGAAAGCGGTGCGCGGCGCGATCGGCGCCCACAAGGTGAAGATCTGGTCGAGCGCGATTTCGTCGAGTTCGGCGGTGAAATCGGGCACCCTGGCAAAGGCCTTGACCTCTGAAGCGAAATACAAAGTGCCGCCGACTTCGGTGTAGAACAGCGGTCGCACCCCCATCCGGTCCCGGGCGAAGAACATGCGCTGCCGCGGCGCGTCCCAGACGGCGAAAGCAAAGTCGCCATTCATCAGGTCGACGCAGTCGGGGCCCATCTCCTCATAGAGATGCAGGATCACTTCGGTGTCACTGCCTGTGCGAAACCGGCGGCCGCGCGCCTTCAGCTCGTCGCGCAGTTCGACATAGTTGAAGATCTCGCCGTTGAAGGCGATGTGGAGGTCGCCCGAAGCGCTGGCCATCGGCTGCTGGCCGTCGCCAAGGCCGACGACCGACAGGCGGGCATGGCCAAGGCCGGCCGAAGGACAGACGAACACGCCCTGCTCGTCGGGACCCCGATGGGCGATGCTGCCGGTCATGCGCCGCAGCAGCCCGTCAGCCGTTGCTGGCTCGACATTCCCGAGATACCCGACAAATCCACACATACGCCGGACTCTGTTTCGCTAGTGCGACAAGCGCACGTGTTTAGCGCAAGTTAACCAATGGCAGGAAAGCACACTTCCGATATCAAAACACATCACAAAGCCGATAGTCTCGGTTTCGCAACCGTCGATACGATAGTAGATATTGATAGAAGGTTCTTTGTGTAACGAATTGTATGAACAAGTCATGTTGATGACAATCGCACCCGGGAGAAGCATTGATCGGTTGACGATCCGGGGCGCTGGGGTTGTCATGGAGCGGGCAAAGGACTTGGCGAGGGCAACCATGCATATCGTTGAGAACAACGGCGACAAGTCTGGCATCAGGCTGCACAAATTCATGGACATCGAGCTCGAGCTCGGGAGCGACGTGCTCGTGCCGCGCGAGGAAACCGAAATCCTCGGCCGTGCAGCGCTCGGCCTGCTCTACGGCCGCGGCGCCGACGCCAGGGTAATCGACATGTGCTGCGGCTCCGGCAATCTCGGCCTGGCGATCGCCGCCAAGATGCCGGGCGCGCGCGTCTGGAGCGCCGACCTGACCGACAGCACCGTCGCCACCGCCCGTCGAAATGCCGACCGTCTCGGTCTGGCCGACCGGGTGACCATTGCCCAGGGCGACCTGTTCGGCGCCTTCGACGGGATGGACCTAGCCGGGTCCATCGACCTTGTCGTCTGCAATCCGCCCTACATCTCGTCTGCACGCCTCGAAGGCGATCGCAGCGAATTGCTGGCCTCCGAACCGAGGGAAGCCTTCGACGGCGGCCCCTACGGTCTGTCGTTCCACCAGCGGTTGATCCGCGATGCGGTGACCTTCCTCAAGCCCGGCGGCTGGCTCGCCTTCGAATTCGGCGTCGGCCAGGACCGCCAGGTGGCAGCCCTGCTTGCCCGGGCGCGCGTCTATGCACCGGTGGAATTCGTGTCCGACGTCGCCAAGACACCGCGCGCGGCGATCGTCCGCAAGCTCGATCCCGCGTGACCGGGAGCCCGACCTTCACCCTTCCTAGATGTTTCCCGCCTAAGCCATTGCTGCCGTGACATGACCGAGGCTTCGCCCGATGCCTGAAATTCGTCCATTGCAGGCCGCTGATATGGCGGTCGTCGCAGACATGTTCCAGCGCGTGCTGCGCAAGCGGCGCACGCCCACGCCCGCCTCGCTGCCCGCCTATCTCCAGCGCCTCTATCTCAGTTCCACCGACGCTACGGCGGGGTCGCCATCCCTGGTCAATGTCGCCGACGACGGCAGCATTTCGGGCTTCATCGGCGTGACGTCACTGCCCATGCGGTTTGGTGACAGGAAGCTGAACGCTTCGATCTGCGGTTCGCTGATGGTCGACGAGGACCAGCGCAACGACCTGTCCGGCGCAAGGCTGCTCAAGGCATTTCTCGCCGGTCCGCAGGACCTGTCGTTCAGCGAGACGGCAAGCGACGTTACCGCCAATATGTGGACGACGCTGCGCGGCTCGATCCTGCCTGACTACAGCCTCGACTGGATCAAGGTATTCAGACCGGCAGCCTTCGCCGTTGCCGGTGCCAGACAGCGCCTGCCCATCGCACGCCTCGGCGCGCCGCTGGCCCGCGCCGTCGATGCCTGTCTCGGCCTTCGCCGCAGCGGCGAGTTTTCGCGCTGGTTCGGCGCCGGCGACGCGGCGGCCTCGCAAGGCCGCTACACAGTGGCAAGCATCGATGCCGACGGCTTCGCCGTACTGCTCGGCAAATTCACCTCGCGCTTCGCCATTCATCCGGATTGGAACGAAAACGCACTGTCGCGCATCATGTCGGATGCCTCGGCCAAGACGGATTTCGGCGACATCTGCCGCTGTACGGTTGCGGCGCGCACAGGTGCCGTGATCGGTGCCTTTGTCTATTTCGGCCGGCCCGGTGGCATCGGCCATGTGCTCCAGGTTCTGGCCTTGCCCGGCCAGGCTGGTGCCGTGATCGACTGCCTGATCAACCATGCCGCCGGCGTCGGCCTCGCCGGTCTCAGAGGCAGGACCCAGCCAGCCCTGCTGGAAGCGATGCTCGGCCGGCGCATCATCTTCATCAACGTCAACTCGACGGTGGTGCATTCGCGTGATCCCGAGCTCGTCCGGCAGTTCCAGACTGGTAACGGCTTTTTCAACGGGCTGGTGGGCGAGCATTGGAGCCGCATCTTCGGCGATCGTTTCGACTGACGTAATCTAGAACGCGTAGGACAGGACGTCCCCGGCCTGGCTGCTCATCGGGCCAAAGCGGCAGGCATTGGGCAGCGACCTGGCCGCGCAAAAGCGGCTGACCGCGCGCGTCGTGGAGCCGCTGAGCACGCCGTTGACAGGCCCGTTGTAATAGCCGGCCTGCTTGAGTTGCTGCTGCGCCAGATAGATGTAGCCGTTCGGATGGGTCGTCCGCATCATGCGGACCAGCGACTGGCGCTGCTCGGCAGAAAGTTCGTGCATGCGCGCCACGATCGACTGGTAGCCCTTGGTGTCATTTGCGGCGGCGGCAAACAGCATCTCCTCGACGAGGCGATCGCCGCGCGACAGCCATGGCGACACGCCTGTCATCAGCTGCTCGGCGCGTTTGGCATCGGCCTTGATGAAGGTGGTGCGGCCATAACGGCGGCCGTCACGATAGTAGCTGATCAGATGACGCGCCGCCGCGACGTTGCCGGTGCCGGCTGCCTGTTCAAGCAGGGCTACGGCTGCCTTGGCGTCACGCTTGGTACCCATGCCGTAAAACATGGCGTCGGCGAGCGCGGTCGCAGCATCGTCCAGACCCGTTGCTTCGGCCTCACGCAAGGCGGCAACTCCGTCGGCCGGCTTGCCCGCATTGCGCAACAGGCTTTCCGACAGCGCCGAGCCGAGGATGAGCAGCCCGTAAGCATCGCCTGCCTCGGCCGCCTGGCGATAATAGCCGGCGGCCTTCTTGCCGTTGCTCTGCAGCAGCTTGCCTTCGCGATAGAGATCTCCGAGCCTGATCAGCCCTTGCGTCCGCCCGAGCGCCGCCGCCTCGGCATACCAGCGCATTGCTGCCTGGACATCGGGCGGGCCGCCATCGCCCCGGCTCAAAAGGTCGCCCATCACGATATGCGCCTCGGCTTCGCCGCTCTCGGTCGCAGCCTTCACCATAGCCCGGCCGGCAGCGACATCCTGGGCTATGCCTTGTCCGCGCGCCAACATGGCGCCGGCGCGGACGGCCCCAATGACATCGCCGAGCCCGGCGGCCTTGCTGTAATAGTCGAGCGCCTTGGGCAGATCCACGGCAACGGTCATGCCGTCGCTGTAGAAGTCGCCCAGGCGCACCAGCGCCTCAGGTTCGCTCAGACCCGCCGCACGTTCATAGGCTGCAACGGCGCCGTCTGCATCGACGGCACCCGACTGCGGCTCACGCAGCAGGTCACCAAGGCTGATCAGTGCCAGCGGATTGCCCGCATCGGCGAGCCGGCGAACCATGTCGCGCCCACCCGAGACGTCGCGCAACGTACCCAAGCCATGCGCCGTCATCTCGCCGACCCTCAGGGCCGCCCGCGTGTTGCCGGCGTCGGCAGCACGCTGGTAGTAGGCGAAAGCCGCAAGAGGATCCTTTGCGACCGGCGCTGGCGTGGCTCCGCTGTAGACATCGCCAAGGAAGCTCAGTGCTTCGGCGTCGCCGCCATCGGCCAGTTCCTTGATCGACGCCAGTCCGCCCTCGACGTCCTGCCGCGTGCCCTGACCACGGAATGTCAGTTCGGCGACGCGCAGCCTGCCGACCTGCTGACCGGCCTCGGCAGCCTTTTCGTAATACCCGAACGCCTTGGCATAGTCGGGCTTGCCGGCGCGGCCACTGCCGAAGAGATCGCCGAGGCGCAGCAATGCGTCGGGATGCCCGAGTGCGGCTGCCTTGGCATAGGCTGCCTCCGCCCCTGGCATGTCGGGCACGCCGGCATCGGCATCGCTCATCAGGTCGCCCTGGGAGACCAGCGCATAGATGTTGCCGCGATCGGCAAGCGACCGCACCAGCGCCAGCCCAGTTGCGCTGTCCCTGGCGATACCTTGGCCGCGCGCCAGCATCTCGCCGCTGCGCAGGATGCCGGTTTCGTTGCCGGCCGCGGCGGCACGGCGGTAGTAGTCATAGGCGCGCGGCAGGTCGAGCGGGATCGCCCTGTTGTCGGCATGGCTGTAGAGGCCGCCAAGCGAGGCGAGTGCTGCGCCGTCGCCGGCCGATGCCACCTCCTCGATGGCCAAAAGCCCAGCGCTGATGTCGCGTTCGGTGCCTTCGCCCAGCACGCGCATTTCACCGACGCGGAGCCGCGCCGCAGCACTGCCGGCATCCGCCGCCTGGCGGTAATAGTCGAACGCCTTGGCCGGATCGCGGTTGGCGTTGTCGGCATTGCTGTAGAGATCGCCGAGCCGCAACAAGGCGTCGGCGTTGACCGCACGCTCCCGGGTAACAGCGCCTGGCGTGGCCGGCGCGCCCGGGTCGGGCGCGGTTTCCGCCGACAAGGCGGTACTCGCCGAAAGTGCGGCGAACACCGTCATCAGAGCCACATGGCAGATACGCGACAATGCCAACTCCCTGACTGGCGCCTGGCAAGCGGCGCCAGCAAAACTCAGTTCTGCACATCTCCCGCTGAAGCCGCCGGATTCTCCGCGTCGACTGCCTTCAGATAATATTCGGCCGCCTTGCCACCGTCGGCCGGAACGCCTTTGCCGTCACGGTAGAGGTCACCGAGCCTGAGCAAGGCATCGGCGCGTCCCTTCCGGGCCGCATTCTCATAGGCCGCGACAGCGGCAGCACCATCGACCGGCCCGACCGCGCCAGACAGATGCAGGTCGCCAAGCACGACATAGGCGTAGGGATCGCCTGCGATGCCGACCTGCCTGACCAGCTCGAGACCGGCCGGAATGTCCTGGCGCGTGCCTTCGCCGCGTGCGGTCATCTCGCCCTGACGCAGCCTGCCGGTCTCGTCGCCGGCCATGCCGGCGCGGCGGTAATAGTCGAACGCCTTGGCCGGATCGGCTGGTATCGTCCCGCCTAACCGATAGATGTCGCCGATGCGCACCAGCGCATCAGGACGCCCCAGCGCCGCTGCCTTCTCATAGGCCAGCACGGCTTCCGTCGCGTCGACCTTGCCGGTCGAGCCGTCGGCCAGAAGGGCGGCCAGCGACATCAGCGCCTCGCCATTGCCGGCATCCGCCACCGTCTTGACCATCTGCAGGCCGCCCACGACGTCCTTTGACGTCCCTTGTCCGCGCACCTTCATTTCGCCGGCACGGACGGCGCCCATCACGCTGCCGGCCTCGGCAGACTTGCTGAAATAGTCGAACGCCGTCACCGGATTGGCCGGCAGCAGTCCGCCTATGCCGCGCTGGTAAAGCCCGCCGAGCAGGTTCATCGCATTGGCATCGCCTTCGTCGGCGAGCGAGTTCATCTGCGCCAGGCCGGCGGCGACATTGCGGTCGGTGCCCTGTCCGAGAACCGTCATTTCGCCGACGCGCAGCTTACCGGCCAGATTGCCGGCCCGCGACGCCCTGACATAATAGGCGAATGCCTTGGGTGGGTCGGAGGCGATCGCGCCGTTGCGGCTGTAGAGATCACCGAGCCTGACAAGTGCGTCGCTGTGGCCGAGCGACGCCGCCTTTTCATAGGATGTGACGGCAGCGGCAAGGTCGACGGGGGCGACCGCCGCATCGCTGAGCAAATCGCCGAGCGCGATCAGCGCAAAGGTATCGCCATGATCGGCAAGACCGGTCAGCATCGCCCGCCCAGCCTGATAGGACTGAGCAGTGCCGCGTCCCCGCGCCAGCATCTCGCCGGTGCGCAGGATGCCGGTCTCGTCGCCGCTGTCGGCGGCGCGGCGGAAATAGCCGAAGGCCTTGCCGAGATCGATGGCAATGACACCGCCATCGGTGCGACTGTAGAGTGAGCCGAGCAGGACGAGCCCTGCCGGGTTGCGCGTGCGCGCCACCACCTCTTCGATCATCGCGAGCCCGGCCTGGACGTCCTGCGTCGTGCCCTGGCCGGTAGCTGTCATCTCGCCGACGCGCAGCTTGCCGACGTCGTAGCCAAGGCTGGCGGCCTTGCGGTAATAGTCCAGCGCCTTGTCCGGCTCCATCGCGACCATGCCCTGGGCGCCGGGGCGATAGAGGTCGCCAAGCAGCACCAACGCCTCGGGATTGCCGGCATCAGCGAGTGCTGCGATCATCGCCAGCCCCTTGCCAGTGTCGCGCGCAACACCTTGCCCGCGCGCGAGCATCTCGCCGACACGCAGCTTGCCGTCAGCGTTGCCGGCCTTGGCGGCCTGGTCGTAGAACAGATAGGCGCGCCTGGCGTCGGCCGCGACCACCCTGCCCTCGCGATAAAGGTCGCCGAGCCGCATCAGGGCTTCCGAGCTGCCCATATTCGCCGCCTGCAGGTAAAGCTTCGATGCCGCGAACGGATCGGCCGGCGCGTCCTTGACGACGCCGATCAGGTCGGACGGTGAGATGACTGCGTAGATCGCGGCAGGACGGCCTGGGTTGTCGAGGCCGCGATAATAGGCAAGCGCGGCCTCCGCCGCCGCGGCCGTGGTCTTGCCGTCGCGGTAGAGGTCGCCCAAGGCGATGTAGGACGCCGCAAGCGCCAGCACAAAGCCATCCCGGCTTTCTTCGCTGGGCTTGGCGGCCTGGATTGCCCGGGGTACATCAGGGGACGCGAAGCCCAGCGCCGGCAATGTTGGAGCCTGTCCGGCGGGACTGGCTTCAGCACTTCCCGGCACAACAACGCTGGCAACCAACAACCAGCCGATACGCATGGGCCCACGCTCCCAACAGCGCTGGCGCATCCAGGATGCGCCGCAGCTAATATGAAACAGTCATTGCATTTTTCCGGCAAGAGCATTCTTGAGCAGCACCGTTCACGAAGCCGTATCCTCCGATGTGACCGGCCGCTTCTTCATGTTCATGCTTCGCCACCTTCATTACTTGATCCACTCGCCCATCCCGATTCCCTGTTCGTTTGGCGCAAAGACGCTCGCGTCGGCCGTAGCGCGCACCAGGCGGAAGCGCGCCGAGCCGCGCAAGGCTTCTTCGATCGCGTCGAGCGAGCCTTTCGGCATCACGCCGAGATCGTCGATGTAGGCCTTCTGGCTGCGCGTGATGATGATGAAGGCGGAGCCTGCCGGCACCGCACGCAACCAGTCCCCGAGCTCGGTAGCCGGATCGGCGAGAACCGCTGAAATGGATTGCTTGCTCTCGTTGGAGATCGGCACATAGGTGAAGTTCTCGTAGTTCATGAACTGCTCGGGATAGTTGGGCGCGCCCTCGACAAGCACCGAACCGGCCGGCGCGTTGTTGTAGAGCCATTCCGACGCCTCCACTTCGGCCCGTGAGAAGGTGTACTGGCGGTCCTTGCCGTTGTTGGCGAGGACGAAAGCGACCGTGAGCACGGCGCCGAACGTGCCGATGGCGTAGCGCGCGATGGCGTCGCGCTGGGAGCCGGACCATGGGAAAAACAGTGCCGCGGCAAAGAAGGTCAGGAAAGGCAGTGCAAAGAGATAGACGCGGAACACGATCTCGCCGCCATAGGAGGTGGCAACGATCATGAAGGCTGGAGCCAGCGTCAGCACGATGGCCGGACCGTCGCGGAACCCCGCCACGAGCCGGCGCAGACCGCCGAGGACCGCCGCCAACGCGATCGCACCGGTCAGCGCTCGCGACGCCAAGGACACCACCACCTGTCCTTCACTGACGATCGAGGTATCCACCAGGCGCTCGCTGATCTCGTTCGAGGTGTCGCCGAAACGCTGGACCAGCTCGGGCAGGACCGAGGACATGTAGCCGTCGGCGTAGAACAGCAGCCATGTGACTTCGACGAGGCCGGCAAAGACGAGGTAGCCAAGGCTCAATTGTCCGATGACCCAGAGGCCGCCAAGGGCCATGAGCACGACTATCGGCGTGAGCGGGTGGGTCGCCGTGATCATCACGATCAGCGCCATGGCCGCCAGTGAGGCTACGGCACGCAGTTTTGGCGGGACGGCCAGCGTCACCGGCGGCTGGCCACGCGAGACGAAGGCGAAATAACGGCCGCAAAACTTGGAAAAGCCACGCCCGTTCGGGTCGGCCCAGCCGGGCACGATCCGCAGCGGGCCGACACAAAGCGCGACCAGCAAGAGATAGAACAGAAAGGCGACGCCCTGCGGCGAGAAATAGTCCTGGCCGATCCAGTTGCCGATGACGAACAGCCAGACCCCGCCCCACACCAGCCGTGGGTCGGCGGTGAAGCGGCGATAGATCTGCGGCAGCACCAACACATAGAGCAGGTTAAGCGCCGGCGGCGAAAAGCGGGCGATGTCAGCCAGTTGGATCGGTTTGATGTCGAACAGGTTGGCGATCGCGGCGCAGAAGACGAACAGGCCGGGCCAATTGGCGTAGGTGGCAAGGAATGGCGCCTTCGGATCGATCTGGCCGTGCCGCTGGGCATAGTCGACGACACCGACATGTTTCCAGGCCCAGGCGTAACGCAACTCGTCATAGACGATGGCCGGGGTGCCATGAAGCAGCAGCACCAGCATGACGATCATCAACAGCGGCATCGGCGTCTCGCAGACGCCGCGCCTCAGGCTCAAGGCAAAGCCGAGGCCGACGGCGGCATAGGCCACCCAGATGATGCCTGGCAGGACAGAGATCAGGCCATAGTCGTCGACACCGGCAGGATCGGTGACGAACAGGACGGCCAGCCATAAAGCAAAGGCCAGGCAAAGACAGATCGACGCGAGGTTGAACGGCGCTGTCGAGACACGGCCAGCATCCGCCAGGGGCGGCGCCTTCAGCGCCGGCGACATGGCAAGACTGAATTCCCGCGTCATCACATTCATATTGCGCCTCCATCGGTGGAGACGATCCTAAGAACACGATCGACATTTGACGCAATCCAAAGCCGGCCGACGCCCGAATGCGCCGGGCGCCGCGCCCGCTCGCTAACCTGATGCAGCCAGACGAGGCCGACCATGGCACGGATCGCCGCGCCATCGCCGCTCCAGTCATCGTCCCCGTCCGAGCCGATGCCCAGCCACTGCCGCTCGTCGTTGCGCCACTCCGGCGTCCACAAGAGATCGGCAACGGCCGCGCCGAGCGGCTCGCTGCTGGTCATCATGCGCATGGCGACAGCCAGAACGCAGCCGTCGAAGCCACGTGGCGCGTTGGATCGCGCATTGCCCCATTCCAGCAGGCTGGCAAGTCGGGCGGCACTGCCCTGCCCCGAGGCGAAGTTCAGGTTTTGCGGCCAAAGATCGCCATGGCACCAGCCGAGACGCACCTGGCGACCGAGCCAGTAGCGCCGCTGCTGGCCAACGAAACGTTCTATCGCCCGACGCCGTGCTGCTGCCAACATCGTCGATCCGCCGAGCTGCGCAAGCTTTGCCGCCGGACGTTCGACCCATTCGTGGAACCAGACGTCGTCGATGGTCCGCATGGCGGCTGTCTGGCCGTGCAAGATGGCCACGGCCTTCGCCGCGGCTTCGAGGCCCGTCTGCCGCTCGGACGCGTCGCGCAGCAGCACCCGCCCATCCGTCCCAGGTGCCATCGCCTCGATGCAATCGACGGCTCCGCCGATACGGGTGACTGACAGCCTCGTCGGCAACATCGGCCACAGCGGCTGAAGACGCGTATCCGCGTGCAGCAGGTCGAGATTGTCGACCAGGCGCTCGAGATAGGCGGCGGCGATCGGGTTGCGCGCGCTGCGGAGAACGGCATAAGTGCCTTGCGACCGAACGGGCGCGTGCCGCACCGCCTCCTCCAGCACCGGGTCCCCGAGGTAGACGATGTCAGTTCCTTCGGGTCCATGCTCGGATTTCAGCGCATGCCAGCCCGAGGCAGCGGAGCTTCCGGTCTTTGCCAGGAGCGGCCGGAGCTCGGCGTCACCAGGAACGGCAATGCCCTTGTTGCGGCCGAAAGGCAGGAACTGGGCCGAGAGGGACTTCAGCGAAGCGGCAACCGCCAGACCCCAGTCGTGCATGCTGTGGCGGCGGCTGGTGACGAGGGCGAGCGCGCCGACGCCAAATGTGACCACCAGCATCGCCAGCAGCCAGGCATGCGCCATGCCGATCGGCCCTTCACTGCGCACCAGAAGCGCGCCGGCGCCGAGGGCTATGACCAGCGTCGCGACTTCGGCCGCCGCCACCGAACGCATCCAGCCCTTGGTGCGGGCGATCGACAGATAGATCGAGAGCACGGCCGATACGACACTGGCCAGTGTGAACACCCTGAGGATCGCAGCACCTTCGGTGGCGTAGGCCGCACCGAACACCGACATGATGGGATGGGCGAACACCAGCATCAGCGCGACGAGGCCGAGCAGCGGCAGCACCGACATCACAGCCGCATCCGCCGCCAGCGCGCGCAGCCGGCCGGTGTCGCTGGCGCCCTCGGCGAGCAGCGACAGCCCCATCGAGCTGCCGACATAATAAAGCGAGGTGAAGATCGTCCAGGCGACGAAGAAGCTGGCGCTTTCGGCCGCGCCGACAAAATTGAGCACGACCAGCGGTGTCGCCGTCCAGGCCACCATCATCGACACCGAACCGATGTAGTCCCAGCCGAAGAAGCGCGCCATGGCGCGGCGGTCAATCAGATTGGCATGGCCGGTTCCGGCTTGCGCCTTGGGCACGAGGCGCTTGAAAATCAGCATGTTGACGGCGAGAACGAAGACCAGAACCGGTGCGGTCCACGACAGTGCGATGGCCTCCCATCCGAGCCCGGCGAGCGCCAGCGGGATGAGCATGGCGATCTTGACGACCTGGTAGATTGTCTTCGAGACCGGCACCCAGATCGACTGGCGCAGGCCCGACAGCGCACTGTCCTGCAGCGCGAACACCGACCAGACGGCGACGGTCGCCACGAACCACAGGATGACGCCCGCGCTCTCGGTCAGCACGTCGAGCTTGGGCATGAAGGCGCCGACGACCAGCAGGAAGACGATAGCGACGACGACCGAGGCGATGAAGGACGTGGCGTAGGCGAACAGGATCAACCGGCCGGCGCGGCCGCCGACAGTCGGCACGAAACGAACCAGCAGGTTGCCAAAATTGAGCTGGGCAGCGTTGGACAGGTTGACGATGGTGGCGGTGATGGCGCCGCCGAGACCGATCGCCTCCTGCGAACAGTAACGCGCCGCCAGGAACCAGAACGCCAGCCCCAGCACCGCACTCAGGCCGCTGTTGGCGATCAGCGCGTAGCCGTTGCGCATCAGCGACGAGCCCATCAGCGCCTGCGGGATGAGTGATCGCCAACCACTGCCGCCCGCCTGTGCCGTGGGCTCTCGGTGCCGCAGGGTGGGCGGGTGCGCGGTCATGACCCGGCACGCCGCCAGACACGAACATAGTCGATCAGGAAATCGGCCGGGAATTTGGTCCTGGCGTCAGGCGACCCCGGCCAGTTGCCGCCGACGGCCAGGTTGATGAGCAGGTACATCGGTTCCTGCGAGATGCCGTCTGGCTTGGTGTAGCGCCACATCTCCTTGCCATCGAGATACCAGACGACGGCATCCTTGCGCCATTCCAGGCCATAGGCATGCCAGTCGGCCGAAAGGTCGACCACCTTGGCGTTCTTGCCCTCGCTCTTCCAGTCCTTCTTCTTGTCGAGATAATGCAGGTGCATCTCGTAGACGTCGGGCGCATGACCCAGGACTTCGAGGATGTCGATTTCCGGACGCGGCTCCTGCGTCGATGGCAGAAGCCAGATCGCCGGCCACAGCCCTTTGCCCCTGGGAATCTTGGCGCGGATCTCGAAATAGCCGTATGTGGTGGCGAAACGGTCTGGCTTGGCGCGCTCGAGATAATCACGCCCCGTGGTCACCATGCCCGACGTGTAGTCGAAGGTGCGCCCTTCATGGCCGGTCACCGTCTCCGGCCGCGCCGTCAGCCGCAGCACGCCGTCGGCAACGCTGACATTGTCGGGCATGTACCACTGCAGTTCCTTGTTGGCGAGATTGGTACAGCCGTCCTTGTCCCACCAGTAGCAGCGGGTCCACTTGTCGCGATCGAGCTTGGGCTGGTCGAATTCTTCGGTGAAGATCCGCTCCCATTGCCCCTTGATCAGTGGCGGCTCGACGCCTTGGGCCATGGCACCCGCATGCCCAAACCACCAGGCGCCCGCCAGCGCCACGCCCCACAACCCCTTACCCATGCACCAACCCGATAAGCCTGAACACACTCAATCGTCGCGAGAGAGGGTTGCCGGCCGTTGCCTGCGTGGTCCCGCCAAAAGGCGGTTCGCGCGCATTTGCCGGTTACCCGGAAATCTGTCGCTTACGATCTGTTAACTAGGACGGTTACCCGACGCTGCGTCAAGCTGTTTTGCCGCGCTCGGTAAATGACATGACCCATTCAGGGCCAAAACCAAGATCATGTTTTTGGATTTTCGACGCATCGACTTGTCTGTCGAAATAGCGCCTATCTGTCCGGAATGCTTTATTTGATTGGTTTTGACTTTGATTGGCATGTTCGAGATAATTCTCTATCACGAAGAAATAACAAAATTGTGATACAAAATATCTTTATGGCACTGCGGTAACCGTTTCTGAACAAACGCGAATCCGAAAAGCAACGCCTCAGGTGCAAAGGTAGTGATATCTCACGAAATCTGCGACATTGGGTGGAAAGTGGGAGGCTTCGGACGGATACTGACCCGACAAATTTCGGGAGCGAACAGGACGTGCACGCCATGGCGAGCACGTCGGCGGCTTTCGACGTGCAGAGCCCGGCGCCGCGCGACCTCTGGCATCGCCTGATGCTCGCCGATCCCGAAGCCCTGCCCTACCAGTCGCCGGCCTGGCTCGACAGCCTGTGCGCCCTCGGCAAATACCAGGACGCCAGCCGCGCCTACCGCTTTGCCGGCGGACATCACTACGTGCTGCCGATGGTGCGCAACAGGCACCTGCCGGCGCGGCTGGCGGTTGCCGAGTCGATGCCATATGCCTGGGGTCGTGGCGGCGTGCTCTCGTCGATGATGCCAAAGGTCGAACATCTCCGCACGATTTTCGAAGACCTAGGCAAGCTGCCCTATCTCAGGATTTCGGTAAGACCCAATCCGCGCCATGCCCATCTGTGGGCCGCAGCAGCTCCTGCCCATGTCACCTCGGTGCCGGGCCTCGCCCACATCCTTGACCTCGATGGCGGATTCGACGCCGTCTGGTCGACGCGCTTCAAGAAAACGACGCGGACGCGGGTGCGCAAGGCCGAACGCGGCGGCATCGTCGTCGAGCGTGACACCTCCGGAAAGCTGGTGCCGGTCTTCCACCAGCTGTTACGCACGTCTTTCGACCGCTGGGCCGACAAGCAGCAAGAGCCACGCATGCTGGCGCATCTAAGGGGGCGCAGGCGCGATCCGATGGCAAAATTCAGCTCGATCGCCCGGCATTTCGGCGAGGCCTGCCGCATCTGGGTCGCCTGGGTCGATGGCAAGCCGGCGGCGGCGGCGTTCGTGCTGCAATATGGCAATGTCAACGACGCCCGCGGCGCGATCGACCGCCATGCGCTGGGCAGCTCGGGCGCCAACGACCTGATCCAGAAACTTGCCATAGAAGAGGCCTGCCACAGCGGCTGCCGCTACTACCATTTCGGCGAGACCGGCGCCTCGGCCTCGCTCGCGCACTACAAACAGCGGTTTGGCGCGACACCGCACGCGCACGCCGAATACTTCCTGGAGAAGCTGCCGATCACCGCCGTCGACGCCCGCGTGCGGCACGCGGCGAAATGGACGATCGGCTTCAAGGATACCTAGAGGGCTGGGCAATTCCGGACCTGGAATTGCTGCTGTCCTGCCGCTCAGCTGGGGAAGGCCAGAAGCAGCATCCGTTGGGCGATCAGGTAGAATGCGGCAGCGAGCAGCAGCACCGGCACCACTTCGAGCCAAAGCGGCCAGCGCGATCGGCCGGGACGCAGGCTGGCGACCGAAACCTGGCGGATCGCCAACGCGGCGAGCGCCGAAACGGCCGCAACGAGCCCCGTCCTGTAGCCGCCGGTCGCATCGTCGGCGCGGAGATTTTGTTCCTCGACTTCGGCGCGCAGTTGCAGCAGCCCATCGGCATCCACGGCCTGCGGCAGCCGAACCCTGACATTTTTGACCGACGGATGACCAAGCAGCGCCTCGCGGAAACGCTCGAGCATATCGGGATCGTAGGGATCACCCTGCTTGAAGGGCTGCAGGCGGCTCAGCTCATCTTGCTTCAGACCGACAAGGCCGCTGTAGGCAACAGCGCCAAAGCGCGCCAATGCCCCCGGCTCGACGACGATGCGAGCCGTAGCCAGCGCCTGCCCCGGGATAGGCTGCAACGCACGCCCGGTGACGCGGACAAAGGGATAGGATGCTGTGCGGAGCCGCCACAGGACTTCATCTTCGAGGGTTGCGAGCAGATCGCCGCGCGCGGGCTTGCCGACCGCCTCCATCATTTGCAGCGAAACGTCGTCGCGCACCGCATCGGTGGCAACACCCTCGAGACCGTCGACCTCAACCATGCCGACACGGAAAAGCGGACCGGCGATCGGCCTGAGCGCGATCTTGTCGGGAGAGCCCGCGTCATCAGCGGCATCAGGCATCTCGATCCGCGCATGGAGATAGCCCTGGCCGCGCATCAATTCTTCCAGCCGGTGGCGTTCGGCTTCGACCGCAGGCTGCCAGCCCCGAGTTGCCGCACCGTCGGCTGCGCGTTCAAGCTCGGGAGCGTTCAGCGCCGCGCGCAACACACCGTCCAGCGCGTCATTGGACGTTGTCTGGAGTTCGATGGCGGGAAAGTCCGCAGCAACAGCCGGACCGGCAAAAAGCGACAGCATCGCCGCCCAAGCCAGTGTCGCCACAATGGCCGGCAAGAAACAGGCGCTTCGCTGGGCGTCTCGCGTTCTCACCCGCTCTAAATACACCGCAACGGCGCGCGCTGGAAATAGCCCACCAAGTCCAAGTCGGCGGAGGCCGGCAGGCCTGGCCGCAGCCACCGCGAGCGGATCTGCCAAAACGGCGCCGGTCGCGCCTACTTCTTGTCGGAACTGTCCTCGGATCCGGAAGGCGTTTCGGATTCATCGCGACCGATCGTGCCAATGACGATCGAGCCGCCGAGGGGCCGGCGCCGTTGCCGCGTCTCGGCCACGACCTTGTCCATCTCGGACTTGATTTCGGCCAACGTAGCCAGCGCCTCGTCCTCCCAGCGCTTCAATTCCGGATCAGGCGTGCCCGAGGCCGCCTCAGCTGTGGCCCGCGCCTCGCGTACGGTCAGGTAGTCCTTGTAGGCCTCGTCCCACTTGCGGGTCAGGAGAACCCAGTCGTCGAAGGCATCGGGGGCAGGAGGAGTTTCGGGTCGCTGTGGGCTAGGCAAGTTTGGTCCTCGAACAATCGGGCGCACGGAACATGTCACAGGCGCTGTGTCCGAACGCCGCTGATCGTGCTGGTGGCCCCCGCCTCCTGATTTCCTCCCAACCTAACATGAACGCCCCGGCCCGTCATTCAACCAGAGGCATTATCTCAGCGGTTGCTAACAGACATATGTATGAATGTTGCACTTTCGCCGCATCCGCGCCAGGCGCCGGCGAGATCGCGCCTGCAAGCTGATCACAATATTGCGAACGGTTCGTGCACGGCATGGCAGCGTGCAACCATCACGGGACTGTGGAGTGCATCTCACCCGGAAATACCCGACTTTGCCGAGACTTCGAGTGAAAGGGTTCAATATTAAAGCACCACCTAATACGCCGCGCATGAATTGATGTATGCCTGTCGCAGAGCGCCCGGCAACGCGTTCGCACCAGTTTAATTCAGATGAACATCTGTTTTTCTAGTAATAAACATCGATGTGGAAAGTTCATACAAATCCACATCTACCAGTAGAACCAATAGCGCCGAAACTTCACACGAATACTACATGTGGTTTACAAAAACTTAATATATGGTAAATTTCATATCGGCGAGTGGGGCTAACAAGACACTTGCGTCCAGATTTTTGATCGGTAACGACCTCCCTGCGAAGTTGTGCTCGTCAGGCTGTGCTGTGCTGCGTCTGTAACATTTGGTTCGCGTCGTCATTGGATATGCCGCACCTATTTTGGGTTGGAGTAACCAGTATGACGGCGGCAGCATTTCCGCATCGGCCTGCAATGGAGGTCTTCAAGCTGGCAGGCTTGGCGACCAGTGGCACACCTCGCATCAGCGTGGTCGTCCCGGCCAAGAACGAGGCCAAGAACCTTCCTCACGTCCTGCCCCACATCCCGGCATGGGTGGATGAAATCATCCTCGTCGACGGCAACTCGACCGACGACACGATAGAGGTCGCAAGGTCGCTTCTGCCCGACATCGTCGTGCTGCAGCAGGACCGGCGCGGCAAGGGTGCCGCCCTGCGCACCGGCTTCAACGCCGCCAAGGGCGACATCATCGTCACGCTCGATGCCGATGGCTCGGCCGATCCCGGCGAAATCCCGGCCTTTGTCGGCGCGCTGCTCGCCGGCGCCGATTTCGTCAAGGGCTCACGTTTCATGCAAGGCGGCAACACCACCGACATGGAGTGGTATCGCCGGCTCGGCAACTGGGGACTTTTGACGTTGGTGCGCATCCGCTTCGGCGGCAAGTTCACCGACCTCTGCTACGGCTACAACGCGTTCTGGCGCGATGTGCTTCCCTATCTCAACATCGAGGACGCCACCGGTTTCGAGATAGAAACCGAGATGAACGTCCAGGCGCTGCGCGCCAACCTCAACGTGTTCGAGGTGGCGAGCAAGGAGTTCCCGCGCATCCACGGGGTCAGCAACCTGCGCACCATCCCCGATGGCTGGCGGGTGCTGAAGACGATCGTCCGCCTGGGCGTCTCCCGCCCGGCGCGACCGGCCGTCCCTCCCCGCAGCACGACCGGACAACACCAACCCAGCGTCTAGGCGAGCGATCATGACGGCGTCGGCGACTTCGGTATCAGTCATCATTTGCGCCTACGCCGACAACCGTCGCGAACAGCTTCAGCGCGCCATCGCCTCGGTGCTCGCCCAACGCACCAAGGCGACCGAGATCATCGTGGTCATCGACCACAACATGCCGCTGTGGGCCTATTTCTTCGCCACCTATCCGGCCATTACCGTCATCGTCAACGAAGGCGCGCGCGGCCTTTCGGGTGCCCGCAACACCGGCGTCAGGCGGGCGAGCAGCGAGATCCTGGCATTCCTCGACGACGACGCGGTCGCCGCCCCCGACTGGCTGGAAAAAATGCTGCCGCATTATCGCAACCCGTCGGTCATTGGCCTCGGCGGCCAGGTGCTGCCGATGTGGCAAGTCGATCGCCCACGCTGGTTTCCCGAAGAATTCCAATGGGTTGTCGGCTGCAGCTATCGTGGCCAACCCGAAAAGGTCGAGCCGGTGCGCAATCCCATAGGCTGCAACATGTCTTTCCGCCGCAGCATCGTCGAGTTGACCGGGGGGTTCCGCGAAGGCATCGGTCGCACGGCGGCCGATGCTGCCGGCTGCGAGGAGACGGAGCTCTGCATCCGCGCGCTGCAGGCCATTCCCGGCTCGCTCATCCTCTACGATCCCGCGATGAGCGTGCACCACCAGGTCACCG
Source organism: Aminobacter ciceronei (assembly GCF_014138625.1). Lineage (GTDB taxonomy): Bacteria > Pseudomonadota > Alphaproteobacteria > Rhizobiales > Rhizobiaceae > Aminobacter > Aminobacter ciceronei. Next base: position 98,810 of record NZ_JACJHY010000001.1, read on the forward strand.
CCGAGCGTGCCGCCTGGGGCTACTTCCGCAAGCGCTGCCTCGCCGAAGGTCGTTCCAAGACGCAGGTCGTCAACGCCGTGGGCGCGCTGGACGGATTGTCCAGCGAACAGCGCTATGTCATGCGCGTCCTGCCGGCAGGCGTTCTGCGTGGGCTTGGCGATGCGATGCTGAAGTTCGACATGTGGGGGCTTGCCCGCGCGGCCGGCATCTTCTTCGGCCTTGGCTACACGACGATGGGTTATGTCGGCGCCCGCTTGAGCCGCCCACGGAGGCAAGCATGAGCGTGCCCGAGTTTCACCCGATCAAGATCCTCGACGTCGACGTCTGCCGGCCGATGAACGATGTGCCGATGTTCGACGCGGCAACCGACCAGCGCTACGGCGGCGTCTTCTGTCTCATTCGCCGTCAAGGCCGTCCGGTGACGATCATGGAGTTCGATTTCGACGAGGACGTGCTGACGACGTTCGAGCTGCGCCGCCGCATCAGCGAGAACCAGGCGGTGCAGGACAGCACGTTCCAGCACGACGCGCCGCTGCCCAGGAAGGACGGGCCGTTCGCCAGCGTCGTCATCGCCACGCGCGATCGCGCCGAAAGCCTGGCGCGATGCCTCGATTCACTGCTGCTCCAGACCTATCAGCCCTTCGAGATCGTCGTCGTCGACAATGCGCCGTCCTCCTCGCAGACTGCTGATCTGATCGCCCGGCGTTACGGCGGTGCGCGCGCGGTGCGTTATGTCAGGGAAGACGTGCCGGGCCTTGGCCGCGCCCACAATGCCGGGCTTGCCAACCTGTCGTCCGAGCTGGCGCTGTTCACCGACGACGATGTCGTCGTCGACCCCAACTGGGTGGCGGCGATGGCCGCAAATTTCGACCGCGACGGCCGGGTCGGCTGCGTCACCGGCCTGATCCTGCCGGCAGAGCTCGACACACGCGCGCAATTCTGGACCGAGCGCCATGGCGGCTTCGGCAAGGGCTTTGCGCGTAAGGTCTTCGATCTCGCCGGCAACAGGCCGGCGGGGTCGCTTTTTCCCTTCACCGCCGGACAGTTCGGCTCGGGCGCCAACATGGCGTTCAGGACCGAGGCGCTGCGCCAGATTGGCGGCTTCGATTCAGCGCTGGGCGCCGGCACGCTGGCGCGCGGCGGCGACGATCTCGCCTCCTTCTACGCCGTGGTCCAGGCCGGCTTCCAGCTTGTTTACGACCCGCGTGCGCTGCTTTGGCACCATCATCGCCGCGGCGAGGACGGCATGCGCCGCCAAGCCTTCGGCTATGGAATGGGCCTCGGCGCCTATCTCACCAAGGTCGTCATCGACGAACCGGCGGCAGCCTTGCGGCTGGCGCGCGCCATGCCTGCCGGCATCGCCCACATGGCCGGCCCGACATCGCCCAAGAACCAGCGCCTGCCGGGCGATTATCCGAGCAATCTGGTCTGGCGCGAGAGGCTCGGCATCGCTGCTGGCGTGCCGGGCTATCTGCGCAGCCGCTATGCCGCAACACGCAGCCCGTCATCCGGCATCGCTCCTTCGGCAAACGGGCACGAGGTCGCCTTCAAGGGAGGATCGACAGCTATGCGCCCATCCGTGCCTATCCTTGTTTATCACAGCATCGACACCAGCTGTGCTGCGCCCTACCGGCGCTGGATGATGCTGCCCGACGAGTTCGAGCGCCACATGCAGGTGCTGGCCGAAGGCGGCTTCCGCCCGGTGACGATCTCGGCGCTGGCGACGATCTTCAGGGAAAAGCGGCCTTTGCCGCCGCGCACCGTCTGCATCACCTTCGACGACGGGCTGCAGGATTTTCTCATCGGCGCCATGCCCATTCTGGAACGCCACGGTTTTGCCGCGACGCTCTATGTCGTCTCTGGCTTGGTCGGCAAGACCAGCCAGTGGCTTGCTTCATCTGGCGAAGGCGACCGGCCGATGCTCGGGTGGGGTGATCTGCGCGCGCTGGCCTGCGAAGGCATCGAAATCGGCGCCCATACAGTCAGCCATCCGCAGTTGGACATCCTGTCGGCCAGCGATGCCGCACGCGAGATACATGACAGCAAGCTCGCCCTCGAACACGGCCTGAAGCGGCCGGTGCACAGCTTCGCCTACCCGCATGGTTATTCGAGTCGCACCACGCGCGCGCTGGTGCGCGGCGCCGGCTTCACCTCGGCGTGCCGGGTCAGGCATGCGATGACGACGACGACGGAAGACCCGTACACCTTGTCGCGCATCGTCATGACCAGCGAGATCGGGCCAGCCGAATTGCGCCGTATGCTAACCCAGCCGGTGCTGCCGGTGGCGCCGCCGGCCGACCGGCTGGTGGCTTCTGGCTGGCGCATGGTTCGCCGCTTCCAGCATATGGCGCATGCCGGCAGCTAGGATCGAGTTGCAGAGCAATCGGAGCGACAAGGCTGTTCAGGCGGCAGCCAGCTTGCCATCGGCTTTGACGATACGGTCGCGACCATTGGCTTTGGCGAGATAGAGGTTCCTGTCGGCGGCCAGGAGAAGCGCATCGAGGCTTTGGCCCCGCTGGTGTTTCGATACGCCGATGCTGACAGTGACCTCGCGGCCGCTCATGCCGACGATGGCTGATATCGCCTTGACCTTGCGCCGCAGGCGTTCGCACACCAGCGTTGCCGTGTCCTCGCCGGCACCCACCAGCAGCACGACGAATTCTTCACCGCCCAGCCGCCCGGCAATATCCCCAGCGCCAATGCTCGAAGCCAGCGCCGCGCCGATTTCCTGCAGCACGGCATCGCCCATGGCGTGACCCTCGCGGTCGTTGATCGCCTTGAAATGATCGGCATCGATAAAGAGCAGCATTCCGGCGCCCTTGCCATCTGCGTGGTCACTGACGATCTGCCTGGATTGAAGCAGGAAGGTTCGCCTGTTCAGCAGGCCGGTCAGGTCATCGAGGCGATTGGCCCGGTCGAGCTCGGCCGCAAGCTCGACCAGCCTGGCGCTGCGGCCCATGAAGAAATAGGACAACGGCCCCGCCACGGCGACAACGATCAGGCTTGTCAGCACGAGGTCGAGCAGCAGCCGGTCCGAGAAGAAGATCGAGTAGAAGATCAGCGTCAAAAGGTCGGCACCGAGCGTCGCGGTGGCCACGATCACGCAGGACTGCCCCAGCACCGACAGGCCGTTGAACCGTTCAGCGATGCGACTTGCCCCAACCATTCCCTGGCCGCCCTCCCTGTTGCGGCTTGGGATTAGCAGCAATTGGTAAAGACCAGCCTGACTGGCTTTGTTAATTGTTTGTTTCGCTGGGCCTTCGAGTAGGCGACACGGCAGAGATACGTGTCAGCCAAAGCGCTCCATTGCGTAAGGCGCAGGATCGGTGAATGCCTTTTCGCCCGTCATCATTTCGGCGAGCAGGCGTCCGGTGATCGGGCCGAGCGTCAGGCCGTGGTGGTTGTGGCCGAAGGCGAACCACAGCCCCTTGTGCCTGAAGCCCCGGCCGATCACCGGCCTCATGTCGGGCAAGCACGGGCGCGATCCCATCCAGGGATTTGGCTCGATACGCTGCCTGAGCGGGAAGATCTGGCGCGCCAGAGGTTCTGTCCTGTCGAGTTGGACCGGGCTGGGCCTGCTGCCGCGCGAGGCGAATTCGACGCCGGTGGTCAGCCTGACGCCCTGGGCCATCGGCGCCAGCACGAATCCGCCATCGGCATCGACGACGGGATGATTGAGCAAGGCGTCGCCCTCGGCTTCGAAATGCACGTGGTAACCGCGCTTCATCACCAGCGGGACCTTGTAGCCAAGCGAACGCGAGATCTTGTCCGTCCAGGGCCCAAGTGCCACGACCGCTTCCGGCGCCTCGAGCCGAGCGCTGCCGGCAGCGATGCTCCACCCTGTTTCCTCCCGTTGCAGATGAAGCGCATCGCCGCGCAGGAACACCCCACCCCGTTCGACAAAATGACGGGCATAGGCCTTCACCAGTGCGCCCGGATCGGCAACGGTGGCCGGATCGAGCCAGTGCACGGCGCCAACCACGGCATTGGTGAGATGCGGTTCGCGCTGTTGCAGCGCCTTACGGTCGAGGACTTCGTAGTTCAACCCGAATGGGTGAAGGGCGGTGGCGGCTCCCCGCGCCTGCTCGAAGGTCTTTTCATTTCGATAGACCTCGAGCCAGCCGGCCCGGCGCAGTTGTGGCAATGCGCCGGCCTCCGACATCAGCGCCTCGTGCTCGCTCACCGAACGCTCGATCAGCGGCTGCATGTCGGCTGCGGCGCGAGCCAACGGTTTGGGCGCCGACTCGCGCCAGAACTGCCACAGCCACGGTGCGATGCGCGGCATCTGCCGCCAGTCGAAACGCACCTCAGTCGACAGATTGAACGCATAGCGCATCAGCTTCGAAAGCTCGCGCGGCGCACCATAAGGCACGACGCTGGAGCGTTCGATCAGCCCGGCATTGCCGTAGCTCGTTTCCTCGCCGGCGTCGCGGCGGTCGACGAGGATGACGGAACGGCCGCGCCGCTGCAGCTGCAGTGCGACCGAAACGCCGATGATCCCGGCACCGAGCACGATGACGTCGGCCTGCTGGATATGTGACTGCGCCATCGGTTTCCTTGCTGTCATTGCCATACACTCAAAGGGTCATGTCGCGGTCGAGCGGGAAGATCGGTCGTGCGACATTGCGATAGGGCATCCTGGAATAGTCCATGGTGCAGAGTGCGCCGCTGTCGCAGACGATGACTTTGCCGGCGATAGGTTCGAAGGCAGCGCGGAAATGCTGCATCGACTTGAGCCCGACCACGCGATGCCGCGCCGGATCGATTCCGAAGGCCCGGAACTGCTGGAGGTCGCGCATCTGCGACGGCTCGGTAACGACCAGCACGGCGATGCCGTCGATCTGCACCACGGCCGTCGGGCCAAACGAGAACTCCAGCCCGCCCAGCTGTTCTCCGTCGCCGATCAGCTTGCCGTCGCTGATGACGAGCAGCTTGCCGGTCACTTCGAGCGGATCGCCGCCGAAGCGCGGATCGGTCTTGCCGCCGAGCCTGAGCTTGACGGTGTCGCCGACCGTGGCGCGGTGCAGTTGGTTGGCCGTCTCCGGATCGACGATCGGGCCGAAGCACGCATCATCTACGCCGACATGGAGCAGCGCTCCAAGCAAGGCGGTGGCATCGCCATAGCCGCCGGCGCCGGGATTGTCGGCATAGTCGGCAATGATCAGCGGACGGTCGCCGCGATAGTCATGCGCGATCTCTGCAGCCTGCATCACCGTGTAGAAGGTGTTCAGCACATTGAAGCGGTTGTCCCAGATCTCGTCGGCGATGCCTTCGGCGAAGGTGCGGTGCCGCGCCGGGTCGCCGTCATAGGTGACAAGCACGGTCGGCCCAACCTCGGGAATGTCGGCGTTGGGAAATGCGCCATTGATGCTGACGGCCAGCGCACCAGGCGTCTCTTCATAGGCGCGGGCTCTGGCGATCCACTCGACCATCGGCCCGATATCTGTACGACCGGCATTGGCCTCCTCCAGCATTGGCCGGCGGACCAACAGCGTCTTCGGACGGATCTCGCCGGCCATCGTGCGCTGCAGCAGCTCGCCAGCGTGGTGAGCGATCGCCCGCATGTCGATGTGCGGATAGGTCTTGAACGAGATCAGTATGTCGGCGAGCTCGCACATTTTGGCCGTGACATTGGCATGCGGGTCGAGCGTGACAGCGATCGGCAGGTCCGGCCCGACGACGGCGCGCAGCCGCTCCAGCAGTTCACCTTCGCCATCAGGCGAGAAGTCGGTGACCATTGCTCCGTGCAGGCCAAGCAGGATGCCGTCGATCTTGCCCTTGTTGTCGGCAGCCGCCTTGACGATGGCGCCGCCGATCCGGTCGAAGGCATCGCGCGTCACCGGTCCTGCCGGTTCGGCCGCGGTGCTCAGAACATGCTCGACGGCCCAGCCATATTTGCGGCCGATATCGAGGAAGCCGGCAATCTCGGTGTTCGCGTCGCCCCTGGCACGAACGGCGTCGTCGCCGAACAACACGCCTTCGACGGTAAACGCGTCATAGCCGGTCTTGCGGACGCTGAACGTGTTGGTCTCATGGGCGAATTCTGCGGTCAGAACACGAAAGCTCATTATCGGTCTCCATCTGGTCGTTCAGGCATTTCGAATCGAACAGGCGCACTTGTCCGTTGCGTCCCTCGCCGAGGGATACGCAGCGCCTGATCAGGCTCAGCAGTTGGTTTGACGTGTCAGCAACGGTGGCCTCGCCGGCTGGGCCGCGGCCACCGTTGCGGCTACTCCATGTGGAAGCGCATTTCGCTCACCCGGTCCTCGCTGTCGCGGCTGATCGTCCAGTGCAGGTGATAGCCGCCCATCTCCAGCCGGTAGCGTCGGCCGCCGTCGCCTTCCTGATGGGTGAGCTCGAGCGGCACTCCAGCCACCGCAACGCCGCTTGCCGCGATCTGCTCGAACCAGCCGTTGCTCCACAGGCGCCAGGCCTCTTCGCCAAAGCTCTCGCGCGGCGCACGGCGCTCGACGATGGCCTGCAGCAGCTCGTGGTCGCGCCTAGTCAGAGCTTCGTTGCCGTCGGCGATCGGTTCGTAGGGTGCGAGCGCCGGATCGACGATGCCGGCGATCTTCTGGCCTATCCGGGCGACCTGGGCCTCGTCAGTGTTGCCGAGCACGCAGACCGACAACTTGCGCGCCGGGAAGCGAGCGATCTCGGCGCGGAACCCGTCCCAGGTGCCGCCATGCCGGATCTTGCGATGACCGCGTATCGTGGAATTCTGCCAGCCCAGCGCATAATTGTTGAACGACGGCTGGCCGTTCTTCATCAGCACCGGCTCGGACACCAGTGCGATGCTTTCAGGGCTCAGCACCGTGGGATTGTCGAGCTCAAGCAGCCAATGGGCGATGTCGCGCGGCGAAAAATAGAGCCCGCCATCGCCGGTGCGCTGCAGTGTCGGCGCCGCCCAGTAGCGGTTTTCCAACTTGCCGTCGCGGATACAGTGGCCGGCGGCGCGGTTCGGCACGATGTCGAACCACGAGGCCTCGCGCGCCGTCGCCATGCCGATCGGCTCGAACAGCCGTTCGCGCAGGAGCTCGTAATATGGCTTGTTCGAAACACGGGCGACAACCAGCCCGGCCAGGATGTAGCCGGTATTGCTGTACTGATAGCCCTCGCCCGGTCGGTACATGAACGGCGAACGTCGGGCGAGGTCGATCAGTTGCTCGTCGCTATGGTCCTGCCACAGGTTGAGCGGCACGGCGCCACCCTCCCCGCCTTCGCCCGCCGAGAAGGCGATGTCGAAATTGCCGAAGCCGGCCATCATCGACAGCAGGTTGCGGATGGTAATGCCGGACCAGCTTTCGGGCCCTTCCGGAATATAGCGGATCAACGGGTCGTCGAGCTTGATGTGGTCGTCCTGAAGCAAAAACATCACCGCCGCCGCGGTGAACATCTTGCCGGTCGAGCCGGAATGGAAAACGGTATCGGGCGTCACCGGCACCTGGTTCTCGACATTGGCAAGGCCATAACCTCCGAGATGCACGATCTCGCCATCATGGACGATGGCGACGCCGAGTCCGGGAACCTGGCTGTTGTCGATTTCCGACTGCAGGTAGCGGTCGAGTTCTCCGGTGTAGCTCATGCTGATTTCCTGGTCTTCAAAGTCATCTGCAAACGATGCGAAGCGCCTGAAGCGTCTCGGTGATTGGCGTTCATGCGACCGACCTCTCGTCGATAATCGCGTCGGGCGCGGCGGTGAGCGGATGGTGACAGGCGACCTGATGCGCACCGCCTTGTGACCAAAGCGTCGACAGCTCGCGGCGGCAGAGATCGGTGACGCGCGGGCAACGGTTGGCGAAGGCGCAGCCGGTCGGCAGGTCGTAGCCGCTGGGGATCTCACCGGCGAGCCGCGTCACCGTACGGCGCCGCTTCGGATCGGGTTCGAAGGTGCTGTCGAGCAGCGCTCTTGTGTAGGGATGCTTGGGCGCCGCGGTGCTCGGCAGCACTTCGACGATGCGGCCGAGATACATGACCAGGATCTGGTCGCAGAAATAGCGCACCAGTCCGAGATCGTGGGAGATGAACAGATAGGTCAGCCCGAGATCCTGGCGCAGCCGCTCCAAGAGCGACACGATCTGCGCCTGCACCGAAACGTCAAGTGAAGCCGTCGGCTCGTCGAGCACCACCAGCGACGGGTTGAGCGCCAGGGCACGTGCGATGCCGATACGCTGCTTCTGGCCGCCCGACAACTGATGTGGATAGCTTGCCGCCAGCGCGCTGTTCAGACCGACCATGTCGAGCAGCGATGCGACGGTCTCATCGGCGGATCTTGGCATTGCGCCCTGGACGCGGAACGGTTCGAGCAGCGCGTCCCGGATCGAGTAGCGCGGATCGATCGCCGAATAGGGATCCTGGAACACCAGTTGCATGCGCTGGCGCAGGCGACGCATGTCTTGCCGCGACAGCGATGCCATGTCGACACCGTCGAACGTGACCTGCCCCTCGCTTGGCGTGATCAGGCGCAGCACCAGCCGCGCCAGCGTTGACTTGCCGCAGCCGGACTCGCCGACGACTCCGAGGATCTGACCTTTCTTCAACGCGAAAGAAACGTTGCTGACGGCATGGAACGTCTTGCGCTTGCGCAACAGCCCGCCATCACTGAAACGGCGGCTGAGCCCGTTGACGGTGAGAAGATCGCTCATGCTGCCTCCGCCACGTGGCAGGCCACGCCATTGCCGCTGACGCCTATGCGCAGCTCGGGGATCTCGATGCGGCAGCGGTCGGCGACACGGGCGCAGCGCGGATTGAACCTGCAGCCCGGCGGCTGTGCTGCGGCACTCGGGACCACGCCTGGGATGGCGCTCATCGTGCCGCGCGCCATATCGTGCCTGGGGATGCAGCGGATCAGCGCCTGTGTGTAGGGATGACGCGGTTGCGCGAAGAGTGCGTCGACCTCGGCCAGCTCGACCACGCGGCCGCAATACATCACGGCCACCCGGTCGCAAGCCTGGGCGACGACGCCCATGTCGTGGGTGATCAGGATCAGGCCGAGGCCGCGCTGCCGCACCAGGTCGACGAGGATCTGAACGATCTGCGCCTGCACCGTGACGTCGAGGGCGGTGGTCGGCTCGTCGGCGATCAGAAGCTCCGGGTCGCCGGCAAGCGCCATGGCAATGACGATACGCTGTTTCATGCCGCCGGAGAGCTGGTGCGGAAACAGGTCGTAGACCGAGGCGGGATCGGGAATGCGCAGGTCGGCCATCAATTCCAGGCTTTTTGCCCGCGCCGCACTCCGGCCAAGGCCGAGATGCAGGCGTGCGGCCTGATCGATCTGCGGCCCGATCCGCATCATCGAATCGAGCGAAGTCATCGGGTTCTGCGTAATCAGCGCGATGCGCCCGCCGCGCAGCCTCCGCATCTGCCGCTCCGGCAGCCCGACGAGATTGGTGCCGTCAAAGCGGATGGTGCCGGCAGCGACCTGGCCGCCGATGCGCGGCAACAATCCCATGATCGCGGTTGCCGTCAGCGACTTGCCCGAACCGGATTCACCGACGATGCCGAGGATTTCGCCACGGTCGACGCTGAGCGTGACTTGGTCGACCGGCGCGAAGGCACCAAAGCTGATGCGCAGCATTTCCAGATCCAGCAGCATCGTTACGCTTCCCTGAACTTGGCGCGGACATCGAGCGCAGCGATCACCGCGTCGCCGAACAGGTTGATGAAGACGACCGTCAGCGCCACGGCGAGACCGGGAAGCAGAATCACCCAGGGCGCAATGAACAGCTGGGCCGTGCCGGAACTCATCATTGCGCCCCAGCTCGGTGTCGGCGGCTGGGCGCCCAGACCGAAGAAGCCGAGAGTTGCCTCGAGAATGATCGCATCGCCGGTTGCCAGCATCGCCGCCACCAGCACCGGCGCCAGCGCGTTGGGCAGGAGATGCGAGAACAGGACGTGGGCGTGGCCGGCGCCCAGACTGATTGTCGCCTCGACGTAGGTTTCGCTCTTCAGCGACATGATCTGGGTTCGCGTCAGTCGGGTGAACTGCGCGAGGTAGGCGATGGCGATGGCGATCACCACGCCTTCCAGCCCGGGCCCGATGATCGCCACCAGCATCAGCGCGATCAGGATTTCTGGGAACGACCATGTCAGGTCGATCACCGTCATGACGATGCGGTCGAAGGTGCCGCCGAAATAGCCGCAGGTGGCGCCGAGGACGAGGCCGAGCGCCACGGAGATGCCGATCGCTGTGATGCTGACCGAGAGCGAGGTGCGGGCCCCGGTGATCATCCGCGACAGCACATCGCGTCCGAACTCGTCGGTGCCGAACAGATGCGTCAGCGACGGCGCCTGGTTCATGATGCCCAGGTCCTGCTGGTCGTAGGGATATGGCGACAGCCACGGCGCAAACAGCGCGCCGATGACCAGAAGCAGCAGAAACGCTCCCGATATGCCGCCCTTGAAGGTCGAGACGGCCTTGAGCATTGCCAATGCACGATGTCTGATCATGCCCGTGCCTCGCGCTGGCGTGGATCCATCGCCGCCTGGACGATGTCGCCGATCAGGGCGCCGATGATGACGGCCATGGCCAGCATGAGAAGACAGCCCTGAACCAGCGGGTAGTCTCGCTGATTGAGCGCCCGGATCAGCAGCGAGCCGAGGCCGGGACGGGCGAAGACATATTCGATCGTCACGGCGCCTCCCAAAACCCAGCCGATGCGCAGGCTGAGGATGGTGACGACCGGAACCATGGCGTGGCGCAGCACATGCCGCAGCTGGATGATGAAGGGCGGCAGCCCCTTGGCGTGCAGCAGTGTCACGAAATCCTGCCTGGAGGTCTCGATCATGGCGATCCGCGTAACGCGGGCCACGAGTGCGATACCGCCGAGGCCGGCGGCGATGGTCGGCAGGATGAGCGAACTCCAGCCGCGCGCGCCCGACACCGGGACCCAGCCGAGCCAGACCGCGAAGACAAGGATCAGCAGCAGGCCGAGCCAGAAGCTTGGCACCGTCGAGCCGAGCAGAATAAAGCCGGTGATCGAGTCGTCGACGCGGGTGCCCTGATAGCTCGCCGCGATCACGCCGGCGGCGATGCCGGTCAGCGTAGAAAACAGTAGTGCTGCGATGCCCAGCTCGAGGCTGTAGGGCAGGTTCCGGGCGATCAGGGCGCTGACCGGGCGCCCCTGGATGATCGAGGTGCCCAGGTCGCCGGTCAGCAGCCGCCCCATCCAGGTGACATATTGCTCGACCAGGCTGCGGTCGAGACCGTACTTCGCCGCAATCTGCAGGCGCTGCTCCGGCGTCGAACCGGCGCGCATGAGATTGTCGATGGGGTCACCCGGCACCAGATGGATGATGAAGAACACCACCAGTGAGACGACAAAGAAGACAGGCAGCAGCAGGACGAGCCGCCTCAAGGTGAAGCCGATCATGACGTTCTGCCGACCCGCTCAGCCAATGACCTTGATGTCGACGGCCGTTGCCTGCACCAGCTGCGTGCCACGCAGCTTTGCCGGCACATCGAGCATGGTCTTGTTGAACGCGTAGTTCTGAACCGGCTCGTGGATCGGTACAAACAGGAAGTTGCCGATCAGGTTCTCCTGATACTTCCTGAAATTGGCCACCCGCTCGTCCTGCGTCTTCGACTGCTGCATGGCGACGTTGCGAAGCTCCTGCGATTTCTCGTCCTGCCACCCGGAGGAGTTCGGATAGGGAATGTTGGTGGTGCTGAAGAACCAATCGAGAATGTCGGCGTTGTTCCAGCCATACTGACGCACCGCGAGCTGATGCTGGCCCTTCTTGAGCTGGTCGACGACCGTCGTGCTGTCGAAGATGTCGATCTCGACAACCATGCCGATTGCCTTGAGCTGCGCCTGGACGATCTCGGCAGTACGTTTGATCGCCGTCTCCGACTGCGCCGTCAGCTTGATCTTCAGCGGCTTGCCGTCCTTGACCCGGATGCCGTCATCACCTCGCTGCCAGCCGGCCTTGTCCAGAAGCTCGTTGGCCTTGGCCAGGTCGTGGTGGATTTCCAGCTTGGGATCGATCTTCGATTCCACCAGCGTGCTGATGAGGAACTGATGCGCTTCGAGGCCTATGCCGTTGAAGACGCTCTTGAGGATCGCGCCCTGATCGACCGCCAATGCGGTTGCCTGGCGCACGGCGGCGTCGCCGAACGGCTCGGCTCGGGTGTTGAACGCGAGATACGTGATCCCGAAGCCAGGCAGGCTCCGGAAGTCCAACATCTCTTCTGCCTGAAGTTGCGGCAGGAACTGGTCCGGCACGCCGAGCAGCAAGCCGACGCCGCCTGTCTTCAGTTCGAGGAAGGCCGTCGAGGCGTCGGGAATTTCGCGCAGGGTCAGCCGCTTGACGTGCGGGGCTCCCTTGTTGTTCGAGAGGTCGCTGCCCCAGCTGTAGTCCTCGTTGGCGACCAGCACGGTTTCCTGTCCGACGGCAAAGCTCTCGAACATGAAGGGTCCGGTTCCGACGGCCTCGGTCACGCCAAAATTGTCGCCGGCCGCGTCGTAGGCCTTAGGAGACGGGATGCCCATGAAGGACGATGCCAGATTGTAGATCAGATTTGGCTCCGCCCGCTTCATGACGAAGCGAACAGTATAGTCGTCGACGACCTCGACACGGTCGACGGCGTCGACAAGGTACTCGTTCGGGCTGCCTTTGAACTTGGGGATCCACCACGCTATGGTCGCGGCATTGAACGGTTCACCATCATGAAAGCGAACGCCTTGCCGCAACTTGAAGGTCCAGTTCATACCGTCGGGACTGTTCTCCCAGGATTCGGCGAGGTGGGGATGATAGCTCTGGTCGACATCCTGCTCGATCAGCCGGTCGTAGATCAGGGTCGCGACGGTGCTGAGCAAGGTGGCGCGAATTGGATCGTGATGAGGGGCGCCGATTTCGGCACTGCCGAGAGCAAACACGGCCTCCGGTTCTGATGCTCGCGCCGAATATCCCCCAGCCAGGCCGAGGCCCGCGGCCAGCGTGACCACCGATACCGAAGCAAGAAACCCACGTCGATTCATGTTCAACCTCCCCTTGGAAAATCGGCAAAAGCCAGCCATGCCGCGGAAGCAGCATTTTCTCGACAACAGACAAGAATTCGCGATGTGGCATGGTCATATGACCTGAGCCAGATGCGCGTCGTTTCCTCCCGGTTGCTGAGCGTTACTGGCAATATCCAGCGGCTCAGCAACATTTTTCTTCCCCGCTCCTCAACGAGGGTGCGTTCAAGCTATTTTGAAAAAAAACAAACGTCAATCGATTCTGTGATAGAATTCTTACAAGAAATCCCGCCCCGCACAGGGAGAGCAAAATGACGGAATCGGTTCGCCGCAGGCTGGTCGAAAGCCTGGCTACCGCCACCAATGCCGAGAAGGCGCTTGCCAACTACATGTTGGCAAACCTCAACGGCGTGCCGTTCGAGACCTCGGCAACCTTGGCCGCCAAAGTCGGCGTCAGCGAGCCGACTGTCGGGCGCTTCTGCCGGACGCTGGGTTACGCCCGCTTCAAGGACCTCAAGGAGGATCTCCGCGACAACATTGGCGCTCAGCCCTGGCTGGCCGGCGACCGCCTGAAGGAGTTCCGCGACCGCAGCCAGAACGGCGATGCCCTCGCCCGCAGTCTGGAGCTGGAGATCGCGGCGTTGCTGAGGATCTACGAGCTCGCCAACACCAAGGAATGGGCCCGCGCCGTCAAGCGCCTGGCCACCTCGCCGCAGCTTTTCGTCGCCGGCTTCCAGACGGAGCGCGGCATCGCCCAGTACTTCGCCAACCAGCTGCAGTATCTCCGCCCAGGCGTCCAGCTCGCCGACATTGCCGGCGGCAACTTTTCGGAGATCTTGCTGAGCCCATCCAAATCGACATGCCTGGTGATTTTCGAGGCCCGCCGCTATTCGCGCCTGAACCTCCTGCTGGCGCAGGAAGCCAAAAAGGCGAAGATCCCGATCACGCTGGTCACCGACGCCTTCTGCGACTGGGGCCGCGACCTTGCCGACGAAATGTTCGTCGTGCCCACCGAATTCGGCATGTTCTGGGAATCGACAGCGCAGATGGCCAGCCTCGGCAACCTCTTGATCAACGGCATCTTCAACGAACTCGGCGTCGCGATCGAAGGTCGCATGAACAAGGTCTCGGAACTGCACGGCAAGATCACCGGCTATGTCGGCGACTAGCCGAAGTGCCCAAGCCTTGTTGCTTCAATCCTCTGGCGTCACCTGCCCCAGGATCCAGTCGAACAGCTGATTGGTCAGCTGGCCCGCCGCCTTTCGTTCGGGAACCACGAAGTAGTAGCTCTTTTCGGTCTGCAGCGGCATATCGAGAACGACCTGCAGCTTGCCGTCGCGCAGCTCGCTTTCGACGAGATAGCGCGGCAGCAGCGCCACCCCCAGGCCGGCAACCGCCGCCTCGATCAACATGGTGAACTGGTCGAAGCGATGGCCCTGATAGGCGCCTTGCGCCTCGACGCCGGCGGCCTGGAACCAGTTGGCCCAGGCCTTTGGTCGCGTCGCCATGTTGAGCAGCGGCGCATGCGCCAGCGCTTCGGGCGAGCCGATGTCGCGGCCTGCGAGAAACTCCGGACTGGCTGCCGGCACGATCACTTCGCGGCAGATATAGCGGCACACGGCATTGGCCCAGACCGGCTGGCCGTAATGGATCGCTGCGTCAAACCCCTGTTCCTCCAAGTCGAACTGCTCGGCGCGCGACACCACGTTGAGCGCGATGCCGGGATGGGTTTTCAGGAAGCCCGGCAGCCGCGGCACCAGCCAGCGGCTGCCGAAGGTCGGCAAGGTGGCGAGGCTGAGCAGCGATACGCCCGAACTGGCCATCGCCCTCAGCATCGCCGCCTCGCCCTGCTCAAGCAGCTTGCGCGCGTCGGGCAGGAATTTCTGACCGGCCGCCGACAGCACCACGCGCTGGCGCACCCGCTCGAACAGCAGCAGGCCGAGCTGGGCCTCGAGATCGCGGATTTGCCGGCTGACAGCGCTTTGCGAGAGGTTGAGCTCGCGCCCTGCCAGCGTGACGTTGCCATGGCGGGCAGCGGCCTCGAAGGCCTGCAGCTTGCCCAGGTCGGGAAGGAGCGTGCGCGCAGCAGTCATTCGGTTTCCGCATCAACCTAGATGGATTCAGCGCAATTCTGCGCCGACAGAACCGTATATAGCATTGTTCAAGCATGAAGTCGCCCATGCCGAACGTGAAACAGAGGGTTCGAATGTCTCCGTCTCCCTTCTTGTCGCCCGATGCCATCCGCGCCGCCTTCTCGGCCGCCATGTCGGCGATGTACCGCGATGAAGTGCCCGCCTATGGCACGCTGATGGCCCTGGTCGCCGACGTCAACGAAGCCACCCTCGCCAGCCAGCCGGCGCTACGCGCCAGCCTGGAAGCGACAGAGACGCTCGCCCGCATCAGCGAGGAGCGCCACGGCGCCATCCGCCTCGGAACCGAAGCCGAGCTCGCCATGATGCGGCGTGTCTTCGCCGTCATGGGCATGCTCCCGGTCGGCTATTACGATCTCAGCGAAGCCGGCGTGCCGGTGCACTCCACCGCCTTCCGGCCGGTCGGCGAGACCGCGCTCAACTTCAACCCGTTCCGGGTGTTCACCTCGCTGCTGCGGCTCGACCTGATCGCCGACGAAGGCCTGCGCGCCACCGCCGAACAGACCTTGGCCCGCCGGCAGATCTTTTCCGACGCGGCCGTGGCACTCGTCGACAAGGCTGAACGTGACGGTGGCCTGTCGCAGGAGGACGCCGGACTGTTCGTCACTGAAGTGCTCGACACGTTCCGCTGGCACAGCGAGGCAAGCGTCGACCGGGCGCTCTATGCCAGGCTGCACGATGCACACCGGCTGATCGCCGACGTGGTCTCGTTCAAGGGTCCGCACATCAACCATCTGACGCCGCGCACGCTTGATATCGACGCCGTGCAGGACCAGATGCCATCGCGCGGCATCGTTCCCAAGGCCGTCGTCGAGGGGCCGCCCAGCCGCGCTTGCCCCATCCTGCTGCGCCAGACGTCGTTCAAGGCCGTCGAGGAGCGCGTGTCGTTTCCCGACGAAAACGGCAAGCTCCAGACAGGCTCGCACACCGCGCGCTTCGGCGAGATCGAGCAGCGCGGCATAGCGCTCACGCCCAAGGGTCGAACCCTTTACGACAAACTTTTGAACCAGGCTCGCGCCGCGGTACGCCCTGCCCCGGACGGTTCGAATGCAGACGCCTATCGCGTAGCACTCACTCGGAGCTTTGCCGAATTCCCTGACGACTGGAACGCCATCCGCAGGGCCGGCCTCGGCTATTTCCTCTACACCGTCGACGACGCAGTCGCCGGTGCGCGCGGCAGCGACATCGAAAGCCTGATCGCCGCCGGTGCGGTGCGTTTCGACGCAATTGTCTACGAGGACTTCCTGCCGGTCTCGGCCGCCGGCATCTTCCAGTCCAACCTGGGTGACGACGCTGTGCAGGAGTTCACCGCCAGCCCCAACCAGCGCCTGTTCGAAAAAGCCCTGGGGGCCGCCGTCCTCAACGAGTTCGAGCATTATGCCGGCATCGAACGGGCATCGATCGAGCGCTGCCTAGCCGCGCTGAAGGCGTTTTCGGACGCGGCTTGATGCTGGCGCGCGAACACATCGACACTCTCGGCGCCCTGCTCGGCGCAGGCGGGTTACTGACCGCAGAAGCCGACATGGCCGGCTACGAAAGGGGCGCGCGTTATGATAGCGGCCGCGCAGCCTTCGTGGCACGCCCGGCCTCGACCGAGGCCGTGTCGGCCGTCGTCGCTTATTGCGCCCGCCATGCCATCGCGCTGGTGCCGCAGTCAGGCAATACCGGGCTGGTCGCCGGTTCGACGCCCGACGCCACCGGCACCCAGGGCGTGCTGAGCCTCGACCGCCTGCGCTCCACCTTCGAGCTCGACTTCGACAACCGCAGCCTGCGCGTCGACGCCGGCTTCCGCTTGTCCGAAATCAACGCTCGGCTCGAACCGCACGGCCTGTTCTTCCCGATCGATCTTGGCGCCGACCCGATGGCAGGCGGCATGGTGGCGAGCAACACCGGCGGGGCGCGTTTCCTGCGCTTCGGCGACGTCCGCCGCAACACGCTGGGCATGAAGGTGGTGCTCGGCGACGCAGCCGGCACCGTTGTCGATTTCGGCGCCGGACTGCGCAAGGACAACACCGGCGTCGACTGGAAGCAGCATTTCATCGGCACGTCAGGTGCGTTCGGCGTCATCACCGAATGCATCTTCAACCTGGAAAGGCTGCCGCAGCAGGTGGCGACCGCCTATCTGGTGCCGCGTTCACCCGAGCATGTGACCGTCTTGCTCAACGCCATGGAAGAGCGCCTAGGCACCTATCTCAGCGCCTTCGAAGGCATGTCGGGCGCAGCGATCACCCGCACGCTCGCCCATGTCGAAGCGTTGCGCAATCCGTTCCCCGGCGGGGCCGTGCCCGATTTCGTCATCCTCGCCGAGGTTTCCAGGTCATGGCTGCCACGCGCGGCCGAGCAGCAGCTCGACGCCGTGCTCGAAGAGGTGCTGGCAGACATATGGAGCCTGCCGGAGGAGTCGCTGGGCGACGCCTTCGTCGGTCCCGTGCACGAAATGTGGGCGCTGCGCCACGCTCTGTCCGAAGGTGTGAAGTCGTCGGGCTATGTCGTCGGCCTCGACCTGTCATTCCGCCGCGGCGAGCTGATGCGCTTCCGCCAGCACATGAGCGACCTGCTGGCCCTGGAATTCCCCGCTGTCGCCATCTGCGATTTCGGCCATGTCGGCGACGGCGGCGTGCATTTCAATCTAGTCGTGCCGAAGCTGGCGGACGGGACGAACGACATGGCAACCGCCGAGGCGTTGCGCGAGCGGGTGATCTCGGTTGCCGTCGAGGAGCATGGCGCAAGCTTCAGCGCCGAACACGGACTTGGACGCCGCAACCAGCGTTTCTACGACCGCTACACGACGGAAAAACTGAAATCGATGGCCGCGCAGCTGAAACAGGCGGTCGCCCCCGCTCCGATCGGCACCGCACGGCTGGGCTGATCATGGCGTACAGCGCCACAATGAACCCGACAAACAAAAGGACAAGAAAATGACCTTAGCAAAAGAAACCGCCGCTCTTCTGGAGCGGCTTGGCGTTGCGTCAGCTGCCTTCACCGGCGGCGACCTGATCGTGCGCAGCCCGGTGACGGGCGAGCAGATCGGCGCGCTCAAGTCGATCTCATCAGCCGAGGCGGAAGCCGTAATTGCCCGCGCCGATGCCGCCTTCAAAGCCTGGCGCAACGTGCCGGCGCCGAAGCGCGGCGAGCTTGTCCGCCTGCTCGGCGAGGAGCTGCGCGCTTCAAAGGCCGATCTCGGCCGCCTGGTCTCGATCGAGGTGGGAAAGATCACCTCCGAGGGCCTTGGCGAAGTCCAGGAGATGATCGACATCTGCGACTTCGCCGTCGGCCTGTCGCGCCAGCTTTATGGCCTGACCATTGCCACCGAGCGTCCCGGCCATCGCATGATGGAAACCTGGCATCCGCTCGGCGTCACAGGCGTCATCTCGGCCTTCAACTTCCCCGTTGCGGTGTGGTCGTGGAATGCAGCCCTGGCCTTTGTCTGCGGCAATTCGGTGGTCTGGAAGCCGTCGGAAAAGACGCCGCTGACCGCCCTTGCCTGCCAGGCGATCTTCGAGCGTGCGGCAAAACGTTTTGGCGCTGATGCGCCCGCGGGCCTGTCGCAGCTTTTGATCGGCGACCGCGCCATCGGCGAGGTGCTTGTCGACCACCCCAAGGTGCCGCTGGTCTCGGCCACCGGCTCGACCCGCATGGGCCGCGACGTCGGCCCGCGTCTGGCCAAACGTTTCGCCCGCGCCATCCTCGAACTCGGCGGCAACAATGCCGGCATCGTCTGCCCTTCGGCCAATCTCGACATGGCGCTACGCGCCATCGCCTTCGGCGCCATGGGCACCGCCGGCCAGCGCTGCACCACCATGCGCCGCCTGTTCGTCCATGACAGCGTCTACGACCAGCTCGTGCCGCGGCTGAAGAAGGCCTATCAGAGCGTCTCGGTCGGCAGCCCACTGGAAAGCTCGGCCCTCGTCGGCCCGCTGATCGACAAGGCCGCCTTCGACGGCATGCAGAAGGCGCTGAAGCACGCGGCCGAGGCCGGCGGCGAGATCACCGGTGGTGCGCGCGTCGACCAGGGCCATGACGGCGCCTATTACGTCAAGCCGGCGCTGGTCGAGATGCCTGATCAGACAGGTCCGGTGCTGGAAGAGACCTTCGCACCGATCCTTTATGTGATGAAATATTCCAACTTCGATGCTGTGCTCGACCTGCACAATGCGGTCGGCGCCGGCCTGTCGTCGTCGATCTTCACGCTCGACCTGCAGGAAGCCGAGCGCTTCCTCTCGGTCGAGGGTTCGGACTGCGGAATCGCCAATGTCAACATCGGCACCTCGGGTGCGGAGATCGGCGGCGCCTTCGGCGGCGAGAAGGAGACCGGCGGCGGCCGCGAAAGCGGCTCGGATGCCTGGAAGGCCTATATGCGCCGCGCCACCAACACGGTGAACTACTCCAAGGCGCTGCCGCTGGCCCAGGGCGTCAGCTTCGACATCGACTGACAACGATACCGGTTGCGGCGCTGGCATCGGCCACGCCACAGCCGCAGCATGACGTCAGACGCCGTCCGCAGAAGCGGGCGGCGTCTCCCAGAACCGGCACCGGCCCCGACGTCACGCACGTCCCGAGCCGTGCCAATCTTTTCAAGCAACCTGCAGCCACGGACACCCGCCGATGCTCAGCACCCCGCACAAGTCGCATATATCTGGGCCGCATTCACATGGGCCACGCTCGCACGGGCTATGGCAAGCGACGGCACCGGCTGCACCGGCTACGACGGCGCTCGGCGGGCATGTATCGACCGACATCGTCATCGTCGGCGGCGGCTACACCGGCATGTCCTGCGCGCTGCATCTTGCCGAGGCAGGCAGGCAGGTCGTGCTGCTGGAAGGCCGCGAGATCGGCTTTGGCGGCGCCGGCCGCAATGTCGGCCTGATCAATGCCGGCCTGTGGCTCGCGCCCGACGAGGTCTCCGCGGCCCTAGGGCCGGACCATGGCGAGCGGCTGCTCAAGCTCTTGGGCGAAGGACCGGCTGCGGTCATGGCGCTGATCGACAGGCACGGCATCGACTGCGAGCTGGAGCGCAATGGCACGCTGCATTGCGCAGTCGGCGCTTCGGGCCTCGCCGAAATCAGGGAGCGCGAGGCGCAGTGGCAAAAGCGCGGCGCGCCGGTCAAGCTGCTTGACGCCAGCGAAACCGCGGCAAGGCTTGGCACGTCGGCCTATCTCGGCGCATTGCATGACGCACGCGCCGGAACCTTGCAGCCACTGGCCTATGCCCGTGGACTGGCGACCGCCGTCGTCAAGGCCGGCGTGACGCTCCATACGTCCAGCCCCGTTACGACAGCGGAACGCAAGGACGGGCGCTGGCACCTGACCACGCCCAATGGCAGTGTCGATGCCAACTGGGTCGTCGTCGCGACCGATGCCTACAGCACCGGCCCGTGGCAGATGGTCCGCACAGAGCAGGTCCACCTGCCCTATTTCAACCTGGCGACACAGCCGCTCGCGCCTGGGCTGCTGCGCAAGGTCCTCCCTGGACGCGAAGGCGTGTGGGACACCAAGACCATCCTCTCTTCCTTCCGCATGGATCGTGCCGGGCGCCTGGTGTTCGGCAGCGTCGGCGCTTTGCGCAATTCCGGCACCGCCATCCACAAGGCCTGGGCCCGCCGCGCCCTGTCAAAACTGTATCCCGAGCTTGGCGACATTGCCTTCGAGCACGAGTGGTATGGGCAGATCGGCATGACCGGCGATGCCTTGCCGAGACTTCACACATTCGGTCCCAACGCCGTCGGTTTCTCCGGCTACAACGGCCGCGGCATCGCCCCCGGCACGGTGTTCGGCCGCGAGATCGCCCTGCTGATCAAGGGCGAGAAGACATACGCCGAGCTGCCGCTGCCGGTCTCCGACGTCACGCCCGCCACGTTCCGCCGAAGCCGCGAGGCCTGGTATGAAGCCGGGGCCCAGATCGCGCATCTCGTCTGATGCCAGTCAGGCCAGCTTCAACGAACCTACGAAGCGCACACCAACTGCATGGAACGTCATTCAGCGGCGGGTCGGCGCCGGCCTTCTTCCTGAAGTTGGGTCGGCGTTGCTCGTCGGCATCAGCTGCTCCTAAAGGGGAGAATTGCGGAGCGCCCTCGATCGGCTACCCGCGGTTCACCAGTCTCTCGCCGACCAGTGTCGTCCAGTAGCTGATACCGTGGACGATCGCGCCGTCGTTGAAGTCGTAGGCGGGGTTGTGGAGGCCGGCGGAGTCGCCGTTGCCCAGCCAGATCATGGCGCCGGGCCGCTTTTCGAGCATGTAGGAGAAATCCTCCGCGCCCATCGTGCACTGGCAGTTGCCGTTGACCTTGTCGGCGCCGGCGACGTCGGAGGCAACTGAGATCGCAGCCTTCGTCATCTCGGGATCGTTGACGGTCACCGGGTAGCCGGGGCGCCAGTCGATCTCGGCCTGGGCCTCGAACAGCCGGGCAGTGTTGGCGACGATGTCCTTGAAGCGCTGCTCGACGGCCTTGCGCGTCTGCGGATTGATCGTTCTGATCGTGCCGCCGACGACGGCCTGCTCCGGAATGACGTTGAGTGCAGCCTCGCTGCCGCCGGCGAGATAGGTGACCGAGACGACGACGGGATCGAAGGGGTCGACGTTGCGCGAGGCGATCGACTGCAGCGCCGTCACCAGATGCGCAGCGATCAGCACGGGATCGCGCGATTCATGCGGCGAAGCGGCATGCGAGCCCTTGCCGTTCAGCTTGACCACGAAGCGATCGGCGGCGGCCAGCATCGGGCCCGGCCGGATGGCAAAGGAACCGACAGGCAGGCCCGGCTCGTTGTGCATGCCGAACACCTCCTCGATGCCGAAGCGCTCCAGTAGCCCCTCCTCGATCATGACGCGCCCACCAGCGCCGCCCTCCTCGGCCGGCTGGAAGATGAGCACGGCGGTACCGGCGAAGTCCCGTGTCGAGGCAAGGTGACGCGCAGCGCCGAGCAGCATCGCCGTGTGGCCGTCATGGCCGCAGGCATGCATCTTGCCGGGGTTCTTCGACGCATGGGCAAGGTTGGTCTGCTCGGCGATCGGCAGCGCATCCATGTCGGCCCGCAGCCCGATGGTGCGGCCGGCGCCCAGCTTTCCCTTCACCACCGCGACGACACCCGTCTTGGCAATGCCGGTGACGACCTCGTCGCAGCCGAACGACTTCAGCTTGTCGGCGACGAAGGCCGACGTCGCGGGCAGATCGAACAGCAACTCGGGATTCTGGTGCAGGTGGCGGCGCCACTGCCCGGCTTCTTCCGCAATCGTCTCGATCGTCTGTACTGACATCATTTCCTCTTTCAGGCAGTTCAATCTGGAGTGTCGGCGCCAATGGGCCTGTCAACCCGCGCCTCCGCTCACATCTTCGAGGCCTAGGACGAAACGCTTGCCTTCACAAGACGCCAGTGCCACTGACGGGCCAAAGCCACGAAAGACGGTCCGCCATGCCTGTGATTGAACAGATTGCCCAGTTTGCCCAAGATCTCACCGCGATACGCCAGGATTTCCACCAGCATCCCGAACTCGGTTTCGAGGAGCATCGCACCTCGCAGCGCGTGGCGGATCTGCTTGCAAGCTGGGGTGTTTCAGTCGAGCGCGGCATCGGCGGCACCGGCCTCGTCGGCGTCATCGACGGCAACAGGCCGGGGCGGAGCATCGGCCTGCGAGCCGACATGGACGCGCTGCCGATGGACGAACTGACCAACCTGCCCTACGCCTCGAAGAACCCCGGCGTGTTCCATGGCTGCGGCCATGACGGGCACACCACCATGCTGCTTGGCGCTGCGCGCTACCTCGCCGGCAACCGCGATTTCGCCGGCCGCGCCGTGCTGATCTTCCAGCCGGCGGAGGAAGGTCTCGGCGGTGCGCGCGCCATGCTGCGCGACGGCCTGTTCGATCGCTTCCCCTGCGACGAGCTCTATGGCATGCACAATTCGCCCTACCAGGGCCATTCCCAGCTGACGATCCGGCCGGGCAAGGCGCAGGCCGGCGCCAGCTTCTTCGACATCACGATCCACGGCCGCGGCAGCCACGGCGCCATGCCCCAGGCCAGCCGCGATCCGATCACCATCGGCTCGGGCCTGATCAAGGAGATGCAGGAAATCGTCTCGCGCAACATGGACCCGACGCGTCCGGCCGTCGTTTCCGTGACCCAGTTCCATGCCGGCTCGGCCTACAATGTCATTCCGGAAACCGCCGTGCTGCGCGGCACCTTCCGCTATTTCGACGAGGCCGACGGGGTAATGATCGAAAACCGCATCCGCAAACTCTGCGCCGGCTTTGCGCTCGCCCACGAAATCGAGATCACAGCCGACATCCGCAACATCTTCGACGTGCTGTCGAACGATCCGGAGCGGGTCGGCAACCTGATCGAGGTGGCCCATGAGATCGTCGGCGACAAGGCGCAGCCGAATGCGGAACTGACGATGGGATCGGAGGACATGGCCGATCTGCTGCGCGTCGTCCCGGGTGCTTTCTTCAATCTGGGGCATGGCGGAACCGTTCCGCTGCACAATTCCGGGTTCATTTTCGACGACACGATTCTTCCCGTCGGCGCCAGCCTGCTGGCCCGGCTCGTCGAGGTGCGCGGCGCCGCCTGAGCGCGGCCGCGCCAATAAAATCAATTTATTGATCTGAGGACTTCGCTCGATCCCGGCATGGCTGTCGGGACGGGCGGAGCTTTGCCTGTTCGGTCCGAGATGCCGCCTGCCTGGCGGCATCGCGAAGTCGGCTCATTTTTTAGCTTGACCGAATGCAAGGACGAGAGCATTAGTTGCATAAAGTGGAACTTGAGTTCCATTTAATGGAACGACTCGGAGGAGCAATGTCGGTCCTGAACAATGCCGCAGACGTGCTGAGGTGCTTCGGAAACGACTGTCCCGACCTGACGGTTTCGGACGTCGTGCGGCTGCTCGGCATGCCGAAAGCCAATGCGTCGCGCCTGCTGAAGGCGATGCGGGAGGCGAACATGCTGGAGACGATCGGCGACAGTCACCGGCATCGCCCGGGCCGGCTGATGCTCGATCTCGCCGCCGCCTACCGCCGTTCCTCGCTGCTGATCGGCCGCGCCAGCGAAGTCGTCGCCGAAGCCAGCAACACCTTTGGCCATACCGGATACATCTCGGTGCGCGACGGCAAGGAAGTGACTGCCGTCGCCGACTTCCAGGGCACCAACGCGCTCCGCGTCGTCAGCAACATCGGCCGCCGCCTGCCTGCCCATCTCAGTGCGACCGGTCGGTCGCTGCTGGCGCGGCTTGGCGAGGAGGCAGTGCATGCGCTCTATGCCGGGCACAGCGCTTTGCATGACCTGAGCGAGCAGCTTTCGAAAGTGCGGCACCAGGGCTTCGCCTATTCGAGCCAGGAAGCCACGCCCGGCGTCGACGCCATCGCGATTTCGGTCGCCGATCCGCGCACCGACGAAGCCGTCAGCCTCTGCATCGTCTACCCCCACGCACTCGTCGACACCAAAGGCCGCAACGAGATGATTGCCGCCCTCGCCAAGGGGGCCGCCCGCATAGCCGAGGACCTGGGCGACAGCGCCTTCATCGCCCCCCGGATCTGAAGAAAGGACATCAGTAATGAGTGATCTGCCCAACCGCTGGCGCGTGGGGTTCGACATTGGTGGAACCTTCACCGACTTCGTGCTCTATGACAGCCAGAACCATTCAGTCACGCTGCACAAGCGCCTGACCACGCCACACGATCCGTCCCAGGCGGCTCTGCTCGGCCTGCAGGAACTGCTGGATCTCAAGAGCATCAAGCATAGCGACGTCGGCGAGATCGTCCATGGCACGACGCTGGTCACCAACGCCGTCATTGAACGCAAGGGCGCACCGGTCGGTCTCATCACGACGCGCGGCTTCCGCGACCTGCTCGAAATGGGCACCGAGCAGCGCTACGACATCTATGACCTGTTCGTCTCCTTCCCCGATCCAATGGTCAGCCGCGACCTGCGCCTCGAGGTCGACGAGCGCATGAATGCCTCGGGCGAGGTCGAGACCGCGCTCGACGAAGCCCAGGTCCTGCAGGCGGCCAAGGCGCTCGTCGCGCAGGGCTGCGAGGCGGTCGCCATCGCCTTCATGCACTCTTATGCCAATTCGGCGCATGAGCGCCGCGCCGCCGACATCATCCGCGCCGCCTTCCCCGAGCTGTCGGTCTCGATCTCGAGCGAAGTCGTCGCCGAAATGGGCGAGTACCAGCGCATTGTCACCACCTGCGCCAACGCCTTCGTGCAGCCCTTGATGCACCGCTATCTGACCAAGCTCGAGAAATCGCTGCGCGGTGCTGGCTTTGCCGGCGCGCTCAGGCTGATGCATTCGGCCGGCGGCCTGATGTCTCTGGAAACCGCACGCGACTTCCCGATCCGGCTGCTCGAAAGCGGCCCCGCCGGTGGCGGTCTCGCTACCGCCCTGTTCGGCAGGGCTGCCGGCCTGTCCGACGTCATTTCCTTCGACATGGGCGGCACCACCGCCAAGGCCTGCATGATCGAAGACGGCCGCGCCGAAATTTCGCCGATGATGGAGGCCGCGCGCGTCCACCGCTTCGTCAAGGGTTCCGGCCTGCCGATCAAGGCCCCCGTCATCGAGATGATCGAGATCGGCGCCGGCGGCGGTTCGATCGCCGCCATCGACGACGTCGGCCTGCTGAAGGTCGGCCCGCATTCCGCCAGCTCCGATCCGGGCCCGGCCTGCTACGGCATGGGCGGCAAGCAGCCGACGGTCACCGACGCCAACCTCACGCTCGGCTATTACGACCCCAACTTCTTCCTCGGCGGTCGCATGAAGCTCGACCTCGAGGCCGCACGTGCAGCGATTGCGCGGGTGGCTGAACCGTTGAACCTGACCATCGAAGAAGCCGCGCTTGGCATCCACAAGGTGGTGGTCGAAAGCATGGCCTCGGCTGCCCGCGTACACCTTGTCGAACGCGGCAAGGATCCGCGCGAATACTCCATGGTCGGCTTCGGCGGCGCCGGTCCGGCCCATGCGGTCGACGTGGCACGTGCCATGGGCATCAGCTCCGTGCTGATCCCACCGGCATCAGGTGCGGCATCTGCCCTCGGCTTCCTTGCAGCCCCACTGTCCTTCGAGGGTGTGCGGTCGCTGCGTGTCGAGCTGAAGACTGGCTTTGACACGGACGCCGTCAATGGCGTGCTGACCGCCCTCGAAGACGAGGGACGGCACCAGCTGACCCGCTCCGGCATCGCGGCAGGCGACATTGTTGTCGAGCGCAGCGCCGACATGCGCCTCGTCGGCCAGATGCACGACATCAGCGTGGCGCTGCCCACGACGACTCTTGGCGAAGCCGATCTGCCGGCCATTCGCGAAGCCTTCGTCCGCGCCTACTCGGCCCGCTACGCCGAGCCTTTCGAGGGCGCGCGTTTCGAATCCGTCAACTTCCGCGTCCGCGTCGCCGGCCCGACGCCTCAGTTGTCGCTCACCGGCGCCACCGGCGGCGGCGATACTGCAGCTCGGATCAAGGGCCATCGCGTCTGCTGGTTCGACGAAGGCAAGTTCGAGACGGCCGTCTACGATCGCTACGCGCTGCGCAGCGGCGACACCATTGCGGGTCCGGCAATCATCGAAGAGCGTGAATCCACAACCGTTGTCGGCCCATCCGACAGCGTCACGATCGACGCCGGCCAGAACCTCTGCGTCCAGGTCGGCGCGCTCAAGGCCGCCGATGCGTTCGTCACCGACGACATGACCCGCGCCGAGGCTGTCGCCCGCATCAAGGGCGATCCGATCGGCCTCGAGATCATGTGGTCGCGTCTCGTCAACGTCGTTGAGGAGATGTGGCTTACCGTCTGCCGCACCGCCTTCTCGCTCGTCATCGCCGAGGCGCAGGATTTTGCCTGCGAGCTGCTCGACAAGGACGGCGAGACGCTGGCCCACAGCCCGCGCGCCATGCCGGTGTTCAACCTGACGCTGCCGCGCGCGGTCAAGGCCCTGCTGGAGCGCTATCCGGCCGATACGCTGAAGCCCGGCGACGTGCTGATCACCAACGATCCGTGGCTCTGCGCCGGTCACCTGTTCGACATCGCCATCGTCACGCCGGCCTTCCGCAATGGCAAGCTCGTCGGCCTGATGGGCACAGTCGGCCACGTCTCCGACATCGGCGGCACCAAGGACTCGCTGCATGCCCGCGAGATCTATGAAGAAGGCCTGCAGATCCCCCCGATGAAGATCTTCGAGGAGGGACGGCCCAACGAGACCCTGATCCAGCTCATCCGCCAGAACGTCCGCAACGGCGAACAGGTGCTGGGCGACATCTTCTCCTTCGTCGCAGCCAACAAGCTCGGCGCGGAACGTCTCGATGCCTTCATGCATGACTATGGCATGCATGACCTCGGTGCCCTCGCCGAAGTGGTGCAGGGCCTGTCGGAAAAGGCGATGCGCGACGCAATCCGCGCACTGCCCGATGGCGAGTACCGCTCGGTCATCACCAACAATCCGCTCGGCGAGACCATCACTTACCCCGTCCTGGTCAAGGTCGAAGGCGACAGCATCACTGTCGATTTCGACGGCGCCCCGCCGCAGTTGCCACAGGGTGGTCTCAACTCGACGCTGAACTATACCGCAGCCCATGCGACCTACCCGCTGAAGTGCATGCTGACGCCTGCGGTGCGCGGCAATGCCGGTTGCTATCGCCCGTTCACGGTGACGGCACCAGAAGGTTCGATCCTGAATCCGACATATCCGGCGGCCGTGAACCTGCGCACCCGCACCGGCTGGTATCTCGCGCCGAACATCTTCGCGGCCCTGTCGTCGGCCTCACCCGAAATGGTCCAATCCTTCACCGGGCTTGCGGTTGCGGCGAACGTCTACGGCCAGACCAAGGACGGGCAGTTCTATTCGGACATGCTCTTCTGCGGCGGCGGCCAGGGCGGCTCCGAGCGCGGCGACGGCCACTCCTCGCTGTTGTGGCCGACCTCGGCTGCCAACACCTCCATCGAGTTGATGGAAAGCCGCGTTCCAGTGCTGGTGCTGGAGAAGGCATTCCGCGCCGACAGCGGCGGTGCCGGCAAGATGCGCGGAGGCCTCGGCCAGGTCGTTCGCTTCCGCAAGCGCGAAGAGGACGGACTGGAGATGCTCGTCTCCGTCTACCCAGAAGGTGTCGACAACCCGATCGACGGCCTGTTCGGCGGCCAGGCCGGCGGTGGTGCCCGCGGCCGGGTGCTCTCCACCGACGGCCGCGTGCTGCGCGACTGCGGTACCGGCGAGTTGGTGTCGCTGCATCGGACCGACCAGGTGGTCGAGCTCGTGCTCGCCGGCGGCTCCGGCTACGGCAACTCCGCCGAGCGTTCCCCGGCAGCGATCTCCCGCGACCTCGCGCTTGGCTTCGTCACGCCCGACCACGTCGCGCTCAACTACCGCCACGAACCGGGAACGTCCGGCACCGTGGCACCGCAGGAAAATGTGGCCTGGGCCTGACTGCCCCATCGAGATCCGGCGGCGCCCGGCCAACTGGCGCCGCCCATTTGCAATGACGACCAGACATTCGACAGGAGCAATGCAATGACCTCTGACCAGTTCAACATCTCGCGGCGCGGCCTTCTGGCCCTCGCCGGCGTCGGCCTCGCCACCACGGTGTTCCCGCGTCAGCTCTTCGCCCAGTCCGGCGGCGTCCTGATCATCGCCGCCGGCCAGGACATCCCCAATTTCGACCCGCACACCGCGACCGGCTATTCCGCCTCGTTCTTCATGCGCAACGTCTATGACCCGCTGGTGCGCATCTCGGGCAACCCGCCGGTGCCCGCCCCCGGCATCGCCGAGAGCTGGACGGTCAGCCCCGACGGCACGGAATTCACCTTCGTCCTGAACAAGGCCGCCAAGTTCCACTCCGGCAATGCCGTTACGGCAGACGACGTCGTCTACTCCTTCGCCCGTGCGCTGAAGCTCGCCAAGGGCAACTCCTGGATGATCCGTGATATCGTCACCGCCGAGGGCGTGACGGCCGTCGACGCCGGCACGGTCAAGTTCAAGCTCACCGCCCCCTTCGCGCCGTTCCTGCAGGTTCTGCCCTGGATCTTCATCGTCGAGAAGGCGGTGGTCGAAGCCAATCTCGGCAGTGATTCAGGCGAAACCTATCTTATGACCAATACTGCCGGCTCCGGCCCATTCTCGGTTGCCCGCTTCGAGGTCGGCACACTCTATCAACTGGCCCGCGCGCCTGAGGCCTGGCAGGCCGGCGGCGGCAACCTCGAAGGCGTGATCTGGCAGATCGTCCGCGAAACCGCTACCCAGCGCCTGATGATCCAGCGCGGCGAAGCCCACATCGCCACCGACCTCACC
The DNA here is from genome assembly GCF_014138625.1 of Aminobacter ciceronei. GTDB lineage: Bacteria > Pseudomonadota > Alphaproteobacteria > Rhizobiales > Rhizobiaceae > Aminobacter > Aminobacter ciceronei. Next base: position 128,172 of record NZ_JACJHY010000001.1, read on the forward strand.
AGCGAGGATATGGACGCGCTGAAGGACGCCTCGGGCGTCGTCAGCGTCATCGAGCCGGAATACCGCACCTTCTCGATCAAGATGAACACCCAGCACGGCCCCTGCGCCGACATCAACCTGCGCAAGGCGATCTCCTACGCCACCAACTACCAGGCGATCCTCGACGCCGCGGGTTATGCCGACCTGATGAAAGGCCCGCTGCCGATGGGCATCCTCGGCTTCGACGCCAACCTTGCCGCCTATGGCACCGACATGGCCAAGGCCAAGGAGTTCATGGCCAAGTCGGCCAAGCCGGAAGGCGGCTTCAAGCTCAAGATGTACCACGTCTCGGGTCTCGAGCAGCAGCGCCGCTGGGCGCTGATCATGCTCGACAGCCTCAAGCAGCTGAACATCGACCTCGAGATCGTGCCGATGAACTGGCCCGACATGGTCACCGCCTGCAAGTCGCCGGAGACCTTCCCCGACCTGTTTCCGGTCTACCAGACGGCAAACTACGGCGACCCCGACAACATCGCCTATGCGGCCTACCACTCGTCGCGCAACGGCGCATGGCAGAACGCGGTGTACAAGAACCCCGAAGTCGACGCTCTCATCGAGGCCGGCCGCAAGGAAATCGACCAGGCAAAGCGCGTCGCGATCTATGGCGAATTCCAGAAGAAGGTCGTCGAGGACGCCCCCGACGTCTTCGGTGTGCTGGAGCGCCGCAAGCTCGCCATGCGCGACACCGTGAAGGACTATCACTTCACCCCGGTCGCCTCCAATGCCATCGAGGCCTGGGGCCTGTCGCTCGGCTAAGTCGAACATTTGGCGGGCCTTCGGGCCCGCCAAAGCTCCAACCAAAGGACATCGGCAATGCTGCATTTCATCCTGCGGCGGCTTCTGCTGCTCATACCGGTCATCGTCGGACTGACGATCATCATGTTCGCCATCGCTCGCCTCCTCCCGGGCGATCCGGTGGCACTCGCCGCAGGTCCGAACGCAACGCAGGCCGAAATCGCAGCGCTTGCCGTGGAGTATGGCCTGGATAAGCCGGTCTGGGTGCAGTACGGCACCTATGTCTCCGGCCTGATGCATGGCGACCTCGGCACCTCGCTGCTGACGCGCCGACCCGTCGCTGCCGATATCAAGGCCTACCTGCCCGCGACCCTCGAACTCGTTTTCGCAGCGATGTTCATCGCGGTTGCCGTTGGCATCCCGCTCGGCCTCATCACCGCCGTCTGGCGCAATCGCTGGCCCGACTACCTGGCCCAGGTCGGCGCCATCGGCGCGATCTCGATGCCGCGCTTCTTCCTTGGCCTGCTGCTGCAGCTCTGCTTTGCGATGTGGCTGATGTGGCTGCCGCTCGGCGGCCGCCTGCCGATCGTCGTCATCCCGCCGCGCTTCGTCACCGGCTTCCTGACCATCGATTCCCTGATCGCCGGCAACTGGAACGCCTTCTTCATGTCGCTGCGCCACCTGGCGCTTCCGGCCATCGCCATGTCGCTGTCTCCGCTCGCCACCATCATGCGCATGATGCGTGCCTCGACGATCGAGGTGATGCAGCAGGATTACGTGATGACCGCACGCGCGCTCGGCCTGCCGCAGCGCAAGATCATCACCAAATACGTCGCGCGCAACGCCGTCTCGGCGACGCTGACCGTGATCGGCCTCTATTTTGGCTGGCTGCTCGGCGGCACCGTGCTGGTTGAAACGGTCTTCGACTGGCCCGGTCTCGGCCTCTACGCCACCAAGGCCATCGTCTCGCAGGACATGATGCCGGTGATCGGTGTCGCCCTGGTGATCGGCCTGCTCTTCGTATTCGCCAATCTCGTCATCGACCTGCTCTACGGCGTCATCAACCCCAAGGTCCGCTACTCATGAGCACCACCGAACACAACATTGCGGACGATTTCGCCACGCCGCGCCGCGACAGGCTGCGCCGCGCCTTCTTCCGCTTTTCACAGAGCAAGCTGTCGATGCTCGGCGCCGTCATGGTCGCGGCGGTGATCTTCTTCACCGTCTTTGGCACCGTGCTCGCCCCCTATCCCGAACATGTCGCCGGCGGCGTCGACACCGCTTCGCGCTTCATGCCGCCATCGGTCGCCCATCCCTTCGGCACCAATGAACTCGGCCAGGACGTGCTGTCGCTGGTCATGGCCGGCACCACCGTGTCGGTGCTCGCCGGCTTCGGCGTCGTGCTCATCGGCTCGGTGATCGGCACGCTGGTCGGTGCGGTCGCCGGCTTTGCCCGCGGCTGGATCGACGAGGTGCTGATGCGGCTGACCGACCTCACCTTGACCATTCCCGGCCTGATCCTTGCAATGGCGATTGCTGCGGCCCTCGGCTCGGGTTTCGGCAATATGGTCATCGCCATTGCCCTGTCATGGTGGCCCGGCTATGCGCGGCTGGTGCGTGGCGAGGTGCTGGCAGCGCGCGAGGAGGTCTATGTCACCGCCGCCCGCGCCCTCGGCGCAACGCCCAAGCGCATCCTCTTCCGCCATATACTGCCCAATGTCGTCTCGCCGATCATCGTCAAGATGTCGCTCGACATGGGGTTCGCCATCCTGACCGTCGCCGGCCTCGGCTTCATCGGCATCGGCGTTCGTCCGCCGACACCCGAATGGGGCACGCTGCTGTCTGTTTCGCGCTCCTACATGCCCGACTACTGGTGGACGGCGATGGCGCCCGGCTTGGCGATGTTCCTGGCCGTGTTCGGCTTCAACCTGCTCGGCGATGGCCTGCGCGACGTCCTCGATCCGAAGGCGAGGCGCTGATGACCCGGCCTCTCCTTTCGATCCGCGACCTGCACCTCAGGATGTCCAGCTTCGACGGCCGGGCGCATGTGCTGAACGGCATCAACCTCACAGTCAACCGAGGCGAGATCTGGGGTCTCGTCGGCGAAAGCGGCTGCGGCAAGTCGCTCACCGGCCTGTCGGTCTCGCGCCTGCAGCCGACGCCGCCGGCGCACTACACCGCCGGCGAAATCCTGCTCGAAGGCAAGGACCTGCTCAAGCTCAGCCAGACTGAGATGCAGCGCCTGCGCGGCAAGCGCATCGGCATGATCTTCCAGGATCCGACGACCAATCTCAATCCAGCCTTCCGCATCGGCGAGCAGCTCGTCGACGTGGCGCTGGCCGCCGCCGACCGCGATCCTGATGTCATCGGCTGTTCGCCCGATGCCGGCCAGCGCGAACGCCGCCAGGCCGCGCGCAAGCTGGCCGGCGAGATGCTCACCCGCGTCGGCATCCCCAACGCATTGGCCCGGCTCGACGACTATCCGCACCAGTTCTCCGGCGGCATGCGCCAGCGCGTTCTGATCGCCATGGCCCTGATCGGCCGCCCCGACCTTCTGATCGCCGACGAGCCGACGACGGCGCTTGACGTCTCGGTCCAGGCGCAGATCCTCAAGCTGATCAAGAACAGCGTCAACGACTTCGACATGGGCGTCGTGCTCATCACCCACAATCTCGGCGTCGTCGCCCAGACCTGCAGCCATGTCGCTGTCATGTATGCCGGAAACATCGTCGAAAGCGGGCCGGTCGCAGCAGTCATCGGCAACCCGGTCCATCCCTACACACGCGCCCTGATGTCGGCGATCCCGACCCGTGAAACCAAGCGCGGCGAGCTTCGCGGCCTTGCAGGTTCGGTACCGAACCTAATCACGCCGCCGCCGGGCTGCCGCTTCGCGCCGCGTTGCCAGTTTGCCCAACCCGCCTGCACGGCGGCCATGCCGCCCCTAGTGTCGGTGGGCGACAGCCATGCCGCCGCCTGCATCCGCGTCAACGAAATGGAGGCGCTCGTCGATGACTGAGATCATGCTTGAGATCGACAACGTCTCGAAGATCTACCCGGGACGGCGCGGCATATTCGGCACCTCAGCCGAGGTCCATGCGCTGAAAAACGTCTCGCTCAGCGTTCGCAAAGGCGAGAGCTTTGGCCTTGTCGGCGAAAGCGGCTCGGGCAAGACGACGCTGACCCGTTCGATCCTGCATCTGGAAACGCCGACATCGGGCAGCATCCGCGTGCAGGGCCAGGACCTGGGCAAACTCTCCGACGCCGAACTGCGTCGCCTGCGCTCGCGCGTCCAGATCGTCTTCCAGGATCCTTACGCCTCGCTCAACCCGCGCATGTCGGTCTACGACATCGTCACGGAACCACTTGTCATCCACCACGAGACTCTCGGCCTGACCAACAGGCAGCGCAGCGACCGCGCCGCAGAACTGCTTTCGCTCGTCGGCATGGGCCCGCAGCACCTGCACCGCTATCCGCACGAATTCTCCGGCGGCCAGCGCCAGCGCATCTGCATCGCACGCGCCCTCGCCTCTGGTCCTGAACTGCTGCTGCTCGACGAGCCGACGTCGGCGCTCGACGTCTCGGTTCAGGCGCAGGTTCTCAACCTGCTGTGCGAGCTGCAGGACCGCCTCGGCCTGACCTATTTCTTCATCAGCCACGATCTCGCCGTCGTGCGTTATCTCTGCGACCGGGTGGCGCTGATCAACCGTGGCGAGCTCGTCGAACAGGGCGACTGCGCCGAGATTTTCGACGCCCCGAAAAGCGAGTACGCCCGCATGCTGATCGGCGCTATGCCGGAGGTGAAGGTGCCGGAGACTGCCTGAGTGATCACGGAATATCCGCAGTTCGAAAGAAATGCCGACGGTTCGGCCTGACCACGCCCGGCCAATACACGCCAGCGGTGGCCCGTGGGCTCCAATAGGCACCCAATCGAAATATACCGATGTTACAGCTTCACAGCGCCGGCGATCGACGGGAGGCTTCCGTCGGCGACAGGCCGGTCATCTTACGGAACACCCGGCTGAAGTGCCCGGCATTGGCGAAGCCGGACTGGAACGCCACCTCGCCGACCGGATTCTTGCCGGAGCTCAACAGGCGGGTGGCCAGGCTAATGCGCAGCTTCAGATAGGCGCGCGCGGGGCTGGTTCCGAGCTGACTGGCGAAATCGCGGTCGAGCTGCCGGGTGGACACGCCGACCGACCGGGCTACGTCGACGATCGCAAGCGGTTCCTGGAGGTTGCTTTCCATCACCAGCAAGGCCCTGCGTACCGAAAGCGTCTTCGCCTCGGGGAAAAGCTCGAGATTGGGCTGCACGGCATCGGCATCCCTGACCCTGTCGAGCAGCAAGATGCGCGACGCCTTGGCGGCCGACTGCTCGCCGATGACCCCTGAGACCAGATGGGCCGCGAGGTCTGCGGCGCCTGCCCCGCCCGAGCATGTCGCCCTGTTGCCATCGACGATGAAAAGCCGGTCGCAGGAAGCGTCGACGTCGGGGAAACGGGAGCGGAAATCCTCGATGTGGAACCAGCTCACCGAAGCCCTGTGGCCGTCGAGCAAGCCCATCTCGGCAAGTACGAAGCTGCCGGTGCACAGGGCACCAACGGGAACGCACTTTCTTGCCGCGCTTTCGACGAAGCGCTCGGCCGATGCCGGCAGCGAGTTTTTCCGCCCGAGCAGCCCGCCGACCACAAGGATGTTGTCGTAATCCTCAGGCCGGAGGGCCGGTGCGGTCGGCATCAGCTCGATGCCGGAACTCGCCCGGATGGGCAGCCCCAGCTCGCCGATGATCTGCCAGTCGAAGGCCGCACGTCGGCTGCGGTCACCCTCATCCCCGGCCAGCCGGAGCGTGTCGACGAACAACGACAGCGGCGACAGCGTAAAGTCGCGGGCGAGGACAAATGCGAAGCGCTTCATGCCGGCATAGTCGACCGAAAATTCCGACTTTTCAAACTCCGATGGCTGGTCTCCCCTGCTTGCTTCCGGCGCGCCAGGAAGCAAGCAGGCTCGCCGCTACGGCAATGGCCGCGAGGATGGCGCCTGTCCACGGCAAGGCCGCTGTGGAACCTCGATCGAGCGCCAGCCCGCCGATCGCGGTGCCAAGAGCCACGCCGACATGCATCGCCGACAGGTTGAGGCTGACGCCGGCTTCCGCGGTCTCAGGCCCCGCGCTGATCAGGAAGCTCTGCACCACGGGCGAGATCATCCAGCTGATGCAGGCCCAGACCATCATCAGGCCGAGGAACGCCATCGGCATGGAAGAGACGGCCGGAATGGCAAGCAGGACGGCCATATAGGCAAGCGGGACGACAAGGATCGCGGCACGCGGCGTGACGACGTCCGTCAGCCAGCCGCCGAGATAGCCGCCGCTGACGCCGGCCACGCCAAAGGCCACGAAGATGGGTACGAGCGTGTCGTCGTCGAAGCCGACCGCGTCGACGGCATAAGGTACGAGATAGGCAAACAGGACGAAGTGACCACCTATCATCAGGATCGACACCAGCTGCCCGGACAAAAGCCGCAGCGACCCGACATGGCGACGATAGCCCGCCATGTCGCGCGGCCCTCTGCTTGAAACAGGCAGCAATAGCTGGCAGAGCGCAAGAATCGACAAGGCCAGCAACGCCAGCGCCAAGAACACGATGCGCCAGCCAAACAGGCTGCTGATCAACATTCCGGCGGGCACGCCCAGCACCATCGACCCGCTGATTCCCATGAAGATCAGGCCGATTGCCCGTCCGCGCCTGTCGGGCCCGGCGAGCTCGGTCGCCAGCATGGTGGCCACGAGACAGGCGGTCGCGCTTGCCGCTGCCATGGCGATGCGTGTTGCAAACAGCACCGCGATGCCAGGACTCAAGGCTGCAGCCAGATTGCTCAGAACGAACGCCGCCAAGGCGAAAACGAGGATCGTCCTGCGCTCCATGCACCGGGTCAGCACAAGCGCTGCCGGCGCGGCGAGCGCAAAGGTCAACGAAAAGACGGCCGTCAGCTGACCGGCAAGCCCAAGCGAAACGCCAAGGCCCAAGGCAACATCGGGAAGAATGCCGATGACGATGTTTTCGGCCGTGCCGGTGGCGAACGTCGCCAAAGCCAGGAGAAAGATGCGAGGGTCCATATTCTGCCTTCCGAGACATGGCCGCACCATGCCGGGAAGGAAACAACTGTCCCGACACAGCACGTGCTTGTCGGGTTTCGAGGCTGAGCTTCGGTTATCCCTCTGCGAAGTTGATACCACGCGACCGCACCAGAGTGGAAGAGTGGCTTCGCGGCTGGTCGCCAAACTCAGCCAGTTCTGCGGGAGAAGAGTTCCAAACGGCTGGCTACGCCTCAAGAATTCTCAGCATTGCCTCGCGTTCATTGTCATCAACCTCCCCATCAATGATGTCGCCGATCTCATCGAGCCGCCCGATGACTTCCACGATCAAATTTTCGTCGAGTGCATCGTACTCGATATCGATTGGGCGCACTGCGCCACGGACACCACCGGCGATGTAGCCACGCCGGGCAAATGAAGCCCACTGCTGGACAACATCGGCACTGCAATGACCGCTGCGCCATGACTTCAGCACCTTTGCCAAGGCTGGTCGCGCGATGGTTAGTTGAGGCAGCCTAGCAGCCGCATCGAGCAGATCAGCGTGGCTGGCTGCCTTGAGAACAGGGATTCCGCTTAGGTCGCCTGCCACTATGGCCGTAATCGTCATTTCCAGAGTCTTCATTTCGAACCGCCGTTACTCAAGGCCAGTATCGGGAACCGTTTTCCGGCAAGGCCTAGTCGTTTGCCGGGAGCCCCAGCCGCGCCCACTCACCGGGCGGGATCGTCGCTCCGACGCGGAAGGACAAGGACCGGATCGTTGTCGCCTCGGCATCGACCTCGCATCGGAAGCTCAAGGCGTGCCATGCCGTGCGCGTGCGGAAGGCCGCCTCCGGAACGTCGAGCACATTGCCGCGCCTGAGCGGGACGAGAGGCACAAGGTCGGGAGAATAGGAAGCGTCGACCAGTCGCCGTTGCAGCGCGCTGGCGCAGAGTTGGGCGGCCCGCTTGTCGCGAGGCAAGCCGGCCATCGCCGTCGTGCTCAGTGCAGCACCGGTAGCGCCTTGCGATTGCGGCCTTCGAACCCCCGGCAATCCCGAAAAGGGCTGCGAGGCGGCAGCGTTCGCATTGCCGGAGGCTGGGGCCCTGGCCTTGCCGCTTCCAGGTTTATGGATCTGCGCAAGACTGGGTTTCGACGTATTGGCGGGCCTGGGCTCAGGCGCCGTGGCCATGGCGGGCAGCGCGATCTCGCCGTCAGCGCCGATGGCGCCCAACGGCGCTGGCTCCGACGCTGCCTGCGTGTCGGCACCCTCCGTCAGTCCCTCCTGCTTGTCTGCTTCCTGCTTGCCATTGTCCTGGTTTGGAGCTGGCTCGCTCTCCGCGTCCTGAACCGCCCCGAAATCCTTTGCAGCCGCCGCCTGCTTTGCGGCGTCATCGGCTGCATCGGGCCGTTCCTCGGAAGGCGCCTTCACAGTCTCGTCCTTTGCCGGGGACGGCGCGGTGTCCTGCACGCTGCCGCTCTCCGGAGACTTGCCGGAACCGGCATCCTTGTCTCCGAACCTGAAGACAGGCTTCAGCACCTCGATTTGCGCCGGCTTGGTCGGCGATGTCTCCGGCGCCGGCGACCGCTTCGGCTCCGCAGGCTTTTCGGCTTCGGCCTTCGCGGGAGGCGGAGGAGCCGGTTTCGGCTTCGGCTGTGCTGGCGGCGGCACGAGAGTGACGTTTACCGCCTCCTCCTGCTGCTGTTCAGGAAGCCTCGGCTGACTGTAGGCCAGCATCACCGCGATCAGAAACCCATGCAGAATCAGCGATGCGGGCCAGGCCCACAGCAAATCCCGACGCAGGTTTCTTGCCTCATCCGACATGCCGAGCGATGTGCAGTGAAATATTGGCGGCATCAAGCATGATCGTCGGCATCACGCAAAATAATGGCTGGACTCCCCGGGTAAGAAAGTGCTTGACGCGGGGACCATTCGTTGCAGTCGCGTTGGCAGATCTGTCTCGATGGGATTGCCGGCTTGGCCATCAGCTGCTTGACGCGGTCCGCGAATACACGCCATCTCTGATGTCAGCCAGTCGCATGACGGTTGGCTCGCCTTGCCGTGCGGATATTTGCGCACTCGTCCCCATCGGCATGAGACGACCATTGGCCGCGACGTCCAGCAGTCGCCAACCAACCCTTTTGCGCCGACCCGCACGACTGAAAAATCAATCGCGACAAAGGATCTGCAAAGCGGCCCGGTGGAGCTCGGCGTTCGCCGCCATCAGCACCGTGGCGTAGTTTCGGGCATTCCGGAGCGGCTGCCCTTGCCAGTCGGTGACGAGGCCGCCAGCGGCCTGCACGATGGGCATTTGCGGGAGGATGTCGTAGTCGAAAACATCGCTTTCGACGAGGAGATCGATGCCGCCGAGCGCCAGTAGTCCGGCAGCATAGCAGTCGTGCGACAGCCGGGTGAAGCGGACGCTGGCGGCAAGCGCCGAGAACCGATCATGGCGTGGCCGGTCGAACTGTTCGAGCGCCGAGGTGTAGAGGATCGCCTGATCGAGTGCGGTTCTTTCGCTGGTGCGGATCGGTTTTCCGCCGAGGGTCGCGACACCTGCCGCCCCGACCCAGCGTTCTCCCGTGATCGGCTGGTTGATGATGCCGAGCACCGGCTCGCCGTGATGGAGCAGTGCGATCTGCGTGCCGAAGGCGAGCGAACCGGAGACGAAGGATTTCGTGCCGTCGATCGGATCAAGCACCCAGACCCACTCGGCATCGGTGCGGCAGGCGCCGAGCTCCTCGCCCCTGATGCCGTGATCTGGGAACTCTCTTTCGATCATTCGCCGCATCGCGGCTTCGGCGTCCCGGTCGGCAATGGTGACGGGGCTGGCATCGGCCTTGGCGTCGATGGCGATGGGTTGGCGGAAATGCGGTCGGATCACTTGGGCAGCGGCATCCGCCATCGTATGGGCGAGCGCCAGGTACGCCGGGGGGCAGGCAGGGCCCTGGTTCATTGTGGCATCCTTTCAGCTTCGGTGGCGATCTCATCCAGCATCGCCCTGACGGTTTCGACCTGCCGGTGGGCAGCGTGGACCTCCCGTTGCAACCGCTCTGCAAGCTGGCTGGTCCCAATGTCGGTGAAGCTGGCTGAACGAGCGGGGATGAAAGGATCGGCCTCCTCAGCGGCGAAACGCAGGGCGGGAGCGAAATAGCCCTCTTCTTCCTCCAGCCCGAAGGCCAGGACCTGCGGACGGTCATCGCCAAGTAGAAGCAAGTCGACGAACATCGCCTGCATCGGCAGGTGCCCGCCGCCCGACTGACAGGCGAGATGCGCCCAGCCGCCACGATCAGGCATGACGAGACAATCCTTGACGTGAACCTCGGTGACATGGGGCGACTGTGCGTCGAGCGCCGGCAGCGGCATTTCATAGGCATTGATCATGTTGCCGAAATCGAACAGCAGGCTGAGGCGAGGATTGGCCACGGCCTCCAGGATGTCGATCAGCTCATCCGACTTGAGGTCTTCATGCTGCTCGAGCGTAAAACGCAGCTTCCCTTCGGGGTCGAGGGCGGTCAACCGGCGAAGGTCTGCGATCGTCCAGGCGACGATGTCGGAAACGCGGCCCTCATAGCGCGGATAGCAGCGCAACGAGGTGGCACCGGTGGCAAGAGCGATCCGCACCGCATCCGCCAGCCCGGCCGCATCTGTCGTGCTGGTCTCGACATGCAGCTCCAGCCCAAGATCGCTCACCGCCGTTCCGTAGGCACGCAGCGCCGCGTCGGCCATTCGGGCAAGACTTGCGCCTTCGCCATCCTCAACATGGACCTTCACGCCGAAAAGCCGCTGCTTCCTAGCGAATTCGGCAAGATGCAGCGGCGTCATGCCGCCGAAGCGCATGTTAAGATGAAAGGCATAGGCATGGGCGAAGAGCGGCGCGCTCCTTGCTCGTGCGGCGAGCCGGGTCCGGCTGTGCGCCGGAAGTTGCGCGATGCGCGCGCGCCAGTCGGCGGACGGCGCCGTGTCCCAAGGCATGTCGATCAATATGCCAGCTCCTCCGCTGGTGATTTCAAAGCTTCGAGCCCCATCAGGCGGCGAGTACCAGAAGGTCGCGATGCGACATGCTGATATCGACCGGCGCACCGATCAAAGGTGGCAGCCTGTCGGCCTGATTGAACGTGTCGAGCGCGATGGAACCGCCGCCTTCCACCGAGACGCGGACACGGATCACGGGCCCAAGGAAATGCACTTCGGCGATCCGCCCCGGCAGGACGATGTCGCCTCCCCCGCGCCCGAGCGTCACCGTCTCAGGCCGCAGCGCCAGGCTGATGCGCTCCCCGGCTCTGCCCGGCGATGCTCTGTCCAGTGTCACCGGCACACCGGCCAAGCGGATGTGGCCAGCCGCGGCGTCGACCAGATCGGCATCGATGAGGTTCAGCGTGCCGACGAATTCGGCAACAAAGCGCGTCGCCGGCCGGTTGTAGATCTCGAACGGCGTACCGATCTGGTCCGCAACGCCCTGATGCATGACAACGACGCGGTCCGACATCGACAGCGCCTCCTCCTGGTCATGGGTCACGAAGATCGTGGTGATGCCGAGGTCGCGCTGGATACGGCGGATTTCGTCGCGCAGGCTGACGCGAATCTTCGCATCGAGCGCCGACAGCGGCTCGTCGAGCAACAGCACCTCAGGCCGCGGCGCGAGCGCGCGGGCGAGCGCCACGCGCTGCTGCTGGCCGCCGGAGAGCTGGAAAGGATAGCGGCTGCCGAGTTGTGGCAGGCCGATCAGCTCCAGCATTTCGGCAACCCGCCGTGCGATCTCCGCTTTGCCTTGGCCGGCCACCTTGAGGCCGAAGCCGACGTTCTCCGCCACCGTCAGGTTCGGGAAGAGTGCATAGGACTGAAACACCATGCCGATCTTGCGCCGGTTTGCGGGCAGAGCGGTGACGTCGCGTCCGTCGATGCTGACGGCGCCCGACGTCGGCGCCTCGAAGCCGCCGACCATGCGCAGCACGGTGGTCTTGCCACAGCCGGAGGGCCCCAAGAAGGACACGAACTCGCCCTTGTCGATGCCGAGGGTGAAATCCTTCACGACGCGATGCGCGCCGAAGGACTTTTGCAGATGGCGAATGTCGAGAAAGGACACGGTCAGCGCCTCGCTGTCGAGAATTTGGAAAAGCGGGTGAAAAGCTGGATCAGCCCCATGCAGGCCCAGGTGATCGCGAAGGCGACGACGGCGAGCGCCGAGGGCTCATAGGCCCGGTTGCCGCCCATCCAGACCATGTAGGGGCCGAAGGAATTGACGTTGAGCAAGGCAGCGAAGACGTACTCGCCGATGACGATGGCGAAGGTCAAGAAGGCCCCTGACAGAACCGAGACGAAGACGTTCGGCAGGATGACGACCGCAAGGATGCGCGCCCAGCCGGCACCGAGCGACTGCGCGGCCTCGGTGAGACTGGCGATGTCGATGGTGCGCAGGCCCGTGTCCACCGAGCGGTACATGTAGGGCAGCGACAGCACCGCATAGCCACAGAGCAGCAGGATGTTCGTGCCCCACCAACTCCCCGTCAGTGGCAGCACGGACGAGGTGTTGTAGATGCGGATGTAGCCGAAGACGATGACGATGGGCGGGATGACCAGCGGCAGCAGCGTGATGAATTCGATGGCCGGCCGAAGACCAGGAAAGCGGAGACGCACGAAATAGGCGGTGGGCACGACGAGCAGGATGCCGAGGATGATGGTCAGCAAGGCCAGCGCGACCGAGTAGCCGAAAGTCTGCTGGAACTGGGGATCGGCGAGCACGACGCGATACGCTTGGAACGAATAGACGCCACGCTGCATGCGCATGGAGAAGTCGAACATGCCGACGAGCGGAAGCAGGAAATAGAGCCCGCCTAACGCGACGGCGAGCCAGGACCACAGCTGTCTTCCCGTCATTTGAGCCACCTTTCGGCACGCATGCGCAGGAGGATGTAGATGCAGTTGGCGATGGCCGTCAGCACGATCATGGCAAAGGCGATGGCGTAGCCGAGGTGGGGATCGTTGAGCACGTCGCCGCGGATCTGCGCGAAGAGCACGATGGGCGCGATCGATAGCGAGGAACCTGTCAGCGCAATGGCGGTGGCGACTGCTCCAAAGGCATTGGCGAAGAGCAGCGCCAGCGTGCCGAGCAGCGAGGGCCACAGCACCGGCAGCGCCACCATCCGCCAATATTGCGCACCGGAAGCCCCGAGGCTCTCCGCCGCCTCCCGCCACTCACGCCTTAGCCCTTCCAGCGCCGGCGTGATGATCAGCACCATCAACGGGATCTGGAAATAGAGATAGGTGAGCGCGAGGCCGAGGAAGGAAACGACGTTGAAGCCGCTGCCATAGAGATTGATGCCGAACCAGTGGCGCAGCAGCATGGTGACGAAGCCAAGGCGTCCGAGCGTCGCGATGAAGGCGAAGGCAAGCGGTACACCAGCGAAATTGGAGGCGACGCCGGAAAAGGTGAGGATGGCATTGCGCAACGGGCGCGGCAGGCCGCCGAGGGTGATAGCCGCTGCGATGAGGAAGCCGAACAGACAGCCAAGCACCGCCGTCAGCAGGCTGAGCTCGATCGAGATCCAGAAAGCCGACAGGATGGAGGGCGAGAGCAGCTTTCCGAGGTTCTCCAGCGTGACCTGCCCCTGCGGGTTGCGGAAGGCGCCGACCACGATATTGAGTGTCGGCAAGATCAGGAACAGCAGGGCGAAGAGGAAGAATGGGGCAACCCCGAACCAGCTGAGCACCTGCCTCGGCTGCCGCGCCGATGGCAGGGATAGGGTTATTGTCGTCATCCGATTGCTCCCAACGGGCGCGATGGCCGAAGGCCTGCCGTGAGCAGGCCTTCCCACAGTGTGCGCGGCTTACTTGATGTTGGCGCCGACGACCTTGTCCCATCCGCCGGTGATGGCGGTCTTGTTGGCGTCCAGCTCTTCGACAGCCGGAAAGATCGCCTTTTCGTAGGCTTCGGCCGGCGGCAGCTTGTCGAGCAGTTCTTGCGGAAACTTTCCGGCCTTCAGCATGGCGGCGAAGCGCGCCGGGTGGCAGTAACCTTTCAGCCAGCCGGTCTGGCCTTCGTCGGAGTAGAGATATTCCATCCAGAGTTTTGCCGCGTTCGGATGGGGCGCATAGGCGGAGATCGCCTGGACATAGACGCCGGCCACAACGCCGCTCTTGGGCACGACGACGTCCATCGGCGGATTGCCGTTCAGCGCGTCGCGCCAGGCAAGCAGGTTGTAGTCCCAGGCAGCGACGATCGGCGTCTGGCCCTGCGCGATCGTGCCGGCCTTGCCGAGCACCGGAACGAAGTTGCCGGCCTTGTTCAGCTCGGCAAAGAGCTCCAGTCCCTTGGAGCCGGATTCGGCGCCGGGCTTGGCACCACGCGAGATGCCGGCTGACATCAGTGCCAGGATCGCCTGCGCCGAGGAACGCGGATCGCCGGTGAGCGCCACGGCACCGGAATATTCAGGCTTGGAAAGATCCGACCAGTCAGCCGGCGCCGTCGCCAGCAGGTCCTTGTTCACGCCAAAGGCCATGACGCCGTAATAGTCGCCATACCAGTAGCCGTCCGCATCCTTGATGTTGTCGGGGATCTCGTCCCAGGTGGCCACCTTGTGGGGCTGGAGCAAGCCCTCCTTGGCAGCGGCCGGCGCAAAGGCGAGGCCGAGATCGACGACGTCGGGGGCCTGCGAGCCGGTGTTGCCCTTGTTGGCGCGGATCGCTTCCAATTCATCGGCCGTACCGGCATCGGGGTTCAGTTCGTTGACCGTGATACCAGGATATTTCGCCTTGAAGCTGGCGATGACCTCACCGTAGTTGCACCAGTCATGCGGCAGGGCGATGACCGTCAGCGTGCCCTCCTTGGTGGCGGCGTCGACGAGGTCCTGCACCGGCTCTGCCCGAACAACTGTCGGCAAAGCCGCCGCGAGGGCGAGCGCGGACACGAATGCGCGCGAGATGAAGCGGTTCATGAAGTCCTCCTGTTGACCGTCGGCGACGGTTCGTGGGCGATGCGTTGATCCATGCGTCCGGTCGTCGGCCCTGCCGTGCGCACCGGTTCCCCTGGCACCCGTCTGCGTCCTCTGGGGCTGCATCGGTGTGTTCTCGTGTAGGCAGAGCATGTAACAATTGGACAACAATCAAACGTCCATTATCATGCATTCGACTAGACCAATTTGGAGGGACATAAGCTTGGCCAAGCAGTTCGAAGGCCCGATCCTGCCCTTCCTTCGCCTCGAAGGGTCCGCCTCCCTGCCAAAGTTCCGGCAGGTGCAGGACCAGTTGCGCACGGCGATCCTGCGCGGGCATTTGCGGGCGGGCACGCGTCTGCCGGCGAGCCGCATCCTGGCCCAAGAATTGGGCCTGTCGCGCCAGACACTGGTTCGCGTCCTGGAAAACCTGAAGGCGGAGGGCTATCTGGAGGCGCGGCAAGGCGCCGGCACATTCGTTTCCATCGCCCTGCCCCGCCAGCCATCGCAGCCGCGCGCCGCGCAGCCGCTTGGCGAAACACCGCCGCGACTGTCGCGGATCGGCACGCTGGCGGGCGGCGTGTCGGCCGAGATCGATAAGATGGAGCATCGGCCCTTCCTGCCCAACCAGCCGGCGCTCGACCGTTTTCCCTTCGCCCAGTGGCGGAAATGCTGGAACGCGGTGACGCGCGGCGGCAAGGCCGCCATGGGCTATGGCGATGTCGCGGGGGAACTGGTACTGCGACAGCGGATCGCCGAGTACCTGGCCCTGCACCGGCGCGATCCCTGCGACCCTGAGCAGATCATTATCACACCGGGAGGACACGCAGCCTTTACGCTTGCGGCGCTGGCGCTCGCCGATCCCGGCGACGGCATCTGGTTCGAGGACCCAGGGCCCGTTACCACCAGCAACCTGTTCCGTACGCTTGGCCTGGAACTCTGCCCCGTGGATGTCGATGCGGATGGCATGGATGTCACAGGTGCCATGGCGCGCCACCCCCATGTGCGCCTCGCCTTCGTCATGCCCTCACGACACCATCCGCTTGGGGTGACGCTTTCGCTGCCGCGCCGGCTTGCACTGCTGGAATGGGCGCGGACAAACGATGCCTGGATCATCGAGGACGACTATGACAGCGAGTTCCGCTATGACGGCGCGCCGCTGCCCTCGATGCGCTCCATCGATAGCCACGGCCGGGTGATCTATGCCGGCAGTTTCAGCAAGGCGCTCTATCCCGGCATCCGCATCGGTTATCTCGTGCTGCCTCCGACACTCGTCGGCGCCTTCCGCAACCTGGCCGGCCTCATTCATCGCAGTGCGCCGGTGGAAACCCAGCTCGTGCTGGCCGAGTTCATCGGCGGCGGGCATTTCGCCAGCCACCTGCGCCGGATGCGCGGGCTCTATGCCGAGCGTCGCGACGCCTTTAAGGAAGCGGGCCAAGTGGCCCTCGCCGGCCTCGCCCGCATGGACTGTTCCGAGAGCGGGCTCAATGCGCTCGCCTGGTTGGACGGCGGGCGAGAAGACCGGCTAGCCCACCGCGCGGTGATCGAGGCCGGGCTCCAAAGTTATCCGCTGTCCGACTATGCGATCGGCCCGGTAGCCCGGGCCGACGCGCTCATTCTCGGCTATGCCGGTGTTCCGGCAGAGCGCATGAAGCCCTATCTCGGCCGCCTCGCCGAGGCACTCGTCCGGATGTGAGGCCGCCGCGATAGAGCTGTCACGAACACGCCGGTGAAGCAGGCTCGCAACCGGCGAAAGAACGCCTCCACGAAGGCCGCCTGATCGAACTCCTCCGGTCCGCCATCCCGTCGGCAAAGCACATAGCCAATTCCACGTTCGACCATGCTGGCCTCCAAAAACGGCTCAGTGTTGGACGGCACGTACCGGATTGCGGCTGCGCTGGCTGACCCCGACACCGGGGGCGATGCCCACCTGCGCATTGGACGCTGCGAGCAGCGGTTTTCCACGCACGATGTCGGAAGCCCGTTCGGCGAGCATGATGGTCGGCGCGTTGAGGTTGGCGTTCGGCTCGGACGGGAAGACCGAGCTGTCGATCACCCTGAGCCCTTCGACGCCACGTACCTTGAGGTTGCTGTCGACGACGGCCATCGCGTCCTCCCCCATGCGGCAGGAGCCGCAAGGGTGGTAGGTGCTCTCCATCGTCTCGCGCACCCAGGCGTCGATCTCGTCATTGCTACGAACGTCCTTGCCCGGAGCCATCTCCTCACCACGGAACCTGTCGAAGGCCGGCTGTGCGATGATCTCGCGCGTCAACCTCAGACAACGACGGAAACCTTCCCTGTCCTCCTCGCGATCGAGATAGTTGAACAAGATGTCGGGCTGCTCATGCGCTTCGGGTGACCGCAATCGGACATAGCCACGGCTCTTGGGCTTGTTGGGGCCGGTCAGCACCATGAAACCGTGCCCCTTGAGCGGCTTCTTGCCGTCATAGCGCATCGCTGCCGGCAGAAAGTGGAACTGGATGTCGGGCCATTCGAGCGATGCATCGGAACGGATGAAGCCGCCGCTCTCGAAATGGTTGGAGACCGACAACCCCTTCTTGAACAGGATCCATTCGGCCCCGATCAGCGCCTTGCTCAACAACCCCATCTTGCCGTTGAGCGTAATCGGCTCCTTGCAGGCATACTGTATGTAAACCTCGGAATGGTCCTGAAGATTTTCACCGACGCCGGGCAGGTCATGCAGCACCGGCACGCCGGCCTTTTGCAGCACCGCCGCAGGCCCGATGCCGGAGCGCTGAAGGAGATGCGGCGAGCCGATCGGGCCGGAGGAAATGAGCACCTCTCGGCTCGCCTTGGCCACGACGCGTTCGCCGCCGAGTTCATACTCGACACCGATGGCGCGCTTGCCCTCGAGCAACACGCGACGCGTCATGGCATGGGTGACGACAGTGAGGTTCGGGCGGCTCATCGCCGGCTTGAGATAGGCATTGGCCGTCGACCAGCGTACACCGTCCTTGACGGTCATGTGCATGGCGCCGAAGCCCTCCTGCATCTGCCCGTTCGGATCCGCCGTCGTGATGTAACCAGCCTCGTGGCCGGCATCGACAAAGGCCTTGTAGAGCGGGTTCTGCATCTTGTTGCCGGCATTGGTGGCGAGCGGACCACTGTCGCCGCGATAGGAATCACCGCCCTCTTGCCAGCTTTCGGCGCGCTGGAAATAGGGCAAGCAATTGGCATAACCCCAGCCGCGCGCGCCGAGCTCGGCCCATTCGTCGAAGTCGCGTGCGTGGCCACGCATATAGACCAGTCCGTTGATCGAGGACGAGCCACCGATGACCTTGCCGCGCGGGCAGTGCACCTGCCTGCCGTCGAGGCCGGGCTCCGGCAGGGTCATGTATTTCCAGTTGTACTTCGTGCCGTTCATCGGGATCGATAGTGCCGTCGGCATCTGGATGAAGATCGAGTTGTCGCTGCCGCCATATTCCAGCACCAGTACCTTGCAGGACGGGTCCTCCGTCAGCCGGTTGGCCAGGACGCAGCCGGCCGAACCGGCGCCGATGATGATGTAGTCGAAGGTGGCATCCATGGCGGTCATCCCGATGGGTTTCGGATCACTATTGGGTACGGGGTTCGAGGCGGCGCGTGGCCCACCTCGATGTAGGGGCTCAGCGTCGGGGGTAGTTGCCCCAGCCGGCGCCGCGGGCGAACAGCCTGGTGAGCACGTAGTGGACCACGCCGGCCGCCACGCAGGACGGCACTGAGGCGGTCAGGTACTTGAAGGCCGGAATGCTCGCGAGCGTCTGCGGGTTGAAGATCGCAACGTAGACGATGAAGCCCATGGCAAGTGCCGCGAGCCCGATCGGGTTGAATCCTGCCCAGAAACGGTACGGACCGCTTTCCTGCGGACCATGCAGGCTACGCATGTCCAGCTTCTGGCCGCGCAGGAAGAAGTAGTCGGCGATGCCGATGCCGGCGAGCGCGGAATTGAGCGCCGACGTCCAGACGAGGAAGATGAAGAAACCGTCATACATCTGCGGGTAGAAGATCACGAGGCCGAGCGGGATGAGGCAGAACAGGAACAGGATCGTGCTCCAGGAAATGGCGCGCACCGACGCCGTTCCCACCTGCCTGAGACCGACGATGGAGGTGTAGAGAATGTTGGCCATCGAGGTCATGTTGGCGAAGGCAACAAAGAGCAGAGCGATGATGCCGATGATTGGACCTGCGATCTTGGTCATCCAGATCGTCGGGTCGCTTTCACCCAGGGCAACGGCGGCGAGCAGGCCGACGATTTCGCCAAGAGCCGCGGCGCCGAAGATACCCAGAATGTTCGGCCAGAAGGCGGTGCGCTCGTTCTTGGTGAGACGTGCCAGGTTGCCGATATAGGGCCACCAGGAGAAGCCGGCAGCAAGGTTGACTTCAACGGCGATGATGAAGTTGAGCGTGTTGTCTTCGAAGGGCGGAGCAAGCGCCGGCATCTCAAGCAGCTCAGCAAAGGATCGTTGCTGGAGGATGAGGTAGAGCATTACGATCATCAGGATCACCAGCGCGGGCGAGACGACCATGTTGAAGAACTTGATCGAAGTCGGCCCCTTGGCGACGATGAACCAGGTGACGAGGATCGCGCCAATCGCGGCGATGACCATCTTGATGCCGGTCGGATTGGCCGCCTCGCCTGCGCTGAGCGCGGCCAGCCCATCAATCGAGCGGCCGAACATCATGGCGAGCACCGCGAGCCAGCCCATGGTGAGCACGACGACAGCGAGCACATAGACGATGCGGCTGCCGTTGTAGCCGAACTGGCTGCGCAGCGCGACGAACTGCTCGATGCCATAGCGACCGGAGAGCGGTGTTGTGGCGAGCGCCGTCAGCACGACACCGACGATGTTGCCGATGACGATGGCCGCGATGCCTTCCTTCGGCCCGACGAAGAGGCCGATGGCACCGCCGATCAGGAATGCCCAGGTGGCAATGGCAAGCGCCGAATTGGCGTAAGTGAACTCCCAGAAGCCCCAGAGGCGTTCGGAAGGAAGCAAAGGCGCATCGCCTCGTTCGGCGGCAGCGCGATTGCGGGCGGCCTCTTCCTGCTCAGTTTCGATGGCGGCAAAGCCGCCGCGGCTGACATGGTCGGTCATTTCACGCCCCCCAGATCCAGAATCCGACGACCAGAACAAGCGTCAGGGCGGCCATGCCGGCGTAGTCGAGCGTGGTCATCACCCCTTCGAAGCGGCCGCCAGCCTCGATGTCCTCATAGATGCGGGCGCGCCGCTCGAGTTCTTTCTGCCAGGCGATATCTGTTTCCATTGTTGTTCCCCTTTCGCGTCGCGCCTTCGGCGTCTATCCGCGATGCATGCGGCTCCATCAGCCGCCGATCTTGCCAACCGGCCGCCCATGGGCGACGGCCGGAGAATTGCTCATCAGGCCGAGCACCTCATGGCAGCGTGATCCACACGGCCTTGGTCTCCATCAGGTAGTCGAGCTGCTCGGGACCCAGGTCCTTGCCAAAACCCGAGGCCTTGAACCCGCCGAAGGGCATGGAAGGATCGATCGTGCTGTGGGCATTGACGTAGATCGAACCCGCATGCAGGCGCGGGATCAGCCCGTGCACCCGCGACAGGTCATTCGAGTAGATCGCAGCCGCCAGGCCGAACGGCGTGTCGTTGGCCAGGGTAACCGCATCATCGAGATCGTCGAATGCGTCGGTCACCAGAACGGGGCCAAAGATCTCCTCGCGGACGATCGTCATCTCGGGCTTGCAGCGCGCGAAGATCGCCGGTTCGATGAAGTGGCCCGGCCGGTCGAGGCTCACGCCGCCATGGATCAGTTCGGCGCCTTCGCGGCGGCCGGCCGCGATATAGGACGAGACGACTTTCTTCTGTTGCGCCGAGACCAGCGGGCCGATGTAGCAGTCGCGGTCGAGGCCAGGCGCGATCTTGAGCGTCTTGGTGACGGCGACCAGTTCGTCGAGGAAGGCGTCATGCACCGAGCGCTGGACATAGACGCGCGTGCCGGCGTCGCAAACCTGCCCGGAGTTGAAGAACACGCCGTTCACCACCGCCTTGGCGGCACTCGCGATGTCGGCATCGTCCAGAACGAGCACCGGCGACTTGCCGCCGAGTTCCAGCGTGACATGCTTGAGATTGCCGACGGCGGTGCGGCCGACCTCCTGGCCGACCGGTGTCGAACCGGTAAACGTCACCTTGTCGATGCCGGGATGCGTCGACATAGCCGCGCCGATCACACTGCCGCGGCCCGTCACGATGTTGACGACGCCATCAGGGATGCCTGCCTCCTGCACCAGTTCGGCAAAGCGCAATGTGGAGAGCGAGGTCAGTTCGGCGGGTTTGACGATAACGGTACAGCCGACTGCCAGCGCTGCCGCAAGCTTCCAGGCCATGGTCTGGAGTGGAAAGTTCCACGGCACGATGGCCGCGACCACACCCAGCGGTTCCTTACGGGTGTAGGCGAGATAGTTGCCGGGAATGGACGGCTCGACGGTGCGCCCATGCAGCTTGGAAGGCCAGCCGGCAAAGTAGCGAAACGTATCGACCGTGCCCTGGATGTCGATCTCGCGGGCAAAGGTCACCGACTTGCCCATGTCGATCGCCTCGATCTCCGCCAACTCGTCGGCATGGAGCTCGATCAGGTCGGCAAGGCGGTGCAGCAGGCGCTCGCGCTCAAGCGGCTTGAGGCGGCGCCAGGCACCGCCATCGAACTGGCGGCGGGCGGCATGGACGGCCCGGTCGAGATCCTCGGTCGTGCCGGAAGGCGCGCGGCCGACCAGACCGCCGGTCGAAGGCTCGAAAATATCGAAGGTCGCGCCGTTGCTGGCATCCACCCAGGCGCCGTCGATGAACATCTTTTGCGGCTTCGCCAGAAACCGCCGGGTCGCGTCGCTGACACCATAGTGGTCGAGATAATTGCGGACGTTGTCGTCCATGTATTCCTCCTTCTCAGCCGAAAACCGCGAGCGGCCGGCTCTCCTCAGTTCCTCGTTCGGCGTTGGTTTGCCTGGCATGCATGACGCGGCCGATGAGGTTCATCAGCACCTGTGCCGCCAGGATGGCGGTACCGCCTGTTTGGTCGTAGTCGGGGGCCACCTCGACCAGGTCGATGCCGACGATGGTGCCGCGCTTGGCGAGTGCGGCCAGGATCTCCAGCACCTCGTAATAGATGAAGCCGCCATGCGAGGGCGTGCCGGTGCCCGGCGCGATCGAGGGGTCGAAACCGTCAATGTCGATGGTGACGTAATAGCGCGCGCCGGCGGGAACACGCTCGGCGACGGCGGCACTTCCCAGGGCGCGGATCTGGCGCACCGACAGGATGTCGGAGCCCATCTTGCGCGCGTCCTCGTATCCCTCTTTGGCGGTGGACGAGACGTTGCGGATGCCGAGCTGCGACAGGCCGCTGACATAGGGCTTTTCGGCGGCGCGGCGCATCGGGTTGCCGTGGCCGTAGCGCACGCCGTGGCGCTCGTCGACGAAGTCGAGATGAGCGTCGATCTGGACGATGTGGATCGGGCCGTTCTCGGCGCAATCGTCGGAGAAGGCGTTGATGCAGGGAATATTGACCGAATGGTCGCCGCCCAGCACCACCGGCAATGCGCCGGCGGCCAGGATCTTGCGCACGCCGAACTCGATGTTGGCGTGGCTCTTCATCGTGTCGGTATGGACGATGTCGGCGTCGCCGATGTCGACGATGGAGACCTCGCCGCTGGGCAGGTAAGTGACATCGTCCTCGTGGTCATAGGCGCCGCCATGGCCGAAGGAGAACAGCGTCGAAGCCTCGCGGATGGAACGAGGGCCGAAGCGGGTGCCGGCCCGCCACTGCGTGCCGCAGTCGAAGGGCGCGCCGAGGATGGCGACATCGGCGTCGATGGCGTCCCAGTCGGGCTGGTAGGGATACTTGCCGAAGGTGCAGATGCCGACGAACGGCAGGTTCAGACGTCCGGTTTCATAGGAATTGCTGGCCATATGCCCTCCTCCAAAGGTCGGAGGAGTGTGCCAAATGCCGATACGTTTAAAAGTATCTATGATTGGATGTTTACTTGTGCATTAATCAATGAATGATCAACAAGGTCCGCCATCGCGTCCTCAACCTCTCGCTTGGCGATGCGGAACTCAGGCTGCTGCGCGTCTTCGCCTCCGTCGTGCAGCACGGCGGCTTTTCCGCAGCGCAATCGGCGCTAGGCATGACCCAGGCGACGATCTCCACCCACATGCGCCACCTCGAGGAACGGCTGGGCTTGCGCCTGTGCAGCCGCGGGCGCGGCGGCTTCGAGCTCACCGACGAGGGGCGGCTCGTTTATGACGCAGCGCTCGAGCTCTTTGGGTCGCTCGAAAAGTTCCAGAGCCGCATCGGCGAGGCGCAGGGGGAGCTGACGGGCAATCTCAGCTTCGGCACCGTCGATGCCATGATCACCAACCGCGACCTCGACCTGCAGGGAGCATTGGCCGCCTTTCACCGCGCCGCGCCGCGCGTTCATCTGGAAAT
Source organism: Aminobacter ciceronei (assembly GCF_014138625.1). GTDB lineage: Bacteria > Pseudomonadota > Alphaproteobacteria > Rhizobiales > Rhizobiaceae > Aminobacter > Aminobacter ciceronei. Next base: position 151,397 of record NZ_JACJHY010000001.1, read on the forward strand.
CGACGTCGCCGCACCCCAGGTGCTGCACCAGGGCCTGTTGAACGGCGCCTATCAGATCGTCCTGATGCCGTCGGTCGGTAGTGTCACGCCGCATTTCCGCACCCAGGCAGCCTTCTCCGAGGTCCAGAAGCTCTACTGTGCCGAGGGCCACGCGCTCTTTGCCGTCCCCGACGCCGACCTCACCGACGACCACCTCGCCGCCCAACCCTTCGCCGGCCGCACCTACATGCTCAACGAGACGATCTGCGGGGTGAGCTTCACCTGGGCAGCTGCGACGCCTCATATGGAAGGCACCCTGTTGCTGCTGCTCTCCGGTGCCTATATCGGCTTCCTGCCCGACCACTATGCCGACGAATGGGTTCGCACGGGCCGCCTCCGGGTGCTGGCGCCCGAGCGCATGGTTTTCGAGGATATGTTCCACATAGCCTATCCCCGCAACAAACCTTCGCGCGCGGCCGAAACCCTTGCGCAGACCATCACGGAATCGGTGCGCAAGCCGCATTGACATCAATCCGGGTCCCGCCTGTCGGCATACCGCCCTGCCCTTCGACGACTGCGCCCTCGTCCCTCTGATGGCCCTGACTGAAGGCAGCTTGACTCCATTCGAAACGCCTCATATTAAGTTGTAGGCCTAACCCTACAATTGGGTGCCCAACTCTACAATTGGATGCCATGTCCCAGTCGCTTCCACCTTCAACCGCTGCATTGCCGCTGGCCGATCTGCCGGCGCGCGACGTCGCCGTTCGCCACCTCCATCATCCTGGCCGCTGGATAAGCGGTGGCGTCGTGCTTCTGCTGCTCGCCGTCATCGGCCGTGCCTTTGCCGTCGGGCAGATCCAATGGCCGGTGGTCGGAGAGTTCCTGACGGCAGGCGTCATCGTGACCGGCTTCGGCTGGACTCTGCTGATCTCCGCAGTAGCATTGGCGCTCGGCGTGGCCCTCGGCTTCGCCTTCGGCATCATGCGGCTGTCGGCAAATCCGATCCTGCGTTTCGCCGCCTGGCTCTATGTCTGGGTGTTCCGCGGCACGCCGGTGCTGCTGCAGCTGCTCATCTGGTTCAACATCGCTCTGGTCTTCCCGCGCCTCTACATTCCCGGCCTGGTCGACGCGCGCATGGTCGACGTCGTCACGCCCTTCGTCGCTGCCGTGCTCGGCCTCGGCGTCAACGAAGGTTCCTACCTCACCGAAGTGGTGCGCGGCGGCATCGCTTCGGTGGACCGTGGCCAGACCGAAGCCGCCCATACGCTCGGCATGACGCCTGGCCAGACCATGCGTCGCATCATCCTGCCGCAGACGCTGCGGCTGATCCTGCCGGTCCTTGGCAACAGCGCCATCGGCATGCTGAAGTTCTCCTCGCTCGCCGCCACAATCGCCATGGGCGAGATGCTGAACGCTGCACAGCGTATCTACTTCATCAATGGGGCCGTCATCGAGCTGCTGTTCGTCTGCGCCACCTGGTACCTGGCCGGAACCACAGTCCTCTCCATCGGCCAGTATTACCTTGAACGCCACTTTGGCCGCGATGCCACGGCAGCTGCCGGCCAGCGCAGCTGGTTCAAAGGCTGGACGCGCCGGGCCGTCGCCAGGGGGCAAGCATGAGTCTCGCGGTCAAGGCGGTCGGAATCCGCAAGAGTTTCGGCGAACACGAGGTCCTCAAGGGCCTCGACCTGGAAGTCGCCTATGGCGAAGTGCTCTGCATCCTCGGCCCTTCCGGCAGCGGCAAGAGCACGTTCCTGCGCTGCATCAATCATCTCGAGACACCCAATGGCGGCTATGTCTGGGTCGACGGCGCCATCATGGGCTACCGTTACGCCAATGGCGCGCTGCAGGAACTGCCGGTCAAGCACCTGCGCGCCCAGCAAAGCCAGCTCGGCATGGTGTTCCAGCATTTCAACCTGTTCGCCCACCGCACGGTGCTCGGCAATGTCATCGAAGGGCCGATGGTGGTGCGCGGCCTCAAGCGCGCCGAGGCGGAAAGCCGCGCGATGGAGCTTTTGGAGCAGGTCGGCATGGCCGGCAAGGCCTCGGCCTATCCTTCCCAGCTTTCCGGCGGCCAGAAGCAGCGCGTGGCAATAGCCAGGGCGCTCGCCATGGAGCCGCGCGTCATGCTGTTCGACGAGCCGACCAGCGCGCTCGACCCGGAACTGGTCGGTGAAGTGCTGGAGGTGATGCGCACCCTGGCCCGCGGCGGCACCACCATGATCGTCGTCACCCACGAGATCGGCTTTGCCCGCGAGGTCGCCGACCGCGTCGTGGTGATGATCGACGGCGAAATCCGCGAAATGGGGGTGCCGGGCGACGTGCTCAGCAACCCTGCCGATCCACGCGTGCGCTCGTTCCTGAGCCGCGTGCTCGCCTGACCCTTTCAGTCCAACACATGGGAGTACGGACAGTGAAGAAAATGCTACCGATGGTTCTGGGGCTCGCCTCGGCCACGTTTATCAGCCTGGCCGGCGCGGCATACGCCGCCGGCGACGAAAAGCTGGCAGCCGCCCTGCCCGAGGCCGTGCGCTCGGCCGGCAAGCTCAACGTCACGATCAGCCTTGCCTATCCCCCGATGGAATACAGCGATGCCGGCTCGACCGAACTGAAGGGCTTCGACATCGATCTCGCCAAGGCGATTGCCGAACGTCTCGGCCTGACGGCGGAATTCCAGAACGTCGAGTTTCCGCAGCTCATCCCGCAGGTCGTCACCGGCCGTTCGGACCTGATCATGACGGCGTTTTCCGACAAGGTCGAACGCCAGACCCAGCTCGACTTCATCGACTACTTCAAGACTGGCAACGTCTTCTATTCGAGCGCCGATCATCAGGGTGAGATCAAGACCGAGACCGACCTTTGCGGCAAGACGGTCGCCGTAGCAACAGGCACGAGCTGGGTCACCTGGGCCGAAGAGCTCGGCAAGTCGATCTGCCCGGCGGACAAGCTGATCACCGTCATCCAGATCCCAACCCAGGCCGAGCACATCATGCAGATCCGCCAGGGCCGCGCCCAGGCATCGGTTATCGGTCTCGAGGGCCTGCTCGACCTGATGAAGCAGGAGCCGGGCAAGTTCTACCAGATCGGCCAGGTCGGCGACGTCAACCACTACGGCATCGCCTTTGCCAAGGCGAACGGGCAATTGCGCGATGCCGTCCTGGCCACGCTCGACGCGCTCAAGGCCGACGGAACTTATGCACAGATCCTCGACCGTCACGGCTTGAAAGAGGCCGGCGTGGAAGCGTTCAAGATAAACGGATCCACCAAGTAACGGGACCGCACCGGAGCCGCCCTTGACCCAACCTTTCGCACCAGATGCCTCCATGACTGGGGAGCGCCCCGATGACAGGCTGTCGCGCTTTCGCCTCGATCCCTATTCGAGCGAACAGCTCTACCGGCAGCTCTACAGGGCGTTGCGCGCCGCCATATTGAGCGGCGATTTCTCCGAAGGAGAAGCCATTCCTTCGGAGAACCAGATGCGCGACCAGTTCGGCATCGCCCGGACGACAGTGCGCAATGCGATGGCGCTTCTGGTGTCGGAAGGACTGGTGCAACAGGTGCGAGGCCGGGGCACGATCGTCTCGCACCGCCCGATCAGCCACAACATCTGGAATTTCGGCAGCTTCACGGAACTGGCACGTCGGCAAGGCCTGCGACCAGTGACGAAGATGCTGGAGCATCGGGTGGACAACGGCGAGCTCCGTCTGGTGCGCGCCCGCGGCCTTGCCAATGGCGAGACGATCAACTGGCTGAACGTCGACACGTCCCAGCTCGACCTCGCGCTTTATCCCGGCATCGAGGCCTACGATTTCGCGGCGCAATCGCTCTACGAGGTTTTGCGCCGCGACTATGACCGCCATCCATTGCGCTCGGAACTGCTGCTCACCGTCGTGCCGCCGTCCGATCAGCTGCGGACGGTTTTCGGCCCGGCACCTGCGGTGCCTGGCTACCTTTGCGCCAGCGGGGACGTGCTCGATGCCGACGACCGATTGGTCGAACGCACGTCGATCGTCTACTCGCCGGCTGTCCAGATGAAGTTCGCTACCCGCTGGGGACGCGATACCGCGCCTGCCTGAGGGCGGCGCGCAGGAGAAGAAGCATGAGCCGCCTCAGTCAGACATTCACCACCGTAAAGCCGATCCTCGGCATGCTGCACCTTGCCGGTGACGGCGCTGCTGCAAAACTTGTCCAGGCCGAGGAAGAAGCGCGCATCATGGCGGGCGAAGGCGTCGACGGGCTGGTGGTGGAGAACTATTTCGGCGAAGCCGATGACGTCGAGCGTGTGCTCGATCGCCTGTGCGGCCTCGACCTTGGCGCGAAGATCGGCGTCAATGTGTTGCGCGACGATGCGCGTGCCTTTGCGCTGGCCAGGCGCTATCCGGTCGCTTTCATCCAGGTCGACTCCGTCGCCGGCCACTTGCCGCCGGAAGCCGACGGCCCCTTCGCCACGGGCCTCGCAGAAAGACGGGCAAGCGTTCCCGCGCTGCTGCTCGGCGGCGTGCGCTTCAAATACCAGCCCGTCCTTTCCGGCCGGCCGGAAGAAGAAGACGTGCGCATCGGTGCATCTCGCTGCGACGGTCTGGTCGTAACATCCGATGCCACCGGGCAGCCGACGGACATGGACAAGGTGGCTCGCTTCCGTGCCGCCACCGGCGGCACCGTGCCGCTCCTCATCGGTGCAGGGCTCACCGAAGCGAATGCCGCCGAACAACTCGCTGCGGCCGACGGCGCAGTGGTCGGCAGCTGGTTCAAGCATGATCACAAGGATACCGGCCGCGTCGAGGCCCCTCACGTTGCGCGCCTGATGCGCGCCGTCCGTTCGCTCAGGAGCGCTGCATGAGCGTGCCGGACGCAATCGTCGCCCAGCCGGTGACGCCGGAAAATTTTGCCCCCTACGGCAGGGTCTACGATCTCATGGGCGACACAGATGCCGCCGTGATCTGGACCGCCGGCGACGGCTGGAACGACGGGTTCACCCGCACGCCGTTGATCGCGGGTGCCGGTCATCTCGGCATCACCCGTGGCGGCGGCGCGCCATGGTCATGTGCGGCGATGGAACGGCATCCCGGAACGGAGGAAGCGATCTTCTGCGCCGCCGAGCCGGTCATTCTCGCCGTGGCCCCGGCGTCGGAGGCCAGCGCACCGCACCGCGACGACATCGAGGCCTTCGTCATCGCTCCTGGCCAGGCGGTGGTCATGCACCGCAATGTCTGGCACGACGCCTGTCGGGGTCTTTCTGGCCCCGCACCCTATTACTGGATGGCGATCTGCGGCCTCGCGGAGAGCCCCTGGGTGCCGGTCGAAGGCGGGCCGCGTCAGGTGCAGGCTGCGCAAGGACTGCACCCATGACCACCTTCTTCATCGGCGACGTTGCGCTCGACGAATATTACACTGCCGATCGCTGGCCAGGCCGCGCCGACAAGGGCATGGTCAGGGAACTTCCGGCCGAGATCGGCGGCTCCATCGCCAATGCCGCCGTCGTGCATGCCGCCCTGGGCGGCGAAACCCAGTTCATTTCACTGCTCAATGACAGCCCGCTGTCACGGCGCCTGATCGACGACCTCGGGCAGAATGGCGTCGGAGCCGATCATATGCTGATCGATCCCGCAATTGCGGAGTCGCGCAACCTGATCTTCCTGATCGACGGCGAGCATGTCGTGCTCACAGTGGAAATGGGCGAGCAGCCAATGTGGTTGGCGCAGGCGACATTGGCGGCCCTGCGCCAGCCGGGCTTCCTCTACACGACGCTCTACCGCGTCCGCCGGCTTCACGTCCAGACGGAACAGGGCCTGCTCAGGCAGGCAGACCTCGTCGCCGACCTGCGGCACCATGGCCGCCGCGCCATCTTCGACCTTGATGTCGGTGGCTGTACGCCCGAAGACATGCCTTATCTCACCGGCGCAGCCGTCGTGATCTTTAACCAGGTCGGCTTCCGCGCCGCCTTCGGCCATGACGACATTTCCCGCATCGGCGACTGGATACGCGATCACCAGATCGGATGGGTCGTGCGCACGCTGGCAGCCGATGGCGCCGAGGCACATGACGGCCAAACGCGCCTGCAGGCAGCCGGCTACCCTGTCCAAGTGGTCGATGTGACCGGCGCCGGCGATACGTTTGGCGGCGCGCTGACCTGGTGCCTGACGCAGGGCCGGCCCTTCGCCGATGCCCTGGATTTCTCCATCGCCGCCGCCTCCCGCTCGGTCACCATCCACGGCCCGCGCGGCGGCAAGGCCGACGCGGTCGCTGTGCAGACATGGCGCGCGGAAAACCGTCGGCCCTAGCAATGCGAACGCAAAAGACGCCTCCATGGTGTGACGCTTTCGGGGCCGCTTGCTGTTGTCCGGATTGCGGCGACCGACAGTGACAGATGCCGTTTGACGACGACCTGTAGCCTTCAAAGGGAGAGCAACGAACGTCAGGCACGGTCCAGCATTACGGGTTCTGGCTGCAATTCGCCCATCGCCAGGGCGAGTTCGACGTCGCCCGTGCCCACCGCATGGTACTCCAGGTCATCGAGGCCCGGATCCAGACCGCCTGGCAGAAAAACCTCCACCTCACCGAGCGGACCTCGCTGGTTGGATGAAAGGCCGGGATGTCAGGCGCAGCATGGTTCTTCGCCGCCCGTGAACCGCGGCGCCTCGGCACTCCTCGTCATTTCTGTTGCAGGCCGGTGACCATCGCGATGATCCCGTTCTGTCGGTCCGGCCTGTCTCGCGCCCCTCGCGCGGCAGCGACCTTGCCCGGCCGCACCTCTCACCTAGGCCGGCACCACCACGTCACGTCGAGAGCACGAACCGGAGATGTCGCACAGAACGAATTGCGAGACGATCTCGCGACCCAGCACCGGGTCGCGAAGTTTCATGCAGAAATTTCGCATGTCGGCGCCAGGGGGGCGCAGTGCCGGTATGGTTCCTGAAAAAAGCAGGATGCCGCCGGTGTCGAAACTGGCCTGGCAGCGGGCGCGTTCGAGCAATCTGTCCGGCTCCAGCAGCATGTCAAGGCAACCCTGTTGCAGCAACTCGTCATTGCTCCAGAGCTCCAGCACCAGCCTGTCCCAATGGAGGATCACCTCGTCCACCGGCCACGCCGTGCCGGCGACGATCTTCTGGCACAGGTTCTTGGATTTCTCGCCCCATCCGTGCCGTTCGACCGCCAGGTCGAACTGGTCGTTGCCAACCGTGACATAGCGGCGCCCGTTCCAGGAAAGCAGCACGAACTCGACTTCCGGCCGCGTGTCCAAGCCGACGACATCGACACTCCCCGCCTGTGTCAGAAGGCAGGGCATCGCGCGATAGAATACCGGCAGCTCGGCCGGCACCGGAACGCCCAGGCGGCGCATCTCCAAGATATGAGCCTCGACATCGGCTCGGTTTCGGCCGGCATAGCCGGCAAGCAACAATTGCTCGGCAGCAATCGAAAGCGCGTTCCCCGCCGGCGTCTGGAATTTGAGAATGGACAAGCCAGACCTCCGCCGTGACATCAACGCCGCGGCAGGACACGGCCGATCGGCCGCTGGTATTGGGGCAGAAGCTCCACCATCGGCTCGTGGCGGCCGGCTTCGGTCTCCGCGCGCACATGCGCGGCAATCTCCTCCATCGGTGCAAACCAGACGTCACCCTTTGTGACGACCTGCTCCAGGAACTCCCGGAAGACGTGCCAGCGCGACAGCCGCCCGGTCACGAACGGATGCAGGACAGGCACCCATAGCGCACCATATGCGTAGGCCGCCTCAAACTCGCGCAGATAGAGGTCGAAGCCGTTGCGCGCGCTGCGCACCGGCATCATGTAATTCAGGTCGAACGACTGCACATACTGCGGCCAGTCGTCGAGCCCCCAATGGCTCGGCAACTCGATGAGCTCACGGCCCGTCTTCCGGCTCTTCAGGATGTAGGGAATGTCGGCGCCCATAAGCGAGGCGTCGTAGCTGAAGCCGCGCTCCAAAAGCAGATCCAGCGACTGGTTGGAGAAGTTGTAGAGCGGAGCGCGCCAGCCACGCGGCGACTGTCCCGTCGCGCGCCTGATCACCTCGATACCGGAGTCGAGCCAATGGGCTTCGTCCTCTGCCGTCTGTTCCAGTGGATTCTCGTGGATGTAGCTGTGGTGGGCGATTTCGTGCCCACCGGCCAGGATCGTCTCGACGGCCTGCGGATACTGCTCGATGCACCACGCGGGAATGAAGAAGGTCTGCCGGATGCCGAGCTGGCGATAGGTTTCGACGATGCGCGGCACCGCCACCTGGGGTCCGTAGCGCAGCATCGAGATCGCCGAGACCCTGCGGTCGCCGTCGTTGGGATAGTCGACGTGAATCAGACTGTCAGCGTCCATGTCGAACGTCAGGCAGCAGGCACATTTGGCACCGTTGGGCCAGGCAATCTGATTGGAAATCATCGGTTCTGCTCCTGCGAAGATGTTGGCGACAGCGTGGAAAGGGCGGCCTCGACCGCCCGCATGTCGATGAGGACGTCCCCGCTCAGGAACACTTCCTCGTAGTCCTGGTTGAAATCGGGACCTGGGCCGTCGCGGTCGACGACGAGAAAATCGCCGCCATCCAGGGCCACCAGCGGGTGATGCCAGGTGGCGCGATGGTAGTTCACCCCCTGGCGCCCGTCGGTGACGAAGGCCCGAAGCATTTCAGGATCGGGACGGCACTGGGCAGGCGCGACAATGACGACGAAGCGCTGGCCGGCGAGCGGTATGAAAGCCTGGCTCGACAGAGGATGACGTTCCATCATTTTGACACGCAGCGGCAATCCGGCGTGCAGCACGCGAAAGATGCTGAGCAATGCCGCACCACCTTCCGCACCGCAGTCAGCGACACCAAGACGGTGAAAGCGATGGGCAGCGCCGCCATTTGTGGGGAAAGACTCCGGGCCGCCGGCGTCGATCACGTCGCCATAGGGTGCGAACCCATCCCGGGAGAGTGGCTGCACGGGGATGAAGCAGCGGGCCATCTCAGTACTCGTTCGACCGCAGCCATTCGACATAGGCCGCAAGCCCCTGCTCCAGCGTGTAGCCCGGGGCATAGCCAAGCGCGCGCCTGGCGGCTGACTGGTCCCAGGGTCCCTGGCGGTCGAGGTGGCAATATCCGGGGCCGATTGCGATATCTGCTTGGGGCAAGAGCTTGCGGATAAGGCCGACTGCTTCGGAAAGCGTCCAGCAACGATCGCCGAAGACGTTGAACACCGAGCCGTCCGGCTTGTCGGCAAAAGCGGCGAGGATGGCCGCACGGCCGACGTCCTCTGCATGGATGAAGTGAAACAGATGGTCGGCGCCGTTCTCCATCCGGAAGGCCTGGCTGCGCAGCACCGGCTTGATGATGTCACGCAAGATCTGCGGCATCCTGTTGCCGGGTCCATAGACCTCGCTGAAGCGCAGGCACAGCGCCTCGAGCCCATAGAGCTCGTTGTAGATGCGGCTGAAGTGCTCAACCGCCACCTTGGTGACACCGTACGGAGTGGTCGGCACGGTGGCGGAGCGTTCGTCGATCGGCTCGACGTGATTGCCGTAGACGGTTTCCGACGAGAAGTTGACCAGTCGCCTGATGCCGGCCAGCCGCATCGCCTCCATCAGGTTGACGGTGCCGTCTATGTTGGCCACGACGGTGGTGACAGGCAGTTCGATCGACAAGTCGGGATGCGACATTGCCGCGGTGTGGATGACACGGTCGACCTCATGGCGTTCGATCGTCCTGACAAGGCGCGGAATGTCATAGAGCTCCCCCTGGACGGGCGTGATCAGGTCGGTTGCCCACTCGGAGTAGTCGCGGTTGTAGTTGACGACCTTGAAGCCTTGCTCGGCGAGCTGGCGAACAATGATGCGGCCGGTGTAGCCGAGGCCACCGGTAACCAGAATCGAAGTCATGCTCTGTTCCTTGGTTGCAACGGGGATTGTGACGGGTCAGATCGGCCGTCGCGCGAGGTATCTGGCGCCGAGCGCCTGCGAGATCTTGGCCGTGTGGGCGAGGATAAGATTGCCCAGGCGGTCCGGGGTCGGGTTGAGAATGCGCGTGGTTGGGCCGGGTACGCTGACCGCTGCGATCGCCACGCCCTTGCGATCGAGGATGGGAGCCGCGATGCAGCTCACCCCCTCGTCGACCTCCTCGCGTTCGATCGCAAAGCCGCGCTCCCTGGTGCTTTGCAGATCGGCCCGGAATGCATCGGCCTGCACGATCGTGCGCCTGGTGTAGCGCTTGGCCCTGCCGTCGCCGAAGATCAGCCTCAAGGCCTGTTCCGGGTTCTGAAATGCCAGGATCGCCTTGGCGGAAGCGGAGGTGTTGGCGGGAAAGGTGCTGCCCACGCGGATCGACATGTGCAGGACGCGCTTGCCTTCCGCCTGGTCGATATAGACCGAACTGCGGCCGTCCAGCGCCACCAGGTTCGCCGTCTCGCCGCTTTCCTCGGCTATGGCCTCGAGATATGGCCGGACGATCACCCTGAGATGCGCCGTACGCAGTTGCGCCGAACCCGCAATCCCGATGATGCGGTGACCAAGCACGTAGGAACTCCGTTCCCTGCCGCGCGTCACATAGTCGGCCTCCACGAACGTCGTCAGCAGCCGATGTGCAGTGCTGGGCGACAGGCTGGTCTTCTCCGACAGTTCCTGCAGGGACGCGCCGCGTGTGTCGAATTCGGCCAGGGCCTCCAGCAACGAGAGACCGCGCAGGAGCGATTGAACTTCGCTGGTCATCGGCGTTTCCCTAGATGGCCGTGCCGCCGTTGGGGCTCACGATCTGGCCGACCATGTAGCTGCCGCCGGGGCCTGCCAGGAACTCGACCATCGCCGCGATCTCGTCCGGCTGCCCGAAACGCCGCAGCGGAATCTGCTCGCGCGTCTCGTCGTTGTATTCAACGGTGTCGTATTTGAGCATGTCGGTCTCGATCGGACCCGGTGCGACCGAGTTGACCAGCACGCCATGCGGCGCCACCTCCTTGGCCACCGCCTTGGTCAGCGCGATCACGCCGCCTTTGGAGGCGCAATAGGCGGCATAGGTTGCGAAGCCGATCAGCCCGAGCTCGGACGAGACGTTGATGATGCGACCGGAGCGGCGCGCGATCATTCCGGGCAGAACGGCATGCAGGCAGTTCCAGGTCCCGGTCAGGTTGATGCCGATCACCCGTGCCCAATCCTCGGCACTTGTGTCGACGGTCGCCTTGGACAGAAGCACGCCGGCATTGTTGACCAGGACATCGATGCGGCCATGACGGTCCATCGCCGTGGTAACCAGGGCGGCAACGTCTTCGACCCGCGACACGTCGCCGGTGACGAAGGCGACGTCGCCGCCGCACGACTTTGCCTGCTCGACGATCTCGGCAGCCTCGTCACCAAACTGGCGGTCGTTGAGAACCAGAAGGTCGCCCGTCGCCGCGAACCTTCTTGCCACGGCGAGCCCGATACCACGGCCGGCACCGGTTACGATGATCACTCTCTTCATGTTGTGGTCCCTTTTTTGATCTGCTGGAGGGTGGCGGGCTGTGCTGCCCGCCCGTCCTCATGCTTTGGTTTGCGACCACATCCTCGACAGGACGAAGAGGCCGAGCCCGGCAATCGCCAGCACCAGTTCGCCGATCAGGAATTGTGATTCCTGCTGCGCCAGCGCAAAGGCGGTGAACAGGGTGACGGCCAGCGCCGGCAGTGGCCAGAGCGGCATGCGAAATGGACGGACACCGTCCTTGTCCTTGATCCGGCTCCACAATGCGGCCAGGCCGATGCAGAAATAGACAGCCGCAATCATCGTGCCGGCGAAGATGATGAGCCAGTCGAGTTGGCTGACGAAGAGCAGCGGAATGGCGGGAACCACCAGCACCACCACACCCCAGCCCGGCACGCCGTGTTTGTTGAGCGAGCCGAGCTTGTCGCTGACTACGGCCGGCCACAGACGATCGCGACCGGTGGCGAACACGCCGCGGGCGAAATACATGATCAGCGAAAGCGCGCCATTGAACAAAGCAATGATCACGCCGACGTCGACAATGGCTTTTGCGGAAGGCCCGAGCGCCTGCTCGACCGAGTAGACCACCGGAGCGGGGCTTGTCAGGAAGGCCAGCAGGTCGGGAGCGGCCACGACCGCAGCCGTGAACGGCACGGTGATCAGAAAGCTGGCGAGGATCGCCGTGATGACGACCGCCTTGGCGATCTGGCGTCGCCCGTCATGCATTTCTTCGGCGAAACCCAATGTCGCGTCGTAACCGTTGATGATGTTGAAAGCGGGCGCCAATGCCGTGATGGCAATGGCGAAGGTCACCGGCACGAGATGGCCGTCAACGACATGCACGGGCGCCATCGTCACCGCAACGATGTCCTGGTTCCAGTTGAGCACTGCCGCCACCGTTATGATGCCCAGCACGGCCACCTCGACGACGACCATTATGGCTGTCGTCCAGGCGCCGACTTCGACGCGGGTCAGGGCGATCAGCCCCGCCGCCATCAAGGCAATGAAGGCGACCAGTTCACTGGAAACGGAAAGTCCGGGAACGAGGTCTTTCAGGAAGACGGCGATGCCGAGGACCAGGGCGGCGGGAATGAAGACACCCTGCAACAGGTAGTTCAGAAGCGTGATCCAGGCGATCGGTGCCGGCAGCACGTCCTTGACGATCGAATACATGCCGCCGGCGGAGGGGTTGCGCGCCGCGAGTTCCCCGAGGCACAGCGCGATCAGCACGACCACGGCACTCAGGATGAGGCAGGCGCCGATCGTGAACGTTCCGCTGATGGAGACGACGCCGCCGGTCAGCAGCAGCACTGCCATTGTCGGCGACACGTCAGCCATCGCCAGTCCGACGACATGCCACACGCCGAGCGATTTTCGAAACTCGTGGGTCTTTGAACCATCCGCGAGCGTCGCCGCCCCCCGTGTGCCGCCTTCGAGCGGCGTATCCAAGCCTGTCGACATTTTTTCCTCCCAGAAACCAGACTGTCAGTGGCAGGCAGGATTGCGTGACGCCCAATGTCTCTCAAGATGAGGATTCCACGATGCGGAATTCGCCGACGTTTTTTTCTACCGGCAGGAAGATTGGCCATCGAAGGAATCTACGACGACGCGATACGCGCCTGCCAACACCCTTGCCCGGTGTCGGTATCAGGGCCCTCGTGGTGAAATCCGCCCCCCGGGGAGCGTCGAACGCCGACGCCTGGGTCGCTGCACTGCCCGGCGCCAAGCCTGGTCGTCACAGGTCCTGAGAAGGCCGAGGCAAGCGCAGCAATCGCCTGACGAACCGAGGCAGGCATGCCACCATGCAACGAACGAGCCGCCGCCCCGCAGGCTGGGCGACCGGTTCATCGCAAGGGTCGCCGGCGGGGGCCGCCGCGCCGCCCTTGTTCCGGCCCGCAACCACGTAGCCCACACCGCGCTCCTGCATGCTTACCTCCGTCTCCTCGGAGCTCCAGCCCGTTACCGAACCTGCACCGGCTCGGCGTAATAGGGCAGCCGGTCGACGCGTGGCGTCCACGCCCCGTCGGCCGTCACCTTCAGGACGTGTGCCGCGATCTCCTCCATCGGCGCGAACCAGACGTCGCCGCGATCGAGCACGCCTTCGAGGAAGCGGTGGACGACGTCCCAGCGCGCCAGGCGACCGGTGGCAAAGGGATGAACGACCGGGATCCACAGGCCGCCATTGCGGTACGCCGCCTCGAACTCCTGCGCGAAGATCGCAAAACCCTGCTCGGGCGCGCGGATCGGCATCATGTAGTCGAGATCCATCGACTGGACATATTGCGGCCAGTCGTCGAGTCCCCAGTGCGACGGCAGCTCGACCAGCCGCCCCGCCTCGCAGTCGAGCAGATAGGGGATGTCGTCACCCATCAGCGAGGCGTCATAGCTGAAGCCGCGCGACACCAGAAGATCGGCAGAGCGATGCGAGAAATTGTAGAGCGGCGCGCGCCAGCCCCTGGGATGCCTGCCGCTCACCCGCTTGATCACTTCGATGCCGCGGTCGAGCCAGTGGGCCTCCTCCTCTTCCGACAGCTCGCGCGGATGCTCGTGCAGGAAGCCGTGATGGGCGAGCTCGTGCCCGCCCTCGAGCATCGCCTCGATGGCCTCGGGATATCGTTCGATGCACCAGGCGGGCACGAAGAAGGTCTGTTTGATGCCGAGTTGCCGGTAGCTTTCGACGATGCGCGGAACGGCGACCTTGGGGCCGTATTGCAGCATCGAGATCGCCGCCACACGTGAGTGGCCGTCCTTCGGATGGGCGATGTGGACGAGGCTGTCGGCATCCATGTCGAAGGTGATGCAGGCAGCGCATTTCGCGCCGTTCGGCCAGGGGATTTGATTGCGGATCATGATCCTGTCCTTATCCCTTCCTGGCATGCATGACGCGGCCGATGAGGTTCATCAGCACCTGTGCCGCCAGGATGGCGGTACCGCCTGTTTGGTCGTAGTCGGGGGCCACCTCGACCAGGTCGATGCCGACGATGGTGCCGCGCTTGGCGAGTGCGGCCAGGATCTCCAGCACCTCGTAATAGATGAAGCCGCCATGCGAGGGCGTGCCGGTGCCCGGCGCGATCGACGGGTCGAAACCGTCGATGTCGATGGTGACGTAATAGCGCGCGCCGGCGGGAACACGCTCGGCGACGGCGGCACTTCCCAGGGCGCGGATCTGGCGCACCGACAGGATGTCGGAGCCCATCTTGCGCGCGTCCTCGTAGCCTTCCTTGGCGGTGGACGAGACGTTGCGGATGCCGAGCTGCGACAGGCCGCTGACATAGGGCTTTTCGGCGGCGCGGCGCATCGGGTTGCCGTGGCCGTAGCGCACGCCGTGGCGCTCGTCGACGAAGTCGAGATGAGCGTCGATCTGGACGATGTGGATCGGGCCGTTCTCGGCGCAATCGTCGGAGAAGGCGTTGATGCAGGGAATATTGACCGAATGGTCGCCGCCCAGCACCACCGGCAATGCGCCGGCGGCGAGGATCTTGCGCACGCCGAACTCGATGTTGGCGTGGCTCTTCATCGTGTCGGTATGGACGATGTCGGCGTCGCCGATGTCGACGATGGAGACCTCGCCGCTGGGCAGGTAAGTGACATCGTCCTCGTGGTCATAGGCGCCGCCATGGCCGAAAGAGAACAGCGTCGAAGCCTCGCGGATGGAACGAGGGCCGAAGCGGGTGCCGGCCCGCCACTGCGTGCCGCAGTCGAAGGGCGCGCCGAGGATGGCGACATCGGCGTCGATGGCGTCCCAGTCGGGCTGGTAGGGATACTTGCCGAAGGTGCAGATGCCGACGAACGGCAGGTTCAGACGTCCGGATTCATACGAATTGCTGGTCATTGTCGACCCTTTCAGGACAGTGGGGAAGGAAGGGGCTGCTACTTTCCGCCCCTGACATATTTCGTGCCGATGGCCGCCGGCGGACGCACCCGGCCGGCGAAGGCAACCAGCGCCACGAAGGAAGCGAGGAATGGCACCATCGAGAACAGCTGGTAGGGCACATCGGGGTTGTTGAACTGCAGGCGCAGCTGCAGGGCCTCGGAGAAGGCGAAGAAGATACAGGCGACGAAGACCAGGGCCGGGTTCCACCGCCCCAGGATCACCGCCGCAAGCGCGATCCAGCCCTTGCCGGCGCTCATGTTCTCGGTGAAGACGAAAACCTGGCAGAGCACCAGATAGCAGCCGCCGAGGCCACCGAGCACGCAGCTGGTGATCACGCAGATCGCCCGCACACCGGGAACGCTGACGCCGACGGTGTCGGCCGCGACCGGATAGTCGCCGATGGCGCGCACGTTCAGCCCCCAGGGCGTCCGGTACAGGAACCAGTAGGACAGCGGCACCGCCAGATACATCAGGTAGGCGAGCGGATCCTGGTTGAACAGGACCGGCCCGATGAGCGGAATGGAGGACAAGAGCGGTATCGCCACGGGCGCAAAGCCGGGCAAGGTCGAGGTGGCGTCAGCTCCCAGTATGAGCCGCGCGAGATAGGAGGTGAGGCCAAGCACCAGGATGTTGATCGCGATGCCGGTGACGAGCTGGTTGATGCCGAGCCCAACGGCCAGGCCGGCAAGGACACAACCAATGGCGGCCGCAAAGAGGATGCCGAAGACGAGCCCGCCGACCGGCGTGCCGAGCAGATAGGCGCCTGTGGCGGCGCCGAAGGCACCACCGAGAATGCAGCCCTCTAGCGAGACGTTGAACACCCCTGCCCGCTCTGCCAGCACGCCGCCGAGCGCTGCGAAGACAATCGGCGTCGACAGCCTGAGAACGGTCGAGAAGAAATCCACCAAGCTCGAAACATCGCCTGCCCAGCTCATGACCTGCCTCCGGAATTGTTCGTGATGCCTCCGGCGATGCCGGCATCCAGCAGCCGGCGCCGTTCGAGGAACCGTCGCCAGTTGCCCCGATCGAACCGGAAGGCGAGACTTGCCGCGACGAAGATGATGACCAGGCCCTGGATTGCCTCGACGACCGTGCTTTCAAGCCCGACGGCGCGCTGCATGATGAGGCCGCCGACCTTGAGGCCGCTCAGGAAGAAGGCTGCAACCGGCGCCATCAGCGGCGACAGCTGGGCCAGGAAGGCGACGACGATGCCGTCGAAGCCGTAGCCCGGCGAAAACAGATGGTAGAGACGGTGCTTGAGGCCCAGCACCTCGAAGGTACCCGCCAGCCCGCCGATGGCGCCAGCGACGAACATCACCGCCACGACGTTGCGCCGGACACGGATTCCCGAATAGGTCGCGGCGACAGGGTTCTTGCCGATCATGCCGAGGCCGAAGCCGACAGTGGTGAAGCGGAACACGAACCATGCCACGACGCAAAGCACGATGCCGACGACCACGCCGAGATGAGCGTCGGTATGGGGCATGATGTAGGGGAGCCAGAGCCCCTCGCGGATTTCCTCCGAATAGGGATAAGGCGCGCCCTCCTGCATCATCGGTCCGCCGGCGACATAGCTCACCAGGTTGATGGCGATGAAGTTCAAAAGGATGGTGATGATGACTTCGTTGATGCCGCGATAAGCCTTCAGATAGCCGGGGATCAAACCCCACAGGCCACCGCCCAGAGCTCCGGCGAGAACGCACAGCGGCACCTGAACGACGGGCGACATTTCCGGCAGCAGCAGTGCTGCCATCGACGAAAACAGGCCGCCCATGTAGATCTGGCCCTCGGCGCCGATGTTCAGCAGGCCGACCCGGAGTGGGATGATGACTGCGAGGCCGGCCAGAAGGATCGGCGACATCTTCGCCAGCGTGCTGGCAAGGCCGTAATAGTCGAGGAACGCGCCGCCGAAGAGCGCCGCGTAAGCCTCGCCGGGATTGACCCCGGCGATGGCTATGAGACCAGCTCCGGCAAGGAGCGAGAGCAGGACGGCCCAGACCGGCCGCAGCATGTAGATACCTTGGATGGCTCGTAGCATCACGCCACCTTTTCCTCTTCGAGCCCGCCGATGAGGGCGCCGATACGCTCTGGCGTCGCCTCTTCGGGAGCAATGATTCCGGTGATCCGCCCGGCGCACATGACGGCGACGCGGTCGCAGACGCTCAGGATGTGTTCCAGTTCGGTGGAGATGTAGAGGATCGCCGTGCCGCGCTCGCGCTCGGCGAGAACAGTCCTGTGCACGGCTTCGATCGCCCCGACATCGAGACCCTTGCAGGGCTGCATGATGACCAGCAGCCGCGGCCGACATTCGACCTCGCGGGCAAAAATGAGCTTCTGCTGGTTGCCGCCCGACAGGAAGCGGATCGCCTGGTCCACCGACTGCAGGCGGACGTCGTAACGCTTGACCCAGTCTTCCGCGACCTTGCGGGCGCTTGCCGCGCGCAGCATCGGACCTGAGGAGAACGGGCTTTCCCGGAAGTCGCGGATCATGGCGTTCTGATAGACCGGCAGGTCGAGGACCAGGCCGGTGCCATGGCGGTCTTCCGGCACGAACGAGATGCCGAGCCGATGGCGACGCTCGTAGACGCCGGCAGCAGACACATCCTCGCCTGACAGCTCGACGGTGCCGCCCTCTGCCTGGCGCAGCCCGGTCAAGGCCTCGGCAAGTTCTGCCTGGCCATTGCCGTCGACACCGGCGACACCGAGGATTTCACCCGCCCGGATGTCGAACGACACGCCCTTCAGGGCCTGGTTGCCACGGTTGTCGCGCGCCTTGAGGTCGCGGATGCGCACCAGAACCTCATCCGACGTCGGCGAGGTCTTTTCGAGCGTGGTCAGCACGACGTCGCGGCCGACCATCATGCGCGCCATTTCGCTCGGCGGCGTTCCTGCGACGGCAAGATCGGCCGAAACCGTGCCGCGGCGCAGCACCGTGACCCGGTCGGCAACGGCTGCCACCTCGTCCAGCTTGTGACTGATGAAGATGATTGTCTTTCCCGCGGCCCGAAGCCGCCGCAAGCCTTCGAGGAACCCCTCGACCTCGCTCGGCGCCAGCACGCTTGTCGGCTCGTCGAGGATGATGAGGTTGGCGTCGCGATAGAGGACCTTCAGGATCTCAACCCGCTGGCGCATACCCATCGGCAGTTTCCACACCTCCTGATGTGGGTCGATGTCGAAGCCGAAACTTTTGGCGAGTGCCTCGAGCTTGCGGGCATGTTCGGCGAGCGAAAGCCGCATTCCCTGCCCCGGCAGGCCGAGCACCACGTTTTCGACGACCGTCAGCGTTTCGACGAGCATCAGATGCTGGTGGATCATGCCGATGCCGAGTTCCATCGCCCGGCGCGGAGACGTGATCCTTTGCGGGGCGCCATCGATGAGGATGCGGCCGCCATCGGGCTGGTAGAGACCGTAAAGTATGTTCATCAGTGTCGTCTTGCCGGCACCGTTCTCGCCGAGAATGGCGTGTACGGTTCCCCGGGGAACGGTCATGTCGACACCGTCCAGCGCCTTGAAGTCGCCGAAGGTTTTGGAGATTTTCTCCAGCCGAAGTCCTTGCGCGGTCATGGCACAATCCAGCATTCAAACGAGTGGCAAGTGGGTGCGCGAGGCAGGCGCCAGACCATCCTCGCGCGAGAGGCCGGCATGGCCTCAGTGGACGTCGATTTCGCCGGCCTTTATCTTCTCGATGATGGCCGCGGCATCGCTTTGCACGGCGGCGGGCACGGCGGCGGAATAGGTGCCGATGCGGGCCGCCGTCGGCGTTTCCAGTCCGTATATGTAGGCCTTGCCCTCGAGCTTGCCTTGCTTGGCCTCTCCGAGCAGCGTCAGAAGCGCGCCGCGCATGTCGAAGATCGCCGACTGGATGACAGTGTCGGGCCAGTTGGAAATCGCATCGTAATAGATGCCGATCGCCTTCTTGCCCTTTTCCTTCACACCCTGGAGGCTGCCGACGACGGCATTGTCCATCGACGGGAAGATGACGTCGGCGCCCTGGCTGATCTCGTTGAGCGCGGCTTCCTTGCCCTTGGCGACGTCGTCCCAGTCATTCGTCCAGGCAGTCAGCACCTCGCCATCCGGACGGGCGGCCTTGAAACCCTTGGCATAGCCGTTGCCCAGATCGACGTAGAATTTGAGCTTCTGCGCGCCGATGTAGCCGCCCTTGCCGGTCTCGGACACCTTGCCGGCAACATAACCCATGACATAGCCGAGGGCCCGGAAGTCGAAGCTCATGATGGCGACATTGCCACCCGGCTCGGTCCCGTTGACGACGACGAACTTGGTATCGGGAAAGCGATTGGCAACCTTGGCCACCGAATCCTGGAACTCGCCGCCGTGGCCGATCACCACGGAATATCCACGCCTGGCATAGTCGGCCAGCGCCTCCGGCTGGTCGGGCTGGGCTACCTTTTCACTGTAGGCGAATTCCAGCCCCAGCTCCTTGGCGGCATGCTCGACGCCTTCGTAACCGGCCTGATTGAACGACTTGTCGGTCTTCACGCCCGGCAGGACGATCGCGACCTTGAGATTTTCGGCGAGTGCCGGTGCCGACAGGCCAAAGCCCGTCACGACCGCGGCTGCGGCCAGAATGCAGAAAGAACGTCGGATAATGCCCATCGCAAGGTCTCCTCCCTTTAGAGCATCAAAAGTTTTAGTCTCTAAAATTTTCGTGTCAACGTGTTTTTTGTTGCACCTAAAGGAAATTGGAGGCAAAAGCCGTTGAAGGGGGCAGACTGAAGCATGGCGTCGATGGGACTGAGAGAGCGACAGAAGGCAAGCCGCCGCGAGCGCATCCTGGAAATCGCCAAGACCCGCTTCCAGACAGATGGTTACACCGCGACGACGATCGAACTGATCGCCAAGGACGCGGATATTTCCGCTGTCACCGTCTACAACTACTTCGACAGCAAGGCCGGCTTGCTCCTCGCCCTCGTCAGCGAGAGCGACCAGCTGCTGATCCGGCAGCTGAAAACGATGATCGCCCGCAAGCCTGCAAATCTGGTCGATGCGGTGGCGTCCTTCGGCCAGATCCTCCGTCGCCACGCCATGAGCTACCTGACGAAATCGACGTGGCGCGAGGTCCTGTCAGCCAGCATCAACGAAGGCAGCAGCGACTTCGGGCGCACCTATCTCGAGCTCGACAACGTGCTGATCGAGCTGATGCACGCCATGATCGTCGAGTTTCAGGAGCGCGAGCTGATACCGGCATCCGTCGACAGTGCAGCCCTCGCCGACTGCCTGTTTTCGCTGCAGAACATAAGGTTCTTCCAGTTCATTGCCGACGACAACCGCGATGACGAGGACATCGACCGCCGGCTGCGCCGTGATCTCGAGTCGCTGAAGGCAGTCTTTTCCGCCTAGACAGTTTCCGCTTTTCTTCGAAGCGGGGAATCTCTCTATGCCTTTGTCTTGCGCAATTCCGGACGGAAAACCGCTGCACACCTTTCCTGGAATTGCGCTGGCGCCGCATCGGCTGCGGATCAGGCGGAGATCGCCAGCCGTCCCGCCGTCTGGCCGATCTGCTCGGTGATATAGGTTTCCAGATAGTCTATCGCTTCTTCGGAATGCGCTGCGGCAAGCCGGTGCAGGCGCAGCGCAAGATGCCCAAGCGGCGCGAGCCCATTGTCCGGGCCGAGACGCCGGACGTCGTCAGGAACGGTGCTTTGCGCCATGGCGGTCACGCCAAGCCCTGCCCTGACCGCCGCCAGGATCGCGCTATGGCTCGAGCTGAGATAGGCGATCCGGCAGGCTTTTGCCTCCCGCTTCAGTTGCTGCAGGATCCGGTGCCGATAGACGCATGGGGGCGGTGCCAGCACCAATGGCAATGGGCTCTGCGTATGGCCGAAGTGGTCGGCGCTGCTGAACCAGACCAGCGGCTCGGTGTGGATGGGCCTGCCACCCCGGCTCTCGCTGTCATCGTGCAGCGCGACGACGAGATCGAACTCGCCGTTCTCCTGCCGGGCCAGAAGGTTCTTGCTGAGGTCGCTGGTCACTTCCAGCATGACGTTGGGATGGGCCTGGGCGAAGCGCCCCAACAGATGCGGCAGCAGGGAGTCGGTGTACTCGCTCGGGGCGCCAAGCCGCACCCTGCCCGACACGTCAGGGCTTTGCATCAGTGCCAGGACTTCGTCGTTCAGGGCCAGGATGCGACGCGCATATTGCGCGAAGCTGCGCCCTTGCGCGGTGAGCTGCAGATTGTGGGCGTCGCGCTGGAACAGCCGCACGCCGACCACCTCTTCCAGCCGTTTGATCTGCAGGCTGACCGCCGACTGCGTGCGCCCCACCATTTCGGCCGCGCGGGTGAAACTGCCGCCGTCGATCGCCTTGACGAAGCTGCGCATCAGGTCTGTCGGGATGTTGCGCATGGCCGATCCTATCATGAGTATCCCTCATCCTAGCATGAGAACTATGAAGTTCAACAATGATGGCCGTTCGATATCCTTGGACGAGATCGGGCAGCCTGCGCTGGCCATCGTCACAGGAGGAGAAGACATGACCGACGGCACATCAGCGCTTGCCACTTTCGACCCGGACCTGTGGGCGGCCATCGAGGCCGAGGGACGGCGCCAGGAGGGCGAAATCGAGCTGATCGCGTCGGAAAACCACGCCAGCCCAAGGGTGATGGCGGCGCAGGGCTCGGTGCTGACCAACAAATACGCCGAAGGCTATCCCGGCAAGCGCTACTATGGCGGCTGCGGCGAGGTTGACGTGGTCGAGCAACTGGCGATCGATCGCGTAAGACAGCTGTTCGGCGCGCAATTCGCCAATGTGCAGCCCCACTCCGGCGCCCAGGCCAACGGCGCTGTCATGCTGGCCTTGCTGCAGCCGGGCGACACCATCCTCGGCATGTCGCTGGATGCCGGCGGCCATCTCACCCACGGTGCGCGTCCGGCGCTTTCAGGCAAGTGGTTCCGCGCCATCACCTATGGGCTGACCCCGGAAGGGCTGATCGACTACGATCAGGTAGCTGCCCTGGCTGAGGCCGAGCGCCCGAAGCTGATCATCGCCGGCGCCTCGGCCTATTCCAGGGTGATCGACTTTGCCCGCTTCCGCGCCATCGCCGACAGCGTCGGCGCCATGCTGATGGTCGACATGGCCCATATTGCGGGGCTGGTCGCCACCGGCCATCACCCGAGCCCGATGCTCCATGCCCATGTCGTCACCTCGACCACACACAAGACCCTGCGTGGCCCGCGCGGCGGCATCATCCTGAGCAATGACGAGGCCATCGCCAAAAAGATCAATGCGGCGGTTTTTCCCGGCCTGCAGGGCGGACCGCTGATGCATGTGATCGCCGCCAAGGCCGTCGCCTTCGCCGAGGCGCTGGAACCGGATTTCACGGAATATGCCGGACGGGTCGTGGCCAGCGCCAAGGCGCTCGCCGCGGTTCTGGTCGAGCGAGGTGCTGCGATCGTCTCCGGCGGCACCGACAACCATCTGATGCTGGTTGATTTGCGTCCCCTTGGCCTCAAGGGCAACGAAGCGGCCGAGGCGCTGGAGCGCGCCGGCATCACCTGCAACAAGAACGGCGTGCCAGGCGACCCCGAGAAGCCCACGGTGACCTCGGGCATCCGCCTGGGCACCGCAGCCGGTTGTTCGCGCGGCTTCGGCCCCGAGGAGTTCCGGCAGATCGGCCATCTGATCGGGGACGTGCTGGACAGCCTGCGCAGCGGCCCGAACGCTGCCGTCGAAGACACAGTCCACCGGAGAGTAACCGCGCTCTGCTTCGCCTTCCCGATCTACGGGAGCAAGGCCGATGCCTGATTTCGACCTCGCCGTCATCGGCGCCGGACCGGGAGGCTATGTCGCCGCACTCAGGGCCGCACAGGCCGGCATGCGGGTGGCCTGCATCGATGAGCGGTCCACGGCGGGCGGCACCTGCCTGAATGTCGGCTGCATTCCCTCGAAGGCGCTGCTGTCATCGACCGAACACTGGGCAGGGCTGAAATCCCTCGCCGACCAAGGCATCGAGACCGAAGCCGCCCGCTTCGACCTTTCGCGCATGATGGCGCGCAAGGACAAGGTGGTTTCCGACCTGACCAAAGGCATCGCTTTCCTGTTCAAGAAGGCCGGCGTGGAATTCATCCAGGGGCGTGCGAGCATCGCCGCTCCGGGGCGGGTTACGGTTGGTGAGCGCGAGATCTCCGCACGGCACATTCTGATCGCCACCGGGTCCGCGCCTGCTGCCCTGCCCAATGTCCCCTTTGACGAAAAGCTCGTCCTGTCGTCGACAGGTGCCTTGTCGCTCGGCAAGGTGCCGGACCGGCTGGTGGTGGTCGGCGCCGGTGTCATCGGCTTGGAGATCGGCCAGATCTGGTCGCGCCTCGGCGCCAAGGTGACTGTCGTCGAGTATCTCGACCGCATCCTGCCCGGCATCGACGGCGAGCTGGCCAGGAACGCGCAGCGGATCCTCGCCCGCCAAGGCATCGGCTTCACCCTGAACGCGGCCGTCAAGACAATCGCCCGCGACGGCGAGGCGGCCAGCGTCGAGATCGAAACCCGCGGATCGGGCGAACTGGAAACGCTGGCAGCAGATGCCGTGCTCGTCGCTATCGGCAGGCGGCCCCACACCGCAGGCCTTGGGCTTGAGGCGCTGGGGGTCAGGCAGGACGCCAGGGGCTTTGTCGAAGTCGATGCACAGTTCCGCACCAGCGTGCCCGGCGTCCTGGCCATCGGCGACGTGGTGCCCGGGCCGATGCTCGCCCACAAGGCCGAAGAAGACGCCGCTGCCTGCATCGATGCTCTGGCGGGCAAGGCGCATGGCGCACCCGACTATCGCCTCGTGCCGGGGGTGGTCTACACGGCGCCCGAAATCGCCGGCGTCGGCCTCACGGAGGACGATGCCGGCACCTCCGGGCGCGCGTTTCTGGTCGGCAAGGCCAGCTTCCTGGCCAACGGCCGCGCCCGTGCGATCGGCGCCACCGACGGCTTCGCCAAGGTCATCGCCTGCGCCGAGACAGGCCGGCTTCTCGGCGCCCATATCCTCGGACATGGCGCGGGGGAACTGTTGCAGGAACTGGTCCTCGGGCTTCGGCTCGGCACGACGCTAGCCGAAATTGCCGGCACCTCCCATCCGCATCCGGGCATGGGTGAGGCTGTGAAGGAGGCATGCGTGGCGGCCCTTTCCAGCGCAGCGACCTGAGATGTCAGGCGGCCCTTTCCCGCCCTGACGGGATGGCCGCCTGTTCCATGCCCGAACAAGTTCGACAGCGCTCTGTTTTCCAGCCTTGGAGGCTCTTCATGACCTTGCCATTCCAGTTGCGGCAAACCCCGCTGACGGCATTCAACGTTTCACGCGGCGGCAGGATGGTGCCGTTCGCCGGTTATGAGATGCCCGTCCAGTTTGCCGACGGCGTCCTGAAGGAACACCTGCACTGCCGCGTCGCCGCCGGGCTTTTTGACGTCAGCCATATGGGACAGGTCATTCTTCGCCCGAGGACGGGCAGGAGCGAGGATGCGGCGCTGGCGCTCGAACGGCTGGTTCCGGTTGATGTCCTCGGCCTGAAGCCGGGGCGCCAGCGCTACGGGCTCTTCACCGCGGACGATGGTGGCATCCTCGACGACCTGATGATCGCCAACCGCGGCGATCACCTCTTCCTGGTGGTCAACGCCGCCTGCAAGGCGCAGGATGTCGCCCATCTTCGGGCTCACCTCGGCAAAGACTGCGAGATCGAGGAGCTCACGGATCGTGCCTTGATCGCGTTGCAGGGCCCTGATGCCGAGGCCGCGCTCGCGGCACTCGCTCCTGAGGTGGCAGAGATGCATTTCATGGAGGTCGCCGACATCAATCTGCTGGGAACGCCCTGCATCGTGGCGCGGGCGGGCTATACTGGCGAAGACGGCTATGAAATTTCGGTTCCCGCCGACCGCGCCGCAGCACTCGCCGAAGCGCTGCTGTCCGATTCCAGGGTTCGCCCTGTCGGCTTGGGCGCGCGGGACAGCCTGCGGCTGGAATCGGGCCTGTGCCTCTATGGCCATGACATCGATGCCACCACCACCCCTGCCCAGGGCGCGCTGGAATGGGCGATCCAGAAGGTGCGGCGGCGAGGCGGAGCACGCGCCGGCGGCTTCCCCGGGGCAGAGATTATCCTCGAAGAACTGGCAACGGGGGCTTCGCGCCGCCGTGTCGGACTGCGGATCGAGGGCCGTGCGCCGATCCGAGAGGGCACGGAGCTGTTTGCCGCCGAAGTCGGCGGCGAACCGGTCGGACAGGTGACCTCAGGCGGCTTCGGCCCCTCCGTCAATGCGCCGGTCGCCCTGGCCCATGTTCCGACCGAACTGAGCAGCACGGACACGCCCCTGTTCGCCGAAGTCAGGGGCAAACGCCTTCGCGTCTTCGTCTCCCCGCTGCCCTTTATCAAGCAACGCTACAAACGGTACTGAGGAGCCCCGATATGCTGAAATTCACCGAAGATCACGAATGGCTGTCCATCAAGGGTGGCATAGCCACGGTCGGCATCACCCGCTACGCCAGCGAACTGCTGGGGGATCTGGTCTTCGTCGACCTGCCGGCGGTCGGCACCGTGCTCGAAAAGGGCGAGACGGCAGCCACCGTTGAGTCCGTCAAGGCCGCCTCCGACGTCTATTGCCCGCTGGCGGGCGAGATCATTGCGGTCAATGAATTCCTCCACAGCGACCCTGCCATGATCAACAGGTCGCCCGAAGGCGAAGGCTGGTTCTTCAGGCTGCGCCTCGCAAACGTGGATGATGCCACAGCGTTGATGGATGAAGCCGCCTATCTGGCACTGGTGGGATGAGGAGACTGAGATGAGCTACACCCCGACCGGCTACGCGCCATACGACTTTGCAAATCGCCGCCACATCGGCCCCTCCCCGCGCGAAATGGCGGAGATGCTGGAAACAGTCGGCGCCGAAAGCCTCGATGCCTTCATCGACGCAATCGTCCCGGCAGACATCCGGCAGACACGCCCTCTTGCCTGGGGCAAGGCGCTGTCCGAGCGCGGCGTACTGGAACGGCTGCGCAACGTGGCGATGAAGAACACGGCCAATGCCAGCTTCATCGGACAGGGTTACCACGGCACCTTCACCCCGCCGGCGATCCAGCGCAACATCTTCGAGAACCCGGCCTGGTACACCGCCTACACGCCTTATCAGCCTGAGATCAGCCAGGGCCGGCTCGAGGCGCTGCTCAACTATCAGACCATGATGTGCGACCTGACCGGGCTCGACATCGCCAATGCGTCGCTGCTTGACGAAGGCACCGCCGCGGCCGAAGCCATGGCCCTGTGCGAGCGTGCGTCACGCTCGAAGGCCCGCGCCTTCTTTGTCGACCATCATTGCCATCCGCAGACAATTGCCGTGGTCGCGACCCGGGCGGAACCGCTCGGCTGGGACGTGATCATCGGCGATCCTTTCACCGATCTCGATCCGTCGCGCGTTTTCGGCGCGCTGTTCCAGTATCCCGGCACCTATGGCCATGTGCAGGACTTCACCGCCCCGATCGCAGCGCTCAAGGACGCGGGCGCGCTGGCCGTCGTGGCCGCCGATCCGCTGGCCCTGACCCTGCTGAAGCCGCCGGGCGAGATGGGCGCCGACATCGCTATCGGCTCCAGCCAGCGTTTCGGCGTGCCCCTGGGCTATGGCGGTCCGCACGCCGCCTACATGGCCGTGCGCGCCAACCTCGCGCGGTCGATGCCGGGCCGGATCGTCGGCGTCTCCATCGACGCCCGCGGCAACCGCGCCTATCGGCTGTCGCTGCAGACGCGCGAGCAGCATATCCGCCGCGAAAAGGCGACGTCGAATGTCTGCACCGCACAGGCGCTGCTGGCCGTCATGGCCTCGATGTATGGCGTTTTCCACGGCCCGGACGGATTGCGGGCGATCGCCGAGCGCATCCACCGCAAGCTGGTTCGGCTGGTCAAGGGACTGGAGACCCTTGGCTTTCCTATCCAGCCGGCAAGCTTCTTCGACACGGTAACAGTGGAATGCGGCCCCCGCCGCGACGCCATCCTGGCATCGGCCCTGCGTGAAGGGATCAACCTTCGCCCGATCGGCGAGACGCGCATTGGCATAACCTTCGACGAGACTGTCCGACGCAGCCACACCGAGGCGATCTGGCGCGCCTTTGGCGGCGGCATGGCGGATGACGACCTGACGCCTGAGTATCGCCTGCCCGACGCGCTGCTGCGGACCTCTGTGTTCATGACCCACCCCGTCTTCCACATGAACCGCGCCGAAGCCGAGATGACGCGCTACATGCGCCGCCTTGCCGATCGCGACCTTGCGCTTGACCGGGCCATGATTCCGCTCGGCAGTTGCACGATGAAGCTCAATGCCACCGCCGAAATGATGGCGCTGAGCTGGCCGGAATTCGCCAACCTTCACCCCTATGCCCCCGCCGACCAGGCGCAGGGTTATGCCGAGATGCTGAGCGACCTCGAGGCAAAATTGTGCCAGATCACCGGTTATGACGCATTTTCGATGCAGCCCAATTCGGGTGCCCAGGGTGAATATGCCGGCCTGCTGACGATCCGCCGCTATCACGAGGCGCGCGGCAACGGCCATCGCAACGTCTGCCTGATCCCGACCTCGGCGCATGGCACCAATCCGGCATCCGCACAGATGGCTGGCATGAAGGTGGTGGTGGTCGGCGTGGCCGCCGACGGCAACATCGATGTCGCCGACTTCCGCGCCAAGGCGGAAGCCCATGCCGAAAACCTGGCCGCTTGCATGATCACCTACCCCTCGACCCACGGCGTGTTCGAGACGACCGTGCGCGAGATCTGCTCACTCACCCATGACAATGGCGGACAGGTCTATATCGACGGCGCCAACATGAACGCCATGGTTGGTCTCGCGCGCCCTGGCGATATCGGCGGCGACGTCAGCCACCTCAACCTGCACAAGACCTTTGCCATCCCGCATGGCGGCGGCGGGCCGGGCATGGGGCCGATCGGGGTCAAGGCGCATCTCGTGCCGCATCTGCCGGGCAATCCGGCTGCCGGCGCATTCGCCATATCATCCGCACCATTCGGCTCCGCGTCGATCCTGCTCATCTCCTGGGCCTATTGCCTGTTGATGGGTGGCGAGGGCCTGACCCAGGCGACCAAGACTGCGATTCTCAGCGCCAACTACATTGCGCGGCGATTGGCGTCCGCCTATCCGATCCTCTACAGCTCGGCCGCCGGCCATGTCGCGCATGAGTGCATCCTGGATACGAGAGTGCTGAAGGAACGCGCCGGGGTGACCGTCGACGACATCGCCAAGCGCCTTGTCGACTGCGGTTTCCACGCGCCGACGATGAGCTGGCCGGTGGCCGGCACGCTGATGGTGGAGCCGACGGAGAGCGAGCCCAAGGCCGAACTCGACCGCTTCATCGCCGCCATGCTGGGCATTGCCGCCGAAGCGGAGGCCATCGTCGCCGGCACGCTCGATGCCGAGGACAATCCGCTGAAGCGCGCGCCCCATACCGTCGAGGATCTCGTCGGCGACTGGGACCGCCCCTACAGCCGCGAGGCCGCCTGCTTCCCGGCGGGCTCGTTCCGGGCCGACAAATATTGGCCGCCGGTCAACCGGATCGACAATGTGCATGGCGACCGCAACCTCGTCTGCACCTGCCCGCCGCTCGAAAGCTACGCGGAAGCCGCCGAGTGAGCCTGTCGCCCCCGGTCGCGCGCCGGGGGCACACCCCTTCAAGGATCGATCCATGTTCCTGTCCGTCTTCGATATCTTCAAGATCGGCATCGGCCCGTCCTCGTCGCACACGATGGGCCCGATGGTCGCCGCTTCGCGCTTCCTCAAGGCCCTCGCCGCCCTGCCCGGGCGGACCGAATGCCGGCGGCTGACGGTCTCCCTGCATGGATCCCTCGCCTACACCGGCAAAGGCCACGCAACCGACCGGGCAGTGTTTCTGGGGCTCATGGGATTTCTGCCTGATACACTCGACCCCGACCAGGCAGAAGCCTTGGTCGCAGGCCTCAAGGTCACGCGCAACATCACGGCGCCCGGGATCGGCGCCATCGCCTTCGATCCGGATCACGACCTCGTCTTCGACTACGGACCGCCGCTGCCGGGCCATGCCAACGGCATGGTCTTCACCGCGCACGGGCTTTCCGGCAATGTCGTTCTGCGTGAGGTCTGGTACTCGATCGGCGGCGGTTTCGTCGTCAGTGAAGACCAGCTTTCCAGTGTGTCCCCTTCGCGGGACACAGCCGCAGGCGACGTGCCTTATCCCTTCACCTCCGCCGTCGAGATGCTGCGGATGGGGCGTGAATCGGGACTGCCGATCGCAGCGATGAAGGAAGCGAACGAACGGGTGCGCCATGGCCGCGATCTGGAGCCGGGACTTGAACGACTCCAGGCGGCAATGAACGGCTGCATCGATCGCGGCCTCAGCCAGGAAGGTATTCTTCCGGGAGGACTGTCGGTGCGACGCCGCGCTAAGGGCCTGCACCAGCAATTGCTCGGCGAGCGCGGCAGCAACCGGGCACAGCCGCACGCGGCGACCGACTGGCTGCTCGTCTATGCCATGGCCGTCAACGAGGAGAATGCGGCGGGAGGGCGCGTCGTGACAGCGCCGACCAATGGTGCTGCCGGCGTCGTACCTGCCGTGCTGCGCTACTACAGCGATCACTGCGTCGGTGCCAATGCGGATGGCGAACGGCAGTTTCTCCTGACTGCGGCCGCCATTGGCGGGCTGATCAAGCACCGCGCCTCGATCTCCGGCGCGGAATGCGGTTGCCAGGCCGAGATCGGCTCGGCGTCCGCCATGGCCGCGGCGGGGCTTTGCGCAGCGCTGGGCGGAACCAACGAGCAGATCGAGAACGCGGCCGAAATCGCGCTCGAGCATCATCTCGGCATGACCTGCGACCCGGCCGGCGGCCTTGTCCAGGTGCCCTGCATCGAACGCAACGGTCTTGGCGCGATCAAGGCGGTCTCGGCGGCCAGCCTGGCGCTCCGCGGCGATGGTCAGCACTTCATGCCCCTCGACAACTGCATCGAGACCATGCGCCAGACCGGCCAGGACATGGCGACGAAATATAAGGAAACATCGCTGGGCGGGCTTGCGGTGAACTTGCCCGAGTGTTGACGAGGCCTGGTCATCGACCTTGGAAGCAACACGCCCGCTAGGCATCGTCACAGTCGACATGAGGGCCGCTAGTCCACCGGGGCCACCGGTGAAGTGGTCAATGCCTTCGTCTCGGGCTTCGGCTACTCCAAGGATTGCGCCATGGCCTCGACCATCGCGCATGACAGCCATCACATCATCGTCGCCGGCACCAACAAGGCCGACATGGCCCAGGCAGCCAACAGGCTGCAGAGGTCAGCGGCGGCATCGTGATGATCAGCGAGGGCAAGGAGCTTGCGCTGGTCGAGCTTCTGGTCGCCGGCCCGATGTCGGACGAGCGGGCCGAGGTGGTCGCCGTGAAGGCCGGCATGTTGGTCGAAGCGACGCCTATATGCAGCACTCGCTGCTGGCGCTTGTCGTGATCCGGGAACTGCTCATCTCGGACAAGGGGCTGATCGACGTCACCAAATTCGACAAGGCCGACGTCATCATCAAGGACTGACTGGCCGACGGTTACGCGCGGAGCGAATGAACTGGCACGTCGTTGCATGCCAGTTCGAGAGGCTGGTTCGATCGACCAAGTCGCGTCCCGATATTGCGCATGCCGGCCGCGGCGTTGAACTGAGTCGGCAGTCCGCAAGGCCGAACGTGATATGGCACGGGCTGCTTCCGCCTGTCGCACCGCGCTGCAGCGCTGGTCGAACCCGTCCTTGGCCAGATAGCCGTTGTCGGCGAGCTTGTTGCCGCGGGTGAGGCTCGACTTGAGCTATTCGAGCGATGCCTGGTCACGCTCGATCTGCGCCTTGGCCTGATCGAGCGCGGCCTGATAGTCCGTGTGCCTGCAGATAGCCTGACGCCTTGGCGCGCAGCGTCACGATGCGGATGGCTTCGGTGCGCGCGGCATGTTCGAGATGGATCTGTCTTCTTACCACGACAGGCACCGGCATTGCCTTGGGCGCTGGCGCCGAAGGGCGGCATCCGCAGTCGTGCTGCCGACGTCCCAGCCATGTCAAGCGAGGAGGTAGCCGCGCGCCACATTCCTACCGAAACGTTCAAGATTGCGATGGGAAGATTTCGCCCCTGAGATGACTAACCTCAACTTATTCCGATTGGCATCCAAGAATACTTCTTGAGCACTCATGGCCTGACCAAAGATACACGCGTGTTCCAGTGTACGCCGTGGTGTACGCCCGGACTAAAACGGAGAAAATATAAATAAAATCAAAAACTTAGTTTTTGGTGGGCCCGGAGGGACTCGAACCCCCAACCAAGCGGTTATGAGCCGCCGGCTCTGACCATTGAGCTACAGGCCCCACATGCGGGCTGGATAGTCAGTTTTGCGCGCTGGCACAAGCCATCTTCGCGCATCTGTTGCGCGCTGCCGCAATCCACCCATAATCCGCCCCTATCTGACACTCCCGAAGGGCTCAGGACAACGGAGATTATATTATGAATCGCAAATACATGGCGCTTGCACTTGCAGCGGCACTGACACTTCCCGCCGCTGCCGCCCGCGCCGATAACGAACCGTCGCCACGCATCGTCGTGACGGGGGAAGGCGAAGCCTCGGTGGCACCCGATCTGGCTCTGTTGTCGCTGTCAGTGATGCGCGAGGCCAAGACCGCCCGCGAGGCGCTGGACGCCAACAACGAAGCAATGGCTGCCGTGATCGCCGCGATGAAGGCAGCGGGTGTCGCCGAGCGCGACCTGCAGACCGCCGGCATCCAGATCCAGCCGCGCTACAACTACACCAACAAGCCCGATGGCTCGCAGGATGCCGAGCTCGTCGCCTACCAAGTGATCAACACCTTGTCGGTGCGCGTCCGCGACATCGCCAAGACAGGCGAGGTTCTCGACAAGGCCGTCTCCCTCGGCGTCAACCAGGGCGGCGGCATCACCTTTACCAACGAGAAGCCGGAAGGCGTTATCACCGAGGCGCGCAAGCTTGCGGTGGCCGACGCCATCGCCAAGGCGAAGGTGCTGGCCGAGGCCGCCGGCGTCAAAGTCGGCAAGGTGCTCGAGATCACGGACCAGTCCTATGCCCCGCCGCCAATGCCGATGCAGGCCAAGTCGTTCGACCGCGCAGCCGGCGCAGCACCGGTCGAGGCCGGCGAAAACGCCTACCGCGTCCAGGTCAACGTCACCTTCGAACTGAAGAACTGACGATCTGACATCGGGCGCCCTGCCGCGCGTTCGGAAGCGCGGCAGGATCGGGCAAACGGATCGCATCCAGGCAGTCCGACACCCCAACAGCTGGAAAGAATATGAAAAACCCCGGAGGCAAGGCCTCCGGGGTTTTGTTTGGAGCCACCACCCTTCCCCGAGAGGAAAGGGGCTCCCGCTACTGCGATCGGGCTTACCCGACGCTGTTCAGGTCGCGTTTCGACTTACCAGCGGACGACCGGGCAGTTCGGGGCGCGGGCGAAGGTGATCGCGACGCGCTCGCCATATTTGCGGCCGCTCACCGTGATCGAGCGACGGTTGACATCGACGATGCGGGCGCGGCGCAGGCCCATGCGCTCGGCCTTGTCGACAGCACGGTCAGGCGAGCAGGCGCGGTCCCAGCGGCCACCGGGGCGACCCCAGCGATTGTCGTGGCGGTTGTCCCAGCGGTTGTCGCGGCGGCCGTCGCGGTCCTGGATGTAGACGCCGACATTCGGCGAGCCCTGGCCAAGATTGAGATAAAGGCCGTCGGCCTGTGCGGTCGCAGGAATGGCGGCCAGCGTGCTGAAGCCGATGACGGCAGAAAGGGCCGCGATCTTGATCTTGTCGAACATTGTGTCTTCTCCTTGAACCCGAGGCGTCAGGCCATCTCTGCCTGAGCGATGACCAGACAATGCGCCACCCAAGCTGAACCGTTTTCGAACCACGCATTCATTTTCGGTTCATGTATCAAATATTTGATTCTGCTAAGTATTTTTTACGCACTGCAACAATGCGTGAGCCGTCGCGCAGATGGAAGACAGCCACCAGAAGGGCCTTGGCCGTCCACCCGAAGGGCCTTGACCGTATTGTGTCGGGCGAGTTTGGCGCTTACGGCTCTTCGTCCAGCATGTGGTCGAAATAGTCTTCCGGCTCGGCCATATCATCCTCGGAGGCGGTCAGCTTGCCGCGCACCGATACGCCGGCCTCGTGCACCGTCTCGCGGCTGCCCGAAACAAGATGGTGCCACCAATAGAGATCATGGCCCTCACCGACGAGGCGATAGGCGCATGTGCTGGGAAGCCAGGAAATCGTGCGCACGTTCTCAGGCGTCAGCCCGACACAGTCCGGCACGCGCGCAAGGCGATTGGCATAGTCGGCGCAGCGGCAGGTCGCGCCGTCGAACAGCCGGCAGCCAACGCTGGTCCAATAGATCTCGCCGGTATCCTCGTCCTCGAGCTTGGACAGGCAGCATTTGCCGCAGCCGTCGCAGAGTTGTTCCCACTGGCTCGGACTCATTGCCTCCAGCGGCGTCGTTTTCCAATAGGCATCGTCCATGGCTGGCATTTGGCCCCGAAAGGGGGGCGCGTCAAGCCGCCCTTCTCATTCATCGCCAGTTCAGCGAAACCACGATATTGCCATGTTGCCGTCGGGCAATCGCCCCGATGCGATGCGACTGCCACGACAAGCGGAACCATTAACGGTTCCATCTGTTTGGGCCGGGACGGGACCAAACTTCACTTCGAGGAGATTTCCAACGATGAAACGCCAACCACGGATTCTCGCAGGCACGGCAATCGGCCTGTTCATGGCATCCGCGCCGTTGGGCGCCATGCCGTTGCCGAACGGCGCGCTGAACGAAGCGGGGGCTGCGCTGCCGCTGATCCGCGTTCAGTCGGACTGCCAGGAAGGCGAATCGGCGGAAGCTTGTGCAGCACGCCAGGGTGGTGGCCAGCAGGCCCCTGCCCCGGAGGCGCAACCGGAACCGTCCCCGCAGCCTGAGCCTCAGCCCGAACCGCAGCCACAGCCGGAACCCGCGCCGCAGCCGCAGGCAGAGCAGCCGGCACCGCAGGCCGAAGAACCAGCGCCCGAGCCACGCCGCAAGAAGCGCGAGGCGCCGGCGGAAGAACCAGCACCTCAGCAAGATGTCGCACCGCAGGCTGAACCCGAGCCGCAGGCAGAGCCTCAGCCGCAGGCGGAAGAACCCGCCCCCAAGCGTAAGAAGCGCGAGCCCGCCGCCGAACAGCAGCAGCCCCAGGCAGAACAGCCTGCCGCCGAGCCGGAGGCAGCGCCTCAACCGGAACCACAGGCCGAAGAGCCGGCCCAGACGCCTGAGGTGGCACCGCAGCCCGAGGCCCAGCCCGAGCAGAAGCCCCAGGCCGAACAGCCTGCCGAGCAACCGGCGGAGAAGCCTGCAGAAGCGACCCCGGAACAGGTTCCCACCCCTGCTCCGGCGCCCGAAACCACCGCACCCGCAGGTGAAGCGCCAGCGCAGGGCGAACAGCCTGCCGCGCAGCAGCCTTCGACCGAGCAGCCCGCGACTGGCGAGCAGCCGGCGACCGGCGAGCAACCGGCAACTGGTGAACAGCCACAACAGCCTGCCCAGCAGGGCGAAGCACCTGCAAACCAGCCACCGGTGAACCCCAACGAGGCGCCGATGCTTGACAGCCAGAAGGAAGCGCCACCCGCCGAGGCTGGTGGCCGGCAGCCGGCTGCCGAAGGCCAGCCCGCTCAGCCCGCGCCCGAGGGCCAGACTGGCGAGCAGGCGGCGCAGCCGGTACCGGTGCCCGTCGATCCGGGGCCGCCGCCGGTTGACGACAAGACGGCCACCGAGGCAGCCCAGCCTGTCGAGATCCAGGCCGTCACTGCCGAAAAGGGCACCCGCATCGAAAAGATGCCCGAGGTAGACCTGCGCCGCAGGCCGCGACCTGAAGGCAGCGAGTTCCTGCGCGAGATCGGCGATCGGGTGATCATCCAGATCAACAATGAGATCATCGTCGAGAGCAACGACCGGCCGCGTATCACGCGTGATGCGCAGGACGTCTATTACGAGGAACTGCCGCGCGGCCGTACTCGCGAAGTCATCGTTCG
The DNA here is from genome assembly GCF_014138625.1 of Aminobacter ciceronei. Taxonomy (GTDB): domain Bacteria; phylum Pseudomonadota; class Alphaproteobacteria; order Rhizobiales; family Rhizobiaceae; genus Aminobacter; species Aminobacter ciceronei. The sequence continues at coordinate 186,716 of NZ_JACJHY010000001.1, forward strand.
CGACAATGGCAACCAGATCATCACCATCCGCAACCGATATGGCGACATCGTGCAGCGCTCGCGCATCACCCCCGATGGCCGCGAATATGTGCTGAGCTATGTCGACGACCAGTATTACGAGGGTATGGACGAGTGGCGCGATCCGGGTCTCGACCTGCCGCCCCTACAGCTCAATATTCCGCGCAACGAGTACATTCTCGACGCGCAATATGTCGAGGATGACGACGCCTATTACGACTTCCTCGAACGTCCTCCTGTGGAACGCGTCAAGCGGCTCTATTCGGTCGACGAGGTCAAGCGTTCGGCCCGTGTCCGCGACATCGCCCGGCGCGTCGATCTCGACACGCTGAGCTTCGAGTTCGGCTCGGCCTCGATCCCCGAGAGCGAGATCGCCAAGCTCGAGGGCGTCGCCAACGCGATGGAGAAGCTGCTCAAGAAGAACCCGGCCGAAACCTTCCTCATCGAGGGCCACACCGACGCCGTCGGTTCCGATGTCGCCAATCTGGCGCTGTCGGATCGCCGCGCCGAGGCCGTGGCGGACGCGCTTACAAACGTCTTCGGCATCCAGCCGGAGAACCTGTCGACGCAGGGTTACGGCGAGCGCTACCTCAAGGTGAAGTCACAGAAGCCGGAGCGTGAGAACCGCCGCGTCGCAATCCGCCGCATCACCCCGCTGGTGGCACCGATCGCCAGCGCCAACTAGCGGCTGAAGACACTGAAACGAAACCCGCCCCGCGCACTGCAGGGCGGGTTTTTGCCGCCAAAGCATCCTTTTCGGACATGAAATCGCCGGTAACAATCACGCGATCACCCGGCTTTGGCCATTGAATCGCTGGATTTTGATGCCACCTTGTGGATGACGTGGTTCCCTGCCCCGTCCCATCTCCGGCGTTCAAGGAGATCAGGCCCGGCCGAATCCCCCTCCAGCGGCCGGGCCTTGTTTTATCCGCCAAGCTGTTGCATTCGTCGGCACCGCCTCATTTTCCAATCGCCATTTTCGGACGTCTCATGAAACGCCTCGAACACGCCGTCGAATCCATCATTCTCGCCTCGCGCTGGCTGCTCGTGGTGTTCTACCTCGGCCTCGCCGTGGCGCTCGGCATCTACGCGCTGTCCTTCGTCAAGAAGCTCTACGAGTTCGTCATGAAGGTGATGGTGCTCGACGACACCGACACCATCCTCAAGGTGCTCGGCCTGATCGACGCGGCCCTTGTCGCCTCGCTGGTGGTGATGGTCATCATCTCGGGCTACGAGAACTTTGTCAGCCGCTTCGACAATCATGACGGCGAGGTCCATTGGCTCGGCACGATCGACATCAGCTCGCTCAAGATCAAGGTTGCCTCGACAATCGTCGCAATCTCGTCGATCCACCTGCTGCAGGTCTTCCTCAACGCCCAGCAATATACCTCCGACCAGCTGATGTGGCTGACCATCATTCACCTGGCCTTCGTGCTGTCGGCGCTGCTGCTTGCCTATATCGACCGCCTGACCGGCCTCTCCAAAGGCGACAAGAAGGCCGCCGGCGAGGACGGCCCGAGCCTCTAGGAGGGAACGTCGGCCGGATTCATTTTCTCAACCGCACCGGCCAAGCCACTGGATTGACTCACCTTCGGCCGTTAGGGCGCCGATTGACATCAATGGACGGAGGTGCTGCACAGGCGCCTCCGTTTTTGTTTGCGCAGGAGGCTCTGCTGCGGCTGTTGGGATATGCACTGCTCGTCCTGGGCGTCCTGGTCTGTTCGGCGACCTTCGGCGGCTGGATCTGGCTGAACGCCCATGGCTGCGGCACCGGCTGCAACGATTTCCGCCTGCGCTGGGAAGACACCGAGGCGCTCGCCGTATTCATCCCGCCCTTCATTGCCGGCGCCGTGCTGACGCTGGCCGGCGCCGGCACGATCCTTTCCCATCGCAGGAAGTAGCCGGACAATACCGGCGCCGCGCGGGACGGCAGTTACAGGCCTGCGATCGTCCCTGGCACCATCGAACAACCGACCATGGCAGTACTGAACATCTGGCACGGTTCTTAATCTTGCTTCCGAAGCGAGGACCATCTCCCCCATCTGGGACGCTTTTTCGGAACGGGCCGAAATCCCACGGGGGCTAATATGCGCACCACTCTTGATCGTGTTCGCCACGCCATCAGCTTCGAACTGATCGGGCTGGCGCTGGTCACGCCGCTTGGCGCCTGGGCTTTCCATATGCCGATGGGCGACATCGGCGCCGTCGCCATCGTCAGCGCGACGATCGCAACGATCTGGAACTACCTGTTCAATCTCGGCTTCGACCACCTGCTTCTGGCGATCAAAGGCAGCGTCCGGAAATCGCTGCCTGTGCGTGTCGCTCACTCTGTCCTGTTCGAGGTCGGGCTTCTCGCCGTCCTGATGCCGTTCATTGCCTGGTATCTCGGCGTGAGCCTTCTTCAGGCGCTGCTGATGGATGCGTCCTTTGCGGGTTTCTACATGGCCTACGCATTCGTCTTCAACCTAGCCTACGACCGGGTCTATCCGGTGCAGGAGCGCCCGGCCAAGGCCTAGATCAGGCGCTGCCAATGGTTCTGGCCTCGCGAAACTGGAAACAGCATGCTCGAGCAGATTGGAATCCCTGCCGCACGCGTTCGCCTCACCTGGTTTGGTGGCGACCCTGAACCGACAGATGGGGTCTATTCAACCACTGCAAGGTTTGAAGAAGACGTGGACTGGCCATCCGGAGAGACCTGGAGCGTCGTGCTCGCGTTCGACAGGGGTAATGTGAGCGCCTATTTCCTGTCAGTTTTGGCGCCACACCAGCGCCTTCGCGCCGGCGCACGGCGCTGGTGGAGGTATTGGGATGATTTTGGCCGTTGTCGAGCGAGGTAGCGTCCGCTGCTCACCAGAGCCCCGCAAGTGGACAAGGCAAGGGTGATAGCCGGTTTTCTGCTGGCAGCTTTTGCGTGGGCATCTTGTCTGGCCGGGCGCCGAACCTTTCTTCAAAACGCCGCATTCATCTTGCGTTCAAGCCATGCTCGCTAAGGTCGAGGCCTCCAACGATTCGAGGACTTCTATCGTGTCAATCGCCCAAACCCTTACGATGCGAACGGCCTTCGCATCGATCTGCGTCGCCGGACTGGCGGCAACCGTCTCCGCCGTCACCCCCACCCCTGCAGAGGCTCAACGGCTGATCCGCTGCGCATCGGAAGGCGGCACCTGCCGCCTGCCCTATCCGGCAGAAGTCGTCTATGGCGCGCAAGGCAGGACCACCTCGCGCTTCATCGACGCGCCCGCGGTCCGCTGCTCGAACCGCAGCTTCGGCGATCCGGCACCGGGCCTGCGCAAGGAATGCTACATCGTCGAGCGCGGCCGGCGCAGCCGCGACTATGGCGATGGCGGCTACGGCGAACCGCGCCGCAAGCGCTGGGTGGCCTGCGCCAGCGAGAACGACTATTGCGATTTCTACGGCCGCAAGCGAGTGCGCTACGGCACGATGAGCCAGTTCGAGGAAGGCGTCTTCCGCGACGGCGTCGATTGCGACAACGAGACCTTCGGCGATCCGGCGCCCGGCATGCGCAAGCGTTGCTACATCCAGGACTGAGCCTGCCGGCCAGGTAGAAGCCATAGTGATAAAGTGACGGAGGCGCCTCGCGGCGCCTCCGTTTTCGTTTGCGTTCAGGCGTCAACCGTACCCGGCGCATACAGCGCCAGAAACTCGGGGCTCGGCGGGATCGGCGTGATGACGTCGATTAGAACGCCATTGGGGTCCCTGGTGATGAAGTGGCGCTGCCCGAAGTCTTCGTCGCGCAGCGACCGCAGGATCGGCAGCCCTTCCGCGACGACCCGCGCATGCACGGCATCGACATCCTTGACCTCGAAATTGATCAGCAGGCCGGCGACCCGCCCGCGCCCCTCTTCGGGGATCGTCTCGTGATCGCCCTGGACGATGGCGAGATTGACGTCCCTGTCTTCCGCCGACCGCAGATGGACATACCAGCCGGCATCAAACTGTGACTCGAAGCGGAAGTGCTTGACGTAGAACGCGGCGGTGCCGGCGACGTCGCCGGTCATGATCACGGGATAATAGCTTGTCGTTTTCATGGCTTTCCTTCTCTCCTCAATCAACATACAGTCTGCATGTAAATTCGAATTAACATACAGGCTGAATGTATGCAAGTGAAAACCGAGCGCCGTTCCAACCGTGACCGCACCGAGGCGACGCGCGGCGACCTGATCGCTGCCGCGCGCAGGCTGTTCACCGAAAAATCCTATGCCGAAACCGGCACGCCGGAGATCGTGGCTGCGGCCGGCGTCACGCGCGGCGCGCTCTATCACCACTTCAGCGACAAGCAGGCGCTGTTTGCGGCGGTCGTCGAGCAGGAGGCGCATGCGGTTGCCGAAGAGATCGAACGCGCGGCACCCGTCTCCCTTGGCGCCCGCGAAGCGCTTCTTGTCGGTACCGAAGCCTATCTCCGGGCGATGCAGATGCCGGGACGGACGCGGCTTTTGCTGCTCGACGGCCCGGCGGTGCTCGGCCGTCCCGGCATGGACGCCATCGACGACCGCCATGGCAACCGCACGCTGCGCGAAGGCCTCGCAGCGGCCATGCGTGCCGGCGCAATGCGCAAGCTACCGCCGACCACCCTTACCAGCCTGCTCGCAGCCACCTTCGATCGCGCCGCGCTGGCGATCGATACGGGCGCGCCCTTCGCCGACCAGATGGCGGTCATCTCGGCGCTGATCGACGGGTTGATGACGGCCGAGCAGCCGGCCTGACGCTCACGCCATGCCGGTCGCTGTATGGCGCTGCGGCTCGAACTCGTTGAAACAGCCAAGCTCGCACTTGAACTGCTCGATCAGCCAGGCCGCCGCCGGCTTTGGCGTGCTGTCGGCGCGGTGCATGGCAAACAGCGGCGAGCGCTGCTCGCTGTAAGGCTCGAGATTGAGCTCGACCAGGCGGCCATTGGCCAGATCGTCGGCGATCAGCCAGCGCGGCAGACCGCCCCAGCCGAGCCCCTCGCGCATGAGCGCATGTTTGGTGCGCATGTCGGTCAGCCGCCAGGTGCGATAGGCGAACACGCCGAAATCGCGTCCGCGCGTCCGCTCCGACTGGTCCGACACGACAAGCTGGATGTGCTCGCGCATTTCCTCCAGCGGCACCGGTCCTAAAATCTGCGCCAGCGGGTGATCGGGAGCGGCTGCCGGCACCATGGACATGAAGCCAAGGCGAACAAGTTGCACCTCGGCCTCGCCAGTTATGCCGCCCACTCCGAGATCGGCCTGCCCGGTCATGACCTGATCGACGATCAGCCCGAGCGAGCCGACATGCAGGCGCAGCGCCACGGTCGGGAATCGCTCCTCGAACGCCTTCAGCACCGGGACCAGCACCGGCGACGGCAAGGCGACCTCGACCGACATCGCGACCTCCGCCTCGAGTCCCTGCTGATGGCCGCTGGCCCGCGAGCGGATCCGCTGCAGCACGCCGATCATGCGGCGCGCATCTTCCAGCATCGTCTTGCCGACGTCGGTCAGCTGCGGCTCGCGCGTGCCTTCGCGCTCGAACAGCCTGAGACCCAACTGCGCCTCGAGATTGGCAATGGCATAGCTGATGACCGACTGCGCACGGTTGAGCTTGCGGCCGGCGGCGGAAAAACTTCCGGTTTCAGCCACGACGACAAAGACCTGTAGCTGGTCGAGGGTGGGATTGGGCTGCATCTATCCATCCAGATTATCGATGGATAATATATAAAATATGCCAGTTTTTCAAATGGGTTGGCTCGACCATATTCAACGCATCGAACAATCCAACCCCAGGAGAAACCGCCATGTCCGTCCTGCTTGTCACGTCCAGCCCCCGCGGTGCCGCCTCGCATTCGACCCGCATCGCTACCGAATTTGCCCACAAGCTGGTGGCCGCCGATCCCGCGGCCACTCTCGTCGTCCGCGACCTCGTCGCCAACCCGCTGCCGCATATCGATACCGACTACGCCACGGGTATCTACACGCCGGCTGAAGCCCGGACCAAGCGCCAGGCCGAGGTCGTCGGCGTGTCCGACGCCGTGCTCGACGAGTTGTTTGCCGCCGACACCGTCATCCTCGCCACCGGCTTCATCAACTTCAACATCTCGTCGACGCTGAAATCGTGGGTCGACCACGTCGCCCGCTCGGGCAAGACCTTCGCTTATGGCGAAAACGGCCCCAAAGGCCTGGTCACCGGCAAGAAGGTCTATATCGTGCTGGCCTCAGGCGGCATCTATTCGGAAGGTGCTGCCGTCCAGATGGACCACGCCATCCCCTATCTGCGCAGCGTGCTCGGCTTCATCGGCATGACCGACGTCGAGGTCGTCCGTATCGAGGGCGTCGGCATGGGCCCGGACGCAGTCACGGCAGCCCTCGCCAAGGCAACGGCCAAGGTCGATGCGCTGGTTGCATCCTCAGCCCATACGGCCATTGCCGCATAGCACCCTTACGATCGCCACGATTGCCATCGGGCGGACGCAGTCAGCGCTCGCCCGATTCTTATTGTCGGTGCGTGCCGGCACCGTGCTTGCCCACCCTCGTTGATCCAGTTGTCTTTCGATGCCGGACCAGCATCCGCCTCCAATGTCGCAGGCACAGGACGAAGCAAGCGACGACAGGCGAAAAACACCGCCGCTGCAGGCGCAGAGGGCATCACTTTCCCATACTCCCGCCGTCGGCGCCTCACCATAGGTAAGCACCTTCTCAATTACATAAACTTACTTGAGTTATTTTATCTTGCTGGCCATAGTCTGCTTGCTGGCTCCATTGGCCAGCGCAGGCGCCCACGGGAGGGGAGCTGCCACCTCACGGCGCCGCCTGATTACGAGAGGAGATTTCCATGTCCACGATGACCCGGCGATTGTTCATCGCCTCGTTGCCGCCTGCCCTTCTGGCCATGCGCACCGCTGCGCACTCCACGCCCGCCACCGACCTCGAACTGATCGCCAGGCAGAAGCTTGAGCCGGCAATCGTGACCCTGCACCGCCGCCTAGAGCGCCTCACCTCGACGCTCACATTCATGACCACAGGCGCCCATCCCGATGATGAGCCAAGCGGCCTGCTCGCCGCCCTGCGCCACGTCTACGGCATCCGCCCGGTGCTCTACTGCATCACGCGCGGCGAAGGCGGCCAGAACAGCATCGGCGCCGAGCGCGGTTCGGTGCTTGGCGTGCTTCGCACACGCGAAATGCAGGAAGCCTCGCGCTCACTTGACGCTTCGCTCGCCTTCGGCGGCCGCGGCCACTCCGATTCGGTGCACGATTTCGGCTTCTCCAAGGATCCCAACGCCACCATCGACCGCTGGGGCCGCGACCGTGTCGTCGAGCGAATGACCTGGGCGTTCCGCCAGTACAAGCCCGACATCGTCATGAACTGCTTCCTCGACGTGCCTGGCCAGCACGGCCAGCACCGCGCCGCCGTCGTTGCTACCTTCATCTCCGCCGACATTTCGGGCGACGCCAAGGAGTATCCCGAACAGCTCGCCGCCGGCCTCGACCCATGGAACGTGCCCAAGATCTATTCACCGGCCTATGGCGGTGGTGGCGGCGTCTATGACGATGAAACGCCCCCGCCCCCGACCACTCTGACCGTCACTGCGCCCGAGCGCGACAAGATCTCGGGAGCCACCTTCCCGCAGATGGGCGAGTGGTCGCGCTCCTGCCACCTGACCCAGGGCATGGGCAAATGGCGGGAAGAGCCGCAGACCGAGTGGCAGCTGCATCTCGCCCGCGTCGCCAAGGGTGAGCCGGCAAAGACCGAAGGTGACATCCGCGAGGGCCTGATCGCCACCGTCGGCGACATTGCCAAGCTCGACGGCATGCCGGCCTCCTCGGCGGACGCCCTGCGCAACGCCCAGGGCCTGATCGACGAGGCCATCGCCGACTATGGCGACCCCGTCGTGGTGACCGCCAAGGCCGTCGAGATTGCCAAGGCCATATCAGAGGCCCGCAAGCAGCTGCCGCAGGAGCTGCGCGCCGAGGTTGCCCATCGCCTCGACCGCAAGGCGCGCGAAATCGACCTGGTTCTGGCAACCGCCGCAGGCATGCATGTCAGAGCGTTCACCTCAGGCGAAGACCTCAAGCCGGGCGACAGTATCACCATCAAGACCTTGGTCGAAGCCCCTGAAAACGTTGTCGTTGAATCGGCCGAGATCATCGCCCGCAAGGGCCTGACGGCGAGCAATGACCAGCTTTCCGTCGCAGCCGACGCCGAGCTCACCAATCCGCTTACCGAGCAGTTCGACCCGCTCGGCGGCAACGGCGATGCCTTCGTGCGCCTGACTGCCAACATCGGCGGCCATTCGGCGGTGCTCGACGTCGACCTCGAGGACGCGCTCCGGGTGGTGCCCGCGGCATCGCTCGAGCTGAAGCCGGACGCGGTGGTGTTCAATACCGCTGCCGACTTGGCACCCGTCGCCATGACCGCCACCGTCACCAACGCCAAGGTCGGCGACCTCAAGATCGATCTGCCGGAAGGCTGGGCACTCAACCCGTCGGGTGAGGCGTCTGGCAACTCAGGCACCTTCGACCTGCAGCCGCCGGCGAAACCCGGCGAAACCCGCTTTGCCATCGAACCCCAGCTGCTCGGCAAGGACGCCTATGCCATCAACACCTTCACCTACCCACATATCGGCCGCTCCGTCGTGCCGACCAGGGTGTCGGTTCCGGTACAGACGGTGGGCGCCGAGCTGACCGGCCTGAAGGTCGGCTACATCGGCGGCGGCAGCGACAAGGTCGGCCTGTGGATGAAGCGCCTCGGCATCGATGTCGTCGAGCTCAGCCCGGCCGAAGTCGGACAGGGTGCATATCGCGACCTCAAGACCATCGTCGTCGGCATCTTCGCTTTCGGCAAGCGCAAGGACCTCGCCAAAGCCGTGCCCGAACTGCACAAGTGGGTGCAGGATGGCGGCCATCTGGTCACGCTCTACCACCGCCCCAGCGACGGCTGGGATGCCGAGAAAGTGCCACCGCTGTTCCTCAAGATCGGCTCGCCCTCGATCCGCTACCGCGTCACCGACGCTAGTTCCGAGGTCGATATCCTGGAGCCCGAGCACCCGCTGCTCAACAAGCCCAACAAGATCGGGCCGGAGGATTGGGCAAACTGGGACAAGGAGCGCGGCCTTTACTTCGCCTCCGAGTGGGACAAGGCCTATAAGCCGCTGCTGGCGATGAGCGACAAGGGCGAGGACAAGCTGCAAGGCTCGCTGCTGTCGGCCGAGATCGGCAAGGGCCGCCACACCCACACCTCGCTCGTGCTGCACCACCAGCTCGACAAGCTGGTGCCCGGCGCCTTCCGCCTGCTGGCCAACCTGGTCCAGCCCGCCTGACGAAAACGAATGGCCCCGGCAACCGCCGGGGCCCTTTTCTCCCCCAATGCCGCCTAGAGTGGCATCTCCGACGTCTGTTTGATCGTCTGGCTCGGCACGTCGGTCTTGACGTTCTGCACGCCCTTGATGCGGCTGAGATGCTCGGACTGGAAGCGCCGGTAGGCGTCGATGTTGGCGGCCACGACGCGCACCATGGCATCGCAGTCGCCGAGCATCAGGTAGCATTCCAGCACTTCGGGCAGCTTCGCCACCTCGGCGGCGAAGTGCTCGATCGTGTCCTCGTCCTGCGCTTTCAGCCATATCCGGGTGAAAAAAGTCTGCCCCTTGCCGATCTTGGCCGGATTGAGCATGGCGACGTAGCGGTCGATGACCCCCGCCTCCTCCAGCAGCTTGACGCGCCGCAGGCAGGGCGACGGCGACAGTCCGACCTCGCGCGCCAGATCATTGTTGGCCATCCGGCCGTCGCGCTGCAAGGCACGCAGGATGCGCTTGTCGATGTCATCCAGCTTCATTGGCTCAGAATTCCAATTTTTTAGCCATCTGCCGCATCAGATGCCATATCGGCACCAAACTCAACAATCTTCGCAACCAAATTGCGCCCGCCTTGGACTAGATTGCCGTTCGACACCATCACCTCGAACCTTTTGGGAAGGCGCGCCCCGCAAGGCGCGCGGGATGATTGCATGAGTGTTTCACAGGCCACATTGTCCGACCGGGCAGAAGGCGGCAGCGGTTCCGAGTTCTGGCGCGGCATGCGCTCTTGCACGCCGGTGCTGCTCGGCATCGTGCCTTATGCGCTGGTGCTTGGCGCCCAGGCGGCGCAGAAGGGGCTGAGCCCTGTCGAGGTGCCGTTGATGACCGGCCTGAACTTCGCCGGCGGCTCCGAATTCGCCGCGATCCAGCTGTGGACCTCGCCGCCGCATGTGCTGCTCATCGTCGCCATCACCTTCCTGGTCAACAGCCGCCACCTCTTGATGGGAGCGGCCCTTGCGCCGTTCCTGCGCCACCTGCCCAGGCGCAAGGTATTTCCGGCACTTTTCCTGATGTGCGACGAGAGCTGGGCGCTCGGGCTTGCCGACGCCAGGAAACGTGCTGCGGCGGGCTCAGGCCCGGCCTTCAGCCTGCCCTATTATGCCGGCGCATCGATCCCCTTCTACCTCGCCTGGGTCGTCTTCACCGGGCTTGGCGGCGCACTTGGCCCGGTGCTCGGCGACGTCGAGGCCTATGGCTTCGACATGGCTTTCCCGGCGGTGTTCCTTGTGCTGCTCGCCGGCATGTGGAAAGGCGTCGCCGCCGCACGGCCATGGCTGGTCAGCCTCGTCGTTGCCGCCATCGTCTATCTCCTGGTTCCCGGCGCCTGGTATGTCGCCGCCGGCGCATTGTCCGGCCTCGTTGCGGCCTATGTCCTGGCAGGTGAAGCATGATCGACCAGATCAACCTTCTCGCCATCGTCTTGATGGCCAGCGTCACATACCTCACCCGCATCGGCGGCTACGTCATGCTGCGCAACCGGACGCTGAGCCCGCGCGCCACTGCTGTCATGGAAGCAGCACCGGGCTGCGTGCTGATCTCGGTCATCGCGCCTGATTTTGTCTCCGACAATCCGGCCGATCTTCTGGCGCTCGCCATCACCGTGCTTGCGGCGACGCGGCTGTCGATGCTGCCGACCGTCATCGTCGGCATCGCGTCGGCCGGCGTCCTGCGCCACTTGCTCGGTTAGCAAGATGCTTTTGTCTCCGCGCCGCCGGTGCCTGTGACATCGGCGGCCCTTGCGCGCCAAGGTGCGGAGTGCTTTACGGGCGATCTCTTTTGCGGGCGCAACCGATGGCGTGGTGACCCGACCAATCCTCTGGGTCCTACAAATCATGATTCGTCTCGAAAACATCGGCAAGCAGAACGGCAAGCAACTCGTCTTCATCGAGGCCTCGGCGGCCCTGCAGAAGGGCGAGAAGGTCGGCCTCGTCGGCCCGAACGGCGCCGGCAAGACGACACTGTTCCGCATGATCACCGGCCAGGAGCAGCCCGACGAAGGCCAGGTCTCGGTCGACCGCGGCGTCACCATCGGCTATTTCAGCCAGGATGTCGGCGACATGGCAGGCCGCAGCCCGGTCACCGAGGTGATGGACGGCGCCGGTCCGATCAGCGAGCTGATCGCCGAGATGCGCGAGCTGGAAGCGGCGATGGTCGATCCCGACCGCGCCGATGAGATGGACCAGATCATCGAGCGCTATGGCGAGGTCCAGGGCCGTTTCGAGGAGCTCGACGGCTATTCACTCGACGGCCGCGCCCGCGAGGTGCTCGACGGTCTCGGCTTCTCCCAGGAAATGATGGACGGCGACGTCGGCGCGCTCTCCGGCGGCTGGAAGATGCGCGTTGCACTCGCCAAGATCCTGTTGATGCGCCCCGACGCGCTTTTGCTCGACGAGCCGAGCAACCATCTCGACTTGGAAAGCCTGATCTGGCTCGAAGCCTTCCTCAAGAACTATGACGGCGCGCTTTTGATGACCTCGCACGACCGCGAGTTCATGAACCGCATCGTCAACAAGGTCGTCGAAATCGACGGCGGCTCGCTGACCGCCTACACCGGCAACTACGAGTTCTACCAGCAGCAGCGAGCGCTGGCCGACAAGCAGCAGCAGGCCCAGTTCGAACGCCAGCAGGCGATGCTGGCCAAGGAAATCGCCTTCATCGAACGCTTCAAGGCGCGCGCCTCGCACGCCGCCCAGGTGCAGAGCCGGGTCAAGAAGCTCGACAAGATCGACAAGGTCGAACCGCCGAAGCGCCGCCAGACAGTGTCGTTCGAATTCCAGCCGGCACCGCGCTCGGGCGAGGACGTGGTCACGCTCAAGAACGTGCACAAGAGCTATGGCTCGAAAACCATCTATGAAGGCCTCGACTTCCAGGTTCGCCGCAGGGAACGCTGGTGTATCATGGGCATCAACGGCGCCGGCAAGTCGACGCTGCTGAAGCTTGTCGCTGGCGCCTCCAATCCCGACAACGGCACGGTCGCGCGCGGCCCCAGCGTCAAGATGGGCTATTTCGCCCAGCACGCCATGGATCTGCTCGACGGCGATCGTACCGTATTCCAGCAACTCGAGGACACCTTCCCGCAGGCCGGCCAGGCACCGTTGCGCGCGCTCGCCGGCTGCTTCGGCTTCTCCGGCGACGAGATCGAAAAGAAGTGCCGCGTGCTGTCAGGCGGTGAAAAGGCCCGCCTTGTGATGGCGATCATGCTGTTTGATCCGCCCAACCTGCTGGTGCTCGACGAACCCACCAACCATCTGGATATCGCCACCAAGGAAATGCTGATTACTGCGCTCTCGCAATATGAGGGCACCATGCTGTTCGTCTCGCACGACCGCCATTTCCTCGCCGCCTTGTCCAATCGCGTGCTCGAGCTCACCCCTGACGGCATCCACACCTATGGCGGCGGCTACACTGAATATGTCGAGCGCACCGGCCAGGAAGCCCCCGGCCTCAGGAGCTGACGCTCTGGCGCCAAGGCTTCGTTCGCACGCGGCACACACAGACCCCGGCCCAATGCCGGGGTTTTTTGTTTGAAATTCGATTGCTGCGTGCACGTCCAAGTGTCAGCAAGGCCAGACAGCGCCACTCCTTCGGTCTATTGCTTGTGATGGGGCTTGTGCGACACTGCTGCCGACGGAGGATTGCACATGCGAAAGCTCCAGGCGCAAGGCGTACACCACATCACCCTTGTCGGCGCTGACCGGAACACCTCGATCGACTTCTGGGAAGGCATTTTGGGCATGCCTTTCATCTTCGAGCAACCCAATCTCGACAAGGCAAGCGAGAGCCACCTCTATTTCGATCCCGGCGACGGCCGCCTGATCACCATCTTCACCGACGAGAACCGCAAGCCTGACCCGAAGCGGACGCCGACCGACGTCGGCTGCGTGCACCACATCGCCTTCTCTGTCTCGCGGGTGACGTTCCTGCAGGCCGTCGAGCGCCTCGACGAGCGCGCCATCAAGCACAGCGGCGTCAAGGATCGCGGCTTCATGGATTCGATCTATTTCGAGGATCCCCTCGGCCTCCTGATCGAGCTCGCCTCCTACCGGTTCGAGCCGCCGGCGGGGCATACCCATGCCGACGTTTTGATGGAGGCGCACAAGGTCAGGGTCGCCCGCGGTGACTACAACATCGCCGAAATCCACCTTGCCGACGCCATCGAGGCGCTCACCGAGCGCAGCCGGTCGACCCTGTCGGCCGGGCGGGAACCCAAGGATCCCTATCGCAAGAGCTGAACCCGGGAGAAGCTGACATGGCCGACATCACGCTCAACGTCATCAAGCCAAGCGTCAACAACTTGAGCGCGCGGGTGTTCCTGCGTGCCTCGGGACTCGGCTTCACCGAAAAGGACGTCTACGGCCAGACCCGCACGCCGGAATATCTCGCTGCATGCCCGGCCCATCTCACACCGATGATCGAAAGCGCCGAATTACCAAACGGCGTGTTGTGGGAGAGCTGCGCCATCATGCAGTACCTCTCCAACAAGCACGGACTGGACAACCTCTACCCCAGGGATGCCGAGCGGCGCGCGATGATCGACAGCGCGATGTTCTACCTCATCGGCACATTCTATCCCTATCTCGCGCGCGCCACCTACCCGGCACTCAACTTCCCGCAATATCCCGGCGAAGTCGGCTACAGCGACGCTGACGCGCCGACAAAGGAAAAGGCGCGCCAGGCCGCCGTCGAAGCCCTCGCCGAGCCGCTCGACGTGTTTCGCTCCTTCTACATCAAGGACAAGCCCTTCATCGGCGGCGACAGCCCGTCAATCGCCGACATCCGGCTCGCCGCGACCCTGGAATTCCTCGCCGTCATCGACTATCCGCTGCCGGCCTGGGCAAAGGCCTATGTTGCGGCCATGGAGAAATCGCTGGGCGACGCCTACACCGAACCAGCCAACGACGTGCGCGGCTACATCGGTTATGTCAGGTCGCTCGGCTAGGCTTGGCCACAGCCCTCGGAAACAAAAAAACCCCGGCGCGAGGCCAGGGTTGATATGGCGCGCCTCAGAACTTGTAGTTCAGGCCGATCTTGACGGCGTGGACGTTGAAATCGCCCTCATAGGAGCGAAACGGAATGGGATCGTCCAGCGCCACGTCGCCCGAGAAGTGATAGAACTGGTACTCGCCCTTCACCGACCACTTGTCGTTCAGCGCATGCTCCACGCCGCCGCCAATCGTCCAGCCGGTCAGCGTCTTGGATCCACGTGAGTTGAAGGTGTTCGGGTCCGTGAAGTCGCTCATTTCGAGCCGCGTAAAGCCAATGCCCGCCTTGCCATAGAACAAGGTGCGGTCGACCGCGTAGCCGGCACGGCCGGTGATGCTGGCAAGGAACGAATACTCGTTGTCGTTGCGCGCACCATTGTCCGTCTCGGCGGGAAATTCGTTGATCCTGGAGCTCCCATCCGCCCAGGAGTAGGACAGATCGCCCTCCAGGCCGAGAACCCATGAACCCCACTGATGGTTGTAGCCGACCTGGGCACCCAGCAGGCCGCCGCGGGCCTCGGGATACGCTGTCTCGAAGCGTCCGATGACAGGGTGCGGATAAGCACCGTCACCACTGCCCCAAGAGTAGCCGCCATGAACGCCGGCATAGAAGCCGGTCCAGTTGTAAGGTGCTGCCACCGGGTCAGCTGCGACCGCATCGGCAGCCACGCCGGCGCCGGTTGCGGCGAAGAGGATCGACGAGGCGAGAAGAACGGCTTTCATGAGCATTCCCAGATTCGGATGCGACAACCCTAGGGTTTCATGAATCCGCCACGCAAGGCAGGATCGAACAGAAAGCTCTCATTGCGACAAAAAGTTGCATTAGGGCAACATGATGAAGCGGCACGAGGCGCGCGCTCCGTCAGCCGAACATGCGTTCGCCCTGCTCGTCGACGAGCTGACGGCCCTTGGTCAGCGACACCTCGACCGCGTCGTCGAGCGCTGCGAAACGGTCGGCGCGGATGAACTTGTGTTCCTTGACCACGCCCTCGACATCCTTGGAAACGATGCCGCAGGTCTGGAACTGGCCGCCTTCCTTGTACGGCATCGCCTTGATGGCAAAGCCCTTGTATTCGATCTCCTTGGCCACCGCTGCCGTCTGGGTCTCGACAGAGCTCCCGCCCCCGCCAAAAAGTCTCTTCAGAAACGACATCTGGTTCTTCCCGTTGTTTTTCCGAAGCTTAGACGGTCATCTTGATTCAGTCGAGGCGTTTCGAGCCACGGCGCAGGCAGCGGGCTTGCGCCGTGGCGATCCGCCTAGCCCATCGAAGCGATAATCTCGCGATAGGCAAGTTCGGGGAAGGCTTTCAGCGTGCGTGTCCTGATGTTGCCGGCCTGTCCCAGGATCAGCGCGAAACGCGCCACCACCGCATCGTCGGGCGCCTCCGCGACCGCCACCATGTCGTACTCGCCCATGGTCAGATAGAACTGCTTGAATGAGCCGCCCATTTCACCGAGCAGCTTCTTGGCCGCGTCGAGCCGCTTGGGCGACGAACGAACGTCGCGCACGCCCTGGTCGGTCCAGTTGATCAGCATGATGTATGTCGTCACTGCACACCTCCCTCCGGTGCCACGGAGCACGGCATGAAGGCCGGGGCGGGCATCCGGGTCATCGCCCTAAAATGCATCCACGGAGAGGCAGTATCCTCCCCTGCCGGCCTTCCGGCAAGGTTTTGCGCGGATCAACCCTGCTGCGTTGGCTGGCGCAGCCGGACTTCAGCCGGAGACGCGCCATAGACCGCCTGGAAGCGGCGGGCGAAATGCGACCTCGAAGCGTATCCGGCGGCATCGGCCGCATCGGTGATGTTGCCCTCGCCGCGCGCCAGCATCTCATGCGCCAGTTGCATCCTGGCCGACGCCTGGACGCCGCGCAACGAGGTGCCCGCTTCGACCAGCTTGCGCCGCAGCGTCGAGGCGCCGACACCGAGCTCTCGCCCGATCTCCTCGGCCGTCCAGCGCCTGGCCGGCGCGCGCGCCACCAGCCATGCTGCGCGCTCGGCCAGCGACTGCGCAAACAGCGGCTGTGCCACCGGCAACTTCCTGAGCAGGATCAGCACTTCGGCGAGGCGATGTTCGGCCAGCACCGCGGCATGATCGGACCCGCCGAGCGAGATGGCGGCATGGCCGAGCGCATCGACGAGTTCCTGAGACAGTGGCACGCGCAGGTCGAAGCCGACGACTGGGCGGGCAGCGCCCGGCATTTCCTGCACCCATTTCGGCACCTGGGTGACCTCGAGCAGCAGCGACTCGTAGAGGCCGTTGGCTTCAGAGGGAATGTTGACCGCGTCGAACGGCGTACCCGCCGGCAGCACGAACACATCACCCGCCACGAAACGCTGGCCGGCGTCGCCGAGCCAGAACTCCTTTTCGCCGCTAAGCACGATGCCGATTCTCGGCATTTCCGAAACAACGCTCACCAGTCGCTCGCGCTCGATGCAGCAATAGCTGAACAGTTGGCGGGCGAATGTGTGCAGCCCCGGCCCGCGCGCCGTGCGGCTCGACATCTCCAGCGGCCGCAGGAGTTGCAGCAGGCGTCGCGACAATGTGCTTTGGGCGTCTTCGACTGGTTTGAGCATACCCCAACAGTAGCACCTGCAATGGCGCTGTCGACGTCACTTTGAGCGTTTCGGGTACATATCGCCGCCATTCCGGGCACGCTCGCCCTGCGCCAGCAGGCCATTTTGCGCGGCGTCGGCAATCGCCGCAGCCGCATTCAAGGAGATCCCAAGTGAAAACTGCACAATTTCTGCTGGCCGCCATGCTGGCCCTGCCGGCCATGGACACCGCTCAGGCCGCCGAGATCGAACTCTGGCGCCTCGATTGTGGATCGATCAAGATCAGCGATCTCTCCGCCTTCTCCGACACGTTGCGCTATCAGGGCGAACAACGCACGCTGACCGACAGCTGCTACCTGATCCGCCACGACGCATCCTACATGCTGTGGGACACCGGCCTGCCGGCCGCACTGCTCGGCGCATCGCAGGAGGGCAACGGCATGAAGCCGAGCCTGTCAAAGACGATCAAGGACCAGTTGTCCGAGATCGGCGTGGCGCCTGACAAGATCGAAACCGTCGGCATCAGCCACAACCATTTCGACCATGTCGGCCAGGCCACCGACTTCCCGCAGGCCAGGTTGCTGATCGGCAAGGCCGACCTCGACGGCTTTCGCGCCGAACCGCCGGCCTTCGCCGTCGACCCGTCGCTGGTCAAGCCATGGCTCGACGGCAAGGCGCCGGTCAATACAGTCGAAGGCGACAAGGATGTGTTCGGCGACGGCTCTGTCGTCATGCTGTCGACGCCCGGCCACACCCATGGAAGCTACTCGCTGCTTGTCCGGCTCGCCGGCAAGGGAGCCGTGCTGTTGAGCGGCGACACCGTACATTTCGAGGAGCAGTTCACGAACAACGGCGTGCCGCCCTTCAACGTCGACAGGGCACAGTCGCTGGCCTCGATGGGCAGGCTTCAGGACATGGCGAAGGCGCTTGATGCGACGCTCGTCGTCCAGCATGATGCCAACGACATCGCCAAGCTGCCCGCATTCCCGGCGAGCGCGAAGTAAGCGGAAATTCCGGGGCGGCGCTGATCAGGCGGCGGCCACGCCGAACTGCTTTTCCATGAACACGCTGAGCGGGTCCTCGCGGTAGTCGCCGAAGGGCCCGCGACGGACAAAGCCCTGGCGCTCATAGAGCGCCAGGGCTTCATGATTGTCGATGCCGGTTTCCAGGCGCAACAACGACTGGCCTGCCTCGATCACCCGCGCCTCGAGGTCTGCGAGAACGGCCTTGGAAATGCCCTTGCCCCTGGCTTCAGGTACCACCCACATGCGCTTGAGCTCGGCAAAATCGTCCGACAGCGCGACGGCCCCGGTGGCGAGTGCCGTGCCCTGCCCGTCGCGGGCAACGACGAAGCGCACATTGGGCGCCCGCAACGCCTCCAGCGGCAGGAAGTGGTTGCTTTCGGCAGGATAGAGCGAAGCGCCATAGGCGTCGCCCGCCTCCAAAAGCGCGATCACGTCAGGCTTGGCTGGATCTTCCAGGGCAATCTGGAACTGCATTTCGTCAGGCTCGGCTCACAATGGCATCGAACCCGACTAAAGCGCAGCCACGACGGCCGGGCAACCCGGCCGACAGGACCACTTTCAGCGTTCCGTCAGGGCCAGCTTGGCGCCGAGCATGACAAAGGCGGCGGCGAACGTCCGCCGCATCCAGGTCAGGACGCGCGGGCTACCCGTCACCTTGTCGCGCACGGCCGCTGCACACAGGCCGTAGATGGCGAAGATGACGAAGGTCGCCAGCATGAATACACTGGACAGTTCGAGCATGCGTCCCAGCACGTTGGCTTCGTTGGGCGCAATGAACTGCGGCAGGAAGGCAACGAAGAAGATCGACAGCTTCGGGTTCAACACGTTGATCAGGATGCCGTCGACCAGCACCTGCCATGCGCTGCGCGGATCGGCATCGGCCTCGACCTTCAGCGCGCCCTGCTCACGCAGGCTTTGCCAGGCCATGTAGAGCAGATAGGCAACGCCGGCATATTTGACGACCTCGAACAACAGCGCGCTGGTGTGCAGCAGCGCGGCAAGGCCGGTCAGCGCGGCGATCAGATGCGGCACGATGCCGAGCGTGCAGGCGAATGCCGCAAGCATGCTCGCCTTGCCGCCGCGCGACAGCCCCGCCGCCAGTGTGTAGACGACGCCCGTGCCGGGCGATGCGACGATGATCAGTGTGGTCAGCAGGAATTCGATCGACACTGGTGTCCTCCCTCAAGGTGCGGCGACCATAAAGCAAGACCTTCACCGGCAAAAGCCACCCGAAAAGCTATGCCCGGCACCGTTGCATTCCGCAACGGTCAAAGCTATCTAGGCCGCGCTGCGTTCCACGCATGCCGTAAGCGTCTCACGTCAAGCAACGCATTCAACCGGTCGCGACCGGGAGGAATGCCATGACTTGCACTCTCGTGATCGACTGCTTCCAATGAGTGATCCCATGAGCTTACGTTCCCATCCCCGCACATGCGGGAAGCTGCCCGCGCGTTATGCCGCCATCATCATGCCACTGGTGCTCTCGGTGCTGATGTCGTCTGTCGTCTCGGCCATCTCGACGCTGAAGAGCCTTGGGCCGACGCCGGCCTTCCTGTCGACCTGGCCCGCCGCCTGGGCTCTGTCCTGGCTGGTGGCGTTCCCGACGCTGCTTCTGGTCCTGCCGCTGGTCAGGCGCATCGTGGCACTTGTCGTCGCGGCACCTAAGGCAAGCTAGAAGCGAAACGCGCCGGGCAGCATGAGCGGCTGCCCCGGCGCGCGGTCTGGCCCAATGGAAAGCCAATTTGCCGCAGCAGTCGGCAACGACCGCTGCGGTCCCGCGCGTGGTCGCCATCTGCCCCAGCGTCCGCAGCGGTTTCTAACAAACCAACCCGGCAACGGCCTAAATTAGCATCAACGCATTGAAACAAAAGGAAAAACGTCGTCAACAGGCGACGCCCGTACAGTCGCCAATTTAATCTGGACTCTTCAATTCAGGTATTTTAGCTCACCGACGTTCAATCGGAAATTTGAAGTACCTGCCATGACATTCCCAAGCCTGTTTGCAGTGGCGCTGGCCTCCGGCACCGCCCTTTCGACCTGCGCCTTTGCGCAAGCCCAGCAGCCGATCCTCGAACTCGAAGGCAACCTTGCCTATGGCGTCGGCAATGGCGGCATCGGTATCTTCATGCCGTTCCTGCTCGACAACGGCAATGGCGTCTTCTTCGACGCCAGCGGCCGCTTCGTGGAAGGTTCGGCACGGCAGGCCTCGTTCGGCATGGGCTACCGCTACCGTGTCGAAGGTGGCTGGCTGCTCGGCGGCTATGGCTATCTCGACGTCTTCAACAGCGAACACGGCAACAGCTTCAATCAGCTGTCATTCGGCGTCGAAGCGCTGGGCCCGGTCTACGAAGCGCGCGCCAACGCCTATCTCCCCCTCGGCGACGACAAGGTCGCAGCAAGCCTGAGCCACGCCTTCGTCTCCGGCAGCGAACTCAAGTTCCAGGCCGGCCGCGAATTCGCCCGCACCGGCGCCGACACGGAAGTCGGCCTGCGCTTGCCCGTCTTCCCCGAAAGCATGAACACCGAGATGAAGGTTTTCGGCGGCGCCTACTGGTATGATGGCGCGCGCGGCCTCGACGACACGCTTGGCGTCAAGGCGCGCACCGAGGTCAGCTTCTCCGGCCTGCCCGGTGTCTCCGGTTCGATGCTGGCGCTCGGCGCCTCGATTTCCTACGACAATGAGGACCAGACCGAATTCGGCCTCACCGCGCGGCTGCGTGTGCCACTCGGCGGATCGAGCCGCACCGGCAAGGCCGCCTTCGATCCGATGTTCCAGCGCGTCGAACGTGCCGTTTTCATCCGCACGTATGCCGACAGCGATGGCGTGAACGAGGCCGCTGAGTTTGTCCACGGCGGTCAGGCCGTCGGCAAGGTCGTCCCGATCTCGCAGGCAACGGGTGATGCGGCAGCCATCAATGCAGCACTCAGCACCGCCGGCACCAACGCGCTTGTGCTGGCCAATGGCGGCATCACGCTCGGCCAGGCGCTGCAGCTCGGCGCCGGCCAGCACATGGTCGGCGGCGGCGGATCGATCGCCGTACGCGGCGCCAACAGTCGCATAGAGGCCGCGTTCCGCAATGGCGGCGACGCAGCTAAGCTGACTGGCACCAACGCCGCCGCCAACGTCGTCAGCATGGCCTCGGGCAGCGAGATCGCCGGACTGACCATCACCGGCGGCCTCGCCGGCATCGCCAGCAGCGAAACCTCCAACATCTCGATCCGCGACGTCGACATCTCGAAGACCGCGGGCGACGGCATCCGCCTCGACAACGTCACCGGCGCCACGATATCAGGCGCCAACATCCACGACCTCTACATCTGCAACAGCAACACCAATTGCGAGTTCGCGGTCGGCCGGCCGAATCGCGCGCCGCACGCCGCGATCGCCGCGCTCGGCACCAGCGGGATGACCGTCCGCGATACGGTGATCGACAGCATCACCTATGGCATCTTCGCCGGCAGCCGCATCGACCAGAGCGACTGGCCGGAGGTGATCACCCACGCCGCCAGCGACATCGTCATCGACAACGTCAGGATCAGCAAGTCGCGCCGCGAAGGCATCCTGCTCGTCGCCGCCAACGACGTGACGATGAACAAAGTCACCGTCGACAATTCCGAGCAGGGCCTGGATATGGACTTGGTGGTGCTCCAGGGCACCTCCAATGTCTCCATCACCGACATGACGCTCAAGGGCGGCATCAACGGGCTGATGCTCGTCACCGCCTCGACCCTGCCTGAGAATGCGGTGACGACCAACGTCAATGTCCACGGCCTCACCATCGACGGCACCCGCAACGCCGGCATCTTCCTCAACCCCGTCTCCGGCATCAGCTTCAAGGACGTCACCATCACCAATGCCGGCACCTATGGTGCCTACATCTACGGCAGCGAGTGGGACTTCCTCGGCGGCCCGGTCAAGAACATCGACTTCGGCAACATGCGCGTCGAAGGCGCCAGCAAGGCAGGTCTCTATTTCTCAGGCCCTGCCGAGAACATCCGCGGCAATATCACCGTCGTCGACACGCCGCTCAACTGCCTCGCCGATCAGGGCGCCTGGTCGGGCACTTCGCTGATCCAGACCGACGGCTCGGTGCTGAAGCTCAACGGCACGGCGATCGAAGCGAACAAGCTGAAGACCACCTGCAAGTGACAAACGCGACCCGCGCGGCATCCGTCGCGTGGGTCCCTCCCGTCATACCCTCTGCCTGAGGCCGGCGACGAAGGTCGTCACCAGAAGCGTGATCTGCTCCGACACGTCCCCTCGTCTGCCCTCGATGGCATCGGTAGCGTAGCCGACCGTCACGATACCGTGGACGCTTGACCACAAGGCATGCGCGGCCGTTCCCCTCAGGCGCGGATCGGTAATCAGCCCGCTCTTTTCCAGGATGTCGGCAATCAGCAAGAAGCTGCTCGAAAGCCGTTCCTCATATGCCCTGGTTTCGTCCGAGGGCTCACCGGCAAGGCCAGTGGCCAGAAGTGACTGCCAGCTTCCCGGGTTCTCAACGACGAAACGCTGATAGACCCCGGCCAGTGCCAGAAGCAGCCGGACCGGATCGGTCACGCCCTGACGCTCCAGGTCGCCAAGCACCTGATTGCCGACGGTATCAAGTCGTTCGAGCAACCTCGTGTTGACCGCCCGCAAGATACCGGTCAGGTCCCCGAACAGATTGTAGATCGAGCCGACCGCGATCCCGGCCTCGCTGGCGATCGTGCGCGCTTGCAGCTTGGCAGCCCCCCCTTCGTTGAGCAGCCTTTCGGCGATGCCAAGCACCCGCTCCTTCGTCTCGTTGCGATCCAGCGCCATCTTGTTTCCTGCCAATGTTGAAGGCCCGCCATTGCCATCCAGATAGCACAACGCCGCCAAAATGAACATCGTTCAAAATGCCTCTTGAACAATGTTCATTTTGTGGTAGCCTTCAAATATGAACAATGTTCAAGGGAGGGAAGCATGATAAGGAATGTCTTCAAGTCGTTGCTGGCGGTTGCGGGAGCCCAGGCTGAAACCGGCCTTGAAAACCGCTTTGCCATCGACCTGATCGAACAACACATCAGGAACGCACAATCCGGCCTGAGCGCCGCCAAGCAGACCCTGGCGACGATCGTCATCCGCCACCGCGGTGAACAGTCGGCGCTCTCGCGCCTTGCCCAGCGCCTCAGTGACCTCGAACAGCGGACCGCCAGCGCGCTTCATGCCGGCGCCAATGAACTGGCGCATGACGGCGCAACCGTCATCGCCGAACTGGAGAACGAACGCGCGGTTCGCCAGGCGACGCTGGCAGCGCTGGAGCAGCGGATCACCCGCATGCGGCTCTCGATCGAGAAGGCCCATGCCAAGATTGTCGACCTCAACCAGGGCCTGATCTCGGCCAAGGCGCTCGACGCCGAGCATCGGGCCCAGCGCGGCCTCAACCGCTCGCTCGGCAGGTCCACCGGCTTCAAGGAGGCGGAGGCTCTCATCGCCCGCATCCACGACCGTAGCGATCCGCTGGAGGAAGCCTTCGTCATCGATGCCATCGACGACGAATTGAGCGGCGATGCGGTGCGCACAAGACTGGCGAATGCCGGCCACGGCCTGCCCGTCAGGGTCGACGCGACCCAGGTCCTTCAGCGTCTCGCAACCGCCACCGAAATCTCGTCACCCAACTGATCCCTAGATCTCGCCACCCCGCAATGTCGTCACTCAAGGAGGAAAATCATGAGCCCGAACCAGACCTATATCCTGTTCAACGCCGCGTCCGTCGCCGTCGCCTACTTCATGCTCGCCCTGTCGCTGTGGCTGGCGCCGGTCGACCTCTCGACCAAGGGCTACTGGGGCATGGGCGTGCTTCTGCTCACCGGCGCCCTCGTCAATCTGGTCAAGTATCGTATGGACGATCGTCTCGCCGCCGAACTGACCGCCAAGATCGAAAAGGCCCGCAACGAAAAACTGCTCAGCGAGTATGTCGGCAAGGAGTAAGCAAGTAGCCCGACCCGCGCGGTGAAGATCGCGCGGGTCGGAATCTTGATTCTTCAAGGTACGGCCCACGGTTACACACCGCACAGGCCGCCCTTGCATTCTAGGCACTGCTTTCGGCTAAGGTGGGAACGCTTGCATCGGGGACGTGGAAAACAATGCCCTCTCTCAAAATACTCATCCTTGGCGTGGCCGGCACGCTTGTCAGCCTCGGGCTTGCGATTCTCGGCGCGGGCGGCTTCATGGTATTCTTCTCAAACCCGTCCCGCACCGCTGCCGCAATCCTCACCGTCGTCCTGATGGTCGTCGCCCTGCTCAGCGGCGCCAATCTCAGCCCGGGCGAGCAGGAGGACCGCGCCAATCGCTGGGTGCTGCCGGCGCTCGGCGTCATCGGCCTGCTCAGTGCCTTCCTGCCGGCCTATGACGACCGTATCGACTTCTGGACCATCGGCGGCGAAACGATCCGGTGGATCGGCGTCGCGCTGTTTGCCGCCGGCGGCATGCTCCGGCTGTGGCCGTTCTTCGTCCTCGGCAGCCGCTTCAGCGGGCTGGTTGCCATCCAGCCCGGGCACAGGCTGGTCACCTCGGGCATCTATGCGCTCATCCGCCATCCCAGCTATCTCGGCCTGCTGGTCAACGCCCTTGGCTGGGCTCTTGTCTTCCGCTCGGGCGTGGGCGTCATCCTCGTCGGCCTCACCCTAGTGCCGCTGGTCGCCCGCATCCGGTCCGAGGAGCGCCTGCTGCGCACCCATTTCGGCGCGGAATATGACGACTACGCCCGCCGCACATGGCGGCTGGTGCCGGGTCTGTATTGAGTGCCTAATCCTTCGGTGCCACGCATTTCTGGTCGCGGAACAGCGCCCACTCCTCGCAGAGGCTGCCGTCGGGCATGCGGCAATAGCCGGTCTCGTTGCCGCCGGCGTCCTTGCGGATCTCGAGCTTGCCGCCGATGTTGCCGCAATGCACCGAGGCAGGGTTCGCCATGCCGATCGGATTTTGCGGCGGTGCCGCCGCAGCGCCCATCACGGCAAGCGAAATGGCCGCCAATCCCACAGAACTCGCCACCAGCCGCATCGGGCCCTCTCCCTTCAAGCTTCCACCGCTGCATCTAGCGTCGTACCGTCCAAAGGCAATTGCCAAATGAAAAAGCCCGGGGTCATGCCCCGGGCTTTGCGCAATCCGTCAGCATGCTCTCAGGCCGGCATCGGCCCGGTATAGACTGAGGCCGGGCGCAGCAGCCGGCCGGTGCGCTGCTGTTCCAGCGCATGCGCGACCCAGCCCGCCGTGCGGCCGACAGCGAAGACCGGGGTGAACGCCTCGCGCGGGATCTTCAGCGCACCGAGCAGGATGGCGGTGTAGAACTCGACATTGGTGTCGAGACGACGGCCCGGCTTGGCGCGGGCGAGCGCCTCGCGGGCATATCCCTCGACCTCGGCGGCAAGGCCAATATCCATACCCTCCGAGCCCAACGTGCCCACCGACCGCTTCAGCACGTCGGCGCGCGGGTCGCGCACCTTGTAGATGCGGTGACCAAAACCCATCAGGCGCTCGCCGCGCGCCAATGCCGCGTCGATCCATAGTGCGATGTTGTCGGCCTTGCCGATGGCTTCCAGCATGTCGAGGACAGGTGCCGGTGCGCCGCCATGCAGCGGGCCCGACAGCGCGCAGTAGCCTGCCGTCACCGCCATGAACAGGTCCGCCTGGGTCGAGGCGACAACACGCGCGGCGAAGGTCGAGGCGTTCATGCCGTGGTCGCTGACGGTCACCAGATAGGCGTCCAGCGCCGCCGCTTCTGCGTCGCTCGCAGCCGTGCCGCGCATCATGCGCAGCATGTCGGCCGCCTGGCCGAGGCTGGCATCGGGCGCAACGGGGGCGAGTCCCTCGGCGCTGCGCGCCAGTGCTGCCGCCAGAACCGGCATGGCACCGAGAAGCGCCACCTCGTCGTCGAGACCGTCCTCCCGATCGATC
Source organism: Aminobacter ciceronei (assembly GCF_014138625.1). GTDB lineage: Bacteria > Pseudomonadota > Alphaproteobacteria > Rhizobiales > Rhizobiaceae > Aminobacter > Aminobacter ciceronei. The sequence goes on from NZ_JACJHY010000001.1 coordinate 212,544, forward strand.
GCGGCGATCGCCGCGCGGAAGCCGGCGCCGAGCGCCAGGCTTTCGGTCGCGGGCAGGATCTTTTCGAGCCGCGCAAAGGCACGGACACGTGCTTCGCCAAGCTCCGCCCTCAATTCGCCGGCTGCGGTTTCCTTGCCGGCGGCCGAAAGCAGGCGGGCGGCAGCCCCCTCGAAATCCGTCTCGGCGGCCAGCTGGGCGACGCGGCTGCCAGCGATGATCAGTTCGCCACCCTCGCCGTCGACATGGGAAAGTGCGGTCATGGCCGCGGTCACGCCGTCCAGTCCGGCGGTGGTCTGATGAAGTGTCATGGGCTTGCTCCTTGCTGCGCTGCAGAAAGATGAAGCTCTTTTCATATTGATCAATCTTGATTAGCTTGATCAATATGAAAAAAGCCTCCGAACCGCTCTATCTCTCGGCCCGCGAGGCCGCGGGCGAGCTCGCCGTTTCGCCGGCTACGCTTTATGCCTATGTCAGCCGCGGCCTGATCCGCTCGGAACCGTCCGAGGACGCCCGTGCCCGGCGCTACCGTGCCGACGACGTCCGAGCCCTTCTGGCGCGGCGTGCCCCGGCCGGCCTCGCCAGCGCCGGAGAGACCGAGGCGCCGGTTCTCGATTCAGCGATTTCGACCATCACCAGCGAAGGGTCGGTCTATCGCGGCGTTCAGGCGGTGGCACTGGCCGAGCACGCGACGCTGGAACAGGCAGCGACGCTGCTGTGGGACATGAACGACGCCGACCCTTTCGCCGCCGCCAACATGCCTGTCATCAGCGACACCATGCGCGCCGTGGCCTCGGTCACCACGGGCGAAGCGCCAATCCCACGTGCCATCGCCATGCTCGCGCTGGCCGGCGGCAACGATTCACGCGCCTTCAATCGCTCGCGCCAGGGCCGCGTCGAGGTTGGTGCCCGTGCCGTCCGTTTGCTCACCTCAGGCATCCTTGGCACCACGCCCTCGCCTGCGCCGATCCATCTGCAGGTGGCCAACGCCTGGGCGCCTGGCCATCCCAGTGCCGAGGCAATTTTCCGCCGCGCGCTGGTGCTGCTTGCCGACCACGAGTTCAACCCCTCGACATGGACGGTGCGCTGCGCCGCCTCCACCGGCATCAACCTCTACGATGCGCTGATATCAGGCCTGGTGGCGCTCAAGGGCCCTCGTCATGGCGGCGCCGGCCCGCTGGCAGCGCATATGGTGGCCGATTTCGCCGCCACCGACGTCGCCGCCAACATCCGCGAACGTGTCGCCATAGGCGACCGCATCCCCGGCTTCGGCCACACCGTCTATCGCGACGGCGACCCTCGCGCCGACAGCCTGCTGACAGCCCTGGCCGAGGCGGGCGCCGACAGGCGCCTCGCCGTCGAGGCACCGACGCTGATCACCGAAGCCACCGGCCTGCACCCCAACATCGACTATGCGCTGGCGGTGATGGTGCGCACCTTCGGGCTGCCGATCGGCCATGAGACAGCGTTCTTCGCCATCGCCCGCTCCATCGGCTGGGTCGCGCACGCCATCGAGCAGCTGACGTCAGGTGTACTGATCCGCCCGCGCGCCCGCTATGTCGGACCCGCGCTGGGGCGTGGCGGCAGCTAGGGGCTGAACTGCACACGATATGGCGCGGCCAATGCGATCGGGATAGCGTGCCTGCAGGGGGAGAACAGCCAGATGATGCGCAAGGAAGTGCCAGCGGAGAGCCCGGAGGCCTATATCAAGGCCTTGAGCGACTGGCGCTTCGACATCGTCGAGGCGTTGCGCGCAGCCACTCGTGCCGCGGGCGATCCCGAGGCGCGCATCAAATGGGGCCACATCGTCTGCTTCTCCAATGGCCCGGTCCTGCTCATCCGGGCGGAGGAAGCCCGCGTACTGTTCGGCTTCTGGCGCGGCAAGCGGCTGCGCGGCATCGAGCCAAGGCTGAAGGCCGGCGGCAAATACGAGCTCGCCACCATGGAATATCGCGAGGGTGACACGGTGGATGCGGCGCTTGCCGAAAAACTCGTCCGGGAGGCGGTGCGGCTGAACGCCGAAGTCGGCGACCCGACGAAGAGCAGCTAGGCAAGAATTCCGAGATAGCCGGCAACCGCCCGGCGCAAGCGCGCCTGCAGATCGTCGAAATCGCTCTCGCCGGCCCGGACGGCGGCGTCGACGATGCCCCTGGACAGCGACATCAGATCGAAGGCCGTGCGCTCCGGCTGGTCGACGCCGTGGTCGCGCAGCACGCCGACGATCAGGTCGCGCATGTCGGCCTTCAGCTGCACCGTCTCCTTGTCGAGCTTGAGCTCGAGTTCCTCGTGCTCCAGCGCCTGCGCCAGCGCCGGCCGCCTGAGATGATGGCGCAGGCTCGCAGAGACCATCGCATCGACGGCACGGGTAAGCCCCTTGCCCTCGGCCTCGCGCACGGCACCGACGAAATCGGCCAGCATGTCCTGTCGCATCTGGCGGACCAGCTCGGCCAGTATCGCCTCCTTCGCGGGGAAGTACTGGTAGAGCGTACCGACAGAAACGCCTGCCAACATCGCGACATGATTGGTGGTGAGTCCGGCGCTGCCCGACGTCTCCAAAATGCGAGCAGCCGCCTCCAGGATCGCAGCGCAGGTGGCAGCGCTGCGCTCTTGCCGCGGTGTCTTGCGGGGGGTCAGCCGGGACTTTGATGCGTTCATGGGATGCGAGTAGTGGGTGACACGATTATTCGCAATATTTCCCGCACCCAAGTACGGGTCAACAGCCAAGCCCACCAGGTCAGGGAATGCACGACAGTTTCGACTTCAACGACAGGACCGTGCTCGTCACCGGCGGCGCACGCGGCATCGGCCTGGAGCTCTCCCGCCAGCTGGCCGCCAAGGGCGCGCATGTCATCGCGGTCGGACGCGACGCCCTGCGCAGCTTCACCCGTTCGCTGCGCGACCAGTGCCGCGCGGCCAAGCTTCCGATCCAGCTCACCGAAGCCGTCATGACGCTTGTCGACACCACCCTGTCGCGCGCCGGTCCGCTCCGGAAATATCCGCCGGCGCTGGCCGCCGCCGACCTCATAGCCGGCATCGAACGCGGCCTCGACGAGATCTGGATCGAAAAGACCAAGCTCTTGCGCATCGTGCATCGGATTTCGCCCGAGCTTGCCTATTGCATCATGCGCGACCGCTAACCACCTACGCCAAAAGCCAGGACCCGCAAGAATGACCGAATTCAATGCGTTCGCTGCCCAGCTGCTACGCCGGCCCCGTCAGGTGTCGGCCCTTGCCCCTTCGTCGCCGAGTTTGTGCCAGCTCATGGCCAGCCAGCTGCCGCGCTGGGCCCGGTGGGTCGCCGAGTTCGGCCCCGGCACCTGCAACATCACCCGTGAAATCCTGAAGCTCGGCATCGCGCCCGCCGACCTCTTCCTCTACGAGCTCAACCCGGTCTTCTGCCGCATGCTGCGCGACCGCCACCCAGAAGTGACCGTTTTTGACGAACCTGCGGAAAAACTGGCGTCCGTAGGACCGCAGCACGTCGACGCCGTCGTCTCTGGCCTGCCGCTGCTGTCGATGACATCAAGCCAGCAGGAGGCGATCCTGTCCGCCGCCTTCTCGCGGCTCGGGCCCGATGGCGTCTATATCCAGTTCACCTATGGGCTGTTCTCGCCGGTGCGCAGCAACATTGCCGAAAGCCTCGGCCTGGAATTCACCCGTTCGCCCCGCGTCTGGCGCAACCTGCCGCCGGCGGTCGTCTACGTCTACCGGCGCAGGCGCAATTAGGCAGGCTTGCGCAGCACCGATATCCGGCGCCGCAATCGCGCCACAGTGACGGGCGAACCAGTTGGCTGCACAAAAACCCGGGTCGCATGTCGCCTGTCGTGAAACTGGATCCCAGCTGGCCCGTCTCGCTGGCATTGCATGCCCTTTTGCTGGCCGCCCTCTTGCTGTTGCCGAGGCCACAGCCATTCAGGGTTCCGGCCGAGGATGCAGTGCCGGTCGAACTGGTGGCACCGGCGCCCGCACCAGTCCAGTTGCCGCGACAACAGGCAGCCTCCGCCGCACCGCTTGGACGTACCCTTGCGCCTGCCACCACCTCCAAGCCCGAGGCGCCCACCGCTCAGCCCCCCTCTATGGTCAAGGCGCACAGTTTCTACGCGGCAAAGCTGCTCGCCGACCCGCGCAGCCGCCATGCCAGGCAGGCGCTGGCGACCTTTGCTCCCGACGAACGTGCCATCCAGCTGTGCAACATCGAGGCCATGGAGCAGATCCACCGCTGGAAGGCGGAGCTCCGTCCCGATCTTGTCGTCCCCTATGCGACCGGCGATCTCAGGATCGCTGGCGGCTCGATTCATGCGCAAGGCGGAGCCTTCCGGGCCGGGGGCCGCTGGTACGGCGTAGTCTTCTCTTGCGATGTGACCGCAGGCGCTGTCGCGGCCTTCGAGTTCAGCGTCGGCGAGGCAATTCCCGAGGCCAGATGGGCCGAATACAATCTCGTTGCTGGAAACCCGGAGGACTAGAGGATTTGCAGGAAAAGGGCCTGGCGGTTCTCCGGTTGGAATTGCGCAGGAATATGGGCCCCCCAAACGAAAAAGCCCGGCCAGAGCCGGGCTTTTTGAACGAGATCGCTGCGATCAGCTGTCGAGGAACGAGCGCAGCTTCCTGGAGCGGCTCGGATGCTTGAGCTTGCGCAGTGCCTTGGCTTCGATCTGGCGGATACGCTCGCGGGTGACCGAAAACTGCTGTCCGACCTCTTCAAGCGTGTGGTCGGTGTTCATGCCGATGCCGAAGCGCATGCGCAGCACGCGTTCTTCACGCGGGGTGAGCGAGGCGAGCACGCGCGTGGTGGTCTCGCGCAGGTTCGCCTGGATCGCCGCGTCGATCGGCAGGATCGCCATCTTGTCCTCGATGAAGTCGCCGAGATGCGAATCTTCCTCGTCGCCGACGGGCGTTTCGAGCGAGATCGGCTCCTTGGCGATCTTCAGCACCTTGCGCACCTTCTCGAGCGGCATGGCGAGCTTTTCGGCCAGTTCTTCCGGCGTCGGCTCGCGGCCGATCTCATGCAGCATCTGGCGCGAGGTACGGACGATCTTGTTGATCGTCTCGATCATGTGCACCGGGATGCGGATGGTGCGGGCCTGGTCGGCGATCGAACGGGTGATCGCCTGCCTGATCCACCATGTGGCATAGGTCGAGAACTTGTAGCCGCGGCGGTACTCGAACTTGTCGACGGCCTTCATCAGGCCGATGTTGCCTTCCTGGATCAGATCCAGGAACTGCAGGCCGCGGTTGGTGTACTTCTTGGCGATCGAGATGACGAGACGCAGGTTGGCCTCGACCATTTCCTTCTTGGCGATCGCTGCCTCGCGCTCGCCCTTCTGCACCTGATTGACGATCTTGCGGAATTCCAGGATCGAAATCGCCGTCTCGGTGGCGAGGTTCTGAATCTCGGCGCGCAGGTCGCGGATCGTGTCCTTCTCGTTCTTGGTGAACTCCTTCCAGCCGCGGCTGGACAGGTTCGAGATCGAGCGGATCCAGTTCGGGTCGAGCTCGGAGCCCTGATATTCCTTCAGGAACTCGTCGCGGCGCACGCCATAGCTTTCGGCGAGACGCAAAAGCTTGCCTTCGTTCTGCACCAGGCGCTTGTTGATGTCGTAGAGCTGCTCGACCAGCGCTTCGATGCGGGCGTTGTTGAGCGACAGCGATTTCACGGCCTTGACGAGCTGATCCTTCAGCTCCTTCAGGCGGCGGTCCTGGCTCGGCGACAGGGTTCCGGCGGCGGCGAGACGGTTCTCGACCTGCTGGTCCTGCAGCTTGCGCAGCTTCTTGTAGGTGTCGGCGATGACGTCGAGGGTTTCCATGACCTGCGGACGCAGTTCCGCTTCCATGGCCGCCAGCGACAGGCTGGCCTCGTCCTCGTCTTCCTCGTCGTCCTCGCCACGGGTGTCGCCACCCACATTGGTGATGTCGTCTTCCTCGTCGCCACCGCGGCGGCGGCCCGCCTTCGGCTCGTCCTTGGGCTTTGCGTCTTCCTCGAGGCGCTCGACGATCGGCGCCTGCTTGGCCTCGGGACCGGCATAGGTCGCCTCGAGATCGATGATCTCGCGCAGCAGGATCTTGGCTTCGTTGAGTTCGTCGCGCCAGATGATGATGGCCTGGAAGGTCAGCGGGCTTTCGCACAGGCCGGCGATCATCGTCTCGCGGCCAGCCTCGATGCGCTTGGCGATGGCGATTTCGCCTTCTCGCGACAGAAGCTCCACCGAGCCCATTTCGCGCAAGTACATGCGCACCGGGTCGTCGGTACGGTCGGTCGGCTCTTTCTTGGTCGTGGTCGCGGCAACGGCGGTGCCGGTCTGCTCGGCAAGCTCATTGGCATCTTCTTCGGCGTCGCCTTCGGAAGCCTCGGCCTCTTCGCCCTGCTCGTCGTCCTCGACCACGTTGATGCCCATGTCGGAGAGCATCGCCATGGTGTCCTCGATCTGCTCGGAGGTCACCTCCTCCGAGGGCAGCACCGAATTCAGCTCGTCCATGGTGACATAGCCGCGCTTCTTCGCGACCTTGATCATCTTTTTGACAGCGTCATCGGAAAGGTCGAGCAAAGGTCCGTCTGGGGCGCCTTCGCGTTCAGTCTCGACCTCTTCCTTTTCTTTTGTCGCCATTCTTCGCTTTCTCCAGGCGGCCCGTCAGCCGCTTAAACTCTTGGACAGTGCAAATCAGATGCGCTCATCGAACCTGCGCCTGAACTGCCAGTAGCTGTACCTGTGTTAAGTCCAGATTAACCGTGATATCTGTGGCGGAATATCTTCCTGTCCAGTGACAAGTGCCCCAATCCGCATTTTCAGGCCATCGACACGACTGGCGACCTGGCCGCCGGTTAACTTTTTCGAATCGACCTGATTCCGTCATTCCGTCGGAAGGTCAAGCGCCTCTCGCATGATTCGCGCCAAAAAAGCGAATCAATTGCGGGATAATCGGTCCGCAGCGTCAGTTACGACCGCCCCGGCCCGAAGACACCCCGAAGCCTTCGATAAGCGCTTCGGTGGCCTGCACGTCGTGAAACTGCGCCTGAACTTCCACCAGATGTCGGTAGTTTTCGTCGGTAGGATCTGTAGCCAGCGCAGCTTCGGCCTGTTTCAGCTCCTTATGTAAGGTGCGGGCGCTGCGGTGCAAGTGCAACGCCTGCGCGAAGGCGTCGCGGGCGTCCTCGATCGCCGCGTCTTCCAGCGCCGTCCACTGCCGGGCGCGCCGCGCCAGCATCACCGCCCGCCCCCACATCTCGGCACAGGAGGCGCGCTCGATCGCCGCCACAACTGCTTCACGGGTGTTGGCCTCGCCATGCGCCATCGCATCGATCAGCACCGAATGCAGCTGCTTGAGCTCGCCATGGCTGAGGTCGAGCCGTTCGACATGCTCGAAATTCTCGTCGATCAGCGCGGGGTGGTTGACCAGAGCGACGACGAGTGCCGCCTCGCGCAGAGGCATGATGCCGGCCGTGCGTTTGACCAGCGCCGAACGCGCCAGGCTTTCGGACACGGCAAGCCGACCCGCGGCGGCACCGGCACCACCCTTTTTCCACTGGCCGCGCTCGCCGCTACCCTTGCTGAACGAGCCCCTGCCGCCTTGCCCTTGCTGGCGGCCGCGCTGGCTGCCGAAGAAATTCAGCACCCGCTCGCGCATTTCCTGCTGGTAATGGTAGCGGACGCTCTCGTCCTTGATCCTGCCGGTCAGCTCGCGCAGCGTCTTTTCAAGCTCGGCGCGCCGTTCCGGCGTGTCGAACACCCCGCCCGACGTCTCACGCATCCAGATCATGTCGGACAGCGGTCGCGCCGCGTTGAGCACGGTGCGGAACGCTTCCGGCCCTTCCGCCTTGACCAGGTCGTCAGGGTCCTTTCCCTCTGGCAGCAATGCGAAGCGGGCCGTGTTCCCAGGGGCTACCAGCGGCAGCGCCAGGTCGGCGGCGCGGTAGGCAGCCTTCAAGCCGGCCTTGTCGCCGTCGAAGCACAACACCGGCTCGCCCGACATGCGCCACAACAGTCCGAGCTGGTTTTCGGTCAGCGCCGTGCCGAGCGGCGCCACGACATTTTCAATACCGGCCTGAGCGAGCGCGATCACGTCCATGTAGCCTTCGACGGCGATCACCGTGCCGCCCTTCTGCAGCGCCTTGCGGGCGCGGGCGAAATTGTAGAGCACGTTGCCCTTGTGAAAGAGCTCGGTCTCGGGCGAATTCAGGTACTTGGCCGAAATCTCCGCCGACATCGCACGGCCGCCGAAGGCGATGATGCGCCCGCGGGAATCCGGGATCGGAAACATGATGCGGTCGCGGAAGCGGTCATAGGAAACCGGCACGTCCTCGAAGACGGTCAACCCGCAGGCCTCCATCTGCGCCTTCTCGATGCCCTTGGAGGCGAGGAACTCCTTGAGCGCATTGCGGCTGTCGGGCGCGAAGCCGAGCCGGAACTGCTGCTGCGTCACCTGCGATAACCCGCGGTCGCGCAGATAGGCACGGGCACGGGCTCCGTCGGACGTCTGCAGCCGGTCCTCGAAGAATTTGGTCGCCAGTTCCATGACGTCATGCAGCGAGGCGCGCTCGCGCTCGCGCCGCTCTTCCTGCGCATCGCGCGCTGGCATCGGCACGCCGGCCATCTCGGCGATGCGCTCGACCGCCTCGGGGAAGCTGAGCCCATCCATTTCGGTCAGGAAGCGGAAATGATCGCCCGTCACGCCGCAGCCGAAGCAGTGATAGCGGCCCTTGCGGTCCTCGCAGTGGAACGACGGCGACTTCTCGCCATGGAACGGACAGCAGGCCCAGAAATCGCCCTTCTGGGTGTTGGTCTTCTTGCGATCCCAGGTCACGCGCTGGCCGATCACGGCCGAAATCGGCACGCGGTCACGTATCTCGCTCAAAAATCCGTCGGAAAAGCGCATCGGGTCCTGCTTGTTTCAAACTGATATAGGCGCTCGCCTCGCCGGACACGACTCCTATTCGTTGCCTGCCCGCGGACATGCCCGCTGTTCACAGGGCCTCAGCAGCGCAAACATCCGGCCAGACATCCCGATTGCGCCGTCGGCCGGTCGCTGTCGAACCGGAATTGCCGCCCTACCTGTCACAATATGGATGATCGCATCTTGCGATTGCGTGCACACGTGTGCACTATGGACGAAAAATATTATCCGGCTAATCTAAATGGCATGTTCATGACAGTGATTCGCATCCGCGCCAGGAGCACCGTGGCAGCCTCCCAGACAGCCCCCGGCAGCACGTCCATCAGGTGCTCCCGATGAGTGGCTCCGTCGTCCTGCTGCACCTCGCCGGCGCCGTCGCCCTGCTCCTGTTTGCCACCCGAATGGTGCGCACCGGCGTCGAGCGTGCCTATGGCGACGTGCTGCGCCACAAGCTGCGCAACACCATGCGCACCCCGATCCTGGCGGTGCTTGCCGGAACGGCCCTGGCCATCGCTTTCCAGAGCTCGACCGCCGTTACCCTGCTTGTCGGCTCCTTCGCCGGTGCCGGCATCGTCAGCGGCATCGCCGGCCAGCTCGCCGTGCGCGGCGCCGAGATCGGCTCGGCGCTGGTCATCAAGATCCTGACCTTCGACCTGTCGCTACTGGTGCCGCTGTGTCTCGTCGCCGGGACGACAATGTTCCTCGCCACCGACCGGCGCAGCTGGCAGCAGACAGGCCGCATCCTCGTCGGCATCGGCCTTCTCGTGCTGTCGCTCGAAATGGTCGGCCAGGCCTCCGAGCCGCTGCGCGAAAGCAAGCTGCTGCCCGTCATCATCGACTATTTCGCCGGCGACCCCGTCACTGCCTATTTGCTCGCGGCCATAGTCACCTGGCTGTTCCATTCCTCGATCGCCGCCGTGCTGCTGATCGTCACCCTTGCCGGCCGCGGCTTCGTGCCGCCCGAGCTCGGCATCGTGCTGGTGCTCGGCGTCAATCTCGGCAGTTCGATCATCGCCCCCCTGCTCACCCGCAACGCCGAGCCGGGCGTGCGCGTCGTGCCGATCGGCAACCTGCTGATGCGCGGCGCCGGCTCGCTGGTCATGCTGGTGGCGTTTCTATGGATCAAGCCGTCGACCGCGTTCCTCGGCTCGACCGGCCCCGACCAGATCATCAACGCCCACATCCTGTTCAACTGCATCATCCTGGTCGCCGGCATTCCGCTCGCCAAACTCGTCTACAGCGCCTCGGAAAAGATCGTGGCGCTTGGCACCAGGACCGATCCGGCCAAGGAGATGGCGGTCGCCGAGCTCAGCGCGCTCAACGAAGCCGCCCTCGACACCCCCTCGCAGGCCCTTGCCAACGCCACCCGAGAGACGGTCCGCGTCTGCGAGACCGTCGAGATCATGCTTCAGCGCATCATCGAGCTCTATGAGAGCCCCGACGCCGACAAGATCAAGGCACTCGCCTCGCTCGACGACCGCGTCGACCGCAAGCATCAGGCGATCAAGCTCTACCTCGCCAAGGCCACCATCCGGCCGATGACCGAGGACGAGGCGCTGCGCTGCCAGGAGTTGCTCGGCGCCTGCGTCAAGCTTGAGCAGGTCGGCGACATCATCGTCCGCAACATGCTGGCTCATGTGCAGAAGAAGCTCGACCGCGGCCTGGAATTCACGCCCGAAGGCTGGCGCGAGCTGACTTCCTTCCACGCCTCGGTGATGGCCAATGCGCGCCTGGCCTTCAACGTTCTGGTGTCGCGCGACGCCAACACCGCGCGCCAGCTCGTGCTCGAAAAGGACCGGCTGCGCGACGTCGAGAAGCAGACCAGCCAGAGCCATTTCCTGCGCCTGCGCGACGGCACCATCAAGAGCGTCGAGACCAGTTCGATCCACCTCGACACCATCCGCGATCTCAAGCAGATCAACTCCCTGCTCGCCTCGATGGCCTATCCCGTGCTCGAAGAGCAGGGCCTGCTCCGCGGCTCGCGTCTGAAGGCGAGCTGAGCAGCGCACAGTAACGCTTTTCCGCATGCGCACGCCGCGCCTCTTTCCATTGTGCGTTGCGATCCTCCGCACCCCCCTCTGGCCTGCCGGCCATCTCCCCCACAAGGAGGGAGATTAGTCGCGTCGCCGGCGGCGCCCATCCTGCAAGATTGCCAGGCCCCCGCTAACGTCAGTGATTGGGCGTAGCACCGATGACGGCGTGATCTCCCTCCTTGTGGGGGAGATGGCCGGCAGGCCAGAGGGGGGTGCGAAGGATCGCAACGTTGACGATTTGCCTCGTAAGGCGCAACCGGCGCGCTTTTCCCGCACGGCAAAAAGGCTGGCCCCACCAACCGCTCTTGCCTGCCACAGCTAATCCGGGCGACGCTGTTTCCTCCAATCCTAGGGATCAGCACAATGGCCGCGCTCGACCAGAACACCCTCGTCGCCGAGATGACAACCTGGCGGCGCGGCCTGCATGCCCATCCCGAGTTCGGCTTCGAGGAAAAGCGCACCTCAGCCTTCGTTGCAGCCCAACTCCGGGCTTTCGGCCTCGACGAGGTCGTCGAAGGCGTCGGCGGCACCGGCGTCGTCGGCACCCTGCGCCGTGGATCGGGCAACCGGGCCATCGCGCTCCGCGCCGACATGGACGCATTGCGCATCTCCGAGCAGGCCAGCCACGGTCACGTTTCGCAAAATCCCGGTGTCATGCATGCCTGCGGCCATGACGGCCACACTGCGATGCTCCTGGGCGCGGCGAAGCTGCTTGCCAACGAAGGCGGCTTCGACGGCACGGTGCGCTTCATCTTCCAGCCGGCGGAGGAATGGGGCAAGGGCGCGCTCGCCATGCTCGACGACGGGCTTATGGCGCGTTTTCCCTTCGACGAGATCTATGGCCTGCACAACATGCCCGGCCTGCCATTGGGCCATTTCGAGACCCGGCCCGGCCCGATCATGTCGGCGGAGGACAATTTCGAGATCGTGCTGCGCGGCCTCGGTGGTCACGCTGCCCGCCCGCATCTCGGCCGCGAGGTGCTGGTTGCTGCCTGCGCCGTCGTCACCAACCTGCAGACCATCGTGTCACGCCGGCTGAGCCCGGCTGACATCTCCGTGGTCTCGGTCACCGAACTCATCACCGACGGCACCCGCAACGCCCTGCCCGGCTTCGCCCGCATCCTCGGCGATGCCAGGAGCTTCCGCCCTGAAGTGAGCGCCGAGATCGAACGGCAGATGCGCATCATCGCCGAAGGCACCGCACTGACCTACAACTGCACCGCCGAGGTGACTTACAGCAGGGAGTTCGTGCCGCTGTTCAACGATGCCGAGGCCACCGCAGCCGCGCTCGAAGCCGCCAGCTCCGTGTTTGCCGCCGGTGCGGTCAACGGCAAGGGCGAGATCGTCACCGCATCCGAGGATTTCGCCCGTTTCCTCGACCATGTCCCCGGCTGCTTCGCCTATATCGGCAATGGCGAGGCCTCGGCGCCGCTGCACAACCCGTCCTTTGATTTCAACGACGACGCCCTGATCCACGGCACCCGCTTCCACGCGGCCATCGCCCGCCAGCGCCTGCCGGTGACGTGATTTTTGAAAAGGAAACGCCGCCGCCATCGCAGCCCATTTGAACTTGCCCGAATCGCCGTCCTTGGCGACACTCTCCTTGGGCCGTGCAGCCTGCCGCTCGCTCCCCAGGGATTGGCGAATGCACCGGAGAACATGGTTGACCCTTGGGTGACCGTCGGCAATGCGAGCACTGACGCTGTATGTCACCTCTTCAAGGGAACATCCCATGCCATCGCTTGATCGCGTGAAATCCATGGCCAAGGAGCTGCGTGCAGGCCTGGCCGCGCAAGACATCCACCTTGCCCACAGCGCCTGTCTCGAGATCGTCGCCCGCCAGTTCGGCTACGACAACTGGAACACCCTCAAGGCGACGTCCGACGCCAAGGCCGAGCTTGCCGTTTCGGTCGTCGTCGAGCATGGCCGTGAGGAAGAGGCAGCCAGTTTCTACCAGAGGGCGTTCGGTGCCATTCGCGGCGGATCCTACCTGTTCGAGGGCGTTCCGATCTCGATCGACCTGCGGATCGGCGGTGTCGCCCTGCAGGTTGGCGGCGCCAATCCCCGCCGAGAACAGGAACCGCGGCGCGGCGGGCCGTTCTTCCCCAAGGCCCATGGTGCGGTCAGCGCCGTCTTCATCCTCGATGTCGCCAACGTGCAAGCCGCGCTGCAACGAGCGATCGGGGTCGGAGCAACCATTCGTGGAAACCTGGCTGCGGCAACCGACGGCCGCCGCGGCGCAACCGTATTCGATCCGTTCGGCCACATCTGGGGCCTGCGTGACAAGGCCCCGGTCAAGCTCCGCCACGCCGCGTGATGACCTTTCCTCCTCCCGCAAGGGCAGAAGGAAAGGCGCGGCTACCCTCGCGCCCCAAACGAAAAACGCCCCGCGCTGCATCGCAGGCGGGACGTTTCTGTTCACATGGCACAAGGCCATAGCTGCCTACTGCAGCAGCTCCTTGACGATGCCGCTGGCCTTGCCGAAATCCATCTGGCCGGGATAGCGCTCCTTGAGCGCGTTCATGCAGCGGCCCATGTCGCGCAAGCCATCGGCGCCGACTTCCGAAATCACCTGCTGTGCCGCGCTGCGCACCGCCCCCTCCTCCATCTGCTTGGGCAGGAAGTCGGAGATGACGGCGATTTCGTCGCGCTCCTGGGCGGCCAGTTCCAGCCGCGAACCTTCCTCGAAGGCCTTGGCCGATTCCTGGCGTTGCTTGACCATCTTGGTCAGGATCTGCAGGATTTCCTCGTCGGTGACAGGGTCCTTGCCGGCACCGCGATGGGCGATATCGCGGTCCTGGATGGCTGCCTGGATCAGCCTCAGCGTCGAGGTGCGGCGCTTGTCGCCGGTCTTCAATGCAGTCTTCAGTGCCTCGGCGAGTGTCTCGCGCATGGCCGTTACTCCTGAACGTGTCGCAAACAATAGCGCCGACCTGCCACAGTGGCAAACCGAATGACAATGGCCAACTTCCTGTTTTTGCTAGGAAAAATAATTAGCCGCGAATCCCGGAACGGTCATTGACCATGTGCCGGCCTTCGCCTATTGTCCGCGCCTTGCAAGGACTTGTTTGTTTTGTGCACGGGGCCCGCCTGACGGTGGTCGTCCGTGCTTTTCGCTGCGCGATATGGCCCCTTGCGAGCCATTTTTCAAGTCGCGGCGCCCGTTACGCAGGAGCATCGCCATGGCCTCAGAGACCGCCCCCTGGGCAACCGAAGTGCCGACCGCCGTACTGGTTCTGGCCGACGGAACGGTCATCACCGGCCGAGGCCTCGGCGCCACCGGCAGTGCCGTCGCCGAAGTCTGCTTCAATACGGCGCTCACCGGCTACCAAGAGGTCCTCACCGACCCCTCTTATGCCAGCCAGATTGTCACCTTCACCTTCCCGCACATCGGCAACATAGGCACCAACGATGAAGACATTGAGGACCTGAACCCGGCGACGCGCTCGGGTGCCGTGGGTGCGGTGTTCAAGGCCGACGTCACCAACCCGTCGAGCTATCGCGCCGCCGGTCACCTCGACCAGTGGCTGAAGCGCCGCGGCATCGTCGCCATGTCAGGTGTCGACACCCGGGCGCTGACCGCGCTGATCCGCGAGAAGGGCATGCCCAACGCCGTTATCGCATATGCCCCCGACGGCAAGTTCGACGTCGAGAACCTCAAGGCTCAGGCCCGCGCCTGGTCCGGCCTCGTCGGCCTCGACCTCGCCAAGGACGTCACCTCGGGCCAGTCCTCCAGTTGGACCGAGACGCCCTGGGTCTGGAACGAGGGTTATGGCGAGCGCGCTGACGAAACTATGCACGTCGTTGCCATCGACTACGGCGTCAAGCGCAATATCCTGCGCCTGCTCGCCGGCCTCGGCGCCAAGGTGACCGTCGTTCCGGCCAAGACCTCGGCCGAAGACATCCTGGCGATGAAGCCGGATGGCATCTTCCTGTCCAATGGCCCCGGCGACCCCGCAGCGACGGGCGAGTATTCGGTGCCCGTCATCAAGGACCTGCTCAAGACCGAGCTGCCGGTGTTCGGCATCTGCCTCGGCCACCAGATGCTGGCGCTGGCGCTTGGCGGCAAGACCGCCAAGATGCACCAGGGCCACCATGGCGCCAACCATCCGGTCAAGGACCACACCACCGGCAAGGTCGAGATCGTGTCGATGAACCACGGCTTCGCGGTCGATGCCGAGTCGCTGCCCGAGGGTGTCGAGGAGACGCACGTCTCGCTGTTCGACGGCACCAATTGCGGCATCGCGCTCACCGGCCGCCCGGTGTTTTCGGTCCAGCACCATCCCGAGGCCTCGCCCGGCCCGCAGGACTCGCACTATCTCTTCCGTCGCTTCGCCAACCTGATCCGCGCACGGCAGGGCGAACCGGCACTCGCCGAGCGCTGAGGTTCGACGTCATCGGACAATGAGAAACAGGCCCCGCACCGCGGGGCCTGTTTGCGTTTGACGTCAAGTTGCGTGGCGACAGCCCAGCCTCACTTCGGCGCCGGAGTACCGAGAAAAGCGTTGGCCGCCACTGCCACCTGTTGTGCTTTTGCCGGGTCGGCGAGGATGCCCATGTGGGTTGTATCAGACAGCACCATGAGCTGGCTGCGCGACGGACCGTTGACGTCGCCATTGGCGTGGCCGCCGAGCGCGGCATGCATTTCGGCGAGATGGCCGAGCGTCACAACGTCGGCGTCACCGGCGACAAGAAGCACCCGGCTGCGCGATCCTGGCTAGGTCCGCGGTCCAGTCGAACGGCGTCAGCTCAAGCTGCTTGACCTTCTCGACCAACGCCGGGAAGTCCGGCTTGGGCGACAGCTTCTGGTACTCGGCCACCATCGGCGCGCCGGCGAACATGTCGGCGGTCAGGTGCTGCACCATCTCCTTGTGCCCAGGGGCCAGACCCTTGTCGCTGGCCGATGCCGACACGGCGACGATGCGCTCGACGCGATCGGGATGGCGCAGGGCAAGTTGCAGGGCGACGTTGCCGCCCATCGAGTAGCCCATGACATTGGCCTTCGCGACGCCGAGTTTGTCGAGCAGCCCGGCGACATCGTCGGCCATGGTCTCGTAGCTCAGCCCTTCGTCGCGGTCGGCGGTACGGCCGTGGCCCTGCAGCTCGACGGCGATGACCTTGTTCGACCTGGCGAGTTCGCCGAGGCTGGTCGCCCAGTTGGTCTCGATGGTCATGAAGGCTCCGTGGAGCAGGACGAGCGGCGCGCCCTCCCCGTGGATCTGGTGATGCAGTTCCAGCGGCACTGCCTCCCCGGCCGAGACGGCTGACAGTGCGATGGTGGAAAAAAGGGCGAGCAGAGCCGCGCCCGCGATTGCCAGCGTTTTCATTGTCGTTTCCTGTCTTGGGATGAGCGATCCCACCCGGTCGCCGATGCGGCCGCTTGGGTCACGATTGCGGTGGAGAAATTGCCGGCCGGATCCGGTCTAAGATCAGGCGGAGATCAGTTCGCCGAGCAGCTCTTCGAGCTGGTTCATGCTGTCCTGCGCGCCGGCTTCCATGCCCGAGGCGACCATGCCGTCGCGATCCTCGATGCTGTCGAAGCGGGTGACGCCGCTGTAATGGGTCTTGCCGTCCCTCTCCTCAAAGCGATGGGTCTCGATAACAGTCTTGTCTTCGAACATGCCCTCCAGCGCGAAGGTATTGACCAGCTTCTCCGGCTCGTCGACCTCGATGTACCTGCCGATGAAGGCAAAGACGGTACCATCAGGCGTGGTCTGCTCGAAGCGCCACTCGCCGCCGGGGCGGACGTCGAGCTTGACCACCTTGGTCGCGCCCATGGCACGCGAACCCCACCAGCGCGCCACATGTTCGGGCCGGGTCCAGGCCCGCCAAACCAACGTGCGCGGCGCATCGAAGCTGCGGCTCATGCGGATCATGGGTTCGCCCTCCGGCGTCTCGACAAGCATCTTGTTCATGTCATTCCCTTTTGTATCTCGTGAAATCACTGTTTGTTGGTGTCGTCGCTGCGCTGCATGTCGGCGAGATAGGCGTCGAGCTGATCGAGATTGTCGCGCCACAGGTCGCGATAGGCGCCAACCCAGCCGTCGATGTCCTGAAGCGGGCCGGCCTGGAGCTTGCAGTAGCGATACTGCGCGTCCTTCTCGCGGGAGATCAGGCCGGCGTTTTCGAGCACCTTGATGTGCTTCGACACCGCCGCCAGGCTCATGTCGTAGGGTGCAGCCAGTTCGCCGACGCTCGCCTGCCCCTGGGCAAGCCGGGCCAGGATGGCGCGACGCGTCGGATCTGCCAGCGCGGAAAAGGTAAGGGAAAGAGGATCAGTCATGTCACTATTCAACCAATTAGTTTTTAACTTATTGGTTGAATACAGTTCGCTCAAGCGGTTGTCAACCAGTTGGTTGAGAACATCCGGCAAATCTCACCGACGTGAAAAGACGGGTGGCGCGCCCTGCCCGTCGCAAAAATTCTGCACCACCCGGGCATGCGCGAAATGAGCTGTCCAGCCCGCGACACCAGCCAGATGCGAGCGCTCTGACGCACTCATGGCCACTTCTTTCGACCCGCCAAAGGCCCGTTCCTCCGCCCCACTACGCCGTTCGCCCAAGCCAGCGCTGCGCGTGCGCCGCACCTTCGTCGAGCAGTCGACCCGCGCCGCCGAATGGTCGCGCCAGAACCCCGATGAAGCACGCGAGGTGCTGGCATCCATCCTGTCGAAGCGCGGCGAGAACGCCGAGCTGGCCAAATACTGGACCGGCTTCGGCCTCCGCGAAGGCGCGCAGGCGGTTCCCCGCGACCTCGACTTCTGGATCGCCGTGCTCGAACGCGAGGGGTCGCTGCCCAAGGGCAAGCTCAAGGCCGCCGACCTGCTGTCCAGCCCAACGCCGAAGCCAAATCGAACTGAGCCTGAAAAGGCCTGGCCAAAGACATCGGAGAAAAAGCATGACCAGCATCGACAGCGGCCACCGCGGCGAGGTTTCGATCCGCGACCTCTCGAAATCCTTCGCCATCAACGGCCGACCGCTGGCGGTGCTGAAGGGCCTGAACCTCGACATCCGCGCCGGCGAATGCCTTGTCATCGTCGGCGCGTCGGGATCGGGCAAGACCACGCTGCTGCACGTGCTGGCCGGTCTCGAAGTGGCCGATGGCGGCCGGGTGGCGATCGACGGCGAACCGGTGCATGGCGTCGGCTCTGACCGCGCCGTGATCTTCCAGGAGCCGCGGCTGCTGCCCTGGCTGACGGTGCTCGGCAACGTCGCCTTCGGCCTCGAAGTGCATGGCGAAAACCGCGCCCGCGCCGAGGAGCGGGCGAGCGACCATATCGGGCTCGTCGGCCTCGGCGACTTCACCGATGCCTATCCCAAACAACTCTCGGGCGGCATGGCCCAGCGCGTCGGCATCGCCCGCGCGCTGACCGTACAGCCCGAAATCCTTCTGCTCGACGAACCGCTCGGCGCGCTCGACGCCATGACCAAGATCACCATGCAGGAAGAGCTCGCCCGCATCTGGAGCGAGGAGAACGTGACCATGGTCATGGTCACCCACGATCTCGAAGAAGCGGTCTATCTCGCCGACCGGGTGCTGGTGCTGCCCAAGGAGAAGGGTGCCGCCGCCCGCCTGATCGACATCGAGCTGGCCCGCCCGCGCGACCGCAGCGAACCTCGCTTCGTCCGATACCGAGAGGAACTGCTGCGCGAGTTCGGCCTGCATTGAACGAGGCCGAGGGCGTCGAGCGTTCCGTTCACTTCTTGCCTTGCGGATAGATCGTTTCGCCACGCTTCAGCATGGCGACGAAGGTCTCGATCTTCTTCTTGCGCCCGGCCTCGGTCTTCATGTTGTGGGTGCGGAAGGCGAGCGCAAAGCGGTTCTGCTCGCTGAGCTTGCCGAGCATTGCTTTCGCCTCCGGCTCGGCATCGATCGCCGCCTGCAGGTCGTGAGGGATCAGCATGTCCTTGCCACTCCTGTAAGCCCGGTCCCAGCGGCCGTCAGCCTTGGCCGCCTCGACCTGCTTCATGCCATGCTCGGTCATCCGCCCCTCGGCGACCAGGCGCGCCACGCTGTCGACATTGATCTGGCTCCAGGTGCCCTTCTTGCCGCGCGGCGAATAGCGTTGCAGGAAACTCCTGCCGTCGAACCCCTTGCGCACGCCGTCTATCCAGCCCCAGCATAAGACGACTTCGATCGCCTCCTTCGGCGTGATCGAGGCCAGCCCCGATCCGACCTTGTGGACCTTGATCCAGACCTCGTCCTGGCTGTCGTGGTTCCTGCTGAGCCAGGCATAAAAGCTCGCGGCATCGGCGAATTCGTGAACCTTGGCGGGATCGACATAGACTGGTGTCATCAGTTGACCTGCTCCGCTTCTACGGCTGCAGCTTTCCTGGCTGCCGGCCGTTCGACCTTGAAAAGGAACACCATCAGCGCCAGGCCGATGAAGACCCCGCCGACGGCATAGGGTGCGCCGGCAAATGTCACCGGCGCGCTCGGCCCGGTGAACCAGGCAAAGATGCCGGTGTAGAGCAGCGGCGTGATGATGCTGGTGATCGAAAACAGGCTGGTCATCGCGCCCTGCAACTCGCCCTGCGCATCCGGCGGCACCTTGGCGGCGGCCAGGCTCCTCAGCGGCGGGTCGGCGAGTGCTTCGAGGCAAGTCGCCACGATCACCGCATAAATCATCCAACCCTGCCATGCTGCGGCATAACCGAAGGCAGCGACGGCCGTGAAACCGAGACCGATGGCTGCCGTACGCCACTCGCCCAGCCTGGGGATGACTCTGGGAAGCACCAGTGCCATGACAAGCGCGCCGCCGAGGCCGAACACGCCGAGCGAGAAGCCGATCTGCCGTTCGCTCCAGCCATAGCGGTAGCTGCTGACGAAGGACCAGACCGCCGGATACATCATGTGGCCGAGCGCCATCAGGAAGAACACCAGCCCGATCCAGCCGATGCCCTTGTATTTGCGCATCTGCTTCAGCGCGCCGAGCGGATTGGCGCGTCGCCATTCGAAGGCGCGCCGGTTGTGGCGCGCCAGCGTCTCGGGCAGGAAGAACAGGGCCACCAGGAAATTGACGAAGGCAAGTGCTGCCGCACCCCAGAACGGTACGCGCGGGCCGAACTCGCCGAGGAAGCCGCCGAGCACCGGCCCGATGATGAAGCCGACACCGAAGGCGATGCCGAGCAGTCCGAAATTCTTGGCCCGGTTGTCGTCGTTCGAGACGTCGGCGATGAAGGCTGCGGCCGTGGAGTAGCTCGCGCCGCTGATGCCGGCGAGAACGCGGCCGACGAACAGCATCGGATAGGACCAGGCGAGCGCGCAGATGGCGTTGTCGATGGCGAATGTCAGTACAGAGGCGAGCAGGATCGGCCGGCGCCCGAAACGATCGCTGAGATTGCCCATCAGCGGCGCAAACAGGAACTGCATCGCCGCATAAACGAAGAAGAGCCAGCCGCCCTCGATCGCCGCCTCGCCGACGCCGACGCCGGTCAGCTCCTGCAGGAAGGCCGGCAATACCGGCATGATGATGCCGAAGCCGATGATGTCGAGCAGCAATGTGACGAAAACGAGCGCAAGGCCTCGTCTGGCGGTCTTCTCATCAACCATGTCGAACCCACAGGCGCCGCTTCGAGGCCGCGAAGATCAGTCGAGCTGCGCCAGCATTTTGCACCGCGACAGGCGCTCAAATGCCGGCATCGATCCGCCGGGGGCGTGCGGAAACCCTGCTTATAGATCAAGCATTCATCAAGAACAATACGTGAACATATCAATTATCTTCATGCCAGGACGCCATCCGGCGGAACATTACGGGACCGCGCGGCCCTCGCTTGCCTCGAGAATGGCGAACCAGTGCTGGCGGTCGAGCCTAACGTCCAGCGCCTTGACCAGCCCGGTCAGCCGCGCCGCCTTCATCGTGCCCAGCACCGGCACCAGCCGTGCCGGATGTCTGAGCAGCCAAGCGATGGCCATTGTCGAGATATCGCCGGCACCGATCTCCTCGGCGACCGCCTTCAGCGCTGCCCGCACCCTTTGCTCGCGTGCGCCCTCGCCGGTGAACAGCGAACCGCCGCCCAGCGGCGACCAGATCATCGGCGCGTAGCGCAGCCTTTGCGCATGGTCGAGTCGCCCGTCGGTCAGGGCCGAGGTCTCCAGCACCGAATGCTCGATCTGGTTGGTGACGAGCGGGAACGGCAGCCGCGAGGCGAGCAGGTCGAACTGGTCCGGCGTGAAGTTGGACACGCCGACGGCCCGCACCTTACCTGCCGCCACCAGCCGCTCGAAGGCGCGCGCCGTGTCGTCGGCGTCCATCAGCGGATCGGGCCGGTGGATCAGCAAGAGGTCGAGATAGTCGGTGCCAAGGTTGTTCAGCGAACGTTCGACCGAGGCCTCGATATGGGCGGCACCGGTGTCATAATGCTTCAGTCGGTTCTGCGGCCGGTTGGACGAGGCCAGCATGATGCCGCATTTGGAGATCAGCTCGATGCCGGCGCGCCGGCCTTTCCACCGCGCCAGCCCGGCGCCAAACGCCTCCTCGACCGCGTAGCCGCCATAGATGTCGGCATGGTCGAAGCTGGTCAGGCCGAGATCGACTGATGTATCGATCAGCCGTGCAACCTCCTCGGCGCCAGGGTTCTGGCCGTCGAGCAGCCGCCAGGCGCCGAACACCAGCCGCGATAGCGACAGGCCTCCCGGCACCAGTTCGATGCGTGGAGAGACAGTCATCCGATCGGCCATCGTCAGATCGGATTGTTGAAGGTATCGCAGTCCGACAGCTTGCCGCTCTTGAAGCCGGCGGCAAACCAGCGCTGGCGCTGCTGCGAGGTGCCGTGGTTGAAGCTTTCCGGCACGACATAACCCTGCATGCGCTTCTGCAGCGTGTCGTCGCCGATCTGCTGGGCAGCGTTCAGCGCCTCTTCGATATCGCCCTGTTCGAGCAGACCCTTCTGGTCGGTGTAGTGGCCCCAGACGCCGGCGAAGCAGTCGGCCTGCAGCTCGACGCGCATCGACATCTGGTTGGCGTCGGCCTCGCTCATCTGCTGCCGCATCTGGTTGAACTTGGGCAGAATGCCGGTCAGGTTCTGGACGTGATGGCCGACCTCGTGGGCAATGACATAAGCCTGGGCGAAATCGCCGGCAGCGCCAAACTGCTTGGCCAGCTGGCCGAAGAAGGCGGTGTCGAGATAGACCTTCTGGTCTCCAGGGCAATAGAACGGGCCGGATGCCGAGGAGGCGAAACCGCAGGCCGAGCGCACCTGCCCTGAGAACAGCACCAGCTTCGGTTCCTGGTATTTCAGCCCCTCGGCCTGGAAGATGCCGTTCCAGGTGTCTTCGGTCTCGGCCAACACGGTCGAGACGAACTGGGTCATCTCGTCATTGGCGGGCGCACCGCCCTCGCTCACCTGGCCGCCGCCCGAAACCTGCCCGCCGTCACCGCCGGCCAGGATCTGCATCGGATCGATGCCGCAGGCGCGCAGCGCAAAGAACAGAATGACAAGGATGATGATGCCGGACAGTCCGCCGCCGCCCGTCGACATGCGCGGGCCCATCGGCAGGCGTCCGCCACCGAGGCCTCCGCCAAACCCGCCACCGCCGCCTTGACCGCGCGTATCCTGGACGTTGTCACTCTGGCGGCGGCCTCTCCAGCGCATAGGCGTATCCCTTGATGTTGTCGCAGCCTCGGCCGCTCACTTGAGACAATTAGCTTAACCCCTGCGGCAAGTCACAGGGTTTTTGCTTGGGCCACCCCTCGTCCGGATACCACAATTTCAGCTTTTCTGCTTGCTGCCGGCGCTCTTGCCGTCGGAGCTTTTCGCCCTCTCCTCGAAGCGCTGTTCGCCCTTCTTGAAGTCGCGGCCGGTCTTGGCCTCGACCTTGCTTTCTTCCCTCGCTGCTGCCTTGCGCAAGCCTCTTGCGGCCTCTTTTTCCTTGGCGGTGGGCGCCGGTGTGATCGCCATGTTCGTTTCCTCCCGAAGGTGCCGCACAACTGCGGCGCTCAGGCAAACGCGAACAGGCGGGCACTCGTTCCCTGCCTGCAAAAGCTCGGCCCCGCCGCGATCGACTCACTATTCCGCCGGCGCGGCCTGCGCCTCGAGCACAGCACCATGGCCGCGCCGGCTGGCAAGCCATGCCGTCAGCGCCTTCTGGGAGTGGAACGCAGCGACGCCGGTCACGACGCTCAGCGTGGTCAGCACAGGCCACGGCAGCTGGAGTTGCGGCAGCACGAGCTCCGGCACCAGGCGGTGGAACAGGTAGATGTGATATCCGGCCGCCGCCACCGGCAAAGCCAGTGCCGCGACCGGCCGCGGCACTGTGATACGCGGGACGTAGAGCAGCATGGCGACGCAGGCAAGTTGCAGCATGAACTTGACCCAGGAGCCGGTCCAGTTACCGCCCCAATAGGCCATGAACGGGAAGGCCATGGTCGCCATGCCGAGCACCGCCATGCGCTGCCGCGCCGTCTGCGCGTGAAAGGCGCACCAGCCGAAGACAGCGAGATAGAATACGTCCGACACGGTGAAGATCTGCACCGCGCCGACGGCCCAGACCTTTGGCGCCAGGATCTTGATCGCGATGGTGACGACAAGCGCTGTGATTCCCGTTGCGAACGGCCTGGCCGCTACCTGCTTGCGTACTGCCGGCAACGAGAACAATACCGCGACGATCAGCATCACCTGCGCATAGGCTTCGACGAACCAGTAGAGGTAGGGCAGCATGTGTTTGGGATCGAAAATGCCGAGATTGCCGACCAGGAACACCGAGGGCCACAGCACCTCGCCGCGCGCGATCGAAAAGCCGACGACCAGCGGCGCATAGACGGCGAGATTTGCCGCCACCGCGCGCAACAGCCTCGACGTCTCGCCGCGCATCAGCGCCGCACCATGAAACCGCGCCAGCCCGTAGCCGACAAGCATCACCAGCGCCGCCGCCCCGCCCGGAATGGGGCAGAGTGTGGCGTGATGCAGGACGACGAGAAGGATCGCCAGCGCCCGCATCAGCATGTCGGTGTCGACGATGCGACGGTTTCCCTTCTGGCTGCTCAACCGGGCCAGCGCGCCGACCGGCATCTTCTCCCAGCCCTCGGGGATGCGGCCGAGCTTGCGCTCCAAGGTCGGCGACAGTTGGACATAGAGCAGCGAATCTCCGCCGAGTTCCTCGAAACTGTCAGCCGGCGTCACCCGCCGGGGATAGAAGGCCCGACCAAACGCCTCGATGAGCCCGGCATCGGCCTTCTGGTTTCGCCGCGCAAGCTGCGCCACCGCCTGGTGGTCGACCTTGCCCGAAGCCAGCCGCGGCAAGGTGTCGACCGCCGCCGCCTCGACATGCAGCGCCGTCAGTCCACTCGCTTCGATCATCAGCTTGCAAACATCCTCAGGCGCCTCGCCCGACGAAAACGCCGCGACCAGTCGCCGGTCGTCGCCGGTGACCGCCGCCACGACGCCCCGGCTGGCAAGCGCGTGCTCCACCGCCTCGTGGCTGATCCGCAAGCCCGCGATTTTCGACATGCGCTTGAGGCGGCCGACGACGCGGAAGAAGCCGTACTCGCAACGCTCGGCCAGGTCGCCGGTGCTGAGCTCGCCGATCTCGGCGCCGCGTGCCAGGTCGTTGCGGTCGAGCGCGTAACCCATCATCACGTTCGGCCCGCGATAGACGAGTTCACCCGCCTCGCCGCAGCCGTCGATCCGGCCTCCGTCCTCATAGACAAGCGCCAGTTCGCCGCCCGGAATGGCAATGCCGATGCTATCGAGGTTATCGGCCAGCGCTGCCGGCGGCACATAGGCGATGCGCGCCGTGGCCTCGGTCTGGCCATACATCAGGAACAGCTGCTGCCCCTTGGCTTCGAGCCTGCGCCGGACGGTCTCGGCGAGCCCGGCGGGCATCCGCCCGCCCGCCACCGTCATGAAACGCAGTGACGGCAATTCCTCGGCGCTGAAGCCAGTCTTGTCCATCAGTTCGTAGGAATAGGGCACGCCGCTGATGTTGCTGACACCGGCCGCGCGCAGATCGTCAATGAAGCCTTTGTCGGCCACGCCCTTGGCTGAGACGAACACGCTGGCACCGACTGCCAGATGCGAGTTGAGCACCGAAAGGCCGTAGGAATAATGGAACGGCAGGATCAACGCCGCGCGATCGGCCGGCGCCAGGCCGAGATAACAGGCGATAGTCTCGGCGTTGCTCTCGACATTGGTCCACGACAGCCGGACGAAGCGGCTTCTGCCGGTGCTTCCCGACGTCGCCAGCAGCACGGCAAGGTCCACATGCAGCGTCTCCCCGGCGCCCTCGCCCTCGACAAGACGCCAGCGCCCGTCGACCTGCCTCACGCACACATCAGGGCGAAAATCCTCCTCGAACGCATCGAACGCCTGCGCATCCCCGGGGGCGATGAGCGCCACCACATGCCCGCCGGCCCGCGCGGCGAGATAGGCGATTATCGCATGTTCGGAATTGGACGCTTCCAGCGCCACGAGCTTGCGGCCCGCGCCGAACCCGGCTGCGGTGACTGTGACACGGCGCGCCAGTTCTGCATAGCTGATGGTGGGGCGGCCTGGAAACACCAGTGCCGTCCGTTCGCCATAGCTGGCCAGTCTCTGCAGGAAATCCATTCTTCGCCCGCCCCGCTGCTTCGTTTGCAGCCACATGAACGCGCGAGCCGATAGCGTTATTCCTGACAGTTTGCATCAAGAAAATTCGCGACAGCTAATGTAAGCCGGCTGGGCGGAGCTGACCCGACGGCCGGCGAGGCATTTCAAGCCAGGATGCGCGCCTTGAGCCAGAGGAACAGCGGCACGCGGGCCCTTGCGCAGCAGTTCCGAATCGACCCGATCCGGGATCGGCTCGCGCAATGCCGTGATTGCCAGCCCCGCGCCCTCCAGCACCGCTACATAGTCCTCGAGCGGCTGCGACCAACCGGCAAAATGCATCGTCAGACCGTCACGGTCTTCTTCGCCATCGAAACGCTCGCGGCCGTAATAGCTACCATCGAGCACGAATGGCGCGTCGGCCGCTTCCCCGGCGAAACGTCCGCGATCCCTGAACGGATGGACCAGCGAAATCAACAGCGTGCCGCCGGGCTTCATCACGCGTCGGATTTCCCCGATCGCCGCAGGCACGTCGTCGACGTCCATCAGCACGTTGTAGGCCATGACAAGGTCGAAGCTGCCGCCGTCAAATGGCAGATCGTCGACACCGGCAACGGCATAGGCAGAGTTGGCTTGCCGTGCAGCTTCCACCATCTCCGCCACCACGTCAGTCACGGTAACCCAGCGCCTTCAGTTCGCGCGCCACGCGACCCTCGCCGCAGCCCACCTCGAGCGCGCGGCCGGAGCCCTCGCCGATGAACCGTGTCAGCCCTTCGCGATAGACCCAGAACGCATCATGCGCGGGCGAGCGCGCCCAGGCGATCCATCGGTCGGCAACACGCGTCCAGTGCTCTTTGTCGCCCTTCATCTCACCCACCCCGGCCAGCCAGATGTCGCATCTAGGACAGTTCGACCGGCCGGAAAAGCCGGGATGTGTTGGACCAGCCTCAGCGCGCGGCGGCGAGCCGGATCGACCTGTTGCTCGCCCCAAGTACCGCCAGCGCCACCAGCGGAAAAGCGGCGGCGACGAGGCCGAGGTCGGACGGCCGGGCGAATTCCAGCACGCGGCCGCCGATGACGGTACCGAAGGCAATGCCGAAATAGAGTGCCGAGGCGTTGAGCGACAGGGTCAGGTGCGCGATCTCCGGACCGAAGCCGACGATACGGCTTGCCTGTGCGGGTGGGAAGGCCCATCCGATTATGCCCCACGGCACCATCAGCGCGATCAGCACCGGGCCGGCGACATGGTGCGGCAGCAGCTTCAGGGTCAGTGCAATGGCGATGCAGAAGCCCGACGACATCAAGAGCGAGATCACCACCATGCGCGTCGCGCCGATGCGGTCCGCGAGATAGCCGCTCGACAGGTTGCCGATGACGGCCCCGACGCCGAAGGCCAAAAGCATGCCTGGAAGTGCTATTTCAGGCAGCCCCGCTCCTTCGAGCGCCAGCGGTGCGATGTACGAAATCACGGTGAATCCGCCGGCGAGATAGAGCAGCGTCACCAGGAGCGAGGGCAGGATGCCGGGCCGGGCAATGGCGGTGAAGCGCTCACTGAGCGTCAACTTGATACCGCGCGAGTCCCGGGGCAGCCGCACCCACAATATCGCCGCGCAGGAGATGCCAAGCAGTGCAATGGCAACGAAGGTGCCGCGCCAGCCCCACATGGTGGCAATCAACGATCCGACCGGCGCGCCGAGTGCCACTGCAAAGGTCGTGCCGCCGACGACGACCGCGATCGCCCGTGCTCGGTGCTCGGGGCCGGCAAGTGACACGGCGGTTGCCTGGGCAGTCGCAGCATAAAGTCCGGCCGACATGCCCATCACGATCTGCGCGATCAGAAGCCCGGCAAAGGAGCTGCTCATCGCTGCAATGATGTTGCCGGCGACGAACACCAGCATGGTCGCGGCAAGCACCCGGCGACGGTCGATCTCGCCGGCCAGCGCCGACAAGACTGGCGCGCCGATCGCATAGGCAAGCGAGAACGCCATGATCAGGTAACCCGCGAACGGTATCGACACATGCGCGTCGCCGGCGATTGCCGGCAACAGGCTGGAAAACACGAAGCCGACGGTGCTCATGGCGAACGAACCGACCGCCAGCCAGATAAGGCGCTTGTCCATGACAGTGTCCTTAGTTCAAAATATGTTGAACTATTGAACTTATCCCCCCGTCATGTCAATCTGTGTATTCGACCTCTGCTGCCATCCTCATGTCAGCAGCCAGTCCAAAACCTTGAACCGACCAACAAGCGCCGCTACCTTCCGACCATGTCCTTGCCCCATCCAAATCTCGACCAGATCAGCCTTGCCAACGTGCTGTCAGTGCTTGGCGACCAGACCCGCCTCGCCATTGTCGGTTATCTCGCCTGCAACGAGGGTCTGGCGGTGAGCTGCGGCCAGTTTTCCGAGTTCGGCTCCAAGACGAACCTGTCCTACCATCTGGCCAAGCTGCGCGAGGCCGGCATCACCCACACAGAGGTGGCAGGTACCAGCCGGCTGATCTCGTTGCGCCGCGCCGATCTCGACAGCCGCTTCCCCGGCCTGCTCGATTCGATCATCACCGCGGCCCAGGAACTCCCCGCACTCGAGCGCCTCCGCGACGAGGCCTGAGCATGCGCATTGCCGTCATCGCCGACATCCATGGCAACATCCTTGCACTGGAGGCTGTCGTCGCCGACCTCGCCCGGCGCGGCGGCGCCGATGTCGTCGTCAATCTCGGCGATCTGGTTTCCGGTCCGCTCTGGCCCAGCGAAACGGCAGCGACGCTGCAGGCCCTTGGCTGGCCGACGGTGCGTGGCAACCATGACCGCCGCGTCGCCACCGACCCGCTCTCCGACATGGGCCCGTCCGACCGCTTCGCCTATGATCGCCTGACGCCAGCCCAGCGTGACTGGATGGAGGCAATGCCGCTGACCTTGGAGATCGCCCCGTCGGTGCTCGCCTTCCACGCCCGCCCCGATCACGACGAGCGCTATCTCTCCGAGGTCATCGATGAAGGCCAGCTCATCCGCGCGCCGCTGAAAGTCATCGAAAGCCGCCTCCGGCAGGTCGACCCCAAATATCGGCTGCTGCTCGCCGGCCACAGCCACCGTGCCGATCTCGTCCAGCTCTCCGGCGGGCGTCTTCTGTTCAATCCCGGCAGCGTCGGCGCCCCAGCCTATGACGACGACACTGCGCCTGCCCATGTCTCCGAGCAGGGCTCGCCGCTGGCGCGCTATGGCCTCGTCGAACTCGACGCTGCCGGCATTGTCACCAGTGTCGATGCGCTTGCAGTGACCTATGACTATGAAGCCGCAGCCCACCGCGCCGTCGAGGGCGGCCGCCCGGAATGGGCTCATGCCTTGCGCACCGGCTTCATGCCGGACTGATCCGGCAGTTCGCCCCCACTATCGGCTCTGGCTCCCGGCTAACTGGCCAATTTCCTACGCCGGCCCGGCTTCGACGTCTTCTTGCCGCCACCCGAGCGCGCCGGCTTCGTCGCCGGTTTGAGCGTGCCATCCCTTGCCAAATCCTTCGGCTCCAGTGTCAGCGCCGGCCTGCCGATCGCCTCTTGCCCGGCGCGGACGTCGGCAGCGCGTAGCGTGTCGCCGAAATCAAGCCCGGTAAGGCTCTCGACATGAGCGACGGTCGTCAGGAACTCCGACACCCGCGCCAGTTCCTCGGCATCGCCAAACGCCTCCGCCATGCCTTCGGGCATCACTTCGATCAGCGGCCCCTGGTCGGCGAGCAGTGCTATCGCGCGCAGGTCGTTGCCGTCGTTCCACGCCGCGATTTTCCAGAATTTCAGCGGCACCTTGCTTTCGAAACGATAGGGCGGGTCGCTGTCGGCGAACACTGGCCCGGCAAACACTGTCACCCTTTGGCGCATTGTCACCGCGTTGCGCAGCACATAGGTCTCGACCGCCCGCCAGCGAAGCTTGCCCTTCGAGCCCGGCCGGTTGAGCGCACTGCCCTGGTTGAAGAAGCCGAGCTGCGGTGCCGCATTGGTGTAGAAGAACGTGTCCCGCTCGGCTGCCACCGCCTCCGCATCGGTGCCCCAGGCCGGGTCGCCGCGCAGCGTGATGTGGCCCTTCTGGAAAATCCGCGCCTTGCGTTCGTTCGATGTGGCAATCGGAAAGCCAGCCACTTTCTGTGCGTCATAGAAGGGCTTGTTCATTTGCTCTTCGAGAGCCACGCGGCGGTCCGGTCTGAAATCGTCGCTGGCTTCCGCCCCGCCGATCGACTCGATGCCGAGCTCGCTCAGGCTCGGATCCTCGGTGACCGTCTTGTCGTCGCGGTTGACCGCCTTGATGCGCGAGCCGTCGATGTTGCAGGCGGTGTAGTAGGCAAGCCGCCGCTCGGCGTTCATGACGACGGAAAAATGGTGGTAAGGCAGTTCGAACGGGTCGTCGCCCGGCTTGGCCAGAAGATTCTTGGCCGGCCGCCCAGGCGCGCCGCCGTGCCTGGGCAGCGGCAGCACGAAGCCCGGCACGAAGCCCGGTTCATAGCCGCCACGGTCGTCGAAATTCTCGGTCTTCCAGCTCGCAGCCTCGGCCCCGGGGCCGCCCGTCCTGACCTCCCCGGATTTCGGCGCGGCACCAGTCGATGCCTGTGCCATCAACGGCGCCCGCACGCTGATCTCGATCGGGAATGTCCATATCACCGAGCCGTCGTCGCCCAGGCGGGCCTTGGCCTCGCCATCGCCACCCGATGTCAGCGCCTGTGCCTTGCCGGCCTTTGCCACCACCCGGTCCGGCTCACCGCCCCCCTCCGGCACAGGCTGCAGCTTCAGTCGCCCCGCCTCCTCCCAGATGTCGAGCAATTGCGTCACCGCAGCCCGGCTGCGCGCGTCCATGCCGGCGAGCCGCGTCTCCAGATCGTTGACGATGGCGCTGATACGGATGCCTTCGTTGATCTCCTTGGCCAGCGGCTTGCCGTCGGTGCCCATCACCTCGTGCCATGGCCCGCCCCAGTGATGCAGGGCGATCGGCTCCCATTCGTTGTTGAACACCGGCGAGCCCGACGAGCCCTGTTCGGTGTCGGCGACATAGTGCAGCACATGCAGCGTCTCGTCCCGCGCCACCAGGTGGTTCTCGCGCAGCACCAGCTCCTTGTGCCGGCCGTCGGGATGCTGGACGACATTGGCGATCTCGCCCAGCATGTGCTTGTCGCCGGCACTGGACAGCACCAGAAAGCCGAATTCGTCGAGCGCGCGCGGGCCGCGCCGGCGCTGGCCGATGCCGATCAGCGTGTAGTCGAGCCCGTCTATGTCGTCGGTGACAAAGCACAGATCCGGGTCGAGGAAGAACGACGTCGGCTGCCTGAGTTCGTTGAACTTGTCGCGCTCATAGTCGAACTGCACCTGGAACCGTGCGGCGTCGGCGGCCGTCTGTATGACGTGATGATTGGTCAGGAAAAGGTTCGGCCCAACAAGGAAGCCCGAGCCCTGCGGCATCTCGTTGAGAAAGGCGACCCGGCCGACGGCATCCGCCGCACGGCGGCCGCGCTCGAGGAAGGCAACACCGACAAAATCCAGCGTCGACCCCTGGATCGCCTCCGGCCCCATCGGCTTGGCGGCGGCCATCGCAGGCTTGCGTCCGGCCTTTGCCGGTTCGCCGACAGTCTCGATCGCCGTGGAGATCATCTCGGCTTGTTCGCGGGTCAGGTCGGCCTTGACCTGCAACCGCTCGACGCGGCGACGGCGCTCCGGCTCAGCCGCCAGCGGATTGCCCTCGGCGATGCGCGCCAGCGACGTGTCTATTTCAGGTCTGGTTTTCTTCAACCGTTCACGAACGACACGTTCAACTTCACCGAAGGTCTGGATATCAACCATGCCCGCCCCCTTTGTTGAAGACCCCAAGTATAACTTGAGAGCCTACGCGGAGGTAGCGACGTTTTGTTGACAGCCTTTACGGGCAATATGCCTGAAATCAGCGGCGAAACCGCTCCAGCGTCGCCGTGAACAGCTCGGTCAACGCTGCAACGGCATCGTCATATGAGATACGCCCGGCCGCCGTATCACGCGACACGGCCTCGGCCGCCCCGAGAAGTCCCGACAAGACGGGTTCGCCGATATCGGCGGGCAGATCGACGAAGCGCGAAACCGCATCGCGATATTCCTTGAGATAGCCGTTGCGCAGCGTCTGGCGAAACTCGTCCATCTCCTCCGTGCCCGAGAGTGCCGAAAACACTGCTCCGGCCTCGGGGCCGGCGCGGCTGGCGCAACGCACATAGGCCTCGCCCAGAATGCCGGCCACATCACGCAACGTCTTGCCGCAGCTGGCAAGGGCCTCGCGCTGCGTCGCCAGCTGCAGCTCGTTGTAGGAGGAGAACAGCGCCATCAGCAGCCCCGCCCTTGTGCCGAAATGCTCATAGGCGATCGGCTTGCTTACCCCTGCCCGTTCAGCGACCCGGGCGAGCGTCAGCGCGTCGGTGCCTTCCTCGCGCACAATCTCCTGGGCTGCTTCCAGCAGCTGCGCGCGGCGTTCGGCCTTCGGCAGTTTTTTCATCGAACTTGCAGTCGTCATCGCCTTCGCATCCGGTCAGAAATTTTTCGGCCCGTGGCTTGAACATCGCCACACGCTACATATGTTACCATTAGTAACTTACAAAGAGTAAGCTACACATGGTAGATGACTACACATATAGGGGAATTCAATGTCCATTGCAGCCCGTGAAATCCACCTGAAGAGTCGCCCGGCCGGCCTGCCGGGCGCCGACAACTTCCAACTTGTCGAACGCAGCTTGCCGGCTCCTGCCGCAGGCCAATTGCTGGTCAAAACGCTGTTCATGTCGGTCGACCCCTACATGCGTGGCCGCATGACCGACAGGCCGAGCTACATCGCCCCCTTCGAGATCGGCCAGCCGCTTGAAGGCTCCGCCGTCGGTATCGTCGAGCAGTCCGCCCATCCCGAGTTCAAGGCCGGCGACATGGTCAGCCACTTCTCCGGCTGGCGCGATCACGTGCTCGTCGACGCTGCCACCGCAAACAAGATCGACACCTCGAAGGCGCCGGCCGAAGCCTGGCTCGGCCCGTTGGGCATCCCTGGTCACACCGCCTATGTCGGCCTGCTCCGCATAGCCGGGCTCAAGGCCGGTGAAACCGTCTTCGTCTCGGCCGCCGCCGGCGCCGTTGGTTCGATGGCGGTGCAGATCGCCAAGCTCAAGGGAGCCCGTGTCGTCGCTTCCGTAGGCTCGGAGGAAAAGGCTCGCTGGGTCAAGGAACTCGGCGCCGACGCCATCATCAACTACCGCACGGCAGGCGACCTGACCGAGGCACTGAAAAAAGCAGCGCCCGAAGGCATCGACGTCTATTTCGACAATGTCGGCGGCGACCACCTCAGGGCAGCGCTCGAAGCAGCCAAGCCCCGCGCCCGCTTCGCCATCTGCGGCATGATCTCCGGCTACAATGACGAAAAGCCCGTTCCCGGTCCCGACAATCTCGCCGCAATGGTCATCAAGAGCATCAGCATGCGCGGCTTTCTCGTGCTGGATCACTTCGACATCCTGCCAGAATTCATCGCCGACATGGCCGGCTGGCTGGCCGATGGCCGCGTGACCTATCGCGACACGGTCGTCTCGGGTCTCGAAAACGCGCCCCAGGCCTTCATCGGGCTCTTCTCCGGCGACAACCTCGGCAAGATGCTGGTCAAGCTCGACTGACATCCGGCGGCTGGTTCGCTCGCCGCCTTCACCTCATTCCAATCCAGACGTTAGAGCGCCGCCTTCGCGCGGCCACGGAGGAGTACTGCCCAAATGACCACGCACAAGCCCGTCCTGATCATCGGCGGTGCCGGTTTCGTCGGCGCGCTCGCCGCCCGCACCCTGCGCAAGCTGCACCCCAAACTCCCCATCGCCATCGGCGGCCGCAATCTTGAGAAAGCCGAAGCCGTCGCCAAGGAGATCGGCAATGCCGAGGCTGTCGTCATCGACCTCAACCGCAAGGACCTCGGCGTAGCGGCAAACAAAGGCTTCAGCGCCATTGCCATGTTCGTCTATGACGACACGCTCAACGCCCTCCACTACGCCCAGACCAACGCCGTGCCCTATCTCAGCGTTTCGACCGGCATCCAGGAGATCGGACCGGAGATAGCGCTTTATGCCCACAAGGCGAACGCGCCGTTCCTGATGGGCAGCAGCTGGCTCGGCGGTGCCGCGAGCCTCGCCGTCGTGCATTTCGCCAGGCAGTTCGAGACCGTGGATTCGATCGAAATCACCGCCCTTCTCGACGAACACGACATGGGCGGCCCCGCCGCCGAAGCCGACTTCACCCGCCTCACAATGATGTCCAGCACCCTGGGCCTCGAAAGCGGCAAATGGCATTGGAAACCCTCGGGCGAACAAGGCCGCAGCGTGACGAGTGTCGACGGCAGGCAGGTGCCAGGTCTGTCCTATGCACCATTCGACGTCTTTAGCCTGCCGGTCACCACCGGCGCCGAGACGGTGCTGTTCGATTTTGCGCTCGGCGAAACCGCAAGCCGCCATCGCGGCGAGCATTTCTCCACCGAGATCACCATCGCCATCTCGGGCAAGAGAAAAGACGGCACAGAGGGCCGTAGCCGCTACGAATTCGTCCATCCCGAAGGACAGGCGCCGGTCACAGCGCTCGCCGTCGCACTAGCGGTCGAGCGGCTGGTAGGCCTCGACGGCAAGGCAGCGCCCGCGCCGGGCCTCTACTTCGCCGAAATGCTCGTGGAAGCGGACCATGCGATCAAGCGTTTCAAGGAATTCGGCGCCAGCATCAAGCAGGCAGCCTAGGCCAAAACCCGCTCCAGATGGGCAGTCGCGGACCTCAGCGGCTGCCCTTCCGATATCCGGACACGCACTGTGGGCAACCGACGCGCATCAAAGCCGCATCCCGGCACAGGAAAAGCATTTTTTGGGGTTCCCCCCTCCCCAACCTTCCCCTATAAGGCGCGCCTAGCCTCTAGTTGACTCTCTCTTGCGCACCGGCCGGGATTCTCCCGTCCCGGTTCTTCGCGCAGGCATATCTTACGGACCGTACACAATGGCAAAACGCACCGACATCAAGTCCATCCTGATCATCGGCGCCGGTCCCATTGTCATCGGCCAGGCCTGCGAGTTCGACTATTCCGGCACCCAGGCCTGCAAGGCGCTGAAGGAAGAGGGTTACCGGGTCATCCTGGTCAACTCCAACCCGGCGACGATCATGACCGATCCGGAACTGGCGGATGCCACCTACATCGAGCCGATCACGCCTGAGGTCGTCGCCAAGATCATCGCCAAGGAGCGCCCCGACGCACTGCTGCCGACGATGGGCGGCCAGACCGCGCTCAACACCGCGCTTTCGCTGCGCCGCATGGGCGTGCTCGAGCGCTACAATGTCGAGA
This sequence comes from Aminobacter ciceronei, assembly GCF_014138625.1. Lineage (GTDB taxonomy): Bacteria > Pseudomonadota > Alphaproteobacteria > Rhizobiales > Rhizobiaceae > Aminobacter > Aminobacter ciceronei. Next base: position 247,310 of record NZ_JACJHY010000001.1, read on the forward strand.
TGATCGGTGCCGACGCGCACGCCATCGACAAGGCCGAGGACCGCTCGCTGTTCCGCGAGGCCATGGCCAAGATCGGCCTGGAAACCCCGCGCTCGATGCTGGCCAACGCCTCCGACGTCAAGGACGCCGACCGCAAGAAGCATGAGGCCGAGCGCGCCGCGCTGAAGGCCGAGAACCCGGCCAATCTCGACGCAGCCCTCGACGCGCTCGAAACCCAGTGGAACCTCGGCGAAGGCGACCGCAAGCAGCGCTACATCAATCACGGCATGGCGATCGGCGCCCAGGCGCTCGACCATGTCGGACTGCCCGCCATCATTCGCCCGTCCTTCACCATGGGCGGCACCGGCGGCGGCATCGCCTTCAACCGCCAGGAATTCTTCGACATCGTCCAGAGCGGTCTCGATGCCTCCCCCACCACCGAAGTCCTGATCGAGGAATCGGTGCTCGGCTGGAAGGAATACGAGATGGAGGTCGTGCGCGACCGCGCCGACAACTGCATCATCATCTGCTCGATCGAGAACATCGACCCGATGGGCGTGCACACCGGCGACTCGATCACGGTGGCCCCGGCGCTGACCTTGACCGACAAGGAATACCAGATCATGCGCAACGCCTCGATCGCGGTGCTGCGCGAGATCGGCGTCGAGACGGGCGGCTCCAACGTCCAGTTCGCCGTCAACCCGGCCGACGGCCGCCTCGTCGTCATCGAGATGAACCCGCGCGTCTCGCGCTCCTCGGCGCTCGCCTCGAAAGCCACCGGCTTCCCGATCGCCAAGATCGCGGCCAAGCTCGCCGTCGGCTACACGCTCGATGAGCTTGAAAACGACATCACCGGCGGCGCCACGCCCGCGTCGTTCGAGCCGTCGATCGACTACGTCGTCACCAAGATCCCGCGCTTCGCCTTCGAGAAGTTCCCCGGCGCCTCGCCCGTGCTGACCACCGCCATGAAGTCGGTCGGCGAGGTCATGGCGATTGGCCGCACTTTCCAGGAATCGCTGCAGAAGGCTTTGCGTGGCCTCGAAACCGGCCTTACCGGCCTCGACGAGATCGAGATCCCCGGCATCGGCACCGACGGCGACAGCGGCGACGACCGCAACGCCATCCGTGCTGCCTTGGGCACGCCGACGCCCGACCGCCTGCGCATGGTTGCCCAGGCGATCCGCATGGGCACCTCGCTCGAAGACGTGCACGCCATGTGCAAGATCGACCCGTGGTTCCTCGAGCAGATCGCCGGCATCATTGCGATGGAAGCACGCGTCCGCGAGCACGGCCTGCCGCAGGATGCCGAAAACCTGCGCATGCTGAAGTCGATGGGTTTTTCGGACGCCCGCCTCGCCTCGCTCACCAAGACCGAGGCCGAAGCCGTTCAAAAGCAACGCCAGAAGCTCGGCGTCCACCCGGTCTACAAGCGCATCGACACCTGCGCCGCCGAATTCGCCTCGCCGACGGCCTACATGTACTCGTCCTATGAGCTGCCCTTCGCTGGCGCTGTGGCCGACGAGGCCCAGGTTTCGGATCGCAAGAAGGTGGTCATATTGGGCGGCGGCCCCAACCGTATCGGCCAGGGCATCGAGTTCGACTATTGCTGCGTCCATGCCGCCTATGCACTGCGCGAGGCAGGCTACGAGTCGATCATGGTCAACTGCAATCCAGAGACCGTCTCGACCGACTACGACACCTCAGATCGCCTGTATTTCGAGCCGCTGACGGCGGAAGACGTGCTCGAGATCCTGCGCGCCGAACAGGCCGCCGGCACCCTGCATGGCGTCATCGTCCAGTTTGGCGGCCAGACGCCGCTCAAGCTCGCGGATGCGCTTGAAAAAGCCGGCATCCCGATCCTCGGCACCTCGCCCGACGCCATCGACCTCGCCGAGGACCGTGACCGCTTTCAGAAGCTCTTGCACAAGCTCGACCTGAAGCAGCCCAAGAACGGCATCGCCTATTCCGTCGAGCAGGCCCGCACCGTTGCCGGCGAGCTCGGTTTCCCCCTGGTCGTGCGCCCGTCCTACGTGCTCGGCGGCCGCGCCATGCAGATCATCCACAATGAGGGCATGCTGCAGTCCTATTTGCTCGACACCGTGCCGGGCCTGGTGCCCGAGGACATCAAGCAGAAGTACCCCAACGACAAGACCGGCCAGATCAACACACTGCTCGGCAAGAACCCGTTGCTGTTCGACACCTATCTCTCTGGCGCCATCGAGGTCGACGTCGACTGCCTCTGCGACGGCAAGACGACCTATGTCTCGGGGATCATGGAGCATATCGAGGAAGCCGGCATCCACTCGGGCGACTCGGCCTGCTCACTGCCGGTCCACTCGCTGCCGTCCGACCTCGTCGACGAGCTCGAGCGCCAGACTTCGGCCATGGCGCGCGCGCTCAATGTCGGCGGCCTGATGAACGTGCAATATGCCATCAAGGACGGCACCATCTATGTGCTGGAAGTGAACCCGCGAGCGTCGCGCACCGTGCCCTTCGTGGCCAAAACCGTCGGCAAGCCGATCGCCAAGATCGCCGCCCGCATCATGTCGGGCGAGAGCCTCGACGAGGCCTTTGCCCACTATGGCGAAAAGCCCGATGCCCGCAATCCCGGCCACATCGCGGTCAAGGAAGCGGTGTTCCCGTTTGCCCGCTTCCCCGGCGTCGACATCCTGCTCGGGCCTGAGATGAAGTCGACCGGCGAGGTCATGGGCCTCGACCGCGACTACGCGCTCGCCTTCGCCAAGGCTCAGCTCGGTGCCGGAGTCGACCTGCCGCGCTCGGGCACGCTGTTCGTCTCGGTCCGCGACGAGGACAAGGCCGGCATCCTCGGCGCCGTCCAGCGCCTGTCCGGCCTCGGCTTCAAGGTGCTGGCAACCTCGGGCACCGCGCGCTTCCTCAATGAAAACGGCGTGCCGGCCGAGAAGATCAACAAGGTGCTCGAAGGCCGCCCTCACATCGAGGACGCCATCCGCAACCGCCAGATCCAGATCGTCTTCAACACCACCGATGGCCAGAAGGCAGTCTCGGACTCGAAGTCGATCCGCCGCGCCACACTGATGCAGAAGGTGCCTTACTACACCACCCTGTCGGGTGCTGCCGCCGTCGCCGAGGCCATCGCCGCGCTGAAGGCCGGCTCGCTCGAAGTGCGTCCACTGCAGGATTACTTCAAGTAAAAGCCAGGACGTCGCCACAGCTTCTCTTCTCCCCGTTTACGGGGAGAAGAAGCCGGCAGGCAGATGAGGGGCAGCGCAAACGCTGGCACACTTGCCATGTGGCGCATTCATCTGCAGGGCAGAAGAAGAGCTTCACCGGCGCATAACCAGCCCGGGGCGTCCTGCGGCTTCCTGCCGGCAAAGCACTACGGCAGAACTGAAATACGCAGGCGTCGTCTTAACGAAACTGCATGAATTGCCTCGCCCCACCTTCCCACCCGCATAGATTGCAGCTAACTCTTCACCATCAGGTGGGGGGTATTTGCGAATGAAACTGAAAACTATGCGGCTGGCACTGGCACCGGTGCTGGCGGGACTTCTGGTTGCGGCCGTACCGGTCGCGGCAATGGCCAAGGACAAGGGCTCGCTGGCCGGCAACGAAGGCAAGAAGCGGTACGCGGCGCAGTTCGGGAACACGACTGGTCCATGCAAGGACGGTTATAAGAAGTATGTCGCCGCCCCCGGCCACTCGGCCTATGCCCAGACGCATCTTGGTGCCGTCGAAGCCTTTTACTGCGGCGCTTCCCTTAACGCGCCGTCCCAGGCAGCAGCCGAAAAGCAAGCGTTAGAGCGCTGCAATTCGGTCGGCAAGAAGTACAAGATGAAAACCACCGGCAACTGCGCCATCTACGCTTCGAAGTGAGAGGCCGGACTTACCCTCCCCCTTGTGGGGAGGGGTCGATCCGCGACGCGGATCGGGGTGGGGGTGGTCGAAGAAGCGCACGCCGCCCACAGACTGGCACCGCGCCAGACCTCGCCTGCTGTCTGAACAGCCGTTCGGCGAAACCACCCTCGGAAGCCCGTCACCTCACCCCCTCGTCATCCCACCCCCATCCGGCTACCCTGCCCCGCCAGCCAGGAATCGCCGCATGCCATACGCCTACGACCCGTTCGACGAGATCCGCCGCGAGGCATCCGGTGTCAGCCTGATCCCGCCACAGGTGGTCGCCGACAACGCCGCCAGGGGACTCGTATTGAGAAGGCAGTTCGGCCGCGGCGGCACAGAGATCGGCGTCGGCCGCGCCGAGGAGCTTGTCGCCCGTACCGAGCTTACGCCCCATACCATCAAGCGCATGGTCAGCTACTTCGCCCGCCACGAGGTCGACAAGCGCGGCAAGAATTTTGGCAACGAGCAGAACCCGTCAGCCGGCTACATCGCCTGGCTGCTCTGGGGAGGGGATGAAGGGCGCGCTTGGGCTCTGGAGATGAAACGCGCTATCGCTGATCAGGCGTAATGCTGTTCGATTATCTGAATAGCCCAAAATCGAAAACATCCATGATGGCTGCTATTTTCGGCTGCAGAATTTAGCCACCCCAGTCCACCTCGGTCATGCCGAGCCTGAGATAGAGCCGAACAGCAGCCGAGTTGTCGACCAGGTTGGTCTTGAGGTCGATATGGCTCGCGCCCCGCGCAGCAAATATGGCAAAGACATGCCACAGCAAGGCCTCGGCGATGCCCTTGCCGCGACTGTCGGGACGAACGGCAAGGTCTTTCAGGAAGCCGCTGGTCCAGCTCAAGGCAGCGCCCGCCAACCGGCCCTCGTTATCGAAGACCAGGAAACAAAGTTCAGGGTCAAATTCCGAGTCGGCCTCGAGTCGTGGCCACCACTGGTCGAACGGGCCGTTCATGCCGTCGTCGAAGACGAGCTCAAGCAGATCGTAAAGTGCAACCGCGTCGGAGGCCTGAAACGTCCGCATCGAAAAGCCAGCGGGCCAGCGCGGGGGTCGCAGTTCGCCGGGCAGCACCCTGCGCAGGCGGACGTCGTTTTCCCCCTGCGGCGATGGCATCGGCAAGTCTAGCCGCGGTGACGGGCGCGGTCGCGGCCGAGCCCGGTCTCGTCGAGCAGGCCTTTGCGCTTGGCGTGGTAATAATAGCCGCTCTGGTAAAGCTTGTCGGCCTTGTCCTCGTCGCCATCGGCGACCATGAAAGCGCCGCGCAGATATTTGACCGCGTATTTCAGATTGGTCTCGGCATCGAACAGGCCGCGCGCCGGGCCGTCATAACCCATGCCGCGCGCGGTGGCGTGCTTGATCTGCATCAGCCCCCAATGGCCGTTGTTGAAGGCCATCGGGTTGAAGGTGCTCTCGCGGTTGACCACGCGCCGCACAAGCCGCTCGGGCACCTCATAGAGAGCCGCGTATTTCGAGATCAGCTCGTCGATCTTGCCGCGAGAGGCAAGTGCCGGGCTATCGGGCGCGGCATAGGACGAGGTGGCGAAGCTTTCGGGCGCGACATTGCCCAGCGACGCGACCTGGTAGCTGCGCGGCACCGGCGCGCTGGCCGGCAGGGCATCGTCGGCGATCGTCGGCGCGGACGGAAACTCTCCGACAAGCTTGTCGGCTGTGGCAACGATTTCGCCGCCGGCCATCGGCACCGACATCGGGTCGACCGGGCCCTTGGCCAAGGCAGGAGCCTTGGGCGCGGTGGCGGCAACGGCAACAGCTTTTGCGGCATCAGCAGCAGGCGCGATCGGCGCAGCGGCAACTGCCTTTTCGCCACCAGCAGCGCCAGTCGCCTTTTCGGCACCAGCAGCAGGCACCGGCGGCGCGGCAGCAACGGTCACGGCAGCGGCCTCGCTTGTGGCCGGCGTCGCGGCGTCAGCGGCACCCGCGACATCCGAAGCATCGGCAGCGGGCGCTGCGGCAGCGAGCACGGCAGTGGCCGGCGAAGCTTCGGTGGAGGCATATGATGCGGTCGGCAGCACTGCCACGGTTTCCGGCAGCGCGAGATCGGCGACCTCCGTCGAAGCGGGCGCAATCTCGGCGTTCAAGGCCACGTCGGCGGCCGTCGAAAGATCGGTGTTGAGAGCCGCTGTGTTGGTCTGGCAGCCCGACAGCAATGCCGTCGCCAATGCCACCGAGATCAGCAGGTGAGTCTTTATCGCCGGCAAATGCACACTCTGTTAATGATTTCGTCCCGCCCGACCCTCTCTACAACAACGTATGAGCCCCGGCAATCCACAGGTGGATACGGTTTTCGGGTGGCATGCGCACACAGATCATGGCACATTGTTCCTGATTTGTACCGAATTCACGCCAGCTGCCAGGACGAAAGGAACGGTCGTGGACCCCAGCATTTTCCATCCCCTGCCCGGCCGCGCCGTCTTCGAGACGGCCCTCGGCTTCATGGCGCTGGCATGGAGCAAGACCGGGCTTGTCAGGCTTTGCCTGCCGGAAAAAACCCGCGACGCCGCCGAGCGCCGACTGCTGCGACTGGCCGGTCAGGCCACGGCCGCGGGCGACCATACGCCGCCACCATGGATCACCGCGCTGATCGCCGACATCAGGCGCTATGCCGACGGCGAGGACGTCGATTTCTCCGATGTCCCGGTCGATCTCGCCGGCATCGACGATTTCCGCCGCGACATCTATGCCGCCGCCCGAAACCTTCACTATGGCGAGACCACCACCTATGGCGGGCTGGCCGAGAAGGCCGGCCGGAAGGGTCTGTTCCGCGAAACTGGCTCGGCACTGGGGGCGAACCCTATTCCCCTCGTCATTCCGTGTCACCGCATCCTCGCCGCCGGCGGCAAGATCGGCGGCTTTTCGGCAACCGGCGGCTCGAACATGAAGGAAAAGATGCTGGTGCTCGAGGGCGTGCGCGTTGGCCCGCCGCCATCCACCCAGGCATCGTTCGGGTTCTGACAGGGGATGAAAAGAAGAGCACACAACTGCGGGAGCTGCGCCTGACGGCGCGCTCCGGCGCGCAGAAAGCGTTTCAGAGCGAGATCAATTGTCCGCTTGCGTTCAGTCGCTCAGCGGAAACAGCCGGCGCTTGAAGAAATTGCGCTCGATTCGCTTGCAATTGTAGACCGGGCAGGACCGCGCATCGGCCGTCGGTACATATGCCCGGCGCGCCTCTTCGCCGGCCGAGCAGAAATGGTCGTTGGCGACATAACGATCATAACGCGGCACGCCCGACGTCGGCGACGTCCAGCGCAGGATCACCGCGCCCTGGTTGCGCACGACGCTCTGCGTCTGGGCGCAGCTCATTTTCGTCGATACGTAGCGCGACGCGGCCTGCGCTTCGGCTGCCATCAGTGTCAGGCACGCGGCAAGCAAAATGGCTTTCATGAGAACCTCCCGGACTTCGCGCAACGGCTGGCGCCGGCCGAACGTTACAGCGCCTCATCTTGCATCGCTCGCAATGCCATGGGCGCCAGGCAATATAACACCCTGCGCCCGCCATGGTTGCATGGCAATTGAGGCAGGTTTCAAGCGCCACTATTTGCAAGGGCTTGCACTTGCGGCCATTTGCCCTTATATCCGGCACGTTGATATTTCGGCCGACAGATCCGTGCCCCGCGACACTCTCGCGTTTGCAGACGTCTCTCCCCAAAATCTCGATACCACGACTGGGCATGCTCGCTTGGTCAAGAAAAACTGCAAACGACAAGGATATTCAATATGGCTACTGGCACCGTTAAGTGGTTCAACGCAACCAAGGGCTTCGGCTTCATTCAGCCCGACGCAGGTGGCGCGGACGTTTTCGTCCACATCTCGGCTGTCGAGCGTTCGGGCATGGGCTCGCTGGCCGACGGCCAGAAGGTCAGCTTCGAAATCGAGCAGGACCGTCGCACGGGCCGTTCGTCGGCTGGCCAGCTCAAGGCAGTCTGATTTAAGGCGCGCGGGAGCGAAAGCTCCAATCGCGATGCAAGTCACGGATGTACTGGCGGCTGCGCGACAAGCGCGCCGGAATCTCTGACCCGAAGGACGATGCGGCAGATTGCCGTGAGCCCGGGTCAGGTGATCCAGGATCAGCTGCTGACAGCGGAAGGCGGGGTCACACCCCGCCTTTTTCTTTTTGCGCAGACAGGGTCGCGGCTCGAAACTCGCCTGGACGTCTTAAAAAGGGGCCCGAAGATCGCATCTTCGGGCCTTCTTGCATTTCAGGATCAGGCGTTCACGGCAGCCAGGTCAGCGGCACATGGCCCTCGTCCGCTGCCACGCGGGCAAGCCAGGCCTTCACCGCAGGGAACGCATCCAGGTCATAGCCGCCGATGGTCGCGTCATGGGTGTAGGCATAGAGTGCAATATCGGCGACGCTCATCGCATCTCCGGCCAGGAACGGCGTCTTCTCGAGCTGCACCTGCATCACCCCAAGCGCCTTGTTGCCGCCGTCGAGCAAAGCCTGCATGCGCTCCGGCGTCGCCTGGGCGGCGCGCTCGGGGTAGAGGAACATCGTCCGCCTGACAGCAACGAAGGGTTCGTGGCTGTACTGTTCGAAAAACAGCCATTGAAAGACCAGCGCCCGCTGGTAGGCGTCTGCCGGCAAAAGCCGTGTCCCTTCGGCCATGTGGAGCAGGATCGCGTTGGACTCGGCAAGGAAGCGGCCATCGTCGAGCTCGAGCAGCGGCACCTTTCCGTTGGCGTTCTTGGCGAGGTAAGCGGGCGTACGTGTGGAGCCGTCGCGCGAGCTGGTCTCGACATGGCGGAACGGCCGGCCGAGCTTGGCCATCAAAAGCCGCGGCTTGTAGCTGTTGCCGCTGTCGCTCATTCCATAGATCGTGATCATCGCATTCACCCCGTTTGGTCAGCGATTATCGTCCCTGAGGTGAGTCGATCCAGCGAATTGTTCTGGTGCGAGGCATCAGCTTTGGTGATCTTTCGTACCGTGTCAGCCGAACAGCGGCACCACCACGCATTCGCCGCGACGATATTGCGACGTTTCGCGCGCCCCTTCGGCAAACACACTGCCGACCAGCTTTGCAGGCTCGAGCAGATCGCCCTGGAACAGGTCGACACCGGCGCCAAGCGCAATTTCCAGGCGGCTCTCATTGTCGATGCCCTCAACGAGCACGTCGACACCAAGCGTCTTGAGTTCCGACACCACCGGACGCAGCAGCCGCCCGGTCGCGGCGTCGGCGCAGAAGCGTTCGAACGAGGCGCGATCGAGCCTGACGATATCGGGCAGCACACGCTTGACGGCGTCGACGTCATGCTGCGCCGAGCCTGGCTGCCCCAGAGCGACACGCATTCCAAGCGCCCGCAGTTCGCAAGCCAGCTTTTCGTCGCCGCCGATCTCGCAGATCAGTTGCGACGCCTCGAAACCTTCGCCCTTGAGGCGCCGGACCATGAAACCCAGATCGTCGAGATCGGGTGCATCACCATTGATGTCCTGCCTGAACAGCAGCGCGATGCCCTTGACGCCCATATTGTGGGCGTTGGCAAGCGGCAACACCGCCCAGACACGTCCGACGATCGCGCGTTCCTCATCGGCTATCTCGGCGAGGAATTCGCCAATCGCGACCGGCCGTCCCTCGCGATACGGCACCACCTGGGCGTCGGCGGCGACCGGCGTCAGGCGGCCGTCTTCATGCCGGAAGATCGGCTGGATCGCGCAACGCAGGCGAAACTCACCGTGAACGCCGAACTCCAGGCCAATTTCGTCGGCGGCGATCCTTGCCACCAGGTCCCGAGGCAACGCGCCAAACCCGAAAACCACGTCACTCATGCACTGTCCTCTTGCCGAAGCTTCGGCTTGATCGCGGCGCGCGAACGGCAACCGCATCGGCAACTCCGGCGGGCAAAAGCTCCGTCCGGTGATCTCCGGCGGCTTCGGGCGCCACCGGTTCGAAGTGGGAAAAATTCGCCGGCACGATTTCCGGCAGAGCCAGAACGAAGCCCTGCACCATCGAGGCGCCGGAACGCTCGGCCAGTTGCAACTGCCAGCTTTCCTCGAGCCCCTCGAAAACTGTGCGGATGCCCTTGTCCTCGAAATTCGCCACCATCTCCTTGAGCAGCGCGAAACCCGCGCCCGATTCCATCAGCCGGCTGATCCAGTGGGCATCGAACTTGACGATGTCGGGCTTGATGTCCCGGATGCGCTTGATGTCGGAGTCGTCCGAGCCGAAATCGTCGACTGCGATGCGCAGGCCGCTCCCTTTCAGCGCCCTGACGAATTCGAACAGCGCCTCTTCGGAGGCTGGCTTCTTCTCGGTGACCTCGCAGACGATGCGGCGCGGATCGATGCCGGTTTCGTTGAGCACCTGGCGCATGTCGCGCAGCGCGTGTTCCGAGATCGAGCGGTCGAGAAACACCGATGGATCGAAATTGATGAAGATCGACGCTTCCTTGGGTAGGAACACGGCGGCGTTCAGGAGGTGCAGCGTCCGGGTCAGCGTTTCGACATGCAGCCGCTCGATGCCTTCCACGGCAGCGAAGAAGATGCCTGGCGGCACGGCCTCAGTCCCGCGAAACGGCCTGATCAGCCCTTCGAAGGCGGTGACCAGCAAGCGGCCCGACTGAAAGGCGTAAATCGGCTGAAACGCGCTGCGCAGGGCATGCACACCCCAGACGCCGGACGCAGATCCGTCGTCGTGCCGGATGATTTGGGCGAGCCCGATGCTCTTCGACACGGTCCGTCCTATTTCCGGAAAGCTGCGAAATTGCCCCGCCAAAATCTCATCGAAGATTTGATCGGCGGTTAACGCGATGGCTCAAACTTGAACGAACGCCGCCCAGCCGACTGTTTATGCACAGCTTCCACCGGCTTCTGGACCATCACATCCAGGCCTCCCGAAACGTCAATCCGCTTGCGATTCCCTGCGTCATGCGACATTACAGCGCCGCGCATTCCGTTGGATGCGCAAAGGCGGTCGAGCGACCGCGCCCTTTCCGAACCGGAGACCTGAAGTCATGGCCTTTCTTGCCGATGCCCTTTCCCGCGTTAAGCCTTCCGCGACCATCGCGGTCACGCAGAAAGCGCGCGAGCTGAAAAACGCCGGTCGCGACGTCATCGGCCTCGGCGCAGGCGAGCCGGACTTCGACACCCCGGACAATATCAAGAATGCAGCGATCGAAGCGATCCGCCGCGGCGAGACCAAGTACCCGCCGGTCTCCGGCATCGCACCGCTGCGCGAGGCCATTGCCGCCAAGTTCAAGCGCGAAAACAATCTCGACTACAAGCCGGAGCAGACAATCGTCGGCACAGGCGGCAAGCAGATCCTGTTCAACGCCTTCATGGCGACGCTAAACCCCGGCGACGAAGTCATCATCCCCCGTCCCTACTGGGTCAGCTATCCCGAGATGGTGGCGATCTGCGGCGGCACCTCGGTGTTCGCCGAAACGTCGATCGACAACGGCTTCAAGCTGACGGCAGCGGAACTTGAGCGCAGGATCACGCCGAAGACCAAGTGGCTACTGATGAACTCGCCGTCGAACCCGTCAGGTGCCGCCTACACCGAAGCCGAGCTGCGCGCCATCGCCGACGTGCTGCTCAAGCATCCGCATGTCTGGACGCTGACCGACGACATGTACGAGCACCTGACCTATGGCGACTTCGTCTTCAAGACCATCGCCGAAGTCGAGCCCGCGCTCTATGACCGGACGCTGACGATGAACGGCGTGTCGAAAGCCTATGCCATGACCGGCTGGCGCATCGGCTATGCCGCCGGTCCGATCGCGCTGATCAAGGCGATGGACATGATCCAGGGGCAGCAGACCTCGGGCGCCTGCACCATCGCTCAGTGGGCGTCGGTCGAAGCACTCAATGGCCCGCAGGACTTCATCGCCAAGAACAAGGCGATCTTCCAGGCCCGCCGCGACCTCGTCGTGTCGATGCTCAACCAGGCGCGCGGCATCACTTGCCCGTCGCCGGAAGGCGCCTTCTACGTCTACCCGTCCTGCGCCGGCCTGATCGGCAAGAAGACGCAAGGCGGCAAGATCATCGACGGCGACGAAACCTTCTGCTCCGAGCTGCTTGAAGCCGAAGGCGTGGCGGTGGTGTTCGGTTCGGCCTTCGGCCTCGGCCCGAACTTCCGCATCTCCTACGCGACGTCGGAGAAGCTGCTCGAGGAAGCCTGCACGCGCATCCAGCGCTTCACGGCATCGCTCGTCTGAGCAAAGCCCTAAGGCGAAAAAGGGAGCCCGGCTTCGGCCGGGCTTCCTTTGCCGGTTGCATAAGGCAACTTTTAATTGTATGCAGATGCCAACAGAAACCTTCTGAATCTTATACGCTATCATACATTTGCATATTGCCGTGCCGGTACAATCTGTTACTCTAAAGTAACTATATCCGCCCCCATTGGCGGAATCGTGCAGAGGCAGTCAGAGGCAGCAATTGTATCAGCGCAGACAGCAGCAGCAGGGGCGAAGGAGCAGAAGTCTGCTCTCATGCCTGTTGTTGTTGTTGCTATCGCTCTTTGCTGCACTCAGCGTCTCGGTTGCATCGACCCACGCGCACGCGGCCGGCTATCATCCTGAAGCAAATCTCTCGCTCGACGAAGGCACCGATCGGGTCACCGATGACCCCGGTACGCTTCCCGCCTGCAGCGACACATGCCTTGCCCTTGCCGAACTGAACGGGGACGGCAGCGACGACAGCGCCCTGCTGCGTATCGCCAACACCCTTTCGGCCGTCGATCTGACCAGCGGTTCGCTGGCCATCGACCCGCTTTTCAGCTTCCTGCGCTACCGAACCAGCGAGCCGCGCGCGCCTCCGGCTCGCGCCTGAACGGCGCAACGCGCCCCACCTGCGCCGCATGATCGGTCGGCAACGGCTACAGCATCAAGCTCGCCGTCAGGGCTGGTCACATCTGCCCCCTCCGGGACATTCCCGAAACAGTCTCAGGAATCATCATGTCTAAGACTCATCCACTCGGATTCCGTATCGAACGCGACCTCAAGGAGGCGCTCGTCAAGGCAGCCAAGGATGACCACCGCTCGGTGTCATCGATGGTTGAGATCATCATTGCAAGGTGGCTGCGCGATCGCGGCTACCTCGTCGAGAAGGAAGAACGGGCCGCCTGAGCCCGCTTCCCCGCAATCCTGCCCGGCGCGCAATTTGGCGCCGGGCAGCATCCGCCGGACATGCCCGGCATACCAGGTCTTCTTCACTGGCAAACGCATAAGTTCAGCCGTCCGCGTTTTCTCGCCAGGCCCTGCATCATCGTTTGCAATGCAGCATAAAAGCCCGCGACGACTTCGCGCTTGCCTCTACGACCAAAGTCATAATCCCAAAGCAGCGATGGATAACGGCCGTATCGCGGCGTTATCAATTCGACGTCGTTTGGTCAGGCGGATTCGCGCGGAGATTGCTCTCCAGGCCCTTGCCGCCGGCACTCTGGGAGGAGATTTTTATGGCAATTTCGGCAACCGCCGGCGCCCGTGCGCGCGGCATGTCGCGAGAAGAGAAGAAAGTCATCTTCGCTTCGTCGCTCGGTACCGTCTTCGAATGGTACGATTTCTATCTTTACGGTTCACTCGCTGCCTTCATCGGTGCGACCTTCTTTGCCTCGTATCCCGAGGCCACCCGCAACATCTTCGCGCTGCTCGCCTTCGCAGCAGGCTTCCTGGTTCGCCCGTTCGGCGCGCTGGTCTTCGGCCGCATCGGCGATCTCGTCGGCCGTAAATACACTTTCCTCGTCACCATCCTGATCATGGGCCTGTCGACCTTCTTTGTCGGTCTGCTGCCCGGCTCGGCCACCATCGGCATCGCCGCGCCGATCATCCTGATTGCGCTGCGCATGCTGCAGGGCCTGGCACTCGGCGGTGAATATGGCGGTGCTGCGACCTATGTCGCCGAGCACGCGCCCGACGACCGTCGCGGCTACTACACTTCGTGGATCCAGACTACGGCGACGCTCGGCCTCTTCCTGTCGCTGATCGTTATCCTGGTCGTCCAGACTTGGCTCGGCAAGGAAGACTTCGCCGCCTGGGGATGGCGCGTTCCGTTCCTGCTTTCGTTCATCCTGCTTGGCATCTCGGTGTGGATCCGTCTGTCGCTGTCGGAATCGCCGACCTTCCAGCGCATGAAGGAAGAGGGCAAGGGTTCCAAGGCGCCGCTGTCGGAAGCCTTCGGCCAGTGGAAGAACGCCAAGATCGCGCTGCTCGCACTGTTCGGCCTCACCGCCGGCCAGGCCGTGGTGTGGTACTCGGGCCAGTTCTACGCGCTGTTCTTCCTGACAAACGTGCTCAAGGTCGATGCACAGTCGGTCAACATCATGATCGCCGTTTCGCTGCTGCTCGGTACCGGTTTCTTCGTCTTCTTCGGCTGGCTGTCGGACAAGATCGGCCGCAAGCCGATCATCATGGCCGGCCTGGCGCTTGCCATCGTCACCTACTTCCCGCTGTTCAAGGCGCTGACCTGGGCCGCAAACCCGGCACTGGCCACTGCCCAGCAGAACGTTCGTGCCACCGTCACTGCCGCTCCTGGCGACTGCAAGTTCCAGTTCAACCCGGTGGGCACAGCCAAGTTCACCACCTCCTGCGATATCGCGACGTCGTTCCTGACCCGCAATTCGGTTCCTTATGACGTCGTCACCACGGCCGCCGCCGGCACTCCTGCCACGGTCAAGATCGGCGAAGCAACCGTCACCTCCTATGACGCCGTCGCCGCCGGCGATGCCGCCAAGGCGAACGACGCCGCCTTCGTCAAGGCGGTCAACATCGCTCTCCACGACGGCGGCTATCCGCTGGTCCGTGGTGCCGCAAAGGTTGCCGACCAGAAGCTGGACGCCTTCGTCGCTGCCAACCCCGAGCTGAAGCTCGACGCAGCCGCGATCCGCGGTGGCGAAAAGGCAACCATGCCAACCGAACAGGCGATCAAGGACAAGCTTGTGACCGCGGAAGAAGCAGCCGGTGCACCTGAAGTCGGCTTCTTCAACATCCCCGGCGGCGGCTCGTTCTCGATGGTCGCCGATCCGGCTGCCGTCAACAAGCCCATGGTGATCGGCATCCTGTTCATCCTGGTCGTGTACGTGACGATGGTCTATGGTCCGATCGCCGCAATCCTGGTCGAAATGTTCCCGACCCGCATCCGCTACACCGGCATGTCACTGCCCTACCACATCGGCAACGGCTGGTTCGGCGGCCTGCTGCCTGCGACCGCCTTCGCCATGAGTGCCGCGGCCGGCGATATCTACTACGGCCTGTGGTACCCCATCGCGATTGCCGCAATGACGCTGATCATCGGTGTGATCTTCGTCAAGGACACGCTGGGCACCAACCTCAACGCCAAGGACTGATCCGCGGCACCAGTAAGAAGAGCCCGGCAGGTGCAAACCTGCCGGGCATTTTCTTTTCCTGGTCCGACCCTTTAGTCAGCCTCGAACATCAGCGAGCGGTGCGTGGCAGCCCCTGCCATGGCCCCGTCGCCCACCGACAGCGCCACCGAGCCTGCCGCCCGCGCAATGTCGCCACATGCGAACACGCCCTTCACCGTCGTCTGCTTCATCGCGTCGGTCCTGACGAAATTGCCCATCGGCCCAGCCTCCAGTTCGCAGCCCAGTTGTTCGACCCACGGGATCTGAAGCGATGTCCTGGGCATGGTAAACAGCCCGTCCAGTTCAAACATCCGACCATCGTCGAGCACGAGGTCGGCGCCCTCGCCCCTGACCTCGCGGACGAGTGCGGCCTCGACCGTCGCGCCGCGCGCAGCAAGCTGCCGAATCTGCTCGGCGTCGGGCGTGAACACGCCATTGGTGAACAGCGTCGTCGTGCCCCAGTCGGGCAGCATCAGTGCGTGATGCATGGAGTGCTCCGAAACGGCGAGCACGCCGATCCGGCCCTGGTTCAGCTCATAGCCATGGCAATAAGGACAATGAAAGACGGATCTGCCCCAGCGCTGGCGCAGGCCGGGGATTTCGGGCAGGCTGTCGGAGACCCCGGCCGCCAGCACCAATCGCCTGGCGCTCGCCACACGGCCAGTGCCGAGATCGACGGCGAAACCACCTTCGATCCGCCGCGCACCTTCTGCCCTGCCCTCCAGCCACGTCACGCCGGGATAACGCTCGAGCTGCTCACGCGCCTCGGCGGCAATCGCGCCCGGCTCGCGGCCATCTTGGCCGAGGAAGCCATGGGAATGCGCGGCAAAGCGGTTGCGCCGCTCGCCCACGTCAATGACCAGAACCTTGCGCCTGGCGCGGGCAAGCTGCAGGCCCGCCGACATCCCCGCATAACTGCCGCCGACGATGATGACGTCGTAGTCCATGGCCAAAAATCCTTTGAAGCGGCCCTGTGGTCGCGCTGTGCTTCCCCAGCGGGTCGAAGAGCTTTCGCATTTTCACGACACTTCATATGTTACATGACTGTGGTCGTCAAGCTTCACGCAACTCCTGTTGTTGCGTGACCGACTATCTGTTAGGCCTGACCAGACGCCGGCAGCGAGCTGAACCGCGCCAAAAAGCCGAAAGAACAGCACGATGAGATCCGACACCCGCCTCTCCCGCATGCTGCATGTGCTGATCCACATGCAGCACCACGAGGGAACCGCGACCTCGGACGCAATCGCCATGATGCTCGGCACCAACCCAGTGGTCGTACGCCGGACCATGGCTGGCCTGCGCGATCAGGGTTATGTCCGCTCGGAGAAGGGCCATGGCGGCGGCTGGCTGCTGGCGCGGTCGCTGGAGGAGATCACGCTGCTCGACATCCACAAGGCGCTAGGCACCCCACAGCTCTTCGCCATCGGCCTCGCCGGCGACAACCCGAGCTGCACCATCGAGCAGGCGGTCAACACCTCGCTCGCCGAAGCGATGGACGCGGCCGAGGCGATCCTTTTGGCCAAATTCGGCAAGGTCACGCTGGCGGAGCTGGCCGAGGGCGCGGCGAAGGTCGCAAACGGCAGGCTGACGATGGAGCACCTTTAGGGTCTTTCTTCGCGATCTCACTGCAGGCGACGATCATCCGCAGGCTGACGGTTAACGAGCTTTCACAAAACCGACGATGGAATTCTCTCTCCAGCAACAACGGGTTCTACGTCGATAGAATCCGGGGTCTTGGGAGGAGCCATCAATGACAATAGCGCAGATGAATTGGGGGCGACTGAAGTGCCCGGCCAACGATCCGCGATTGAAAGAATCTATGGACGGCCTTGGAGACGTCTACCGCTTGGCAGAAGCTCACCCTGGGTTCCTGTGGCGGATAGCTGATGACGCAATAGCTGCGGAAACGAAGGCCTGCGGCTTCGACAATCGCATGTCCGCAACTGTCTCGCTCTGGAGGAGCCTGGACGATCTCCACGATTAAACCTTCAACTCACTGCATGGAATCTACCTCAAGCGAACCTCCGAATGGTTCGAGAAGATAGATGAGCCTCAGCTGGTCACCTGGTTCATTGAGAATAGCAACGTCAGACCAACCTTCGCTGAAGCTTGGGAGCACTGATCTCACTTCAAGAATCCGGATTGTCAGATCGAGTATACGACTGGCGAAAGTAGCGCTGCCGAACCGACTGTCGTCGGGCAGCAACCCTTGTGCATCCGCCCCCTCAGCCGCCTTGCGTGTCGGTCTGCAGCCCGCCGCGGCCACGCAGCAGCAAGCTCAGCACGGCGCCGCAGATGGCGATGGCGCTGCACAGCAATGCGGCGACCTTGAGCGCTTGTCCCAAGGCATCGCGCGCCGCCTCGATCTGCACACCGGCATTGTCCGGCCCAAGTGCTGCGTTCATCGGCAACGCCGCAAGCTGCGGATGGTCCACAAGCGCCAGTTGGTAGAGCATCGTCAGCAGGCTGCCGAGTACGGCGATGCCAAATGCACCGCCCAGTTCGGTGCTGGCCTCGGACAAGCCGGCGGCGGCACCGGCATGTGATGCCGCCACCGAGCCGACAATGACGTCGGTCGTCATGGTGAAGACTGGCGCCAGCCCAAGCGAGAACAGGCAGTAGGCCGCAATCATCAGCGTGAGATCGCCGCTGGCGGCTGCGGCTCCCGCCAGCGCGAAGCCACCGGCTGCGACGAGGAAACCGAGCGCCATCAACGCAACCGTGCCGAGGCGTGATGCAATCGCCGGCGCCGCAATTGCACCGGCGATGAACGCCACGCCCGACGGCGCCGAGGCCACTCCGGCCTGCAACTCCGTCAGGCCGAGGCCGAGCTGGAAATACAGCGCCATCAGCAGGAACATGCCGAAGGCAACGAAAAAACCGAGAATGTTGATCGTCAGCGCTGCCGAAAAGCGCGGCGAGGCAAACATATCGAGGTCGAGGAACGGAACCGCGAGCCGCCGCTGCCGGTGCAGGAACAATGTCGTGGCAACAATGCTCACTGCCAGCGCGAGACCGGCCTCGCCGCTCCAGCCGTCCATCGCCACCTTCTTGATGGCATAGACCAGGCCAAGTACCGCCACCAGCAAGCTGAGCGCGCTTGCGACGTCGGGGCGTGGCGCCGCGCCGTCGCGCGCTTCCGGCAGCATCTTCGGGCCAAGAACCAGAAGCAGGGCCATGACGGGCAGGTTGATCAGGAACACGGATCCCCACCAGAAATATTCGAGCAGCACGCCGCCAACCAGTGGACCGACGGCACCACCGGCGGAGAAGCTGGCGATCCAGACGCCGATCGCCTTGCTGCGATCCTCGGGGTGCGGAAACAGGTTGCGCACCATCGACAGCGTCGACGGCGCAAGCGTCGCTGCGGCAATGCCCATCAGCGCGCGCGCCGCGATCATCATCGGCGCCGAGCTCGCGAAGGCAGCGATCAGAGACGCCACGCCGAAGGCGAATGCGCCCCACAGCAACAGGCGCCGGCGGCCGATGCGGTCGCCGACGACGCCCATCGGGATCAGCGCGGCGGCCAGGATGAAGCCATAGATGTCCACCATCCACAACAGCTGAGCTGGCGTCGGGTCGAGATCGGCCGCCAACTCCGGCAGTGCAAGGTTCAGCACCGTCAGATCCATCGAGTACAGCAGGCACGGCAAGGCGAGGATCGCCATCGCCAACCATTCACGGCGCCCCGCCCGGGGCAAATCGCCATGCTCTTCCATCTTCGCCTCTCCTGGAGCGCTTGATCGACAGGTACGCGCGTGACAATGTTGATATGTGTGAACTAACTACTCCTAAAAAGCAACTACTTGGTTTTTAATGAGAACTGAAAAGAGCAGAAGCTACCACGACGGCTGTGCGACGGCGCATGCGCTTGACCTGATCGGTGAGCGCTGGGCGCTGCTTGTCGTCCGCGAGTTGCTCTTCGGGCCCAAGCGTTTCACCGACCTGCGCACCGACCTGCGCACCATCAGCCCCAACGTGCTGACCCAGCGCCTGGAAGCGCTGGAGGCAACAGGCATCGTGCGCCGGCGCAAGCTGCCGCCGCCTGCCGCGTCCTGGATCTATGAACTGACCGAGTGGGGCAGCGAGCTCGAGGACACCATCGTCACTCTGGGCAAATGGGCCGCCCGTTCGCCGTTCCTGGAACAGGGCCTGCCGATCAGCCGGGCCGGGTTGCTGCTGGCCATGCGGGCGATGTACAGACCACAAGACGACGGCGGCTTCTGCATCTGCCTCGACATGCCCGACGGCACGGCTGTCGTCTCCGGCACAGCTGAAGGCTTCGACATCCAGTTCGGCGACGAGGCCTTGAAGTCAGCGCAAGCCATGTTCTCCGGCACCTCAAGCGTTCTCGACAGCATTCTGTTCGGCGGCGTCTCCGTCGAGGCGGCGGTGAAGGCGGGCGATGCCAGGATCACCGGGGACATGTCGGCCATGGCCAAGCTGCTGCGGGCATTCCCGATGCCGCCGGCGGCGCCCGGCCTGGCGCCCTAGCGGCATGCCGGCGCGCTGAGGGCACTGGCTTGGTCGTTTCCCGCACCTGCTTTCTGGCGCAGGTCCTGGACTTGGCTCATAAGCACCAGACATCTTTCCCCGAGGTCGCCACTCCATGCCCCTGCACATCAACACGCCGCTGCTCGAATCCCGGCCGCTGAGCCTCGCCGCCGGGCGCTCGATCTGGCTGAAGATGGATGCGCTGCAGCCACCGGGCTCCTTCAAGATTCGCGGCATAGGTGCTGCCTGCGAACATCATGCCAAGGCGGGCAAGCGCCGCTTCGTCTCGTCCTCCGGCGGCAATGCCGGCATCGCGGTCGCTTACGCCGGCCGCCGGCTTGGCATGCCGGTGTCGGTCTTTGTCCCGGAAACGGCAACGGAATTGGCCAAGGCGCTGATCCGCCAGGAGGGCGCGGAGGTCATCGTCCATGGCGCGTCATGGCAAGAGGCCAACGAACGCGCCATGTCGGCGCTCGATGCCGACACGGCCTTCATCCACCCCTTCGACGACCCGCTGCTCTGGACCGGCCACGCGACGATGATCGACGAGGTCGTCGCGGAAGGTTTGTCCTTCGACGCGGTTGCCCTGTCGGTCGGCGGCGGCGGGTTGATGTCGGGCATTGTCGAGGGCCTGGCCCGCAACAGCCTCGCGCATATCCCGATCATCGCGGTCGAAACAGAGGGCGCTGCCTCGCTTGCTGTCGCCATGGAGGCCGGCCAGCGGGTGCAGTTGCCGGCCATTACCAGCATCGCCACCTCACTCGGCGCCCGCATTGTCAGCGAGCGCGCCTTCGAAGTGACGCAGACCCAGTCCGTCGACAGCGTCGTGGTCAGCGACCATGCTGCCGTCGAGGCCTGCCTGCGCTTCCTCGACGATCACCGGGTACTGGTCGAACCGGCCTGCGGCGCAACGCTTGCTCTCGCCTACAGCCATATGGATGCGCTCTCGCGCTACAACCGCGTACTGATGATCGCCTGCGGCGGCGCCACCGCGTCGTTGGCCCAGTTGCAGGCGTGGCACACTGCCTGATCCTTCGGCATCGGCCTTGGTGCGCGACGAGCTACCAGGGCGAGCGCGCGGCCAGGCGGCCGATGGCGACGAAGATCGCCAGCGCGACAACGCCGAGCAGGATGGTAAAGGACAGCGCCCAGGAAATGCCGATGGTGGCCATGGCGAAGGCCAGTGCGAAGGGGGCGACGGCAGAGACGATCAGCCGGGCCGACATGGCGCGGCCCTGCAGCCGGCCGTAGCCGTCGCTGCCGAACAGCGCCAGCGGCAGCGCGCCGGTGACGATGCTGAACAGACCATTGCCCATGCCGAAGATGACGGCGAAGGTCATTGCACCCGCTATCGACGGAGCGGTTGCCAGCAACACACCCACGCCAGCGGTCATCAGCACAGCCGAGATGATCGCGAGTGTCAGTGGCGCGAGGTTGATGCCGGCCACCATGTTGATGAAGCGGCTGAGCACCTGGGCGGGTCCGAACAGCGTGCTGACGACAGCAGCCGTGGCGCCGAGCCCAAGGCCTGAGAGCAGCGGCACCATGTGGACCAAAATTGCCGCGCTCACCAGGTTCTGTACCGAGAGCGCAATCACCATCAGGGCGAAACCGAGCGGACGCACGGCAGCGGCAAGCGAACCCTCGACATGTTGGTGCGGCTCGGTGGCAATCTGGCCTTGCCCTGTCCGCCGAAACGACAGCCAGGCATGCAGCGGCAGGCAAACGACCAGGTTGAGGACGGCGAAGACGAGATAGACCGCCTGCCAAGACATCTGCGCGTGCAGTGCCGTGGTGATTGGCCAGAAGGCAGTCGAGGCGAAGCCGGCGATGAGCGTCAGATAGGTGATGTTGCGCTGGGCGTCGCGCGGCGATATCTGGACGAGCAGCGCAAAGGCCGCGCCATACTGGACGAGGTTCGAGGCGACCTGGATCGCCACCAGCGCGATGACGAAACTGATCGCTTCAGGAGCTGCCGCACAGGCGACCAGTGCTGCGGCCGCGACAGCCGAACCGGCCGTCATGATGCGGCCGGCGCCATAGCGGTCAATCCAGTTGCCAAGCCAGGGCGCGGTCAGTCCGCCGACGAGCAGTGCCGCCGACAGCGCGCCGAATAGCCACTCGACCGGCCACGACAAGTCCTTGGCCATGTCGTGGGCAAGAATGGAAAAGCTGTAGTAGAGCGTGCCGTATCCGACGATCTGGGTGATGCCGAGCGCGATGACGGCGGCAATCGGCGAACGCACGGCGGTCATCGGGAAATCGGCTCGTTCTCGGTCTTTGCTGCCGCCTCCTTCCGATGTCCGCCGCATCAGGTCAAGCGGCGTGAGGCCCTGGCACAACTCATGCGCCCTGGCAAAAGCCAAGCCTTGCCGGTGATCGAAGCAACGTTCGAAGCGTGCGCCCACCCAACCGCAAGCAGGTTGGGCGCGTCGTCCAGAGAAACTGCGCAGTCCAAACAGCAGACAACGCCTGCTCCAGCGTTACCGGAGCAGGCGAAGCGCCCTCGCCTATGCATTCACCCAGCATTTGGTCAGCGCATGGCCGCCCATCAGCTCGCCATTGGGATCGTCGACCCAGCCGCCGACCTTGGTGCCGGTCGCGTCGATGTAGTTGTTGAACATCGGCACGATGACGCCGCCCTCGTCGCGCAGGATCACGGCTGCCTGACGGTAGAGGTCCTTGCGCCTGGCCTGGTCGAGCTCGCCGCGCGCCGACAGGATCAGCTTGTCGAAATCGTCGCGGAAGAAGCGGGTGTCATTCCACTCGGCCTTGGACAGATAGGCGATGGAATAGACCTGGTCCTGCGTCGGCCTGCCGGTCCAGTAGGACATCGAGAAGGGCTGCTTGTTCCACACTTCCGACCAGTAGCCGTCGCCCGGCTCGCGCTTGACCTCGAGCGTTATGCCGGCCTTGGCCGCACTCTGCTGGTAGAGCTGGGCGGCATCGACAGCACCTGGGAAGGCGACGTCGGAGGTCCGCAGCAGCACCGGGCCGCTATGACCCGACCTCTTGTAGTGGAACGCCGCCTTGTCAGGATCGTAGGCGCGCTGCTCGATGTCGTCGGAGAACATCGCATAGGCCTTGGTCACCGGCATGTCGTTGCCGATCAAGCCGTAGCCGCTCAGCACCTTCTTGACCATCTCCTCGCGGTCGACGGCATATTTCAGCGCCAGCCTCAGATCGTTGTTGTCGAAGGGTGCGGTGTTGCAATGAGCGATGAAGACGTAGTGGCCCTTGCCCGGCACGTTGCGGATCTCTACGCCCGGCACGCGCTTGATCAGGTCGACGATCTTCGGTTCGACCCGGTTGATCAGATCGACCTGGCCGCCCTGAAGTGCGGCAGTGCGCGCTGTCGCGTCGTTGATCACAACGATCTCGATCTGGTCGGCATGGCCGCGCTTGTCGGAACCCCAGTAGTTCTTGCTCAACTCGCCGACATGGCGCACGCCCGGCTCGTTGACCATCACCTTGTAGGGGCCGGTGCCGATGCCTTCGGTCGGATTGTCCTTGCCGCCATTTGGCTGAATCATGAGGTGATAGTCGCTGACCACGTAAGGCAGGTCGGCATTGGCCTCCTTGAGCTGGATGACGACATAGTCGCCGTCGACCTTCATGCTTTCGAACTGGCTGACGAAGGCAAGTGCCGCCGATTTCGAATTGGCGTCGGCATGGCGCTCCAGCGTCGCCATCACGTCATCAGGCGTAAGCTCCTTGCCATTGTGGAAGGTCACGCCCTTGCGGATCTTGAAATGCCAGGTCTTGGCGTCGTCGGAGGCTTCGTAGCTTTCGGCCAGGCGCGGCTCGATCTCGCCCGCCGGCGACACTTCCAGCATCTGCTCGCCCCAGCTGCGGCCAAGCGTGTAGGGCACCTGGCTCGCCCATGTCGCCGGGTCGAGGCTGTCGGTGGCGGCACCGCCGACCATGCCGGCCTTGAGCACGCCGCCCTTGACCGGCGCTTGCGCTTGTGCGGCACCGGCCAGCAGCGTGTTGGCCGAAAGGCCCATGACTCCAAGGGCTGCGGCACGGCCGAGAAAGTCGCGGCGCGACATCCGTCCACTGACGACGAGACGGCTGAGATGGTCGAGTTCACGAGACATTGGACTGCGTTCCTCCAGATGGGCGCGACTTGATGTCGTCATGGTTCCCCAACGTAATATTGAGTGGCGGGCCGCTTCACGCTGCCCGCCGGACGCGACATCTGATGGCGCTTTTGGAATAGCTGGCTTTTCTGCTGCCGCCGCATCAACCCTTGCCTTGCAAGGCTCTTGCCCTGCCTTCAAAGCCGTGTGACGATGTCGCCAACGGGGAGGAAGTTCTCAGACGAATTTGCCCGCGACGGCCGCACAGGCCGGCCGCCGCATTCAGGGAAAAATGCCTGAGTGGAGGTCAGCTCTCATGGGTAGTCGCGCCGGAGGAAGACGCACGGGACCGAAGTGCATCGCCATCGTCGGTCCCTTCGCCAGCGGTAAAACCACACTTCTCGAAGCCCTTCTCGCCCGCTCGGGCGCCATTTCCAAGCAGCACCCGGTCGCCTCCGGCAACACGGTCTCCGACCACTCGGCCGAGGCCAAGGCGCATGCCATGAGCGTCGAGGCGGTCTTCGCCACCACCCAGTTCATGGGCGAGGCCATCACCTTCGTCGACTGCCCCGGCTCGGTCGAGTTCGCCTTCGAGGCCGAGCCCATCCTTGCCGCCTGCGACCTCGCCGTCGTCGTCGCCGAGCCCGACGAGAAGAAGATCCCAGCCTTGCAGTTGATCATGCGCAAGCTCGACGATCTCGGCGTGCCGCGTATCCTGTTCCTCAATAAGATCGACAAGGCAGCCGCCGGCGTCCGCGACACGCTGAAGCTGCTGCAGCCGGTCAGCCGCACGCCGCTGCTCCTGCGTCAGATCCCGCTGCGCAAGGACGGCGTCGTCGTCGGTTCGATCGACCTCGCGTTGGAGCGCGCCTACATCTACCGCGAATATGCCGAGAGCGAGATCGCCGACATCCCAAGCGACGACAAGGCGCGCGAACTCGAAGCCCGCTTCGCCATGCTGGAAACCCTCGCCGACCATGACGACCAGTTGATGGAGCAGTTGCTCGAGGAGATCGAGCCGCCCAAAGATGAAATCTTCGATGACCTTGCCGCCGACCTGCGCGACGGCGCGGTCACGCCGGTGCTGATCGGCTCGGCCGAAAAGGGCAATGGCGCGCTGCGCCTGCTCAAGGCGATCCGCCACGACGCCCCCGACATCGAGGCAACGCGCAAGCGCCTCGGCATATCCGACGGCAGCGCTGCGGTCGTCCAGGTCATGAAGACCATCCACACCTCCCACGCCGGCAAGCTGTCGGTGTCGCGCATCCTGTCCGGCCAGGTCGCCGATGGTACGGAGCTCTGGCTCAACGCCACCGACACCTCGAAGGTCTCGGGCATTTACCGCTTGCTCGGCAAGGACCAGTCCAAGCAGTCGGGCGCCGGCGCCGGCGACACCGTCGCGCTCGGCAAGCTCGAACATGCCGCGACCGGCCAGACGCTGACCACGGCCAAGGGAGGCATCAAGCCGCTGGTCAAACTGGAGCCGCCCAAGCCGGTCTATGCCTTTGCGCTGCGCCCCAAGGAGCGCAAGGACGAGGTCAAGATGTCGGCGGCGATCCAGCGCCTGGCCGAGGAAGATCCCTCGCTCACCTTGCACCACAACCAGGACTCGGCGGAAACTGTTCTATCCGGCCATGGCGAGATGCATCTGAGGGTGGTGCGCGAGCGGCTCGAAGGCCGCAATCAGATCGCCGTCGAGGGTCACGCGCCGGCGGTGCCCTATCGCGAGACCATTCGCAAATCGGTCCAGCAGCGCGGCCGCCACAAGAAGCAATCGGGCGGTCACGGCCAGTTCGGTGATGTCGTCATCGAGATCAAGCCGCTGCCGCGCGGCTCGGGTTTCGAGTTCACCGACACCATCACAGGCGGCGTCGTGCCCAAGCAATACATCCAGTCGGTCGAAGCAGGCGCGCGCGACTTCCTCAAGACCGGCCCGCTCGGCTTCCCCGTCGTCGACATCGCCATCAACCTGTCTGACGGTTCGTTTCACTCGGTCGATTCCTCCGACATGGCGTTCCAGATGGCGGCGAAGATCGCGATGAAGGAGGGTATGCCGAGTTGCTCGCCGGTGCTGCTCGAACCGGTCATGAAGGTCGAGATCTTCACCCCCTCCGATGCCACGGCGCGCATCATCGCACTGGTGCCGCAGCGCCGCGGCCAGATCCTCGGCTACGACGCCCGCACCGATTGGCCCGGCTGGGATGTCGTCGAGGCGACGATGCCGCAATCGGAGATCGGCGACCTGATCATCGAGCTGCGCTCAGCCACCGCCGGTGCCGCCACCTACCGCGCCGAATTCGACCACATGGCCGAACTCACCGGCCGCCTCGCCGACGAAGCGATGCAGTCGGGCGGCAAGGCCGCGTGAGATCAGCAGCCGGGCGGTCCACGCGGGTCGTCCGGCAGCTCTCCTCACGCTCTGTTGATCTCCCATCCGGGACGGCGCTGTAACGCGACGACGTTTCCACGCGTATGTGAACGTGACAGCGTTGATTTCGCCGTCCGCAGGGGCGACCTTGCGGCCAGCCTATTGGAGAGCAAGCATGGCATTCATTCACCGCCGACCGTCCTGGGCAATTCCGGAAGCGCTGGCGACACCCGAGCACATCTTCCTCAACCGCCGCAGCATTCTGGCCGGCATGGGGCTTGGGCTCGCGGCCGCAGCCCTGCCCCGCAAGGCGCGCGCCGAGGAGGCCGATCCGACCGCCGATCTCTATCCGGCCAAGCCGAATGCCACCTACAAGCTCGACCGTGCGCTGACGCCCGAAGCGATCAACGCCAACTACAACAACTTCTACGAATACGGCACCTACAAGGAAATCGCGGCCAACGCCCAGCAGCTCAAGACGCGGCCGTGGGACATCCAGATCGGCGGCCTTGTCGACAAGCCGATGACGCTTGCCATCGACGACCTGATCCGCAAATTCCCGCTCGAGACGCGGCTCTACCGCCACCGCTGCGTCGAGGCCTGGTCGATGACCATCCCGTGGAGCGGCTTCCCGCTGAAGGCGCTTGTCGCCATGGCGAGCCCCAAGACGGATGCAAAATTCATCCGCTTCGAGACCTTCCTCGATCCGTCCATGGCGCCCGGCCAGAACGACTTCGTCTATCCCTGGCCCTATGTCGAAGGCGTCACCATCGAGGAAGCGGCGCTCGACCTGCCTTTCCTCGTCACCGGCGCCTATGACAAGCCGCTGGCCAAGCAGTTTGGCGCGCCGATACGGCTCGTCCTGCCGTGGAAATACGGCTTCAAGTCGATCAAGTCGATCCGCAAGATCGACTTCGTCGCCGAACAACCGGTGGGCCTGTGGGAAGCGATCCAGCCGAGCGAATACGGTTTCTGGGCGAACGTGAATCCCGAGGTCCCGCACCCGCGCTGGAGCCAGGCCAAGGAGCGCGTGCTCGGCACCGGCGAACAGGTGCCGACACAGCTGTTCAACGGCTATGCCGCCGAAATAGGTCAGCTCTACGCAGGCAAGGATCCCGCCAAGCTTTACATGTGATCCCACCTGCATGCCCTCGAAAAATCGAAGCGATTGTCGAGAGGGATCATGCAGTGTCAAAAAGAACTTGGGAGGTGTCCGCGCGCCAGTTTGTGCGCGCGGTGCCCTACTCCGCTTTCGCCTCGACATGCCACCATTTTGGCCGACCACCCTTGAACGAGTGGCTCTTCGGCATGAGCTCAATCGCGCCGGGCTTGTCGAAGACGCCGAGCAGCAGTGCGACCACGGGCGCGTCGTCGATAGCGCCGAATGAGCTGCCGCAGGCCGGGCAGAAGGCGCGACTGGAATAGTCGGACGAGCGATAGACCGATGGCGCGCCGCCCGGCCCGGTCCACGTCACGCGGTCGCTTGGAAATTCGACCCAGGAAGCGGTCAGCGAACCTGTGTGGCGCTGGCACATGCGGCACGAGCATGTATGCGGCTTCCCGGCCGGTCCGGTCGCCTCGAAGCGGACTGCGCCGCACAGGCAGCCGCCACCAAAGACCTTGGCCTTGGCCACACCCGCCTTGCTCGCGCCCTTGGCCGCATCTGTCATGCTCATGAATGTCCCCCCAAATGATCCATCTGGCCGCGCCTGGCAAAATATGGATTCGCAGCAATGTCGCCCAGCCTTGACCGGCCGCCGACAAAACAAAAGCGGCGCCCGAGGATATCCTCGGACACCGCTTTTTTGCGGACCGTTCCGCGGGAGGCGGGACGGCAGGTCCGCCGCTACGTGGCCAACGTCTTGGGTCGTCGGCAATCTGCTGGACGCGGCGCGTTGCCTGAACCTGGCGCGCACGGGTGATGCCCCCATCTCCCGACGCACCATCACCGCGTCCATGTAAAAACTAGGCGCGTCCCGGGGTACGGGGAATGTTACCGGGGGTTACATGTCACTGTTACGCGGGAGGTTTGGCCTGTTTCAGGCAACAAAAAAGCCGGATCCAAGAAGATCCGGCTGAGTTTGTTTGGAAGTGCCGATTAAGGCTAACCTCCAGAGGGGAACACTCGAGGGCGCTAATGGGAGGAGGAACGCGCCCTGGAGATGATCAATATATGTGCTCTCCTTGCCCAACAAACAAGCATCTATTTTGCAATGCACGCATGCAAAAACATACAGGCTGTGGTCTAACGACGTTAGAAGCCCGATAGGACCAGTTTTCGCCCCGAAAATCGCAGCCTGAGCATGCTGCAATGCACAACAAACAGCCGTGGCGACGCCAAGGATGACCTGAAATGCCCCGCGCCGGGAGATGCTGGCAAATCGGGCACGGCACGCTCATAGTTGCGGCGAAAGCCAAGCCAATAGGCAACATGCGGAATTTTCGACCTGAGAGATCAAGAGGAGTGCAAGCCTCGCGCAAACCGTCCGCCATCCTCGGCAGCGCCATCTTCTTCATCACGGCACCTAGTGTCGTCGCCGGCCTCGTGCCGTGGCTCGCGAGCGGGCGCTACGGCCTGCCGGTGGCGTCGTGGCCACTCGCCATCCTGGGCGCCGCGCTGGTCGCTGTCGGCCTCGGCGTGCTGCTGCACGCCTTCGCCCGTTTCGCGCTGGAAGGGCTCGGCACCCCTGCCCCGATCGCGCCGACGGACAGGCTGGTGGTCGGCGGCGTCTACCGCCACGTGCGCAACCCGATGTATGTCGCCGTGCTGTCGATCATCCTCGGTCAGGCGCTGATCTTTGCATCTTGGCAGCTTGCCGCCTATGCCGTCATCATGGGCGCTGTGATGGCGACCTTCGTCCGGATCTATGAGGAGCCGGTTCTGCTGCGGCAATACGGTGCCGACTATGAAGCTTACCGCCAAAACGTTCCCGGCTGGCTGCCCCGGCTCACGCCCTGGCGTGGAGCTTAGGCCGGAAGAAGATCGGCCAGCCGGAAACGATGTCGGCAGGCGAAGGTTCAGCCGCTCGGCATGCCCGCGAAGGCCACGAGATCGGGATCGATCCTGTCCCAGGCGTGGCCTCGGGCACTGTAGGTCAGCACCTGAGGCTGGAACTGGCCCGGATCATCCAGGCTGCCGGCATGGATCGCGATCGCTTCCGGCGCTGCGGCGAAGGTCACGAACACAGGCGTTCCGCACTCAGGGCAGAAGCCATGGATCTTGTCCTTGCCGCTGTCGGCCACGACCCGCCAATGCTTTGCTTCGCCCGTCATCGCCATCTCGGCGCGCCGGGCAAAGGTCAGGTACGAGCCATGCCCGGTGCCGCTACGCTTCTGGCAATCCAGGCACTGGCAGTGGTTCTGGAAGATCGGCTCGTTTGTCGTCTCGTAGCGGACAGCACCACAGGCGCAGCCGCCGGCATAAAGCTTGGTCGTCATTGGGGTTCTCCGGGATGCGGGCAGCCGATCATGCCGTTTTTGGCTTGGCGAAAACGTCGAGGGGGCGTCCCGTTTCGAGGAAGGATTTCAGGCTGGACAGAACGATCGGCCAGCCCTTGCTGATGCCTTTCGCCATGCCACTGCCGGCTTCGAGTTCGTCATGGGTAACGGTCAGCCGAACCATGGTGTCGTATTCATCGATGTCGAACGTCACCCGACTGAAGCTTGCAGGATTTGCAGCCTCGGACGGGTCTGCCCAGGTCATGACGAGGCGGCTCGGCGGAACGGTCTCGACGACCTTGCCGACAACCTTGACGGCCCGCTCGCCATGGGCCTGGACATGCTCCCACGTCGAACCCAGATTCCAGTCGGAAATGTTTTCGTGGCCCCAGTAGCGCCTTGCGACATCCGGCTTGGTGATTGCCTCGAACACCTTGTCCGGTGTCGAGACGATGTAGGTCACGTAGACGAAGCTCGTCTTTTCCTGGCTGGTCATTGTTATTCTCCTTCGAGTTCTTTCTTCAGGTCATGCAGCAGGCTGAGCCGCTGGACCTCGAACTTGCGCACCCACCGCTCGTAAACCTCGTGGATCGGAACGGGGTTGATGAAATGCAGCTTCTCGCGGCCGCGCCGAACCGATGTGACCAGGTTGGCCGCCTCCAGTATTCCGAGATGCTGGGTGGCCGATTGCCGAGCCATATCGAGGTTTGCACACAACTCACCCAGCGACTGTCCGTTCTTTTCGAAGAGAAGATCGAGCAGCTTCCTGCGGGTCGGGTCGCTCAAGGCCTTGAATATGTCGTCGGCGTCCATCGTCCTCACTCACTGACCGCTATAGATATGCAGGCAAATACCTGCATGTCAAGTCATGCAGGTATTTACCTGCATATTAATGTGAACACCTTCGTCCGCTCGGGTTGTCGAGCGGTACAGCCTGCCCGGTCCACGCACAGGCGCCAGGTAGCCGGGAACAGGCCGATCAACGCAGCCGCATTGTCGCTTGGAACGGAAACCGATTGTCGGGGCGCGCCTGCGTCCACGCGTGGGAAAGCCTGCCCTCGCCGAAACGAGGGCTTTTCGCAGCGGGCGTGATCGGAGTGGGAGCCTAGTAGGCCCAGCTCCTGGCCTTGGCGATGACGAAGTCGCGGAAGACGTGCAGCTTGGCCTGCTCGCGCATGGCGTCGGGATAGGCGAAATAGGTGTCGAAGGACGGCACCTCGGTTTCGGGCAGGAGTTGCACCAGTCCGGCATCCTTGCCGATGACATAGTCGGGCAGCATGGCGATGCCGGCACCCGTCTGCACCGCCTTCTTGATCGACAGGATGTCATTGATCTGCAGCGTCGGCACACGCTGGCCGCCCTCGAAGTCGCCGACGGTTTCCAGCCAGTTGAGCTCGCTCAGATGCGTCGGCACCGGCACGCCGAAGGTAACGATACGGTGGTTCTTGAGGTCGGCGATGGATGTCGGCTTGCCGTATTTGTTGACGTAGGCCGGCGACGCATAAAGGTGGAAATGCACCGTGAATAGCCGGCGCTGTATCAGGTCCGGCTGCTGCGGCTGACGCAGGCGGATTGCGCAATCGGCCTGGCGCATGGTCAGGTCCAGCTCCTCATTGGCGAGGATCAGCTGGATCTGGATATCGGGATAGAGCTCGAGAAACTCCTGGATGCGCTCGGTCAGCCAGCCGGCGCCGAGGCCGACGGTCGTCGTCACCTTGAGCACACCAGACGGCCGGTCCTTGGTTTCGGTCAGCCGCGTCTTGATCGTCTCGAGCTTCATCAAGACGTCATGCGCCGTGCGGAACAGCATCTCGCCCTGCTCGGTCAGCACCAGGCCGCGCGCATGCCGGTGAAACAGGGGCACGCCGATGTCGTGTTCGAGCGCGCTCACCTGACGCGAAATCGCCGACTGCGACAGCCTCAGCGTCTCCGCCGCGTGCGTGAAAGAGCCAGCCTCCGCCGCTGCGTGGAACACGCGCAACTTATCCCAATCCAACGCCATTTTTCCCCTCGTTTATAAGGCGTTTGGTCGGCCTATTCGGCCGCTTCGCGATGCACTTCAACTCCCGCCAGATACTTCTCGGCTTCAAGCGCTGCCATGCAGCCAAGACCTGCCGCCGTCACCGCCTGGCGATAGATGTCGTCGGTCACGTCGCCGGCGGCGAACACGCCCGCAACGTTGGTCCGCGTCGAATTCGGCTCGGTCCAGAGATAGCCGTTCGGCTTCTGCTTGAGCTTGCCGACGAACAGCTCGACCGCCGGTGCATGGCCGATCGCCACGAACACGCCGTCCGTAGTCATTTCGGTGATGGCGCCGGTATGCACATTCTTCAGCCTCACGCCGTTGACCGACGGCGGCAGCGGCTTCTGCGCCGGCGCACCGACAATCTCCTCGACTGCCGAGTCCCAGATCACCTTGATGTTGGCCTTGGCAAACAGCCGTTCCTGCAGGATGCGCTCGGCGCGGAAATGGTCGCGGCGATGAACGACGGTCACCGTCTTGGCCAGATTGGAGAGATAGAGCGCCTCTTCGACCGCCGAATTGCCGCCGCCGACGACCACCACGTCCTTGCCGCGATAGAAGAAGCCGTCGCAAGTGGCGCAAGCCGAAACGCCAAAACCCTGGAACACCTGCTCGGAAGGCAGGCCCAGCCACTTGGCCTGAGCACCGGTGGCGATGATCAGCGCGTCGGCGGTGTAGATGGTTCCGGAATCGCCCTTGGCGCGGAACGGCCTAACGTCGAGATCGACCTCGGTGATGATGTCGTTGATCATCTCGGTGCCGACATGCTCGGCCTGCAGGCGCATCTGCTCCATCAGCCACGGGCCCTGGATCGGCTCGGCGAAGCCGGGATAGTTTTCGACCTCGGTGGTGATCATCAGCTGGCCGCCCTGCTGGATGCCGGCGACGAGCACCGGTTTCAGCATGGCACGCGCCGCATAGATCGCGGCCGTGTATCCGGCAGGTCCGGAACCGATGATGAGAACTGGCGCATGTTTGGCGGTCATCGAAGGGCCTTCGTGGTCGATGGAAAATGCAGCAGCCGTCAAAACGGGCTGCGGATCGTCCCTAATCTAGGTGTTCACCCACACCCCGCGCAAGGCGGCAAGATGTTACTCCCCCGAAAGCTGCGCAACTAACGGTGCAATTGTTCCGTCTGCGGCGTTTCACCGGCCATGGGCTTCCCAAGGGCTTCGAGTAGTTTTATTACGTCATTGCGCAAGATTCTTGCGCAAACGCGGAGCACATATGCCGATCAAGGCCGACCTCGACGCCATCGACTGGAAGATTCTGCGTGAGCTTCAGGACGACGGCCGCATGACCAATGTCGAATTGTCGCGCCGCGTCGGTATCTCGGCGCCGCCCTGCCTGCGCCGCGTCAAGCGGCTGGAAGACGAAGGCATCATCCAGCGCTACCGCGCCCTGCTCAACGCGCCCGCGCTCGGCATGGACGTCGTCGCCTTCTGCCTCGTCGGCCTCAACCGCCAGTCGGAAGTCGACCTCAAGGCGTTCGCCGACCGCACCCGCAACTGGCCGATCGTCCGCAGCGCCTGGATGGTCTCGGGCGAATCCGACTTCATGCTGCACTGCCTCGCTCCCGACCTCGGCACCTTCCAGGGCTTCGTCATCGAGGAACTGACCTCCTCCCCCAACGTCGACACGGTGCGCACGGCGCTGACCATCAGGCAGGTCAAGGACGACGGCCTAGTGGCGATCTAGGCACAACCCTCGCCCTGCCTGCCAAGCGTTATGGCAGCAGCAGGATGTTTGTTTGGGCGATGCTGATCGGAAGGTCGACGACCTTCATCTCCGCTTGGTTATGTCCATCGAAGATCATGCACTTTTCGTAGTAGCGCGACAGAAGCGCTATGAACTCACGAGCGGTTCCCGGTGGATAGACGCCAGGCGAGTACTCGAACATGACCGGCACACGACGCTCGAAAAGTTCGTGCATCGATTGGCTGGCAAGGGGCTCCGCCCCTTCGATGTCCATCCACACGAAATCGATGTCGGCGGCAAGAACATCAGCCTCTGCAAGCACCTGCGCCATGGGCTTGATCGCGACCGCCACCTCGCCTTCAGAATTTGGCAGCGGAAACAGACTGCTGCCGCCGAAATTGCCTTCAGCGCGATGCAAATTGCCTGTCGCGATATCGTTTCCGACCGCACAGGGGATGATGGTGACACGTTGCTCAAGATCGTTGTCCGCAACATTGCGCCGAAGCAAAGACAAGTTTCTCGGATCCGGCTCGACGGCGATAACCCTCGCCACTTTGCCAGACCGGCAAAAATACACCGTCTGAGTGCCGATGTTCGCGCCTATCTCCAGCACGGTCGCCCCACCGCTCGGCAAATAGCCTCGACGAGATAGGAAGGCGACCAATGCGTCAGAGAGATGCCGATCAAAATCTCCCGAGAGAAAAATACTTCTCCCGATGTACTCATGTGGCGAAAAAGACATGAAGTGGTCATCGAATTTCATAGTGACCGAGGTGACGTTCGTCAAAAGCACCTCGGATGAAACGCGTCGGCCATGCTTGCCGGAAACCAGTTTCCGGATGAACGCAACCTTCCAATTTCTCAGGGCGTTTTCTATTCCCTTTAAAGCGGCGATCTTCACAATCCCTCAATCCAAAACGTCTGTTTCAGTCCCGTATTTTCCAACGTCCAAATACAGTATCTGCAAAAATGGCCTGTAGCCGGCCACAGGGGTAAACAAAACTCAGGAAAAAGGAACCCTGATCCTCTCAAGGCCGCGCAAGCGCGAGTTCAAGAACATCCACGCCTGCCGTAAGGGTCTCATGATTTCTCTTAGCGGCTTGCTCAGCCGCTCTTTTTGGCTCTTGAGTTCGGGCCGCTCATCTTCGAGAGTACTTTGGAAACCGACAACCTGGCTACCTGCTCCAACCAGCATATCCTGAATGCAGATTGCTGGCGTCAACTGGTAGATCGTAAGATCAGCCCAAGCCGTACAAGCCGGATTGAACATGAATTGATCGACCGGATCGACAAAATCCTCACTCAAAGCAATGAGCTTCCGAGCGGCCGACTTCGACAAGATGTAGCCGCTTGCACCAGTATGTGTTGACCGAAGCCTCTTGAGAGAACGTCCCAGGGCAAGCTTGTTGCCCGTTCTGTCGAGGAGGGCATGCACCCTGGTGGTCTCCAGCTTCACCACGTCGGCATCGCCAGGAATCCAGGCATCGTTGCTCAGCAATTCGGCGAGGCCGGATCCGAAATGGACGTCGTCCTCGAAGACCGCCCCATGGTTCTGCTCGGCGTTGGCGATCGCCTCCCAGCACGCCCGGTGGCTGAGAAAGCAGCCTGTTTCCCCAGGTCCGAGCTGGTAGATCAGCCCTGCCCGCTCAGGTCGGTGCAGTTTGCCCTCGGCAATCAGCTTCGCTCCGTCGACAGCCGGCATCCTTGTGAAGTCGAGGCCGAGATCGCTGAAGATCGTGGCCATACGCTGCAGGCGATCGGGCGAGCGATCCAGATTGATCAGGTAGATGTTCATTGGATGGTCGTTCAAATCCTGCCTCAACAAGGGGCCGGCGCCGGTCAGCGGAACCGCACCTTGCCCCATCGCTGCCCCCGAAGACCTGCGCTGACGGACGCGGCAAGGCGCCCAAGCGGTCTGGCAATCTCCCGCATCAGCTTTTCCGTGCCGCGCGCTTTTTCCTGCACCGGCCGTTCGTGTTTCAGCCCGCTGGCCAAGGCATCGGCGGCACCATCCTTGCCGACGACCACCTCCTGGACACAGATCGCCGGGTCGACCTGATATATCGTCAGCGCATTCCAGGCGACGGAGACCGGATTGAACATGAACTGGTCGACCGGATCGGCGAAATCTGCGCTCAGTTCGAGCAGCTTGCGCGCCCCCTCGCGCGACACGATGTAGGCGCCCGTCCCCGGATGCGTATCGCGCAAGCGCCGTACCGAGCGGTCGCCGGCACGGGCAGCACTGTCGCGGTCGACCAGCGTCCGCACCAAGGTGGTTTCAAGCTTCACCACGTCGGCATCGGCTGGAATCCAAATGGTGTCGACAAGCAGTTCTCGTGCACCGGCCCCGAAGTGGACGTCATCCTCGAAGATCGCGGTGTACTCGCCGTCTGCCTTCGTCGCAGCGTCCCAGCACTTGATATGGCTGAGAAAGCAGCCGATCTCGCCACTGCCCAGGTCGTAATACATGCCCTTGCGAGCCTGTCGGCCGGCCAGGTCCCGGCCGTCGACGGCCGACACCCTGGTGAAGTCGAGCCCCAGCTCGCCAAACAGCGACGCCATGCGCTCGAGGCGCTGCGGTGCGCGGTCCAGATTGATGACAAAAATCTTCATTCCCGCGTACGCTTACCCTGCGCGCTGCGTGTCAGATCGCACCGTCAATTCGATGGACACCTTCTTGAACACCGACTGCCTGGCAGTCGCCAGCAGCGCCATGCGGAAGGGACTCGCCAGCTGGCGCCCGATCCGCCAAAATTCATGCGTGAGCTTCGCGATCCCTCGCCGTCTTGCGGAACGAGGATCGCTGCGGTGAAACTGGCGCCGGTCCTGGGCAATCTGGCTCGTCAGCGAGCCGCCGACGGTAGCGTTCGGCGCCCACATGTCTTGAATGCAGGCCGCCGGCATCAGCTGCAGCACCACGAGTTCATCAAGGATGCCACGCTCCGGAGAATAAAGAATGACGTCGGCTGGTTCGCAGTGGCGCTCGGTATAGCCGAGCAGGCGGCGCGCGGCAGTCCTCGACACGAAGTAGCCTGCCGACCCCAGTTGCGCCGATTTCAGCCTGCGCAGCTCGTGTCCGGCAGGCTCGCCCCAAGTCTTGTGGGACAATTCGGCCCGGGCCAGATCCGTTTCGGCCCTGACCAGATCCACCCCCGCCGGAATCCAGCGGTCGGACTTCAGGAAGCTGGCGGCATCGGCGGAGAAATGGATGTCGTCTTCGGCGACGAAAGCCCAGTCGTCATCGCCTTCGGCCACCAGCGCCCACGCCTTGCGGTGGCTGAGCAGGCAGGCCACCTCGGCGGGCGACATCGAGTTGACGCCGGAGGACAGGCACCGCAGCCGCTCGAACTCCCGTTCGGGCAGCTGTTTGGCGTCGACCGCCGGCACACGGACTGTTGCAACGTCCATGCCGGCGACCTGCGCCATGAACCAATCGAGCCGGCCTGGCGACCGGTCGAGATTGATGAAATAGATTTTCAAAGCACGATCTCTACCATAGTCGTGCCCCCGACCCGCGGTTGCCATAAGGCAAGCGAGGGCGGGCAGCAAGCCGGGGGCGCATTGCGGTGCAATATAGAGCAACCTTGATCAAGAATTCAGCATTATTTCAGGCGCCCAAGTGTTTTTCCGCATTAGTCGCCTTGTTGCAGCTTCCGGTGGAGAACCGGAAAGCAAAACTGACTTAATACGAGAAATTCAAAGCATTTAAGCGGGCGTTACATTAGAATCGGCGGAGAAACTCGGGCCAATGCGGCAAGCCGGCTCCAGGCCCCTGTCAGCCCTTCGCCCACACCTGGTCATAGATCTCGCGCAACCCGGCCGCCTCGTTTTCGAGCCGGAAGCGTGTGGAGACGTCTTCATGCCCGGCAGCGCCATGAGCCTCGGCAAGAGCCGGATCGGCGAGATATGGCCTGATCGCCTCGCGCAAGGCATTTCCGTCATTGGCGGCAACAAAATCGCCGGTCACGCCTCGCGTCACGATCTCCGAATAGGAGCCGGCGTCGCTGGCAACGACAGCCGTGCGCGATGCCATCGCCTCGAGCGGCGTCAGCCCGAAGCCTTCATTGCGCGACGGCGCGACATAGAGTGTGACGCGCCGGTACCACACGGCAACGTCGGGCACCTCGCCGAGCAGCAGGATCCGTTCCGACAAGCCGGCTGCCGCGATCCGCTGCCTTAGCTCGTCGCCGAAACCCTTGTGCTCCGCCGTGATGCGCCCGGTGATGACAGCCGTCCACTCGGGATAGTGCGGCAGCAACGCAATCATCGCATCGACGAACAGGTCGGTGCCCTTCGAATGCCTGACCCTGCCGAAGCAGCCGATGGCATATTTGCCGGGCAACCCCGCGGCTGCAAAGGCGTCGTCGGGCCCGCGCGGCGGGTGGAACTTTTCGAGGTCGACCCCGTGCATCACCACCTTGTGCGGCACCTCGAGGAAACGCCCTGACATCAGGCTGGTCGCGATCACGCCATCCATCTGGCGGATCAGCCATTTGGTGAAGGGCCTGTGGTCGCGCTGTGCCGCCGAGGTGAACACCAGCCTGATCTGCGCCCGAAAGAAGTGGCGCAGGACAAGCCCTGCCACCATCTCTGTGTTGCGCCTGGCGTGCCAGATGCGCGGCCGCCCGGTCTCAGGCCGCCTGAGCAGCCAAGGCAGTTGCCACCAGCGCATCTTGGGCAGGCTGTCGGGCAGACCAGGCCCGAACACGGCAATGCCGAGGTTGCGCGCCTGCACCGGCACCAGTTGCACGATGGTGCTGGTGACGCCGGAAAGCCGCTGCTTGAGATTGGGCGCGATCACTTCGGTGCGCGCCATGTCGACCGCGCCGGCGTTTTCGGCGCGGTTGCCTGCCTTGTTCATCGTGTCTGATCCGGCATCGCCACAGCCAATGCCACCTGTTGCCTCAGATGAACTGGACCTGGACGATCTCATAGCCGCGTGCGCCGCCCGGGGCGTTGACCTCGATGGCGTCGCCCACTTCCTTGCCGATCAGCGCGCGCGCTATGGGCGAAGAGATCGAGATGCGGCCCGACTTCACATCGGCTTCCTGGTCGCCGACGATCTGGTAGGTCTTTTCCTCTTCGGTATCCTCGTCGAGCAGCACGACGGTGGCGCCGAACTTGATCTTGTCGCCATTGAGCTTGCTGACGTCGATCACCTCGGCACGCGCGATCAGGTCCTCGAGTTCGTTGATGCGACCTTCGTTGAGGCTCTGCGCTTCCTTGGCCGAGTGATACTCGGCGTTTTCCGAAAGGTCGCCGTGCGAACGTGCCTCGGCAATGGCTTCGATGATGCGCGGACGCTCTTCCTGCTGGCGCCAGCGCAGTTCTTCCTTCAGCGCAGCGAAACCACCCGCAGTCATCGGAACCTTGTTCATAATCGACCTCTCCTGGCCTTTGCCGCGCGGCCTTAAGCTGCCGCGAGGCACAAAAAAAGAAAACGGTCCGGCAGCCTCGGCTAACGGAACCGTCTCACCTCTATCTCCGTTGAATATAGCAACCCTGTCGCAGAATTCACGTCAAAAAATGCGTTGGCCACCACTGACGTTGCAGCAGCGCAACCTGACGCTGCGCCCCCTCACCCGCTTGTGATTGAAGCTGTCGCGCTTTGATGCTCTGTAGCGGTTGCCGCAGCAGCCAACGCACCTATGTCGGATAGATGAGCATCAACACACCGCATTTCGTTTTCATCTTCGCATTGGCCGCCTCGCCGGCCTTCGCCCAGACCCAGAGCTTCAACACCGAAGCCGTCACCGTGCGCGCCGACGTCATTGCCGGAGGGCTCGATCATCCTTGGGGCCTCGATTTTCTGGCCGGCAACGAGGCAATCGTCACCGAGCGCTCGGGCCAGATCCGCATCCTGTCGCAGAACGGCTTGTCCGAACCCGTGTC
Source organism: Aminobacter ciceronei (assembly GCF_014138625.1). Lineage (GTDB taxonomy): Bacteria > Pseudomonadota > Alphaproteobacteria > Rhizobiales > Rhizobiaceae > Aminobacter > Aminobacter ciceronei. The sequence goes on from NZ_JACJHY010000001.1 coordinate 286,480, forward strand.
GGGTGTGCCCGAGGTTGCCGCAAGCGGCCAGGGCGGCCTGCTCGACATTGCCGTCGCCCGCGATTTCGCAACGTCTGGCACGATCTTCGTCAGCTTCTCCGAGCCGGGACGCGGCGGCGCCGGCACAGCGCTTGCCCGGGCCAAGCTGGTCCGGGACGGAGCCAAGGCGCGGCTCGAAGATGTCAAGGTCATATTCTCGATGAACCGCAAGAGCGGCACCAGTCACCATTTCGGCTCGCGCATCGTCGTCAATGACGACGACACATTGTTCGTCACGACCGGCGACCGCGGCCAGGGCGATCGCGCCCAGGACATGCAGGACCATGCTGGCGCGGTCATCCGCATCAACACCGACGGCTCCATCCCCAAGGATAATCCCTCGCCCGACGGCAAGGCCATGGCAGCCGAAATCTGGTCGAAGGGCCACCGCAACCTGCAGGGAGCGACCTTCGATCCCGTTCTGGGCAGCCTCATCACTGTCGAGCATGGCGCCAAGGGCGGCGACGAGTTGAACCGCCCTCAGGCCGGCAAGAACTATGGCTGGCCAGTCATCACCTATGGCCGCGACTATTCCGGCGCCAAGATCGGCGTCGGCACCTCGGCCAAGGGCTACGAGCAGCCGCTCTATTACTGGGATCCGTCGATCGCGCCTTCAGGCCTCGCCAGCTACCAGGGCGACATGTTCCCGGAATGGAAGGGCGACCTGCTGATCGGCTCGCTGAAGTTCGAGCTTTTGAGCCGCCTCGACCGCGACGCAAAGGGCAACATCCTGGACGAGGAGCGCATTCTCGACGGCGCCTTCGGTCGCATCCGCGACGTCAACGTTGCGCCCGACGGCTCGATCTGGCTTCTGACCGACGAAGGCGACGGAATGGTCGTCAGGCTGTCGCGCGGCGACTAAAGCAATTCAAGGAAAAGTGTGCAGCGGTTTTCCGTCCGGAATTGCGGAAAACAAAGCGATAGAGAGATTCCGCGATTCGAAGAAAAGCGAAATCTCTCTAGCGCCCGCGTGGTTTCAATGCGTCAGGCGGTGGTCGGGCTGCTCATCGCCGAGATCAGCAGGTCGGCATCAATGTGAAAGTCGTTGAAGACGACCTTGCCGGCCGGATCGATGATAATGAACCACGGCGTGCCGCCGGTACGATAGTCCTGCATGACAGTCGGATAGTGTTCGCCCTCCGGCGGGACGTCGTGCCCGAACGGGATCATCAGCCTGTAGCGCGCCTGTTCGAGCTTCGGCTTGTCGTCGGTGTTGATGCTTGCACCCTCGAACACCGTCTGGATGGCGGCAAAACCGAACTTGTCGGCCGGCAATGCCTCGACCAGCCGCTTCAGCGTCGGAAATCCACGGGCATGGCATCCGGGACACCAGTGCTGGAAGCAGTAGAGTATCTTGCAGCCGTCGCCCAGGTCGGAAAGCAGCAGCGGCTGCCGGCGTCGATCCAGTTTCCGCCCCTGAGCTCAGGGGCGCGACGCCCCAGGAGTCCGAGTTCCATGGCATCCTCCTAGACACGCTAAACCGTTCCGGACGCCCGCGTCAGCAAGGCGTCCGGTTGCAGTTCTTTGCGGTGACGTCGTCAGATCAGGCGGCGCTCGACCGGCGCGGCAGCTTCCAGCCCGGGCGGACGAAGTGGCAGGTGTAGCCGTTGGGATAGCGCTCCAGATAGTCCTGGTGCTCGGGCTCGGCCTGCCAGAAGTCGCCGGCCGGCGCCAACTCGGTCACCACCTTGCCCGGCCACAGTCCGGAGGCATCGACGTCCTTGATCGTCTCCTCGGCAATCTCCTTCTGCGCCTCGGAGGTGTAGAAGATCGCCGAGCGATAGCTCGTACCGCGGTCGTTGCCCTGCCGGTCCTTCGTCGACGGGTCATGGATCTGGAAGAAGAACTCCAGCATGCTGCGGAAATCCGTCTTCGACGTATCGAACACGATCTCGATCGCCTCGGCGTGGCTGCCATGATTGCGATAGGTCGCGTTCTGGACGTCGCCGCCCGAATAGCCGACACGGGTGGAGACGACGCCGGGAAGCCGACGGATCAGGTCCTGCATGCCCCAGAAGCAGCCACCGGCCAGAATTGCAGTTTCGGTTGTCATGCAACGTCTCCCTTGTTCACGAATAGCTTCACATAGTGCCCGAGGCCTTCGCTTTCGAGCTCGTCGACCGGCACGAAGCGCAACGACGCCGAGTTGATGCAATAGCGCAAGCCGCCAGCGTCGCGCGGGCCATCTGGAAAGACATGGCCGAGATGGCTGTCGCCATGCGTCGAGCGCACTTCGGTGCGCACCATGCCATAACTGCGGTCGCTGATCTCGACGACATTTTCGGCATCGACCGGCTTGGTGAAGCTCGGCCAGCCACTGCCGCTGTCGAACTTGTCGACGGAGGCGAACAACGGCTCGCCGGAAACCACGTCGACATAAAGGCCCGGCTCCTTTTTGTCCCAGTACTCACCGGTGAAGGGACGCTCGGTCCCATCCTTCTGGGTGACGCGATACTGCTCCAGCGACAGTGCCGAGACGGCGTCGGGATTCTTGTTGTAGGCCCTCATCATCTGCCCTCCATTTCGGTGATGAGGCAGAGATGGGTATCGGAGGGGTGCCTGCGCCAATGCATGTTGGCTATTGTTTCGATGCACCGGCTGAATGCGGCCAGCGATGCGAGCCGACCATCATGCGCAGATGGCGCAGTGCCGGCGCATTGCCCGATCCGCTGACCGAAACGAAGGACACCTGGCGCTCGAGATTCAGCCCCGATACCGGGCGCAGGGCCAGCCCCGGCACGATGGCGGAGAATTCGGGCAACAGGCAAATGCCGGCGCCATCGGCGACGGCCTGCTGCATCCAGTCCTCGCGTTCGGACTGAAGCCGAGGCTGCATCACCAGCTCGGCGTTCATGAAATAGTCGATTGCCTGGCTGCGAAAATCGCAGCCGAGCCGGTCGAGATAGCTTTCGACACCAATTTCCTCCGGCGGAACCATGTCGAACTTCGCCAGCCGATGGCTGCTCGCGCAAGCCAGCATCAGCCTCTCGCTGAACAGCTCGATCACCGACAGCTTCGGGTTGTCGGCGGGTTTGTCGGCGAGGAAGACGCCGTCCAGCGTGCCGGCCAGCAGCAGTCCCGACCCCATCTTCCCGTCGATTGGATGAAGCAGGATCTCCAGCATCGGCATCTCGCCGAGCGCGTGCGTGATGAACCGGCTGATTGGCGCCGGCGCCACCGAATGCGCAATCCCCAGATTGAGGCGCTCGCGCCGGCCCGAGATGCGACTGTTGACCGAAGCACGGATCCTGTCTTCGGCGCCGACGATGGCCGCGAACTCCTCACGGACATCGCTGCCGAGCGACGTCAGCCGTGTGTCCTTGCCGTCCCGGTAGACCAGCGTGCCGCCAAGCTCATGCTCGAGCTTCTGGATCGCGCGCGTCAGTGTCGGCTGCGCGACACCGCACAATCGCGCCGCGTCGGTGAAGTTCAATGTTTCGGCAAGGGTCAGGAAGTAGCGGATCTGGGCGAGGTTCATGGCCCAACCCTAAGCAATTCCGGGAAAAATGTGCAGCGGCTTTCAGTCAGGAGTTGCGCAGAATGAAGGCCGCGCGACCTGCGCTGCCGTCACCGCATTCGTGTCAAGGAAAAGGACCGGGCCAAGCCCGGTCCTTCGGATCATGTCATCGGCACAAATCAGCCGGCGCGCAGATAGGCGTCGATCTGCTCTTCCAGCATGCCGTATTCACGGCAACCCTTGCCACAGCGCTTTTCGATTTCCGACAGCTGCAGGCGGGCGGCCGCGACGTCGCCGAGCATCAGATGCGCCTCGCCCATATATTCGCGCACCAGCGTGTAGTCGGGGTTGTTGCGCAGTGCTTCCTGGTAGTAGCCGAGGCCGACGAGCACGCGGCCGGCCTTGCGGTGGGAATAGCCAAGATAATTGAGGATGCGCGGGTCGGTCTTGTCCTGGGCCAGCGTCAGAACCTTGATCGCCTCGTCATACTTGCCGTCCATGGCAAGCGCACGTCCGGCCGAATAGAGGCTGTCGTCGTCGATCATGCCGGCCTTGGGCGGTTCGCATTTCTTGGTCTTCTTGTTGTAGACCAGGCCATTGTCGCATTTCGGCTCGTCGCCGCTGCTGCTTCCGCCGCTGTCGGCCGAAAACACCGGCACTGCCAGCAAGGGCAGCGACACCATTGCACCTGCAAGCACTTTCACAAATCGGGTCTGCATCGCTACCTCCTAACATGCGCCCATCGACAGACTAACGCAGATCGAGCTGCTTTTCATCCCGCGCTGAAATCGCGTAGCGAACCGTTCATGCCCAGCTGCTAGCGTGGACGCGCGGAGGCTTGCGGCATGGACGAGATTGACGGCGACGGGCTGCTGCAGCTCGACATACCAGCACCTGCCCTTCGCGTCGGCCTGGTCGCCATCGGTGCCTTCGTCGTAAGCATCGCCACCTGGGAGCTTTACCGTGGCGTCTGGCCGCTCAATGCCACGAGCCCGTTCTTCCTGTGCCTCATTCTCGGCGCCTGGTCCGTCGGCGTGCCGGCGATCTGGGGCGGCCTGACGGGGCCGGCGATCCATTGGACAGTCGGCTCCGGCCGCATCGAAATTGTCGAGAAGCGTCCGTTCAGTCAGGCCTGGCATCACCTCTTCGGGCCCGACCAGATCGAACGGTTCGAAACCCGGAAATGCCCTGCCATGGAAGGCGCCAGCACCTGGCGCGTCGACCGCCCGCGACTGCAAGCGCTTCGACACCCGCGACTTCGGCACCCGCAACACCGCTGACGCTTTTCGCGAACGCGTCGGGGGCCTGTTCAACAGTTGACCGCCGCAGCGGCGCCTGCGACGACCTCCGGCAGGCCACGCCTGTCAGCCCTTCAGATAACCGTCGATCTGCTCCCGCAGCAGCCCGTACTCGCGGCAGTCGATGCCGCAGCGCTTCTCGATCTCCGACAGCTGCTGCCTGGCACCGGCAACGTCGCCGAGCGTCAGATGCGCCTCGCCCATATATTCGCGTACCGGCATGTAGTCGGGATCGTCGAGGATCGCCTCCTGGTAATAGCCGATGCCGACGAGGATGCGCCCGGCCTTGCGGTGCGAATAGCCGAGATAGTTGAGGATGCGGGCGTCGGTCTTGTCGTGCGCCAGCGTCAGCACCTTGATCGCGTCGTCGTACCGGCCGTCCATGGCCAGCGCCCGCCCGGCCAGATAGAGGCTGTCGTCATCGATCATGCCGGCCTTGGGTGGCTCGCATTTCTTGGTTTTCTTGTTGTAGACGAGGCCGGTGCGGCATTTCACCGGGTCGCTGCCGCCGCCACTGCCGCTGCCGCCACCCGTTCCGCCGCCACCACCGCCTCCTCCACCCCCGCCTCCGTCGGCGGAGATCACGGGAACGGCAAACAGCGGCAGCGCCAGCAGCGCGCCGGCCAGAAGCTTCAGATATTGGCTATGCATGGCCACCTCCACCGATGCGTCCCCCGTCGAGGCAAACGCATCGGCTGAGCTCTTTCGTCCTCAGCCGCGGAAAATCAGTGCTGCCCCGCCGGCGATCAGCGCGAAACCCATGGCGTGGTTCCAGGTGAGGCCTTCCTTGAGGTAAAAGACCGAGAAGATGACGAAGACGCTGAGTGTAATCACCTCCTGCATCGTCTTCAGTTCCGCCGCCGTATAGACCTCGTGGCCGATGCGGTTGGCCGGCACCGCCAGCCAGTATTCGAAGAAGGCGATCAGCCAGGAGAAAATCACCGCCGCATAGAGCGGGGCCGCCTTGAACTTCAGGTGCCCGTACCAGGCGAAGGTCATGAACACGTTGGACGCAATCAGCATCAGCACAGGAAGAACCTTGGGCGAAAGCAGAAAAGCCATGGGGAATACCGTCTGGAGGGGGGAGGAAGGCGCGCTATATCCGCCTCTCCTAAAGTCATGTCAACCACGGCAACCCCGCCGCGAATATCGAGGCAGTGACGTCGCCGCCAAATGCGCTATCATCAGCCGGGGGGAAGGCAACAGGAGCACGCTCGTGCAGCAGCGGCGCGAAAAAGAGTGGGACCTGACCATTGGCCCGGACACCGTCCGGCTGTTCATCCTCAAGGCCAAGGCGATCAGCGCCGGCGTCAACGAAGACTATGAAGACGGCGCCGAGCACGAGGTCGAATATGACGGCGACACCCACGACAACCATCGCCATGATGGCCTCGCCGAGGAAGAGGCGGAAAACCTCACCGAAAAAGAGCTACGCGGGCTGATTGCCGACCTCAATGTCGACCAGGCTGCCGAACTGGTGGCGCTCGCCTGGGTCGGGCGCGGCGACTACGACGCCGCCGAATGGGCGGACGCGGTCGCCGAGGCACGGCAACGCGGCAATCGTCGTACCGCCAAATACCTGCTCGGCATGCCGATGCTGGGCGACTGGCTCGAGGAAGGCCTCGAGGCCCTGGGCGCCTGAAGCATCGCTTGACACTTCCGCCAGATGACAACGCCGTCACCGAATTTGATCGCGCGGCAGCGTCCCCTCGGCAACCGCGAACGATCGACAACGTTGAGCGGCGATGCACACAGCCAAATCCCGCCTGCTTTCCCTGATCCTTGTCCTGCCGCTGGCGGCCTTCGCAGCGCCCCCGCACGGCTTTGCCGAAGCCAGCAAGTTCGAAGCAAGCAAGACGTCACTACCCAATCGAGCTCCGGTGCCACAGGCCGCACCCGTGCAGGCCATGCCCAAACCGCCCCCGGCCGCGTCGACACAAGCCGGGCAGGCTTTGGTTCCCACACCCGAGCCGCGTCCCGACGTTCCCGACCAGCGGCGAGCCCGAGAAATGTTCGGCCCGCCAATTCCTGAAGCGATGTCGAAGGCTGAAGCAATACCAACAACCGTCCCCATTCCGTCCTCGCGCCCGGATGGCCCCGAAGCACCACGTGGGCGAGAGACGTTTGGTCCGCCGGCGCCAAAGATGCTGCCCGACAAGCGTTCCTACGTCGCGCGGCCGGCAACGATGCCGATCGAGGAGACCGCCTGCCGCACGCGCCTGAAGGTGCTCGGCGCCGAGTTCGAGGAACAGGCGCCGCAAAGCGACGCCGACGGTTGCGCCCTGCCCTTTCCGCTCAAGCTGAAGCGTCTCTCGCGATCCATCGACATCGAGCCCGACGCGATCATCAACTGTGCCACCGCCGAGACCTCCGCCCGCTTCGCCACGGAAGTCATCGCCCCTGCCGCGAGAACCGAGCTCGGCGAGGAACTGACCGTCGTCGGGCAGGCCTCGGCCTATGTCTGTCGGCCGCGCAACGGCACCCGCAAACTGTCCGAGCATGCCTTCGGCAACGCCCTCGACATTGCCCGTTTTACCCTGACCGGCGGCACGTCGGTCGAGGTCGAGCCGGCGCCGCCGGAGAAGAATGCCAAGTTCCTTGATGCTATACGCAAGGCGGCCTGTGGGCCGTTCAAGACGGTGCTCGGTCCAGGCAGCGACGCCGACCACGCCCGGCACCTGCATATCGACCTCGCCCCGCGCAAGAATGGCGGCACATTCTGCCAGTAGGCCTGCCCCGCCACCCACGCCGCAATTCGGCCCCAGCCGTAAACGCTGCCGCTGATCTTTCCTTTACCCTTGGCGGCTAGGCTTATTCCCTCAAGGGGACAGGAGCCTTCGCATGGCCGCAGATTCGCGCGCCACCATCCCGGTCGGATCGCCGCGAGCCGCGCGCCAGCGCGCGCTGCTGCTCGCCACGACCCTTGTCGCCGTCGGCCTCGCCCTCAGCTCATGCACATCGGGCGATGTGTTCGCGCTCCAGCCCGCCGTCGATGTCGGCTCCCAGACAGCGTCGCTCGGCCCCGTACAGGCCGCTCCTGTCATTGTCGAGCCGCAGTCCGATCCGGCGCTTGTCGCGCAGGCGGCGCCCATGATCGAGCCGACGCTCGACACACAGGCCGCGCAGTTCGAGCAGTTCGAGCAGATCCAGCCTGAAGCGCCACAGCCTGTGCAGACCGCCGCGCTCGCGCCTGCCCAGGGGCGCGGCATGCAGACGCTGGTGCCGTCCAACCCCTATATGGTCGCCTATCCCAAGCTCGACGATCCCTCCAACGAGCCACAAAGTGCGCCGATACGGCCTGCCGTCATGCCGGCCGACGAGGTTGACTGCCGCAGCGACCTGAAGAAACTCGACGTCACCTACCGCGACCTTCCGCCGATCCGCGACGGCGCCGCCTGCGGTATCGACTACCCGGTCAAGGTGTCGGCCATCGGCTCGGTGCAGATGAAGCCGGCAGCCGTCGTCACCTGCCAGATGGCGGCCAGTTTCGCCGCCTGGACCAAGCGCGACCTCGTCCCCTCCGCCCGGCTGCGCTATTTCTCCGGCGTCAAGACCATCCACCAGGGCTCGAGCTATTCCTGCCGCAAGATCGCCGGCACCCGCACCCTGTCAGAACATGGCAAGGGCAATGCGTTGGACATCATGCGCATCGAGCTGAACAGCGGCCGAGACATCGACGTGGAAAAGCCCGGCCTGTTCGCCTTCCGCACCCGCGGCTTCCTCAACACCATTCGCGCCGACGGCTGCAGCTATTTCAACACCGTGCTTGGCCCCGGCTACAATTACGACCACCGCAACCATTTCCACTTCGACATCAAGCAGCGCCGCAACGGGTACCGCGCCTGCCGCTAGCGTTTGCGCGCCACGTGTCATGAAGCCAGGCAAGATGCGCTTTACAAAAGACATCGCTAATACTTAATCTGCCGATGCAACCCATGATTTGTTCCGAGTTCAATGTCGCGCCACTGCTTTGGCTCGACCCATCGGCAGCGGGGTTTGATGCTACGGGGAAAACTGCACCGACAGGCGACCCTTTGGTTCATTGCGCTCTGCGTGAGCTATCTCGCGCTCGCCTATTTCGCGGCTCCTGAATTCTGGTCGCTCCGTTTCCTGCGCGACGGCCCCCGGCCTGAATCGCTGCTCACCACGACGGAACAAGGCATCCCGGGTGACCCGATCAATATCGGCCTCGTCGGCAGCGAGCTGGACGTGACCGCCGCGTTTGCCGCCGCCGGCTGGGACCGCGCCGACAAACTGTCGGTGAAATCAGCGCTGGAAATCGGCGAAAGCGTGCTGCTCGACCGGCCTTATGTCGACGCGCCCGTCAGCACGCTCTTGTTCAACGGCCGGCGCCAGGATCTCGCATTCGAAAAGCCTGTCGGCAAAAGCGCCGACGTCCGCCACCATGTTCGGCTGTGGCTGACCTTCACGCCCGGTGCCGACGGGCGCCCGACCTGGTACGGTGCGGCGAGCTTCGATCGCGGCATAGGCGTCAGCCACGACACCGGCGCCGTCACCCATCACATCGGACCCGACATCGATGCCGAGCGCGATTCGCTGATCGGCGATCTGACATCGGCCGGACGCATCATCGAGGTAAAGACGATGTCAGGCATCGGCCTGACCAAGGCCGGCCGCAATGGCGAGGGTGACCCCTATTACACCGACGGAAAGATGCTGATGGCAGTTCTGGTGCCTGACAGATAGCCCCAGCCTCGACCCGCTCTTGTGCCGCTGGGGAAGAGTATTTTTGCTGCCGTCTTTTCGAAAGGCCTTAAGCAATGCTATGCAGCGAGCATCATGTTATACGCTGAAATCGCTATCGTGGTCGTCCTCATCTGTGTGAACGGCCTTCTGGCAATGTCCGAACTTGCCATCGTTTCTTCCCGTCCAGCCCGCCTCAAGGCGATGATCGACCGCAACGTCAAGGGCGCCGGCCGCGCGCTCGAACTCGGTGCCAACCCCGGCAAGTTCCTGTCGTCGGTGCAGATCGGCATTACTCTCGTCGGCGTTCTCTCCGGCGCCTTCTCGGGCGCCACGCTCGGCGAACGCCTGAGCGGATTTCTCGCCGCCAACGGCATGAGCGCCGGCGCCTCCAACGCACTTGGGGTCGGCATCGTCGTTGCCATCATCACCTATGCCTCGCTGATCATCGGTGAACTCGTGCCCAAGCAGATCGCCCTGCGCGATCCCGAGGGCGTCGCCTCCCGCGTCGCCCCAGCCATGTCGACGCTCGCCAAGGTCGCGCTGCCGCTGGTCTGGCTGCTCGACATTTCCGGCCGCTCGGTGCTCTGGCTGCTCGGCCAGCGCGGTGAGAGTGAGGAAAAGGTCACCGACGAAGAGATCAAGATGCTGGTCGCCGAGGCCGAGCACCACGGCACCATCGAATCCGACGAACGGCGCATGATCGCCGGCGTCATGCGCTTGGGCGACCGCGCCGTGCGCGCCGTCATGACCCCGCGCACCGAAGTCGACTGGATCAATCTGCAGGCCGACGAAGCCGCCACCCGCAAACTTTTGATGGAAACGCAGCACTCGCGCCTGCCCGCCGGCGAAGGCTCGGTCGACGCCATGGTCGGCGTAATCCAGACCCGCGAACTGCTCGCCGCACTGCTTGCCGGCCGCAGCTTCGACCCACGTAAGCATGTCCGCACCGCCCCGATCGTCCACGACCAGGCGGACGCGCTCGACGTGCTCGCCACCCTCAAGCAGTCCGAAGTGCCGATGGCGCTGGTCCACGACGAATACGGCCATTTCGAAGGCGTCGTCTCGCCCGCCGACATTCTCGAGGCCATCACCGGCGTGTTCCGCTCCGACCTCGACGAGGACGACGTCGACAATGCCGTCCAGCGCGAGGACGGCTCCTGGCTGCTCGCCGGCTACATGCAGGCCGACGAGATGGCCGACCAGCTCGGCATCGACCTGCCGGAGAACCGCGACTACGAAACCGTCGCCGGCTACGTCCTGTCGCATATGCATCACCTGCCCGCGACCGGCGAATGCGTCGACGCGCAGGGCTGGCGCTTCGAGGTCGTCGACCTCGACGGCCGCCGCATCGACAAGGTGCTGGCGTCGAAGCTGCCCGGCTGACACAGCGACCGGGTTGGTGCTGGCCCGGATACACCGGGCCGCTGAGCCACTGCAGCTCGCGTTGCGAGGCTTGGTGATGGTCTTGGGCCGACGTTTTGCCGTCATGGTTTTGGACCGTGTCTGACTCTTGGCTGTCACGGCATGGCAGGTGCCCCAAAGGCACAACGAAAAAGGGCGGCACAAGGCCGCCCCAGACTCCCTTGGGAGGAAAAGGTCCGAAGCTGCTCAGGCAGCCTTGGCTTCTTCGGCAAGAACGTCGGCCTCGCGCGCGACCTTCAGCGCCTTGGCCCACCAGGCGATCTCGGAGACCAGCCCGTTCGCCGACTGGTTGAGGTGCTCGAAGTCGGAGAGTTGCTTCTCGCCCTGGCGCACAGCCAGGAAGTCCGCCCAGACGATGTGCACGGCGGCCTTCGTCGGCGCCATCTGCAGTTCCACCGCATGCATGCGCAGCTGCTCGACGGCCCGCGCCCCGCCGACACCGCCATAACCGACGAAACCGGCCGGCTTCTTGTTCCATTCGGTGGCCGCATAATCGAGCGCATTCTTCAGCACCGCGGTGGGACCGTGATTGTATTCGGCGGCGGTGAAGATGTAGCCATCGAACTCGGCCACCTTCTTCTGCCAGCGCTGGGCAACCTCGTTCTGCGACGGCACCCAAGCGGACGAGGCGACCTCGTCGAAAAAGGGCAGCGGGAAATCCCGGAGATCAACGATTTCGACCTCGATATCGGCGTGGGATTTTGCGATCCTGGCAATCCACTCCACCGGCGTGTCGGCGAAGCGTGCGGCGCGCGTCGAGCCGACGACGATGGCGATCTTGGGTTTGGACATGGTAGGAACCTTTCGGGCGTGAGTATCTGGACGACACTGGTAACAAATGGATACCGACGCTATATAGGTAACTGAAAATCAACCGCACAAGGAGGCACTTTTTTGATACCGAGGCACCCGCACCGCACCGAGGATTGCCGCGCCGTCAGCGATATCCTGCAGCGCGTCGGCGACAAATGGACGGTGCTCGTCGTCGGCAAGCTCGGCGACGGTCCGATGCGCTTCAACGAGTTGCGCCACGCTGTCGGTGGTATTTCGCAGAAGATGCTGACCACCACCCTGCGCGGCCTGGAGCGCGACGGCTTCGTCACCCGCACCGTCTTCCCGACAATCCCGCCGCGCGTCGACTACGAGCTCACCGACCTTGGCCGCGAACTGCTGGTGCCGGTGTTCGCGCTCGGCGAGTGGGCGAGGCTCAACCAGGCCCGTGTCGCCGAGGCACGGATGAAGTTCGATACGACGGTGGAGTGACGCGCGCGGCGGCATCTTCGCTGCGCCCTTTGAGAGCTCGCCGCGCACGCCGCGCCAAAATCACATAAGCCCTGCCGGCTCACACCTCAGGATGAGAACCGTGGCAGCGCCGGACATTAGAGCCAGCGCATTGCATCTATGGGCAGGTGAAGTGCTGACACCGCCGACGCACTCAAGCCTTGAGGGACGCGCGCCTACTCCGCCGGCACCGGCTTCGGCTTGCCCTGCCCGTCCAGCGCTACCATGATGAAATCGGCGTCGGTCACCTTTTCCATCAGGTCGGAGAGATAACGCTGCGCCCAGGCCTCGACCTTGAGCGTCATCGAGGTGCGGCCGACACGCTCGACATGGGTGTAGATGCACAAAGTGTCGCCGATCTTCATCGGCTTGGCGAAGGCCATTTCCTTGACCGCTGCCGTCACGACGCGGCCGCGGGCACGCTCGGCGGCGCGGATACCGCAGGCAAGGTCCATCTGCGCCATGACCCAGCCGCCGAAGATGTCGCCTGCGGCATTCGCGTCGGCTGGCATCGCCAGCGTCCTCAGCGTGAGCTCGCCCGTCGGCTGGCCATCGGCATACTGAACCATCGTCATTCTCCTCAACAATTCCTCCGTCCACCCGTATCTTCGCGGCATTCGCCGCGTCAACGCCGTATCTCTTGCATCGCCCGGTCGTATTTTTCACAGGCCATGCCGTAAGCGACGCCGAAGCCTGCGACTGAGGCGATAGTCTGACCGCATCGTGGAATTTCGACAGGCCGCCGACAGCATGCAGACGTTCGATTTCATTGTAGTGGGCTCGGGCTCCGCCGGTTCAGTGGTGGCCGAGCGGCTGTCGGCGAGCGGGCGCTTCTCGGTGCTGGTGCTCGAGGCCGGCGGCACCGACCGCCGCTTCTTCGTCCAGATGCCGCTCGGCTACGGCAAAACCTTCTTCGACCCCAAGGTGAACTGGAATTACGCGGCCGAAGCCGACCCCGGCCTTGCCGGCAACAAGGACCACTGGCCACGTGGAAAAATCCTCGGCGGGTCGAGCTCGATCAACGCCATGGTCTGGATCCGGGGGGCTGCCGAAGACTTCGACGCCTGGCGCGAGGCCGGCAATCCGGGCTGGGGTTTTGACGATCTCCTGCCAGCCTTCAAGGCGATCGAAGACAACCAGGCAGGCGGCACCGACCTGCGGGGCACCGGCGGTCCGATCCACGTCACCGACAATAGGAAGAACGTCCATCCGCTGACCCATCGCTTCCTGTCTGCCGCGCAAGCGGCCGGCCTGCCTTTGAATCAGGACTTCAATGGCGCGGCCCAAGAGGGCGTCGGTGTTTATCAAATCACCACCCAAGGCGGCCGCCGCATGTCGGCGGCGCGCGGCTTCCTGCGCCCGGCGATGAAGCGCGCCAACGTCACCGTCGAGACAGATGCACTGGTCACCAAGGTGCTGTTCGAGGACAAGCGCGCCTGCGGCGTCGAATATGTCCAGAACGGTGCCAAGCAGACGGCTCGCGCCGGGCGCGAGGTGATCCTGTCGGGCGGTTCGGTCAACACGCCGCAGTTGCTGCAGCTCTCCGGCATCGGCCCAGCAGCACTGCTCGCCGATCTCGGCATCGATGTGCTGCACGCAAACGAACATGTCGGTCGAAACCTGCAGGACCACCAGGGCATCAACTACACCTGGAAGGCCAAGGTGCCGACCCTCAACCAGCTGTTGCGCCCGTGGTGGGGCAAGGCACTGGCGGGCATGCAGTATCTTTTGCTGCGCTCGGGCCCGCTGTCGATGAGCATGAACCAGGGCGGCGGCTTCTTCCGCACCGACTTGAGCCGCGCCCGCCCCAACATGCAACTCTATTTCCAGGTCTTTTCCACCGTGCTGCCCAAGGCCGGCGAGCGCCCGATCCTGACGCCCGACCCCTTCCCCGGCTTTTCCATCGGCCTGTCCAATTGCCGCCCGTCGAGCCGCGGCGAGATCATGATCCGCTCAGCCGATCCGACCGTGCAGCCGCGCATCACCGTCAACGCCTATTCGACCAACAGCGACGTCGCCGAGATGCTCGACGCGGTCAAATTCCTGCGCCGCATCGCTGCGCAATCGCCCATCGCAGACATCATCGCAGAAGAGGTTTTGCCAGGCCCGTCAATCACTTCCGACGCCGACCTGATTCAGGATTTCCGCAAGCGCTCGGGCACCGTCTATCACCCGGTGTCGACCTGCCGCATGGGCCCGGATCCGATGAGCTCGGTTGTCGATCCCCGGCTGCGCGTCCACGGCCTCACCGGGCTTCGCGTCATCGACGCCTCGATCTTCCCCGACAACATCACCGGCAACACCAACGCCGCCTCGATCATGACTGGCTGGAAGGGCGCGCAGCTGTTGCTGGAGGATGCGGGATGAGCAGTTTCCGATGTTGGCGCAGCCCCTCATCCTCACCCTGAGGGCTACGCCAAAAATCGACGATGTCACGCGACCGGGAGGACCATCGATGAAGATCACCGACGTCAAGACCTTCGTGGTCAACAACCCGCCCCCTGGCATCGGCGGCAAGTATTTCATCTTCGTCAAGCTCACCACCGACGGCGGCGTCGTTGGTTATGGCGAGGCCTACAACGCCACCTTCTCCGCCCATGTCACCGCGCGAATGATCGAGGACATGGCCGAGCGCTACCTCGTGGGACAGGACCCGCACGACATCGAAAACCTGTTCCGCCGCTGCTATTCCTCCGGCTTCACCCAGCGCCCCGACGTCTCAGCCATGGGCTGCTTTTCGGCGCTGGAAATGGCCTGCTGGGACATCGTCGGCAAGGAGGCCGGCAAGCCCGTCTACAAGCTGCTCGGCGGTCAGGTGCACGAGACGCTGCGCTCCTATACCTATCTCTATCCACACACCGGCAGCGTCCATACCGAGGACGTTGCTCCCAAGAACGTCTACAACGACCCCGACATGGCAGCCGAATGTGCAGCTCTCTATGTCGACCAGGGCTTCGACGCCGTGAAGCTCGATCCGGCCGGTCCTTGGACCGCCTATGACGGCCACCAGCCCCGCCTCATCGACATCGACCTGTCGGTGCGCATGCTGAAGGCCATCCGCGAGGCCGTCGGCACCCGTGCCGACATATTGTTCGGCACGCATGGCCAGTTCACCGCCTCAGGCGCCCTGCGCATGGCTCGCGCCATCGAGCCCTACGATCCCTTGTGGTTCGAAGAACCGGTGCCGCCCGACATGCCGGAGGTGATGGCCCAGGTCGCGCGCGGCACATCGATCCCGATCGCGACAGGCGAGCGGCTGACCACAAAATTCGAGTTCGCCCGCGTCATCGAAAACCGCGCCGCCACTATCCTGCAGCCCGATCTCGGCCGCTCCGGCGGCATTCTCGAGACCAAGAAGATCGCCGCCATGGCCGAGGCCTACCACATCCAGATCGCACCCCACTGCTATTGCGGCCCGATCGTCGGTGCAGCCAACATCCAGCTCGCCGTCACTCTACCCAATTTCCTCATCCTCGAATCGCTCAAGCAATGGGACGGCTTCCACGCCAAGCTGCTGAAAAAGAAGATCGAATGGCAGGACGGCCATGTCATCCCGTCGAAAGAGCCCGGCCTCGGCGTCGAGCTCGACGAGGCGGTGTGCGAAGCCAATCCATATGACGGTCCCCACCTGCACCTGCAGATGGTGCAGACCCCGCTGATGCCGTGAGGCGCGCGTGACCCAGCCCCTCGCCTACGCCTTCATCGGCCTTGGCCATCTCGGCGCCAATCTCGCGGCATGCCTTGTGCGCGGCGGCTTCGAGGTCGTCGTCTACGACCGCAACCCCGAAACCGTCGAGCACCTCGTTGCGCAGGGTGCCGCCGCTGCAAAAAGCCCTGCAGACGCGGCCGCCCGCGCCGGCAATGCCATCACCTGCCTGCCCTCGCCCAAGGCTAGCGAGGCGGTTCTGGTCGGCCCCGACGGGCTGCTGTCAGGCCTGCCCAAGGGCGGCACCTGGATCGAGATGTCGACAAACGGCCGCGACGAGATCCTGCGCCTTGCCGACCTGGCCACTGAGGCCGGCGTCGATACGCTGGAATGCCCCGTCACTGGCGGCGTGCATCTCGCTGCCGAGGGCAAGATCACTGCACTTGTCGGCGGCGACGCGGCGCTCTACGAGCGCCACCGATCGGCCATTGAGGCAATGTGCGCCCGCGCCTTCCTGATGGGGCCGATCGGCTCGGCGGCAGTGATCAAGGTCATCACCAACATGCTCGCCTTCATCCATCTCGTCGCCGCCGGCGAAGCGCTGATGCTGGCCAGGAAGGGCGGCCTCGACCTCGCCCAAGCCTACCACGCCATCGTGGCCTCCTCGGGCAACAGCTTCGTCCATGAGACCGAGAGCCAGTTGGTGCTCAACGGCTCCTATGACATTGGCTTCACCATGGACCTTGCCCTCAAGGACTTAGGCTTTGCGCTCGCCATGGCGCAGGAGGGCGGCGTCCCGCTCGACCTCGCCGCCCGCGTCAACACCATCTTCCAGCAGGGCAAGGTGGCTTATGGCGGCGACGCCTGGTCGACGATGATCGTCAAACTCCTGGAGGACGCGACTGCCACCGACCTGCGCGCGCCCGGCTTTCCGGCGAAGCTGTGAGGCTGACGTCTCTAAACCCTTCCCCTTGTGGGCAGGGTCGGCGCGTAGCGCCGGGGTGGGGTAGTCGAAAGCTCTGAGCCCAGCCAGCCTCCCTTCCGCCTCGCGGATCGGCCTCCCACAGGGGCGGGCAAACGCGTCTGGCACCGCCCCTTCTCGCCCCGGTTTGACACCCGCCCTCGGCTCGACTTACCTCTCGCCACCACCACCCGGGAAGGATTCTCCGATGCGGCCTAGCCTGCGCGCGAAAATACTCGACGTCTGCGCGCGCAAGATCGCCGCCAAGGGCCCTGATGTCGGTCTGTCCTTCTACGCCTTCTTCGCCAACAGGAACGACGACCCAGAGCTTCTGATGGAGGCCGCCGAATGGTGGATCAGGACCCAGAAGCTCGACCACTTCGAAAAGGCCGCCAAGATCGAGGCGATGGTCAGGGCGATGGACGCCTAACTTCCACCCCTTCAATTTCAGCGACTTACGCCAATCCCCGGACTCAGAATCCGAGCCCCTTGAATCAACACCTCACCTTCAAAGCCTTCGCCACCATCTCGTAGGTCGCCGGAATATGCCCGGGCGACTCGCCGTCGATATCGACGAGTGCGGCATTGGCGAGCGGATCGCCCAGCGGTTCGACCGTCACCTTGCGTCCGCGCAGAATGGTGATGGCGGGATGGTTGCGGTGGCGTCCGCCATAAAGCAGGCGCAGGTCGAGAATCAGCTTGAGCTTGCTCGCCGCGCGCAGGATGACGATGTCGAACAGCCCGTCATCGGGAACGGCATCGGGGGCGATCATCATGCCGCCACCGAAGAACCGCTCGTTGGCCACCGCCACGAGCGCCACCTTGGCCTCGACCGGTTCGCCATCGTCGACGGTGATGCGTACGTCCTGGAAGCGGTAGCGCACGAACTCGATCACCGTGCGCCAGAAGAACAGCGCCTTGGCCGGCACCCAGCGCTTGCGCCGGTCGTTGTTGACCGCCCGCACCGTCGCCCCCGACATGCCGAGACTGGCGATGTTGACAAAATGTCGGCTCGCCAGCCGGCCATGGTCCTCGACGAAGGAGATACGGCCAGCGTCGATCAGACGGTCGCTGCCCTCGGCAATGCGCGCGATCGCCGAAGATATTTCGACGGGAATGCCCATACCGCGAGCAAAGTCGGAGCCGGTGCCGCAGGGCAGCACGCCGAGAATGGCCGCATCGCCGGTTTCGGCCTGCATCTGCAAAAGCCCGTCGGCGACCTCGCTGATCGTGCCGTCGCCGCCCGCGGCGATGACCAGTTCGCAGCCAAGCGCCACCAGGTCGCGGGCAAGAACCGCGCCGTCGCCCGGCTCGGTCGTCTCGCGAAACTCGACTTCGCCGAAGCGCTGCGTCAGCGCTGCCGCAACCTCGGTCCAATGCGTGTCCAGTCTGCCGCCGCCGGCCACCGGATTCCTGACGACGCCGACTTTCACGAACGCACCCTCCCCGGCAGCCAACGCGCCGCCGCCTCCGCCTTATTGTTAGCCGCAGAGGCAAATGCGCAAGGGAAAGGTTGCGAAGTTCACATCCTGTCGGCCGCCTTGGCGGAAGAACATGTCGCCGGATGGCTACAACGCTGCCGCGCATGCATAACGCCACCGTCATGCCATGATTGCGGCCAACTGGCGCCGCGATCGGAGCGGAGAAATCGCGGCGTCAACAATCCTTGAGGATTCGGACCGTGATCAAGTCTGCCCTTGTCGCCATGACCATCGTCGGTTGCGACTGCGACGCCAAGCTTTGCGAATATATCGGCGAGACGCCGGCACAGTGGACGTCAGTCGCCGACTGCGAGGCGGCGATGAAGAGCCGCATCCTGCGAGAAGGCAACCACGCCTATCCGTTGGTGACCGGCATCTGCCGCACCACGGTATTTGCCGAGCCGCAGTTGGCATCGGCCCCGGCCGAAATCAAGGAAGCCGAGCCAGCCGAGCGGACCACCGTTGCCGGCATCGTCGAAGGCGGACGCTCGGTCCTCTATCGCACCGCCAATGGCTATGCGCTGGCGCGCAGCGGCCTCAGCGATGCCGCCGCCGGCACGGTTGCCGCAGCAAAACGCTCGTCGAGCTGGCTGGCGGCCAATATCGGCTTCTGAGCCGACCGTCCGGCGGCATGAAAAATAGCCGACCTCGGGAAGAGGCCGGCCATAGTTTGGTTCTGCGTCTTGGAAGGTCTCAAGAACGTCACCCACCCCGCCGGGCGCATGGCAGTGCCGGCAGGGCGGTTGTGCAGACGGCCGTTACGAGGCCGCTTCGATCGCGGTCACAGCACCTGTCGTGTCGTCCACTGTTACCTTGACCTTGGCGCCGGCGGCCAGGCCGTCGACCTTGAGGGTTTCGGGGATGACATAGGTCTTGCCGTCGTCGAGCGTGATCGAGCGTGTCGCCGGATCGACCGACTGGACCGTGCCCTGGACCTCGGCGGCATAGGCGGCACCGATGAAGGCGAGCGAAGCGACGGTCGTTGCAAGGATCTTGTTCATGTCTGGTACTCCCGTTCAGGTCTGTCCCGGCTGGTCCTGCCCTCGTAGCAAGGCCCGCCGAACGAGATGGAGACTGACCTGCGGAATGGTCCGACGCAAATCACGAAGCGTGAAATTATCGAACGTAATCATAGGCTTATTTCCGCCGCATTTGACCGCAACCGGCACATGTCTGGATGCTTCGCCATCACCCCGATCTCGCCCTAGCCCTTGCCAGCCATACGCTGACCGGCGTCACACCGCCGTCATCGCGCCGCCACCCCAAGGTCCGATTCCGGAATGGCCGATCACGAAACGCCGTTCGACATCGGCGTGGACAGATTTTTTCCGCGCGGGCCGCCACCCTCCCGCGACGTTTTGCGCCGTCGTTTCGTTGGTCCAGCTCGCCCGGTTGCCTTCACAGCAGCCGGTGATTCTGGCATAGCTCGCGCCGCACGATTTGTGCTTTTGGGAAGCTCCCGTCTTGAACCCCCTGTTTGAAATCGTCGGCGCCGTCGCCGCCATCCTGACCACTTTGTGCTGGTTGCCGCAGATCATGAAGATCCTGCGCGAGCGCAAGACAAGCGACATCTCGCTCGGCACCAACGCCGCACTCGCCACCGGCATCTCGCTGTGGATCGTCTACGGCATCGCACTCGGCTCGCTGCCGGTCATCGTGTCCAACATCGTCACGCTGGTTTTCATCCTCGCCATCGTCGGGCTCAAGCTCCGCTTCGGCTAGCGGATCGGCCCGAATACCGGATTCGGATTTCGGAAAGCACGATACAGCGCTTCAAGGTATTGGAGCATTCTTTTGCGCGTCCGTACGGACGCGCGCCGCTCCAACCGCGCCCTACGACCCGATTTTGCGCACCAGCGAGGCCGTCGCCAGGATCGTCGCCATGTCGGCGATCATCGGCTCGACATGCACCTTGTAGTCGAGAGCCACATCCGACGCCGGCAGCTCGAAAAAATCCTTCTGGTGTGGCAACAGCAGAAATCCGCTCGTGCCCGACAGCGCGATCCGCGCCGGCTCGCCCGGCCATGCCTCCTTGAGCCAGGTCAGCGCCTGCGCCATCTGCCCCGACACCAGCGGCTGCGCAGCCTCGACATTGTCGCTGCGGAACTCGTAGGCCATATCAAGGTCCTGGACCCCCGACCGGAGTTCCTTCAGGCCACTGCCAAAGAGTTCGCCGAAAAAGCTCAGGACCGCATTGGTCCGGATCGTTGCGACCAGCGTACCCTCAAACGGCTTCTTCAGTCCAAACGCCACGATCACGCCCTGAAAGGTCGTGGAGTCGTGCTTTTCCGCCTGTTGCGTGAGCAGTGTTTCGTACAACTCGAAATCGAAACCATCGTAATTGCCGGAAATGAAATCATCGATCTCGAGGTTGTTGTACTTGCCAACCGTAGATTCCGGTAAGTTGACAAAGGACGGTGGCGTCGCGCCCCGTTCATGGCGCATATTTTTGATGAAGCCGAAGACGATCGGCAGCAGCTTGTTTCGAAACGATGCGTTGGCGGCTTCGAGCGGCCGCATCGCACGGAAATAGGCGAAGAACGCAGCGATGAAGCCCACGACATAAAGATAGACATGCGGCGTCGACAGCCACTGCTCATTGAGGTCGGCTATGAAGTTGAAGATCAGCGCCAGAACCAGAACTGCAACGATCACGCCGCCGAGATAGAGGGGCACCCGCCACACCGTCGAAAGCCTGATCGCATTGCGCTCGGCCTGATAGGCTTCGAGGTCCTTCTTGATGCCCGCGGTCGTCGCCTCGTCGGGCATGAAACCAGCTGCGCTCATATGTGCCCCCATGGCGCGCCGAGATCGTGCCGCCCACTTACCGGATGATAGCGGCTTTTCGCCAAATGTCGCGGCGTAAACAAGGAGATGCAACGGTATCCGGACTCAGCTGGTGAGGCTGGCGGCAGCGGCTCCGTAAACCGCCTGCCAGCGCGCCCGCACTTTCGTTCCAAGCTCGCCGTCGACCTTGTCGAGCGGCACCATGCTCTCGTGCGCGCCGTCACGCTGGCGCATGAACGGCACCAGCCGGTAGCTTGCAATCTCGCCACGCGTGTGAGCGTCGGCGCTGACATCGACGACGAGGATCGCGCCGATCCGTCCCGGCCAGGGCTGCCGCGCCAGCGCCGTGCCGAGAAAATCGCCCAGGCCGTAGGCCACCAGCGTGTCGTCGGCGCGCGCCATCGGCTGCACGACATGGGCGTGATGCCCGACAACGAGCCCGACACCCAGCTCAGCCAGTCTCCGCGCCCAGCCACGCGTGACGACGCGCGGAAAATGCCGGAACTCCCAGTCCCAGTGCGGCACCGCGCAAACGAGATCGGCGCCTTCTGCGCCCGCTAACCCGTTGCCGGCCGCGGCAAAGAAGTCATCGGCCATGGCCACGCGCCCAGCGAAAGCCTCCGCGGGCGCATTGCGCCACTGCGTGAATGCGACGAGCCCCAGCGTCAACGAGCCGGCTGCCACCTTGCTCACCTCGGTGGTCGTCCCGATAGTCGCAATGCCAAGCCTGCCCAATGCCGCAAGCGTCGCATGATAACCGTCTGCCCCCTGGTCGAGCACATGGTTGTTGGCCAGCGACAGCACCAGCCGCTCTGGCGCGATGGCAGCCGCCGCCAGCGTTCCGGTGAGAAATTCTTCGGTCATCGCATGATGCGTTCCAAGCCGCGTTCCCAGCCGCGCGCTCGGCCGCTCCACGACAGGGCTCTCGCAATTGCCGACCACCAGATCGGCCGCGGCCAGGAGGGCCGTCAGCTCGCGGTCGAAAATCGGCGGCTGTTTGTTGGCGACGGCGGAAATGTCGCCGACGAATGCCAGGCGCACGCTCTGCCCGGGCTTGGGCAGGAAACGCACCTGATCAGGCAGATAGCCCGGACCGTTACGCCGCAGCGACGGCCTGATGAACCGCGCTGGCCAGGAGATCTTGTAGGAGAAAGGATAGTTGGACACGCCACGCCTGAAATTGACTGCGGCCACCCTAGCAGCTTTTCATTGCGTACAGCTGGCGCTTTCGGCCGGCCGTTACTTTTGCCGCCGCTTCTTGCTCGAGCGGCCGATGGCCAGGCGATAGATTCTGTCGATCTCGCCGACGATCCGCTTGGGGTCGAGCTGCCGTGCGATCTCCTGTCGCCCCGCCTGCCCGACGGCTCGACGCTGCGTCGCGTCGCGCAGGTCGAGTGCTGCCGCCGCCATGCCATCGACGTCGCCGACGGCGAAGCTCTGCTCCCTCGGCAAGAGGTCGACCATGTTGCCGACCCGCGTCGACAGAACAGGTAGCCCGGCCGCCATCGCCTCCAGCGGCGCGATCGGCGCCTGCTCGTCGCGCGAGGTCATCAGAAACAGGTCGAAGGCCGGCAGCAGCTCGAGCGCGTCGTTCCGCAGTCCCGGCAAATGGATTCGGCCCGTGAGCTCAGGCGCCGCGATCGCCGCGTCCCACTCAGCCATGATGTCGTTGCCCTGATTTGTCGAGCCGATGACCAGCAGTTCGGCGTCGACATCCTCGTCCAGCAGCTTGCGCAGCACGCGCACCATGTCGATCTGGTTCTTGCGCCCGCCGAGTTGGCCGACCGAGCCGATCAGGAACGCCTCGTCGCGAATACCGAGGGCAGCGCGAGCCCGCGCCCGCGAGGCGACCGACACCGGCTCGATCCGGCCGACGTCGAACATGTTGGGCAGCAGGTGGATGTGCCGGCGCGAAACCAGCCAGTGCTTGACGTAATAGTCCACCGTCCACTGGCTCAGCCCGATGACCTCATGGGCAAACAGCCATGGCAGCTGGTACTGGCGCGCATGCGCCGTCATCACGATCGGCGTGCCGGCCGCGCAGCGGAACACCAGCCCGAACTTGTTGCCGCGGCTGCCATGGCAGTGCACCACGTCCTCGCCCCAATCGCGGATGGCATAGCCGACGCGGCGGATTTCCCTGGGCGTCGTGGCGAAGTTCGATCCCATCATCCGGACCGGGCCGTCGAAATGCTGATGCTCGATCCACGAACCCAGCGAATGCACCAGCATCACCTCGTGCCCGGCGTCGAGCTGGGCCTGGATCAGGATCCTGGAACTGGTGGCGACGCCATTGAGCGCGCCATGGCCGACAAGATGCGCGATCTTCATAGCGCCGATGTCTGCTGCGGAAAGTGGATCGGAAAGGTCATCTGGCGTCCGGGTCAGGAACTGAGTGCACGCTCTCTAACATCCCGCGACGATCAGGCAAACACGGCTTATGGACGCCACCTCGCCGCGCCCCCACCTCTTGCCGCCTTGTTACCCAGGCATAAAGCATGATGCCTTCAGCACACTGGCGCGCGCAACAATTGCCAGTAATCTCAAGCAGTTCGCAATGAACCGGGTCTGGAGGGACTGTCCATGATGCTTCGAAGACTTGCCACCACTGCCGCCTTGCTGGCCGGGTTGATGGCGTTGCCTGCCGGTGCGATCGCCGCCGAAGCCTACACCACCGGCAACGTCAACGTCCGCAGCGGCCCCGGCACTGGCTATGCCAGGGTCGGCATGCTCTACGAGGGCACGCGCGTCGACCTGCGCGGCTGCGACGGCAACTGGTGCAACGTCTACGGCCCGCGCCTGCGCGGCTGGGTCTCGGCCAACTATCTCGACGAATATGTCGGTCGTCCGCCGGCCGTGGTCGTCGCGCCCACCATCATCGTGCGGCCACCGCACTGGAATCGCCCTCCTCACTGGAATCGCCCGCCCAAGCCACGGCCGCCAAGGCCACGCCCGCCCGGCGCCAACTGCAAGATCGCGCCCGGCTTTCCCTGCCCAAGGTGACAACCTCCTGACAGCCTGATGTCAGGAGCCGAATTACCTCTCCATGCGGGTGCCGGCTTTCCGGCATCCGCGCCCTTTCCATTTTTGCCGAGACCGCCCATATTTCGCTCATGGCCAAATCTCCTGACAAGAAATCGCCCGCTTCGGGAAGCGACAACCGTGCCACACAGCGCAAGCGCGGCGGCAATGGCGTAACCGACTTCCTCGACGCTTCCGAGCCGTTGCATCGCCCCGGTTTCGGCGAAGCGCCGCAGGCCGCGTTCTCGGGCGCACCGCTGTCCGGTTCGATTTCGGATTGGGCCGAAGAGATTGCCCGCGAGGCTGAGAAGCCCCAGCCCAAGGCCAAGAAAATCCCGGAGAAGAGCTCGGCCCCGACCCGTTCGGCGCGTGGCACCTCGATGGGCGGTGCTGCCTCCGCCAAGGAGCGTGCCGCCGCCGGTCTCAACCCTGTCGCCGGCCTCGACATTTCGTTGGAGGACGCGGCGTCGCTGTCCAACTCCGGCGTCACCGCCACCGTCGCGGCGCTCTCGGCCCTGATCGAGAGCGGCAACCCGCTGCACAAGAACGGCGAGATCTGGGTTCCCCACCGCCCCGCTCGACCGGAAAAATCCGAAGGTGGCATCCAGATCGTCATGCAGTCGGAATTCGAGCCGGCTGGCGATCAGCCGACCGCCATCAAGGACCTCGTCGAGGGCGTCGACAATGCCGACCGCACCCAGGTGCTGCTCGGCGTCACCGGCTCCGGCAAGACCTTCACCATGGCCAAGGTGATCGAGCAGACGCAGCGCCCGGCGCTGATTCTCGCGCCCAACAAGACGCTGGCAGCCCAGCTCTATGCCGAGTTCAAGAAGTTCTTCCCCGACAACGCGGTCGAGTATTTCGTCTCCTATTACGACTACTACCAGCCCGAGGCCTACGTCCCGCGCACCGACACCTATATCGAGAAGGAATCGACCATCAACGAGCAGATCGACCGCATGCGCCATTCGGCGACGCGCTCGCTGCTCGAACGTGACGACGTCATCATCGTCGCCTCGGTCTCCTGCATCTACGGTATCGGCTCGGTCGAGACCTACACGGCAATGACCTTCCAGATGCAGGTCGGCGACCGCCTCGATCAGCGCCAGTTGCTCGCCGACCTCGTCGCCCAGCAATACAAGCGCCAGGACATCAATTTCGTCCGCGGCTCGTTCCGTGTCCGCGGCGACACCATCGAGATCTTCCCCGCCCACCTGGAAGACTCGGCATGGCGCATCTCGCTGTTCGGTGACGAAATCGATGCCATCACCGAGTTCGATCCGCTCACCGGCCAGAAGACCGGCGACCTCAAGTCGGTCAAGATCTACGCCAATTCGCACTATGTGACGCCGCGACCGACCTTGAATCAGGCCATCAAGTCGATCAAGGAAGAGCTGCAGCATCGCCTGCAAGAGCTTGAAAAGGCTGGCCGCCTGCTTGAAGCCCAGCGCCTGGAACAGCGCACCCGCTTCGACCTGGAGATGCTGGAAGCGACTGGCTCCTGCGCCGGCATCGAAAACTATTCGCGCTATCTCACCGGCCGCCGCCCTGGCGATCCGCCGCCGACGCTGTTCGAGTACATCCCCGACAATGCGCTCGTCTTCATCGACGAAAGCCACGTCACCGTGCCCCAGATCGGCGGCATGTACCGGGGCGACTTCAGGCGAAAGGCGACGCTGGCCGAATACGGCTTCCGCCTGCCCTCCTGCATGGACAATCGGCCGCTGCGTTTCGAGGAATGGGACGCCATGCGCCCGCTCTCGGTCGCCGTGTCGGCGACGCCGGGCAACTGGGAGATGGAAGAGGCTGGCGGTGTCTTTGCCGAGCAGGTCATCCGCCCGACCGGCCTGATCGACCCGCCGGTCGAGGTGCGCCCGGCCAAGAATCAGGTCGACGACGTCGTCGGCGAGATCCGTGCCACCACCCAGGCCGGCTACCGCACGCTGGTCACTGTGCTGACCAAGCGCATGGCCGAGGACCTGACCGAATACCTGCACGAGAACGGCGTCCGCGTCCGTTACATGCACTCCGACATCGACACGCTGGAGCGCATCGAGATTCTTCGCGACCTGCGCCTTGGCGCTTTTGACGTGCTGGTCGGCATCAACCTTTTGCGCGAAGGCCTTGATATTCCCGAATGCGGTTTCGTCGCCATTCTCGATGCCGACAAGGAGGGTTTCCTCCGCTCGGAAACCTCGCTGATCCAGACCATCGGCCGCGCGGCTCGTAACGTCGACGGCAAGGTCATCCTCTACGCCGACCAGAT
The DNA here is from genome assembly GCF_014138625.1 of Aminobacter ciceronei. GTDB lineage: Bacteria > Pseudomonadota > Alphaproteobacteria > Rhizobiales > Rhizobiaceae > Aminobacter > Aminobacter ciceronei. The sequence goes on from NZ_JACJHY010000001.1 coordinate 312,846, forward strand.
CACCGGCTCGATGGAGCGCGCAATGGCCGAGACCACGCGCCGTCGCGAAAAGCAGATGGTGTGGAACGAAGCCAACGGCATTACGCCAGAGAGCGTCAAGTCACGCATTTCCGACATCCTCGACTCGGTCTACGAGAAGGATCACGTCCGCGCCGACATCTCGCAATTCACCGACGGTGCCGGTGCCATGATGGGCAACAATCTGAAGGCCCATCTCGAAGCGCTCGACAAGCAGATGCGCAACGCCGCCACCGACCTCGATTTCGAGAAGGCCGCCCGCATCCGCGACGAGATCAAGCGCCTGCGCGACATGGAGCTCGCCATTTCGGACGATCCGCTGGCGCGCGAGGTCGAGGGCCAAAGCCCCGCTTCCGGCCGCGAGAAAGGCAAGCACAACAAGGGCGTCGCCAAGCACCGCACGGTCGAGGAACAGGAGCGTTTCCGCAAGCTGGACGAGGCCCGCGCCGCCGAGGAAGCGGCCAAGGCTGCCCGCCCGAACCTGTTCCGCAAGCCGAAGCTCGACGAGATGGGCGCCGACGGTACGGTTCCCGCAGGCAAGTCGCTGTTTGCCAAGCCTCACATCGACGACATGGGACCAGGCACCGACATGACCACGCCCGCCGGCGCGGTCTCGCGGTCGCTGTTCAAGAAGCAGTCGGCCGCCGAAGCCCACGGCTCCGATTACGGCGTCCCTGACGACGGCAAGTCGCTGTTCAGGAAGAACGACCTCGACGAGATGACCGTCCGCCGCACTGAAAAGCCGGTCGAAGGCGTCAAGCCGATCAAGCGCGCCAAGATCGGCGCCGGCTCCTACGAGGATCCGGCCGAAGCCGCGCGTGCGAAAAAGAAGCCGGGGAAGTCAGGACGGCCGGGGAAGTGAGCAAGCGCAGTTTCACTGCCGGCGACAAAGAACCATAGCTAGCACGGCTCATTGTCCTGATGCTCATCCGGTCGATGCCGCACCAGCCAATCGATATTGCCGCGCGAGATGCAGAGATCCTTCAAGGCGGCATCGTCCAGGCGCGACAGTCTCCGCGCAGCACGCCATTCGCGTAAGGTCGACGCCGCCGAACTGACTGATACCAGGATGGCGCGGGCGAGCATGCCGCCATAGGGGGTCTTGCCTTGATTTTCGATCATGGTCGTCATGGCCGGTCTCCAGGGAATGGGAACAGGCTAGCGACCCGACTGGCATAATGGAAACGAATGTATATTATGGCCTCGATAAGAAGTTCTTATGCCAAACAACATCGATATCGCGTTGCTGAGAGCATTCCTGGCCGTGGTCGACACCGGCGGGATGACCAGTTCGGCCAAGGTACTCAACCTCACACAGGCAGCCGTAAGCCAGCAGGTGAAGCGGCTCGAAGACTGTTTCGGCTGCGCCCTCTTCGAACGCGACCGCAAGGGCCTGAAGCTGACGCCAACGGGCCAGCGCCTTGTCGTTCAGGCGCGCCGCCTTGTCCGCAACAATGACGAGGTCTGGTCGGCGATGAACGAAGCCGAATTCGAGGGAGAAATCCGTCTCGGCATGCCTTCCGATTTCGTCCGCTGCTTCGCGCACCGATCCTCAGGCAATTCGACCAGGCTTGGCCCCGCGTGCGGGTGTCCCTTGTCTGCGGCTCAAGCCAGCGCCTGCTTGAAAAGCTCGACGGCGGCGAAGTCGACTTGACCTTCGCGGTGGAGAAAAAATGTGGCCACAATGGCGAGACGCTACTATCTGACCCACTGGTCTGGGTCGGTGCCAAGGGTGGCCAGGCCTTCGAACGCGATCCCCTGCCGATATCGACGGACGACGAAACCTGTTTCCTCAGGCCCTTCGCGCTCAAGGCTCTGGCAGACCATGGGCGCGTCTGGCGCTGGGTCTGCGAAGACAGCAATTTCGATCCCATCCTGGCGACACTCGACGCCGATATTGCGGTAGCACCGCTGCTGGCCTCGACCATACCGCCGGGTTTTGAAGTTCTGGGCGAGCGGCATGGGCTGCCGTCCTTGCCAAGCTTCTGGATCAATCTCTATCAGCCGCATGCTGGGCCGACGCGCCTCTCGGCAGAATTGGCAGTGCACATACGCGACGTGGTCGGCACCCGTTCGCAGTTGGTAGCGTGATCCAGGTCGTTGTTTGCAACGGAGCCGCACGCTTTCAGCCTACTTCGGCTCCGATACAAAAGAATCTCGCCGACCATGTCGGATGTGGCGGTCGCCGCTCGTCCTTGCAGTGAGGCATCGGCCGACGGCGGCTACGGATGTCCTGAAATGCGCCACCGCAAGTGGCAATCGGCTCAAGCGAGGAACGGAGACAACTGATGTCGGAAGCTCAAGCATACCCTGCCCCGAAGGTCCTTGGTGGCCTGATCGCCTACTTGCAGGTCGACGGCGCCTTCAAGGCGGCCGAGTTCTACAAACGTGCCTTCGGCGCCGAGCAGGTCTTCGCCTACCCCGCCGATGAGCAGGGCCGGACCATGCACTGCCACCTCTACATCAATGGCTCGTCGCTGATGCTGAACGATGCTTATCCCGAACACGGCCATGCGCACGAGAAGGCGCAGGGCTACGTCATGCAGCTCATCCTCGGCGACGACATCGATGCCTGGTGGAAGCGCGCCGTCGATGCCGGCTGCGAAGTGGTCGTGCCGCTCGACATCATGTTCTGGGGCGACCGCTGGGGCCAGCTGCGCGATCCGTTCGGCGTCGCCTGGGCGATGAACGCGCCGGTCAAGCCGGCCTGACAGTCCTAAACCACGCTGCGCGCCGCCAAGGCGCGCAGCGACCTACCGGTCGTGCGTCTCGCCCGACAAGGGTGTCGCCAGCATCGACGGACGTTGCTCGAACGCGTCGAACCAGGCCGTCAGCCGCGCCCGCCCGCGAAACGACGGAAGCTCGCGAAACGCCATCCACGACAGCGCCGTCGCCACCGCGATGTGCCCGACATTGAGCGGCGCATCGGCATCGATGGCACCCTCAAGCCAGTCGTAGCTCGCCTCGATCTTGTCGCTGTAGCCCTCGGCAAGGGGCTGATAGCGCAGATGCTCGGGCCGCCGTTCCGTCTCCCAGCGCAGGCCGATGCCCGCCTGCGCCAGCCCCTGCGCCACTGCCTGCAGCCGCAGGGCCCGCCAGCGCGCCTCGCCCGCCTCAGGAATCAGCTTCGCACCGTCATGCAACGTGTCGAAATAGGCGCAGATGACGTCGGAATCGAAGATCGGCTCGCCGCCGTCGCGCAAAAGCACCGGCACCTTCCCGAGCGGGTTTTCGGCGTAGACACGCGCATTGCGCAGGGTCGGGCTTGTCTCGTGGTGGATCACCTCCAGCCGGTCGACGATGCCGGCCTCTTGGGCGAACACCAGCGCCTTGCGGGCGAAAGGCGAATGCGTCTGGTAAAAAAGGATCATCGTTTTCCCATGCAGGCTGGCGCCAGTTAGCTACGCCGTTCTAGCCTGCACGCAGCGAGAATTGCGCTCTCATTGGCGCACGCTGGCGCAACTTCGTTGCACGCCTGCCTGCCGTTTCGATACGTTTCCGCATATGGCAACAGGCCGCTTCGTCCCTATGCGATTCATATAAAGCAGCCCGCTTCCCTCTCTCGAATTCACATGGCGCGGAGGACTATCTCTTCCGTCATGAAGCCGGAAACCATCGCAGCCCTGATCGACCGTGTCGCCGACGTCAGGATCCTCCGCGAGCACCACGTCTGGGCAGCCGCCGAAATTCTCGGCTTCGATGACCTCGACAGCACGATGCGCCGCAAGTTCAGGGCGCTGATGGAAGCCGACGCGCTGCTCGACGCGGTGCTGTTGCTTGCCGCGAGCGCCGACCCGCCGAGATCGGTCGGAAACGTCAGGAATCAGAGAGGACACTGGGTCTGTACCGTGCGCTGCGACGCAGCCGGCAACAGACGAACCGCCACGGCCGAACACGCCGATTTCGCCGCCGCCGTTCTTGCGTCACTGCTGGCCAGCCTCCAGCAGCCGACTGTGGCGCACCGCCACCGCCCCCCTTCCCACCAGCATGATGGATCTTCCAGCCATGAACACCAACGCCACGCACAATGACCAGCTTCGCGGTCGCCTTTTCGGCGCCATTTCAGCGCTGCCGACACCTTTCAGGGACGGTGAAGTCGACCTGAAAAGCCTCGCAGCTTTTGTCGACTGGCAGATATCAGAAGGCATCAACGGCCTCGTTCCCTGCGGCACCACGGGCGAAGCCCCGACGCTGTCCTGGCATGAACGCATCATGGTGATCCGCAAGACGGTCACAGTGGCGAACGGGCGCGTTCCGGTCATCCCGGGCACTGGTACCAACAGCACCGAATCGACGATCGCATTCACCGCCGCGGCGCGCGATTTCGGCGCCGATGCCGTGCTGGTCGTCACGCCCTATTACAACCGGCCGAGCCAGGCCGGCATCGTCAGGCATTTCGAGTCCATCGCCGCCAAGGTCGACACTCCTATCATCGTCTACAACGTGCCGGGCCGCACCGGCGTCGACCTGACACCTGCCACCATCGAGCGGCTGGCCGACATACCCAACATCGTCGGCTTCAAGGACGCGACCGGCGACCTGTCGCGCCCAATGGCGTTCGCCCAAAGGTTCGGCGAGCGCTTCGTCTGGCTGTCCGGCCACGACGCCACCGCCTTCGGCTTCAACACCATGGGCGGCAGTGGCACCATCTCGGTGGTTTCCAACATCGCGCCGCGCCTGTGCGCTGCCATGCACAACGCCTGCCGCATCGGCGACCCGCACGCCGCCCGCGTCATCAACAACCGCCTGCGCCCGCTCATTGCGGCACTCGAACTGGAAGTCAACCCGGTGCCGGTCAAGCATGCGCTTCACCTGATGGACAAGATGGCATCGGACGTCCGGCTGCCCCTGGTCGAGGTCGAACCGAATACTGCATCCGCTATCAGCGACAACCTGTCGGTGCTCGACGCGCAGGCCCCCTCGCGCGCGCTCCGTTCCGTCCGGATGGCCGCCCGCGCGGCCCCCAACGCCAGGCATTTATGAGATTTGAATTTCTTCGTCCCGCGCCGCCAATCGAATTCATATGGCGAGGGCATCACATCGTGAAATGCAACGAACCTCTCGAGAGACGGCAGCACCGTTCCCGGGAACTTCAAGAAAGGCACGACATCATGGGTACTCTTGCTCGCGACATCCATCCGGCGCTTCACGCCCACCGCTTCATGGTCGGCCGCGACCCGCAGGGGCGCTGGGTCGTCAGCGACGAACTGGGCATGGTCGGCGGCATCTTTGCCGACAAGGATTCGGCGGTCCGCTTCGCCCTGGCCGAAAGCGACCATATGCCGGGCGCGGTATTCTGCGCGCCTTGCGAGGTCACGCTCAACATCGAGCCGATCTCGGCTCACGAAACCGCAGCCGGCACCGGCCACCACTAGCCCTGGAGCAGTAGCTCCAATGTGCGAATTCACGCCTCCCGCCTAAGCGTGTTCAATGACCCTCATGGCTGCCCCCTCCGGGGCTGCCGGCGGGAAAGGAGCACGGCGCCATGGCAGGTCTCAGCACATTCGCCTTCGCGGCAGGCATCCTCGGAACAGTAGTGGCATTCTCGGTCGCCGATGTGGCACCGATGGTATCAGCCCCAGGTGACCCGGCAGGCCTGTCCCGCAACGATGACCTCATTCTGATCGGCAGCAGGTCGGTCACCGTCTCGAAGTCGACAAGCAAATCCAGCTCGCGCTCGAAAAGCTGCTCCAACGGCAGTTGCACCACCAACAGCGACTCCCAGAGCAATACGGGTACCAGTTCCTCGACAAGCACCTCGACGAGTACCAACTCTTCGAGCAACTCGAACACCAATTCGAACTGATCCGATATCGCTCCATTCAGTTTTCAATGCCGATCCCCAGCACCTCACAGACCCGCTCCGGCGGGTCTCTTTTTTCGCCCATCGGGCCGTTGGGATTCAGATCAAGTCGGCCTCATGGGAATATCAAGCACCCAGCGGTACCGTCAGCCCGGCCTTGACCCGGTCCATCGCCACCAGCGTGCGGAACTTCTTGATGTTGGGATTGGCGAAGAAAAGCCGCCGCGTCAGCGCCTCATATTCGGCCATGCTGGCCACCGTCACCACCAGCACGAAATCCGCCTCGCCGGTGACGTAGTAGCATTGCTGCACCTCGGGTGCCGCACCAAAACTTGCCTTGGTGGCATCGAGCAGGCCGATCTGCTCGCTCTCGATGGAAATCTCGACGATGATGGTGATCGGCCGCCCGACCTTGTCGGGGTCGACGACAGCGACGTTGGCCGCGATGACGCCCCCCTCCTCCATACGCTTGATGCGCCGCTGCACCGCCGGCGCCGACAAATGCACCGCCTCGCCGATCTCGCGCTGCGGCGTTGCATTGTCGCGTTGCAGAATATCGAGGATCTTCAGGTCGAAATCGTCGAGCTCGACAGCTTTGCCGACATTCCTCAAGACATCGTCCCCGCGATACAAACTTGCACAAAACTGGCCAGATAAGAGCGCATTTCTCATGACCGGTGCAATATGAATGCGTCGATCGAGGAGATATCGCCCATGCTTATCCGCAACCAGCACGCCGACTATCGCAAGCCGCTCGAAGCGGTCGATGCGGAAACGCTTGGTATCGAAGCCGCCGAGACGGTCGAACGCTTCCTGTCGCACCGGCCCAACCATCGCCCGACTCCGCTTCGCTCGCTGCCGGCGCTGGCCCGGGAACTTGGCATCGGCGCCGTCCATCTGAAGGACGAGGGTTTTCGCCTCGGCCTCGGCAGCTTCAAGGCCCTCGGCGGCGCCTATGCCGTCATTCGCCTCGTGCTGGAGGCGGCGGAAGCGCGGCTCGGCCGTCCGGTCGCCATCGCCGAACTGCACAGCCCCGAAGTGGCAAAAATCTCCGCCGCCATGACTTTCGGCTGCGCCACCGACGGCAACCACGGCCGCTCGGTCGCACAAGGGGCGCAGCTTGTCGGAGCGCGCTCGGTGATCTTCGTCCATGGCGGGGTCAGCGACGCGCGCGTTGCGGCCATCGCCCGCTACGGCGCTGTGATGGAGCGCGTCGCCGGCACCTATGACGACTCGGTCGCCGAGGCGGCGCGGGTCTGCGAGGCCAATGGCTGGACCGTCGTCTCCGACACCTCCTGGCCCGGCTACGAGCGCATCCCGGGCCTAGTCATGCAGGGTTACACGGCGATCTTCCGCGAAGCCCTCGAAAAGCTGCCTGAAGCGCCGACCCATGTCTTCATCCAGGCCGGCGTCGGCGGCATCGCCGCTGCCGCTGCCGGCTATCTCGCCAACCGCTATGGCGAGGCGCGCCCGACCTTCGTCGTCGTCGATCCCGCCCGCGCCGCCTGCATCTTCGAGACCGCGCGGCAAGGCAAACCGGTCAAGATCGCCCATGGCGAACCGACCGTCATGGCGATGCTCGAATGCTACGAGCCGTCGCAGGTCGCCTGGCGCGTGCTGTCGCGCGTCGCCGATGCCTTCATGACCGTCGAGGACGAGACAGCCGTCGAAGTTATGAACCTGCTTGCCCGCCCCTTCGACCATGATCCCGTGGTGGTCGCGGGCGAAAGCGGCGGCGCCGGCCTCGCCGGCCTGCTCGTCGCCGCGCGTGACGCCGACATGCGCGCCACTATCGGCCTCGACGCACATTCGCGCGTCCTGCTCGTCATCACCGAGGGTGCCACCGACCCCGACCGCTACCGCGAGCTCGTCGGCCTGACACCGGGAGATATTGCCATCGCTGGGAAGTGACGCGCGGCAGCGCTTCATCGCGCCATGCTAGTGCAATGTCCGCCGCCTATCAGCGATTATCCAGTCTGATATGAGGGCACGTCCGAGATGACCTTTTCTGCCGCGGCAGTTTCCTCCAACCCGCACTTTCCATCCCCGGCCGAGATCAAGCGCATCCTCGTTGAGCGCATCGACCAGCAGCGCCAGAGCGTCGGCATCGTCGTCGGCACTTTCGGCCCGGAGGGCCGCGTCATCGTCTCGCATGGCAATTTCGGCGCCTTCTACGCCCGCCCGGTCGACGCCGACACCGGCTTCGAGATCGGCTCGATCACCAAGGTCTTCACCACGCTGCTGCTCGCCGAGATGGCTGGGCGCGGCGAGGTCGGGCTCGACGACCCGGTCGCCATGCATCTGCCAGCCACCGTCCATATGCCGACGCGCGACGGCTGCGAGATCACCCTGACCGACCTCGCCACCCACACCTCCGGCCTGCCACGTCTGCCCGAAAACATGGCACCGGCCGACGACGACAATCCGTATGCCGACTATTCCGTCGATCAGATGTACGCGTTCCTGTCGGCCTACGAACTGCCGCGCGCCATCGGCAGCCAGTACGAATACTCCAATCTCGGAATGGGCCTGCTCGGCCATGCGTTGTCACGCCGGGCCGGTCTGAGTTATGGCGCGCTGGTGCGCGAGCGCATCCTTGCTCCGCTCAACATGCGCTCCACCGCCGATACGCCGGCCGTCTACATGAAGTCGCGCCTGGCCAATGGCCACGACGCCCAGTTGATGCCGGTGCTGAACTGGGACCTGCCGACGCTCGCCGGCGCCGGCGCCATGTTGTCGACCGCCGACGACATGCTGAACTTCGTCGAGATGCTGGTGGATGCGCCCGCTTCGCCGCTTCATGCGGCCCTTGCCACCACCTTGGCCATCCGTCGCCCGTCCGGCGCCGAAGGCGACGAGACCGGGCTCGGCTGGGTCATCTCGGGAAGTGGCGACGACCAGGTCATCTGGCACAATGGCGGCACCGGCGGCTATCGCTCCTATCTCGGCTTCATGCCGGCCAAGAGTGTCGGGGTTGTAGCCCTTTCCAACACCTCGACCGAAGCCGGCGTCGACGACATCGGCCGACACCTGCTCGACAGCAAGAACCCGCTCGCCGAACCGCCAAGAGAACGTGTCGCCATCACGCTCGATCCGGCGATCTACGACCGTTATGTCGGCGTCTACAGTCTGGCCCCGGAGTTCGAGATCGCCATCACCCGCGAAGGCTCAAGCCTTTTCGCCCAGGCGACCGGCCAGGGCCGCCACGAGATTTTTGCCGAGAACGACAGCCAGTTCTTCCTCAAGGTCGTCAACGCCCAGCTCAGCTTCGACGTCGGCGCCGACGGCCGTACCACCAGCATGACGCTGCACCAGAACGGTATCGACCAGCGGGCGCCGAAGGTGGCGCCCTAACCACGACGGCCTGCCCAAACGAACACCGGCCCCTGCATGCGGCAGGAGCCGGTTGAAAGCTCAGCGCTTGGCTCGCGACTATTCCGCCGCCAGCGCCGGGTGCTGAACGATCGCAGCGGTGTTTTCGCCCTTCGCCGCGAGCGGTTCGGCCGGCTTGGTCTTCGGCTCACGGCCAAAGAACAGCGCATAGCCGGCCGGCAGCACCAGGATGGTCAGCAAGGTGGCGACCAGGATGCCGCCCATCATCGAATAGGCGAGCGGGCCCCAGAACACGCCCCAGGAAATCGGGATCAGCGCCAGCACCGCCGTCATCGCCGTCAGAACGATCGGCCGGAAGCGGCGCACGGCAGCGCCAATGATCGCCTCTGAGCGCTCCATGCCCGCCGCGATGTCCTGGTCGATCTGGTCGACGAGGATGATCGAGTTGCGGATGATGATGCCGAGCAGCGCGATGACGCCGAGGATCGCCACGAAGCCGAACGGCGCGCCTGAGATCAACAATGCCGCAGCGGCCCCGATGATGCCGAGCGGACCTGTCGCCAGCACCAGCATTGCCTTGCCGAAGTGCTGCAATTGCACCATCAACAAAAGCACGATGACGAGCAACATCACCGGCGCCTTGGCGGCGATCGAGGCCTGGCTTTCGGCCGCGTCCTCGGCACCGCCCTGGATCTCGACCTTGTAGCCGGGAGCCAGGCCGTCGCGCAGCGGCTTGAGATCGGCATAGAGCTTCATCGCCACGTCGTTGGGCTGGATGTGGTCGGGCAGCGTCGCCCTGACCGTGATCGTCGGCAGGCGGTCGCGGCGCCATTCGATGCCCTGCTCCATGACAGGCACCACCTTGGCCACCTGCGACAGCGGCACGAACCCACCAAAGTCGGTCGGAATATAGACCGAGTTGACCGCCGTCAGAAGGTGACGGTTGGCCTCCGGCTCGCGGGCGACGATCGATACCGTCTCCTCGCCGTCGCGGAAATTGTCGAGCGGCGCGCCCTGCATCGTTGCCTGCAGCATCTGGCGGATGCGTTGCGACGATACGCCAAGCGCCCGCGCCCTGTCCTGATCGACCACCAGCTTCATCGCCGGCACCTGTTCCAGCCAGTCGTCATGGATGGCGCCGAGTTCCGGCGTCGCCGCGAACTTGGCCTTCACCTCGTCGGCGATGCGGCGCACTTCGGCCCGGTCTGGCCCCATGACGCGCAGCTGCACCGGCCAGCCTGTCGGCGGTCCGAGGAACAGGCGATCGACCTTGCCGCGGATCGAGGGGAAATCCTCGGCCAGGATGGTGCGCAGCTTGGTGATCAGTCGTTCGCGCGCCGGCTCGTCATTGGCCATGATCAGAAGCTGGGCATAGTTCGGGTTGCGCAGCTGCTGGTCCAGCGGCAGGAAGAAGCGCGGCGCGCCCTCGCCGACATAGGTGGCGATGAACTTCTTGTCGGGGTCGTCCATCATGCGCTTTTCCAGCGCCTGGGCCTGCTTTTCGACCTCCTTGATGCTGGTGCCCTCGGGCAGCCACAGGTCGACGAGAATTTCCGGCCGCGACGACTGCGGGAAGAAGTTCTGCGGGATGAACTGGAAGGCAAACAGCGAGCCGAAGAAGGTCACCAGCGTCATGACAAGCACGATGATGCGGTGGCGCACGGCCCAGCTCACCGTCGCGCGCAGGCGGCGGTAGAAGTTGGTATCGAAGGCATCGTGATGACTGCCGGCATGCTTGCGCTGCTTCAGGATCATGTTGCCGAGCCATGGCGTGAAATAGACGGCCACGAACCACGAGATGACGAGGGCGATACCGACGACATAGAACAGCGAGCGCACATATTCACCCGCCGTGGATTCGGCGAAGCCGACGGGAATGAAGCCTGCCGTGGTGATCAGCGTGCCCGTCAGCATCGGGAACGCCGTCGAGGAATAGGCAAATGACGCCGCCTCGACCTTGACCAGCCCCTCCTCGAGCTTTCGCTCCATCATCTCGACGACGATCATCGCATCGTCGACGAGCAGGCCAAGCGCAATGATCAGTGCGCCGAGCGAGATGCGCTGCAGGTCGATGCCCAGCTGGTACATGACAGCGAAGGTGGCGGCGAGCACCAGCGGTATGGTGATCGCGATGACCAGGCCCGAGCGCCAGCCAATCGACAGGAACGACACCACCAGCACGATCAGCAGCGCCTCGATCAGCGCCTTCATGAACTCGCCGATGGCTTCCTTGACCACTTCCGGCTGATTGGAGATCTGGTCGACCGACACGCCGTAAGGTAGCGATTCCTCGAAACGCTTGTAGGTCTCTTCGACAGCCTTGCCGACGTCGGTGACCTTGAAGCCCTTGGCCATCACCACGCCGACCTGGACGCTGTCCTGGCCGTTGTAGCGGAACTTGCGCTGGTAGGGATCCTCAAGACCCGATGTCACCGTGGCGATGTCGCCGAGGCGGGTGACCTGGTTGCCGGCGCGCAGTCGCAGCTCGCGGATATCGGCCGTCTTGGACAGGTCGCCCTCGACCGAGATGCGCACCGAATGCGTGCCGGTGTCGACAGCACCCGCCGGGTCGATGTTGTTCTGCCCGGCGATGGTGTTGCGCACGTCGTTCAGCGTCAGGCCGCGTTCGGCCAATGCCTTGGACGAGACGTCGATATAGATGCGCTGCGGCTGGTCGCCGAGGATGACGGCCTTTTCGACGCCGGGCGTCGTCAGCAGCATGTCGCGTGCCTTGATCGCCAGCGTCTTCAGTTCGGGATAGCTGTAGCCCTCGCCCGCGATCGAGTGCAGCGTGATGAAGGTATCGCCAAACTCGTCGTTGAAATAGGGTCCGAGCAGGCCTTGCGGCAGCTCGCTCGAGATGTCGCCGACCTTCTTGCGCACCTGATAGAAGGCGTCCTTCACCTCGGCGGTGTCGGTGTCGCCCTTGACCTGCACGGTGATGATGGCGCTGCCGGCGCGCGTGTAGGACTTGACCCAGTCGAGATGCGGCGTTTCCTGCAGCTTGCGCTCGATCTTGTTGACGACCTGGTCCTGCATCTCCTCGATCGAGGCGCCCGGCCACACTGCCTGCACCACCATGACGCGGAAGGTGAATTCCGGATCCTCACTCTGGCCCATGCGCATCAGGCCGAGCGCACCGGTGATGATGATCAGCCCGAACAGGAAGCGTGCGATGCTCGGATGTCCGATCGCCCAACGTGACAGGTTGAAGGGCTGCTTGTCCTGGCTGGAATTGTCCATGGCCGTGGTTCCGATAAGGCGCACGCGGCCGGTATCCGGCACAGCAGATGCGCAGGTTCAAATGTGAATGGCGTTCGCGGCGGCCCTCGGCCGCCGCCTCATGCTGTCTTAGCGGACGGCCGCAGTGGCTTCGTTCGATGCCGCACGCTGCTCTGCTGTCGGCACCTTGACCCTCAGATTCTCGGCCATGAACTGCGTACCGGCCGCCACCACCAAGTCACCCGGCTTCAGGCCGTCGGCAACCTGGACGCCGGCGTCGGCGAAGCCCGCCACTTTGATGTCGCGGGCATGTACCTGTTCGCCATTGACCACCCAGACGATGTCCTTGTCGCCCTGCTTGGCGAGCGCGCTGAGCGGGATCGCGACGAACGCCTTGCCGTTCTCGACCGACGCCTCGATCGTCGCGCTCATGCCCAAAAGCACCCTGTTGTCGTCGGGCAGGCTGACGCGCACCGAAAACGTCCTGGATTGCGGGTCGGCGCTGCCAGCGACCTCGCGCACCTTGCCGTCGAGCACCAGCCCGGCGTCGGACCAGAAGCTCACCTTGACCGGCTTGCCCTGCTGGAACTGGGCAATCTCCAGCTCGGGCACGGCGATCTGCACTTCCTTGTCGCCATCGACGGCGACCGCGACGACAGGCGTTCCGGCCCCGACCACCTGACCGGTATCGGCGCTGACCGAGGTGACGATGCCGTTCTGGTCGGCGCGCAGCTCAGCATAACCGACCTGGTTTCTCGCCTGCTTCAGCGACGAGGCAGCAGCGTCGCGCTGCGACGACGCCTGCCTGTAGGCAAGTGCCGCCTGCTCGCGCTGCGCTTCGGAGGCGAACTTCTTGGCATAAAGCTGGGTCGCGCGTTCGTCGGCCAGGCGGGCCGTCTCGACCTGCTTTTCCGCCGCGTGCAGATTGGCTTCCGCCGTGCTGACACCCAGTTGGTAGTCGGTCGCGTCGATGCGAGCGAGCAGGTCTCCCGTCTTCACCTTGTCGCCGATATTGACCACCCGTTCGGTGATCTTGCCGGCGACGCGGAAGCCGAGATTCATCTCGGTGCGCGCCTTCACCGAGCCGGAATAGTCGAGCTCACGGGTCGTGCCCATGCTGGCGATCTCGACCACCTTGACCGGGCGGATCGCTTCGACCGTCTCGGTCTTGGCTTCGGAACAGGCGGAAAGGCCAACGCCAAGCAGCGACACCAGAGCCAGGCTGGCAAGAGGACGCAGGTTCGCATTGAAGGTCTTGAACGAAATCATCGTTCGCACTCCTGGTTGTCTATTGATCTGGATGTCGGCCCGAGGGCCCCGGCTATTTCTTCAGCGCCCTGAGAGCGTAATCAGTAAGTTCCTCGAACGTCGCCCGATTGGGCTTGTTGACGCACTGCGAGACCATCTGCGGATGGCACAAAGTAGCTGTTGCGGCACCGAAGCAGCGCGCGGCGATCCGCGGATCCTGCTCGGCAAATTCGCCGGCGGCGATGCCCTGGGCGATGACTTCAGCCATCAGATCATGCAGTCGGTCGATATGCTTTTCGATGACGTGCCAGTCGCGCTCCAACGCCACGATCACCATCTCATGCACTTTCTCCTGGTCGAGCATCGTCTCGACGGTCAGGTTGTGCTGGGCATAGATGAAACTGCGCAGGCGCTCGGTGGCACTGCCTTCGGCACGCAGGATCTGGCAGGCCATCTGATAGACGGCGCCGAGCATGCGGCCGCAGATCGCCTGGTGGATTTCCACCTTTGAGGCGAAGAAACGATAGATATTCGCCGGCGACATGCCGAGGTCGCGGGCGATGTCGGCGACATTGGTCTTGGTGTAGCCGTAGTGCCGGAACAGCCGCTCGGCTGAATCGAGAATGCGCCCGACAGTCTCCTGTCGCGCCAGATCCACGGGGCTTTCGGCTACATCGTTCATTTCGGGTCGCTCGATTTTACGACTGACGATTTTCGAATTTCGTCAGTCGTAAAACGTAATTCATCTCGCGTCAATCCACTGCACCGCAAAAAATGCAGCCTACTGACACGGCCTCGCGGCTGCCCCTTCGCCGCGAGCGACGGCCAGCGGGAGCGAAAAACGTTCTGACTTCGTCACTTACGCCGCCCAACTGAATCAATCTTCGAGCAGATGACTACTCCGCCCCGGCGCGCTGGTATTCGACGCTGCGCTCGGTCGCGATGCGGTCCTTCAGCACTTCATTGGAGTAGCCGAACTCCAGAAGCGCCCGTCCCGCCAGCTGCAAACCCGCCTCGACGGCGTCGGGAATAACGAATTCCGCGCCCGCCTCGTAGAGCTGGCGCGCATGGGCGGCATCCTGGGCCCGGGCGAGCACGGGCGCATCGCCGCGCATCTGCCGGACAGCATTGACCATCGCCGCCGCGTCCCTGGCGTCGTCGACGGTGACGATGAACAGGCTCGCGCCCGCGGCACCGGCATGGGCCAGGATTTCGGGGCGCGCGGCGTCACCGAGATAGATCTTACGGCCCGCCTTGCGCTCGCGCGCCACGATCTCGGGATTGCGCTCGAGCGCGACGATGTCGGTGTCCTCGGCATCGAGGATGCGGGCGATGGTGCGCCCGACCCGCCCGAAACCGGCGATGACGACATGCCCCCGGAGGTCAGGATAGGTCTCGGTCGAAACCTCCACCGGCTGCCTCGCATCGATCCGCGCGGCGATCCGCCGGCCGATCATCGCCACCAGCGGCGTCACCAGCATCGACAGACCGGCAATGCCCGTCACCAGCGTCGCCGTTGGCGCGTCCAGCACATTGGCTGCCGCCGCCGTCGTAACAACCACGAAAGCGAACTCGCTTGCCGGCGCGAGCAGGAAGCCGGTCTCCACAGCCCGTCCCCGCTCCAGCCCGAAGGCGCGGCAGGCAAAGGTAACGATGGCCGCCTTGACCACCAGCAGCGCCACCAGCCCGGCCAGCACGATCGGCAACTCGCTCCACACCATCGCAAGGTCGAGACCGATGCCGACAGTCATGAAGAACAGGCCGAGCAGCAGCCCCTTGAAGGGTTCGAGGTCGACCTCGGCCTGGTGCTTGAACTCGGTTTCGCCGAGCAGCAGCCCGGCCATGAAAGCGCCGAGAGCCAAGGACAGGCCGGCAGCCGCCGTGAACACCGCGCCGCCGACGATGACCAGCAGCGTCAGCCCCATCAGGAAATCGCGGCCGCCGGCGCGCGCCGCCAGTCGGAACGCGTCCTTGAGCACGAAGCGCCCGAACAGCAGGATGATGACGACGGCGATGCCGCCCTGGATCAGCGCCTCCAGCAGCGCCGGCAGCAGGTTGGCGTCAGGCCCCTGCCCGAGAAAGCCGATGAGGATCAGGATCGGCGCCACCAGCATGTCCTGGAACAGCAGCACCGCGAGCGCCGCCCGCCCCACGGGACCGGCGACGCGCTTCTGCTCGGTCAGCGTCTGCATGACGATAGCCGTCGACGACAGCGCCAGGGCAAGACCGATCGCCAGTGCGACGCGGCTTTCGGCTCCGAACCACGCAGCAATGGCGGTGATGCCGGCAACGCTCGCAAGCGCCTGCAGCCCGCCCGCGCCGACCACCAGGCGCCGGAGCGACCACAGCTTCTCGAAGGACAGTTCGAGCCCGAGCAAAAACAGCAGGAACAGCACGCCGAGTTCGGCAAACGGCTTCGCCGCCTCGGGATCGGCAAAGGTGAAATGGCTGAGCACCGGCCAGCTTTCGGCCAGCGCGCCCATGCCGAACGGCCCAAGCGCCAGGCCGGCAAGCAGGAAGCCGAGCACGCTCGGAATGCACGCCACCCGCATCAGCGGCACCAGCACACCCGCCGCAAACAGGAACACCAGCGCATCATTGAGCCAGATGTTGTGAAGGTCCTCGCCCATATGCGTCCCCGGCGGATCGGCTTGCGTGCCGAGACCGACTCAACGTCAGTCTCGCCGATCATTTATGCCCTCGGGAACGAGGGATGCGAAGAAAGAATATGGCAGCCAGGGATTTAGCCGTATTTCCGGAATCGGTTTCCGAGCCCGCGCCTACCGGACCTTTCGACCCGCGCCGTCAGAAGCCTGCCTATTCCGGCAGCATCAGGCCCTCCGGATTCCTTGCTACAGCAGCTTGTACATCACAGTCGTCGCATCAAGCCGGTCGCTACCGAAGGGATCGCGGGCATAGGCAGGGATTGTTCCCACCATCTGGTAGCCCAGGGCCGTGTAGAGCGGCTCCGCACTGTCGCCGGTGCGCGTGTCGAGCGTCAGCAGGCTGCGCCCCAATTCCCGCGCCCGCCCCTCCACTTCCCGCATCAGCAACCGCGCGATGCCCTGGCGGCGGAGGTCGGGATGCACCATCAGCTTGTTGACGTCGGCGCGGTGCGGCTGGTTGGGCATGGTATCGCAGCCCAGTTGCACGGTGCCGGCGATGCGCCCGTCCTTGTGCGCCACCAGCATGATGCGCATCCCGGCGCCCACGCCCGGCAGCACCTTGTCGCGCCAGAACGCCTCGGCCTCGCTCTGGGCGTATGGCAAAACGAAGCCGATGCTTGCCCCGTCATGCACACAGGCATGCAGCAGCGCGCCGAGCTCGCCGAGATGATGCGAAATGTCCTCGGCCGAAAATGTCGAAATGGCCACGCTCATGAAACCTCACACGACAAACAGAAAATACCTGGCGCCCGTCTCCGCCGGTGTGGCGAAGGCGCTCGGACCGAACAGCTGGTATCTCAGGCAGTCGCCGGGCCTGAGCTCATGCGCCCGGCCGTCGACAGTCACCGTGAGCTGCCCCTCGACCAGCACCAGATGATGCTCGAGCCCCGGCCGCGGCGGCGCGTCATAGGTGATCGTGACGGCCGCATCGAGAGTGCATTCCAGCGCCTCGCCGGCCAGCATCTGCGCCGGCGGCGAGATCGAGCGGCGGCGAAAACCGACCTCCGGGTCCGACCAAACCGTTTGCGCCTCACGCCGCACGAGCGGCGCGAACTCGCCTTCCACCATGTGCATCAGCCGCGACATTGTCAGCCCGTAAGCAGCGCAGAGCTTGCCGAGCACGCTCGCCGTCGGGCTGACCTCGGCGTTTTCCAGCCGCGACAGGGTTGCCCGGCTGACAGTGCTGCGCCGCGCCAGCTCATCCAGCGGCCAACCGCGCCCGGCCCGGAGCGAGCGCAGCCGCTGGGCAATGCGCCGGTCAATGCCAGTCTCATCAGCGAGAGAACATTCCATATATGAGAAATATTCCCATAATAGAGAAGGAGTCAAGCACCGGAAAGCGACTTTACCACCCGTTCGTCCGCACCGATGAACGGCGTGGCGACATCGGCTGGCAGTCCGCGCAAGAGCAACTGCCGGAATAGCGCGTCGGCCTCGGCGGGTGCCATGGCAGGTCGGTGTTCCCGCCACCAGCGCAAGGTCGTGTTGAAGGTCGCCACCATGTGCTGGATCACCAGTTCGCGCGGCAGCCCGCCGGCGGGGCCGGCACCCATCGTCTGGCGCAGCACATCGGCCAGCACCTTGTCCACCGCCTCGCGCAGCACGGCCCCGCCATGGCCGCCGGCCAGAGCGGCCTGGACGTCGGCATATTCGCCGACATGCTCGAACAGCGCCCGCGCTGGATCCCAGCCGCCCTCGACGCCGTCCAGTGCCCCCTGACGGACCCCGACGAGCAGGTCACGCAGCCTCTCCAGGCTGCGCTGCAACAGGTCGTCCTTCGAGGTGAAATGGGCATAGAAGGTCGAGCGCCCGACATTGGCTTCGTCGAGAATGTCATCGACGGTGATCGCTTCATAATCCTTGGCGCGGATCAGCGCCACCAGCGCGTCATAGAGTGCCGTGCGCGTGCGGACCACCCGCCGGTCGATGGCCATTTTAGTCTCCGATTTTCCGGACGTTCCCAGCCAGCGGTCCGTTTCCGGACTTTGGCCCACCCACTGTCCGGCAATTTCCGAACACCGTGTCCGGTATCGTGATAGCCGATGCGCCTTTCGTCAACAGGAGACAATTCCATGACAGCCGCTTCGACGCCCGCCATCTCGGTCAACACCCATCTGCGCGTCGCCGCGAGCGCCTTGCTGCTGCTCGCGCTGACCTCGCTGCACCACGCTTATGGCGCCGTAATCTTTGGCACGCCCTGGCGCCTGCATGTCCTGCTTTTCGTCGCGCCTGCGGCAATCATCATCGCTGCCCTGCTGTATGCTGGTTGGTTTGCCAACACGGAGCGCTCTGCACGCCTGCTCACCTGGGCGGCGGCAGCCGTCGTTTTCGTCGTCCCCATCGTGCTGGTCGGTTATGTCGAGGGCGGCTACAATCATGTCTTCAAGAACATCGTCTATTTCGGCTTCGGCAAAGCGGCCTTCCACGCCATCTTCCCGACCCCGCCCTACGAAATGCCCAAGGACCTGTTCTTCGAGATTTCAGGTCTCGCCCAATTTCCGCTCTCGGTGCTGACCACGGTCCTGACGATCCGCATGCTCAGGAGCTTCGGCAAATGACCCTGCATCCTGACTGTCGAATCGGCTGCGACCTCAGCCGAACGAAAACACCGCACTCGGCTTAGTCGTGGCCGCTTGGCCGGTGCCGACATCAGCCACCGCATGTTCGGCAACCAGTCGAAGCCGTGCATGCGGAAGGTGGGCCCGGCCGGGGTCACCGACGAGCGCCTCGATGCCTGCGTCGACGCAGCGGTCGAGAAAGGCGGTCACCCGCGCACCCAGTTCGGCGTCGTAGAACAGGTCGCCGACCGCAACGATATCCACCTCGGGCACCCGGCCGCCGGTCACATCACCGCTGATGGCAATGATGTCGACACCGTTCAGCGCCGCATTGAGCCCGATCGCGGCCACGCCATTGCGGTCCACCTCGGCCGCGAGCACGGAACTTGCCCCCGCCATACCAGCGGCGATGCCGACCAACCCCGAACCGGCGCCAAGGTCGAGCACGCGCCGCCCCCTCACTGTCTCGGGTCGCTCCAGAAAATGTCGCGCCAGAACCAGCCCGCCGGCCCATTGATAGGCCCAGTAGGGCGGCGGCGCATCGTCGCCGGCGTCATCGGACGCGAGCCGCCACAGCCCGCTGCCCGGATGCGCGGAATAGAGCCTGATTTCGGGAACCGAAGGCACCGCCACGACATGCATGTTCGCGACGATGAAATCGGCGATGTCAGGCTGCTGCGTCATGCCCTGATGGTTCAATGTCCGGCCCCGGCAAACTTGCCGCGACATCTAGCACGCAGCCGGCCACCGCACCGCTGAATTCAGTAGGTCCAGACCCCACCTTTGCACGCCCTGTAATCACAGGGTACCGATGGCGCCGGTGAGAGGTTGCGAGTCACAGGCAGAACGATGCTGAAAGCAGCAGGCAAAAGGCATGGCGCTCCGGGCATGACCATCCTCTGGTTGTTGGCCGCCCTTGTCCTGGCCTGCTCGCCGGTACAGGCGGCGGACCGCACCATCTATCTCACCTTCGACGACGGCCCGCTCGACGGCACCGGCAACATCCTCGATGTGCTGCAGGCGGAAAACGTGCCCGCCACCATGTTCATGGTCGGCTTGCACGCCAAGTCCAGTCCGGAGAGCAAGGCGCTTGTCGCCCGCGCCAAAAGCATGCCCCTGGTCACCTTGGGCAACCACAGCTACAGCCACGCCTTCAACCGGTACCGCAAGTTCTATGCCGACACCGAAGGTGTCGTCGCCGACATGGTGCGGGCCAATGCGGCCCTCGGGTTGGACGTGCCGACCCATGCCCGGCTCCCCGGCCGCAACGTCTTTCGCCTGCCCAACATCTCGACCAACGACCTTTCGATCGACCGCATCGAGATCGGCATCGAGGAACCGGACTACGAGTTCGTCGCCGCCACCGGCTTCTGGCTCTATGGTTGGGATCACGAATGGGTCCATGACGGCACCGGCAAGCCGGTGCAAAGCGTCACCAGGCTCGTCAGCGAGATCGACCACATGTTCACAGGCAAGGTCCGCTTCGTCAGGCCGAACAGGCTGATCCTGTTGATGCATGACGAGATCCAGGACACCTTCAACGGCACCGCCAATCTCACCGCCCTCATCCAGGGGCTCAGGCAGCGCGGCTACAGCTTCGGGCACATCCCCGATTACGACCCGTTGAACTAGCGCAATCACAGGAAAACTGTGCAGCGCTTCTCCGTCCGGAATTGCGCAAGAACAGGAAGACGGGGAGATTTCCGCGGTTCGACGAAAAGCGGAAACGCTCCCGCGCCGGGCAGAAGCCGGAAGAGGCTGGAAATCGAAGGCTCCCGCCCCGCGACGGGAATGAAAATCAGGCCATCTTTGCCAGGATCTTGTTCATGTCCGCGGCATCGAACGCCTTGAGCGTCTGTGTCTTGACTCACTGCATCTGTTTCCGGATCCGGCTGGCCGGCAACATGAGAAATGACGCGCAGGCGTGTTCAGATACGCATCCGCTTTCTGCCGAGACATCAATCCCGGCGCTCCACTTCACCCAATGGTTCTCGAACGCTTTGCATTGCCCCAGGTGCTTCAGTACGACGAGATGAAGCCATACCGTCCGCAAGCGCTCTGCAATCACGAACTGGTTCGGGAGCTCTACTTGCCGAGCTAAAGACAGCATTGGCGAGAAGTGCGGCACGGATCCGTGCCGCCCTGGCGCAACGGCTCAGGCCTTGAGCACACCGGACTTCTTCGCCGTCCAGGTGGCGATGTAGTCCATCAGACCAGGCGACAGGCAGTCATAGGGCTCGAGCCCGAGTTCCCTCAGCCGGCCGCGCACGCCGTCCATTTCGGAGGGGTCGACCCCCGCCTCGATGATCGACGACACGAAGGCGGCGAAGCCCGGTTCGGCCCAGCCCGCTTCCTGGAAGCGCTCGGGATGGATGAAGGCGAGGCCCTTGAAGGCATGGTCGCGCTCCACCGGGCCATACATGTGCACACCGCAGCCCTTGCAGGCGTGGCGCTGGATCAGTGCCGACGGATCGACGACGGCGAGCTTGTCGCCATTCTCCAGCACTGTCACATTCTCATGCGCAGTAACCGCCACGACCGAGAACCTAGCCCCTTCCGGCTTCCAGCACTTGGTGCAGCCGCAGGCATGGTTGTGGGCAATCTGCCCTTTGATCGCCACCTTGACCGGTTTGTCGGCGCAGGCGCAGACGAGCGTGCCGCCGGTAAAGGCGGCACTGCCGGGTTTGACCCCGCCGTCGAGCACCGGATGTATCGAAACTGAAGCCATATCCTGTTCCTCCCTGTTCTGGCGTCCGCACGGACACCAACAAAAGTTTTGCGGCAAAGAACTCTAAGAGGCTGGTCCCATACGATACATGTCGCGGCGGCATTTGTGCATATCCGCCGTTCAGATTGCCGTGATTTGGGGCGATCGGCCCGGTTGGCCCGCCTAATCCGCGGGGCCGGCAAACAGGATCAGATTGCCGTCGGGATCGAGCACGATGAAGTTCCTGGCGCCCCACGGTTCCTTGCGCAGCGTCTGGTGAAAGACCACGCCCGCCGCCTGGAAGTCGAGGAACAACTGCTTGATCTCGCTGGCCGTATCGACGGTGATCGAGGCGGATAGCAGGTGCTCGCGTTGGCGGATGTCACCTGCAAACACCGGCTCACACACCAGCCTGAGCGCCAGTTGCGCCCTGTCCCTGACAACCTGCCCGTAGAAAGGCGGCTCGCCATAGACGAAGTCGACCGAAAAGCCGAGTTTGCCGGTAAAGAAATCGCATGATGCCGTGATATCGGCGACGAACAGCTGCGCTGCGGTCGCGGTCAGGCTTGGACGTGTGGTCCGCGTTTTTTGGTCATTCATCACAGGGGCTTCTGATTTGAGCGCCTGCCAGCTTTCAAAACCTTGCTGTCGTGCGACAAGCTCCTGCGCATCGGCGAGCTTGAAGGCAGCCTGCATCACCTCGCTGTCGTCGAGATGCTGGAAGCGCGGCAACGCCGCCCTGATCTCGGCGGCGACGGGATGATAGCCTTCGCGATACCAGCGCAGATATTGCTTGGCCTGCTTCTTGAGGTTTTCGAGGTTCGGCATGGGCGCAACTGTTGGACTTGGTCTGACAGTAGGCGGGCATTGCCCTTTCGGCCTTCGCCGATGCGCCCTACGCAGCCCTGAAATCCTGCCCCGGCTGGCGCGCCTTTGTCAATTGCCATGCAGGACGGGCCTCGGCGCGCAGCCTCACCCGTCGCTTCGGGCGAGAAGAAGCGCGCCGGCCGTTACTCGACCAGACTTCAGCCCAGCGCCCGCTCCACCATCGCTTCGGCGTGGATGCCAGTGGTGTCGAACAAAGGCACGGCGCTGTCTTCCGACCCGACCAGCAGCATGATCTCGGTGCAGCCGAGGATCACGGCCTCTGCCCCGCGCGCGACGAGCCGCGCGATCACCTCGCGATAGGCCTGGCGCGAGCGTGCCTCGACGCGACCCTGCACCAGCTCGTCATAGATGATGCGATGCACCACCGCCCGGTCCTCGGCCTCAGGCACCAGCACCTCGAGTCCATGTAGCTCGGCAAGCCTGCCCTTGTAGAAGTCCTGCTCCATGGTGAAGGCAGTGCCTAGGAGACCAACGCGGCCAAGTCCTGCGGCGCGGATGCGTTCGGCGGTCGGGTCGGCGATGTGCAACAGCGGAATGCCGATTGCCGCCTGCACCTCTGACGCCATGCGATGCATGGTGTTGGAGCAGATGACGACAAAGTCGGCCCCGCCGCGCTCCAGCCGTCGCGCGGCGCCGATCATCTCCAGCGTCGCCTCCTGCCAACGGTCGCTGCTCTGCAACGCCTCGATCTCGGCGAAGTCGAACGACCACATCAGCATGCGAGCCGAATGCAGCCCGCCCAGCCGTGCGCGTACCTGCTCGTTGATGATCCGGTAGTATTCGGCCGAGCTTTCCCAGCTCAACCCGCCGATAAGACCAATAACCTTCTGTGGCATATCCCAGGCTCCTGGGTGACGAATCCCAACCCCAAGCACTAGCCTGCGGCAACGGTCGCGCCAAGCGGGTTCCGGTTCGGCCTGGCTGCCGCCATCGCCGCGACGAACCCCGGCTCCACGAACCGTGCCGTGCCGTCCGGCAGGCCGAGAATGCGGTCGACGGCCAATCCCTGCTCGGCCAGTCGGCGCTCGAAGGCGGCGATCGCCTGGCTCAAGGCATCGGCGCCTTCGGCCGCGAGCAGGTCGGCCACGGCGCCATGAGTTACCGCGCCGAGCAGCAGCACCAGTTCGGCCGAGATCAGAGGATCGTTGCTTGCCATGCTGCCTTCGCGCCGGCCCTTTTCGATGATGCGCGCCAGCGCGGGCGCCATCACGGCCATCACCGTTCGGTGCATGCGGTGGTAGAGCACGATATTTTCAGGCAAGAAGATGCTGGCGAAGGTGGCAATCGCCTCGGCCGCCCTGTCGGTGTCGCGGCCGCGGCGCAAGAAGGCGTTGAGTTGCTCGACTGCGCTCATGGCAGGCGTTGCCAGAATCGCCTCGAGTTCGGCCCGGGCGCGCTCAGCGGCCTGACGTGCCAACGCCTCCAGCAACGCGTCCTTCGAAGGGAAGTAGTAATAGAACGCACCCTTCGACAGCCCGACGTCGCCAATGATGTCGTCGACCGATGCCGCCTCATAGCCGCGCGCGCCGAACAGCCGAGCCGCCGCCGCAAGCAGTTCCGCCCGTCTTACTTCAGGATGCCTGACAATCCGGGGCATCTCACCTCTACTCACCGCCTATGCCGCATGCTCCCACCTTATCGCCTCTTGCTAGTGACCGCCAGTCAGTATAACTGACTACTGGTCAGTCCGCACAGGGGAGCCGCCATGCGCATCGCCATCCAGACGCTTGGCACGCGGGGTGACGTCCAGCCCTATGTTGCATTGGCTCGCGGCCTCTTGCGGCGTGGCCACGAGGTCCAACTCGCGGCGCCCGAGCAGTTCGAATCGATGGTCACCCGCCACGGCATCGACTTCTGGCCTTTGCCGGGGGAGTTCCTGGCGTTGCTGGACACGCCTGAGGGCAAGGCGGCGATTGCTGGAAGTCGGGGATTCGGCGCCGGGCTGAAGCTGCTCAAGCATGTCCGCCCACTGATGCGCCGCCTGCTCGATGCCGAATGGGCGGCAATCGGCCGTTTCGGTCCCGATGTCATCATTCATCACCCCAAGTCGATCGCCTCTCCAGACATTGCCGCGCGACTAGGCCGACCGGCGGTTCTCGCCTCGCCACTGCCCGGCTTCACGCCGACGGCCGCGTTTCCAAGCCCGCTCCTGCCTTTCGCCAACCTGGGCCCGCTCAACCGCCTCAGCCATCTGCTGGCAACGCGCGGCCCGGGTCTGCTGTTTCGGAAGGAACTCGCGCGTTGGCGCGCGCAGTCGCTCGGCATGCCGTCCGGCCATCGGCCCGGCGCGCCGACTGTCACGCTCTACGCTTACAGTCCGGCCGTCGTCCCCAGGCCGACCGATTGGGGCGGCGATGTCCTTGTCACCGGATACTGGTTTCTCGACGAGGACGACTGGCGGTTGCCGACCGATCTCAGGGCATTCCTTGCCGCTGGCGACAAGCCCATCTATGTCGGCTTCGGCAGCATGCCCGGTCTCGCCCCCGGCAAGCTGGCGGCCGATGTCATCGAGGCGTTGGCCCGCACCGGCAAGCGCGGCGTTCTGGCGCTCGGCGGCGGCGCTCTCGAGGTGCCCTCACCCCCGGCGCATGTCCATGTCATGACCGCGGCGCCGCATGACCGGCTGCTGCCTCAGATGAGCGCAGCCTTGCACCACGGTGGTGCCGGCACAACCGCTGCTTCGCTACGCGCCGGATTGCCAACGATCATCTGCCCGTTTTTCGGCGACCAGCCATTCTGGAGCCGCCGCGTCGCTGACCTCGGCGCGGGGCCCGCCCCACTGGACCGGGAATCGCTGACCGTTGCGGCGCTCGCAGCAGCATTCACCGCCACAGATGCACCTGGTATGCGCCAGACGGCGACTGCAATGGGCCAGGCGATCGGCGCCGAGCATGGCCTCGATATGGCGATGAAGGCCATCGAAGCCCTCGTCCCGCGCGCCTAAACGCAGAGCCCAAAGTCCGGCATCGATTTTCGGAGGCAACGCGCAGATTCTACAACCTCGTTTCCGGGCCCAGCGTCCGCTGCCCTGCAGCGCCTCGATCTCGGCGAAATCGAACGACCACATCAGCATGCGAGCCGAATGCAGCCCGCCACGTAGTGTGCGCACCCGCTCATTGATGATGCGGTAATATTCCGCCGAGCTCTCCCAGCTCAAATCCGCCGATCAGACCAATGACCTTCTGAGCCATTTCGCCCCTGCCTCTGCTCGCTCGACCGCAATTTCCAACCCGGCCGGTCTATCGCGCCATCGCCGTAGGGGACAAGCGCGCCGGGACGACTACCGGGATGATCATGCGTCAGTGCAATCCGCCGTGGCAATTGAAGCGTTGCCGGGCCATCTTCACGATGTAGCCGGCATCGGTATCGCCAGCTTCCAGCTCAAGGCCGAAAGGATCTCCGAGCTCATCTCTGATGCCCAGAATGTCGACGAGTGTGCCACGCGCTGACAGCTGATCCTGATCAGACGGGTTGCAGAATATTGCAACGAGCTCGCAGCCCAACTCATCGTCGCGGAAGTCTTTGAAGTAGTCCTTGGCGAGATGGATCGCCGACATACGGCTGTTCATCCAACCCAGATCGGTCGGAGACATGATCAGCTTCCGTAGAAGCGGACGGTAACGATCTACGAGACCCAGGTAGCGGACCAATGCCTTGAGTGCTGTTTCGCCATGGACGTCACATTCCGGACCGCGAAGATAGGGCTCGATCAACAAGGCATCGTCGGCGGCTCCGCAAAGTCCGACGACATACAAGGCTGAATTGATGTCACCCCGATGCGCTCGAAGGATGCCGCGCGCATAATCCAGCTCAAGCGGGCTGACGGTGCCCGCTTTCACCCCTTGCGCCCGTTTTCGAATATCGCCGATGTTCACAGTAGCCTCACACATTGACGTTCGCGGATTTTTGCCGGCGCCTCGAAACGGCGCAAGAAATGGTAGCCAGGAGTTTGATGTCCGCAGCGTCTCTCCCTAACACTGCCCGCCTCTGCCCAGTGTCCGTCCGACCTCGGCCAGGATCCACTCGCGAAAGACCTTGATCTTGGGCACGTTGCGGCGCTCCTCGGGATAGACCAGCCAGAAGCCGGAGCCGTCGGAGCCGACATGCTCGAAGGGCTGGATCAGCGTGCCATTGGCAAGTTCTTCGCGGTAGAAGGTCGGCGTCAGCATCGCCACGCCATGGCCGGCGATGGCGGCGATCGCCTCATAGGCCTGCGAGCCCATCTTCGGTGCCGGGCGCTGCGGCAGCATGTCGGCGGGCAGGCCGGCACCCACGAACCACTCGCCCCACCACAGGTCGCCGGGGTCGATCTGCGGCAGCCTGAGCAGGTCGGCCGGCTCCTTGACCCCGCCGATCGTCGCGGCGAGCTTCGGGCTCAGCATCGGCGCGAAGTCGGTCGGCACGATCAGATGCCCAGCCAGCCCGGGCGGCAAATTCCCGTCGTCCCTGCGGATGACGACATCGACCTGCTCGGTCCTGAAGTCGGTGTTGCGGGTCGTCGTCTCGAGCCGCACCGCAAGATCCGGCTGCACCATCTGGAACGCGCCGAGGTGCCGCGCCAGCCAGCTCGCGGCGAATGTCGGCAGCGTCGAGACGACCAGCACACCGCGCGCCCCGCCGCGGGTTTCGCCCCACGCCTCGCCCAGCATCTCGAAAGCGGCACTGACTTTCGGCGCCAGCGCCCGACCTGCTTCGGTCAGTTCGGTCTGCTTGGGCCGTCTCAAAAACAGCGGTGTGCCGGCACGCTCCTCCAGGAGCTTGATCTGGTAGCTCACCGCCGCTTGCGTCGTACCAAGCTCTTCCGCAGCCCGGGTGAAGTTGCCGAGCCGCGCCGCCGCTTCGAAGGCACGGATCGCCGTCAGCGGCGGCAGCTGAACAATCGCCATAAGTTTTCCTTATGCACTCATCCTTACGTTCAGTTGGATTCATAGCAAAAACAGGAGGAAAGAGGAGGCACTTCCTCAAAAGAATTTAACTATTGAAAGCCAAGTCCATGACCCACCTCACCCTGGCCGCCACCCTAGGCCCGCTCCAGACATGGCTGACGCAGCTCGCAACGAGCAGCCGCCATGGCCGTCGCCGCGCCGGGTTCGATCCGCGCGAGCTGTCGCTCCACCTTGGCAGGGACCTAGGCTTTCGCGACGGCCGCGACCCGGCCGGCACGATCAGGTAGCCGTTCCAGCTCTTGGCTTCCTCAATGGCAGGCTGTAGCCTCGAAGGCAGGCCATAAAGCAGGGGGGTGCCGGCGCATGCTGCTGTCCGCAAGGTCGTTCGTCCGCCGTCTGGCGTGGCTCCTCCCCGCCCTTGCCCTTGCACCGACGCCCTCATCCGCTCAGACCGCGACGACCGAGCAAGTTACCGCCGCGCTGGCGCAGCTGGAGCAGTTGGCCGAAGCAGCCATTTCAGACGGCAGCGTGCCGGCGCTCGCCATCGGCGTCGTCCACGACGACAAGGTTGTCTTCCTCAAGGGTTTTGGGCTGCGCGAGGCCGGCAAGCCGGAAAAGGTCGACGCCGACACGGTGTTCCAGATCGCGTCGATGTCCAAGCCGATCTCGGCGACGGTCGTGGCAGCACTGGTCGGCGATGGCACCGTTTCCTGGGATGCGAAGATATCTGATCTCGACCCCGCCTTCCGCCTCAATGACCCTTACCCGACAAGCCAGCTCACCGTTCGCGACCTGTTTTCCCATCGCAGCGGACTTCCCGGCACCGCCGGCGACGATCTCGAGGAAATCGGCTACGAGCGCGCCGAAATCCTGAGACGGCTCCGGTTCGTATCGCCTTCGTCGAGCTTCCGCGCCGGCTATTCCTACAGCAATTTCGGCCTGACCGAGGGCGCGGTCGCCGCAGTCATCCCGACGGGCAAGGCCTGGGAGGACATCGCCGAGGAAAAGCTCTACCGTCCACTCGGCATGACTTCGACAAGCTCCCGCCATGCCGATTTCGTCGGTCGCGCCAACCGCGCCGCGCTCCACGTCAAGGCCGACGGTGGCTGGGCCGCCAGGGTCGAGCGGCAGCCGGACGCACAGGCGCCGGCCGGCGGCGTCAGCTCCACGGTGCGCGACCTCGCCCAGTGGCTTCGGCTCGAACTGGCCAACGGCAGCCATGACGGCAAGCAGCTCATCGCAGCCGCAGCACTCGACCAGACACATATCCCGCTGATGACGCGCGGCAAAAACCCGGTCAGCGGCGGCCAGTCCTTCTACGGCCTCGGCTGGAATGTCGAGTTCGGCCGCCATGGCCTGAGCTGGGGCCACGCCGGCGCCTTCAGCGTCGGCGCTCGCAGCCTCGTCACCTTGTTCCCTGAACGGCAGCTCGGCATCGTCATTCTCGCCAACGCTTTCCCGACCGGCGTGCCCGAGGGCCTGTCGGACAGCTTCGCCGACCTCGTCTTCGACGGCAAAGTCGGCAAGGATTGGCTGAAGGACTGGAATGCGATCTATGCCGGCATGTTTGGCCCCGCCGTCGCGGCCGCCCAGGCGACCTACGCCACCTCACCCTCGCCTGCCACGCCGGCACTTCCAGCCACCGCCTATGCCGGCCGCTACGCCAACGATTTCGTCGGCGAGGCCGTCGTCGCGGCAGCCGGAGACGGTCTCGTTCTCAAGCTTGGCCCGGACGGTGCCAGATCCTATCCGCTCAGCCATTTCGACCGCGACATGTTCCTGAGCTTTCCCTCGCCCGAACTCCCCGACATGCCGTCGGCGGTCAGCTTCGTGATCGGCTCCGACGGCACGGCGTCGACAATCACCATTGAGGCGCTCGACGGCAACGGTCTCGGCACGCTGCGACGCACCCGGGAGTAAACCAGTCGAATCTGTCGCGCCACACCTCCAGCGTTTGCGGGCGCAGCCTAGACTTCACCGCAACCGCACCCACGCCATTGAGACCAGATCGACATGACCGCATCGCTCCGCTTCCTCGGCCTTCCCGATCGCCTCGCTGATGGCGGCACGCCCCGTGCGGTGATCTTCTCCGCCGGTCATGGCACCACCTATCCCGGCAAGGACAGCAGCGGATATGCCTTGGCCGCCGACGCCATCCGCGCTGCCAGCCAGGACGACGCCACGCTCGTCGAACACTGGGATTTTGACCTCGGCGGCCCGCTGTTCGACGGCAAGCCTGTCTGCTGCATCGACGCCGGCGACATCGCGACCATCATGCACGACAATGCGGCCAACCGCGCCCGCATCGAAGCCAGGACGCGCGAGATCCTGGCACTTGGCGCTGTGCCGATATTGCTCGGCGGTGACGATTCCGTGCCGATCCCCTTCCTGGCCGGCTTTGCCGATCACGGCCCGGTCTGGGTTCTGCAGATCGATGCCCATATCGACTGGCGCGACGAGGTGCTCGGCGAACGCAACGGCTATTCGAACCCGATGCGCCGGGCCAGCGAGATGCCGCATGTCGCAGGCATGGTCCAGGTCGGCATGCGCAGCGTCGGCAGCGCCCGGCTCGCCGAGATCGAGGCGGCTCGGCGCTACGGCAGCCGCTTCGTCACCGCCCGCGAGCTTCATGCCCATGGCGTCGAGGCAGCACTCCGACACATACCTGAAGGCGCGCGAGTCGTCGTCACCCTCGATTGCGACGGTCTCGATCCAAGCATCATGCCGGGGGTCGCCGCACGAACGCCCGGCGGCCTCACCTACACGCAGGCGATCGATCTGATATCAGGCCTCGGCAAGCGTGCGCGGATCGCAGGCTTCGACCTTGTCGAGTTTTATCCGCCCGCAGACATCGACGGCCTGACGGCCGAGACCGCGTCTCGCCTGATCGTCAATGCGATCGCCGCGATCGTCCGGCAGCGCTGAACCAGGCTGTGCGGGCAACCGGCCTCATGAGCCGGTCTGGGCTCCTACACAGCATTGCCGAACAGCCGCGTGGGCGATGTTCGCGCGCAAGGCGATGACATGAAGCGTCAAGCATCGCCATGTCGGCGACGATTGCCGCATCCGCAAGGTTATGTGTTCGTCGGTTGGCGACTGATGCCCCGCGAAGATAACTCCCGGCATGGGCTGCCGGGAGACACCAGCTCGATACGCTCAGCAGGGGCCCTGGTCGTCGATGACGCGATAGCCCGAGGAATCGGCTTCACAGGCGTTCGGGAAGGTCCGGAGCGTGTCACCGCGGCGGCCGCAAACAGGGCGATACTCCCTGGTACAGAACTGGTCTCCCCGGCCACCGCCGCCACCACCGCCCCAGCCATCGTCACCGCCACCACGGCATTCGCCGCCACGGATAATGCGGTAGCCGGCGGCCTCCGCCATGCAGGAATTGGCGAAGGTCTGACGGTCGCCGCCACGGCGCGCGCAGACCGGGTCATACTCGCGGGTGCAGAATTGCGGGCCCGGATCGGGGCGCGGCGGGCGCGGGCCGGGACCCGGGCCGTCCTCGACGACCACGCAAGAGGCCAGCATCAGCGACAGCAACGAGGCGACAGTTGCTTTTCGCGCAAAGGTCTTTGCCGAAAAAACCATGAAAACAGCTCCCTCTCATCCCCGCCCGTGCGGGAAATGTTCCAGCCCCTGCCCCGATCCTGGCGATTCTGTCAACGAATGCAATCGGGATCGGCGAAACTGGCGCCAACAGGCGCGGCAATCTGGCCAATGGCGCCTTTAGAAATGTCGTATATTTATGCGACGCTGCGAAGTGCCTACCGCCCTTGCCGCGACATCTTGCAACCTACGCGTTTCCATGCAATATCAGTTTCAGTTCGGGCGTTTGCTGACCCGGAGACTGGAACGTTTTGCACGACCCTTTCCCCGATACTGTGAATCTCTGACGACCCCGTGACTCGGCGGGGGGTTTAATCGTGCGCAAATGCATGACCGCCAAGCAAACCACCGACGTGCCGCCGACGCCAGGCGGTCGGCATGTCCAGACCACTGAACGGGTGAAGGAGTTCTCCCAATGACCCAGACCGGTACCGTAAAGTTCTTCAACGCAACCAAAGGCTTCGGCTTCATCACGCCGGATGGCGGCGCGAAGGACGTGTTCGTCCATATCTCCGCTATCGAGGCTTCGGGCCTGCGCACGCTCGTCGACGGCCAGAAGGTCAGCTTCGACGTCGAGCCCGACCGTATGGGCAAGGGTCCTAAGGCGGTCAACCTCCGCGCCGGCTAAGCCGCGTAAGGTTTTTTGCTTTGAAGAGGGGCGCGGTGGATCACCATCGCGCCCTTCTTCTTTGGTGGGTGGCTCCGCAATTATCCGTCGCCAAATCAACGAGATAGTCTCTGCGTCCAGCCGGCGCCACTCTGGCGAGCCACAGCCAACCGTGACATAGTCTTGCCGCGGAGGCAGTATCTGCTTCCCACGCAGAGGAGGCAGACCATGAAGTTGCTGAAGTCTCTGGGCGCAATGCTCCTGGCCGCAGGGCTAGGATATGGCGGGCCGGTCGAGGCGATGCCGGCGGGTAATGCGCCGCAGGCCGATGGCGGGTTGGTGATCCAGGTCCGTGGTTGCCACGGCGACCCGCAGCGCCATTTTGTTCCTCAGTTCGGCCGTACCGAGTGGCATGTCCACCGCCGCCCCGACTGCCGGCCGATCCGGGTCCGCCCGCCGGTCCAGGTGCGCGACTGCCATCGTGAGGTTCGCCGCCACTTCCTGCCGCGTTACGGCAACGTGCCCCACCGCCATGTCGGCCCCAATTGCCGCGTGCGTGTCTATTCGAGGTTCGATCCGCTGCGTCCGCGGCCACCCTCCTGCATCCAGATCGGCCCGATCCGCTACTGCGAATACTAAGCCGCGAAACGCGTTGCATTTGGCCACTTGGGCCCGGTAATTGCCGGGCCTGAGCAGCCTTAGGACAGGTATCGGCAGGCAAAACTTTTGCTTGCCGATGACCCAAAAATGAACGACAAATTTCCACTTCGGGCATTTGCCGGCCCGAAGACTGGAATTGATGGGATCAGAGGAGTTTCCCATGCCGCAGACCGGCACCGTCAAGTTCTTCAATCATGCCAAAGGCTTCGGCTTCATCACGCCGGACGACGGAGCGAAGGATGTCTTCGTTCATATTTCGGCCGTGCAGGCGTCGGGTCTTCCCGGTCTTGAGGATGGGCAGAAGGTTTCTTTCGACACCGAGCCGGACAAGCGCGGCAAGGGTCCGAAGGCCGTCAATCTGACCGTCGGCTGAGAACCTTCAAGGAGGCCGGAGTTCGTGCTCCGGCCAAGCATGCTGCTGTATTCGCCGCAACGCATATTGGCGTTTGTCGGCGGTAGTTTCTTTGACCCATTGCACCTGAAGATCCGTTCAGGCTGCGTTCAGGCGGGCTCCCCTAGACATAGTGTCGACGCTAAATTCTGGCCTTGATACGGGCCGGACGGCGAAGGAGACCGACATGAACCGTATTTTCAAGACCCTCGTCCTTTCGGCGGCAGTTGCCGCTACCACGTTGACCGCCCTGCCCGCGGCCGAGGCCGGCGAGCGCTGGCGCCGTCACAACCGCCACGACAACACCGGCGCGATCGTCGCTGCGGGTGCGCTCGGCCTCATCGCGGGCGCCGTGATTGCTGGCAACGCCAACCGTTCGCAGCCGGTCTATGACGACTATTACGACTACGAGCCGCAGCCGCGCCGTGTCTACCGCCAGGATTATGGCCAGGACTACTATCGCCCCGCCCCGGTGCAGCGCCGTGTGGTCTATCGCGAGAGCTACGCGATCGAGCCGTGGACGCCCGAATGGTACAGCTACTGTTCGGACCGCTACCGCAGCTTCAAGCCGCGCAGCGGCACCTTCACCGGCTATGACGGCGTCGAGCGCTTCTGCGAAGCCAACTGACCGAAGCCACGGGCATGGACTGTGGCGGCCCTCCCTGCCCGGCCGCGGCAGCCAAAATGACAAAACGGCGCCAGCCTTGCGGTTGGCGCCGTTTTTTATGTGAGGTAGTCCGTTGGGCGAAAGGCTGCTGCGGAGCAGACCGACAGCGGCCGCCTCAGATCAGGCAGACGGCCTGATCGATCCAATCAAACCAGATAGGGATTGCTGCGGCGTTCGTCGCCGAAGCGGCTGCCCGGGCCGTGGCCACAGATGAAGCCGATCTCGTCGCCGAGCGGCAGGAGTTTCTCCTTGATCGACCGGATCAAGGTGGCGTGGTCGCCGCCATAGAGGTCGGTGCGGCCGACAGAGCCCTGGAACAGCACGTCGCCGACATGAGCGAATTTCGCGTCACGGTTGTAGAAGACAACGTGGCCGGGCGCGTGGCCGGGGCAATGCAGCACCTCGAAAACATGAGTTCCGAAGGACACGGTTTCGCCCTCGGTGAGGAACCGGTCAGGCACGCAATTGCGCACCGAACCGTCCATGCCGAATTTCTGGGCCTGGGTCACCAGATTGTCGAGCAGCGGCTTGTCGGCCTCGTGCGGGCCGATGATGTCGACGCCGAGCGTATCTTTCAGCTCCATCGCGCCACCGGCATGGTCGATATGGCCGTGGGTCAGCCAGATCGCCGTGATCGTGATGCCGTTTTGCTTGAGCACCGACAGGATGGTGTCGACATCGCCGCCCGGATCGACAACGACGCCGGTCTTGTCGTCGGTATCGAACAGGATCGTGCAGTTCTGCTGGAAGGGCGTAACCGGGACGATCCCGGCATTGAGCTGTCCCATGGCGGGTCCTTTCCTTGGAGCGCCGTGCGTCCGAATGGACGCACAAAGGACGCTCCAACTGTGTGAATCTGCGCATCGTGCTTTCCGAAGATCGACACCGATTTTCGGGCCGATGCGCCAAGTTCGCCCCGACATAAGGACTGACGCGCGCTTCGTCCATGCCCATTCTGGTGGGCGGCAGGCAGCGCCGCTGATCCAGAAAATGAAAGGGGCGGCCGTAGCCGCCCAATCCGAATTCCAATCTGTAGCGGGATTATTTCTTCATGGCACCCATGATCGCGCCGACGATGGCCGTCACGATGGCGCCGCCGCCGGCACCACCAACCACATCGCCGAGAATGCCGCTGAGTGCACCTGCCGTTGCCGGATCAGCCGCGCCGCCGA
This sequence comes from Aminobacter ciceronei, assembly GCF_014138625.1. Lineage (GTDB taxonomy): Bacteria > Pseudomonadota > Alphaproteobacteria > Rhizobiales > Rhizobiaceae > Aminobacter > Aminobacter ciceronei. The sequence continues at coordinate 347,281 of NZ_JACJHY010000001.1, forward strand.
GAAGGCTGCCGAGGATCTGTCCGCCCGCGAGACCGCCGACGCCACCGGCGAGCAATTTCGTCACCTGCCCCATCGCCGCCGTCTTGATCGCCGCGCCGACGGCCTGTCCACCGATAACGCCGGTTACAATTTGTATGATGATAGGAAGAAGCGATTCCATAACAATTCCCTCCAAATTGCATGCCGGCCCTCAGTATGCCGACAGCAACATCAGACCCCGAAATCGGGGAATGTCAAATTGGACGAGGAAGACGCAAAAAGGGCGGTCCGAAAACCGCCCTTCTTCAAGGTCAATTAATTGATTCTGCTTGTTATTCAGCAGCAATCGCGTGCTTGGGCTGAACCGCCGCAGAATAGTCGTTCATCAGCGTCTTGGCGATTTCGCCGACCTCGAATCGGTACTGCCCGATCTCCGAAACCGGCGTCACTTCAGCCGCCGTGCCGGTCAGGAAGCATTGTTCGAAGCCTTCCAGTTCCTCCGGCATGATCACCCGCTCGACCACTTCGAGGCCGCGATCCTTGGCGAGGCCAATGACAGTGCGGCGCGTGATGCCATCGAGGAAGCAGTCCGGCTTCGGTGTATGCACCTTGCCGTCCTTGACGAAGAAGATGTTGGCGCCCGTGGCCTCGGCGACCTGGCCGCGCCAGTCGAGCATCATCGCATCGGCATAACCCTTGGCCTCGGCCGCATGCTTGGACAGCGTGCAGATCATGTAGAGGCCGGCAGCCTTGGACTTCGACGGTGCCGTACGCGGGTCGGGGCGGCGCCACTCGGCGATGTCGAGGCGGATGCCTTTCAGCTTCTGCGCCGGGTCGAAATAGCTCGGCCACTGCCAGATCGCGACGGCGACATTGATGCGGTTCTTATGGGCGGCGACGCCCATTTCCTCGCTGCCACGCCAGGCGATCGGGCGCACATAGGCGTCCTTGAAGCCCTGCTTCTTCAAGAGCTCGCGGCAGGCATCGTCGATCACCTCGACCGAATAGGGAATGGTGAAGCCCAGGATGCGGGCGGACTCGTGCAGGCGCTCGGTGTGCTCGGTCAGCTTGAAAATCTCGCCGCCATAGGCGCGCTCACCCTCGAACACCGCGCTTGCATAGTGCAGACCATGGGTTAGTACGTGAATCTTGGCGTCGGCCCATTGGACGAACTCGCCGTTCATCCAGATGAATCCATCGAGCTTGTCGAAAGGAACGGATGCCATGGTAAACCTTCCCGCAGGCGGGAGCCTGCCTATCGTTTCGTATCGTTCTTGATGGCCCGAAGGGGCCTGATGGATAAAGCGTAGGCGGGGCAGAATACCAAAGCAAACTCACGATGTTTCGGAAAAAACCACCGCACCTTGCCTTTTCGTTCGCAATCCGCCGAAAAGCTTGGCAAAAATTACCATCGCACCTAATTTATGTCAATAGTGCTGACATAAATTGACGAACAGGAATTCTATGGCACAACGCAGCGGCGCAACCGCCCAACCGATCCGCACCGCCGTGACGGCAGACGAAGGCATCGATTTCTCGATCATCGAGCTGATGTATTTCGCCTATCGCGACTTCACTTCCGACCCCGACCAGATCCTCGCCGAGTACGGTTTCGGCCGCGCCCATCACCGCGTGCTGCACTTCGTCAACCGCCTGCCCGGACTGACGGTCGCCGAGCTGCTCGACGTGCTCAAGATTACCAAGCAGAGCCTCGCGCGGGTGCTCAAGCAGCTCATCGACGCCGGCTACATCGTTCAGGTGCAGGGGCCGCGCGACCGGCGCCAGCGCGAACTCTACCCGACGCCCAAGGGCCGTACATTGACACTGGCGCTGGCGCGGCCACAGTCACGCCGCATCCATGCGGCACTGGAGGGCGCGGGAGAGACCGAGCGCGCCTGGATCGAAAGATTCCTCAAGGCGATGGTCAATCCCGAATTAAGGGCGCAGATTGATCATCTGCCCGGAAACACGCCGGGGAAAGACCATGGAGAATAACGACAAGACGGCCAGCCAGGCCACGTTGGGCGACGATGCTCCGCATCTGCTCGTCGTCGACGACGACACGCGCATCCGCAACCTGCTCAAGCAGTATCTGACCGAAAACGGCTTTCGCGTTACTGTCGCGGGCAATGCAGACGAAGCGCGGCGCAAGCTTGCCGGCCTCGACTTCGACCTTCTCATCCTCGACGTGATGATGCCGGGCGAAAACGGCATCGAATTGACCAAGTCGCTGCGTGACCAGAAGGACGTGCCGATCCTGATGCTGACGGCACTGTCGGAGACCGACAGCCGCATCACCGGCCTCGAGGCCGGCGCCGACGACTATCTGCCCAAGCCGTTCGACCCGCGCGAACTGATCCTCAGGATCAACAACATCCTGCGCCGCGGCGGCCCGGCGGCAACACCGAAGGTCGAGCAGTTGGTGTTCGGCCCCTACACCTTCCAGATCGCCCGCCGCGAACTGAAGCGTGGCGGCGAAGCCCTCAAGCTGACCGACCGGGAGCAGGAAATCCTCGCCATCTTCGCCGCGCGTGCCGGCGAGACCATCCCGCGCCATGAACTGGTGACCGGCGACTCGGAAGTCGGCGAGCGCACCATCGACGTCCAGATCAACCGTCTGCGGCGCAAGATCGAGCGCGATCCGGCCAATCCCGTCTGGCTGCAGACGGTACGCGGCATCGGCTACCGGCTCAGCGTGGAGTAGCCGGAGCAGTTCCGGAGGGCCGGTTGTTGAAGCCGGTCACTCCGAGGTAACATGGCCCGCCGGCAACAACTCTTCCGCATCAAGCGGGCCGGCGCGGGAGAAACGGCCATGTTACGTGCTATCACGCTTGCATTTGCCCTGTCTGTCTTGCCTGCCACCGCATTCGCCCATTCCTGCCCGAGCATCATGGCGGCGATCGACGCTGCTCTGCCCGCCTCCACGCTCGCCGAGGCGGACATGACGAAGGTCAAGGAACTGCGCGCCAAGGGCGAACAGTTGCACGCATCCGGCGACCACGCCGGATCGGAAGCAGCCCTCAACGAAGCCAAGAAACTGCTCGGCATCTGACCGCCAGACGACTTCGGGCCGTGTCAGCGGCCCGAACCTCGTCATCCCCCGTTCATCAACCTGGTCGCAACGGCGGGCAAATTTTGTTGTGCCGCAACACGTGGGTCGGACGCTCTGTCTGTCCGCGCCCGAGATCATCGACGCACTGGCGACACAGTCTCGGCACAGTTCCGGGTGATCTTCTCCAGGCATCGGTAAATCCAGAGCCATCTGGCGCTGTAGGAAAAAGCCCTATGTTTTCAGCATCGGGCGAGACGGAGTTTGACAACGTAAGCTGTTGAACTTCAAAGACAGTTTCAGAACGATCCGGCGTGGGCTAGGATCGAGGCGAGCCGGCCGGAACCTGACCGGTTAGCGGCAAGTGGAAGGGCGGATGGCAACCACCGACATGGAACGGCCCGGCGGAGGCAGGCTCGGCACACGCATGTGGCGTGCGCTGACGGCTGTGCCGCGCAGCTGGAACCGCTTCTGGCGACGTGTCTCCATCTATATGCCGAAGCGGCTCTACGCGCGCTCGCTGCTCATCGTCATCACGCCGATGATCCTGCTGCAGTCGGTCGTCGCCTTCGTCTTCATGGAGCGGCACTGGCAGACGGTGACTGTGCGCCTGTCACAGGCGGTGACGCGTGACATCGCCGGCATCATCGACCTGCTCGACACCTTTCCGCAGCCCGAAAGTTATGCCCAGATCATCCGCATCGCCCAGGAGCGCATGTCGCTGAAGATCGACCTGTTGCCGGCCGAACCCCTGCCCCCGCCTGGCCCGAAACCGTTCTTCTCGATCCTCGACCAGGCGCTGTCGTCGGAAATCCGCAAGCAGATCAACCGGCCGTTCTGGCTCGATACCGTCGGCAACTCCAACATCGTCGAAGTGCGCGTCCAGCTCGACGACAAGGTATTGCGCGTGTTCGTGCGCCGCAGCCAGGCCTATGCCTCGAACACCCACATCTTCCTGCTGTGGATGGTCGGCACGTCACTGGTCCTGCTGATGATCGCCATTCCGTTCCTGCGCAACCAGATCCGCCCGATCTTGCAACTCACCGAGGCTGCCGAAAGTTTTGGCAAGGGCCGGCCGATGCCGGTCAACTTCCGGCCACGCGGCGCCGAAGAAGTGCGACGCGCCGGTTTCGCCTTCATCCAGATGCGCGAACGCATCGAACGCCAGATCGAGCAGCGCACGGCGATGCTGACCGGCGTCAGCCACGACCTGCGCACCATCCTGACGCGCTTCAAGCTGCAGCTGGCTCTGTCAGGCAGCAAGGTCGACACCGAAGCACTCAGCCAGGATGTCGACGACATGCAGTCGATGCTCGAGGCCTATCTGGCTTTCGCCCGCGGCGAGGCTTCGGAGGATCCCGGCCGCTTCGATCTTGCCACCTATCTCGACAGGCTGGGTGACGAAGCCAAGCTGCGCAAGCGCAAGCTCAAGATCACGCTCGTCGGCGAGCCCGAGGTGCATGTTCGCCCCAATGCGTTCAACCGCCTGCTGCAGAACGTCGTCGGCAACGCCTTCCGCTATGCCAAGGAGGTCGAGGTCAAGGCGGTCCACGATCGCGGCATGCTGGTGGTGATGGTCGACGACAACGGCCCCGGCATTCCGGAAGAGAAGCGCGAAGAGGTGTTCAAGCCGTTCTACCGCCTCGACGAGGCGCGCAATCTTGATTCGACCGGCACCGGCCTCGGCCTGGCCGTCGCCCGCGACATCGCCCGCAGCCATGGTGGCGACATCAAGCTGAGCGACAGCCCGCTGGGCGGCCTGCGCGCCATGATCCGCGTGCCGGCCTGATCAGCCGCGGCGATCGAGCCGCGTCACCAGCCTGTCGCCGATCCACTGGATGCCACAGACGAGCACGATCAGCACAGCCACGACCGCAACCATGACAGCCGTCTCGAAACGCTGGTAACCGTAGCGAATGGCGAGGTCGCCGAGCCCGCCCGCACCGATGGCACCCGCCATGGCCGAGGCGCCGACCAGCGTCACCAGCGTAACGGTGAAGCCGGCAACGATGCCTGGCAGTGCCTCGGGTACCAGCACCTCACGGATGATCGCCCAGCGCCCGCCGCCCATGGCGCGCACGGCCTCGATCAGGCCACGGTCGACTTCGCGCAGCGACACTTCGGCGATGCGCGCATAATAGGGCGTTGCGGCAATCGCCAGCGGTACGATCGCCGCCCAGGTGCCGATCGACGTGCCGACGATCAACCGCGTCACTGGGATCAGCGCCACCAGGAGGATGATGAACGGCACCGAGCGGAAGCCGTTGACGAGTGCGCCGAGGATGCCGTTGACCCAGCGATTGCAGGCAATACCGCCGCGGTCGGTGGCAACGAGCGCCAGGCCGAGCGGCAAGCCGAAGACCAGAGAGATCAAGCCCGATGCAGCCGTCATCAGCACGGTCTCCCACAACGAGCGCAGAAGAAGTTCAAGCATTGTCTGTGACATAACCAAGCACCTCGACCCGCGCTTTCCGGGCATTCAGGAATTCGATTGTTTCGGCGATACCGCGCGATGCAGTGTCGACGCCGAGGAACAGCGTTCCGACAGGCTCCCCCTGTATGGTGTCGATGCCGCCATGGACCAGCCGGAACCGGCCGGGAACCGACGTTGCCAGCTCCTGGAGCAGCGGCCGGCGCGCCGCTTCGCCTGCGATGTCGACGCGCAGGATGGCCTCGCGTCCAACGCCGGTTAGCCGTGTGGCGATCGCCTGCGGCAGCTGCGGCCGGATACCGGCGAGCAGGCTGCGCGTCACTTCGGTGCGCGGGTCGGCGAAGATCGACCACACCTGCCCTTCCTCGACGATTCGCCCGGCATCGATGACGGCGACGCGGTCGGCAATGCTGCGGACCACCTCCAACTCGTGGGTGATCAGCAGGATAGTCAGGCCGAGCTTTTGGTTGATGTCCTTCAGCAATGCCAGGATCGAGCGCGTCGTCTCTGGATCGAGCGCCGAGGTCGCCTCGTCGGAGAGCAGGACCGCCGGCCGCGCGGCGAGCGCGCGCGCGATGCCGACACGCTGCTTCTGCCCGCCCGAAAGTGCCGCTGGGTAGGCCTTGGCCTTGTCGGCGAGACCGACGAGTTCGAGCAGTTCGGCGGCACGCCTGAGCCGCTCGTCCCTGGACTGGCCTTCGATCTTGAGCGGCAGCGCGACATTCTCCTCGACAGTCTTGGCCGACAACAGGTTGAAGTGCTGGAAGATCATGCCGATACGTCGGCGCAGCGGCTGCAGATCGCGCTCGCTGAGGCCAGTGATCTCACGGCCCTCGACGAAGATCTGGCCACTGTCGGGTCGCTCCAGTCCGTTCAGGCAGCGGATCAGCGTCGACTTGCCGGCGCCGCTGCGGCCGATGATACCAAGTACCTCGCCCTTGCGCACTGTGAGCGAAACGCCGTCGACGGCCGGTGTTTGGCCGAAGCGCCGCCTGAGGTCGACGATGCGCACCACCGTCTCCGACAGCGCAGTATCGACAGGGGACGCCCCTTCGATGGGTGCAAAATGCTGGGTCATGAAATTCCCTCGGCAATGCGGAAGGCGGCCCGCCATTCATGGCAGGCCGCCTCCATTGTAATCAGTCGTCAAGCTCAGTAGGCGGCGACGCCGGTGCCCTTGTAGACGCGGTCGAACTCGGCCTTGACGGTCGGGTTCTGATAGGCGGCGACAAGCTTCTTGACCCAGGCTTCGTTCTCGCTGCCGGTCTTGACGGCGATGAAGTTGCGGTACGGATTTTCTGCGACCGGCTCCTGGGCGATCCGGTGCTCGGGCGTCAGCCCGCTCTTCAGCGCCCAGTCGGTGTTGACCACCGCGGCGTCGAGATCCTCGACCGAACGGCCGACGATGCCGGCGTCGAGTTCCTTGATCTCGAACTTCTTCGGATTATCGACGACGTCGGCGACGGTTGCCAGGATGCCGATGCCGTCCTTGAGCTTGATCAGGCCGGCGTCGGCGAGCACACGCAGGGCACGGCCTTCGTTGGAGGGATCGTTGGGCACACCGATGACGGCGGCTTCCGGCAGCGCCTCGACCTTGGCGTGCTTCTTCGAATAGAGCCCGATCGGCCACAGGCCGGTGTAGCCGACTGGGGTAATATGGTAGCCCTGCGTCTTGATCTGGTTGTCGAGATAAGGCTGGTGCTGGAAGGCGTTGGCGTCGATCTCGCCGCGCTCCAGCGCCTCGTTTGGTTGGGTGTAGTCGTTGAACACGACGGTTTCGATGGCGAGGCCCTGCTTGGCGGCCTCGGCCTTCACCACGCGCCAGACATCCTCGTCCTCGCCTGAGATGATGCCGACCTTGATCGCGGTCTTATCCTCGGCGAGCGCCTGTTGCGGAACGGTGAAGCTGATGACGGTGACGACGGAGGCGAGCAGCGCGGCAAATGCCGTGCGGCGGCTGATCGTGTTGCGGTTGGAAAGGGACTTGGTGATCTCTGTCATTTCGAATTCTCACTGAGAGCCGTTGGGAGGATGGCTCGCCCCGCTCAATGCGAAGCTTGGCCATATCCTCGGCAAACGCCCCTCTCCAGGCAAAGGATCGGATTTCACGCCGAGCCCCGCCCCGGGAAAAATCGTCACAAAGAAAATACCGGTTCGGGCAGAACCGACCTCGCCCGCGCATGACCCGAAAATCCGAGTCGATTTTCGGGTCATGCATCACTTCAAATCGGTACAGCGTCCTGCGGGCATCCGAGTGGACGCGCGGCGCTGCAGCCGTTGCGAACAAAGCCGTCGTCATTCCAGCGTCATGCAATGCTGCTCAAAGGCGCCTCGCAATGAATGGAGGACCGCTGATTCCCGGCAGGCCGGGACGCGGACAACGGGGAAGACGCCCTTGCGCATCCTGATGGTCACCGACGCATGGCGTCCGCAGATCAATGGCGTCGTCCACACGCTCGAACGACTGGCCGAAACCCTGACCGCCTTCGGTGCCGAGGCCGACTTCCTGACACCCAACATCTTCCGCACCTTGCCGATGCCGACCTATCCCGACATAAGGCTGGCGCTGACCACGCCCGGCAACGTGGCGCGGATCATTGAGCAAAGGCGACCCGACCACATCCATCTGGTGACCGAAGGCCCGCTCGGCATGATGGCGCGGCGCTATTGCCTCGCCAACAAGCGCCCCTTCACCACAAGCTACCACACCCGCTTTCCCGAATATGTAAGCGCCCGTCTGCCGCTGCCGGAGAGCTGGACCTACGGCCTGCTGCGCAATTTCCACAACTCCGGCCAGGGCTGCATGGTCGCAACGCAGTCGCTCGCCGACGACCTGGCATCGCGGGGCTTCGAAAAACTCCGACCATGGACGCGCGGCGTCGACATCAACCACTTCCATCCCGACAAGAAGGTCGAGATGGACCTGCCGCGGCCGATCTTCCTGTGCGTCGGCCGCATCGCGGTGGAGAAGAACCTGCCAGCCTTCCTCGACCTCGACCTGCCCGGTACCAAGGTGCTTGTCGGCGACGGGCCAGAACTCGAAAGGCTGAAGGCAAAATATCCTGAGGCGCATTTCCTCGGGCGCCGCCCGAGCGACGAACTGGCCGAGATCTACGCCTCATCAGACGTTTTCGTCTTCCCGAGCCGCACCGACACCTTCGGCAATGTCATCATCGAGGCGCTGGCCAGCGGCACGCCTGTTGCCGCCTATCCGGTGACTGGGCCGATCGACATCGTCGGCGACGGCATCGGAGGCGTTGTTTCGGAAGACCTGCGCGAGGCAGCACTGGGCGCACTCAAGGTCGACCGCACCGAGGCCCGCGAACGGGCCATGCGCTACACCTGGAATGCCTGCGCCGAAATGTTCCTGGACAATGTGAAGGCGGCTTACGCCGCGTGATGCCCAGCGCATCCGCGGTTCAGGTCAGGCCGAGTCGAAAATGGTGGGTTCCGAGAACCGGAACGGACCCTACATTTGGGTACGTGAGTACCGGAAACGCAGGGAGCCGCCATTTGCAGGCCGGCCTCACCTGAATCCTAGAACAGGCGGCCGCCGTCCGGCACCTTGCGCTCTATGGCGCCGAGCACGACGTCGCCGTCCTCGTCGGGGAAGCCAAGGGTGAGCACTTCCGACATGAACGGGCCGATCTGGCGCGGCGGGAAGTTGACGACGGCGAACACCTGCCGACCCAGCAGCGTCTCGGGCGTATAATATTTGGTGATCTGCGCCGACGATTTCTTGACGCCGATATCGGTGCCAAAATCGATCTTCAGCTTGAACGCCGGCTTGCGCGCTTCCGGGAACGGCTCGACCTCGACGATCGTGCCGGTGCGTATGTCAACCTTGTCGAAATCGGCAAAGCTGATCTCAGCTTTCGGCGCCTTGTGCGAACTCATCCGACAGTCTCAGGCGTTGCCGTGCGTCTCGAACAGCACGCTGGCCAGTGCGTCCTTGGCCGAGGTGCCCGACCAGACGACGAACTGGAAAGCCTGGAAATAGCATTCGCAGGCTTCAAGCGCCGAGGACAGCAGCACTTCGACCTGCTGGCTGGTCGGCTCGACGCCACCGGCGAGCAGCAGCGACTGGCGGAACATGATCGCGCCTTCGGTTTCCCAAAGGTCGAAATGCCCGAACAGCATCTGCTCGTTGATCAGCGACAAGAGCCTGAGAATCTCAAGCGTACGGCTTTCAGGCACCTTGACATCGAAGGCGCATGCCAGATGCAGGGCCTCGAAGTCTTCCATCCAGGAAAACGACACCTGGTACTCGGTCCAGTTGCCGACGACTGAAATCGAGATCTCGTCGTCGCCGGCACGTTCGAACGCCCAGTCGTTGTTATGAGCCACCTGCTCGATGACATCCACCGGATGGATTTCGCGGGAGAACTCGAGTTCGAGAAGTTCCATAAATGCTTCCTGTCGTTCCGGGCGCGTCATCGCGCTCCGCGCGGGGGACACACACGACGAACTTATTCTTGAACTCGGACGACCAGCGCTGCCGGACTCAATACCCCCCAGCCGGACCGCGCCATCCGGTGCACGACGGTGTTTCGAATCGTGCAGTAAATTCAGTGTATTGATCGTGACTCTCGTGAACAGCCCAATTTTTCGCAACGTCCCATTCGGATGTGGAAACAGGCTGCGGCGCAGATTCACAAAGCGCCGGTAAGCGATTCACGACAAAGCACTTTTTCGGATGGCGCTTTGTGGAAAAGTTAACGAATTATTTCTTTGTGCGGGGCTTTGGCGAGGCCGCCGGTGAGGCCGTGTCGGCATCTTCACCGGCGCGGCCGGCGAGTTGAGCCTCAAGTGCCTCGATGCGGGCAACCAGCGCCTTGTTTTCGGCACGTGCCTTGATCGCCATGTCGCGAACCGCCTCGAACTCCTCGCGCTGGACCAGTTCGAGCGAATTCATCGCCCGCTCGGCCTGCGAACGGAACGCGGTTTCGACCTCGCGCCTGACGCCCTGGGCGGCACCCGCGGCATCGGTCATCAGCTTGGCGAATTCATCCAGAATGCGGTTCGGTCCGGTCGTCATGGCTAACCCTCGCGTTGTCCATTCGACGTAGTGGCGCAAGCCCCGGAATGCAAGGATATCGTGGCCCCGACAGGGTGCCAAATGCTGCGGCAAAGATGCCCGCCTGCTCGCAATGACTTCTCGGTTACTGCGGGGTTGCCTGCCTTGACCGTGCCAAAAGCCTGCCGCATGGTCCGCCGCGATTGCCTGCCCTGGAGACTGACTTGAGCGAATACCTTGCCTTGCCGCTGGCTGCCCTGCCCTTTCCGAACATCGATCCCGTCATCGTGCAACTCGGACCGCTGGCCATTCACTGGTACGGGCTGGGCTACATCGTCGGCATCCTGGTTGCCTGGTGGTACGGCAAGCGGCTGGTGACCAACACCCGTCTGTGGCCGAACGGCGTGCTGCCGATGAAGCCCGAGGCCCTCGACGATTTCCTGGTCTGGGCAGCGGCTGGCGTCGTGCTTGGTGGCCGCATCGGCTACATCCTGTTTTACGACCTCGCCCGCTACATCTCCAATCCGCTCGACATCTTCGCGGTCTGGCAGGGCGGCATGTCGTTTCATGGCGGCCTGCTCGGCGTCACCCTTGCCATGGTGCTGTTCGCCCGCAAGCACGGCATCCTCGTCTGGTCGCTGATCGACGTCGTTGCCGCCGGCGTGCCGGTCGGCCTCGGCCTGGTGCGCCTCGCCAACTTCATCAATTCGGAGCTATGGGGCCGGGTGACCGACGTGCCATGGGCGATCGAGTTTCCCACCGGCGGACCTTTTCTGCGTCACCCGAGCCAGATCTACGAGGCCCTGCTCGAAGGCCTGGTCCTGTTCCTCGTGCTGCGTTTCCTGACTCATTCCAGGCTCAAACTGAAGACGCCGCGTTTCATCGCCGGCGCCTTCGTCTGCGGCTATGGCCTGTCGCGCATATTCGTCGAGTTCTTCCGTGAGCCCGACCAGCAGATCGGCTATCTCCTTGGCGGCTGGCTGACCATGGGCATGGTGCTGTCGGTGCCGATGGTGCTGATCGGCCTGTGGGCGATGCTGTCGGCCAAGCCGGTCACGCAGATCGCCAGGCCGGCATGACTGCGCTCAGGACGCGCATCGCAGGCCTGATCGCGGCATCGGGCCCGATCAGCGTCGCCGACTACATGGCGCTGTGCCTGTTCGATCCAACTGACGGTTATTACACGACGCGCGAGCCGTTCGGTGTCGAGGGCGACTTCACTACGGCGCCCGAGGTCAGCCAGATGTTCGGCGAACTCGTCGCCGTCTGGCTTTACGCCGCCTGGCAGGCGGCAGGGTCTCCAACCGGCGCGACGTTGGCCGAGATCGGCCCTGGGCGCGGGACGCTGATGAAGGACGTGCTCAGGGTTCTGCAAAAACTCGACGGCGCTTTCGTCGCCGGCGCCTCCATCGCCCTGGTTGAGACGAGCCCGAAGCTGCGTGGGGTGCAGAAACAGACGCTCGCCAGCAGCGGCATCCGGATCGACTGGCACGACACGGTGTCGACGCTGCCCACTGCGCCACTGTTCATCGTCGGCAACGAACTGTTCGACGCCATCCCGACCCGCCAGTTCGTCAGGATCGGTGCCGCTTGGCACGAGCGCGCCGTTGGCCTCAATGAAACAGGCGAGCTTGGCTTCGTTGCCGGCCCGGCAACGATCGAGACGGCGCTGCTGCCGGTTGCCGCCGCGACCGCGCCAGAGGGTGCGATCTTCGAATTCGCCCCGGCGCGCACCGGCACGATGGAGCAGATCGCCACCCATCTCGCCACCTTTGGCGGCGCCGGCCTGTTCTTCGACTACGGCCATGTCGAACCAGGCATCGGCGACACGCTGCAGGCGCTGCGCAAGCACCACTATGACGACGTGCTCGCAAATCCCGGCGAGGCTGACCTCACCTCGCATGTCGACTTCGCGGCCCTTGCTTTGGCAGCCCGGGCACATGGGCTTCATGCGCATCTGGCAACCCAGGGCGCGTTCCTGCTCGCCATGGGGCTGCTCGAACGCGCCGGCAAGTTTGGTGCCGATGCGGACGCCGCCGGGCGTGAAAAGATCCGCGGCGAGGTCGAGCGGCTGGCCGGCCCCGATGCCATGGGAACACTGTTCAAGGTGCTTGCGGTTGCTCCGCGTGGCACAAGAATTCCCTTCCCCGCCGTCAGTTGACAGCACGCTTGCGCCTGCCCCACTGTCCGGCCTCGAGATGGCGAGGCGACCTGTGGCGGCTGGCCCGGCCTTGACGAAATCGCTGACGAGGATGACAAGGCGGCAATGCTGAACGACTCGAAACCGGATCCGATCCGGTCCAACTTGCTCGCCAGCGCGGAGGCCAATGGCATCCGCCACGGTTACTTCACCCGCACCGGCGGGGTCTCCGAAGGCATCTATCAGGGCCTCAACATCGGCGTCGGCTCCGACGACGACCAGACGCGCGTGGCCGAGAATCGCCGCCGCGTCGCCAGTTGGATGGGTGTGCCGGCCGACCACCTGCTCAGCCTCTACCAGGTCCATTCGCCCGACGTCGTCGTCGCCACCGGCCCCTTTGCCGACGGCCGCCCCAAGGCCGACGCGCTGGTGACCGACAGGCCCGGCATCGCGCTCGGTGCCTCTTCGGCCGATTGCGGCCCAGTGCTGTTTGCCGACCCGCAAGCGCGCATCATCGGTGCTGCCCATGCCGGCTGGAAAGGCGCCTTTACGGGCGTGCTCGAAAACACCGTTGCCGCGATGGAGGGCCTCGGCGCCAGGCGCGAGCGCATCCTCGCCGTGCTCGGCCCGTCGATCAGCGCCGCCAATTACGAGGTCGGCCCCGAATTCGTCGCCCGCTTCGTCGAAGGCGACGCCGACAATGCCAGGTACTTCACACCGTCGGAGAATGCCGGCCACCACATGTTCGACCTCAACCTCTACACGGTCGACCGGCTGCGCAAGGCCGGCGTTCAGGCGGAAGCTCTGAACCGCTGCACCTATGCGGAAGAAGAGCTGTTCTATTCCTACCGGCGCACCACGCACCGCAAGGAAGCTGATTACGGGCGGCAGATTTCGGCAATTGCATTGGAGGACTGACAGCATGGCGCTGCATTTCGAACGAACCGAATTCGACGCCCGGCGCGACCGGCTGATGATCGAGATGGCCGAAAAGAAGCTCGATGCCGTTGTCCTGTTCGCGCAGGAAAGCATGTATTGGCTGACCGGTTACGACACGTTCGGCTTCTGCTTCTTCCAGTCGCTGGTGGTGATGGCCGACGGCTCGATGACGCTGTTGACCCGTTCGGCCGACCTGCGCCAGGCACGCCACACCTCGATCATTGAAAACATCGTGCTGTGGACCGACCGCGACAATGCGAATCCGACGCTCGACCTGCGCAACCTGCTCAACGATCTCGGCCTGCTCGGAGCGCGTGTCGGCGTCGAATACGACACCCATGGCCTGACCGCGTTCAACGGCCGCCGCCTCGACGAGCAGTTGCAGACCTTCGGCCAGATCGTCGATGCGTCCGGCATCGTCGGGCGTTTGCGCCTGTTCAAGAGCCCGGCTGAAATCGAAAAGGCGGAAAAAGCGGCGAGCCTCGCCGACGATGCGCTCGACGCGGCCCTGCCGCTGATCAAGCAGGGCGGTGACGAAGCCAGGATCCTGGCCGCCATGCAGGGCGCGATCTTCACCGGCGGCGGCGACTATCCCGCCAACGAGTTCATCATCGGCTCCGGCGCGGATGCCCTGCTCTGCCGCTACAAGTCCGGCCGCCGCAAGCTCAACAAGAACGACCAGCTGACGCTGGAATGGGCCGGCGTGTTCAACCACTACCATGCGCCGATGATGCGCACGGTGCTGACCGGCAAGGCCTCCAGGCGCCACCAGGAGCTCTACGACGCCTCGCTGGCCGCCCTGCTGGCGGTTGAAAAGGCGATGACGCCGGGCAACACCTTCGGCGACGTCTTCGACGCGCATGCTCGCACGCTGGAAGCACATGACCTGACCAAGCATCGGCTCAATGCTTGCGGTTACTCGGTCGGCGCCCGCTTTACCCCGTCCTGGATGGACATGCCGATGTTCTACCAGGGCAATCCCGAACCGATTGCCCCCAACATGACTTTGTTCGCCCACATGATCATCATGGATTCGGAAACCGAGACCGCGATGACGTTGGGTCGTACCTATCTGACCACTGAATCCGCACCCAAGCCGCTGTCCCGCCATGATCTCGACTTGATCGTACGATGATTGCGCAGAGCGCTGAGGGGCGTTTGCCAGGGAGTTCGGGCAAATGAGACGTTGGATTTTTGCGGCAGCCTGCCTGTCCGCCTCTGCCGCACTGTCCGCTTGCAACAGCGCCAAGGACGTCCTTGAACCGTCTGCCGTGGCCCCCACCGAGCAGTCGACGGCACTTGCCCGGACTGAAGGCACCGATGTCGCAGCACCCGCCGTGACGGGCGCGGCAACCGCCGCCGCAGCAGCGGGTCCTGCATCGACGGCTGCAGCGGCCGCTCCGGCACAGACCGCCGCCATCGTCGGCAAAGCGCGCGTGCAGTTCGCCCCGATCGTCGGCGCGACGGTCGAAGCGGCGACGCCGCTGACCCAGCGCCTCGGCATCAGGGCCCGCGAACGCGGCATCACGCTCGCCGGCAGCACCGACACCACGCCGCCCGGCATCATCATGCGCGGCTATTTCTCGGCAATGACCGAGGGCAAGGACACGACGGTCGTCTATGTCTGGGACGTCTACGACCCCGCCGGCACCCGGCTGCACCGCATCAACGGCCAGCAGACCGCGCCGTCGACCGGCAGCGGTGAAGGATGGCCAACGGTAGCGCCCGCGACCATGCAGACCATCGCCGACAACACCATCGATCAGTTGGCCCAGTGGCTGGCGGCAAAACCCGGCTAAGCTGCGGCATTCCGTTCCGGTATGTCGCTTTTTTGGGAATCAATGGCGACTCCGCTTGCAATACGAGCCAAGGCCGCTAAAAGCCCGCTCATATTCACTTCCAGGATCGGCGTATGAAACTCTTCGCGGGCAATTCCAACCGGGTGCTAGCAGAAGCTGTCGCTCGCTATCTCAACATTCCCCTGGGCAAGGCCAGCGTCAGGCGCTTCGCCGACCAGGAAATCTTCGTCGAAATTCAAGAGAACGTGCGCGGCGAGGATGTCTTCATCCTGCAGTCGACCGCCTTCCCGACCAACGATCACCTGATGGAACTGCTCATCATGATCGATGCCTTCATGCGCTCGTCGGCACGGCGCATCACGGCCGTCATCCCCTATTTCGGCTATGCACGGCAGGATCGCCGCGCCTCCGGCCGCACGCCGATCTCGGCCAAGCTCGTCGCCAACATGATTGCGCGTGCCGGCGCCAACCGCGTGCTGACGCTCGACCTGCATGCCGGCCAGATCCAGGGCTTCTTCGACATCCCGACCGACAATTTGTTCTCGGTTCCGGTGATGGCCCGCGACGTCAAGGCCAAGTACAAGCAACTGGGCAACGTCACGGTGGTTTCGCCTGATGTCGGCGGCGTGGTGCGTGCACGTGCGCTGGCCAAGCGCATCGACGCCCAGCTTGCCATCGTCGACAAACGCCGTGAGCGCCCCGGTGAATCCGAAGTGATGAACGTCATCGGCGAAGTGCACGGCAAGGATTGCCTGCTGATCGACGACATCGTCGATTCCGGCGGCACGCTGTGCAACGCGGCCGACGCGCTGCTCGCCAAGGGCGCCACCTCGGTCACCGCCTACATCACCCACGGCGTGCTCTCGGGCGGTGCCGCTGCCCGCATCGCCGGCTCGCAGTTGCAGGAACTGGTTATTACCGACTCGATCCAGCCGACCCAGGCTGTCATGGACGCACACAACATTCGCGTCGTCTCGATCGGCGACCTGATCGGCGAAGCGATTTCGCGCACGGCAACCGAAGAATCGGTGTCGAGCCTGTTCGACTGATTCTTTGCCGCAAGCAGACATTTCAAAGCCCCGCCCGGCATGCCGAGGCGGGGCTTTTTCGTCCCGGCAGCACTTTTTCAGAACATCCGCCAGGCCATGCCGGCGAGCGCCGCGACGGCGAGTACGGCGATCATGTTGGCCTTGAAGCGGATCAGCGCCACGCCGGCGGCGACCGCGATGACCGCTGCAACCGCGTCGAAGCTGCCGATTTCAGGTGCCGGCAGCACGAACGGCCCCCAACCCACCTCGTCGACGTTACCGAACAGGACGTGGAGCCCAAACCACACGGCGAGATTGGCGATGATGCCGACCACTGCCGCCGTCACCGCCGACAGCGCGCTCGCCAACCAGCGCACATGGCGCACCGTCTCGACATAGGGCGCGCCGACGAAGACCCACAGGAAACACGGCACGAAGGTGAACCACAGCGTCACCAACGCCCCGCCAATGCCACCGGCCAAGGGCGCCAGTGCCGCAAGCCGAGCGCCGCCGAGGAAGCCGACGAAGACCAGCACCAGGATCAACGGCCCCGGCGTCGTCTCGGCAAGGCCGAGGCCGGTCAGCATCTCGTCGGGCTTCAGCCAGCCATGCACCTCGACCGCCTGCTGGGCGACATAGGCAAGCACGGCATAGGCACCGCCAAAGGTCACCGCTGCCATCTTGGAGAAGAAGGTCGCTTCCGCCGTGTAGACGTGGGCCGGACCGAGCGCCTGCCACAGGATGATCAGCGGCACGAACCAGATTCCCAGCCAGACGGCGAGCGTGGAGAAGAGCCGCCGCGCGCTGGGCCTTGTCCATTCCGGCATGGCGTAGGCAACGTCATCTTCGTCAGCCGCCTCGGCGCCGCTCTGTTGCAGCCCGGCGAGGTGCAGCACCGCGCCGATTGCCGCCGCCGCGACGACGATCAGCGGAAATGGCAGCTTGAGGAAGGCAATGGCAATGAAGGCCACAATCGCCAGTGCGACCATCGCGCCACCCTTCAGCGCCCGCCTTGACACCTTGATCAACGCCTCGAGCACGACGGCAAGCACTGCCGCCTTGAGCCCGAACAGCAGCCCTTGCACCAGCGCGACATGGCCGACGGTGAGGTAGATCGCCGACAATGCGGTGATGACCAAGGCACCGGGCAGCACGAACAATAGTCCGGCCACCAGACCGCCCCTGATGCCGTGCAGCAGCCAGCCGCAGTAGGTCGCAAGCTGCATCGCCTCGGGTCCGGGCAGCAGCATGCAATAGTTGAGCGCATGCAGGAAACGCGGCTCGTCGAGCCAGCGTTTCTCGTCGACGAGGATCCTGTGCATCAGCGCGATCTGGCCGGCCGGCCCACCGAACGACAAGAGCCCGATCCTGGCGAAGGTCCTCGTCGCCTCTCCGAAGGAAGGGTTGGGGCCTGGCAGCGTGGCATCCATGTCAAACCGCCTTCGCTGGCCAGTTGTGGGTTTCCTGGGTGGCGTAACGGCACCAGCCATAGAGCGCATCATAGAGCGTCATGCCTCTTTCGAGCTGGGCATGATCGTCGCCTTCGATGGCTGACAGTCCGAGCGACATGGCGAGAAGTCCTGCAGCCTCGGGCTCCATGTCAAGCCGCGCCGTATCCGCAGCCCTGACGATGCGGGCGAGATGCAGCAGCGGTGGATCCGACAGGCCGAATTCCGCTATGAGTGTGTCGAAGCTGCAGTCGTCGCCACGGTGCGAATAATGCACGTCCTTGATGTCGAAGGGGATGGCGCCGGTCTCGTCGGCGACGTCCTTGACCCATTCGGCCGAGACGAAGTGGAAAATGGCCAGCGGGTCGATGAAGCGCCTGATCAGCCATGGACAGGCGATGCGGTCGATCTTCGGCCGGGCCCGCGTCACCCATTCGCTGGGCCATGGCAGCCCCGGCTCGAGGCCTGGTGCCTCGCGCGCCACGACAGGCCCGCCAGCCGCAAGCCAGGCGTCGATGCCACCTTCCAGCATCAGCGCATCCGCACCGGCGGCGAGCAGCTTGGTCAGCCCGATCTCGCTGACATTATGGCCATGCGCACAATAGACGACGATGCTCCTCCCCGCCGGAAACTGTGGCAGCCACTCCCCTACCTTCATGTGGTCGCGCCACAACGCACCGGCGATCCGCGTCGGCGCGGCAGCAAACGCGGCGCGGCGACGCACGTCGACGATCAAAGGACACTTCTCCGTACCGATGAGATGGATCAGTTTTATTGCTGAGATCATTCCGGGCATGGTCTTTCCTCCGCACAACATCGCGAAGGCGGAGCTTGGGCCCTTCGGCCTCACGGGGAGTCCACCATGCCCCCGATATGTGAAGTCTATTTGAAAGCGTCGACAGGTTCAATCATCTCAGCACGCCGTCGAGTGCCGGCAGGCCGATGATCGCGGCGGTGGCGATCAGGCCGTAGCAGATGCGCCGGAAGGTTGCCTCGTTGGCGCGACTGAACAGGCGCGAGCCGATATAGAGGCCGATTGCGAAGGTCGGCCCGATGGTCAGCGACAGCCCAACCGTCTCCCAGGTCAGCAGGCCGGCAATGAGGTAGCTGGTGATCGACAGCACACTCGATATGGCGAAATAGAGCACGATGTTGGCCCGCACCGTCAGCGGCGGGATGGCGCCGCCGAGCCAGTAGGCGACGACGGGTGGCCCGCCGACCTGGGCAGCGCCCGAAAACACCCCCGAGGTCATGCCGACCGCCGCCGTCAGGCTGGCATGCGGGCGGCCGTGATAGCGCCAGCCCGACATCAGGAGCGCCAGCAGCCCGGCAACGATGGCGACGATCGCCCAGCGGATCATGACGCCGTCGACATGGGTGAGCAGGTAAGTGCCGCTGGGCACGCCAATCATCGCCCCCAGCGCCATAACCCCGACATTGCCGCGGTCAGCGCTGCGCCACGCCTTGGGGATCAGCCCCGGCGTCAGCACCAGGTCGACGATCAAGAGCAACGGCACGGCAAGCTTGGCGCCAATCAGCGCGCTTGCCACCGGCACGAAGATCAGCGCTCCGCCAAAACCCGAGAAGCCGCGCGCGCAACCGGCAACGAAGGCGGCAATGACCAGCACCACGATGGTACCAGTCGAAAGCTGGAGCGGGAGAATTTCGTACATGATGAACTTGTCGGCTTAGTTACTTGAGCTCGGCCTGATACAGGCTTGGCAGCATAAGTGCGAGCAGCCACAGCGGCGCCAACAGCGAGCCAGCCCCAAAACCGGTGCGGCGGTTGCACTTTTTGCCGCCTTCCGATATAGAGCCGCCACCCGCGTAGACACCCTTGGAGGCAACGCGGCGGAAGGCCGCCTCACCCGGCGGCTTTCGACGTTTACGGATCAGGCTTCATGCCCGCCGTAGGCGCTCCATACAACCGAAAGGAAATGCCATGAGCGAAACATACGAGCTCAAGGCCGAAGCACGCGAACTGGTCGGTAAGGGGTCCGCCCGTGAAGTTCGTCGCAACGGCAAAGTGCCTGCAGTCATTTACGGCGACAAGCAGCCTCCCCTGGCCATCGCCCTGTCCTACAAGGACATCTTCTACAAGATCCATGGCGGCGGCTTCCTGACGACCGTGGCGACGATCGACGTCGACGGCAAGAAGATCAAGGTCCTGCCGAAGGACTACCAGCTTGATCCGGTCCGCGACTTCCCGATGCATGTCGACTTCCTGCGCGTTGGCGCAAACACCGAAGTCAACGTCCAGGTTCCGGTTCACTTCATCAATGAAGAGAAGTCGCCAGGCCTCAAGCGCGGTGGTGCGCTGAACATCGTCCGTCACGAGGTCGAGTTCCACTGCCCGGCCAACGCGATCCCCGAGTTCATCACCGTCGATCTCGACGGCGTCGACATCGGCGATTCGATCCACATCTCGGCCGTCAAACTGCCGAAGGGCGTGAAGCCCGTCATCTCCGACCGCGACTTCACCATCGCAACGATCGCCGGCACCTCGGCATCGAAGTCGGAAGAAGGCGCAACCGAGGCTGCCTCCGAGGCATAATCGGCGCATACCCGGAGATCCCGACACATGCTGCTCTTTGCAGGTCTCGGCAATCCGGGTACGCAATACCAGAACAACCGGCACAATGTCGGCTTCATGGCGGCGGACGCAATTGCCCGCCGCCATTCGTTTTCGCCCTGGACGAAGAAGTTCAAGGGCATGGTCGCTGAGGGCAATATCGCCGGCGAGAAGATCGTCCTGATCAAGCCTCAGACCTTCATGAACCTGTCCGGCCAGTCGGTCGGCGAGGCCATGCGCTTCTACAAGCTCGCCCCTGCCGATCTCACCGTCTTCTATGACGAACTCGACCTCGTTGCCGGCAAGGTGAGGGTCAAGGTTGGCGGCGGCGCCGGCGGCCACAACGGCATCCGCTCCATCGACCAGCACATCGCCAGGGATTATCGCCGCGTCCGCATCGGCATAGGCCATCCTGGCGTCAAGGAGATGGTCCACGGCCACGTGCTCGGCGACTTCGCCAAGGCCGACAAGGAGTGGCTAGATGTTCTCCTCGACCTTCTGGCCGACAGCGCCGATCTTTTGACCAAGGGCGATGACAACGGCTTCATGAACAAGGTTACCATCGGGCTACGCGACAAGCTTCAGCCGACTGGTACGAACGACGCGCCACCGCCGAAGGCCGCCAAACCGCAGGCGCCGAAGGCCCAGAGCCACATTCGCCAGGCCCGACCGAACCAGCCTGCCGTCAAGGTTCCCGAGACCGGGCCGATGGCAGCCATGCTGAAGAAGCTGCTCGGCAAGGAATAGACTGCACCTCCAGCGAGCGTTAGACTTGATGGTCGCCGCCATCGTGCCTGCGCGATAAGCTGCAGCCGAGCCCGACCGAACCAGCCTGTGGTCAAGCTTCCAGAGACCGGCCCCATGGCTGTGATGCTGAAGAAGCTGCTCGGCAAGGACTGAGGGGCCATCGGATTCGCCCGGCCAGTGAAAGTCCCCTGACACAAGACGACCAGCCGCAATGATAGAACCCATCCCTGACAACAGGGAGCAGATCATGGCGACAACAGGCATTGACGACGTCATCTACATGTTCGCGATGTCGCTTGATGGCTTCATTGCCCGCGAGGACGGCACGTTCGACTGGCTCGACAACTTTCCACCTGATGACGATTACGACATTTCCGGCTTCATGGCGTCACTGAGCGGCATCGTCATGGGCCGCGCCACCTATGATATCGTCCGCCGTGAACCGGAGTGGACCTACGCCAAATACCCTTGCCTGGTGGCTACCTCGCGCCCGCTCGACAATCTGCCCGAGAACGCAGCAGCCATGGTCGGCGCGCCAGCCGAAATGCTTGCCAATCTTCGCGCGCGGGGCGCCACGGGCCGCATCTGGCTGCTCGGCGGAGGCGATTTGGCCCGCCAGTTCATGGATGCCGGCCTGCTCGACACAATCGAGATCGGCACCATCCCCATAATCCTCGGATCAGGCTTACGGGCTTTCGGCGGCAGACAGGCAGATCGCTGGCTTGATCTCGCCTTTGCGAAGCCCTTGGCCAACGGCGCAGTGCATGCGCAATACCGCGTGCGACGCTGAAAGACTTGACGATCTTAGGCCCTATCGCCCATAGCCCTGAGCAAATTCCGATTTCCCGATAGGACCAAAAGACCATGGGTTTCAAATGCGGCATCGTCGGCCTGCCCAACGTTGGCAAATCGACGCTTTTCAACGCGCTGACGCGCACGGCTGCCGCCCAGGCGGCGAATTACCCCTTCTGCACCATCGAGCCGAACACCGGCGAGGTCGCGGTGCCGGACCCGCGCCTCAAGCAGCTGGCCAACATCGCCAAGTCGAAGGAGATCATTCCGACCCGCATCTCCTTCGTCGACATCGCCGGCCTGGTGCGCGGCGCCTCCAAGGGTGAAGGCCTGGGCAACCAGTTCCTGGCCAACATCCGCGAGGTCGACGCCATCGTGCATGTGCTGCGCTGCTTCGAGGACGACGACATCACCCATGTCGAGGGCCGCATCGACCCTGTCGCCGACGCCGAGACGGTCGAGACCGAGCTGATGCTCGCCGACCTCGAAAGCCTCGAGCGCCGTATCGTGCAGTTCCGCAAGCGCGGCGCCAGCAAGGACAAGGAAGCGACAACCGTGCTGCCGATGATGGAGCAGGCGCTGGCGCTGCTCCAGGACGGCAAGCCGGCGCGCCTGCTGCTCAAGGGCATATCAGCCGAAGACCTGGCCATCCTGCAGGGCCTGAACCTTCTGACTTCGCACCCGGTGCTCTATGTCTGCAACGTCGCCGAAAGCGATGCCGCGACCGGCAACGAACACACCGCAGCCGTCCAGAAGATGGCCGAGGCGCAGGGCGCCGGCGTCGTCATCATCTCGGCGGCCATCGAGGCCGAGGTGGCGCAGCTGCCCGACGAGGAAGCTCAGGAATTCCTGGCCGACATGGGGCTCGACGAGCCGGGCCTCGATAAGCTCATCCGCGCCGGCTACGAGCTGTTGCACCTCATCACCTACTTCACCGTGGGTCCGAAGGAGACGCGCGCCTGGACCGTGCACAAGGGTGCCAAGGCACCCCAGGCCGCCGGCGTCATCCACACCGACTTCGAACGCGGTTTCATCCGCGCCCAGACCATCGCCTTCAACGACTTCGTCACCCTCGGCGGCGAAGTCCCTGCCAAGGAAGCCGGCAAGGCACGCGACGAAGGCAAGGAATATGTCGTCCAGGACGGCGACGTAATGCTGTTCAAGTTCAACACCTGATCGCCTGGCTCCACCTCATGCGCCTTCGAAAAGCCCCGCATTGCGGGCCCGCATTGCGGGGCTTTTCTTTTGGCAATGAGACCGTCCGATCACCCGGCCTTTGCAAGCCCGCTTTTCAGTCTGCGCCCTTGCAGCGTTAACCTTTTGCTAACCAAGCCTGACTAGGGTCGCCTGGAGATTTGCAGATCGTCTCCACCTTTGACCACGGATGTACTGGCACTGGATGTTGAGACGCTAGAGAAAGGTCGGGGGCATCTCGGCCTTTTTTGTTTGTCCAGGATGGCGACGTCATTCGGCCAAATCCAGCACTTGGACCGGCTCGAGGCTCTCTCCTCTTCAGGCAGCCTCATCACCAGCGTTGGACACGATCAACTGGATTGTTCTCGACGGCTCAGCTGCGAATACCTATCTGCGCCCAAGCGACACGGCGGCGATGCTGCCCGCGCAGCAATTGTCTCTTGAGGGGCCGGATGACACAGCACGCACATGTCGAGATGGATCTTCCCGCGTTGCTGCGCGAGGCACTGGCGAGTTACAGCTGGGACCGGCAGACCATCGGCCATTCGAATGCCGGCGTGTTCAAGCTTGCGGCTGCCGGCAAGCCGACACTGTTCCTCAAGGCCGAGGCGACAGGCGACTTCGCCGAACTGCCCGACGAGGTGGCGCGCCTGCGCTGGCTGGGTGGCCAGGACATCCCCTGCCCTGAGGTCTTGGCTTTCGAGACTCACGCCGGAACGCACTGGCTGCTGATGACAGCCGTCGCCGGACAAGACCTCGTTTCGCACGAGGTTCCCCCAGAGCAGGCTGTCGCCATCATGGCCAACGCCCTGCGCCGGCTGCATGCACTCGACATCGCCTCCTGCCCCTTCGATCACAGGCTTTCGGCACGCATCGAGGTTGCCCGGACGCGCATGGTAGCGGGCGTGGTCGACGTCGAGGACTTCGACGACGAATGGCTGGGCCAGCCCGCCGAAGTCGTGTTCGAGCAACTGCTGGCGCGCCGGCCCGCCGGCAAGGAAGACCTTGTCGTCACCCATGGCGACGCGTCGATGCCCAATTTCATCGCCGATGGCGGCCGCTTCTCCGGCTTCATCGACTGCAGTCGGCTCGGCGTCGCCGACCGCTGCCAGGATCTCGGCATTCTCTGCTGGAGCATCCACTTCAATCTCGGCCAGCAATGGGTGGCGCCGTTTCTGGAACGCTACGGCCTGCCGGACGCCGAACCGGCGCGGCTCGCATACTACCAACTGCTCGACGAGTTCTTCTGAGCTTGGCGGGACGGCGACGATCTCCTTGATTACCATGGAGGACTGCGCCCCAGCCACCTCGGTCGCGGCGCCCGCATGCCCGCCGCACCTTACCGATTTGCAACTTGACGTCGCAGCCGCGCGGGTCTATCGCGCCTAGGCGCTGGCCCGGCCCTTTCGTGCCCCCGCCGGCACAATCCTTTAACCCCGCCCGCGACCGGGCATGATATCAGCTCCAAATGTGGGAGACCGGCGATGATCAAGGCATTCGTCGTGGAAAACGATCGTCTGCGCCTTGCAGACTCCATTGCGGCCGCGAAAGACAGCATTGTCTGGGCCGACCTGCTCAACCCGACCCGAGAAGAAGAGGCCGAAGTCGAGCAGTGGCTTGGCGTCGGCGTTCCGACGCGCGAGGAGATGGAGGAGATCGAGATCTCGTCCCGGCTCTATGTCGAGGACGGCGCCTACTTCATGACGGCGACGCTGCCGTCGCAGGCCGACAGCGACGACCCGGTGATGTCGCCGGTCACCTTCGTCCTGCGCCGCAACCTGCTGGTCACCATCCGCTATCACGAGCCGAAGGCGTTCCTGTCATTCCCTGTGCGCGCCGAGAAGGCGGCAATCGGCTGCACGTCGGGCGAGACCATCCTCGTCGGGCTGCTGGAGGCGATCGTCGATCGCCTCGCCGACGTGCTGGAACGGGTGTCGCGCGACATCGAGCTGCTGTCGAAAGACATCTTCAACCCGACGGCGACCAAGGCCTCGAAGCGGGACCGCGACTTTCAGCAGGTCCTCAAGACCCTCGGCCGCAAAGAGTCTCTTACGTCGAACATCCGCGACAGCCTGACCTCGCTGCAACGCCTGTCCGGCTTCCTCGCCAACGCGCTGGCCCAGGGCAAGAACGGCAAGGACGCCAAGGCACGGGTCAAGACGCTGTCGCGCGACGTGCTGTCGCTGACCGACCACGCCTCGTTCCTGTCGCAAAAGATCACCTTCCTGCTTGATGCCACGCTCGGCATGATCAACATCGAGCAGAACGGCATCATCAAGATCGTCTCGGTGGCGGCCGTGGTGTTCCTGCCTCCGACGCTTGTCGCCTCGATCTACGGCATGAACTTCGACCTGATGCCGGAGCTGCGCTGGATGCTCGGCTATCCCATGGCAATCGGCCTGATGGTCATTTCGGCCGTGCTGCCGTTCTGGTGGTTCCGCCGCCGCGGCTGGCTCTGAGCCAATGATTGCCCTGCAGCCGGCCTTGCGCGCCCCGCGAGGCCGGTCCAAGGTTATCGTACAAGCTTGAACAGGATTGCCGATGCGCAGCAGCAAGACATGGGCCTATGAGGACCTCGCGGAGGGCGTGATCATCGACCTCGGCAGCAAGACCGTCGTCGCCGAGGAGATCATCGAGTTTGCCTCGGAGTTCGACGCCCAGCTCTTCCACCTCGACGAGGAAGCCGGCAAGGCGAGCATTCTCGGCGGGCTGGCGGCCTCGGGCTGGCACACCTGCTCGATGTTCATGCGCATGCTGTGCGACGCGCTGCTGCTGAACTCGACCTCGCAGGGCGCGCCCGGCATCGACTACGCGAAGTGGAAGAAGCCGGTGCTTGCAGGCGACTTGCTTTCCGGCAAACTGACCATCCTGTCGAGCCGCCTGTCGAAGTCGAAGCCTGGGCTCGGCTTCGTCAGCTGGCGCGCCGAACTGGCCAACCAGAAGGGTGAGCCGGTCTTCGAGCTGGTCAACACCTGCATGTTCCTGACCCGCGAGACAGCACAATGACCCTCGACGAGTATCTCGGTATCGGTGTCACCATCACGCTTGGCAGCCATCATTTCAGCGCCGAGGCGATCAAGGACTTTGCCCGCAAATACGATCCCCAGCCGTTTCACACCGACGAGGAGGCAGCAAAGGCAAGCGTCTTCGGCAGCCTCTGCGCCTCAGGCTGGCACACCACGGCGGCGTGGATGAAGCTCAACCTCGCCCATCGCGGCCGCGCCTGGGACGGGCCCGGACCAAAGCCCGAATTCGGCCCCTCGCCCGGCTTCAAGAACCTGAAATGGCTGAAGCCGGTCTTCGCCGGCGAAACGGTGACTTTCACCCGCCGCGGCATCGACCACCGTCCGCTCGCCACCCGCCCCGGCTGGAGGATGATGACGTTGCACTCGGAGGGTTTCGACAGCACGGGCGACAAGGTCATCGAGTTCGACAGCGCCGTCCTGGTGAAGGTGGAGTAACGCTGGACATTCCCCTCGCCCCGTCTACGGGGAGAGGGTGGTCCCGAAGGGCCGGATGAAGGGCAGAGCCAGGATCTCTCAGTTATGATCTGCCCCCAATCTCCCTTGCCTCGGAGGGTGCCGTACGAAGCCAACCTTCCACCTCTCGATGCTTCGCACCCCTCTGGCCTGCCGGCCATCTCCCCCACAAGGAGGGAGATCAGGCCTTCATAGACGCCTCGCCTAGTCACCGACACAGCTGCTCCCCCCTTGCAACCTCTCAGAAAGGGCGCCGCCTGCGACGCGACTAATCTTCCTTCTTGTGGGGGAGATGGCCGGCAGGCCAGAGGGGAGTGCGAGGGATCACGACGCTGGCGACTGGAATCGGGAGCGCGCCGCATAAAGAATCCGCCACCCGTGGAGAAGTTTCCCACGGATGGCAGCATGTTCGTCGCAGGCGCCAGCTTATGGCCGGATGTTGTGGTTGACCCGGAACAGGTTTGCCGGGTCGTAGCGGCGCTTGACGGCGACGAGGCGCTGGTAGTTGTCGCCAAAGGCGGCGCGGACGCGTTCTTCGCCCTCGTCATCCATCATGAAGTTGATGTAGGCGCCGCCATGTGGGTTGTGCTTGTGCACCGCGGCCCAGTAGGCGCTGGCCCAGTGCTTCAGCTCGGCCCCTTTCGCCGGGTCGGGGTCGATGCCGGCGATGACCATCGACCAGCGGGCACGCCGTGCGCCCCAGGCGGTGGCATCGGGGGCCACGTCGTGGACGGCGCCGTCGATGGGGTAGAGATGCATCAGCGACAGCTCGCTCGGGCTCTTCGAGCCATGCGCGACATGGGCGGCGATGGCCGCATCCGACAGCTCGTCGACATAGTCGCCCTTCCAGTACCAGTGCAGCCCCTTGGGCAGCAGCGGGTCGAACAGCCCCTGCAGGTCGGCGAAGCCTATCGTCATCATGCCATCCATCAGCGGCTCGGGGAGGGCTTCGCGCATCGGCTGCATCGCCCTGATGCCATCCGCCTCGGTTCCGTTGTAGCAGCTGATCAGCGCGCAGATGCGCCGCCCCCAGATCTCGCGCGGGAACGGATCGCAAGAAGGTACGGTCTTCATGCCGAAGAACATGCCGAGCTCGCGTGGCGCCCCCGGAAGGAAGTCGCGGTACCATCGCATGATCTCGGCAGCATGGGCGATGTCGTAGAAGATCGGCCCGGCATAGACGTCCTTGGCCGGATGGGCCTGGAAGGTGAAGCGGGTGACGACACCGAAATTGCCGCCGCCGCCGCGTAGCGCCCAGAACAGCTCTGGATGCTCTTGGGCATTTGCGGTGACGACGCTGCCATCGGCCAGAACGACCTCGGCCGCGAGCAGGTTGTCGATGGTCAGGCCATGCTTGCGAGTGAGATAGCCGGTGCCGCCGCCAAGCGTCAGCCCGGCGATGCCGGTGCTGGAGACGATGCCGGCCGGCACCGCCAGCCCGTGCGCGCTGGTCGCCCGGTCGACATCGCCTTGGGTGCAGCCGGCCTCGACACGGACGATGCGGCTGATCGGATCGATATCGATGCGCTTCATCGGCGACATGTCGATGACCATGCCGCCGTCGCAGCTGCCCAGGCCCGGGCCATTGTGGCCGCCGCCGCGAATGGCGACGAGCAGTTGCCGGTCGCGGGCATGATTGACCGCCGCAACCACGTCGCCGACGTTGGCGCAGGGCACGATCCAGCGCGGCCTTTTCTCGATCATGGCGTTGTAGAGGCTGCGCGCCGCCTCATAGCCGGGATCATCCTGGCCGATGAGGCGCGCGCGCAGCCGCTCGGGAAACTCGTGCGAAGCAGTTGACTTCAGCATTGTTGAACACTCGTGTTGGGGAACAAGACGCGCTCGCGCCTCTGCCGCGATCTTGGGTTCGGGCAATGGAGGGCGCGCTTGGCCGGTTTGAACCTGCCGCACTCGCGGCACGTCCAGTCCTACGCCGCGTCGATTTCAGCTGTTTTTCTGAACCGGCGCGGGAGTGTTTCGATTGTTTCAGCCGCTGGCGGCCCAGACGGCACCGCTATGAACTGCAACGAAAGCGTCAGGCTCCGCATGCCGTCAAGACGATATGCGGTAGAGCCGGCGCAAGCGGCCTCAGGGTTCGCGGCGAGGCAAAATGTGCAGCAACTAAATTGGAAAAGTGCAGAGGCGTCGATACAACGCCTCAAGGAGCAGTGGCGCTCAATGCCCGTCGAACGAAATCAGCGTACGGACGTCGACGCCGAGTGCTTCGAGCTTCTTGCGGCCGCCGAGCTCGGGCAAGTCGACGATGAAGCAGGCGGCAACGATGTCGGCGCCGATCTGGCGCAACAGCTTGACGGCCGCTTCGGCAGTGCCGCCGGTGGCAATGAGGTCGTCGACGAGGATGACCTTCTCGCCTGCCTTGACCGCGTCCTTGTGCATCTCCATCTCGTCGAGACCGTATTCGAGGCTGTAGGCGATGCGCACGGTCTCGTGCGGCAGCTTGCCCTTCTTGCGGATCGGCACGAAGCCGGCAGACATCTGGTGGGCGATGGCGCCGCCGAGGATGAAGCCGCGTGCTTCGATTCCAGCGACCTGGTCGATCTTGGCGCCGGCATGGGGATGAACGAGCTCGTCGATGGTACGGCGGAAGGCGCGTGCATTGCCGAGCAGCGTGGTGATGTCGCGGAACATCACACCGGGGCGCGGATAGTCGGGGATCGTCCTGATGGCGCCGAGCAGCGTCTGTTCGAGCGAGGTATTCATCGGCGGGGGCTCCGTTGCCGGCGGCGCCGCGGGGGCCTCCCCGCAATCAACGCCCTGGCGCTATGGTTCGCGCATCGTCCCGGTTCGGCACCGGAGATGCAGCGGAAGTTGTGACGGTTTGGAAGGCAAAAGAAAAGGGCGCCTTGTGAGCGCCCTTCACTATGAGTCTGCGGTGCGGCTTAGTGGGCGACGTTGGCCCAGACCCTGCGCTTGGTGGCGTAGACCAGGCCAGCGAACAGCACCAGAAAGATCATGACCGCGAAGCCGGTCTGCTTGCGTGCCTCGAGATGCGGCTCGGCAGCCCACATCAGGAAGGCAGCGACGTCGCGCGAATACTGCTCGACGGTCTCGGGCGAACCATCCTCGTAAGTCACCTGGCCGTCCGAAAGCGGTTTGGCCATAGCCAGCGACTTGCCGGCGATGAAGAACGGATTGTAGTGCGTACCCTCGGCGATTTCCATTCCGGCCGGCGGCTGTTCGTCATAGCCGGTAAGCAGCGCGTGGATGTAGTCGGGGCCGTTCGACGCGTACATCGTGAAGATGTCGAAGACGAAGGTCGGGAAGCCGCGTTCGACGCCGCGCGCCTTGGCGATCAGCGAGAAGTCGGGCGGAGCAGCACCACCATTGGCGGCGGCAGCGGCGGCCGTGTTCGGGAAGGGCGACGGGAAGTGATCGCCGGGCAGCGCCTTGCGGGTGAACATCTCGCCTTCGCCGTTCGGACCGTCCTGCACTTCATACTCGGCGGCGAACGCCTTGACCTGCGCTTCGGAGTAGCCGAGGTCCTCGAGCGTGCGGAACGCCACCAGGTTCATCGAGTGACAGGCCGAGCACACTTCCTTGTAGATCTTGAGGCCGCGCTGCAGCTGGCCTTTGTCGAAGGTGCCGAACGGTCCGGCGAAGGTCCAGTCCATTTCCTTCGGCTTGTGGATCGGGAAGTGCGTCGGCTCGGCAGCGTGGTTCGCTTCCTCGGCAGCGACCGCCGCGCCTGCGGTGCCGGCGAGAAGGAAGCCGATGGCCGCCAGACCGTTGAGAATCTTTTTCATTCCAAAATCCCTTTCAGATTCTCGTTGGTTCAGCCGCGGGTTTCGGGCGCAGCGTTTGCACCGGCCGGATGAGCCGAGCCGCCCTTGTTCTTCTCGAGCACCGCTTCGGTGATCGAGTTGGGCAAGCGGCGCGGGGGCTCGATCAGGCCAAGAACCGGCATGATGACCAGGAAGAATGCGAAGTAGTAGAGCGTGGCCAGCTGCGACATGATCACATAGGCACCTTCAGCGGGGCGCGAACCGAGCCAGCCGAGGAAGATCGCGTTGATGACGAAGAGCCAGAAGAACAGCTTGTACCACGGACGGTAGACGGCCGAACGGACCTTCGAGGTGTCGAGCCACGGCACGACGAACAGCACGGCGATCGAGCCGAACATGGCGAGCACGCCACCGAGCTTGGAGTCGATCGGCCCGATGTTGAAGGTGACGGCGCGCAGGATCGCGTAGAACGGCAGATAGTACCATTCCGGAACGATGTGCGCAGGCGTCTTCAGCGAGTCGGCCTGGATGTAGTTGTCGGGGTGACCGAGGAAGTTCGGGATGTAGAAGATGAAGTAGGCGAACACGGCCAGGAACACGACCATCGCGAAACCATCCTTGATGGTCGCATAGGGCGTGAAGGCGACGGTGTCGGTCTTCGATTTCACTTCAATGCCGGTCGGATTGGTCTGGCCGGTAACATGCAGGGCCCAGACGTGCAGCACCACAACGCCGGCGATCATGAACGGCAGCAGGTAGTGCAGTGCAAAGAAGCGGTTCAGCGTCGGATTGTCGACGGCGAAGCCGCCGAGCAGCAGCTGCTGGACCCATTCGCCGACCAAAGGAATGGCGGTGAAGAAGCCGGTGATGACGGTGGCGCCCCAGAAGGACATCTGACCCCAGGGCAGAACGTAGCCCATGAAGCCCGTCGCCATCATCAGGAGGTAGATGATGCAGCCGAGAATCCACAGCAGCTCACGCGGCGCCTTGTAGGAGCCGTAGTAGAGACCGCGCATGATGTGGATGTAGACGGCGATGAAGAAGAACGACGCACCGTTCGAGTGCATATAGCGCAGCAGCCAACCGGAGTTGACGTCGCGCATGATCTTTTCGACCGACTGGAAGGCGAGCGTCGTGTCGTTGGCATAATGCATGGCCAGCACGACGCCGGTGAGGATCTGCGCCACCAGCATGATCGAGAGGATGCCGCCGAAGGTATAGGCGTAGTTCAGGTTGCGCGGAACCGGGTAGGAAACGAACGAGTCGTGCACCAGCCGCGGCAGCGGCATGCGTGCGTCGATCCAGCGGCCGATGCCGGTTTTGGGCGAATAGGTCGAGTGTCCACCGCTCATGGAATTATGTCCCCCTGCCTCAGCCTATCCGGATCGTCGTGTTGGAAAGAAACTGGAAATTCGGTATGTGAAGGTTTTCCGGCGCCGGTCCTTTGCGGATGCGGCCCGCCGTGTCGTAGTGGGAGCCGTGGCACGGGCAGAACCAGCCACCGAAATCGCCCTGCTGGCCGAGCGGCACGCAGCCCAGATGGGTGCAGACGCCGACCATGACCAGCCAGTTTTCCTTGCCTTCGCCGGCGGTGCGATCGATGTCGGTCGCCTGGGCGTCGCTCGAAATGTTGGCGTTGCGCGCGACCGGATCCTTGAGGTCGGCCATCGGCACTTCCTGCGCCGCCTTGATCTCTTCGGGGGTGCGGTTGCGGATGAAGACAGGTTTGCCGCGCCACTTGACGGTCAGCGACATGCCTGGCGTGAGCGACGAAACGTCAACCTCGACCGACGAAGCGGCGAGCGTCGAAGCGTCCGGGCGCATCTGGTCGATGAAGGGCCAAGCCACGGCGGCAGCGCCGACTGCACCGGCCATGCCGGTAGCGACATAGAGAAAATCGCGGCGATTTGGCTCGCTCGTATCGGTTGCGCTCACGGGACTGATCCTTTTGCCTCAATTCCAACCAGAGGCTGAGCAATTGTCCCCGCTCAACGATGCAAGCCCGACAGCGCATGGCAACCAGGCTAGCGAATTCCTCCGGCATTTGGACTTCGGTTTATGCGTGAAGGCCCTTTTTGTCCAGACGGCATACGGCACATGGGCAGATTGTCGCGGGGGCGATGCAAAGCAGTGGAAAACCCCTGCCAAAGCGCTCGCCGCAGCGGGTTTGCGGGTTGTTCAGCAGTCCCTGACATGCGCGCGGTTTGAGGTCGGCGACGACTGGCTGCGCCTGCACTTGCAAAGCATCGCCAAAGCTCAACTCGCGCCGAGTCGCACCAGCACCTCGCGCGGGATCGCATAGTCGCGGATGGCATCGTCATGCTTGCGCAGGCCGCACAGCTCGCGCTGGATGAAATAGGCATAGACCGCGTCCGCCGCAGCCTTGACGAGCACACGGCGCTGCTCGGCGTCGCCCTCATGCGCATAGAGCTTGGCCAGGGCTTCGCCGACCCGCTCTCCGGCGCGGCCAAGGGCTGCCGCCTTTTCGGCGAGGAACTCGTATTCGAGAACGTTAAGCGTCTGTTCGGAACGGTTGGACAGAATGGAGGGCGGGCGGACGGAGGACATGGCGCGATCCTACTCCGCGGCAAGCCGGTCGGCCAGAAAACCGCCGGACTGGCGCTTCCACAATTGCGCGTAAAGCCCGCCCTTGGCGATCAGCGCGTCGTGGCTGCCCTCCTCGACGATGCGGCCCTCGTCGAGCACGATCAGCCGGTCGAGGGCGGCAATGGTCGACAGCCGGTGGGCGATGGCGATGACGGTCTTGCCTTCCATCAGCCGGTCAAGATTGTCCTGGATCGCCGCCTCGACCTCGGAGTCGAGCGCCGAGGTCGCCTCGTCGAGGATAAGGATCGGCGCGTCCTTGAGCATCATACGGGCGATCGCCACACGCTGGCGCTGGCCGCCCGACAGCTTGACGCCGCGCTCGCCGACATGGGCATCGTAGCCGCGGCGGCCGCGTGGATCGGCGACGTCGACGATGAAGTCGTGGGCTGCGGCGCGACGGGCGGCATCGACGATCTCGGCCTGCGACGCCCCTGCCCTGCCATAACCGATGTTGTCAGAGATCGAGCGGTGCATCAGCATCGCATCCTGGCTGACGACGCCGAACTGGGCGCGCAGCGAGGCCTGGGTGATGTCGCGAATGTCGCGACCATCGACCATGATGCGGCCCTGCTCGACGTCGAACAGGCGCAGCGCGAGGTTGACGATGGTGGTCTTGCCGGCACCTGAAGGACCGACGAGCGCCACGCGCTCGCCCGGCCGGATGTGCAGATTGAGGTTTTCGATCACGCCACTGCCCTTGCCGTAGTGGAAGGAGACGTTGTCGAACAGGATGTCGCCGGAAGCGCGGGGCAGGACAGCGGCATTTTCAGCATCGCGGATCGCCGGCCGCACTGAGATGGTGCGGGTGGCGTCCTGGATGGTGGCGTAGTTGCGGACGAGCCCGTTGATGTTGAACATCATCCAGCCCGACATCTGGTTGAGCCGGAAAACGAGGCCGAGGGCTGCGGCGATGGCGCCGGTGGAGATGTCGCCACGCGACCAGCTGACTATGCAGATGGCAGCCACCGCCGTCATCATCACGCCGTTGATCAGCGCCACCGCCGAACGCACGGTCGTGATCGAGCGGGTCAGCCTGAATACTGCGCCGAGATAGCTTTCGAGCCCGTCGCGGACATAGACATGCTCGCGCCGGCCGCTGTCGAACAGCTTGACCGCCATGATGTTGGTGAAGGCATCGACAAGGCGGCCATTGAAGATCGAGCGCTGGTCGGCGGTGGCACGGCCGGCCCGGCGCATCTCGGGCAGAAGGAAATAGACGATCGCGGCGTAGCCGAGGAACCAGGCAAGCACCACCGCCCCCATCAGCGGGTCGAGCGAGACAAGGATGGTCAAGGACAACAACACGAAGGTGAGGAAGGCCCACATCGTCTGCAGCACGTTGACGATGAAGTCGCCGACGGCCTCGCCGCCCTGCAGGATCTTGGTGGCGATGCGGCCGGCGAAATCGTTCTGGTAGAAGTCATAGGGCTGTTCGATGACACGCCGGAACGCCTGCCAGCGCACCATGGAGAAGAAGCCGGGGACGACGACCTGCTGTTCGACGATCGCCGAGCCGATGATGATGACGGCGCGGACCACAAGGATCAGAACGAGCAATCCGGCAAGCTCGGGCCAGTGGTCGGCGAACAGGCGCTGCGGGGTGGTGGCGTCGAGCAGGTCGATGAGCCAGCCGACCGACCAGTAGAGGGCGGCGTCGATGGCGCCGGCCAAAAAGCCGCTGACCAGGAGCAGCGTGAACGGACCCTTTGCCTGGCGGGCGAAGTAGAGGATGAAGGCCCAGGCGCTCTCCGGCAGGACTTCGCGGTCGGTGTCCTGGAACGGGTCGATCGCGCCTTCGAGGCGGCGCCAGAGTTTTTCGCGGAGGGGGTCGGGGGTCATGGCGTGCTCCGCGCGGGCTGGCGGGAAGTGCCCAGCACGGGGTGGCGCGAGACGCTTCGCGCAGATTGGCACCAGATGCTCAGCCGAGGTTGGCATGAGGCACTATGCCGAGGTCGGTGCGAGGCCTGTCGCAAATATTGGCGCGAGGCACCGGTGGAGATCAGGCACGTCGCCGTCGCGCGGATGAAGGCACGATCTTCCCCCTTGCGCGGGAGATCGCCGGCAGGCCAAAGGGGGGTGCCTTGCACGACAGTAACCATCACGCCGGCCTCGATTCGTCGAGCACGCCATCCTCGTTGAACAGGAAGCCGCCGGACTGGCGTTTCCACAGGCGAGCGTAGAGGCCGTCGAGTGCGAGCAGTTCGTCATGGGTGCCCTGCTCGGCGATGCCGCCCTTGTCGAGCACGACCAGCCGGTCGAGGGCTGCGATTGTCGACAGGCGGTGAGCGATGGCGAGCACCGTCTTGTTCTGCATCAGCGCATGCAGGTTTTCCTGGATCGCCGCCTCGATGTCGCTGTCGAGCGCCGAGGTCGCCTCGTCGAGGATGAGGATCGGCGCATCCTTGAGGAAAACGCGGGCGATCGCCACGCGCTGGCGCTGGCCGCCCGACAGCTTGACACCGCGTTCGCCGACGAAGGCATCGTAGCCTTGGCGGCCACGATTGTCGGCGAGCGTCTGGATGAAGTCGTGCGCCTCGGCCTTGCGTGCGGCGGCAACGACCTCGTCGTCCGATGCATCGGGTTTGCCGAGCTTGATGTTGTCGCGCAGTGAACGGTGGAACAGCGCCGTGTCCTGGCTGACGACGCCGATCTGGCCGCGCAGCGAATTCTGCGTGACGGTTGAAATGTCCTGGCCGTCGATGAGGATGCGCCCGCCCTCAAGATCGTAGAGGCGCAGGATGAGATTGGCGAGCGTGGTCTTGCCGGCGCCCGACGGGCCGACGATGCCGACCTTCTCGCCCGGCTTGACGACAAGCTCGATGCCGTCGAGCACGCCGCCCCCCTTGCCATAGTGGAAGACCACCTTGTCGGCGCGGATTTCGCCGCCCTTGACCGCCAGCTCTCCGGCATCGGGCCTGTCGACAAGGCCAAGCGGCTGGCTGATCAGCGCCTTGGAGTTTTCAAGCACACCGAGATTCCTGAGGATTCCGTTGAGCTGCATCATCAGCCGGCCAAGCAGCATGTTAAGGCGCAACACGAGGCTGAGCGTGAAGGCGACGGCGCCGACAGTGATCGCGCCCTCGATCCAGAGATGGATCGAATACCAGGCGATGGCCGTAATCATGACGCCCGACAGTGCCGTCAGCGCCAGGCGCACACCGGTGAGCCTGCGGGTGAACGGCCGCAGCGCATCGAGATAGATGTCGAAGCCGGAGCGGATGTAGCGGTCGTCGCCGTCGGCAGCGAACAGCTTCAGCGTCTGCACGTTGGAATAGCTGTCGACGATACGGCCGTTGATCATCGAGCCGGCCTCGGCGGTCGCCTCTGCATGCTTGCGGATCGACGGCAGGTAATGGTTGGCGAGGAAGCCGAAGGCGACGATCCACACGACGACAAGTGCCGCGAGCCGCCAGTCGAGGCCGGCGACCACCGCAAGCGTGGTGACGGTGTAGACCAGCATGAACCAGACAACCTCTATGAAGCTTTCCATCAGGTCGCCGGTCGCCTGCCCAGCCTGCCAGACCTTTGTCGCGATGCGGCCGGCAAAGTCGTTCTGGAAGAAGGAATAGGACTGGCGCGAAACATGGCGATGCGCCTGCCAGCGTACGAGGTTGTAGAAGCCAGGCGTGATCGTCTGTTCGTCGACGAGCGCAGACAAGCCGACGACGAACGTGCGGATGACCAGCACGACGAGCGCCATGAACAGCACTTCGGGCCCCGCGACATCCCACAGTGCCGCCCAGCTACGATCGGCGGGCAAGCCGTCGAGGATATCGACGAGGCGGCCGACGAAATAGAACAGCCCGGCCTCGACAAGGGGGGCGATGCCGCCGACGACCAGCATGGCGAAGAAGGCAAATTTCGCCTGACCGACATAATGCCAGAGGAAGCCCCAGACTGTCGCCGGCGGCCTGAGATTCCTAGGTTCCCGGAAGGGATAGACCCAGCTTTCGAACCATTTGTAGATTCTGTTCATCAGCTCTCTGGGCTATCCGGCTGCAACGACTCACTATTTTCGGCCCAAACCGACCATTGAGGCAACCGTGACTTGGCAGGAGAAACGTGCCGCCAAGCCAGGCGAATCTTGGGCGGCATGTTCACAAAATGAGGAGGGCTGGCCCCGCCATCCGAAATGAAAGAGGCCTTCCGCACCGGCGGAAGGCCTCGATATCGATCCACACTACTCTGCTGCCTGGCTCTTGGCCTCGCCGTCGTTAGCCGCCGCATCCACAACGTCGTCGAGCAGGAAGCCGCCGGATTGGCGTTGCCAGAGGGCGGCGTAGATGCCGCCCTTGGCGACCAGTTCGTCATGGCTGCCCTGTTCGACGATGCGGCCTTTGTCCATGACCACCAGGCGGTCCATCGCGGCGATGGTGGACAGCCGATGGGCGATGGCGATGACGGTCTTGCCTTCCATCAGTCGATAGAGGTTTTCCTGGATCGCCGCCTCGACCTCGGAGTCGAGCGCCGACGTCGCCTCGTCGAGGATCAGGATCGGCGCGTCCTTGAGCATGACACGGGCGATTGCGATGCGCTGACGCTGGCCACCCGACAGCTTGACGCCGCGCTCGCCGACATGCGCCGCGAAACCCTTGCGGCCCTTGGGATCGGCAAGAGTGGCGACGAAGTCGAGTGCTTCGGCGCGCCGCGCCGCCTCGATCATCATCTCTTCGGTGGCGTCGGGACGGCCGTAGAGTATGTTGTCGGCGACCGAGCGGTGCAGCAGCGAGGTGTCCTGCGTCACCATGCCGATGCGGGCGCGCAGGCTGTCCTGCTGGACGGCCGAAATGTCCTGCCCATCGATCAGGATGCGGCCGCCTTCGATGTCGTAGAAGCGCAGCAGCAGGTTAACCAGCGTCGACTTGCCGGCACCCGAGCGGCCGACGATGCCGACCTTCTCGCCAGGACGAACGTTGAGCGTGAGATCCTCGATGACACCCTTCTTCTTGCCGTAGTGAAAACGCACATTGTCGAAGGCAATGCCGCCCTTGTCGACGACGATCTCCTTTGCCTCGGACTTGTCTTCGACCAGGCGCGGCATGGCGATCGAAGTGATGCCATCCTGGACGGTGCCGATGCTCTCGAACAGGCCGGAGACCTCCCACATGATCCATTGCGACATGCCCCAAAGGCGCAGCACCAGGCCAAGTACGACCGCGACCGCGCCGATGGAAACGGCGCCGTTGAGCCACAGCGAGATCGACAGGATGCCAACCGACAGAAGCAGCGTCGAGTTGAGCAAATAGAGCACGCCGTAGAGCGAGGTCACCAGGCGCATCGAACGGTAGACCGTATCCATGAACAGCGACATGCCTTCCCTGGCGAAGGTCGCCTCGCGGCGTGAATGCGAGAACAGCTTGACGGTCTGGATGTTGGTGTAGCTGTCGACGACGCGGCCGGTCATTGTCGAGCGCGCGTCGGCCTGCTCTTCAGCCAGCTTGCCGAGACGCGGCACGAAGTAGCGCAGCAACAGCACGTAGCAGACGAGCCACACGATCAGGGGGGCGGCAAGGCGCAGGTCGGCCGAGCCGACGATGATCAGCACGCCGATGAAATAGACAATGACGTAGTTGAGCACGTCGATCAGCTTGACCACGCATTCGCGCACGGCGAGTGCGGTCTGCATCAGCTTGGTGGCGATGCGGCCGGCGAATTCGTCCTGGTAGAAGCTCATCGATTGCTTGAGCAGGTAGCGGTGCACCTGCCAGCGGATGCGCATGGGATAGTTGCCCATCAGCGTCTGCTGGTTGACCAGCGACTGCAGCACCACCATGCCCGGCAGCACGACCATGACGATGAAGGCCATGCCGGCGAGCTTCCAGCCTTCGTTCTGAAGGAAGGTCTCGCGGTTCTGGGCCGACAGCCAGTCGACGATGTTGCCGAGAAAGCCGAACATCCACACTTCCGCAAGCGCGATCAGCGACGTCAGCACGGCGGCGATAATGATGTAGAGCCAGGCACCCTTGGTGTAGTGCAGGCAGAAGGCGACCAGCGTCTTCGGCGGCTCGACCGGTTCCTCCACCGGGAACGGATTCAGTCTGTTTTCAAACCAGCGGAACATTTCAGTCTCTCAGTTCGGTATGCTGCACGCGGCGAATTCCGCGTGGGACGTATCTTGGAAGGTCACTGGCACGGCCATATTACGCCGGATTCTCGGAGTTAAGAGCCGGCGGGGGCTTTCGAAATGTAGGGGGCCGCTGAGGATTCGGCGAATCCTCAGCTATTGCCTCCTGACATCGTTCCGGCAGCAGGCCGGGTAGCACCCGACCGGCCGGCAAGCCGGCCGATCAGGGCAGCGATGCGGCCGAACAGCGGCCTGTAGCTGGGATCAACGACGACATTCGACAGGTCGACGTCTGGCAGAATGCCGCGATGCGGCCGCCGGCGTACCGGAGGGT
The DNA here is from genome assembly GCF_014138625.1 of Aminobacter ciceronei. Taxonomy (GTDB): domain Bacteria; phylum Pseudomonadota; class Alphaproteobacteria; order Rhizobiales; family Rhizobiaceae; genus Aminobacter; species Aminobacter ciceronei. The sequence continues at coordinate 386,643 of NZ_JACJHY010000001.1, forward strand.
GCGCCTTGGGCTGATGCGCGCCGAGCGCCAGCATCATGGCATGGTGCCTTGCTTCAGCTAACTCGTTGCGGTGGGCGAAAAATGCAGAGTCGTGTTCGTTACGGGCGTTGTGCCCGGTGGGGATGTTGACAAACATCGGAATTGTCCTTCGAAAACCGGATAAGGGCTTCTGCGGACCGCGATGCGAATATGCCTGGAATTGTCAGGAAAAGTCGTCGAACCGGTCCGCCCTCAGGCAGTACGTCGCCCACAGTCGGGGCGGTGTGTGTCAAGCAGCATCATGTACCCCTCCATCGGTTCGGGTTGACAATGCAGGCCGTATACTCCCCTTCGCGGCAGAACGCCACAGCATCATCTTCACTTTTTGCTTGGGCACGACTTGCTGTGGCCTTGCTGCCACAGATTAGGATATCAACATGAACGGCCCATTCCGCATCGCGCTCTACCAGCCCGACATCGCCGGCAACACCGGCACCATCCTGCGCATGGCCGCCTGCCTTGGCGTCGCCGTCGACCTGATCGAACCCGCCGGCTTCGACATCTCCGACCGTTCGCTGAAACGCGCCGGCATGGACTATCTCGAAATGGCGGCGTTGACCCGGCACGTCGACTTCGACCGCTTCGAGAACTGGCGCCGAGGCGAAGGCCGACGCCTGGTGCTGCTGTCGACGAAAGCCACCCTGCCCTACACGGATTTCCGCTTCGAACCAGGCGACGTCGTCATGGTCGGCCGCGAATCGGCCGGTGTGCCGGATCACATCCACGATCTCGCCTTCGAGCGGCTGCTCATCCCGATGCCCGGCGGCGGTCGCAGCCTCAACGTCGCGCTGGCTGCTGCGATGGTTTCCGGCGAGGCGATGCGCCAGCTCGGCTGAAATGGCTGCCGCGAGTCGCAGTGCGGCCGCGGCGAAACAGCCTCCTGGCAAACCGTCGTTCCAGTCGTCTGCAGCGGATCTCGCCATGTCGTCATCCTTCCTTGCACGGTGAAGGATATCCTCGTACAACCTCAACTAATATTGAGGTCAAGCGGGAAATTTCGATGGCAAGCGAACTGACTGTCGGCGAGGTGGCAAAGCGCAGCGGCGTTGCGGTTTCGGCGCTGCATTTCTACGAGACGCGCGGGCTGATCCACAGCCACCGCACGGCGGGCAACCAGCGGCGTTACTCCAGGGACGTGCTGCGCCGTGTGGCCGTGATCCGGATCGCCCAGGACGTCGGCATCTCGCTCGCCGACATTGCCGCCGCCTTCGCCGCCCTGCCTGACGGGCGCACGCCGACGCGTGAGGATTGGAGTCTGCTTTCAACGGGTTGGCGCCACGACCTCGACCACCGCATCGAACAGTTGAAGAAGCTGCGCGACGGCCTGACCGACTGCATCGGCTGCGGCTGCATGTCGATCGACAAGTGCCCGCTGCGCAACCGCGAGGACCGGCTGGCGCGCCAGGGCCCAGGGCCGCGGCGGCTGCTGGTGGAGTGAAACAGGCCGACCCGGGGCGTTGCCTCCCCGGATCAGTGGTGTTCGATGCGTCAGCGCAGGATAGCCAGGTCGCGTAAGCCGGCATCGAGGCCCTCGCCTGCCTTTTCGGCAGCACCGCTCTCCATGTTGACCTTGTAGAGCATGCCGCCTGTGGCCAGCCACGCGGTGTTGGCGCCATCTTCCGACGTCTGGATATCGAAGCCGACGGCGTCGCCGGGCTCGATGCCGAGCTTGCCGATCGTCTTCAGTGTACCGTCATTCGGTTTGATCTGCTGCAGGAACAGCCCGCCGGCATGGATGTCGTACATCGCCGTTTTTTCGGGCTTGCCGAAGGAATTGGTATAGGCGGTGGCAATGATCTCAGTCGGCATCTCGGCGCTCGCATCGCCAGCCTCGAAGGCGAGCTTGCCGTCTTCGGTTACCGCGCCGGTCGCGGGATCGACACGCAGATTGGTGCCGTCGGACGCAATAACGCGCAGCTTGTCGGCTGCCGGGTTGAAGTCGACGCTGACCTTGGCGCCCTCGGGCGGCAGCTTGGACAGCTTCGACACCGCCGCAGCCGCACCGGTGTCGAGGTTGATGGTGACCAGCGAGCCGTCGCCGGCCAAGCCATAGACCATGTTATCGGACGATCGCAGGTCGATTCCATGGAGCTTGTCGACCCCGGTCACCTCCATCTTCCTGGCCTCGCCCGGCTTGTCGGTGTCGAACCAGATCAAGGTCTTGTCGCCGGAAAGGCCAAGCGCCGGAGCAGCCACTGCCGCTGCGGAAAAGCCGGCGAGCATTGTGCCGGCAAGGGCGATATGCAGTGCGATGCGGGTCATGTCGATCTCCTTCTCATTGGTCGGTGAGCGCTGGTGATTTTGCGTCGCTCGCCGGCCTTACCCACGGGATCGGGTTCTGGATGCAGGACGCCGCAAATTTCTCAGAAGGGCTTGCATCCCCAGATGCATCCGGCGTGTATCATTGCAAACGGGCGAGAAGGGACCGCATGTCGGCTGTCGAACGAAGCGACCAATTCTGTGACGGCCTGATGCTTCGGGTCGCAAGCGGCGACCGCGAGGCGCTCGGCGACCTTTTCGCCAGCGAGGCCGGCAGGCTGATCGCCATCGCCCGCCGCATCCTGCGCCGCAAGGATCTCGCCGAGGAAGCAGTACAGGAAGGCTTCATCGCCGCCTGGAAGCATGCGCCGCGCTTCGACCCGGCACGCGGCAGTGCCCGCGCCTGGCTGACCACCATCGTCCGCAACCGCGCGCTCAACATGCTGCGTGACGGCCAGCGCCTCCGTCTGACAGGTGACGACATGGCCAGGCACGGCGAAAGCGACAGCAGCGCCGACGCGGCCTTCGAGGCTCTCGACGAGGCCGACGCGCTCAAGCATTGCCTGAGCCAGTTGGATGAGGCGCGGCGCAGGTCGATCCTGCTGGCCTATGTGCTGGGCTACACACATGGCGAGATCGCAGCGAAGCTGAACGCGCCGCTGGGCACCGTCAAAGCCTGGATTCGCCGCGGCGTCATCGCCTTGCAGGAGTGCCTGTCATGAGCCGCGACAACGAACGCTTTGCCCACGCCGGCGACTATGTGCTCGGTCTGCTGGATGATGACGCCCGCGCCGAAGCGGAGCGCGATATGGAGCGCGACCCGGAATTTGCCGAGACAGTGCGACGGCTCGCCGAACGCATGTCCAGCCTCGACCACACGGCGAAGCCCGCCGAGGTACCTGCCGGCATGTGGGACGAAATCCTGGGCAAGATTGCAACCCTGCCGCAGGACCACGGCACCTCACCGCCGGCACAAAGCGCTGCCAATCAGAACAGCGCGACGCATACGACCCCCTGGCGCAAACTCGCCCTGGCAGCGTCGCTCGCGGCCGCGTTCGGCCTCGGCTATGCCGGCGGCTTCGTCATGAAGACGGTGCCGGAGCCGGTTGTGCTCGTGGTGCTGCAGACGCCCGACAACACCACGGGAGCGGTGTTCGAGGCCTTTGCCGACAACAGCGTCAAGATCATCCCGCTTGCCGATTTCGAGGTGCCGCAGGACAAGATCATGCAGGTGTGGACGCTCTACGACGCCTCGGTCGGCCCGGTTTCGCTGGGCACGCTGTCCAGCGCCGAGGTGACCACGCTCAAGGGCCAGAAGCTGCCTGTGCCCGCGGCCGACCAGCTCTACGAGATCACGCTCGAACCGCGCCCGGGCTCGCCGACCGGCAAGCCGACGGGACCGATCCTGGTCAAGGGATTTGCGAAACGGCCGGCTGGTTAGCCAGGGCACCGAAGGGCAGTTTGGAATCTCGCACCAATGGCTTGCAGCCGCCAGCTGCGGTTGCGCGGCAGCCCGACTCAGTCTCGGTTCAGAGAAGATCAGTCCGATGTCGGCAGGCGGCGGATGGTGAACTCGATGACGTCGCCAGGGCGCTCGAACCAGCTTTCGATCTCGGTCCAGTAAGCCTGCTTCGGCCAGCGCGAGAACCACTCCTGCGCCTTGAGCCGTGCGTCGTGGCGCGGCAACACGAAGGTCTCGCGCAGGAACCCGTCGCGCGGCCTGCGCTCACGTTCGGCCCGGCTGCGCTGGAGCCTCTTGGCGAGATCCTCCAGCGGCGGTCTGGTCGGTGTGCCCATAAAGAACTCCTTGACCCTTGCGAGAAGGAGATTAGGGATCGCGCCGGACAATTACGAGTCATTTGTGCGGAGCCTAAATTGCAGCGTCCTGAAATCCCGGCGGGACTGCCGGCCGACATCGAAGACAGGAAGGCGCGCGCGCGCGCCTGGTTCGAGGAGCTGCGCGACCGCATATGCCTCGCCTTCGAGGCGCTGGAGGATGAGGTCGAGGGACCGCTGGCGTCATGGGCACCGGGCCGTTTCGAGCGCACGCCCTGGCAGCGCGACGACGGCAAGGGCGGCGGCGGCATCATGTCGATGATGCATGGCCGCGTCTTCGAGAAGGTCGGCGTGCACACCTCGACCGTGCATGGCGAGTTCTCGCCGGAATTCCGCAAGCAGATGCCGGGCGCCGAAGAAGACCCGCGCTTCTGGGCCTCGGGCATCTCGCTGATTGCCCACCCGCAGAACCCGAACGTACCCGCCGTGCACATGAACACACGCATGGTGGTGACCTCGCGCTGGTGGTTCGGCGGCGGTGCCGATCTCACGCCGGTGCTCGACCGCCGCCGCACGCAGGACGACGCCGATACCGTCGCCTTCCACAAGGCGATGCAGTTTGCCTGCTCCAAGCACGCCGGTGTGGCCGACCACCAGAAATACAAGGATTGGTGCGACGAGTACTTCTTCCTGCCGCATCGCAACGAGCCGCGCGGCACCGGCGGAATCTTCTTCGACTGGCAGCATTCGCCTGAGGAGAAGGGCGGCTGGGACGCAGACTTCCGCTTCGTCCAGGACGTCGGCCGTGCCTTCCTCGTCACCTACCAGCATTTGGTGCGGCAGAACTTCAACACCAACTGGACCGACGGCGACCGCGACGAACAGCTCGTGCGCCGCGGCCGCTATGTCGAGTTCAACCTGCTGTATGACCGCGGCACGATCTTCGGCCTGAAGACCGGCGGCAACATCGCCTCGATCCTGTCGAGCATGCCACCTGAGGTCAGGTGGCCCTGAGCCGGACGCATGGCTGCCCTGCCCGCCGTCGCATTGACGTGCGGGCAGCAAAGCTTTAGAGAGCGCGCTTTCCTTGGCCCTCGTCCTTTGGTGACGGGCCTTGCTCTCATTGGAAGATTTTCGTGACGATTTTCGACAACATGGTTCCGGCGCTGGCCGGAGCGCTCGCCGCGCGTGGCTACGAAACGCTGACCCCGGTGCAAACCTCGGTGCTGGCTCCCGAGGCCAGCGGCGTCGACCTCCTGGTCTCGGCCCAGACCGGCTCGGGCAAGACGGTGGCCTTCGGCATCGCCATCGCGCCGACCCTGCTTGACGGCCGCGAGCGCTTCACGCCGGGCGCAGCACCTTCGGCAGTGATCATCGCGCCGACGCGCGAGCTCGCCATTCAGGTGCGCCGCGAGTTCGAATGGCTCTATGCCGCGACCGGCGCCCGCATCGCCTCCTGCGTCGGCGGCATGGACATGCGCAAGGAACGCCGCGCACTCGACGAAGGCGCCGACATCGTCGTCGGCACGCCGGGCCGCCTGCGCGACCACATCACCCGCGGTTCCCTGGACATTTCCGGCCTGCGCGCCGTGGTTCTCGACGAAGCCGACGAGATGCTCGACCTCGGCTTCCGCGAAGACTTGGAGTTCATCCTGGCGGCAGCACCGCAGGAGCGCCGCACGCTTCTGTTCTCGGCAACAGTGCCGCCGCAGATCGCCCAGATGGCCAAGCGCTTCCAGCGCAACGCGCTGCGCATCACCGCAGCAGGCGAAAGCCGCCAGCACGACGACATCGAATACCGCTCCGTGCTGGTCGCTCCGTCCGAGCGCGAGAACGCCATCATCAACACGCTGCTTTACTTCGATGCCCAGAGCACAATGGTGTTCTGCGCGACGCGCGAAGCGGTCAAGCACTTCTCGGCGCGCCTTGCCAATCGCGGCTTCGCCGTTGTGGCGCTGTCGGGCGAGCTGAGCCAGGCCGAACGCAACAACGCGCTGCAGGCAATGCGCGACGGCCGCGCCCGCGTCTGCGTGGCGACCGACGTCGCCGCCCGCGGCATCGACCTGCCGAACCTCGACCTCGTCATCCACGCCGACCTGCCGACCAACCCTGATACGTTGTTGCACCGCTCGGGCCGTACCGGCCGTGCCGGTCGCAAGGGCGTGTGCGTGCTGATCGTGCCGTTCCACCGTCGTGGCAGCGCTGCCCGCCTGCTCAAGCTGGCAAAGCTCGAGGCAACGACGCAGGCAGCACCCGGCCCGGCAGAGATCGACGCCCGCAACCGCGAGCGCATGCTGGCCGAACTCACCGACATCGAGGCTGCCGCCGAGGACGAGGCAACGCAGGTCGCCGAAATCCTCGCCGCCCACTCGCCCGAGACGATCGCGCTGGCCTGGCTGCGACATCAGATGGCCTCGCGTCCCGCCGCCGAAGAGCTCTCGGACCGCCCTGTACCGGTGTTCGACGCCGCCAAGGCGGAACGTCCCGACAACCGCTTCGAAAGCGGCGTCTGGTTCGCCGTCTCGGTCGGCCGCAAGCACCGCGCCGAACCACGCTGGCTGTTGCCGCTGATCTGCAAGGCAGGCCGCGTCACCAAGCGCGAGATCGGCTCGATCCGCATCTTCGAGAACGATTCGCATTTCGAGATCATCTCCGAGCGTGCCGACGCCTTTGCCGCGGCCGTCGAGGAACAGGGCACCGGCGAAAAGGGCGTGACCATCACCCGTACTGGTGCCGCGCCTGCATCCGACCACGGCGCCAAGCCGAAGAAGCAGCACCGCAAGGGCCAATACGATCCCGCCGACAAGCCCCCCTTCAAGAAGAAGGCTTTTGAAAAGAAGCCCTACGAGAAGAAGCAGTTCGAAAAGCGTGTGGGTGACAAGCCGGCCTACGACAAGCCGGCGGGTGCTGGCGCGGCCAAGAAGTACAAGCCAAAGAAGAGGTTCGGCGAGTAATCGCCAAGCTCTCACGGGGTCTTACTTTTTCGTAAGGTTCGCAGTTGCCACATTCGGCGCCACAAACAGAGATTTGGGCGCGGAATGCGGCTAAGTCACCGTTTGAAAATATGTTTTTCGTCTAATATGCCCCTGGCAAAGCACGGCTATTTCTATCGCCGGGGCCGGGAAACGCCGGCGGCTCGATCTCTTGGGCCGCGACGCGACGTGACTGGACGGCCCTTCATAAGGCGGGTCGGTCCATTCGGGCGCCCGCATTCGTCGGAGAGCATGCCATGCGCAAGCTTCTTGTTCCGGCAGCCGCAGCTGCCATTTTTGCAACCTCTGCCGTATCCTTCGCCGCCGTCCAGCATACGGATGGGACGATCAAGACCTTCGACGCCAAGGCGATGAGCCTGACGCTCGCCGACGGCACATCCTTCTTGCTGTCGAAGAAGTTCGAGGATCCCGGCGTGAAGGCAGGCGAAACGGTTTCGATCACCTGGGACATGAGCGGCACAAACAAGGTGGCTGAGTCCGTCAAGATCGTGAAGTAGCGCCCAAACCGCGCGCTGCAAAAAAGGGCGGAACACGAGGTTCCGCCCTTTTCATTGATCCGGAACGCGAGCCGGCGGAATCGTTTTTTCAACCTGCAGCGTCAACGCACTGACAAAGCGGGATTTTTCCACGAATGCTCGGGCGGACCAACTCAAACTGTCGACTGGCCCACCACCAAGCGCAACCAATCGCCCGATTGCGTGTTATAGTGCACCCCCGAAACGGACGAGGAAGGAGACATCCGATGAAGGAATTTCAGTGCGGGTCGCTTGTCCCCGGCTGCCAGTGGCACACCCGCCACGAGGACGAAGCTGAAATCATTCGCCGCGTGGCCGAGCATATGCGCGAGACCCATGGCGAAACCATCATCCGCGAGACGATGATAGAAGCCATTCGCTCGCGCATCGAAAAGGTCCGCAACGCGGCCTGACCTCTGAATCTCACGCATAGTGCCTTCCGAAAATCGACACCAATTTTCGGGCCTATGCGCTAGACTTTCAGCATCTTGGCGGCGCGCTTGAGCAGCGCGTCGCGGTCCAGCACAAAGCCGCTGTCGACCCACTCTCCTTCCAATGCCTTGAGCAACGAACCGAGTGCCGCGCCCTCGACGCCAAGCGCAGCAAGATCGCCGCCGCGCAAGGGAACGTCGGGCTTTTGCCATGTGCCGATGAAGGACAGCAGGCGGAAATAGCCGCCGGCTTCGATCAGCGCCTTGTCGTCCTGCTCGGCGCGACCGCGCGCTGAGGCGAGATCGAGGCGCAGGTGATCGGCGATGGCGTCGACATTGCCGCGATAGAGCCGCTTGGCCAGTTCGCCCTCGGTAACGGTTGGCTCAACCTTGGCGGTTGCCGCCCACTGGACCAGCCTGTCGGTTTCGACATTGGCAAGCCTCAGCCGGTCGCCAAGGGTTTTCATGCGCGCCGCATCCGGTGGCACGATCGATTCGAGCCGCAGCAGCGGGTCGGCTTTCCAGCCGAGATCGTTCTCTGCGCGGACCAGCGCGTGGATGGCATCGATGCCCCATTTTTCGCTCTCGGGCAGAGCGGCGGTCAGCACGCCGGCCTGGCGCATCCACAACATGGCACGCGACGGATCGGGCGCGCCGAGCAGCCGCTTGAGCTCCGACCAGACGCGTTCGGCGGACAGCCGCGCGATGCCGTCCTTGAGCCGGGCGCAGGCCTTCAGCCCTTCGGCATCGGGACGGCCTTTGCCGTACCAGGCGAAGAAGCGGAAAAAGCGCAGGATGCGCAGATAGTCCTCGCGAATGCGGGTCTCGGCGTCGCCGATGAAGCGCAACGTCCGGCTGTCGAGATCGGTCAGTCCGCCGACGAGGTCGATCACGCTGCCGTCGGCACTGGCATAGAGCGCGTTGATGGTGAAATCGCGTCGTTCGGCGTCAGCCGTCCAGTCGCTGCCGAAAACGACCTTGGCGCGGCGACCGTCGGTCTCGACGTCGGCGCGCAAGGTGGTGACCTCGAATGGCTTGCCGCCAGCAATAACGGTGATGGTGCCATGCTCGGCGCCGGTGGGTGCGGTCCTGAAGCCGGCCGCTTCGGCGCGGCGGACGGTCTCGTCAGGCAGATTTGACGTGGCGATGTCGACATCTGCGACGGGCTCACCGAGCAGCGTATTGCGCACGGCACCGCCGGCGATGCGCGCCTCGCCGCCGTCGGCGTTCAGCACTGCGAGCAGTTTCTGCAGCTGCGGGTCGCTCAGCCAGGAGGCGCCGGCGATAGTTGCGCTCATGTGTAGAGCCTTTCATAGAGCGCGCGGATGATGCCGGCGGTGACGCCCCAGATGTAACGCTCTTCATAGGGCATGGCATAGAAGAAGCGCTCCTGGTCCTGCCAGGTGCGGCTGGCGCGGCCATGATTGGCCGGATCCATCAGGAAGCCGAGCGGCACCTCGAAGACGTCGTCCACTTCACCCTCGTTGACTGTCAGGCGGAAGCCGGGACGCACGATTCCAAGCACCGGCGCGATGCGGTAACCGCTGCCGGTGACATAATCCGGCAAGCGCCCGATGATTTCGATGTAGTCGGAGGTTATGCCGATCTCCTCGACTGTTTCCCGCAGCGCCGCCGCCTCGGGCGAGACGTCAGTCGGGTCGATGCGTCCGCCGGGAAAGGCGATCTGGCCGGAATGGCTCTTCAGCTTTTCGGCACGCTTCGTGAGGATGACCGTCGAGGCATCGCCGTGATCCACCACGGGGATCAGCACAGCGGCATCGCGCAGCCGGTCGTGCACGAACAGTTCGCGCATGTCCGGGTTCAGCACGTGGTCGCCATAGTCGGCAACCGCATCGTTGAGATGCTCCTGTGCGGCGCGCTGGCGGAAATCCTGCGCCGAATAATGCGCTCTCAGGGCATGAACCATCACGCGCTCAGCCGCTCCAGCTTGTCCCAGGGCATTATGGGGTAGACCTCACCCTTCGAACGCACGGCAAACATGTCCTTACCTGATATGTCGATGCGCTCGCCAACTTCGGCGAGCTCGTGCATCACCGGACGCGCCACCAGCGCCTCGAGGCGCCCGCGGACCAGCAGGTATGGCTTGAGGCCGCCTGTCTCCGGCTCGTCGACAAAGCGCAGCGGATGCTCCGGGCCAACTTCGACGACATCGCCGACATTGGTGCGAAAGGTCAGGATCTGGTCAGCGCCCTCGCCCGTCACATTCATCTCGACAGCAACGAAATGCGCGTCGACGACGCGGATTCCGACCCGTTCCACCGGGGTGACCAGGTAGGTCTTGCCGTCCTCGTCCTTACGCAGGACGGTCGAGAAAAGCTGCACCAGCGGCATGCGGCCGATCGGCGTGCCCAAATAGAACCAGGTCCCGTCGGGCTTGATTTCCATGTCGAGATCGCCGCAAAAATCAGGATTCCAGCGCTCGACCGGCGGCAGGCCCTTGCCGGCGCGGGCGGCACGCGAAATCAGCGCCTCGAGGCCGGCGGTGTCGCCGGCGCGGGTCAGGCCAAGGTCAGTTGCCGCCTCGCGGCTATGGTCAAGGTCGCCAGTCATGGTCACGAAATAGTCACTGTTGTTGCGCTTGTCAGCATAGGCAAGTGATTTAAGTTCAATGCCATGACCTCGCAAAGGTGCGGGCATGGAGATCGCGACGCCCGGGATCGTTTGACCTCTGGGGATTGGGCGGCAGGCACGACGTCCACACGGACGACGCACCGGACCAAGAGGCAAATAATCCTTGTAGATTGACGAAGCGGCCCCCTGTTCTGATGGACGAGAGAGGCACGCTGTAGCATTTTGAGTGAGCGCATCGGCAGTCCGGGAATCGGTTTTGATTTCAGGCGCCGCGCCAGAAGAAGGATCCGGCCCGCATGAGCGTGATGATCAAGGAAACGGCGATGAGCGAGAGCGAGATGATCGCCGCAGCCGAACGTGCGCTTGCCGACATCGCCAAGATCCGCGCTGGCGTCGGCCGCGTCATCTTCGGCCAGGAAAGCGTCGTTGAACGCACTCTGGTGGCGCTTTTGGCAGGCGGCCATGCGCTGCTTGTCGGCGTGCCCGGCCTTGCCAAGACCAAGTTGGTCGAGACGCTCGGCATCGTGCTCGGCCTCGACTCGCGCCGCATCCAGTTCACGCCCGACCTGATGCCATCTGACATCCTCGGCTCCGAGGTGATGGAGCAGGACGACCAGGGCAAACGCTCCTTCCGCTTCATATCAGGGCCGATCTTCGCGCAATTGCTGATGGCCGACGAGATCAACCGCGCCAGCCCACGCACCCAGTCAGCACTGCTGCAGGCGATGCAGGAGTACCACGTGACGGTCGCCGGCGAGCGCCACGACCTACCCGCCCCTTTCCATGTGCTGGCAACCCAGAATCCGCTCGAGCAGGAAGGCACCTATCCGCTGCCGGAAGCCCAGCTCGACCGGTTCCTGATGCAGGTCGACATCCTTTATCCCGAGCTCGAAGCCGAGCGACGCATCCTGCTGGAAACCACCGGCATCGAAGACGCCAGGGCGCAGAATGTGCTCGATCCCGAACGCCTGAAGGACATCCAATTGCTGATCCGGCGCATGCCGGTGCCCGAAACCGTGGTCGAGGCGATCCTCAAGCTGGTGCGTTCGGCGCGCCCAGGCCAGGGCCATGCCGAGACTGACAAACACGTCTCCTGGGGGCCCGGTCCGCGCGCCAGCCAGGCGCTGACACTGTGTGCCAGGGCGCGTGCCCTCTATGACGGGCGGCTTGCGCCGTCGATCGACGACATCCGCGCGCTGGCGGAGCCGGTGCTGCAGCACCGCATGGCGCTGACCTTCGCCGCCCGCGCCGAAGGCATGACGGTCCGCGACGTGGTGGCGCGGCTGGTCAAGGACATCTGATGGCGCGCATCGGCGAGGCATCGGCACCGGTTGCGACCAGCGATGCGCTTGCCCGTGGCAGGTTGCGCGCCTCGCTGGTGCCTGACCTGCTGGTCGAGGCCCGCCGCATCGTCAACACTGTCATCGCCGGTTGGCATGGCCGCAAGAAGCGCGGCATAGGCGAGAATTTCTGGCAGTTCCGACCCTATGTGCAGGGCGAGGCGATGGCGCGCGTCGACTGGCGGCGCTCGGCCCGCGACGACCACACCTATGTGCGCGACCGCGAATGGGAAGCGGCCCACACGGTCTGGCTGTGGGCAGACCTGTCGCCGTCGATGCTGTACAAGTCGAAGACGGCGACCGTGTCGAAGGAATCACGCGCACTGGTGCTGGTCTTTGCGCTGGCCGAGCTTCTGTCACGCAGCGGCGAGCGCATAGCATGGCCGGGACTGACCGACCCGTTCAGCGCCCGCAACGGCGCCGAGCGGCTGGCCTCGCATCTGGCGCAAGCCGTTTCACTGCCGGCGAAACCTGATCTGTCCAGCATCCGTCGCTTCTCCGACATCGTCATCATCGGTGACTTCCTCGATCCGGTCGAAGAGACGATGGCCTGGCTCGATACGTTGGCCCGCCATGGCGCCCGCGCCCATCTGATCGAGGTCGCCGATCCTGCGGAAGAGAGTTTCCCCTATGCCGGCCGCACCGAATTCACCGACCCCGAGACGGGCGAAAAGCTGACCGCCGGCCGCGCCGAGCAATTGTCGGACGCCTATCGCAATCTCTACGGCGCGCGCCGCGAGGAACTGGCCGCCTGGTGCAAGCGGCTCGGCTGGAGCTACACGGTCAACCATACAGACCGCCTCGCCTCCGAGGCGCTGGTGCGCGTTCATATGGCGTTGACCTCGGAAGGCCACGGACCGGGAGGGCGCCGATGAGCTGGCTGCCGCTGTCGTTCGGATTTCCAGCCGTGCTGTGGGGGCTGCTCGCCCTGCCCGTCATCTGGTGGCTGCTCAGGCTGACGCCGCCCAAGCCGCAGGCCGAAATCTTCCCGCCGCTGAAGATTTTGGCGCGGGTGTTCAAGAAGGAAGAGACCCCACATCAAAGCCCGTGGTGGCTCACCCTGCTACGCTTGCTGATGGCGGCACTGGTGGTGCTGGCGTTGGCCGAGCCGGTGTTCAATCCGCGCGAGAAACTGCCGACGGGCGGAGCTGCGCTGGCACTTGTGGTCGACAATGGCTGGGCGAGCGCACCGGACTGGAAACGCCGCGTTGCCACGGCCGAACGGCTTATCGCCGATGCCGGTGCATCAGGACAGCCGGTCGTGCTGGCCTTCACCGCCGAAAAGCCCAATGCCGAGATCGGTCCGTTCGATGCGCAGGCAGCGCTCGATCGCCTGCGCGCCGCCGAACCGCGGCCGGTGCCGACCGACAGAGGCCCCGTTTACGCACGCGTCGCCACCGTTCTGGCAACTTTGCCCGGCACGAGCATAGCCATTCTCGACGACGGGCTGGCGGGTGCAGGCGACGAGCAAGCGTTTTCGACGCTGCTGGGCCAGAACCCAGCCAATGTGCTGTGGGCCTCGCCCGAACGGCTCGACGCCAAGGGCCTGACATCAGCCGAAAACGAAATGGACGGCTTTGCGCTGACCGCCATCCGCGCGCCGGGCGACCCCGCTCCGGGGGCCGTGACGACAGGTGCCTTCGACGACAAGGGCCGCCGCATCGCCGACGCCACGCTGGCCTTCGCGCCGGGCGAGACGGTGGCAAGCGGCACGATGACCGTGCCTTTCGAACTGCGCAACGATTTTGCCTCGATCGCGCTCGACGGCCAGGGCCAGGCAGGCGCCGTGCGGGTGCTCGACGACAGCTCCAAACGCCGCCGTGTCGGCCTGCTGTCGCAGTCGGACGCCGACGACTCGCAGCCGCTGCTGGCGCCGCTCTATTACATTCGCCGCGCGCTCGAACCCTTTGCTGACCTGAGCGAGCCGACGAGTTCGGATCTCGCCGAGGCGATCCCGCAAATGCTGGAGCAGAAGCCGGCAATGATTGTCATGGCCGACGTCGGCACCATCCCGCCGCAGGCGCGCGAAAAATTGCTGACCTGGCTCAAGGAGGGCGGCACGCTGGTGCGTTTTGCCGGCTCCCGCCTCGCCGCGGCCGGCAATGACGAGGAATTGCTGCCGGTGCGGCTCAGGCTCGGCGAACGTTCGCTCGGCGGCGCCCTGTCATGGACGGCACCGCAACCGGTCAGCGACTTCCCCAACGCCGGCCCGTTTGCCGACCTGTCGCCGCCCAACGAGGTGACTGTGAGCAAGCAGGTGTTGGCCGAGCCGACGCCTGACCTTGCTGCCAGCACCTGGGCCAATCTCGCCGACGGCACGCCGCTGGTGACGGGCGCCCGGCGCGGCAAGGGCACGCTGGTGCTGTTCCACATCGCGCCGCAGGCGACATGGTCGAACCTGCCGATCTCGGGCAGCTTCGTCGAGATGCTGCGCCGGATCGTGCAGCTGTCGCGTAACCAGGGCACGGCAACCACAGGCATCGAGGGCAAGCCGGCATCGCTGGCACCGTACCGGATGATTTCGGCGGACGGCCGCATTGTGCCGCCGACGCCGGATGCCCGGCCGCTGCTGGCAGGTGCCGGCGCCCTGCCCGTCACGCTCGAAAACCCACCCGGCCTCTATGGCAGCGAAGAAGGTGTGCTCGCCCACAATCTGCTGAAAACCGACAGCACGCTTTCGCCGCTTGTGCGACCGCAGCTTTCTGCGCCGGTGACAGAAATACGTTACGCTTTCGACGAATCGCGCGACCTGAAAGGTTCGCTTGTGGCAGCAGCTCTGGCATTGATGGCGCTCGACACGCTCGCCGTGCTTTGGATGGGCGGCACGTTCTCGCGCCGTGGCGCGAGACGCGGGCGAACGGCCGGCACGGCCGCGGCAGTATTGCTTTGCCTCGGCGCACTGATGGCGCAGCCGGATCTGGCGCATGCCGACGACGCCAAGCCAGGCGACGTCGAGGCGGTCGAGGCCATCTCGAAGACCCGCGTCGCCTATGTTCTGACCGGCGAATCCGCGGTCGATGCCATAAGCCGTGCCGGCATCGCCGGGCTGACAAAATTCCTGATCGAGAAGACCGCGCTCGAACCGGGCGAGCCGGCCGGCGTCGACATCGCCAAGGACGAACTTGCCTTCTACCCGTTGATCTACTGGCCGATCGACCCGGCCGCCGCGATGCCGAGCGAAGCGGCGATCGCCCGCGTTGACGCCTACATGAAGCAGGGCGGCACCGTGCTTTTCGATACCCGCGACCAGTTCGCCAATGGCATTGGCGCCGATGCAGCGAGCCCGGCGACCGAGCGGCTGCGCGATATCCTTTCCAGCCTCAACGTGCCCCCACTGGAGCCGGTGCCGGCCGATCATGTGCTGACCAAGGCGTTTTTCATCCTTCCGGAGTTCCCCGGCCGCTTCAACGGCAGCCCGCTGTGGGTCGAGGCGTCGCTTGAGGCATCGAACGCGGAGGGCCGGCCGGTGCGCACCGGTGACGGCGTGACCCCGATCATGATCACCGCCAACGATTTCGCCGGGGCCTGGGCCATCGACGAAAACGACGACCCGATGCTGCCGACGGTGCCTTCGGACCCGATGCAGCGGGTCTATGCGCTACGCGCCGGGGTCAACATCATGATGTACATGCTGACCGGCAACTACAAATCCGACCAGGTGCACGTACCTGTCCTGCTCGAACGGCTGGGGCAATAGCATGAACTGGTCCGTCGCCTTCGAGCCCCTGCTGTCGTGGCCTCTTCTGGCGGCGCTGCTCGTGCCGCTCGCCCTGCTCGCTTTTGTCGGCCTTTGGTTCCGCCAGCGCGGCGCCTGGCTGCGACTGGTTGCGCTCGGCGCGCTCGGGTTGGCACTGGCAAACCCTGTGATCCTCGACGAAGAGCGCGAGCCGCTGAAGAGCGTGGTCGCGATCATCGTCGACCGCAGCCAGAGCCAAGACATCGGCGACCGTACCGCCCAGACCAATGCAGCGGTCGAAGGGCTCAAGGAACGGCTGGCGCGCTTCAGGCAGTTCGAGGTGCGTGTCGTCGAGGCCGGCCGTTCCGAGGCCGCCGACGACCGCACCGAAACGCGGCTGTTTGCGGCACTCGAAGGTGCGTTCCGCGATGTTCCGCCGTCGCGTATCGGCGGCGCCGTGATGGTCACCGACGGCCAGGTGCATGACGTGCCCGGCGCCCCAGCGATCAGCGCACCGCTGCACGCGCTCATCACCGGCCAGGAGAATGAGCGCGACCGCCGCATCCGCTTCGAGAACGCTCCCCGCTTTGGCATCGTCGGCAAGCCGCTCGACATGACCTATCGCGTGATCGACACCGGAGGCGAGGCCGGGTCGGTCGACGTGCGCGTGTCGATCAACGGTAACCAGGTTTCGGTGCAGCGCGCCTTTGTCGGCCAGGAAATGCCGCTGCAGATCACCGTGCCGTCGGCCGGGCGCAACATCGTCGAACTGTCGATCGACCGGGTTCCGGGCGAGCTGACCGACACCAACAACCGCGCCATAGCCCTCGTCGACGGCATCCGCGAGAACCTGCGCGTACTTCTGGTCTCGGGCGAACCGCATGCCGGCGAGCGTACCTGGCGCAACCTCTTGAAGTCCGACGCCTCGGTCGACCTCGTGCATTTCACCATTCTGCGGCCGCCTGAAAAGCAGGACGGCACGCCGATAAACGAACTGTCGCTGATCGCCTTTCCGACGCGCGAGCTGTTCGTCGAGCGCATCAACGACTTCGACCTGATCATCTTCGACCGCTACCAGCACCGCGACGTGCTGCCGATCCTCTATTACGACTACATTGCCGAATATGTCGAAAAGGGCGGCGCGCTGCTGATCGCCGCCGGCCCCGAATATGCCGGCGAACAGTCGATCGCCAACACACCGCTGATCTCTGCCCTGCCCGCCATGCCCAATGGCGACGTTGTCGAGAAAGCCTTCTATCCACGCTTGACCGAACTCGGTCAGCGCCACCCGGTGACGCGCGGCCTCGAGGGTTCGGCGCAGGAGCCGCCGCGCTGGAGCCGCTGGTTCCGCCAGATCGGCATCGAACAGCCGGAGGGCGAAGTGGTGATGAAGGGTGCCGATGACAGGCCCCTGCTCCTGCTCGACCGCAAGGGCGAAGGCCGGGTCGGCATGTTCCTGTCCGACCAGGGCTGGCTGTGGGCACGCGGCTTCGAGGGTGGCGGCCCGCATGTCTCGCTCTACCGCCGCATCGCGCACTGGCTGATGAAGGAGCCCGAGCTCGAGGAAGAGCGCCTGACCGCAGACGGTCGTGGCATGGTGCTCGATATCCGCCGCCAGACGATGCGCGACGAAGCTGGTCCTGCCCGCGTCATCACGCCGTCCGGCAAGACGCTCGACGTCCAGCTCGCCAAGAGCGACCCTGGCATCTTCACCGGCAGCGTCGAGGTCGGCGAGATCGGCCTCTACCAGGTCGGCAATGGCGACCTGACCGCGCTTGCCCATGTCGGGCCGGTCAACGCGCCCGAATTCGCGGATGTAGTGTCGACGGAAAACGTGCTGCGGCCGGCCGCCGAGGCAACGGGCGGCGACGTGCGCCGCCTCGCCGCGACCGGCATATCGGCGCTGTCCAACGGCATATCGCTGCCAAGCATCGTGCCGGTGCGCGGCAATGCCGAAGCCTCCGGCCGCGACTGGCTCGGCTTCCGCACCACCGACGACAGCGTGTTGAAATCGGTGTCGCGGGTGCCGCTGTTCGGCGGTTTCCTCGGCCTTGGTTTGCTGCTGCTGGCGCTCGGCGGAATGTGGTACCGTGAGGGCCGGTAGCCCCTCGAAATCAATCAGCGCAGCCGGTTGTCTTCCATCATTTGCAGCTCGCGACGTCGCGCGCCGTCGCTGTCGGCGAGCCGCAGACGGGCGATTTCGTCCTTGCGCGCGGTCAGCTTGACCAGCTTGGCCGGCGGCGCGGAAACTTTGACGACTGAGGTCTTCGGCCTTCTCGTGAACATCATGGCTTTGTCCTCGCATGGGGGAAATGCAGTCCGCCGCGAAGGACCTTACGGTCCTGCGGGAAAGCAACTGCCAATTGTCTGCTAGTGCTGAGACGGTATCAGCATTCCACGACCGCGGCTAGACGGACACGATCCGAAATAAATTTTGAAATAGAACCCAGAATGCAAAAAACACCTTACATAAACCGCAATTAAGGTTTAGAAGTAACCAATCGTTTTTTGGGCCAGCTTGGCTATCGCGGCGTCAGAGGTTCTCGACCCGCCAAACTCTTTCCAAATCGTCGATCTATTGATGTGCGGCAATACTTGACGCGCGACGACTTTTCTCATTCGAAAGATACTCACATGAACACTGGGACCGTGAAGTTCTACAATGGCCAGAAGGGCTTTGGCTTCATCGAGCAGGCCGGCGGCGGCAAGGACGTTTTTGTCCATGTCAGCGCGCTCGAGCGCGCCGGCTTTTCCGGCCTGGCCGAAGGCCAGAAGCTGAATTTCGAGCTGGAGCGCGACAACAAGGGCCGCGAGTCGGCCACCAATCTTCAGCTGCTCTGATTTCATTTGGCCCGGATCGATGGACGCTGACCACGGATGTACTGGCAGCACCCATCCGGTCCGACCCAGGCACGCTTGAGGCGGCGAAAGCGGGGCATTGCTCCGCTTTTCGTTCATTTCGGGAGACATCGATGACCGGGCGCACCAAACGTTCAACCGTCCATTTCGACAGGCCGTTCGCCTTGCGCGGGATCGAGGAGATCCAGCCGGCAGGCGACTACGACATCGACCAGGACGAAGAGCTGATCGACGGCATCTCGTGGATCGCTTACCGCCGCGTCGCCACCTACATTCACCTGCCCGCGCGATCATCCAATCTGCTGACCAGCCAGGTTCTCGCCATCGACTATGCCGAACTCGAAGCCGCGCTGCGGCAGGATCAGGAAAAGGCCGCATGATCAGGTTCACAAAAGGACCGGCTTCAGCCCCGCGTGTGGAAAAGCCGTCGCATCGCTTCACCGTCGGCCAGATGGTGCGGATCAAGAGTCGGATCGGCATCGCGGTGAAGGACGCAGAGACCTTCCACGTCAAGGCGACGCTGCCGGCCAAGGACGGCTCGCCGCAATACCGCATCCGCAGTGACGGCGAAAACCACGAGCGGGTCACCACGGAAGACAATCTCGAGGACGTCGAAGCGGTAGCCGAATAGGTTCGCTTCGCAACAGGAAGGGCACGACCATGGCCAAGGGCCAACAACGCAGCAACCGCGAAACCAGAAAGCCCAAGAAGGAGAAGGTCGAAGTCAAAGCCGCGTCCACCTTCGGTTCGCAGGTCAAGCAGGCAGAGACAACATCCTACAAAGGCAAGCCGAAAGGCTGACCTGTTCGCGAACGCGGCTGGAGGCAGATGTGAATTTCGTCATCGAATTCTATCGCCTGCGCAAGGAAGACGGCGCGCACGCGACGCTCGACCGCATTTCCCTCGAGGCGCCGGATATCGACGCGGCCGTCGATGTCGCCAGCTCGCTTTTCCATACGCTCACAATGCCGCAGGTGCCTGACCATGTCCGCATCTGCGACTGGGGCGGACGCGAACTCTATGTCGGCCCGGCCTCGGGTACGGGACCGGCAGCATTGTAGCGGATTGGCGGCAGCCTGCCTGCGGGCATCTTGCCCTCTGCTGCGCGGACGCTCCTCACTCCTCCGGTTCTGTCGTGAACTGCAGCGGATAGCCCTTGGCCTTGCCGGCTTCCGTCGCCCGCGTCGCCTTGGTCTCGGCGACATCCCGGGTAAACACCGCAACGACGCAGACACCACGCTGGTGTGCGGTGATCATCACCCGGTAGGCCTGGTCTTCCGACATGTGAAATTCGCCCTTCAGCACCGTGACGACGAAGTCGCGCGGCGTGAAGTCGTCATTGACGAGAATGACCTTGTGCAGCTTCGGCCGCTCGGTCTTGGGACGGAGTTTGGTGCGTGGAGCCGTGGTGGTTTCGGGCATGGCAATCGCGCCTCGTGCTCACCTCGCCATAGTATGGGGTTGATCGCAGCGCGCCGCAACGGTTTCGGAACCCGGCCCTCTATCCGACCTTTATGCGTTGGAGGACGCCTGCAAGAAATTTTGGCCGGCATTGTAGGATCGGCCGGCAGCCATTCGTCCTTGCAACGTCACAACACGAGGAGAAAACGCATGTCTTATGTCGATGGGTTCTTGCTCGCCGTGCCGAAGGGCAAGATCGATGCCTACAAGGAGATGGCGCGCCTCGGGAGCGAGGTCTGGAAGGACCACGGCGCAATCGCCTATGTCGAGTGCCTGGCCGACGACGTGCCTTATGGCGAAGTCACCTCCTTTCCCCGCGCGGTGCAGGCCACGGACGACGAGATCGTCGTCTTCTCTTGGATCGTCTACCGCTCGCGCGAGGACCGCGACGAGATCATGAAGAAGGTGATGGCCGACCCACGCTTGGAGGGCGATCCGGCGTCATGGCCGTTCGACGGCAAGCGCATGATCTATGGCGGCTTCAAGCCGTTTGTAGAAGCCTGATCCCTCTGGCCAATTGATGGCGGTTACTGGCAGCTACCGGCAAACCGCCATCTTGACCGCAACAGCCGTTCCGTGAATAAGGATGCAACCCCGCATAGATTGAAACAGAAAAACCTTCCCGCCTAGGTAGCTGTCGGGTGCATTCTGAAACGGAACCGTTCGATGCAGCGCCTTTCGACCTTTGATGTTCCCGCGCGCGACCGCCTCGCCTACCTGCACGACTTTGTCGCCCGCCATGTCGCCGGCCTGCGCTTTCGGCCGCAAGATGCCGACAACTTTGCCTTCGACGTTTCCGCCTACTTTCTCGACGCCGGCACGACGGTCGGTACTGCCTGCTATTCGGCCGTGCTCGGCGAGCGCCCAAAAGACCTGATGGCGGCCGACGGCCGCCAGGACTATTTGATGACCATCCACACCACCGACTACGAGGTGGCGGTCGCAGGCAAGCCGCCCTTGTCGATCAAGGCCGGCGACATCACGCTGCTCAACGAGGCCACGTCCATGGCCTTCGCCTTGCCCAACACACTGCTGAAGGTCGTGTCCTTGAACGAGGCGAGGCTGGCAGCGCTTGCGCCGCGCATCCGCCAAAAGGCGTTTCATCATATCCGTGTCGACGCTGCCGGCGCCGGGCTGCTGACGGGTTATGCCGACCTGTTGCGGTCGCAGGCACCCGAGGGCGAGGCCGGCCGCCGGCTTGCCGGCAACCACATCTACGACCTCGCGGCCCTCGTCGTGCAAGGCGCGACCTCAGCCAACGCCGAACCGGTGCGCGCCAGCCTGGGTGCGGCGCGACTGGAGTTGGTCAAGGCCGAGATGTTGCGCCAACTGACCGACCCGGAGCTCACAGTCACCGCGATTGCCGGCCGCCAGGGCGTGACGCCGCGCTACATCCAGCGGCTGTTCGAGCAGGAGGGATTGACCTTCTCCGAGTTCCTGCGCGATGCGCGGCTCGACCTCGCCTACAACGCGCTCGGCCTTGCCGGCGCCAGCACGGTGTCGGCGATCGCCTTCGATGCCGGCTTCAACGACCTCTCGCATTTCAACCGCGCCTTCAGGCAGCGCTTCGGCGCGACACCGTCGGAAGTAAAGGCCGCAGCCCTGCGCCGCTGTCAGGAGCACACCGCCCGGTTCGTCCCAGACCGCACCTGTTCGCCCCACGCCAAGACTGAGGCCGTGATGTCGTCGTAAATCGGCGCCGTGGCGGACCGATGCATCCGAAGGGCGGGGGCGCTCATCGACGCATGCGAGGCCGGCCATCGCCGGACCGTCGACTGGGCAGAGTCGACGGTCCGCGCATGGCCCGCATCCAGAGAGTTCGCGCCTTCTCCAGCGAAATCGAGAGATCCATGAAAAGAGCAATTGCATTGATGATGTGCGGCATGCTCGCCGCCTGCAGCCAGACGACGTCGACGACCAGCACCACGACGTCGGCAGGCGCACCCAAGGCGGCAGCACAGTTGGCTCCCAAGGGCAAGAAGCAGACGGCAGCCCAGCGCTGCGAGGAAGCGATGCGCAAGGCGACCCAGGCGCAGACGAATGCCGCCATGCTCGGCGGCGCACTGTCGATGGTCGGCGGCTTCGGCGGACTTGGCCGCGGCGGCGCGATCGCCGGCTCGGTCGCCTCGGTCGGCGGTTCGCTGGTTCAGGCCAAGGCGCAGAACGACGCCGACAAGGCTCTCGAGGCGGAGTGCATGGGATGAGCGCCGTCTTCAGACGCCGCGTCGCTGGCGGCTTGCTGGCGGCGAGCCTGGCGCTCGGAGCGCTGGTGCTGCCGGCCCGCGCGTTGACGCTCGAAGAGGCCGGCAAGGTGGTGCAGCTATTGGGCGAACTTGAGCCAGAGCTTGGTCGCCTCGCCTATGACGAGGAGGAGGCCGACCGTTGGTTCGACAACGATGCCGGGCTCGACGGCCGCATCGCCAAGGCCGGCTTCGACAGGGAAAGCTGGAAGGAAGCGCTCGGCGCCACCTTCCGCGGCTATCTCGCGACGATCGCCGCCGAACGCTTCGAAGCGACGTTCTCTGGCCTTACGGAAAAGGTCGATGCCAGCGACCTGAATGCCGAGCAGAAAACCGAAATGCGCAGCTTCGTCGAGGAAAAGATCGCCGAGACGCGGGCCCTGCGCGCCGAAGGCGCGCAATATATCGACGCCGTGCAGCCTTATGCGGCCAGGCTGGACGAGCTTTTGGGTGATGAGGAAGAGTGATCCGAGCGGCTTTTCTTCTCCCCGTTTACCGGGAGAAGAAAAGCTGTCACCGCCTCAGCACAGCACTTAGCACGTCGCGGATGCCGATGGCGCCGACGAAGCGGGACTGGTCGTCGAACAGCGCCACGGGCGATGTCTGCGAGCGATGCATGGCAAGCATCACCAGCTTGAGCGATGTGCCTGGTTTCGCCCAGAAGACGTGCGAAGCCTCGTCGGCCGACTTGTCGATCTCGTCGACCGAAACCCATACGGCGGGCTGGCCGTTGCGCTCGGCAGCGGCAACCAGGCCCTGCGCGTCGATCTTGAAGCGCGTGGTCTTGCGCCGGTCGAGCCAGAGCCAGCCTTCGCCCGCATCCTCAAGGTCGCGGCGGTCACGCATGACATTCCATGCGGTGAGCACCGACAGCGGATTCACGTTGGCGATGAAGTCGCGGACATAGTCATTGGCCGGACGCAGCACGATATCTTCTGGCGGCCCGGACTGAACGATGCGGCCCCCTTCCATGATGGTGATGGTGTTGCCGATCTTGAGCGCTTCTTCGAGGTCGTGACTGACGAAGATGATCGTCTTCTTCAGCGTCTTCTGCAGTTGCAGCAGCTCGTCCTGCAGTTTGGTGCGGATCAGCGGGTCGAGCGCCGAGAATGGCTCGTCCATCAACAGGATCGGCGCTTCGGTGGCGAAGGCGCGGGCCAGGCCGACACGCTGCTGCATGCCGCCGGACAGCTCGTGAGCGTATTTCTTGGCCCAGGGCGTCAGGTTGACGAGGTCGAGTTGCTTGCCGACCTTGGCCTTGCGCTCGGCGTCGGGCATGCCGGCAAGCTCGAGGCCGAGGCCGACATTTTCCTCGACCGTACGCCAGGGCAAAAGGCCGAACTGCTGGAACACCATGGCGACCTGGTGCTGGCGCAGGCGGCGCAAGGTCGCCTCGTCGCAGGAGACGACGTCGACCATCTTGTCGCCGTCCTTAACCATGACCGACCCGCGCGAGACGATGTTCAGCCGGTTGACGGCGCGCAGCAGCGTCGACTTGCCCGATCCCGACAGGCCCATCAGGACGGAGATCTCGCCCTCGTTGATCGTCAGGTTGGCGCCGGCGCAACCCAGCACGTTGCCAGTCTTCTCGAGTATCTCGGCGCGGGTGGCACCCTTGTCGAGCATGGCGAGCGAAGCGTTGGTGTCGGCACCGAAGACGATGTCGACATTCTTGAAATCGACGGCAACGTTCATTTCTTGCCTCCCACGCCGATGCGCGTCATGCGGTCCAGAACGATGGCGAGCACGACGATCGCCAGCCCTGCTTCAAGTCCGAGGTCGATCTTGCGCGAGCCGAGCGCGCGGTTGATTTCGGTGCCGAGGCCGCCGGCGCCGATGAGGGCGGCGAACACGACCATCGACAGCGACAGCATGATGCACTGGGTGAGTCCCGCCATGATGGTGGGTAGGGCCGCCGGTAGCTCGACCTTCCACAGCAGCTGGCGCTTGGTGGCACCAAAGGCCTGGCCGGCCTCGATGATCGCGGTCGGCACCGAGGTGACGCCGAGATGGGTCAGGCGCACCGCCGTCGGAATGACGAAGATGATGGTGACGATCAGGCCGGGCGCGTTGCCAAGACCGAACAAGGTGAGCACCGGGATCAGGTAGACGAAGGTCGGCAGCGTCTGCATCAGGTCGAGTACCGGCAACATGAAGCGGTAGACCTTGGGCTTGTGCGCCGCCCAGATGCCAAGCGGCACGCCGATGGCCATCGAGGCGGCAGCGGCAGCAACGACCAGCACCAGCGTCTCGACGGTCTGCTTCCAAAGGCCCTGATTGATGATGAACAGCAGACCGAGCGCAACCCCTATAGCCAGCGCCCGCGAACGCTGCAGGTACCAAGCGAGAGCCGCGACCAGCGCCACGACCACCACCGGAGGCAGCAGCAGCAGCCCGTCGACGAGCCCGTCGAGCAACAAGTTGAGCCCGTTGGAAAAGCCGCGGAAGATGGCGTTGAAATTGTCGGTCAGGAAGGTGAAGAACGCCTTGCCCCACAGGCCGATCGGAATCTTGTAGGCAGCCAGCAAGTTCGATACCGGATCCATCTGTCCCCTCTCTATTGCTTTCGCAGGCGCCGGTCGCGCCGGCGCTTCTCGCTTAACTTGATACGAAAAAGGGCAGCTGTCTCGCTTCGCTGCCCTTCATCATGTCATTTGCAGGCAAGGATGCCGAATTAGCTCGCCAGAGCAGCCTTCACCGCAGCCGTTGCATCGCCGCCGTCGAAGGTGGTGACGCCGTTGAGCCAGGGCGTTGCTGCATCCGGATTGGCCTTGAGCCAGTCCTTGGCAACGTCATTGGCGTTACCACCCTTGAGGATGGCATCCATCATGGTGCCTTCCATCTCCAGGTTGAACTTCAGATTGCCGAGGAACTTGCCGACATTCGGGCACTCGGCGACATAGCCCTTGCGCACGTTTGTGCTGACGGTGGCAGCGCCAAAGCCCGAGTCACCCATGCCATCGAGATAGGCGATCTTCATCGCACCCATGACCGGATGCGGCGTCCAGCCGAGGAAGGCGATCCACTCGTTCGACTTCATCGACTGCTCGGCCTGGGTCAGCATGCCGGCTTCCGATGATTCGACCAGCTCGAAGCCGGTGAGATTGTTCTCGGGCTTGGAGATCATGTCGAGGATGATGCGGTTTCCGTCATTGCCGGCTTCGATGCCGTAGATCTTGCCGCCGAACTTGTCCTTGAACTTGCCGAGATCGGTCAGCGTCTTGACCCCGCCTTCGGCGACGTAGGACGGCACGACGATGCCGTAGCCGGCGCCGGACAGGTTTTCGCCGATGGTCTCGACCGAGCCGTCGGCGACATATTCCTTGATGTCGGCGGTCATCGACGGCATCCAGTTGCCGAGGAAGACGTCGAGATCCTTGTTCTTCAGCGAGGCGTAGGTGACCGGCACCGACAGCTGGATAACCTCCGGCTCGTAGCCGAGTGCGGTCAAAAGCACCGAAGCGACGCCTGTCGTGGCCTGGATGTCGGTCCAGCCGACATCGGACAGGCGCACCTTCTTGCAGCTTTCGGCATCGCCCGCAAAGGCGGCACCGGCAGTCATGACCGCCGACACGCCGACAGCGGCGGCGAGTAGTTTCAAGCGCGACATATGGAATCTCCCATTCGTATTTATGACGGCAACGCGGTATTGTTGTTGTTCGTCTTTGTCGCGAGCCAAACACCATTTTCCTTTGGATTCAAGTGACATGACGCAACGACAGACGCCGCTGGCTTATCCATCAGCGACATCACAAAGGTTTTTTGCGGTGGATGGCAGGGCTGGCCCCTCCCCGCGCCCGACGGCTTCTGATTAGAAGAACCATGGCCAAGCTCTATTTCCATTACGCCACGATGAATGCCGGCAAGACGACGATGCTGCTGCAGGCGTCCTACAACTACCGCGAGCGCGGCATGACGACGATGCTGTTTGTCGCAGGCCACTACCGCAAGGGCGACACCGGCTACATCTCCTCGCGCATCGGGCTTGAAGCCGGCGCCGAGATGTTCCGCGGCGGCGACGACCTCTATGCCCGCATCGCCGAGCATCACCAGCACACGACCGTCCACTGTATCTTTGTCGACGAGGCGCAGTTCCTCGAGGAAGAGCAGGTCTGGCAGCTTGCGCGCGTCGCCGACAGGCTGGGCATTCCCGTCATGTGCTACGGGCTGCGCACCGACTTCCAGGGCAATCTGTTCTCGGGCTCGCAGGCGCTGCTCGCCATCGCCGACGACCTGCGCGAGGTGCGCACGATCTGCCGCTGCGGCCGCAAGGCGACGATGGTCGTGCGGCTCGGCCCGGACGGCAAGGTCGCCCGCCAGGGCGAGCAGGTGGCGATCGGCAAGGACGTCTACGTCTCCTTGTGTCGGCGCCACTGGGAAGAGGAAATGGGCCGCGCCCAGCCCGACGACTTCATCGGATTTGCCACACCAAGCTAAGTAGCCCCGGCATAATTGCTTTCGCCCGCGGCTGTGTGTCTTTCAATCGCAAGATGCGCCACATATATTCGGCGCCACTGTCCCGCATTCGACACCGGAGGAACGTATGGCAACGCTGCAGAATTTCGATGCCGAAATCGCCAAGACCAAGCAGGTCGTGGAGGACATGCGGAGCAAGATCGAGCAGTCGGGCACAGTGCTCGACAAGATTGCCACGACGGACGCCAAGATCGGCGCCTCCGACTTCGACATCGAGAACGCGCGTATCCAGGACGTGCTGAAGCAGCAGAAGGTGATGGAAGGCAACATCGCCGACCTGATCATCGGACTTGAGGACGCCACCAACGTCTTCGGTTCGGAATTCGAGAGCATGAAGAGCTTCACCGGCTGGGAAACCTTTGTCGGCATCTTCTCCGATTCCAGCAAGCAGCGCATGCGCACCGACCGCGTGCGCAACATGTCGCTGGCCGGCAATCTGCAGGAACTGCTGGTCAAGTCCGACACCATCGTCGGCATCCTGAAGGCGCAGAAGCAGGTCCTCGACGAGCGCTACAAGACCTCGGAGGCCAGCCTTTCCCAGGTGATCGAGCGCCGCAAGGTGACGATGTCAAACCTCGAAGCGACCCAGAAGCGCATCGAGGAGCTGAACCCGCTTCTGCTCGACATCGAAAACAAGATCGCGGCCTCGACCAGCCAGAAGGAGCGCACCGAGCTCGAATCCGAGCGTTCCAAGCTCGCCACCGAATACAACGAGAAGCAGGCCAAGGAGCAGGAAATCCTGGCCGAGAGCCAGACGCTCGAACGCTACACCTCGATGTTCCAGACCTTCGTCGATTCGCTGAACAACCAGATCGCAGCGCAGGCGACGCTGATCAACAAGCTGACCATCGACACCGAGCAGCGCATCGTCTTGTACAAGGCGCTGGAAGACTCGCTGAAGACGGCAGCGCAGCAGGACGTTGCCCACAAGATCAATACGCTGGGCTCGAAGGTCGACAACACCGCCGAAGAGACCATGGCCGGCATCGGCGCCGCCGCCCAGAAGCACATCGGCGACCTGCTCGAACTGCACGAGAAAAACATGGTGGCGACGGCCGACATCCAGCGCCGCAAGAAGCTGGCCGACGACGCGTTTGCCCGCCGCTTCGACGAGGTGCTGAAGAAGCACAACGCTTCGGACTACGTGCAGCCGTAACCTAGCAAGCATCCGCAATGTCGCGCCCTGTCGCGCTCCCCTCTGGCCTGCCGGCCATCTCCCCCCCAAGGGGGAAGATTAGGCGGTGGTTGGCGCTTCGCCAGTATTCGGCGATGAAGTTCGGGCGACAGGAAACGCGACAGCCGATCTACCCCCTTGTGGGGGAGATGGCCGGCAGGCCAGAGGGGGGCAACGTCGAGCCCATGCATTCGAGAATTTGCCCATGACCCCCACAGACGACCCAGCCGTCCGCTACTTCGACGCGATTGCGGCGGCGCTCAGCGGGCTTGAAATCTTCATGCGCGACGACCGCTCGCCGCTCTACCGGCACGGCATCGTGGCGAAGGTGGCGGCGGCCTATATCTCGCGACTGGAACGGTCCTTCGCCTGTTGGCGCAACCGGCTCGGCTTCATGGAGACCTTCAAGATTTCGCGCGCCGAGAGCGGCTTCCCGGTGTTCCAGAACGTGCTCGAACTGGAAAACGACCGCAAGACGGCGGCGCAGCGGTTGGCCAGCATCCCACCACCGGGCGAGCTGCGTGAGGAGATGGCCGACTTCATCCTGCGCCACAAGGAATTTCCCGAGGCGCTGCAGCGCTCGATGGCCGAGCGGCTCTATCTCGAGGACGTCAAGGACGGCTCGACCTTCTCGCCCTTCATCCTGGCGCAAACGGCCAAGGTGTCGGTCAATCCAAAGTCGATGCGGCCCTATTATCTCGTCCACTGGGGCAGCTTCGACGGCACTGCCAACCTGCCGCTGATCTATATGGCGACCGTCGAGGATTCGTCGGAGGCGATGGTCGAGCAGCTCGTCGACACCGACAGCGGCAGGCTCAACGAGAGGATCGATATCCCGTTGCCGGTCGACGGCTTGCTCAACCCCGATCTCGCCCACCGCTTCGACGACTTCACCGAGAAGAACTCGGCCTATTCGCTGTCACCGCTGACAGTCGCCACCAATCTCGACAAGGATTTTCCCGTCCTGCACCCCAAGCAGCTCAGGCGGATGGTGCTGGGCCCGTTCTATTCGGCCGGCATCACGGAGCACAATTCGACGGTCAGCGAAGTGCTGGCGAAAGTGCGCAAGGCCGAAAACGCCTGGCTTTTGACCTGGACTATCCAGGAGGTCTACTCCAAGGCCGAGAAACCCGGCCGCAAGGGCCTGTGGTCGAGCGAGCCGTCGAGCGAGGAGTTCTTCATCAACACCGACGACCTCGAGGCCGCGCGCCAGGGCGTCTCGAGCTACGAGAAACACGCACTGATCCCGCACGAGGCTTACCAGGCGCTCTACGCCGCGGGCGAAGCCGAGAAGATCTTCGGCGGCTACAAGGTGCACATCCTGTCGAAGGGACAGGTGATCTCGGATGTCTGAGAGCAAGGCGGTCGCCCCCCACTCCGTCTCGGCTTCGCCTCGACACCTCTCCCCCGTTCGACGGGGGAGAGGAAAGACCGCCATCGGGCCTCGCGCCGTTCCTCTCCCTCCGGAGAGGGGAGAGGTGCCGAGCGCAGCGAGGCGGAGTGGGGGAAACCCTGGCAGGACTAAAACACTGATAGCGGGAGAAATCTGATGGACACCGGCCTGACCACGATTTCCGAAGCCGACATCGAGAAGCACCGCGCCACGGCGCAGAGCTTCATCACCCGCATCGTCGTGCTGGAGGATTCCTCCGGCCAATCTGGTACGGCGCTTGCCGGCACCAACAGGCGTTTCGTCTCGACGGTTTCGACCGGCTCGATCCGCAAGACGCGCGAGGTCGAGTTGCAGAAGACCGTCACGGCGATCCGCCCCGACGACCAACTGATGTCGATCCCACAGCACACGCTGCTGTTTCGCGCCCGCCGCGGCATTGCGGTGGCGCTTGCCGTTTCGGACGTGTTCTCGCGTTCGACCGATTTGGAGGCGCTGCAGGCCAAGAATGCGCGCAGCCCGCTCGAGGGCGACGAGGCCAGCCATTTCAAGAAGCTGCTGTCGGCGTCGGCCTATGTCGCCGGCTTCACGCTCGCCTCCTACCTTGCCCAGCTGATCGACAGCGACGGCGAAGCGCCCAATGACGTCAGCGAACCAGACTTCCTGTTCGACACGCCCCAGGACGCGGTGAAGTCGATCGTCTCCGGCCTCGACCGAGCGCTGTCGGGCGCCAAGGACGATGCCGACCTTCTGACGCGCGGTCGCGCCTTTGCCCGCACAGCCATCGAGGGCCTGTTGCAGCGCAAGAGCCGCTTCGACGGCATCGGCGCCTTCGAGAACGCCCATATCCGCATCGACGCCGACGACTTCACCCTCGACGGCTTCGACGTCGCGCCGGGCAAGAAGTCGAAGCCGCTGGTGATGACCTTCAAGAAGCCGCAGGAGGTCGTCGGCAACCACATCGCAAAATTCCAGTCGGTCCGGCTAGCCAAGATGCTGATGGCCTATGATTTCGACCGCGAGCTGAACCCGTTTGTCGAGCTCGGCGGCTTCCTGTTCACCTTCATCGGCGACGGCGCACCGGGCACCGGCAAGACCACGCTGATCCAGATGATCGCAGGCCTGGTCAACAATTACTGCCAGGTCGCCGGCTATCCCTTCGCCTACGAGAATTTCGGCGTCGACCAGATCTCGTCCTACCAGGGCAAGTCTGGCCAGAACTGCCGCCAGTTCATCAACAACGTGCTCAACCCGCGCGCCATCGGCTTTGGCACCATCGACGACATCGACCAGGTGGCCGCCAAGCGCTCCGACGACCGGGCGTCGGCCGGCCAGCAGGAAATCACCGGCGTACTGATGGATGCATTCGCCGGTGCCGGCACGGTCGTGCGCGGCAACTGCTCCTTCGGCATGTTCTCCAACTATCCCGAGAATGTCGACGATGCGCTGCGCCAGCGCGCCGGCGCCCGCTGGCTGGTCGACGGCCCGCAGACCCGCGACGACTACATCGACATCTTTGTCCTGCTTGCCGGCAAGAACCATAAGATCCCGCTCGGCGAGCATGAGCTTTATGCCGCGCAGGAGATCCAGCGCGCCGTGACCGAGGCCTATGAGGAGCACGCCAAGCCGCAGGAAGACGGCCTGGAAAAGGTCTACGACCGCTTCATGAAGGACAATGGCGCGCCCAAGACGCTGGCCGACGTCGGCACCTATTTGCACATGATCAAAGAAGCCGAGCCACGCTTCACCGGTCGCGCCATCAAGAACGTCACCGACGCGATCAAGATGCGCGCCATGGACATCGAGCTGCCTGACGAATGGTTCGAAAAACCCGAGGCTTTCATGCACAAGGGCTACGACGAGAAGAAGGCGATGATCGAGGAGCTGCGCGGACCGTTCTCGATGGACATGGTGATGCAGGAGATCAACCGCTACGCCGACAGCGAATTCCGCTACTCCGACAAATCAGACGATGCCGCCGTGTCCAAGCTGTTGCGCGACGCAAGGCTGCGCGAGCGCGCGGCGAAGGAGATGGAGGAGCTGAAAGCGAAGGGGCTGTGGAATGCTTGAGTTTCCTTCTCCCCGTTCACGGGGAGAAGGTGCCCAAAGGGCGGATGAGGGGCAGCGCAGTGCGTGGCGGAAATGAACTCAAGACTTCACGGGCACGGCAGCTTAGGCAAGTGGATAATGATGCCGAGGACAAGCTCTGGTTCGAACTTCGGTCAAGACGCTTGAACGGCTATAAGTTCATTCGCCAGATGCCGGCCCCTATTTCGCTGACTTCGCCTGCCGAGAAGCCAATCTCGTGGTCGAAGTTGATGGCAGCCAACACGCGCACGACATACGGGATGTGCATCGTGACGAGACTATGAATCGAAACGGACGGTCAGTGATCAGAGTTTGGCACATCGATGTGCTCCAGCGACGCAAGCAGC
The DNA here is from genome assembly GCF_014138625.1 of Aminobacter ciceronei. Taxonomy (GTDB): domain Bacteria; phylum Pseudomonadota; class Alphaproteobacteria; order Rhizobiales; family Rhizobiaceae; genus Aminobacter; species Aminobacter ciceronei. The sequence goes on from NZ_JACJHY010000001.1 coordinate 418,299, forward strand.
TGCTGGGCACGATTGTTGCCGTGCTTGACGGTCGGCTCGACAACAAGACAATTGCCCTGGATCTGATGTTTCTTCCTGCGCATTCGAACGAGGATCACCTGTGAAGCTTGGTGCTGCCCCTCATCCGCCCTTCGGGCACCTTCTCCCCGTAAGCGGGGAGAAGGAATAGATGGACCTCCTCCGCGACAATGAACTCATCTACGGTCGTCTCCTTCCGGTCGACGAACCGCATTTGATCGGGCGCTATAACAAGGCGCTGACCGCTTTCGGCCTGCCCGCGACGAAGCTCAAGAGTTTCGAGATCGACCGCACCGGCTTCTCGCCAGAGATTGCCGAGGAGCTCGGCGACTACCAGTATCTTGACCCCAACGAGGTCAACCGCCGCTTCATCATCCTGACGCCGTCGCAGATCGACTTGCCGGTCGTGCACACGGCATTCTCCAACACCTCGCAGTTGCTTTTCGAATTCATGTCGAAGAACCAGCGCGCCATCGATGCGCTGACGATCAAGGACGTGATCTACGGCGAGATCGAGGATTCGGTGTCCAAGGTCGAGGACATCGAAGACCTGTTGTCGATCAACCAGGTCGAGTTCCGCGTGCTGTCGGCCGAGGATGTGCTCGGCAAGGCGGCCGAGCTCGGCAAGCTTGTCGACAAGCTCAAGCAGGAGCCCGAGGCCTGGCGCGACGATGCCATGCTCCAGCGCATGGTCGAACTTGCCAAGGTCTGCGGCGATATCCGTGAGAACGCGCTGGTGCCCGACCAGGTGATCTTCCGCCACAACGCCTTCTGGACCAGCCATTTCGGCGGGCTCTACGTCTTCGTCGACCCTGATGTGACAACGGTCATATCAGATCCGTCGGCGCCTGGTTTCCGCCGCTCGCGGCCATGGCAGGTGAGCTATCTCTCGATCAAGGACGCCGACAAGGTGTTCAAGTTCCTGGCGTCGACCGGCCGGCTCGACCTGCCCCGCGCCTCGTGGATCGAAAGCTCGGGCTATCTCGAGCACCGCGCTGAAATGGCTGTGCGCGCCCTGATCCGCGAGGCCGAGCCGAAGCGCGACATCGGCAAGGTCGACAAGGTCTGGCTGCAGACCTGGATCCACAGCCATGCCGACGCGATCAACCGTGACGGCACCTTCCCCTTTCTCAATGCCGCCAAGCGCGAGATCGCCCAGCTCGGCCAGTTGCGGCTGGAAGAGGTATTTCCGCTGCACCGCTTCCTGGTGGTGCGCGCCAAGACCGACCATCCCGACGCCTGGCTGACCAACCGTCTGATCTCCGAATTTGTGCCGTCGGATTTCGTCTCGCGTTATGTCTTCAACAAGCAAGGCTTCTACAAGGATTATGAAGAGCTCAACGAGACCTGGCGATCCAATGTTGTCGACACATTGAAAACCACATATCTGAAAGACAAGGCGGCGTTCCGCGCACAGCTCTACGGCCTGACCGACTGAGGGGATTCCAAATGCTTGATCCGATCGTGAGTTTCTTCACCCGGATGTTTCAGCTGATCGGTAGGGGCCTTGGCTTCGTCATCGGCATATTGTTGCTGCCGTTCATCTGGGCCTGGCGCTGGTTCGTCCAGCGCGGATGGGTGCTGAAGACGCTGGTTGGCGGCGCTGTCGTCGGGCTTGTGGCGCTGTATGGCTACTTTGGCTGGAACACCCAGGTGTGGACCAACTTCAACCCCGACTATGTAGCGACGCATAATTTCGAGAACCGCAATGTCTCGGCCGGCGAGCAGGTTGTCGCCGGCGGCGGCACCGACACTGCCAAGACCTGCGGCCGTTCGGCGATCGCCGACATCTCCGCTGAACTGATCGACCTCAACGTCAACCAGAATGCCTGGATCTCGTCTATGGTCCTGTACAAGACCGGCCTGTTCGGCCTGTCCTGGGATCACACGCCTTTCCTCGACAACAAGGCTTCGTTCCAGCGCGGCATCAACCAGGCGATCCGCCGCACGACCACCGAACTGGCCGACAATCTCGGCCGCGTGCGTGGCACCAGCCAGGTCGATTCCGATCTGCAGGACGCCCGTGGCAACATGCAGTTCGACGAATACACCTGGTATTTCGGCCTGACCCCGTTCGGCCCCAAGACGCCGACCCCAAGCTACTACCGCTCGGCGATCAAGAGCCTGAACAATTTCAACGGCCGCCTCGAGAAGTGCCAGGCGGTGTTCGACGCCCGCGCCGACAATCTGATCCAGTTCATCGACCGCATTTCCAACGACATCGGCGCGACGTCGGCGATCCTCAAGGACCGCGCCGAGAACTACAACAATGGCTGGTTCGACCCGCGCGCCGACGACCGCTTCTGGTTCGCCTATGGCCAGCTCTACGGCTATTACGGCCTGCTCAAGGCGACCCATGCCGATTTTGAGGACGTGCTTAAGACACGCAACCTCGACAATCTTTGGGATACGATGGAGCAGCAGACTCGTGCCGCCCTCAACATCCAGCCCTTCATCATCTCCAATGGTGCTGAAAACGGCTGGTTCATGCCCTCGCACCTGATCACCATGGGCTTCTACATCCTGCGCGTCCGTTCGAATCTGGTCGAGATCAGCAACGTGCTGAGCAGGTAAGGGGATGGCGAATAGCGAATAGGGAGTGGTGGTGAGAGGCGCGCTCCTAGCGTCGCGGCTCCTCTCCACTCGCTATTCGCTGCTCCCTATTCACTCACCTGCCCTGTCGCAATCCGTGCATTGGGCGGCTGTTTTGAGACGGCAGGCGATGGCGATGTCGCGCTTCTATGGCGGCGACTGCGATGGCCGTCGCGCCATTGGAACAAACATTGTGGAGGAGCCGTCATGGCCGAATTCAAGACCGACATCGAGATCGCGCGTGCGGCGAAGAAGAAGCAGATCCAGGAGGTCGGTGCCAAGATCGGCATTCCGACCGAGCATCTGCTGCCTTATGGCCACGACAAGGCGAAGATCTCGGCCGAGTTCATCGCCAATGCGCGCAAGAACAAGGACGGCAAGCTGATCCTGGTCACCGCGATCAACCCGACGCCGGCCGGCGAAGGCAAGACGACGACGACGGTCGGCCTCGGCGACGGTTTGAACCGCATCGGCAAGAAGGCCATCGTCTGCATCCGTGAAGCCTCGCTCGGGCCGAACTTCGGCGTCAAGGGCGGTGCTGCCGGCGGCGGTTATGCCCAGGTCGTGCCGATGGAGGACATGAACCTCCACTTCACCGGCGACTTCCACGCCATCACCACCGCCCACAA
>NZ_JACJHY010000002.1 GCF_014138625.1 Aminobacter ciceronei
CCCGGCCAAAGCCTGGCAAGATGAGGAAGGGCGCTTTCGTCCATGAGCCGGACCTTGACGGCTATCGTTGCCCGCAGGGCCAGTTGCTCACTTACGCCACCACCGATCGCGGCGGTTATCGCCACTACAGGAGCGACCCGACGATCTGCCGCAACTGTCCGCTGCTGGCGTCTTGCACATCAAACGCCAAGGCCGAGCGCACCATCACGCGCCATGTCTGGCAGGATGTCCGCGAGCGGGTCGATGCCAACCGCTTAACCGCATGGGGCAAGGCGATCTATCGACGCCGCAAGGAGACGGTCGAGCGATCCTTCGCCGATGCCAAGCAGCTCTTCGGCCATCGCTATGCCCGCTTCCGAGGGCGAACACGCGTCGCCTGCCAGTGCCTGATCGCAGCCGCCGCCCAGAACATGAAAAAGATCGCAATCAGCCTCTGGCCAAAGCCAGAACCAAGCCTCGCATGAGGCCAAAGCCGGCTCGCAACGGCCTTGGCATCTGCCCCCCGACATCAATCCAAAAAAGCTCAATCAACCCACAAAACAAAACCCCGCCGAAATTCGACGGGGTTCGTCAGCAGTCTGAGACGCTTATGCGTCTTTCTCTGATACGCAAAATTCCGAGGATATTCCCATGATACACGCCCATGGCGCGACGATCCGCGCCTATTGCGCCGCCGATCGCGATCGGCTGGCTCACGTCTGGCTCGAGGCTTCGCGCATCGGCCATCCCTTCATGTCCGAGGCTGACCTGCTGGAGCAGCAGGGGCGGGTCCGCGACATCTATCTGCCCCAGGCCGAGAACTGGGTGATCGAACTCGACGGTGAGCCGGCCGGCTTCATCGGCCTGATCGAGGGCTTCATCGGCGGCCTGTTCGTCGATCCCGCAGCCCATGGCCATGGGCTCGGCAAGGCGCTGGTGCTGCATGCCGTGGCGCTGAAGGGCGCGCTCGAGCTGGAAGTCTATGCCGAGAACGAGACGGCGGTCGGCTTCTACCGCAAGCTCGGCTTCGTCGAAACGCTGAGGCGCAACGCCGACGATGACGGGCGGTTGCAGGAGGTGATCCGGATGCGCCGCCCGGCATAGCCGGCTTGACCCCGCTTTGGTTCGGGCGGACAGTCCGGGTTGCTCAGGTCTTGTTGCCTAGGTCTTGGGCAACCGGACTGTGACAGGCGAGGACCAGAAGATGGCTGTTTCCAGGAAGCAGGAAGAACGAGCCCTCAGCGAAGACGAGTGGAAGCTGGTGCAGAACTCGCACCACCCGGTGGTGCAGGATCTCTCGGATGCCGAACTGCGCGACCTGCTGAAGGCGGTGCGCGAACGACGCGACAGGGCGCAGGGCGAAGCCAACCGCAAGCGCCGCGAGATGCGCGGCAAGGCAGCCGCCAAAGGCGCGCAGCCGGCGACCAAGGATCACGGCACCAAGGCAAAGCTCGGCGTGCTGGCGATGAGCATGCGCCGGCTCAACGGCGAACATGAGCGGCGGCGGCAATTGGCGGCGCGCATCGATCTCGTCGAGAACGCGCGCCACGCACTGGCGCTGAGCAAGGAAAAGAAGCCGGCCCGCGCCGCCGATTTCAACACCCGACAGGCGCATCTCGGCATGCGGGCGGTGGACAACGCCAAGGCCAAGAGCCTGGTCAGGCCGATGGAACGTGGGCGCCTGCGCAAGGCAGCGGCAGTAGCCCAGGCCAAGCGCGACTCAAAATAGCGGAGATTCAGGTGGGGCCGGCCTGCAAATGCCGGACACCTGCGCTTCCGTACTCGCGTACCCGAATGTACGCTCCGTTCCGGTTCTCGGTCTCCACCATTTTCGGCTCGGCCTGACCTGAATCTCCGCGTCTTCGTTGGTCCGCTTGCAGGGACGGCGACGAATGCCGTGATGACGCGGCGCGACCGTTTTTCACGGGACAGGTTGCCGGGCGGCGTTGACGTGCTGCAGCGCACAGCCCAACATGCCACCAAATGACCACGCTCCTGCGCTTAGTCGCCTGGGACGCATGAAAGATTTGCCCAGAGGCAATGCTCGCACGCCTGTTTGTCATATTCGGTGGACTTTTCGTGCTGGCGCTGTGTGCGGCGCTGGTGGGGCCGTATTTCATCGACTGGTCGGGCTACAAGGCCGATTTCGAGCGCGAGGCCAGCGCAATACTCGGCCGCAAGGTTGCGGTGCAGGGAGAGGTGACGGCGCGCATCCTGCCGTTTCCATCGGTGACCTTCTCGGACGTCACCGTCGGCGGCGGGGCCGGCGGCAACGATGCGATGACCGTCGAGACGTTTTCGATGGATGCGGAGCTCGCGCCGCTGCTGAGCGGCGAGTTCCTGATCTACGACATGCGGCTGGTGCGGCCGAAGGCGATCATCGATGTCGCCGCCGACGGCGTCGTCGACTGGGCGATCCGCCCGTCTGCGCCGTTCGACGCCAGGCAGATCTCGATCGAAAAGCTGACCATCACCGAGGGACAGGTGCGGCTGCGCCGCGCCGCCAGCGGGCGCGACCACCTGTTGTCGGAGATCAACACCGAGGTCTCGGCAAAGTCGCTCGCCGGGCCGTGGCGCGTCGACGGTTCGCTGCGCGTCGACGGGCTGAAAACCCAGCTTTCGGTGTCGACCGGCTCCGTCGATCCGGCTGGACAGATGCGGCTCAGGATACGCGCGACGCCCGATCGCTACGGCGTGGTCATCGAAGGCGACGGCAATGCCTCGATGGACAAGGGCAAGGCCCTCTATGCCGGCGGCTTCACCGTGATCGAGGCGCAGCCTGAGCCCGTGGCCACGGCCGAAGGCGAAAAGCCGAAGGCGCCAGTCAAACCAGTTGAACCCGGCTTTCGGGTAAAGGGCAAGTTCGCGCTCGACCATGCCCGACTGGGCGTGGAGGAGTTCCGCTTCGAAAGCGGGCCACTTGAGGATCCCTATACCGCCGAAGGCACGGGCGAGGTCGATCTCGGCGCCAACCCGCATTTCACCATTACGGCCAATGGCGCCCAGGTGCGTTTCGACGAAGCGGTTGGGGGTGATCAGACCGGCACCGGCTTTTCGGTTTCCGAACGGCTGACGGCGCTTGAAAAGGTACTGGTCGACTTGCCGCGGCCGACGATCCCCGGCACCGTCGACGTCGACCTGCCCGCGGTCGTCGCCGGCGACACCACGGTGCGCGACGTCAAGATGTCGGCGCAGCCGGGCGAAGGCGGCTGGGTGCTGAAGTCGCTGGCTGCGACCTTGCCCGGCCGCACGCGACTCGAGGCCGACGGTTTCCTGCGCACCGAAAACACGCTCGGCTTCGACGGCCAGATGCTCTTGGCCGTGGGCCAGCCCTCGGGCTTCGCCGCCTGGGTCGCCAAGGATGTCGATGAGGCGGTGCGCAAGCTGCCGGCGGCGGGCTTCAAGGCCAAGGTGAGGCTGACCCGCGAGCAGCAGACATTCGATGCCGTCGAGCTGATCCTCGGCAAAGCCAAGTTCACCGGCGAGCTGGACAGCATGCTTCCCGACGATGCCAGGGCGTCGATGACGATGAAGCTCGACGGCGGCGAGCTCGATCTCGACGGGTTGCGCGCCTTTGCCTCGCTGTTCGTGACCGACCAGGGCGCCAACCGCTTCAGCGACGCCGACCTCGATCTCGCGGTGAAGGCCGGGCCGGTGAATTTCGCCGGCCTCAGCGCCGAAACCGTCGATACCGCGCTCAGGCTGCGCGAGGGCGTGCTGGAAATCGACAAGCTGTCGGTCGGCGGACTGGCAGGCGCCTCGCTCAGTGCCACCGGGCGGATCAAGGATTTTCCCAAGGCGCCGACCGGCAATCTCGACGCCTCGGTGATATCAGTCGACCTCGCGCCGCTGGTCGCGCTGGCAGCTAAACAGACGCCCGAGAACCGGCTGCTGAACGAGCTGGCAACCCGTGCTGCGGCCTATCCCGGCCTGCTGGCTGACGCGCGCATCGACTTCGTCGCCAGTGCCGTCGACAATGGCGACAAGACGACGAGCATTGCGCTCAGCGGGCAAGGCGAGGCCGGCGGCTCCGATCTTCTGGCGACGCTGTCGGCGCAGGCGATATCGAGCGCGCTTGCCAGCTCGCAGCTGAAGCTCGAATTCTCCGCCCGCAACGAGGATGCGACCAGCCTGCTGGCGCTGGCCGGCCTGCCGGTGCTGCCGCTCGGCGTGACCGGCCCGGGTGAGCTAGCCATTGCCGCGAAAGGTGCCGTGCAGAATGGCCTCGACGTGACCGCAAGCCTCAAAGGTGACGATTCTTCGGCCGGCTTCACCGGCACGGTGGCGGTGCGCGACGGCCTGCCCAGCCTGACGGGCCGGGCGACGCTGCAGGCTGCCGACCTGGAGCCGTGGCTGATGACCTCGGGCGTGAGCCTGCCGGGCATGGGCACCGGCACCGAGGTGGAGCTCGCCGCAGATGCCAGCCTTGCCCAAGGCGTTCTTGCGCTCGACAGGCTCGACGGCACCGTCAACCAGGGTGCGGTGGTCGGCAATCTCAAGGCCGAGCTGAACGAGGGGCTGCCGCATCTCAGCGGTTCGCTGACGCTTGACGAACTGAATCTCCGGCCGTTCGCCGAAATGACCCTGGGCGTCGCGGCGCTGGAAAGCGGCAACGGCGGGTGGCCTACGGCGGCATTCGCGCCGAAACCGATTGCGCCCTTCAGCGCTGACCTCGAAATCATCGCCGGCACACTTTTGGCCGAACCGCTGGCGACCGCCAATGATGCGGTGCTGGCGTTGCAGATCGACAGCCAGGCGCTCAGGCTGTCCAACATCAAGGCCAAGCTGTATGGCGGCGACCTTGGCGGACTTGTCGAACTCAAGAACAACGATGGCACGGCCTTCGTGTCGGGCCAGTTGAAGCTCGACGGCGCCGATGTCGCTGCGGTCCCGGTGGCCAGCGATATCGGCGGCAAGGGCAATTTTTCGGCGACGCTTTCAGGCAGCGGCAAATCGGTCGAGGGCCTTGTCGCCTCGCTGGCCGGGTCGGGCACGGCCGATATTGACGGGCTCGTCCTGCCCGGCTTCAACCCCGACGCGTTTGCCGCGCTGATCGCCAAGGCCGACGCGCTTGGCCGAGATATCAATGCGGCGCGCGTCGCAGAATTCGCGCCTGACCTGGCCGGCGAGGGCAGTTTTGCCGCCGGGAAGGCCGACATCGCGTTTACCGTTGCCGGCGGCATCCTGCGGGCGCCGCCACTGACGTTGAAAAACCCGGCTGCGATGCTGAACGCCGATTTGCGCACCGACCTCAACGCCGGTGTGATCTCGGCCAATGGCTCGATCACATACGCGCCCGGCAAGGAGCAGCTGGTCGGCTCGGAGCCGGCGATGAACTTCCAGATCGACGGCGAGCCGGGTGCGACGGTCAAGCTGTTCGACAGCGCGCCGATGGCGCAGTTCCTGACCCAGCGCGCCCTGGAAAAGGAACAGGCCCGCGTCGAGGCGATGCAGGCGGTGTTGCTGGAAAAGCAGCGGCTACGACGCGAGACGCGGTATTTCGCAGCACTCCAGGCCGAGCGCGAGCGTATCGCCGAAGAGGCGCGGCTTGCCGAGGAGGCGCGGATCCGGGCCGAGGAAGAGGCCAAGGCGAAAGCCGAGGCCGAAAGGCTGAAAGCCGAAGAGGAAGCCAAGGCAAAGGCGGAAGCGGAACGCTTGCGCGCCGAAGAAGAAAAACGCGCCGCGGAAGCCGCCGCGAAGGCCAAAGCCGAGGCGGACAGGGAAACGGCGCGCCAGGAAGCTGAGAAGGCACGCCAGGCAGCGGAAGAAAAGTTGCGGCACGAGGCCGAGCAGAAGGCGAGGCGCGAGGCTGAGGCTGCCAAGCCCAAACCAGCGGCTGAGATCGAGCGGGCGCCGTTGCCGGAAGTCCGGCCAATGGATGCGCCAGTCGACGCCGTGCCGGCGCCACCCGCCGATGCGCCGGTGAAGAAAAAGCTCGAACCGCTCAGTCTCGACGATTTCTTCAAGTCGCTGCAGAGCCAATAGGCAGGCGATGCTGGCCCGATGTGGTGGCGCTGTCGCGCCAGCCCGCCCTCTGCCTTTTCAGAACCTCGTTGATGCCTGTGCTCCAGCCTTTGGCAGTGGCCTTTGACTGGGCAATGACATCGGGATCGAGGCGGATGGAGACGACGCGCCTCAGGTCTGTCTCACGCCGCGCTTGGCTTGCTCCAGCACGAACAGCCTGAGCGCGGAGGAAAGGTTTGCCTCGCGCGGGCGCTGGGTGTCGACTTCGGCGACGAGGGCGGCCAGCGTCATGTCGCGCGCCGCCGATATGGCCAAGAGGTCGTCGTAGAACGGCTTTTCGAGCGAATAGCTGGTGCGGTGGCCGCGGATCGTCACCGAGCGCTTTTCGACCAGGCTCACCGGTCGGATTTCTCTGGATCGCGCTCGCGGCGATGGTCGTCGACGAATTTGTCGGCGCGCTCCGAGGTCAGTTGGTCGCGCTGTTTTTCGGCCTTGGTGCGACCGTGCAGGGCGCGGTTGCGGTCGGCAAGCGTCTCGCGCTCGGCCCGTGCCTTCTGTTTCTTGAACTGGCGAAGATTGACGATGTCGGCCATGCGACCTCGTCCTGGCTACTTCTTGCGGAACGCGTCGAGCGATACGACATCCGCGCCCTTGCCGTGAGCGGGCTCTTCGACGGCTTCCTTCTCAGTCGCGTCGGCTTTCTTTTTGGTCGCAGGCTTGCGCTCGGCAGGCTTGACCACCGCGATCGGCTCCGGCTTGGCGGCAACCTCTTCGGGGGCTGCAGCTGCTTCGGCCTTGACCTCGAATTCGAGTTCGAAGTTGACCGAGGGATCGTAGAAGCCGCGCACGGCAGAGAAGGGGATTTCGAGCTTCTCCGGAACATCCGAGAAGGACAGGCCGACCTCGAAGCCGGTATCGGTGACCTTGAGGTCCCAATACTGGAACTGGATGACGATCGTCATCTGTTCGGGATAACGTTCATGCAGGCGCGAGGAGATGCGCACGCCCGGCGCGCCGGTCATGAAGGTGATGAAGAAATGGTGGTTGCCCGGCAGGCCGGTGCGCGCGACTTCCGCCAGGACCTTGCGCATGACCCCACGCAGTGCCTCCTGGGCGAGAATGTCGTAGCGGATCTGGTCTTCGGCCATATGTAGATGCGGGTCCGATTGAATCGTCTCCCTACCTGTAATCAAGCTTTTGGCCGGCGTAAACCGGATATAACGCGGTATGGAATGTTTGGGATTCGAGCAGGCGCCACGATGCCTGCCGCAGGTCCGGACGGCCGTCCATTCCCTAGGAATCAGACCGGGCGCGGCTTGCCGTAGGCGCGCAGGAAACAGCGCACGGCATTGCTTGCTGCTGTGCGCAGTTGTTCTTCCGAGACGGTGTCGCCGAAGATCAGCGCCATCTGCAGATCGGCATTGACCAGCGCCAGGAACTGGCGCGCTGCGACATCGGGATCGTCGAGATCGAGCCAGCCTGACAAAGCGAGGCGGGCGAATCGCGCGGCAAGGGCCGCCCAGGTCTTGGCCGGGCCATGTTCACGCCAGCCGGCAAACAATTCGGGATAACGCTCGCCTTCGGTCTGCAGCAGCTTGCGCAGGAATTTGCCGTCGCGGTTGCACATGCAGTTCTGGTTGAGCCGCACGGCGAACTCGACGAGCTCGGCCTCGAGGTCGATCGGCTTGTCGGGGAAGGTGGCCAGAGTTTCGAACACACCAGCGTTGATGCGTTCGGTGATTTCCCGGACTACCGCGACGAGCAGGTTCTCCTTGTCGCCATGGTGGTTGTAGACGGTCTGGCGCGACACGCCGGCCTCGGCGGCGATGAGGTCGATGTTGGCGCCGGCGAATCCCTCGCGGCAGAAGACGCGTGCAGCGGCGTCGAGGATCGAGAGCCGCTTGGCGGTGTGGCTGCGGGCGACCGCAATGTCAGGAGCGATGGCAGGTGTCATGGAATTTTTATATACAGGTGATTGACGATTTGGACAAGTCTGTCTAAAAAACTGGACGCAATGGCGAGATGCCGGTTCGGGAGGAGTCGGAATCTCATGTTGCCAAACGTCCTTGGATTACACGTCGCCGTGGCTTCACGGCGGAAACCCGATCCGAAAGAACCACATCATGACACCCCAATTTCTCCGCGTAGCGGTCGTGCTCGGCCTTTTGTCGGCCATCGGCCCGTTCGCCATCGACATGTATCTTCCCGCTCTGCCGACGATCGGCGCCGATCTCAACGCCGGCACCGCCGCCGTGCAGATGAGCCTGCTTGTCTTCTTCCTGGCCATGGGTCTGGCGCAGATCGTCGTCGGCCCGATCTCCGACATGATAGGCCGCAAGGCGCCGCTCTATATCGGCCTGGTGCTGTTTGCCATTGGCGGCCTTGGGGCGGCGCTTGCGCCCAATATCGAATGGTTGATCTTCTTCCGCGTCATCCAGGGCCTGGGTGCCTCTGCCGGCATGGTGGTGCCGCGCGCCATCGTGCGTGACCTGCATACCGGCACCGAAGCGGCGCGGCTCATGTCATTGCTGATGCTGGTGTTTTCGGTGTCGCCTATCCTTGCGCCGCTGACCGGTTCGCTTGTCATCGAAGGCTTTGGCTGGCGCGCCGTATTCTGGGTGGTAACTGCTGCTGCAGTACTTGCCATCGTGCTGTTGTCGACGTCGCTCAAGGAAACGCGCCCCGTCGAGCATCGCGCCGAAAGCTCGGTCGGCAGCGCGCTCAGCGGCTACCGCTTCCTGCTCGGCGACCGCAACTTCCTCGGCCTGACCTTCATCGGCGGCTTCGGCATTGCCAGCTTCTTCGTCTATCTCGCCAATTCGTCCTTCATTCTGATCGACCATTACGGCCTGTCGCCGTCGGTCTACAGCGTGTTCTTCTCGATCAACGCGGTAGCCTTCATCGGCATGTCGCAGCTGACCGGCTTGCTGACCGAGCGCTTCGGCCTGCACCGGGTGGTGCGGGTGGCAGTGGTCGGCTACGCCACGATGATGGTCATTCTGCTGGCGGTGTTTTCCGCAGGCGTCGACCGCCTCGACGTACTGGCCGTGCTTCTGTTCATCGGCTACGGCTTCCTCGGTCTCGTCATCCCGACGACCTCGGTGCTGGCGATGGAAGAGCATGGCGAAATCGCCGGAACGGCATCCGCACTGATGGGCACGCTGCACTTTGCCACCGGCGCCGTCGCCATGGCGGTGGCTGGCCTCTTCTTCGACGGAACGCCGCTGCCGATGGTGTTCGGCATCACCATCTCCGCCGTCGTCGCCTTCGCGCTGGCGCAGGTGACGCTCGGCCGCAGGCGCGAAACGGCCGTCGGCGCGCCGGCGGAGTGAGTTTTGTCGAGGCCGGGCATCCGCCCGGCCTCGTTTCACATCATCGTGACGCAGGTCAGGCGCTGTCGCCGTCGCCTCACAAAGCCTCGATATCGTTTGTTTACACTCGGCCGGTAAGTCGTTGCGAAGACACCGGAAGCAGAACCGAGACGTCGAGGCGACAAAAGATCTTGAAATTCATCCCTTCCGTCCTGTTGCTGTTGTTTGCGGCAACGTTCCTGTGCATCTGGCTGCTCGATCGCCGAAACAGGCACTTGCTGCTGTTTGCGCTGGCGTTCCTGACGATCAGTGCCGCAACCGTCGTCCAGTTCGCGCTGTGGCCGGCCGACGTCGGCTACAACACTATTGCGTGCGCGGTGCTTTATTCGGCGGCGCCGCTCTTTCTTGTGCAGGGCGTGCTGATGCGCTCGGGCAAATCGATGGCACGGGCCGAGCAAGCGCTGTGGTTCGACGGCATCGTCGCCATCCTGACCTTCTTCTATTACGTCCACAACGATCTCGCCGTCCGCGTCTATGCCCTCAATTTCGGCATGGGCGGCATTTTGCTGAGCGGGGCGTGGAAGCTCAGGCATCTCGTGCTCGGCAATGTCGTCGACCGGGGCATGCTGTGGCTGCTGCTGGGCCTGGGGGCGACCTTTGTCGGCCGTACCTTGCTGACGGGCGGTACGGTGCCGAGCCGCGATGTCGATGCCTTCTTCCAGTCCGCCTTCTGGGTCTGGGCGCAGTTTGCCATGTCGGTGCTGGGCGTGGCGATGGGGCTTGCGTTGGTGGTCGTCGCCTGTGCCGACGTCATTCTGGCGCTGAAGGCGGAGCGCGACAGCGATCCTATGACCGGGCTGCTCAACCGCCGCGGCTTGCAGGGCAAGACCCAGCGCCTGTTCGCCAAGGGCGTAGGCAAGCCGTTGAGCATCGTCGCCTGCGACATCGACCGATTCAAGTCGATCAACGACAGCTTCGGCCATGCCGGCGGCGATGTCGTGCTGTCGAGCCTTGCCAGGGTCATCAAGTCGAAACTTAGGGCGGGCGACATCGCGGCACGCACCGGCGGCGAGGAATTCGTCATCGTGTTGAAGGATGCACCGGTGGACGATGCCTTCGGCCTGGTCGAGACGCTGCGCCGGGAGATCGCGAATGTGCGATTTGCCGGCATGCCCGGCGATTTCGCGGTGACATGCAGCTTCGGCATCGCCAAGCTGCATGCCGGAGAGGGCCTCTGGGACGCCATCGGCCGCGCCGACAAAGTGCTCTATGCCGCCAAGCGGGCAGGCCGCAACCGCACCTTCGCCGAAGGGCTGCAACTGCCGCACGCGGCGTGATTCGTCACGCCTGACGGACGTTTTCGAGAATGAAAGCGAGACGGTCTTCGACCGGTGCCGTGGGGACCTCGACAAGATCATAGCCGCAGGCAGCGTAGGTCGCGACCATGCTGGCATGGGTGCGCCGCGCCTCGTCCTCGTCCTGCCTGCGCTCGTTGTCCTGGGTGAAGATCTCGGGCCAGTGCGGCAGGACGAACACCTTGCGGTTGTAGCGAAATTCCCGGGCCGCCTGTTCGATATGGATCGGTACCGGCAGGCCGACGAGCCTGAGATAACCAATGACATCAGGGACGCCCCGATCGAAGAACGCCGGGCCGGGCGTAGCCTCGGCGATGGTATGCGAGCGCATTTCCCATGACAGCATGAGCTCGGCGAACAGCGCGCGGTCATGCCAGGGCAGGGCGGTGCCGGATATTGCGGCCTGGTCGCGGATGATGCTGCGACCGGCTTCGACCGAAGTGGCGTGGCCGGCTGCGGCAAGGCGTTCGATCAAGGTCGTCTTGCCCGATCCGGGGCCGCCGGTGAGCACGAAGAAGCGGTTGGAATTGCGAGGCATGTAGGTCTCCGGATGGAACGGGACCGGCCATGGCAGGCCGACGCTGCAGGGGTCGGCCGGAGCGCGTCTCGGGCACCCGTCAGGACGCGCGGCGCACCGGCAAAAAAACAGGCAACGGCAAACCGGCATTGGCCGGCGATGACAATGTCTTAGGAGATTTTGATCTTGGAAGATTTTGGGGGGAGAGAAGTGGAGGTTTCTGTTGCCAGGTACCTCCGAACCCCGCCTAGAAGTGCGAACCTCTAGGGCTTAATTTGAAGCTATCGCACTGCATTAAGCAGCGAGACGTGCTTCCGCATAGTTGTCGTTTGCAACTACAAGTTTAGCCCGATAACGGTGGTACAATGCCGGGCAAAAGTCCGATCTTTACACCCTCGTCGATCCTATTTCGCCCCCAGCAAAAATCGTCGTTCGACTGTGCGACGACTTTTGGTGGAGGCGCCGGGTACCGCCCCCGGGTCCGAATGGCTTATTTCATCGGCAGTTTATCGCCATAGTCAGTCAAGCTGACGACCCCAATATAGGGAGGCCGGCTGCAAAATGGAAGGTGGGAACGGCAAGTCCTAACAGCCATTCGCAACAGATTCATGAAGCCACGCGAATACGCAGGGTTGACTCGCGTGATGCGCGAACCGAAGCTTCGGCCCGCTGGGGATGCCCGTGAAGTACCTGAACCGGTCTAAGCCGGGCCCCTGCGGGAGATGAGATCAATTCGTCGACGAGGGGAATTCACATGACCGACTATCTTGCAGACGTGAAGAAGTACGACGCCGGCGCCAAGGAAGAGGTGGTGACCAAGATCGTCAAGCACCTGGGCATCGCGCTCCGGAACCGCGACTCTTCGCTTGTCTCGTGCACCGACCCCAAGGAACTCGATCGCATAAAAGCCGGCTGGATTGCCAAGAAGCTCGGCGTCGAGGATGCGAAGAAGGCGGACGGCGCGCTGGAAAAGGTCTGCAAGGCGATGTCGGCCGACAACACCAAGAACCGCGTGACGTTCTATTATCTTGTGGCCAAGGAACTGGGCAAACTCGGTTCGCTCTGAGCTGTCTTTCCGGCAAGTCCATCTGCTGGCCAATCATTAGCCTGACCCTGACCGGATCACCTGATTGTGTAGCGAGGCGCGCGGCAGATGGGGCCGCGGGCTGCTATGATAACGGTGGCTTGTCGAGGGAAACCGGCGATGGACAGACGCCGTCTCATTCTGACCGCAATGTTTCTGCCGCTCGCCGTGAGCGGGGCCCTCGGACCGGGCGTCGCGCGAGCGAAACAGGCTATGGTTTACACCGGTAAACCGCCCGGTGTCGGCGCGAGCGGCTATGACGTGGTCGCTTATTTCACCGCCGGCAAGGCGACCAAGGGGTTGCCTGCGCACGTCGCGGTGCATGACGGCATCACCTATCGCTTCGCCAGTGCCGCCAACCGGGGGACGTTCCTGCGGTCTCCGGCTCGATACCTGCCGCAATATGGCGGCTATTGCGCCTATGCCGTCAGCCAGGGTGCAACCGCTTCCTCAGACCCGAATGCCTGGACAGTGGTGGGCGACAAGCTTTACCTCAACTACTCCAAGAGCGTTCGCTCGTTGTGGCGGCAGGATGTCGAGGGCAACATTGCAAAGGCTGAGAGGAACTGGCCTGGCGTGCTGAAATAGGATCGGACGAGCGACCAGCCGCGTGTCCCGGCGTTTGCCGGGGCAGCGGAATGGGCTACGCTTGCGGCCAGCGAATCTCGCCAATCCGACCGGACGTCCTTCATGCGCCAGTATCTCGACCTTCTCAGCCATGTCCTTGAAAACGGCAGCGACCGTGGCGACCGCACCGGCACCGGCACACGCTCGGTCTTCGGCCATCAGATGCGGTTCGACCTGGGGCATGGCTTTCCTGTTGTCACCACCAAGAAGCTGCATCTGAAGTCGATCATCCACGAGCTTTTGTGGTTCCTCGCCGGCGACACCAACATCAAGTATCTCAAGGACAACGGGGTATCGATCTGGGATGAATGGGCCGACGAGAATGGCGATCTCGGCCCGGTCTATGGCAAGCAGTGGCGGTCGTGGCCGACGCGCGACGGCGACGAGATCGACCAGATCGCACTTTTGCTCAAACAGATCCGCAAGAACCCCAATTCGCGCCGGCTGATCGTCTCGGCCTGGAACCCGGAAGAGGTCGATGCCATGGCGCTGCCGCCGTGCCACTGCCTGTTCCAGTTCTATGTTTCCGACGGCAAACTGTCATGCCAACTCTACCAGCGCTCGGCCGACATCTTCCTCGGCGTGCCGTTCAATATCGCGTCCTATGCGCTGCTGACGATGATGGTGGCGCAGGTGACCGGGCTGAAACCGGGCGACTTCGTCCACACGCTGGGTGACGCACACATCTACCACAACCATTTCGACCAGGCGCGCGAGCAACTGACGCGCAGCCCGAAGACGCTGCCGACGATGTGGATCAATCCCGAGGTGAAGGACCTGTTTGCCTTCCGCTTCGAGGATTTCAGACTCGAGAACTACGTCGCCGACGCCACCATCCGCGCGCCGATCGCGGTGTGAGGGCTACCGGATGGCACGCCGTGACGGACTGATCGCCCTGAGCGTTGCCGGCATGTCGGCGATGTCTGCTCTCGCATCCGCCAACGACACGACGGCGCAGCTTGGCGCCGGCGGGTTGATCATCGGTCGCAGCGACCAGATCGCCATGGAAAGCGAGGATCTGTTCATCTCCCCGGAGAAGGTGACGGTCGACTACGTGTTCCGCAACAATTCGGACAAGGATGTCGAGACGCTGGTGGCGTTTCCGATGCCCGACATCGAGGGCAGTCCCTACGCCAATGTCGACATTCCGGTGGATGCGTCCGACAATTTCCTCGGCTTCTCGGTATCGATCGACGGTCAGGAGGTGAAGCCTGAGTTGCAGCATTCGGCTTTTGCCGTGGGGCTGGATATCGGCAAGGAGCTGGACGCCAACGGCGTACCTTATTTTCCGTTCGGCGACGCGACGTTGAAGGCGTTGGAGAAGCTGTCGTCGGAAGTGGCGGCCGACTGGCAAAACCGCGGGCTGATCACACTCAATGAGTATGACGACGGTTCGGGCATGAAGAGCGTGCGCGAGCCTTTGTGGCAGCTAAGCTCGACTTATTGGTGGAGGGCCAGCTTTCCGGCGGGCAAGCCGGTGAAGGTCGCGCACAGCTACAAGCCGAGTGTTGGCGGCACGGCTGGTGTCAGCTTCTACACGGACGGAAAGTTTCAGGGGCAATACGACGACTACAAGCGCAAATACTGCCTCGACGAAAGTTTTGAACGCGCTGTCGAGAAGGCGACCAAGAATTCCGGTGACGGCTTCCCACCCTATACAGAAACCTGGCTGTCCTATGTGCTCACCACGGGCGGCAACTGGGCATTGGGCACGATAGGCAAGTTCAGGCTGACCATCGACAAGGGCGATCCAGCCAACATTGTCAGCTTCTGTGGCGCTGGCGTGAAGAAAGTGGGGTTGACCACCTTCGAGATGACTGCCACCGATTTTTATCCCGATCGCGATATCGAAATTCTGATCCTGCAGCCCTACGATAGCCCACGATAAGCGACCGGGCGCAGATTCGCCTGGGTGGGAAGGGCGTCCGATGGAAGTTGCGATCTACGTGGCGATAGCCGAAAACGGTGTCATCGGCCGCGACAGCGGCTTGCCGTGGCGGCTGTCGAGCGATCTCAAGCGCTTCAAAGCAGACACGATGGGCAAGCCGATCATCATGGGGCGCAAGACCTGGGAGAGTTTCCCCAAGCGCCCTCTGCCGGGACGGCTGAACATCATCGTTACCCGTGACAAGGCGTTTCGCGCCGAGGGTGCGGAGGTGGTGCATTCGCTGGAAGACGCCATCACGCTTGGCACTGCCAAGGGTCGCTGCATGCCTGGCGTCACCGAAATCTGCGTCATCGGTGGGGGCGAGATCTACCGCCAGGCGCTGCCGCTCGCCGACCGGCTGCATGTTACCCATGTCATGGCGTCTCCCGACGGCGACACGCGCTTTCCCGATATCGATCCGGAGATCTGGGCGGTTGCACACGCCGAAGATTTTGCCGCCGGCGAAAAAGACAGCCATGCGACACGCTATACCGTTTACGAAAAGCGCCAGGACGTGCATTGATGGTGTGAATTCATACATTTGTAGTGGAATCCGAGGCACTTCAAGGGCATCGCGTTGAAAGCGCTTGCCCGCATCCCTATAGATGGTGTCAGTAATTGTGCGGCCGTCTCAGGCGTGGCTGCCATGGTTTCGTAGTCGAAAGGACATTCATGCCCTGGAACAATCAAAGTGGAGGCGGCGGCGGTGGCCCTTGGGGTGGCGGCGGCGGCAATAATGGCGGCGGCGGCCCCTGGGGGCAGGGACCACGTCCAAGCGGGCCGCAAGGTTCGCCTCCCGATCTCGAGGACATCATTCGCCGGGGCCAGGACAAGCTGAAGCGCGCGCTGCCCGGTGGCGGTGGCTCGACCGGCGTGCTGTTCGGCCTTATCGGCGCTGGCCTTGTCGCTTTCCTGGCGTTTCAGTCGGTCTACACCGTGCAGCCGGATGAACTGGCGGTTGAACTGCGTTTCGGCAAGCCCAAGCAGGAATTGTCGCAGCCCGGCCTGCATTTCCACTGGTGGCCGATCGAGACTGTCGAGAAGGTCAACACGGCTGAAAAGCTGGTCAATATCGGCGAAGTCCGCGGCAGCACGTCTTCCGGCCTGATGCTTTCGGGCGACCAGAACATCGTCGACGTCAAGTTCTCCGTCGCCTACCAGGTTTCGGATCCCCAGGCCTATCTGTTCAAGGTTTCCGAGCCCGACATCATGGTTCGCCAGATTGCCGAGAGCGCGATGCGCGAAGTCGTCGGCCGCCGTCCGGCGCAGGACATCTTCCGCGACGACCGCCAGGGCATTGCCGCTGGCGTGCGCGACATCATCCAGTCGACCCTCGACCAGTATGGCGCCGGCCTTGCCGTCAACGCGATCTCGATCGAGGACGCCGCACCGCCACGCGAAGTGGCCGACGCGTTCGACGAGGTGCAGCGCGCCGAGCAGGACGAAGACCGCTTCGTCGAGGAATCCAACCAGTACTCGAACCAGAAGCTCGGCCAGGCGCGAGGCGAGGCGGCGCAGATCCGCGAAGACGCCGCCGCCTACAAGAACCGCGTCGTTCAGGAAGCCCAGGGTGAGGCGCAGCGCTTCATCTCGGTCTATGACGAATATGCCAAGGCGCCCGACGTGACCCGCCAGCGCCTCTATCTCGAAACGATGGAAAAGGTGCTTCAGGGCTCGAGCAAGGTGATCGTCGAGCAAGGCAACGGCCAGGGCGTTGTGCCCTATCTGCCGCTGCCTGAATTGCAGAAGCGCGCTCCGGCGGCGGGAGGCAACTAATGTCCAATCGTCTTCCCATCATCGGCGTTCTCGCCGCTATCATCCTGTTCCTGATCTGGTCGTCGATCTTCGTCGTCAACGAACGCCAGCAGGCCATCGTGCTGCGCTTCGGCGAGATCGTCGACGTCAAGACCGAGCCGGGCATCTACTTCAAGGCGCCGTTCTCGATGTTCGAGGCCGACAACGTGCAGGTCATCGAGGACCGCGTGCTGCGCCTCGACCTCGACGACATCCGCGTCCAGGTTTCTGGCGGCAAGTTCTACGACGTCGATGCTTTCATCGCCTATCGCATCAACGACGCCCGCAAGTTCCGCTCGACGGTGTCGGGCAGCGTGGAACTGGCCGAGCAGCGCCTGCGCACCCGCTTCGACGCGGCCCTGCGCCGGGTCTACGGTGTGCGTGGTTTCGAATCCGCGCTCTCGGAAGAGCGCGCGGCGATGATGCGCGAGGTCCGCGATCAGCTGCAGCCTGACGCCACGTCGCTCGGCCTGGAAATCCAGGACGTCCGCATTCGCCGTACGGATCTCACCCAGGAAGTGTCGCAGCAGACCTTCGACCGCATGAAGGCGGAACGTCTGGCCGAGGCCGAAAGGCTGAGGGCACGCGGCCGCGAAGCTGCGCAGCGCATCCGCGCCCGCGCCGACCGCGAAGTGGTCGAGATCGTCGCCGAGGCGCAGAAGGAATCGGAAATCCTGCGCGGTGAAGGCGAAGCTGAACGCTCGGCGGTGTTTGCCGACGCCTACAACCGCGATCCCGAGTTCTTCGACTTCTACCGGTCGATGAGCGCCTACGGCACGGCCCTGAATGCCGATGGCACGACCATGGTGCTGTCGCCGGAATCGGAGTTCTTCCGCTACTTCCGCGGCCCCGAGGGCGGTGCCGCAAAGGCTGCGCCGGCGCCTGCCGCCGGTGCTGCCGCTCCCGCCGCCAGCAACTAAGCAGTGCGGGACTTTATCGTCGCCATCGGCCTGGTCCTCGTCATCGAGGGCCTGGTCTATGGCGGCTTTCCAGCCGCGGCCAAGAGGATGGCCGCGCAGGCGGCCGAAATGCCCGAGGCAGTGCTCCGGACAGTCGGCCTTGCCGCCCTTGCCATGGGCGTCGGCATCGTCTGGCTCGTCAGGGGATAACGGACGATTTATCCCGTGCCCGTAGCAATGGTCGCAAACAGGCCTTATTTGTTTCCATCATGACGCTTCGCGTCCGGACGGCCCGGGCGCGATCTATGCCATGACAGCCCCGGGAGGCTTCCCTATGATTTCCACGCCCCTTTTGCGCGCCATGCGAAAGGCCTCTCTGGCCGCCACCACGGCGCTGATGATCGGCGCCTCCGTCGCCCCGTCCTTCGTGACGCCGGCGCTGGCGCAAGGACCGGAGTCGGTCGCCAACCTCGCCGAGGGCCTGCTGGGCGCGGTTGTCAACATCTCGACGTCGCAGACCGTCAAGGGCAGCGAGGGCGGTGAGGACGAGAACGCGGTTCCGATGCCGCAGCTTCCCGAGGGCTCGCCGTTCCAGGATTTCTTCGACGAGTTCTTCAAGAACCGCGAAGGCCAGAATAATGGCGGCTCGCAGAAGGTGCAGTCGCTCGGCTCCGGCTTCGTCATCGATGCCGAAAAAGGCATCGTCGTCACCAACAACCACGTCATCGCCGACGCCGACGAGATCGAGGTCAATTTCTCCGACGGCTCGAAGCTGAAGGCCGAGCTGGTCGGCACCGACACCAAGACCGACATTGCGGTGCTGAAGATCGACCCGAAGGCCAAGAAGCTGACCGCGGTGAAGTTCGGCGATTCCGACAAGATGCGCATCGGCGACTGGGTGATGGCGATCGGCAACCCGTTCGGGCTTGGCGGCACGGTCACCGTCGGCATCATTTCGGCGCGTAACCGCGACATCAATTCCGGCCCCTATGACGACTTCATCCAGACCGACGCTGCGATCAACCGCGGCAATTCGGGCGGGCCGCTGTTCAACATGGATGGCGAGGTCATCGGCATCAACACGGCGATCATCTCGCCCTCGGGCGGTTCGATCGGCATTGGTTTCTCGATCCCGGCCGAGATCGCGGTCGGCGTTGTCAACCAACTCGCCGAGTTCGGCGAAACCCGTCGCGGCTGGCTCGGCGTGCGCATCCAGCCTGTCACCGACGACATTGCCGAGAGCCTGGGCATGGCCACCGCCAAGGGCGCGCTGATTGCCGGCATCATCAAGGGCGGACCGGTCGACAAGGGCCAGATCCTGCCCGGCGACGTGGTGATCAAGTTCGACGGCAGGGACGTCGTCGAAATGCGCGACCTGCCGCGCGTCGTCGCCGAAAGCCCCGTCGGCAAGGCCGTTGACGTGGTGATCGTGCGCAAGGGCGTCGAGCAGACCGTCAAGGTGACGCTCGGTCGGCTCGAGGACGGCGAGAAGCTGGCTGAAGGCGAGGCCGCCAAGCCGGAAGAGGGCGCCGACAAGGGTGCCGAGGTCGCCACGGCAAGCGTGCTCGGCATGACCATCGGCGAACTCGACAGCGACGCGCGTGCCAAGTTCGGCATCGCTGCCGAGGTGTCAGGCGCGGTGGTCACTGCCGTTGCCAAGGATTCAGCTGCCGCAGAGCGCGGAATCGTCGCCGGCGAGGTGATCACCGAGATCGCCCAGGAATCGGTGTCGACGCCGAAGGAAGTGACCGACCGGATCGCCGCGCTCAAGGAGCAGGGTCGCAAGAACGCGCTGCTGATGCTGGCGTCGAAGACGGGTGAACTGCGCTTCGTGACGATCCGGATGGATTGAGTCAGGAGATTCAGGCAAACCCCTGAAAGACAAGGAAAAGGCGGCTAGTTGGCCGCCTTTTTCCGTTCTTGCCACTGGTTCCGCTTGAGGCTGTAGAAGACGTGGCGCTTGAGCTCTGGATGGGCGTCGGGAACGCGCGGGTGGTCGAAATTGCGCGACGGCTCCGCCCGCATTCCGAGGCGCTGCATGACCGCCGTCGAGCGATTATTGTTCCAGACGGCGAACGAGACGACTTCATCGTCGCCGATCGCCTCGAAAGCAAAATCGAGCCAGGCATCCGCCGCCTCGGTGACATAGCCCTTGCCCCAGAACTCTGGTGCAAGACGCCAGCCGATTTCGAGCGTGCCCTTGGGGATGAACGGTTCGAGGTCGGTGCGCAGCAGGCCGACGAAGCCGATGCATTCGCCTGTTCCGGCAATTTCGGCGGCGGCGAAGCCAAAGCCGTCGCTGTCGATGCCGGCGCGCAGCTTGTCCAGCAACCCGTCGCTCTCTGCGCGGCTGCGGCGCATGCCGAAGAACTCCATCACCAAGTCGTCTGAGTTGATGCGGTGGAAGAGGGCACGGTCGCGCTCTTCCCAGTTGCGCAGGATCAAACGCTCAGTACGAATCTCCTTCATCGCGCGAATTCGCGCGCGCTGTAGCCCTGGAGGTAGAGCAGGGCGGTAAGATCGGAATTGTCGATGCGGATCTTGGCTTGGGCGGCCACCGACGGCTTGGCATGAAGAGCAACGCCCGAGCCGGCGAGGCGGATCATGTCGAGATCGTTGGCGCCATCACCGACGGCCATCGCGTCGGTCGGGGTGAGGCTGAGGCGGGTAGAAATCTCGTTGAGCGCAGCGGCCTTGGCGGCGCGGCCGAGGATCGGCTCGGAAACCTTTCCGGTGAGCTTGCCGTCGGCCTCGATCAGGTGGTTGGCGCGGTTTTCGTCGAAGCCGAGCTTGGCGGCGATGCGCGAGGTGAAGACGTCGAAGCCGCCGGAGACGAGGGCGGTATAGGCACCATGCGCCTTCATGGTGGCGACCAGCGTCTTGCCGCCGGAGGTGAGTGTCAGCCTGGTGTCGATGATGCGGTCGATGACTGCGGCGTCGAGACCGGCAAGCAGCGCGACACGCTCGCGCAGCGCCGGCTCGAAGGCGATCTCGCCATTCATCGAGCGCGCGGTGATGTCGGCGACACGATCCTTGACGCCGATCTCGTCGGCGAGCTCGTCGATGCATTCCTGGTCGATCATCGTCGAATCCATGTCGGCGATGAGGATCTTTTTCCTACGTGTCGCGTTGTCCTGGATGGCAAAATCGATGGCTTCGCCGGAGAGGGCGGCGGCAAGCGACGCATGGGCATCGTCGGCCGAAAGTCCCGCTGGCAG
This sequence comes from Aminobacter ciceronei, assembly GCF_014138625.1. GTDB lineage: Bacteria > Pseudomonadota > Alphaproteobacteria > Rhizobiales > Rhizobiaceae > Aminobacter > Aminobacter ciceronei. The sequence goes on from NZ_JACJHY010000002.1 coordinate 20,676, forward strand.
GGCGATGTCGCAGGCAACGGCCTCGGCCAGCCACACAATGGCGCTTGCGCCCAGGGCGCGAGAGGCCTTATCGGCAAGGGACGGAGCCAGCAGAGCGCGGTCCGGATGGGAAATCAGCGTGGCGATCAGCGGCATCAAAAATTCCGGGACTAGCGAGGGGCGCATCAAGAACGCGACCCTGATAGCCGGGCCGACCGCCAGCGGCAAGTCGGCGTTGGCGCTCGAACTCGCCGAGCGTGACGGCGGCATCATCGTCAATGCCGATTCGATGCAGGTCTATGGCGTGCTCGACGTGCTGACGGCGCGCCCGAGCGCCGACGATCTGACACGCGTGCGCCACTTCCTCTACGGCCATGTCTCGCCGGCGACGGCCTATTCGACCGGCAACTGGCTGCGCGACGTCGCCGTGCTGGCCGACAGCGGACTGTTTGCCGAAAAGCCGCCTGTGTTCGTCGGCGGCACCGGGCTTTATTTTCGGGGGCTCGCCGAGGGTATTTCGGAGATGCCCGAAATCCCAGCCGAGATCAGGGATCGCTGGCGCTGGCGTCTCAACGAGGAAGGCGCGCCGCGGCTGCATCGCGTGCTGATGCACGTCGACAGCGAGGTGGCGATGCGGCTGAAAGCCAGCGACGGCCAGCGGATCGTGCGCGCGCTGGAGGTGCTGGAGGCGTCGGGCCGCTCGATCCTGAAATGGCAGGCCGACAAGGGCCATCCGCTGATCGACTTCGCCACGGCGCGCTTCATCGTCATCGCGCCGGAACGGGACCTTCTGATCAAGCGCATCGACCAGCGTTTCGACAGGATGATCGAGGGCGGCGCGCTGGACGAGGTCAAGGAAATCATGGCGATGCGGCTTGCGCCCGAATTGCCGGCGATGAAGGCGATCGGTGTGCGCGAACTGGCGGCGGCCATAGCCGGCGAGATGAGCTTCGACGAGGCGATCGAACGTGCCAAGATCGCCACGCGCCAATATTCGAAGCGGCAATCGACGTGGTTCCGCAACCAGTTCGGGCCGGAGTGGCAACGCATCGGCGGCGAGGCCGGACGGACGTCCGGAGGCGCCGATGCATCGGAAGTGGCGGCAGGGATTAACCGTCCGTAAGGCGCAGCCATGACATAACCCGCGCAGGGGTTCCACTAGGATCATCATGCGCTTTCACCGGGCTGAAACCGCGTTTTTCATCTTCAGTGCGCTGATTTTGTCGGCAGCGCTGGGGATTTTCTACGCCTGGGGCCAGGTGCAGGGGGCCGCGGAGGCGCTTTACACGCCCGGCTGGGTGCAGAGCGTCGAGGCCGTCGAGCGGCTGCTGTTCATGATCGCACTGCTTTTGAGCGGTACGCTTGTCTACGGCGTGTTCTTCATTTTTCCGCAGATCCGCACGCAGGTGAAGGAAGGCGGCGAGCTGCGCCAGATGACGGCGTCGCTGAGCGAGCGGTCGCGCACGCTTGAACAGGCGGCACTCACCGACGGTCTGACAGGCATGCAGAACCGGCGCTATTTCGACGATGCATTGCGGGAATATCTCGGCGAGTTTGGCCGCATCGACAGGCCTGTCGGGCTGATGATCCTTGATCTCGACCACTTCAAGCAGGTCAACGACACCTATGGGCACGACGCCGGCGACGAGGTTCTGCGCTCTGTCGCCAAGTGCCTCAAGAGCATGACGAGATATCACGACGTGGTGGCGCGGCTGGGCGGCGAGGAATTCGCCATCGTCGCGCCCAACATGGACATCGAGCTTCTGCAGCGCTTCGCCGAGCGCATGCGCAAGGCGATCGCCGGCATGGCGATCGAGGCTGGCGGCGCGCACCTCAACGTCACCTCGAGCTTCGGCCTCGCCTTGTGGGACCGCGAGGAAACGGCCGAAGAGTTCTATCGCCGCGCCGACAAACAACTCTACGAAGCCAAGCGGCAGGGCCGCAACCGCGTCTGCGCGTGAATTCCTATCGCTGAATTCGTGATGCCGGCCGCCTGACGCGGTTTTCTCCGCTTCCCGTGCTCACGGACTTGGTGTCCGCTCCGCTCCGGTTCTCGAAACCCACGCCATTCGGCACGACCTGACGAATTCCCCGATAGCAATAGGCACTGCGGAGCCGTTAGAGAAAGCCCTCCAGGCTGGCCAAGAAACGTTTGGGCGCTTCCAGCTGTGGCATGTGGCCAATATAGGGAATCGTTTCGAAACCTGCCTGCGGCATAAGCGCGTGAAGGGCCGTCGCCCGCTCAAGCGGGATCCAGGGATCGTCTTCTCCCCAGATGATCTGCACCGGGCAGCGCACATTTCCAAACAGGGGCTCGACCTCTGCCGTGTAACGCTCGTCGGCCTGGGCAAACTGCCTGTAAAAGCTGGCAGATCCGTCGTCCGTCAGCCATGGCTCGACCAGGCCGCGGATGTCGTCATCGGCGACCGTGCCGACCAGGGCGCCCCTGATATAGGCCTCCACAAGCGCCCGGTGGATGTGGGTCGGCAGACCCTGGAAGGCCTCGACGTGCTTGCCCATGTGATCGAAGAATGCCGAGCCCCAGGGGCGCATCGCCACAACGTTCATCAGGACGTAGCGGTCGTAGTCGCAGCCAAGCAGAAGGTGCGCTCGCAAGGTGGTGGCACCACCGAAGTCGTGGGCAATGACCGAGGGGCGCACGAGTTGCCAGTGGGCAAGCATCTCGGCGAAAATCTCACCCTGGACATCGAGTGAAGTCCGCTGCGTGGCGACCTTGTCCGATTGCCCGTAGCCTGGCATGTCGTACCAGTGCACCCGGTATCGCCGCGCCAGATCAGGGATGACCCGGTGCCAGGAGAAGGACGACCAAGGCCAGCCATGCGCGAGCACGAGGTCGGGGCCATCGCCGGCGCGGCCGGCGCTGATACGGCCGGCGCTGGTCGAGACCGATTCGGAAAGCGTCCATTCGGCCATGCGCTTTTCTCCACGGTATGCCGGCTCTCATGGTCGCGGCTGCGGCGGCAGATGTCATGGCTCAGCGCCGGATGGCGACTGCGCCAGGGCGACGGAATTCATCTGCCATAGACCTTGGCTCTAACTTGCCGCTGGACGTCCTCGTCGAACGACGCAACACTGATCCTGCCGCCGTCTGAATGGCTGCGGCCGCATCAGGGCAGAGGAGGACGACGAATGGACGATTCAGACCGGTGGCGGAACATGGCGAGCGCGCCAAAGGACGGCAGCCGGATTCTGGTCACCGTGCGGCCTTCCGAACAGGGACCGGCGGAGGTCGACGTGGCCTACTGGGCGCGGCCCGACGCATTCGGCATCGAAGGCTGGCGCGCCGGCGATTCCTACCCGGGCTGCATCATCGGCTATGCTGATCCGGAACTGAAATGCTGGATGCCGCTTCCTACAGCCAATCTGAGCAAGAATTCCCCTGAAATGCCGACGCCCTGGGAAGGCGATGACGAGGAACAGCTGGACGGTTCGGGAATCTGAACTTGAACAGCCATTCTTGTGCCCGTTCAGTCCTGTGGCGGACGGCCGCCGAAGGTCGAGGGGCGCAGGCCGAAGCGGGTATCGAAATCGTCGTCCGGCTGCGGCCTCGGCGCTGCCGGTTTGCGGTAGTCGCTGTCGCCTGCCTGGCGCTGGACGTCGACGACTTCGGCGAAGCCGAGTGCCGTTGCTTGCGGTTTTGGCACGTTGCGCAGGCGCTCGACGACGGCGGCCAGATCGACGTCGTCGCCGCTGCTCGTCGGCGCCTCGGCGGCACGCTTGCCGGTGCCGGGGATAAGTTCGTCCGAAAGCTTTTCGAACTTCAGGCGCATTGTGGTGGCGACGCCTTCGCCAAAGGCGATGGCCTCACGCTGGCCCATCGACGACAGGAAGGAGAGTGTCGAGGCGGAGGAATCGGCGATGGCCGAGCGGATGATCGCCTGGTCCTGTTCGTTGGCGAGGCGCATGGCGAAAACGGTCGAGCATTGCGACAGGATTGTGGGGTCAAGTTCGCCCGGGCGCTGGGTGACGACGCCGAGGTAGCAGCCATATTTGCGGCCCTCCTTGGCGATGCGCGATAGCGCGTGGCGCGTCGGCGCAAAGCCGAGCCTGTGGTCGGCGGGCATGTAGCGATGGGCTTCTTCGCACAGCAGCAGCAGCTTGAGGCGCCCTTCGCTCCACAGCGCAAGGTCGAAAGCGAGGCGGGCGAGCACCGAACAGACCGAATTGACGACTTCCGACGGCATGCCTGCCATTTCGAAGCAGGTGACCGGACGGCCATGCGTCGGCACGCGGAAGATGTTGCCGATGGTCTCGTGGATGGTGTCCTCGATCAGCCTGGAATGGAACATGAAGCGGTAGCGCGGATCGGCCAGCGCCGACTCGATGCGGGTGCGCAGCGACTTCAGGATCGGGCGCTCGTTCTTCGATTCGAGCAGCCCCATGCGTTCGTCGATCTGCTTGATCAGGTCTGCGATGCGGTAGGGCACGGGCGTGTCCGCGGTCAGCGCGTCGACGCCACGGCGCAGGAAGGCGCCGCCTTGGGGACTGCGGTAGAGGTTCTTGGCGACGGGAATGAGGTCGCGCAGCACGTCGATCTCGTCGGCGTCGGTCTCGCGGCCGCGAAACAGCACTTCCGAGAACTCCTCGAGGCGGAACAGCCAGAAGGGCAGGTCGAGCGAATTGGTGTCGACCTTGACGCAGTGCTCCGGCAGCGATGCAGCGAACTCGTTGTGCGGGTCCATGATTAGGACGCGCAAATCGGGCCGTGCCGAAATCGCCTTGCGCAGCAGGAGCGAGACGGCAGTCGATTTGCCGACGCCTGTCGTGCCGACGACGGCGAAATGGCGGGCAAGGGTCTCGTCGATCGCGATACAGGCGTCGATAGCATCGTCCTGGGAAAGCTGACCGATGGTGACGGTGCGGCGTCCGGCAAGGTCGTAGACCGCCTGCAGGTCGCGGCTGCGTATGCGATGGGCGATGGCGCCGATATAGGGATAGGCGGTGATGCCGCGGTCGAACACCGGGTACTTGTCGGTGCCCACGTCACGAACCTCTCCGATCAGCTCGACATTGACCTCGATGGGGTTGTCGCCTTCGCTGCTCCACGAGCGGTCGGACTTGGCGATGGAATAGACCAGGCCGATGGTGCGGGTTTCGCCGAGATTGATGCAGATCATGCGGCCGACGGTCCACAGGCCGACTGCGGCCGAGGCTCCCTCTGCATAGGCGCTGATGACCGCGCGGGCACCATCGCACTGCACGACATGGCCAAGGATGCGGGCGTCGTCCTGTTTCGGGTCGCGCCGCTCTTGCGAGGTGGTTTCTCCGCCCTCGGCCTGACGTTCGAAGTACATCGCAGTAATTCCCCCAAATCTGGCCAAGAGAATAGCGCTGCGCAGTTAAGGTGGGGTGATGGTTGATGGTGTAGCGATCGTTAAACGAAACGGTCGAATTGGAGTTTCCGAGGGGGCGGGTGACGCTGCGGAAAAAGTTGTCCCGCCCGGTTGACAGGGCGCGGTGTCGCGCACTAACGTCCGCGCCCATGAACAAGACACTCATTCTCGTAGTAGGAAGGCGCGTGGGCAAGGCGGTGTGACCGCCGGGCGAAATCCCCCCATGCGCAAATGTGAAGGCTCCCTCGGGGGCCTTTTTTATTGCCCGAAACAGGACTAAACGAGCAGCAACCGCCGAAAAACGGCGAAGGAAAGACGGGACGGACCGATGAGCGGACATAGTGACAGCGGACGACGCGAAATGACCGGCGCCGAGATGGTGGTGCAGGCGCTGAAGGACAATGGCGTCAAGCACCTCTTCGGCTATCCCGGCGGCGCCGTCCTTCCGATCTATGACGAGCTGTTCCAGCAGGACGATGTCCAGCATATATTGGTGCGCCACGAGCAAGGCGCGGGCCATGCCGCCGAAGGTTATGCGCGCTCGACCGGCAAGGCCGGGGTGATGCTGGTGACCTCGGGGCCGGGCGCCACCAATGCAGTGACGCCGCTGCAGGACGCGCTGATGGATTCGATCCCGCTGGTCTGCATCACCGGCCAGGTGCCGACCTCGCTGATCGGCTCCGACGCCTTCCAGGAATGCGACACCGTCGGCATTACCCGGCCGTGCACCAAGCACAATTGGCTGGTGAAGGACGTCAACGAACTGGCCCGCATCCTGCACGAGGCCTTCCATGTCGCCACCACCGGCCGTCCCGGCCCGGTCGTCGTCGACATCCCCAAGGACGTGCAGTTTGCCCGGGGCACCTACACACCGCCGCAGACTGCGCCGCGCACCTCCTACCAGCCCAAGGTCCAGGGTGACCTGGAGAAGGTCAAGGAAGCCGTTGCCCTGATGGCCACCGCCAAGCGGCCGATCATCTATTCCGGCGGCGGCGTGGTGAATTCCGGCGCGGAAGCCAGCCACCTGCTGCGCGAGCTGGTCGATCTGACCGGCTTCCCGATCACCTCGACGCTGATGGGCCTGGGCGCCTATCCGGCATCGGGCAAGAACTGGCTCGGCATGCTGGGCATGCACGGCAGCTACGAAGCCAACATGGCGATGCATGACTGCGACGTCATGGTCTGCATCGGTGCGCGTTTCGACGATCGCATCACCGGTCGCCTCAATGCGTTCTCGCCGAACTCGAAGAAGATCCACATCGATATCGACCCGTCGTCGATCAACAAGAACGTGCGTGCCGACGTGCCGATCCTGGGCGATGTCGGCCGCGTGCTGGAAGACATGGTGCGGCTGTGGCGGGCGACCGCCAAGGCGGACAAGAAGACGCTGTATCCGTGGTGGGAGCAGATCGCCAAATGGCGCGCCCGCGACAGCTACGCATACAAGCACAACAGCGACGTGATCATGCCGCAATACGCGATCCAGCGGCTCTACGAGAACACCAAGCACCTCGACACCTACATCACGACAGAGGTCGGCCAGCACCAGATGTGGGCGGCCCAGCATTACGGCTTCGAAAAGCCGAACCGCTGGATGACGTCGGGCGGCCTGGGCACGATGGGTTACGGCCTGCCGGCTGCGCTCGGCGTGCAGATCGCGCATCCTGAATCGCTTGTCATCGACATCGCCGGCGACGCGTCGGTGCAGATGTGCATCCAGGAGATGAGCGCCGCCCTTCAGTACAATGCGCCGATCAAGGTGTTCATCCTCAACAATTCCTACATGGGCATGGTGCGCCAGTGGCAACAGCTGCTGCACGGCAATCGTCTGTCGCACTCCTACACCGAGGCGATGCCCGACTTCGTCAAGCTGGCGGAAGCCTATGGCGGCCACGGCATTCGTTGCGACAAGCCGGACGAGCTCGACGACGCGATCAAGGAGATGATCTCGGTGAAGAAGGCGGTGATCTTCGATTGCCGCGTGGCAACGCTCGCCAACTGCTTCCCGATGATCCCGTCGGGCAAGGCGCATAACGAGATGCTGCTGCCGGACGAGGCGACCGACGAGGCTGTGGCCAACGCCATCGACGCCAAGGGCCGCGAACTGGTGTGACGGACCGCGTGCGGCCTTCGGGGAGGGCCGCACAATCAACGAGTTGGCGCAAACGCCTGAGATCGAGATTCATCTTATGAACGCACAGCTACAGCCCACCGGTTCGGCCTATTTCATCGCCAAGGAAACCGAGAAGCCGGAAACCCACACGCTATCGGTGCTGGTCGACAACGAACCGGGCGTGCTTGCCCGGGTCATCGGCCTGTTTTCCGGCCGCGGCTACAACATCGAAAGCCTCACTGTCTCCGAAACCGAACATGAGAAGCACCTGTCGCGCATCACCATCGTCACGCGCGGCACGCCGCATGTGCTCGAGCAGATCAAGCACCAGCTCGAGCGCATCGTGCCGGTGCACCGCGTCGTCGACCTGACGGTTACGGCGCAGGAACTGGGCACCGGCGGCGCATTGGAACGCGAGCTGGCGCTGGTCAAGGTGTCGGGCACCGGTGACGCCCGCGTCGAGGCGCTGCGCCTGGCCGACGCCTTCCGCGCCAAGGTGATCGACGCCAACACCGAGCATTTCATCTTCGAACTGACCGGCAAGGTATCGAAGATCGAGCAGTTCATCGCCATCATGAAGCCGCTCGGCCTGGTCGAGGTCTGCCGTACCGGCGTGGCGGCAATGAACCGCGGCCCGCAGGGGATGTGAGGGCAGGGCGCGGTTCCGGCCGACGCCCTACCTGCCCTGGCCAAGCGATCGTTGTGGCGGGGCCAGTCGTTGGCAGCCTCCGGTTGCTGAGGGTGATTGCAGCAACGTCCGGGCAGTGTGGGGTCCGGACGTTCAAGCTCAACTTCGCGGCCTCAAGATGAACGACCTGACCGACAACGACCTCTGGAACAAGATAGCCGGCTTCGACTTCGACGATCCGCAAGCCGAAGCTCCGTTTTCGGTGCGGCTGGCACGGGAGAATGGCTGGACGCCCGAGCGGACGAAGGCGGCCATCGATCAGTACCGCCGCTTCATCTATATGGTCTGCATTTCCGATGACATGCTCAGCCCGTCGCCCGACGTCGACAAGGTCTGGCACCTGCATCTGATCTACACCAAGGACTACTGGAAACGCTTCTGCGACGAGACGCTAGGGCAGGAGGTGCATCATTTTCCGAGCAGAGGAGCGGACGAGAGCCAGGGGCCGCTGCGCGAAGCCTATGCCAGGACCCTCGAATTGCTGACCGAGGAGTTTGGCGAGACCCCTGATGCGGCTTTGTGGCCTGGAGTGGATGCTGCGCGGCCGCTTGTTGCCGGGGCGCTTGGCCTCGGATCCGCAGTCCTGCCTGCGGCGGAGATTACCTTCGGGATCGCCTTGGCACTGATCGTGATTACGGTTTCACTGCTCTGGAGCACCGGGCTGATCGGCGGTGCGCTGGCCGTGGGGCTCTGCGTGGTCGGCGTGATCGGCTCGATTTCGCTCCTGCCCGGAAAAGCGACGCCGGAGACGCTCCAAAGCCGGTGACAGTGGCTGCGGCGGCGGTGCCAGCGCCGGAGATGGCGACGGTGGCGGCTGTGGTGGCGGCGATTGAGCCAGCAGCCATTGAGGCGTTTATGCATCTGGCTTAGCGCTTGAGCGTCGCTGGTTCGTTGTCGAATCTTTCAAATAAGGTCAGTAATACTGACATAAAATTGCCCGACGGGAGGGATCGATGACCTACGACGCATTCCTTGCACTGCTGGTCTATGCGTTCGTGACCTCGATCACGCCGGGACCGAACAATTTCATGCTTTTGGCCTCGGGCGTTAATTTTGGTTTCGTGCGCACGATCCCGCATATGCTGGGCATTGGCTTCGGTTTCCTGTCGCTGCTGCTTGGCGTCGGCTTCGGGCTGGGCGCGGTGCTGACGGCATTTCCGGCGCTGCACCTGGTGCTCAAGATCGCCGGCGGGGCCTATCTGCTCTATCTCGCCTGGCGCATCGCCATGTCGCGCTCGCTCGGCAAGGATGGCGAAAGCAAGGGCCAGCCGATGACCTTTCTCGAAGCGTCCGCCTTCCAGTGGATCAACCCGAAGGCCTGGGTGATGGCCGTCACCGCGATGGCGCTTTACACCAGCACCGAAGCGCCGTTCCTGTCGGTGCTGATCATTTCGGGCGCCTTTGCCGTGGTCAACGTGCCGAGCGTGTCGTGCTGGGCCGGATTCGGCATGGCGCTGCGCGGTTTCCTTGCTGACCCGGTGCGGCTGAAATGGTTCAACATCGCCATGGGCGTGCTGTTGGCAGCCACGCTGTGGCCGATGCTGAAATAGTCAGAACAGCTCGATCGCCGGCCGGGTCAGCATCAGCCAGAAGATGGCGATGACACTGAAGAAGGCCGGGAAACCGCAGGCGAACCAGAAGCGGTAGAGCCTGAAGTAGCTGTCGGGCAGGCGCTTGCCCCTGGCGGCGGCATCGCGCGCGAGGTTGCGCAGCTTGATCTGGATGAACACCACAGGCAACCAGAACAGACCGGTGAGGGCGTAGAGCGCAAGCGACAGGGCTATCCAGCTCTCTGTCAGCGGCCAGCCGACCTCGTGTGCGAGCCAGGCGCCAGTGATCGGCTGCAGGATGACCGCAGTGGCGGTGAACACCGTGTCGGCGACGACCACCGTGCCGGCGACATGGGCGATGGTCGCGGGATCGCGGGTGCGGTGGGCCACGGCCATGAAAAAGGCGATGCCGGCTCCCGTGCCGAACAGCACCGCGGCACCAAGGACGTGGGCGAGACGGAGGATTTCTTCCATGGTTCAACGCTCGTCCAGTATGGCAAGCGCCACAAGCGCCAGCACGATCGATGGCAGCACCTTGACCAGCGGACCGAGTGGATCAGCCCAGAGGCCTGAAACAAGCACCGTGGCTGAGGCGAGATAGGCGACAGATAGTCCGACCATGCCGATCAGGGCCGGTTTGGCGTAACGGCGGATAGCAACGCCCAGGCCGAGCGCGATGTCGGCGAGGCTGGTGACCAGGGTGATGGCATATGCAAATCCCACTGGCGCGCCGGCAGCGGCAAGATGCGCCGCCGAGGTCTCGAAACGCAGCAGGGCGACGAGACCGGAGAGCAGCCAGAACAGGCAAAGCGTGCCGAGCACCAGCGGCTTCAGCAGATAGAGCCGGGCGAACCACAATTCCTGAACGCCGGCGGGACTTGCGGCAAGCGTCTGGTCGAGGGAGTGGAGCTTGCGGCCGGAGCCGGTAGCATGGCCGCTTATGCCGCCGGCCGCGACCTCAAGTGCTGTCGAGCGCAGGGGCGAGCGCCAGCCGAGCCGGCCAAGCAGGTCGGCAGCACCGGCGGCAATGCCGGCGAAGCTGCCGGGAAGGGCAAGCACGCGTGCCGGCGGCAGGCCGAGCCATTGGCGGTGGCGGGCGACGGCTTCAGCGAGCGTCATCGTCTCGGGCGCTGCCAGGTCGAGGTCGGTGCCCGCGGGGATTGAGCCTGACAAGGCATCGACGACGGCACAAGCGACGTCGTCAAGCGCAACGAACTGCATGTGGCTGTCGCCGAAGATCAGCGGCGTGATCAGCGGAGAGGCTGCCAGTGCCCGCAGCAATGCCGAGCCGCCATGGGCCGCACGGCCGATGACGATGGCAGGGCGCAGGATGACGAAGGCCAGGCCGGAGGCGCGGAGGGCAGCATCGGCCCGCCGCTTGGTGGCGAAGAAGGGGCTGTTTGCCGCGACGTCGTCGGTACGCGCCGAAATCTGGACGATGAGGCGCGGCGCCGCGACCTGGTAAAGCGCGTTCATGGCGCCGAACTGGACAGCAGCGACATCGTCGCGCGGACCATCCTGCAGCGCGCCGGCGCAATTGACCACGGCATCAATGCCTTGAAGCAGCGGGCGCCAGTCAGCGGGCTGAGACAGCTGTGCAATGTCGGCCTTGACCCAGTCGAAGTCGGGATAGCGGCGGGCGGCAGTTTCGGTGTCTCGTGCCAGCGCAACGACCGAATGCCCGCGCGCGGCAAGCGACCTTGCCACCGCTGCACCGATGAAGCCGTTGCCGCCGAGAATCAGAACCCGCATGGCGCGACGATAGCGAGCTTCGGGGCGACACGGCAAACGTCGGCTGGCCCAAGGCGAGGATGCTTGCGTGGCGCCGTGCAGGCGCTTAGCCTCCTGCCATGTCACACGATCATGACCACGACCACCATCACGACAACGAGCTTGATCCAATGGCCGCCCGCGTGCGGGCGCTGGAGACCATCCTGACCAGGAAGGGCCTGATCGACCCCGAGGCGATCGACGTCATCGTCGATACCTACGAGACCAAGGTCGGCCCGCGCAACGGTGCGCGCGTCGTGGCTAGGGCGTGGTCCGATCCCGAATTCGCCGACTGGCTGAAGCGCGACGCGACTGCCGCTATCGCCTCGCTCGGCTATAGCGGGCGGCAGGGGGAGCATATGCAGGCGGTGTTCAACACTGCCGAGACGCACAACCTCGTCGTCTGTACTTTGTGCTCCTGTTACCCGTGGTCGGTGCTGGGCCTGCCGCCGGTCTGGTACAAGGCGCCGCCCTATCGCAGCCGGGCGGTGATCGACCCGCGTGGTGTGCTTCAGGAATTCGGGCTCACCTTGGCGGCGAACAAGAAGATTCGCGTCTGGGATTCGACCGCCGAGCTGCGCTATCTCGTCGTCCCGCAGCGACCCGCAGATACCGACGGCTGGAGCGAAGACAAGCTCGCTGAGCTGGTGACGCGGGATTCGATGATCGGCACGGCGCTCGCGCGGGAGGCCGCATGAACGGACCGCATGATCTCGGCGGGCAGATGGGTTTCGGGCCTGTCGCGCCGGAAAAGGACGAGCCCTATTTCCACGCCGAATGGGAAAAGCGTGCGCTGGGCGTCACGCTGACGGCGGGCGCCATGGGCGCCTGGAATATCGATGAGAGCCGGCACGCGCGGGAGAGCCTGCACCCGGCCGACTATTATGCGTCGAGCTACTACGAGATCTGGATCAAGGCGCTGGAAACGCTGCTCAAGCGACACAACTTTGTCACTGAGAATGATTTCAAAGCTGGTGATGCGGTCGACCCGGCCGCGACGCCCAAGCGGGTGCTGAGAGCAGAAAATGTGCCGGCGACCCTTGCCAAAGGCGGACCCTGCGATCGGCCGGTGGAGGGGCCGGCGCGGTTTTCGCTTGGTCAGCGCGTGCGGACGAAGAATTTTCATCCGACCGGTCACACCCGCCTGCCGCGTTATGCCCGCGGCAAGGAGGGGGTGATCGACGCGGTGCGCGACGGATTTGTCTTCCCCGACAGCAACGCGCCCGGCCAGGGCGAAAACCCGCAACGGGTCTACACCGTGGTGTTTTCCGGCGGCGAATTGTGGGGCGAGGGCGCGGATTCGGCGCTTGAAGTCAGCATCGACGCCTGGGAGAGCTACCTTGAGCCGGCATGAGGCGGGGATTCCGGCAGGAACAGGGGCGCCCGATGCGCCTGTTTTCGCCGAGCCCTGGCAGGCCGAGGCCTTTGCCATGGTGGTGGCGCTGCACGAGCGCGGTCTGTTCGGCTGGGCGGAGTGGGCCGAGCGGCTGTCGGCTGAGGTTAAGCGGCCGGAGGCCGCAGCCGATGGAAGCGACTATTACGAGCGCTGGCTGGCGGCGCTTGAGAGGCTGTTGGCGGAAAAGGGGCTTGCAGGCCATGACGAGGTCGATGCTGTCGCCGCCGCATGGGCGCGGGCCGCGCACGCCACGCCGCACGGCCAGCCGATCGTGCTGGAGAACGATCCGGAAAGCGCACCTTCGCTGAGTGCAGCTACGCCTTAGAGTGGCCGCCACATGCGGTGCACGACATGTGTTTTCAGGCCGATCTTGAAGTTCGGGATGCTCTGGACCAGCCAAAAGCCTTCGCGCTCCCAGAAGGCGCGGCCGCGGGTGTTTTCGTCGAGCACGGCAATCAGAAGCCGTGTCCCGTTGCGCGCCTGTGCTGTGGCGGTCAGGTGGTCGAGGAAAGTGCGACCGAGGCCCACACCACGGCAGTTCTGATCGATCAGCAGCAGCCCGACATAGGCGTCGTCGGTTTCAGGATAGCCGAAGGCCATGTCGGCTATGGCGACAAGCGTTCCGCCGGGCAAGAACATGCCAAGTTTGCAAGACGCCGCGAGATCGCTGCCGGGCGGATGGTCGGTGAAGAAGTCCGCCACCATCTGATCGGTGGGTTCCGTGCCGGATTCCAGCAAGACGAAGTCGGCGGCGCGATTATAGAGGTCGCGCACGGCGGAAGCGTCGGCTGGGATCAGCGGTCGGATTCCAAGGGGCTCTGGATCTGTCTTCAAGGCAGGCGCTTTCTCCGATCCTGAGCGGCGTAAAGGCAGCTTTATGGAAACTCAATGGCAGAGCCGGGCAAATTTACAGGCCAGCCGATCAGGCTCGGGACAAGTCATCTCGTGGGCGCGAAGAGCTCATTTGGGGAGCTGTCGTTGATGCGCTTGCCGGCCCGAGCCGAGCGTGACAGGGGCTCAATCGCCGTCGAAGAACCTGCGGATCGCCGCCTCCAGCCTTTCGATGAACGGGTGGTCGTGCCCGCTTCCGGCCCAGATCAGGGCGTTCAGCCTGACGTCCTTGTTGAGGAAGTTCAGTTTGCCTGTGGCCAGCAGATACTCCGCGATCGCGTAGTGACGTCCCTTGATGGCCTCGATGAGGGCGTTGTTTCGACCGCTCTTGTCGGTGGAGTTGACGTCGGCGCCGCGCTCCACAAGCAGCCTGACGGCATCAAGATGGCCGTTCTTCGCGGCTTCGATCAGGGCCGTCCTGCCGTAATATTCCGCCTTCGCGTCGATGTCCGTTTGCGGGTGCCCGACGATGGCGAGAATACAGGCGTAGTGGCCCTTGGCCGAGGCCAGGCTAAGCGGCGTACTTTTCCATCTGTTCCTGCAGTTCGCGTCGACTTCCGGATGCCCGACCAAAGCTTCGACTACCGAGGCGTGGGCATTGAGAGCTGAGAGGTGAAGCGCCGTCCAGCCGTCGTCGTCCGATTGATTGACGTCGGCGCCGGCGGCAAGCTCTGCGTTTGCGGCGTCCACGTCGCCACGCTCTGCCGCCACCAGCAGGGCAGGCCAAGCACTGGCCTCATTGATTTGCAGGCTTCTGGTCACGTCAGTCGCCTTCATGGAGATGCACGCCCCACGATACCACAATTTGCCAGGTTCCTCGCGGTCGGCTGATGAGCGAGGGTTCCCTTTCCGAGGAAGACTGCACCATATTGGGCCAACTTGTCAGCTTATGTGGCGCTTCGGGACGCAAACTCTTGCCCTTGGCCGCCGAATCCTGTCAGTCGAAACGATGGATTTTTCACCTCAGCAAGACGAAGCGCTGCAGGCAGTGGCGCGCTGGCTTAAATCAGGAAGGCCGCAGATATTCCGGTTGTTCGGTTATGCCGGCACCGGCAAGACGACGCTTGCGCGTTATTTCGCCGAGCATGTCGACGGCCAGGTGCAGTTCGCGGCCTTCACCGGCAAGGCAGCGCAGGTGCTGCGTTCGAAGGGTGCCACCAATGCGCGCACCATCCATTCGCTGATCTACCGGCCGAAGGGCGAGGAGGCGATTGCCGACGAGGCGACCGGCAAGACCTCGATGTCGCCGACATTCTCGCTCAACCGGCAGAGCCCGATCGCCAAGGCCAAGCTCGTCGTCATCGACGAATGCTCTATGGTCGACGAGCAGCTCGGGCGTGACCTTCTGACCTTCGGCACGCCGGTTCTCGTCCTGGGCGACCCGGCACAGTTGCCGCCGATTTCGGGCGGTGGTTTCTTCACCGAACACGAGCCGGATTTCCTGCTGACCGAAATCCATCGCCAGGCGCGCGACAACCCGATTCTGAGGCTGGCGCTTGACGTGCGCGAGGGCCGTGAATTCATGCGCGGCGACTATGGCACGGCGCAGGTGATCGGCAAGGAGGACGTCACCCAGGATCTGGTGCTCGAAGCCGACCAGGTGCTTGTCGGTACCAACCGGACACGGCGGCGCTACAACCAGCGGCTGCGCGAGCTCAAGGGTTTTACGGCAGGATACCCACAGGCGGGTGACAAGCTTGTCTGCCTGCGCAACGACCCGGCCAAGGGTCTGCTCAACGGCTCGTTGTGGAAGGTGATGACCTCGTCGCGCGAGACGGTGAAGCCCGGCATTAACCTGCTGGTCGCGCCCGAGGAGGACGATCCCGACCGTGGCGTCGCCAAGATCAAGCTATTGAAACAGACTTTTGAGAGCCCCGACGAGGAGATCCCGTGGGGCACCAAGAAGCGCTACGACGATTTCGACTACGGTTACGCGCTGACGGTGCACAAGGCGCAAGGCTCGCAGTGGAACAATGTCGTGCTGTTCGACGAGAGTTGGGCATTCAAGGACACGCGCCAGCGCTGGCTCTACACGGCGATCACGCGTGCGGCCGAACGGCTGACGATCGTCCGCTAGAGCATTGGGCCGGCTGGCAACCCGCCGATGCGCGCGTTCTCGAGCGCGAGGATGCGCATCGAGACGGTTCTGCAATAATTTGCCGCAGTTGGCTTTACGTGAGCCGAGCCGCCTTGCTTGCCGTCAGGCGACGATCTCGAACAGCACTGCCGTGGCGTCGTCCGAGATCTTGAAGCGCGGGAATTGCTGGCCGTCGGGGTCGTCGACCCGTTCGATATGCCGAAGCTCCTGCAGGAGCGGGGCAAGGCCTGTGCTGGCAGCGGCGCGGACCAGGTCGGAGACGCCATAGCGGCCATACTGGTCGGCAAGGGCGGCGAAGCCGTCGGAGCACAGCAAGCCCCTGGCCGGCAGGGCAACGTCGAGCTGCTCGGAGGCGAGATGATCGGCGGCGGCGGGCTCGATGCCGAGGGTCCAGACCGATCCGCCAGGCTGGTTGTAAGCGGCGCGGCGGCGGCGCAACTCGTCGCGCACAACGGGCTCGTCGGCGAGCGCCTGATGCGTCGCGAATCCACCAGACTGTGCAATCGCCCGCCGGGCGCCGTCGCGCTCATTGGCGTAGGCGGCCTTGATGGCAGAGGTTTCGACGACCTTGCCATCGGCGTCGACCAGGAACAGGCGGCAATCGCCCAGGCCGTGCGTGACCAGCCGGTCGCCTTCGACATGAACCATCTGGAAGCTCGCGATCGGCAGATTCCAGGCCTCGATCGGCAAGGCGTGGGCCGCCTCGTGCACGACATTGGCGGCGCGCTGGTTGAGCTCGCGCACGACCTCGGCGACCTTGCGGCCATTACGGACGAGTTCCTCGAAGGTGCTCTGGGCAAAACGCGCGAGCCAGGCGGCATCCGAACCGTGCAGGCCGACGATGCTGGTGCCGCCGAGGCCGGTGGCGCCGTCGATGACAAAGGCGCAGCTGGCATTGCCACCGGCGCTGTCTTCGTTGGGACGCGAGGCAGAGCCCGGGTCAGTGATCGAATCGATAATGCGGATGTTTGGCATGATGATCGCTGTGTGGCGCGCGCCGATGACCGGAGTGTGACCGCGGCAAGGTGTGTGAAGGTTGCAGTTTGCACAGTCCGTGGCAGATTGTCAGGTCAGGCAACCGAACCTTTGTTGGTCCATGGCAGTCTTTCAACAGATCGTCAGTCTCGGCCCGAATTGCCGCGCAAAGTTCCATATCCGGAAGATTTTCGGCGAGCGCATCTCGAGGCGGGGTGTGTTCGACTGGCAGGTGACGCCTGTTCCAGCCGTTGCCGAATACATCAGGCGCGACTTCAACGGCTTGTTCGAGCGGGACGATCTCCATGTCGTCGACGGCGTCGTCTTCAACAAGCGCTTCGGCACCAGCCACATGCACGAGTTTCCCAAAGACATCGCCGAGAATACGCTCGACGCGCTCTATGCCAA
This sequence comes from Aminobacter ciceronei, assembly GCF_014138625.1. GTDB lineage: Bacteria > Pseudomonadota > Alphaproteobacteria > Rhizobiales > Rhizobiaceae > Aminobacter > Aminobacter ciceronei. Next base: position 37,898 of record NZ_JACJHY010000002.1, read on the forward strand.
GGCACGCGAAGGCCATGACATCTGGTGCGCGGTCAGCAGGATGGCTCTGAACAACGATCTCTCGACATTGTTCGTACTGGCCCGTCCGGTGTCGGCGGGCGATATGGCCGAGATTTCCGGTCTCATCGAAAAGGCGCGTCCCGGGCGACGTTTCCTGCTTCTTGCAGCGCCTGAGGGCGATCATGACAACCACTGGAGCGGCGATCACGAGGTCTGGAAAGCGCATCTGTCGTCGTTTCAGATCAGGTGGCCGCTGTCGGCCATCATGGCCGAGCAGATGCGGCGCCTGCGCAAGAATGTCCGCTATCTGAGGCCACGCTCGATGAGAGCCTAGCCGGCGTCGGCCGGCTTTGCGCCGAGCCATTCCCACGCCTTGATTTCGTCGGCATCGGTGAAGTGTTTTGTTTCGATCGAGGTGAGTGGCGCAAACAGGCCGACGACCGGGCCCATCCAGACAGGGCCACCGACGAGCGCATAGCGCCTGATGTGATGCAATGCCTTCCACTTGCCCCTGAAGGTCATGGGATCGAACAAGGCCGACCAGTCGAACCCGTCATATCCGCTCGCGCGCAGCAGGACGTCGATCTTGTCATGGCCTTCATAGGCGGCATCGAGCAGGCCATAGGCGTTTTCGATGTCGGCCTGGGTGAAATGGCCGACGATCTCAAAGGCAAAGACCTCCGCATTGTCGGTGTCGATGCGCCGGAAGGGCGGTGGAGCATCCATGGAGCTCATCGGGTTGTCCTCGTCGATGCGGCTTCAAGCTGTGCATGATCCTTTCCGACAATCGATTCCGATTGTCGGGGTCATGCATCCCGTATCGTCACTGGAACACATAAAAGCGCTCTCTGTTCCCGACCAAGCCGTGATAGGTGGCGTGGGTGTCGCTTTTGCTGAGAGTTGCCGATGCCTGCCAAGCTGTCCGTGAACGTCAATGCCGTCGCTATGCTGCGCAACCGCCGCGATCTGCCGTGGCCGAGCGTCACCGGCCTGGGGCGCATCGCACTCGCCGCCGGCGCACACGGACTGACCGTGCATCCGCGCCCCGACCAACGCCATATCCGCTTTTCCGACGTGCCTGAAATCCGGGCGCTGATCGACGACGAGTTTCCCAAGGCCGAATTCAACATCGAGGGCTATCCGACGGAAGATTTCCTCGAACTGGTCGAGAAGCACCAGCCGGAGCAGGTGACGCTGGTGCCGGACGATCCGTCGCAAGCAACCTCCGACCATGGCTGGGATTTCGCTGGACAGGCGAGCCTGCTCAAGCCGGTGGTGGCGCGGCTCAAGAAGGGCGGTTTCCGGGTTTCACTTTTCTCGGATGCGGACCCGGCCGGAATGACGGCCGCCCGCGACACCGGCGCCGACCGGATCGAGCTGTTCACCGGGCCCTATGGCGCTTGCTTCGATGACAAGGCAAAGGCCGCCAGGGAACTGGAAAAGCTGGCAAGAACCGCCGAGGCGGCTCTGGCGGCGGGCCTCGCCGTCAATGCGGGACACGACCTCGTCGTCGACAACCTGCCGCAGTTGATGAAACACATTCCCACTTTGGCTGAAGTTTCGATCGGCCATGGGCTGACAGCCGATGCACTGGAGCATGGCATGGCCGGCACGATCAGGCGCTATCTCAAGGCTTGCGGGTGGTAATATCCAGGCGAGCCATGCGTCGCCCGCATGAGCTCAACATTAGCTGTCGCAAAACAACTGTTGCTTTTGCAACACAGCGAGCGTAGAGCCCCGCGGCTTCACGGAGAGTCGTTCATGACCGATGCCGGCGCTGACAAGGCGGCAAATAGCGGGCAGGCGGTCCAGGCGGACGGCCATTCCCACGACATCAGACTGCTCGTCATCGGCGCGCTGGGTGTCGTTTTCGGCGACATCGGCACCAGTCCGATCTACGCCTTCCGCGAGGCGCTGGTGGCGTCGGCTGGTGGCCAGGTGGCATCGCGCGAGGACATCCTCGGCGTGCTCTCGCTGATCATCTGGGCGCTGACGATCATCGTCACCGTCAAATATGTCATGTTCGTGCTTCGGGCGCACAACCGGGGCGAGGGCGGTACGCTGTCGCTGATGGCGCTGGCACGGCGCAGCCTGCCCAAGCGCTCCGGCATCATCCTGGCGCTCGGCATGGTCGGTGCTTCGCTGTTTTATGGCGACGCGGTGATCACCCCGGCGATCTCGGTGCTGTCGGCAGTCGAGGGCATGAATGTCGTGACACCGGCGTTCCAGCCTTACGTGGTGCCGCTGACCCTAGTAATCCTGGCAGCGCTGTTTTCGGTGCAGCGCTTCGGCACCAGCGGCGTGGCGATCGTCTTCGGTCCGATCACGCTCGTCTGGTTCATCGCCATCGGCTATTCGGGAGTCGTCCATATCCTCGACGACCCGGAAATCCTCTGGGCGGTCAATCCGATCTACATCGTCAACTTCCTCACCAACCAGCCGGAAGTGTCGTTCGTCACCATCGGCGCCATCTTCCTGGCGGTGACGGGTGCCGAGGCGCTTTATGCCGACCTCGGACATTTCGGCCGCAGGCCGATCGTTCTGGCCTGGCTGTGCATCGTCTTTCCGTGCCTGCTGCTGAACTATGTCGGTCAGGGTGCTTTCGTGCTCAGCCACAACGGTACCGTCGGCCATCCGTTCTTCGAGATGAACGAAGGCTGGATGCTGATCCCGATGGTGGTGCTGGCGACGGCCGCGACCGTCATTGCCAGCCAGGCGGTCATAACAGGCGCCTATTCGCTGACGCGCCAGGCGGTCCAGCTCAACATGCTGCCGCGCCTTGAGATCCAGCACACCTCCGAGACGACACTGGGGCAGATATACATGCCGCGGGTCAACCTGATCCTCGCGCTGGTGGTGATGCTGCTGGTTGTCGGCTTCGGCGAGTCGAGCGCTTTGGCTTCAGCCTATGGCATCTCTGTCACCGGCAATATGCTGGTGACGACGCTGCTGCTTTCGGTGGTGATGCTGCGCATCTGGCGCTGGAAGGCGGCTGTGGCGATTGTTGCGACCGCGATATTCGGCCTGATCGACATCGGCTTCTTCGCCTCCAACATCGTCAAGGTGTTCGAGGGCGGCTGGGCCTCGCTGGCGGTGGCCTTCACCAGCGCCTTGATCATGTGGACCTGGGTACGCGGCAGCCGCTATTTGTTCGACAAGACGCGCAAGAACGAGATTCCGCTCAATTTCCTGGCGGAGAATCTGGGCAAGAAGAAACCGCATCTTGTGCAGGGCACTGCCGTGTTCCTGACCAGCGATCCCGACAGCGCGCCGACTGCGCTGATGCACAGCCTCAAGCACTACAAGGTGCTGCACGAGCAGAACGTCATCTTGTCGGTGGTAACGGCCCAACAGCCGGTGGTGCCCGACAGCGAGCGGGTCAAGATGGAGCAGGTCAACGAGCTGTTCATGCGGGTGAAGCTGAAATTCGGCTACATGGAGCAGCCGAACATCCCCAAGGCGCTGGCCATCTGCCGCAAGCAGGGCTGGAAGTTCGACATCATGACGACGTCGTTCTTCCTGTCGCGGCGCTCGCTGAAGGCGTCGCCCAACTCGGGCATGCCCTTGTGGCAGGACAGGCTGTTCATCGGCCTGGCACGCACGGCGGCGGATGCGACCGAATATTTCCAGATCCCGACCGGCCGCGTGGTCGAGGTTGGCACGCAGGTGTCGATCTGAGACCGGCGCGGGGCAAAAAGTAGCATGGCCAGTACATGTTCCGTCCGTGAACCATGCGTCATGGACGGAAGGCAGATGGGCACTCGAAAACTTCACATCGCAATCGCCGGAGCCGGGCCTGCTGGACTGGCAGCGGCACTCTATCTCAAGCGCGACGGGCACCGGGTCACTGTCCATGATCGCTTCGTCGAGCCGAAGCCGCTGGGCTCCGGGCTGATCCTGCAGCCGACCGGACTTTCGGTGCTGGCCGATCTCGGCCTGTTGGGCGAAATCTCACAACTTGGAAGTCGGATCGACCGGTTGCACGGCACCGATGCCGTGAGCGGGCGCACGGTGCTCGACGTGCGTTACGATGCGCGGCCGGGTGGGCGGTTTGGCCTGGCCGTCCACCGTGCGGCGTTGTTCGGCGTGCTGTACCGGGCAGTGTTGGGCGAAGGCATCGACATCGTCACCGCTGCCGAGCTGGAGGCCGTGGTTCCGGGCGAGCAGACACGGCTTGTCGACGCCGCAGGGCGGGAGCTTGGATCGTTCGACCTCGTTGTCGATGCCACCGGCGCAAGGTCGAAGATCCGGCGTAGCGCCGGCCTCGCGGGCGAGCCGAAACCGCTGGCCTATGGCGCGTTCTGGGCTTCGTTGGACTGGCAGGGCGAAGGCTTCGACAAACACTCGCTAACCCAGCGCTATCGCCGTGCCAGCATCATGATCGGGGTGCTGCCGATCGGCCGCGCCGAGCCAGGCGGGCGCAAGATGGCGGCGTTCTTCTGGAGCCTGAAGCCGGCGCATGCCGAGCGCGTGCAGGCCCTTGGGCTGGACGCCTGGAAGGCCGAGGTGGCAGGGCATTGGCCTGAAAGCCAGTCCTATCTCGACCAGATTGAGGATTTCGACCAGTTGACACTGGCCCGCTATGGCCATCACACGCTACTGCCGCCGGCGGCGCGGGGCCTTGCCGTCATCGGCGATGCCGCGCATTCGACCAGCCCACAACTGGGTCAAGGTGCCAACATGGCCTTGCTGGACGCTGCTGCACTTGCGCACGCCTTGCGGCAGGCAAGCAACACGGAGGCAGCGCTTACGGCCTATGTTCGCACCCGGCGCCGGCACCTTAGGCTGTTCCAGGCGCTGTCGCTGGCTTTTACGCCATTCTACCAGTCCGACTCGGTGCTGCTGCCATTTCTGCGCGACCGGCTGGTGGCGACGGTCGCCAAGCTGCCGCCGGCGCCGCAACTGCTGGCCTCGATTGTCGCCGGCACGCTGATCGATCCGTTCGCGTCGGCCGGACTCAAGGAAGCGGACTGGACGGAGCGCAGCGAAGAAAAGCAAGTTCGCATCCTTGCTTGAGCCATGCTGCGGTTGTGGCTACCTTGCGTCACATTCAACCGGGGGGCGTGCGATGCGGGGACTTATGGTGCGTGGATTTCGAAAGGCAGCGGCAGGCTTGGCATTGCTCGCCGTCAGCTGCATGCCAGCGCTTGCCGATGCGACGGTGCCCTCCGCCGACATCGAAGGTTCCGCCGACAACGCGCTTGCCAAGCGCTACGAAGGCTCGTTCATCGTCTACCACCAGAAGCTCGACTACACTGATTTCAGCGTGCCGCTTTCGCCGCTTAAGGCCGATCCCGATCCGGACAAGCGCGACAAGAACAACAACAGGGTGTTCAAGCCGGAGAAGGCTGACGAGATTGAAGGCACGCTCACCCGGCTGTTCTATGTGCTGCCGGACGGCCGTTCGCCGCTCGAAGTGCTGCGCAACTACCAGGACGTGGTGCAGGCGGCCGGCGGCGAGGTCGTGTTCGAATGCAAGAAGGAGGAATGCGGTGGCGACGCTTCGCGCTCGGCCTCGAGCGGCGGCGGCGACATGAGCCTGATGATGAACTTCTTCTACGACAGCGCCCTCGGCGTCGAGGCGTTCTCCAATGCCGCCTGCGTGGCCTCGTCTGGGGTTGCCGACCAGCGCTATCTCAGCGCCAAGGTGCCGCGTGACGGCGGCGACGCCTATGTCACGGTGCAGACCTTCCAACTGCTCGACGACCTCTACTGCAAGGCGCTGAATGCGCGCACCATCGCCATCGTGCACGTGGTGGAGCCCAAGGCGCGCGACAAGAAGATGGTTGTGGTGGAGGCAGCCAAGATGGCTGATACACTGTCGACCAGCGGCGGCATCTCGCTCTACGGCATCTTTTTCGGCACCGACAAGGCCGACATCAAGCCGGAGTCAGGACCGACGCTGAAGGAGATCGCCAAGCTTCTGGGTGACAACCCGGCGCTGGCGGTGGCCGTTGTCGGGCATACCGACAGCCAGGGCAAGTTCGACTACAATATCGACCTGTCCAATCGCCGGGCGGCTGCGGTGAAAGCAGCGCTTGTCTCGCAATTCGGCATCGACGGCGGACGGCTGACTGCAGCGGGTGCCGGCATGATGGCGCCGGTCGCCAGCAACGACAATGACGAAGGCCGGGCCAAGAACCGGCGCGTGGCCCTGGTCAAGCTGAACTGATCAGGCATTCTGCAGCATTGCGGCCGACGATGCGGCGGCCGACTGAGGGGGATGAATGGAAGATCTACCGGCGCGCCCGAGGCTGCGCGGCCTGCATCGCGCGTCGGCGCTGTTCATCGGCCTGTTCGTGCTGCTGCACATGGCCAATCATCTTGCCGGCCTGAGCGGGCAGGAGACCCACATCGCCTTCATGGCCGAAGCACGGCAGCTCTATCGACAGCCCTTCGTCGAGGTGGCGCTGGTCTGCCTCATCCTGTGGCAGGTCGGCAGCGGGCTCACCATGCTGGTGCGCGGTTGGGCGAGGCGAACGGGAACCGTCGCCTGGCTACAGTCGGCGTCGGGTGGCTATCTCGCCTTCTTCCTGGTCAACCATATCGGGGCCGTCATCGCCGGACGCACAGTCTTTGGTCTCGACACTGACTTTCGCTTTGCCGCCGCTGGCTTCTTTGCGCCGCCCTGGCACTGGTTCTTCGCGCCCTACTATTTTCTCGGGGTTCTCTCGCTATTCGTCCATGTCGGTTGCGCGGCATACTGGAGCTCCCTGGCCAGCCGTCCCGCGCTGGGGACGGCCTTGCTTGGAGGTGCTGCCGGAGTGGGCGCGCTGCTGGCGGCGCTGATTGTCATGGCGTTGTCCGGCGCCTTGTATCCGGTAGCCATTCCTCCGCACTATCTCGCAACCTACGGACAGTAGGCGGCGGCCCGTCGGATCAGGGGATGATCCGGCGCTGGCGCAACTCACTGAAGGTGCGCATGAACATCTCCTCGGTGTCGACGAAGTCGTGGAAGCCGAAGCGCCGCGCCTTGGTGCCGTCGGCGAAGAAATCGTAGTCCCAACCAAAAACGAAGTCAGCGAAGCGCCATGACGACACATCGGCATAGGGTGTGTCGGCGAGGCCGTGGCGGGCCTTCATCTTGTCCCACAGCGGCTGCTTGTCGGCCATGATGGTGTCGAGCGACATCGGCAAGGGCGGGGCTGTCTCGATGCCGAAGCTCGAGGCGATCTTCGGCCACATCTCGTTCCAGCGGAACAGGTCGCCATTGGTGATGTTGAACGCCTGGTTGGCGCAGCGTTCGTCTGTCGCGGCCCAGACGGTGGCCCGCGCCAGCAGGCCGGCGTCGGTCATCTCGATGATCTTGTCATAGGCGCCTGCCTTGCCGGGAAAGCGCAGCGGCAGGCCAAGCTCCTTCGACATCGAAGCATAGACGGCAATGGCAATGGCGAGATTCATCGGGTTGCCAAGCGCCTGGCCGATGACCACCGAAGGACGCAGCGCCGACCAGCCCCAGCTCTTGCCCATCTGCCGGTCTTCGAGAAGATCCTGCTGGTCAGCGTTGAACTCCGGCGGCATGTGGTTGGCGTCGGTCTCGCGTGCCGGCGTCTTGAACGGCCCAAGATGCGCACCATAGACCTTGTAACCCTGCATCAGGCTGATGTGGCGCAAGTTCCTGGCGATCGGTTCGACCGTGTCGACGACATTGCGCAGCATGGCGACGTTGGGCTCGACGAGCTCGGCCCAGCTCGGCCGATCCTGATAGGCGGCGTAGAAGATGTGAGTGACGTCGTGGAGGCCGCCGAGCGTTTCCCTGGCGTCCCTGATATCGAGCAGATCGACAGCGATGTGACGGACTGAGCCTTGGCTCGAACCGCCGCGCCGAGACAGTCCGACAATGTCCCAGTTGCCGAGTGCTGCCAGGTGGCTGGCGAGATTGCTGCCGATGACGCCATGGGCGCCGACGATCAGTGCAGTGTTCTGTTTCATCGTCCAAGTCTCCGGTGAGAGCCTTGATATGGACGCGGCCAACTAGATGAAGTAGACGTCGCTCTGGCGAAGGATCTGTGACGTGAATTCACAATGATGCGCGTGGACGTCAACCGCTTCGGCGAAATGGAAGTGTTTGTCCGGGCTGTGGAGAGCGGTGGCTTTTCGGCTGGGGCACGCGCGCTTGATATGTCGCCTTCGGCGGTGAGCAAGCTGGTGTCGCGGCTGGAGAACCGGCTCGGCACGCGGCTGGTCAACCGCTCGACGCGGCGGCTGCAACTGACGCCTGAGGGCTGTGCGTTCTATGAGCGCAGCGTCGTCATCCTTGCCGACCTCAAGGAGGCGGAACAATGCGCGGCAGCCGGCGAGGCGCCGCGCGGGCGCCTGCGCGTCAACGCCAACGTGCCGTTCGGCAAACATTTCCTGCTGCCGCTGTTGCCGCAGTTCCTGGCACGATATCCCGAGATCTCCGTCGATATCGCCCTGTCCGACATTGTCGTCGATCTTCTGGAAGCACGCGCCGATGTGGCGATCAGAGCCGGACCGATGAAAAGCTCGAGCCTTGTCGCACGCAAGCTTGGCGCGACGCGGATGATGATCGTCGGAGCGCCCGCCTATTTCGCAATGCGAGGCATGCCGCGTAGCGCCGACGAACTGAAGCGGCACAATCTGCTCGGGCCGTCCTATGCCCGAACCATGCCGGCATGGCCGGTGCTGCAGGGCGGCGCTGTCGTGGACGTCACGCCCACAGGCAACGTCCAGGCCAGCGACGGCGAGGCGTTGCGCGAACTGGCGCTGGCCGGAATCGGACTGGCGCGCATTGCCGCGTTCCAGGTGCGCGACGATCTGGCGGCAGGCAGATTGGCCAACGTTCTCGAAGAGGCCAATCCCGGCGATCTCGAGGATGTGCACGCGGTGTTTCTTGGCAATGGCGGCCCGGTGCCGGCGCGGGTGAGGGCGCTGCTCGATTTCCTGGCCGAGACCGTCGATCTCGGTGGTTCCTGAGGCGGCCAGACGGCAAGTTTCCGCAGGGGCGGCTTCCGTCAAGGCGGTCACCAGATAATTGCAAGCGATGCGAAGAATCCGATTGCAGGGCTGCCTTCAATTGCGCTATCAACCGAACCGTAACGTACGGTACGGCTTGTTCGAAGCGAGCCGGCGTGACGTGGCAGGCTTGGAACGATGTTGCAGACGACAACTGAGATGATGGAAGGCGAGGGACCGACGGCACGTCAGCAGGACGTGCTCGACGCGGTGCTGCGCCTGCTCGTCGAGGAGGGCGACAGGTTGACGATGACGGCCGTTGCGCGCCGCGCCAGCTGCTCCAAGGAAACGCTGTACAAGTGGTTCGGCGACCGTGACGGGCTTTTGACCGCGACCGTGCAGTGGCAGGCTTCGAAGGTGCGTGTGCCGCCGGTCGACCGCAAGGGACTGGACCTGGCGTCGCTGACGTCGAGCCTCGAACGTTTCGCTTCCGACTGGCTGCGGGTGATTTCGAGCGACACTTCGATCGCGCTCAATAGGGTTGGCGTTGTGCATGCCGGATCGGACAAGCGCGACCTTGGCGCCATCGTGCTGGAGCGCGGCCGCTTTGCGCTGGGGCGCAGGCTGAAGCCGGTGCTGGAAGCGGGGCGCGAGGCGGGCCTGCTCGAATTCGATGATGCCGAGACGGCATTCCGGACATTCTTTGGGCTGGTCGCCCGCGACGTGCAGATCCGTCTGCTGCTCGGCGACCGGCTGGAATTGACTGAGGCGGGGATCGACGGCGACGCCGTGCGCGCAACGCAGCAGTTTCTTGCTCTTCATGGAGCGAAAACCGGGCCCAAGGCCCTCTGACTTAAAAACCGGGAAGGAACCCACCAATGCGTGTCTATTACGATCGCGATGCCGATCTCAACCTGATCAAGGGCAAGAAGGTCGCCATCATCGGCTACGGCAGCCAGGGCCGCGCGCATGCGCTGAACCTCAAGGATTCGGGTGCCAAGGAACTGGTTGTTGGTCTGAAGGCTGGCTCTGCGACCGCCAAGAAGGTCGAGGCCGACGGCCTCAAGGTCATGACGGTTGCTGAAGCCGCCAAGTGGGCCGACCTGATGATGATGGCGACGCCTGACGAACTGCAGGCCGACATCTACCGCGACGAGATCGCTCCGAACATTCGTGATGGTGCAGCGATCGCCTTCGCCCACGGCCTCAACGTGCATTTCGGCCTGATCGAGCCGAAGTCGACCGTCGACGTCATTATGGTCGCGCCGAAGGGCCCGGGCCACACCGTGCGCGGCGAATACCAGAAGGGCGGCGGCGTGCCGTGCCTGGTTGCCGTGCATCAGGACGCTTCGGGCAACGCGCTTGATCTCGGCCTGTCCTATGCATGCGGCGTCGGCGGCGGCCGGTCGGGCATCATCGAGACCAACTTCAAGGAAGAGTGTGAAACCGATCTGTTCGGCGAGCAGGTCGTCCTCTGCGGCGGCCTTGTCGAGCTGATCCGCGCCGGCTTCGAGACGCTGGTCGAGGGCGGCTACGCTCCCGAGATGGCCTATTTCGAGTGCCTGCACGAAGTGAAGCTGATCGTCGACCTGATCTATGAAGGCGGCATCGCCAACATGAACTACTCGATCTCGAACACCGCAGAGTGGGGCGAGTACGTGACCGGCCCGCGCATCATCACCGAAGAGACCAAGGCCGAGATGAAGCGCGTCCTCAAGGACATCCAGACCGGCAAGTTCACCTCCGACTGGATGCAGGAATACCGTTCGGGCGCCGCTCGTTTCAAGGGCATCCGCCGCATGAACGACAGCCACCAGATCGAGGAAGTCGGCTCGAAGCTGCGCGCGATGATGCCGTGGATCGCCAAGAACAAGCTGGTCGACAAGGCGAAGAACTGAGACGATCCAGGTCTCCTTCGTTGCGCGTCCTCGGGCTACGCCCTGCTGGCGCGCGGAGATCGCCAAGAACAAGCTGGTCGACAAGGCGAAGAACTGAGACGATCCAGGTCTCCTTCGTTACGCGTCCTCGGGCTACGCCCTGCTGGCGCGCGGAGATCGCCAAGAACAAGCTGGTCGACGAGGCCAAGAACTAGGAAGTCCGCGTCACCCTGCCGGCCCCAGGCTCGGCAGGGCGATTGGCTCGAAAATCAAAAAGAGGCTGGTGGAGCAATCTGCCGGCCTTTTTTATCGACTGGGAATCGGGGGTTCAGCCGTAATGCCAGTGCGGCTTGGGTTCGGTGCCTTCGAACTGGACGCCGAGGCGGTCGGCCTTGCGCCAGCGCACGATGCAGCGATAAGCGATGCCGTCGACGGGGACATAGAGCAGGAACTGGTCGGGGACGCGGCTTTCCGCGGGGATTTTGATCTCGGCGCCGTTCGTATGCATGTTGCGGATGGTGCAGCGGGTTTCCGAATTGGTGATGCCGGTCAGAATCGCAGCGCCCTTGAGGACGCGGTTGCGTCGCTCCCGGCGCAGTTCGTTTTCGGCAATCTCGGCGTTGTCTGCCGTCATGTAATTTCAACCCAGAATAGAAATCCTCCCGGTATTCTTGGTTCTACACATGATACGTAAACAACAGCTTGTAGCTGTTGTTTATTAGCCTGAAGTCATATTTGAAGCAAAACGGCGCCGCAGGTGCGACGCCGTCTCCGTTGTTTCGGCTTCGCCTAGCTATAGGGCGACCAGCACTGCCGGCGCGGACCGTTATAAGGCTGGAAGGTGTTGTCCCAGGCCCGATACGAACGATAGCGGTCGTAGCACCACTGGACGTGCGGCGAGCCGCCGCCACGATAGACGCGGCGCGGCTGGACATAGCGTGGCTGGTAGTAGCGCGGCTCGTAGTAGCGGTAAGCAGGGATGCCGAAGTTCAGATAGATGCCGCTCCTGAAATGGCGGCGGTGCGGGCGGTGGCGCCAGCGCCAGTCGTCACGCCAACGGTCGCCGCTCCAGTTTTTGTGGCGCCAACCGTCGCCACGCCAACCATCGCGCCGGCCATCACGGCGGCCATAGCATCCGCTTCCGGGCGGGCAGAAATGGCTCTGGGCGAGGATGATATTCTGCGGCGCCTGCGGAACAATTGAGGGCATCTGGCCCAGGCTGGCTGGCGAAGCCGACGCAGCCAGCGGCAGGCCGGTGACGAGACCGAGCGCGACGAGCCCGGAACGTGCAAGGGATGAGAGGTTCATGATCGTCTCCTGAGTCCGAATCCCAAAGGCTCCATGCCCCCAAATTTCGATGGAGATCAGGCATATTCCGCCTTTCAGCCTGAACGGGAAATGAACGCCGAGTTCCCGTGGGCTTGTGGGCTGGGCTCTTGTGTTTGGGCCAACATGAAGGCAATGCTCGGCGCATGTCGCTGCGCCTTGCCACCTTCAATGTCGAGAACCTGATGAACAGGTTCGACTATTCCGGCTACCGCAATCAGCTCAACGAGGACCGGACACTTGCCCTGTTCGAAATCCATAGCGAGGCTGAGTATCGGCTGCTTGAGCAGGCGCGAGCGATCGCGCACGCCGACGACATGCGCCAGCTGACGGCCTTGGCCATCGCCGAGACCCGCGCCGACATCATCTGCCTGCAGGAAGTCGACAACATCGAAGCGCTGAAGGCCTTCGAATACGGCTATCTGTTCAAGATGGTGGGGCAAGGCTACCAGCACAAATACACCACCTCTGGGAATGATTCGCGCGGCATCGACGTTGCGGTGATGATGCGGGCTGAGACTGCGCATGGCGAACCGATCGAGTTCGTGCGCATGACCAGCCATGCCCATGTCACCTTCGAGGAGCTCGGGCTGCATACGCCGGAACTCGCCAGTCTCGGCCAGGAGCCGTTCGAGCGCATCTTCCGGCGCGACTGCCTGGAGATCGACGTCAAGATCGGCGGCAAGCCGCTGACCATCTATTCGGTGCACTTCAAGTCGATGGGCTCGCCGCGCAACGGGCTGAACGGCCGTGACGCGACGATGCCGATCCGTGTCGCCGAGGCTAAGGCCGTCCGGCGGATCATCGAGGACCGTTTCGGCAAGGACCATGCAGCCGACAAGCGCTGGGTGATCTGCGGCGACATGAACGACTATCGCGAGCGGCTGGTGATCTCGGGCGATGCCTATCAGGGCTACGGCTTCACGCCGGTTCAGGAGACGGCGTCCTGCCTCGACGTGTTCCTCGCCGATGGTTTTGCCGAAAACGTTGTCGCGCGGCGACAGGAGATGGACCGCTGGACACTCTATCACACGCGTGGACCGCTGGAACGGCATCTGTGCCAGCTCGACTACATCCTGCTTTCGCCGTCGCTGGCACGGACGAACGAGCAGGCGGTGCCCGACATCGTGCGGCGCGGCCAGCCCTGGCGCACCATCTTCCCGCCTGGGCAAGAGGTGGACCGTTATCCGCGCGCCGGCTGGGACCGGCCGAAGGCCTCCGACCACTGCCCGGTTGCGGTGACGTTGAGCATTACCTGAGAGATTTCCTTGGCATTCGACATTCCACGCAACCAGATCCTGCCGGTCGACGTCGTCGACGTGCGCCTCGATGCCGAGCCGCACCCGTTCGAGCGCGACAATGCCGAGGCGATCTTGGCCAACTGGGCGGCTGAAAAGGCACTGACGCCGGCGATGTTCGACGGCACGGTGGTGCTCCTGTCGGAGCTTGCCTATGGCGACAACCGGCTCGTGGGACGCTGCCACGCCGTCCGCTTCTCGACCTTCATGCTGTGGCGAAAGCTGAAACCGCTCACCAGTGCCGAACATTCCTTCGCGCACGCCATGCTGATCTCAAGCGACAATGCGCTGGTGGCGATCCGCATGGGCGCGCATACGGTCAATGCGGGAAAGGTCTATTTCGCCGCCGGCTCGTTCGAGCCGGAAGACTTTTGTGATGGGCTCGTCGACCTCGACTACAACATGGCGCGCGAGGTTCGCGAGGAGACCGGGCTCGAGCTTGGCGAGGCTCGCGGCGAAGAACGCTGTTATGCGCTGTCTGGGGACACCGGCACGGCGATCGTGCGCTGCTACCATCTCACTGAGACCGCCGACGAGGTGGCCGCGCGCATCGAGCGCTTTGTGGCGGCCGATGCGGAGCCCGAGATCGAAGGGCCTGTCATCATCCGCGGCATGGACGATCTGCCCGACAATTTGATGCCGCATATGCCCGCGCTGGTGGAATGGCATTTTTCACGCGGCTGACGCCACCAGCCGTCGCCGACCTGCCGAAGCCCTTGCGGGCCGCATGCCGCTGGGTCACAAGTTGCCGCAGACCTTGTGCGGCATTTCGGGGGGATTCGATGGCCAGCTTTCCAGCACGTGCAAGTTTTTTCGCTGGCGCCATTGCGCTGGCTCTGAGCGCCAGTGCCCATGCTCTCGACAACACGCCTGCTGCCAAGGTTGTCGTGACGCCGCTGGCGTCGACGACGGTGACCGCGAACGGACAGCCGATCGTGCTGCCGCAGAAGAACGTGCAGGTGCTGGTCTCCTCCTTCGAGATCCCGCCCGGGGCGTCGCTGCCGGTGCACATGCACCCGTCGGCGCGCTACGCCTATGTGCTCGAGGGCCAACTGCAGGTGACCAATGCCGAAACCGGCAAGAGCACCAGCTACAAGACGGGCGACTTCATCGTCGAGATGCTCGGCACGTGGCATCAGGGCGCCAATGTCGGTGCCGAGCCGGTCAAGCTGCTTGTCATCGACCAGGTCGAGGAAGGCACGGCAAACACGCTGCTGAAGAAGTAGCTTCGGCTATTCGTGCCTGAGCGCCTCGATCGGATCGAGGCGCGCGCCGCGCAGCGCTGGGAAGAAACCGAACACCATGCCGATCAACGCCGAGAAGCCGACGGCAAGCAGCACGACCGCCAGACTCGGCGCAAACGGGATGGATAGCGCCAGCGAGGCGACGCCCGCCAGCGTCAGGCCGATGGCGATGCCTATCAGCCCGCCGAGCAGCGACAGCACGGTTGCCTCGACCAGGAACTGGATCAGGATGTGCTTTTCATGCGCGCCGATGGCGAGGCGTATGCCGATCTCGCGGGTGCGTTCGGTGACCGACACCAGCATGATGTTCATGATGCCGATGCCGCCGACGAGCAGGCTGACGCCGGCGACAGCGCCGAGCATGCCGGTCATCGTGGCGGTGGCGCTGGCCATCGCATCGGCGATCTGGGTCATGTCGCGGACGGAAAAATCGTCCTCGCGGTCGGCGGTGACGCGCCTGACGTCGCGCATGATGTCCTCGATCCGCGTCTGGACGACCGAGGTCGGTGTCACGTCATCGGCGGCGACATAGATGTTGTCGATGTCGCGGTTGCCGGCGATGCGGCGTTGGAACGCCTGAAGCGGCATCAGCACGACATTGTCCTGGTCCTGGCCGAAGCCGGAATAACCCTTCGGCTCGAGCCGGCCGATGACTTTGCAACTGACGCGGCCGACGCGGATGGCGGCGCCGTCGGGATCGCCGGCGCCAAAGAACTGCTGGCGCAAGGTTTCGCCGATCAGGCAGACATTGACGCCGCCGCGCACCTCGGACTCGCTGAATGGCCGGCCCGAAGCGACCTTCCAGTCGCGGGCGTCGAGATAGGCGTTGTCGGTGCCGGTGATGGACGAGGTCAGGCTTTCGGTGCCGAAGACGACGCGCACCTGCTTCTGCGACGCCGGCGAGACGGCACGTACGCCTTCGAGATGGGCGGTGAGGGCTGCGACCTCCTTGTCGCCGAGTTGGCGGATGGTCTGCTGCGGGCCTGAGCCGGGGGCGGCGGGACGGCCGGCGCGGACGATCAGAAGGTTGCTGCCGAGCTGCGAGATGTCGGCCTTGACCTTCTCGGTGGTGCCGCTGCCGATTGTCAGCATGGCGATGACGGCGGCGACGCCGATGACGATGCCAAGCAGCGTCAGGAACGAGCGCAGCGCGTTGCGGCGGACAGAGCGGAGGGCGAGGCGGACGGTCTCCCAGATCATGACTTATGCTGCCTCCAGCTTTCTGGTGTCGGAGGCGACGTGGCCATCGCGGAAGGCGATGGTGCGTCCGGCATAGGCGGCGATATCGGCCTCGTGGGTGACCATGACGATGGTGAGCCCGGCCTCCTCGTTGAGGCGGGTCAGCAGCTCCATGATCTCGTGGCTGCGGGCAGTGTCGAGATTGCCCGTCGGCTCGTCGGCGACAAGAAGGGTGGGCCGAGTGACAATGGCGCGCGCGATCGCCACGCGCTGCTGCTGACCGCCGGAGAGTTCGGCCGGCGTGTGGTGCTCACGGCCCTCGAGGCCAACCTCGGCAAGGGCCTGCATGGCCAGCGCGCGGCGCTCATGCGCGGCTGCGCCGCGATAGATCAACGGCAGTTCGACGTTCTCCACAGCCGTGGTGCGCGGCAGCAGGTTGTAGCCCTGGAAGACGAAGCCGATGTAGAGATTGCGCAAGACGGCGCGGCGGTTGCGGTCGAGCCGGCCGGCGTCTGTGCCCATGAAGGCGTAGCGCCCTGAGGTGGGCGTATCGAGGCAGCCGATAATGTTCATCGCTGTCGACTTGCCGGAACCGGACGGGCCCATGATGGCGACGAACTCGCCTTGCGCGATGGCGATATCGATGCCGGCGAGGGCACGCACCTCGGCTTCGCCCTGGCCGTAGGTCTTCCAGACCTTGTCGAAGAGGATGAGCGGCGCGGTGGTCATCACAGGGTTTCCACGACCAGCTCAATTGGCCCTTGCGGACGACGAGGCGGTGATGACCGCATCACCGACCGCAAGCCCGGAGACGATCTCGGTGCGATCGCCGTCGGTGGAGCCGGTCTTGACCCTGACCGCGACCGGCGCGCCGTTCTTGAGCACATAGAGCGTGCGCAGGCCATCTGTAGGCGTCGAGGCTGGACGGCTGCGATCGGTCGGGCCGCGATTGGAACGGCCGAGGAACAGGTTCTGCAGGCTGAATCCGCTGCTGCGGGCAACAGGTGCCGGGCGGTAACGGAAGGCGGTGGCTGGCACTGTCAGCACATCCTTGGCCTCCCGGGTGACGATCGACACCGTCGCCGTCATGCCCGGGCGCAGCAGCAGCTCGTCATTGGCGACTTCGAGCCAGGCGTTGTAGGTGACCACGCCGTCTGTGGTAACAGCGGCATAGGCTATGTCGCGGATCGTCGCCTTGAAGCTGCGGTCGGGAAAGGCATCGACGGTAAAGCGGGCGTTCTGACCCTTCGCCACCGAACCGATGTCGGCCTCGTCGACCGCCGCCTTGAGCTCCATCTGGGACAGGTCAGCGGCGAGCACGAACAGCACCGGCGCCTGCATGGAGGACGCCACCGTCTGGCCCGGATTGACCGAGCGCGTCAGCACGACGCCGTCGATGGGGGCATAAATCGTGCTCTTGGCGAGGTCGGCCTGCTGCAGCTTGAGATCGGCCTCCGAGATAGCGAGGTTGGCTTCGGCCATGTCGAGCGCGCTCTGCGCCCGATCGCGCTCGGCGGTGGCTGCTTCCAGCGCCTGGGTGGTGGCCATGCCGCGTCTTGCCAGTTCCTGCGCGCGGGTGAGCGCCTGGGCATTCTGCGACAAGGTGGTGCGCGTGTCTTCGACCTTGGCGGCGGCAGCCTTGGCGGACGCCTGGGCACGCTCGATCTGGGCGGAAAGCCGCGTCGTGTCGAGGGAGGCGAGCACGTCGCCTTTCTTGACCTGCTGGTTTTCGACTACCGCGACCGAGCGGACGACACCCGACAATTCGCTCGAAATGTCGACCTGGGTGAGTGGCTGCAGATTGCCCGTCGCCGACACCTCGATGGTCAGGTCGCCTGTCTCGGCGGCCTGGGTGGTGTAGACAAGCTTCTGGGAAGGCGTTGCGAACCAGGAATAGCCGGCATAGGCGCAAGCCGCAGCGACCAGCGCCACCAGCAGCCACAGCCAGCCACGGCGGCGGCGCGTGGCGCGGCCGTTGCCGTCGAGGCCGAGGGCTGCCTCTATCGATGGCGTGCTCGCCGATTGCGGGCGATTTGTCAGCTGGTCCAAGCCAGACCCTTTCGATGGTCCCAGAAAATCCGCCTAGAGCCTGCTCTAAGCTGGTTCGATCGAGCATGATCTTGTCTGAAACCGGGATGCCAGTTTGACGATCATGCTTTAAAATCACAGATCGGCTGAGTGGTCCCGAAATTCAAATTAAATTTCGCTCATGTTGCCGGCGCAGAAGGAGCAAACATGACGGGCGGACGCAAGTATTTTGTCTATGACGTCTTCACCGAAAACAGGCTTGCCGGCAACCCACTCGCTGTGGTCGTCGATGCCAAGGGGTTGAGCACGGCGCAGATGCAGGCCATCGCCAGGGAGTTCAACCTGTCGGAGACCTCATTCGTGCTGCCGCCCGAAAACCCGAAGCACAAGGCACGGGTCCGCATATTCACGCCTGACTACGAGATGCCGTTTGCCGGTCACCCGACCGTCGGCACGGCGATCGCGCTGACCGAGATGGCGCAAGGTAATGATCTTGCCGGCATTTTTGTCCTCGAAGAGAATATCGGCCTGGTGCGCTGTGCCGTGAACAAGGTCGGCGACAGCCTGTTTGCCGAATTCGACCTGCCGAAACTGCCCGAGCCGATGCCGCTGGCCGCCAGCACCGATGCGGTTGCCGCAGCCCTTGGACTGGCGCCACACGAGATCGGCTTTGAAAACCATCGTGTATCGCTGTGGTCTGCGGGCGTTCCCTACATCACCGTGCCGGTGGCGGACACCAAGGTTGCGGCGAGAATTCGATTCGACAACGAGGCCTGGTTCACCTTTTCGCCACGCAAGAACGACTCGGCGGTGGCCAGCGCCTATGTCTATTGTCGCGAGACTGTGGGGCACGAAAACGCATTCCACGCGAGGATGATCGTTCCCGGCAGCCCATCCTACGAAGATCCGGCGACAGGTTCGGCGGCTGCCGCCTTTGCGGGGGC
The DNA here is from genome assembly GCF_014138625.1 of Aminobacter ciceronei. Taxonomy (GTDB): domain Bacteria; phylum Pseudomonadota; class Alphaproteobacteria; order Rhizobiales; family Rhizobiaceae; genus Aminobacter; species Aminobacter ciceronei. Next base: position 56,710 of record NZ_JACJHY010000002.1, read on the forward strand.
GATCATGGAGTTCGACAGGCCGACCGATGGGGCGCAGCGATTCTGGATCGAACAGGGCATCGAGATGGGGCGACCGTCCAGGATCAGGCTGGAGCTCGAGATCTCGGGCGGCAAGCTGGCTTCCGCGCGCATCGGCGGACACGCGGTGAGGGTGGCCGAGGGCGTTCTGCTGGTTTGACCCAGCTATTTTTGCCGACTGAAAGAAAAAGCGGCCGGTGGGGTGGACAGGCGAAAATGCCTTGGCTATATGCCGGCCACGGTCGGTTCACCGGTCGCGAGTGGGTGCGTAGCTCAGTTGGTAGAGCAGCTGACTCTTAATCAGCGGGTCACAGGTTCGATCCCTGTCGCACCCACCACTTCTTTCCCTTAGCCGCCGAATACTGGAACGCCGCGCATATAATTGCGCGGGCGGATGGTCGATCTCCTTGTCCGGATGCAATGCCGCCAGGCTTTGCACAGGCAATCGCGTACCACTGCCGATTGCTGCATCTTTCTTGGCGATCATGGGTGGACAGCAACGGATGGTGTGGCTATATGCGGCCACGGTCGGTTCACCGGTCGCGAGTGGGTGCGTAGCTCAGTTGGTAGAGCAGCTGACTCTTAATCAGCGGGTCACAGGTTCGATCCCTGTCGCACCCACCACTTCTTCTCCAAAGATTTCAAACCGCTGTGACTGTTGCTTCAATTGGGTTGAAGTCGCTTGGAGTTCTATTTCTGGTCGGCCCTGCGCTGCCTCAAATTCGGAACGACCAGAACAGGCAGGCAAGCGTTGCCACGCCGAAGAGGGCGAAGAAGAGGCTGCGCAGCAGGACGTTGCGGCGCAGTTCGTTCATTGCGAGATGGCAGCCGACAATGATGGCGACGAACAGGTAGCGCCAGTCGAGCAGGGCCCAAGGCGCACTGGCCTGGCCGAATACCCAGCGCGCCGCAAGGCAGCCGACGATGGTGGCGAACAGGGCGATGACGATCCAGTGGATGGTGTCGGCGGCATTGACCAGGACGATACTCGCCGCCTTGAGCGGCAGGATCATCATCAGCATCGCGGCAAGGAAGTAGATCGCCGCCAGCGGAATGAAGCTATCGGCGCTGGCGATGCCGTCGAGGCGCTGCACGCCGATGACGCCGAAGGGATAGCCGTGCCGCGCAACGGCGAGGCTGAGTGCCGTCAGTGCGGCCGCCAGCACGGCAACGAGGGCAAATGAGGCTGCGGCCTTGTTCATGGCGGACCTGTCGATAGCGAATCGGACTGCATCTTGCCTAGCGTGCCTGATTCAGCATTGCCAATGCGCAAATGTCCGTCGGGCGCGGGGCAGCCAGTTGGCAAGCACGTTTCGCTCCGACCTGAGCATTTGCCCCGGCGATCCGAGCTCCGCCCCTCGCAGGCACTTGCGCCCTTGGCATGCACGTTCCGCTGATGGCCGGCGCTTCTTCTGGCGGCAGACTTGCGGGCCATTGCAAATGCGGCCCATCTGCCGCGACTATGCGGCACGACATGACAGCGTGTTCGTGACGTCTCCTGTCACGAATGGTTGCTCGTCATCAGCGCGAAGCGGTTCAGGGCCAGGAGGTTGCAGGTGGTGGAGGCAATTCCGAAAACTCGAGGCCTCGGTTCTGGACAGCCACCGTTGCTTCAGCCGCAGTCCAGGACGGCGCTGCCGCCGTTCGCGGCCACAGCAGCTGTCGTTGCGATCCTGTATTTTGCCCGCGATGTGTTCCTGCCGCTTGCGATCGCGGTGCTGTTGACCTTCGCGCTTGCGCCGATCGTCAGCTGGCTCAGGCGGTTCGGTGTTCCCAGGCTGGTTTCGGTGATTGCCTGCGTGCTGGCCGCCTTCGGCGTGGTCGCGGTGTTCAGCTTCGTGGTGGTTTCGCAGATCGGCGAGGTCGCGCAGAACGTACCGACCTATCAGTCGAACATCCTCAACAAGGTGCGCGCGCTCAAGGAAAGCGGCAGCGGAGAGGGGATCATCGACAGGCTGAGCGGAGTCATCGAGCGCGTTGGCCAGGAGATCGATAAGCCGGAAGACAATCTCGCGCCTGCGGCCCATCCATCCCGGCCGGACCCGCTGCTGGTCGAGATCTTCACACCGCAAAAGCCGATCGAAACGCTGATGAACCTGATCACGCCGCTGATCGGACCGCTGGCGACGGCTGGCCTCGTCATCGTCGTCGTCATCTTCATGCTGCTGGAGCGCGAGGATTTGCGCGACCGGTTCATTCGCCTCGTCGGTTATGGCGACCTGCACCGGACGACCGAAGCGCTGCAGGATGCCGGGCGAAGGGTCGGTCAGTACCTTTTGATGCAGCTGGTGGTGAATGTCGCCTATGGCGTTCCGATAGGCATGGGCCTCTGGCTGCTCGGCATTCCGAATGCGATTCTGTGGGGCCTGCTCGCCATCGTGCTGCGCTTCGTGCCCTATATTGGGCCGGCGATCGCAATGATCCTGCCGCTGTTCCTGGCGATTGCGGTTGCCCCCGGTTGGTCGCTCGTGCTGTGGGCTGCGGCACTGTTCATCGCCATGGAACTGGTCATCAACAATGTGCTCGAGCCCTGGCTGTATGGCTCGAGAACCGGCCTTTCGCCGCTCGCCATCATCGTCGCCGCGATCTTCTGGACCTGGTTGTGGGGACCGGTCGGACTGGTCCTGTCGACGCCGCTGACCGTCTGCCTGGTGGTGCTCGGAAAACACGTGCCACAGTTCGAATTCCTTGAAGTTCTGTTCGGCAACGAACCGGTGCTCGACCCCAAGGAGCGGCTATACCAGCGCCTTCTGGCAGGAGATCCTGATGAGGCGACCGATCACGCGGAAGAGATGCTCGAGACCGAATATCTCGTCGACTTCTACGGCAATGTCGCCATTCCGGCCCTGCTGCTTGGCGAATTCGACCGGGCGCGCGGTGCCCTGACCGACGAGCAGCGGACGCGCGTCGCCGCCAGTGCCGTGGTGCTGGTGGCCAACTTGAACGAAATCGCCGGCGAAGAAGCGGATGAAGAGGACGACGCGCCCGAGGATGTGACGCAGGACGATGGCGAGCCGGCCGACGAACTGCCCGACGGTGCGGGGAAGGCGGTGCTGTGCATTGGCGGGCGCGGCGAGCTCGACAACGCGGCCGCGGCCATGCTGGCGCAGGTGCTGACGGTGCAGGGCGCGACTGTTGCCACGGCGAACCATGCCGATGTCGAACCGTCCAGCATCAGAAGCCTGCCGCTCGAAGGCGTGCATACAGCCGTGATCGGCTTCCTGAATGCCGATTCGCTTCACCATGGCCGCTTTCTGGTGCGGCGTCTGAAACGTGCCAAGCCATCGCTCAGGGTAGGGGTGGTGCTGTGGACCGACGGTGCTGCCGGGGATGCCGACAAGCTTGCCGGCGACCTCAACGCCGACTTTGCGGCGTTCAACATGGCCGGCGCCACCATCGGCGCCCTGACTGACGCGCCCGCGGTACCGCTCAAGGCGGCCAAACGGAAGGTCCGGCGTCCGTCACAGGCGGGGCGGAAGAGCAAGACGGCATAGGTCAGCGTAATTCGACGGGCTGGAAGCGGCTCGTTTCGAAGCCGGTTCATCGCGGCAGTTGCGGATCGGAGCTGCCCGAATGCTGCCCGATTGCCTTGGCATGCCTTGGGTTGAAGGGACTTAGTGGTCCACGCGCTGGAGAGGCGCGATGGATCGTTTTTCGCCGCCGCGCATTGTAGGCGAGGTGGGGACACATTTTCGGGAGTTATTGGTGATGATGAAACTCGTATTGAGTCTTGCACTTCTGGTGCCGCTGGCAGCCTGCTCGCAGACCGAACAGGGTGCAGCCATTGGCGGTCTTGGCGGCGCGGCGATCGGCAGTGCCGTTGCCGCACCCGGAAACCGGGCTGAAGGCGCGCTCGTCGGTGGCGCCGTCGGTGCCGTTGCTGGCGCCCTGATCGGCCGGGCCAACGAGCCGAACCGCTGCCGCTATCGCGACCGCTATGGTCGCACCTATCTGGCAGAATGCCCGCGCGGCTATTACTGAGCCGGCTAGCCGTATTTCGTCCGGTCCCGAAGGCGCCAACAGTGCCTTCGGGACATTTTTTTGCCTCCCTCCTGTCGTCGAATTCGGCCCAAAACTGTAATCTTTTGGCGACTGGATTTCGGCTATCCATCTGTTATGTAATGACTTTTTTGAGTTCATGCGTCCTGCCGCAGCGGCGCTTCAGCGCTCAACCGGTAGTCGGCAGATCATTCTCGCAAGAGAAAAATTGCTCCCGCCCAGCTGTGGCAGGGCAAAGCCGTTCCACAATCTCGCCAAAATTAGCAATCGACAAAGTCTATTAATTTTATAGACTAACGGCATGATGGAGATTGCGATGGCACAGACCCAGTATCTCTCGAACAGCCGCGTCGGCGAGACGGCAGCTGCGGCCGGCAGGCCTGCCAGCATTGCGCAGATCGCGTCGTATCTGTTCTTCACGGTGTCGTTCGGCTTTACCGCGGCCGTCGTCGTCGGTCTGGTCCACTAGGGCCACCCCGTGCCCGGAGGCGGGCGCGCCATATCATCTCAACCCAACTGAAGAAGGTTTTCCAGAGTAGCGCGTGAACCGGCGCGGGCGGCGCCAATAACTGTTCCTGACAAGATGAAGGAGTTTGCGATGCAGATCGACTTCACCCATTGCCCGGGCGGCGTTGCCGACAAGGACGAACTTCACTCTTCCTTCTTTTCAGACACGGCGGTTGCCGTGCAGAGGCTGCGCCAGCTCGAAAGGGCGGGCTTCGACTGCGTTCTCATCGACGACATGGGCGGCCTGCTTGCCAATATGGACCTGGCGTCGCTTGCGCTACGCAGCACGCAGTCGATCGGTGTGCTCGTCTCGCATTGGCCTGGAATCGTGGCGCCGGTGGTGGCTGCCCGGCAGTTTGCGGCCTTCGACCAGATCGGCTCTGGCCGGCTGGCATTGCGGGTGCCGCCAAGCCGCGACCTGCGCGAGATCAATGACGACAGCGGTCTCGTCGCCACGCTGGGGCGCACCGACGAATATCTGATGCTGCTCAAGCGGCTGTGGAGCAATGCGCAGCCCTTCGACCATGAGGGCCTGTTCTACCGCATCCATGGCGGTTTCGTGCCGATGAAGGCAGCCGAAGGCGCAATGATCCGGCTGCAACTCGGCGGATTGTCTGGCACGGCGCTCAAGATCGCGGGCCGGCACGCCGACAGGTTCGAGCTGCCGGTGGGTGGCTTCGACGACACGTTGCGGCTGATCGAACGCGTGAGGGTTGCTGCCGAACCGTTCGGTCGGGCCCAGCGCATCCGCTTCTCCTTGCCGGTGCATGTCGGGCATGTGCAAGCTGGCGAGGGCGGGCAGCAGGATTGGCAGCTGACGGGTGAACCGGAGCACGTCGTTTCTGTGCTGGCTGGCTTTGTCGAACTCGGAGTGAGCGATTTCATCGTCCACGGGCTCGACGATGCCGATGCGGTTGAGGCCTTCGGGCGTCAGGTCATACCGGCATTGCGCAAGGCATTTCGCCGCCATGATCCCGCGCCGACCCATTTGCGCAAGCGGCCGGTGATGCTGCGCCGCATTGTCTGACCGGCACGGTCAGGCGTGGTTCAGGGCGTCGCTCAGAATGTCGTCATTGGCAGCGTCGCGCACCTGCGCGAGGCTGCGATTGTCGAGCACGCCGGCAATCGCCTGGCGAACTTCGAGCATCATGTGCCTGATCTGGCAGGTCGCCTCGTCGCAGTCGTCGCAGGGCTGGTACTGGGTCCGGCTGGCGCAAGGGATCGGTGCCAGCGGGCCGTCGAGCACGCGCACGACATGGCCGATCTTGATCTCGGCGGCAGGCTTGGCGAGGCGGTAGCCGCCGTCCTTGCCCTTGCGGCTCTGGACGAAACCGGCATTGCGGAGTTCGCCTAGGATCGCGTCGAGGAATTTTTTCGGAATCTTGTTGGTGGTCGCGATGTCGCCGACGAAAGCGAGCTGGCCGGCAGGCAGTTGGGATAGGTGAACGAGGGCCTTGAGGCCGTATTTGCCTTTTTTAGTCAGCATGGCGAACGCGTGTCATCGGCTTCCTGCTGCCAGTCGCAGCGTGAGGTTGCTTGCCGAGGATAACGATTCGTCCCCATCGCATTCCGGCCTTCACCAGAGATAAATTCCACAGACTTGATATACAAGCCGAAACGCGTTGATTTTCCGTAAGTTTTGCGGGTTTTGACCCTATTCGCGGCAGAATCAGCCTGCCGCATAGACCCTGGCGCGTTCGATGGTGATGATGCCCTGCTCGCGGGCACTGACCTGGGTTTCAGGCGCGACGTCGAGTTCGACGGCTTCGCCCGTTGCCGTCAGCGCCAGAATGCGCCGTCCGGCAGGCCGGTCGATGACGCGGGCGACGGTTGCGGGGATGCCGGCGCCGCTGCTGCTCCAGCCGAGATCGCTCGGGCGCAGGAAGATTTCGACCGGGCCGTCAGCAAAGCCGGGGGCGGGGATCTGTGCCTCGCCAAGGCGGGCTATGCCGCCGGCCACGGCTGCAGAAATGCGGTTGGTGTCGCCGAGGAAATTCATGACGAAGGCGGATGCGGGGTTGCGGCAGACCTCTTCGGGCGTGCCCTGCTGGACGATCTGGCCCTTGTCGAGGATGACGACGCGGTCGGCGAGGTCGAGCGCTTCCTCCTGGTCGTGGGTGACGAACAAAGTGGTGATGCCGAGCTCCTGATGGATCTCGCGCAGCCAGCGGCGCAGGTCGCGGCGGACATTGGCGTCAAGCGCACCGAAAGGCTCGTCGAGCAAGAGTACCTTGGGATCGACGGCGAGCGCTCGCGCAAGGGCGACGCGCTGGCGCTGTCCGCCTGAAATCTGGCCGGGGAAACGTTCGGCCAGGCCTTCGAGCTGGACGAGGCGCAGCAGGTCGGCGACGCGAGCATCGATGGCAGTCTTGTCGCGGCGCTGCTTCGAGACCTTCATGCCGAAGGCGATATTCTCGGCGACCGTCATATGCGGGAACAGCGCATAGTGCTGGAAGACGAAACCGACGCCACGGTCGCGCACCGGAATGTCGGTGGCATCCTCGGCGCCGAAATAGATGTGGCCGGCGTCGGCATATTCGAGGCCGGCGACCATGCGCAGGATGGTGGTCTTGCCCGAGCCGGAAGGTCCGAGCAGGGCCACCAGTTCGCCGCTCTCGATTTCAAGCGAGACGCCATGGACGGCGCGGAAGGTCTCGAAGGTCTTCACGACGTTGTCGAGGCGGATTTTCATGACGGAACCTCAGCGGAAGCGGTCTTGGGTGCGGCTACGGGGGCTGCAAGCGCGGGGCGACGACGGGCGCGGCCGGCGCCTTGGCGCTCGAGCAGCACCTTGGCAACGAGGGTAACGACGGCGAGCAGGGCCAGGATCGAGGCCGCGGCGAAGGCGCCCGCGGTCTGGTAGTCGTGGTAGAGCAGTTCGATATGCAGCGGCAGCGTGTTGGTCTGGCCGCGGATATTGCCTGACACCACCGACACGGCGCCGAACTCACCCATGACGCGCGCATTGCACAGCACCACGCCATAGAGCAGCGCCCAGCGGATGTTGGGCAGGGTGACCGAGAAGAAGGTACGCCAGCCCGACGCGCCGAGCGATGTCGCGGCTTCTTCCAGATCGCGCCCTTGCGCCTGCATCAGCGGGATCAGCTCACGGGCGACGAAGGGAGCGGTGACGAACATCGAGGCGAGCACGATACCGGGCAGGGCGAACAGGATCTTGATGTCAGCCTGCTCCAGCGCCGGGCCGAACAGGCCCTGCAGGCCGTAGACGAAGAGATAGGCGACGCCCGCGACGATGGGCGAGATGGAGAACGGGATTTCGATCACCACCAGCAGGAAGCGGCGTCCCCGGAAATCGAACTTAGTAATTGCCCAGGCGGCGGCAACGCCGAAGGCGGTGTTGATGGGCACGGCGATGAGCGCGGTGACCACAGTCAGGCCGATGGCGTGCAGCGTGTCGGGATGGGCGATCGCGGCGGCATAGACCGCGATACCTTGCGAGAAGGCCTGGTAGCCGATGACGACCAGCGGCGCGACGATGACGATGGCGACCAGCGTCAGCACGATGCCGATGAGCGCGCGGCGGAAGGCCGGCGCGTCGCCGACGCGGGACGGGCGGCCCTTGACGGAATTGCTCATCTCAGCCCCTCGCCGTGTAGCGCAGGGCACGTGCCTGCAGGATGTTGGTGATGGCGAGCATCAGGAAGGCTGTGATGAGCAGCACCGAGGCGATCGCCGCAGCGGCCTGGTAGTCGTATTCCTCGAGCCGGATGAACGCGAGCAACGCCGTGATCTCGGTCGACATCGGCTGGTTGCCGGCGATAAAGATGATGGCGCCGAACTCGCCCAAGCTGCGGGCAAAGGACAAGGACAGGCCGGCCAGCAGCGCGGGCGCCAGCAGCGGCAGGATCACGCGCAGGAAGATCGACCGGTCGCTGCCGCCGAGCGTCTGGGCCGCTTCCTCAAGTGCGGGGTCGAGGTCTTCCAGTACCGGCTGCACGGTGCGCACGATGAAGGGCAGGCTGGTGAAGGCCATGGCGACCATGATGCCGAGCGGGGTGTAGGCAACCTTGATGCCGGCCTGGGCAAGCGCCTGTCCAAACCAGCCGTTTTCGGCGAACAATGTCGTCAAGGCGATGCCGGCGACCGCCGTCGGCAGTGCAAAGGGCAGGTCGACGAGCGCGTCGATGAAGCGGCGGCCGGGAAAACGGTAGCGCACCAGCACCCACGCCAGCGCCATGCCGAAGACGAGGTTGAAGACGGTGGCTGCGAGCGCCGAAAGGGCCGTGACCCGGTAGCTGGCGACCGCGCGCGGCGACGAGACGATGCGCCAGTAGTCCTCGAAGCCGAGGCTGGCCGCCTTGAACACCAGCGCGCCGAGCGGCAGCACGACGATGATCGAGACGTAGACGAGGGTTATCCCCAGTGCCAGGGGAAACCCCGGCAGAATGCGGCGCGCCACTGAAATGCCTTCCCGGATACAACAATGCGGAAAGCCGGCATGGCCGGCTGTCCAATTCTCCACGATAACGACGACGGTGCCGCGCGTCCTTGTTGGACGCGCAAAGGACCCCGTAGCAGTCTGAGTTGTGCATGATCCTCTTCCGAAAATCGATATTGATTTCCGGGGTCATGCACTGAGGTCAACGCTCGCCGTAAATCTCTTCAAGCAGGCCGCCGGAACCGAAATGTTCCTTCTGGACCTTGTCCCAGCCGCCAAAGACATCTTCCACAGTGACCAGGCGAACATCGGGGAACTGCTCCTTGAATTCGGTGGCGACCGAAGGCTCGTGGACACGGTTGCCGTGTTGGGCGGCAATGCGCTGGCCTTCCGGCGTGTAGAGGAAATCGAGATAGGACTTTGCCAGATCGCGCGAGCCGCGCTTGTCGACGACCTTGTCGACGATGGCGACGGGGAATTCGGCGAGCAGGCTGACCGAGGGGATGACGCTCTCGACCTTGTCGGAACCATATTCCTTGGCGATCGAGCGGGTCTCGGCCTCGAAGGTGATCAGCACGTCGCCGATGTTGCGCTCGACGAAGGTGGTGGTGGCGGCGCGGCCGCCGGTGTCGAACACCGGCACGTTGTCGAACAGCTTGGTCACGAACTCCTTGACCTTGGCCTCGTCACCCTTGAATGCTTCCTTGGCGTAGGCGGTTGCCGCCAGATAGGTATAGCGCGCATTGCCCGAGGTCTTCGGATTGGGGAAGACGACCTTCACGTCGTCGCGGACCAGGTCGGACCAGTCCTTGATGCCCTTGGGGTTGCCGGCGCGGACGAGGAAGGACGGCAGCGAATAGAAGGGCGAGGCCTGGTTGGCGAAATCCTTTTTCCAGTCGTCTGATACAAAGCCGTTCTTGACCAGGAACTCGATATCGGTGACCTGGTTGAAGGTGACGACGTCGGCTTCAAGTCCTTCGACGATGGCGCGTGCCTGCTTGGAGGTGCCGGCATGCGACTGGTCGAGCGTGACACCCGGATTCTTGGCGATGAAGGCGGCATTCTCGGCAGCGAACAGTTCGCGGGCGACGTCGTAAGACGCGTTGAGCAGCTTGTCGGCGGCAGACGCCTGCAGTGGGCCGGCGAGCATGGCGGCAAGTGCTACGCCGACAAGAAGGAAACGTTTCATGGGGGCATTCTCCTGAGACAAGCGGCAAATGGCTAAACTTTGCCGCAACATAGCTGCGGGCCTGTTTCAGGTAGAGGCAGAGGTGGATTGCCTCTGCGCTTGTATGAAGAATTTTCTTCTATCCTTTTGTCAAACGAAGAAATCGATTTCTAGGCTTGAGATGTGCGACCGGCTTCCTGCGGAATGCCTAACTATTTTTCGGTGACACCGGCCTCGGCGAAGCTTGCCATTCTGGCGTGGCATTCCAGCGCCGAACGGACGAGATTGACGGCCACGCAGGCGCCCGAACCTTCGCCGAGCCGCATCCCCATGTCGAGCAGCGGCGCGAGCTTCAGGGTTTCGAGCAGCTGGCGATGGCCTGCCTCGGCGGAGACATGGGCCGACAGCGTGTGGGCAAGGCCTTCTGGGTGGAGTTTTGCCAAGGGGGCAGCTGCTGCCGTGACGACGAAGCCGTCGAGCAGGACGGGCACGTTGTGGTGGCGCGCGGCCAGCGTGGCGCCGAGGATGGCGGCGAGTTCGCGGCCGCCGAGATTGGCGGCGACAGCCAGCGGATCGGCGAGCGTGGCGGCATGACGGGCGAGGCCGGCATCGATGGCGGCGAACTTGCGGGCCAGGCCACTATCGTCGACGCCGGTGCCGCGGCCGGCCCACTGGCGGCCGGTGCCGCCGAACAGGCCTGCGGCGATGGCCGCGGCGGGTGTGGTGTTGCCGATGCCCATTTCGCCGAAGCAGACGAGATCGAGATCAGGCGTCACCGCGTCATAGCCGGTCGAGACGGCGGCGAGGAAATCGGCTTCGTCCATGGCCGCCGTCTGGGTGAAGTCACCCGTGGGGCGATCGAGCTCGAGCGGGATGACCGCGAGTTCGGCGCCGGCAAGGCGGGCGAGTTGGTTGATGGCAGCGCCGCCGCCGGCGAAGTTGGCGACCATCTGTACCGTCACCTCCGACGGATAGGCCGACACGCCCTGGGCGGTGACGCCATGGTTGCCGGCGAAGACGATGACCTTGACCTCGTCGAGCCTCGGCATCTCGCGGCCCTGCCAGCGGCCGAGCCAGGCGGCGATCTGTTCGAGCTTGCCGAGGCTGCCGCGCGGCTTGGTCAGCGTGTCCTGGCGGCGGGCGACGGCATCCGCTGCGGCGTCGCTGCCGGCCGGCAGGTCGAGGCAAGCTTGGCGCAATTCATTGAGCGATTTGAAGGCCATGGCAGTGAATACTCCAAAACAGAATCAAGCAAGGATGGCGGATGCGACAAACAGCAGGGCGATTTCGGCCATTTGCTGCAGAGCGCCGATGGTGTCGCCGCTCTGGCCGCCGATCTGGGCGAGGCAGAGCTTTCTGAAGGCGAAGAAGAGGAGGGCGAGGCACAACGCCGCGACGACCGCGCCGCTGAGCCCGAGGAACAGCAGGCCTGCGGCGCCGATGGCGAGGGCGGCGATCACTGCCCCGTCGGCGACTGTGCCGACGCCGGCGGCAAGGCCGTCGGCGCGGGCCTGGGGCAGGTTCTGCATGAAGGCGGGGATCAGTGCGCGCGAGCCGACATGAGCGGCGACGAGGGCGGCGAAAACAGGGGCGGGGTCTTCGATTTCGACGATCGCGCTCCAGCGCGCCAGGATCGACAGCGCCAGCGCTGCCGCGCCATAGCTGCCGATGCAGCTGTCGCGCATGATCTCGAGCTTGCGCTCGCGTGTACGTCCGCCGCCGAAACCGTCTGATGTATCGGACAGGCCGTCCTCATGCAGGCAACCGGTGACCAGCATGGCGGCAGCGATGGCCAGTGCGGCAGTCGGGCCTTCGGCGAGGCCGAGGGCTTGTCCGGCAGCGAAGGCGAGCCAGGCCAGGACCGCCACGACGAAGCCGACGAGCGGCGCAGTCCAGATGGCGTCGGCGAGCGAACGATCCCTGACCTCGAAATGCGGCAGCGGCAGGCGCGTGAAGAAGACGAGGCCGAGGCGGATGTCGTCGAAGATCGTCGCCGGCGTCATCGTCTCAGCCTCGCGCGATCGCGTGGAAGAAGGTGCCGGTAACATGGCCGCGCCGGCCGCCGAAGCTGCCGAGCGGCTTGCCCTGGCCATCGGCCAGTTGCCCGAGTGGCGTATCGTCGCCTGCAACAACCGTCTGGGCGTAATGGAACTCGTGCCCCCTGACGACGCTGCCCTCGGAGCCAAGCGGGCAAGGTGCCGAAAGTCTGGCCTGGCGGTAGCCGAGGTTCATCTTGCGCTTGGCGAAGCTGGTGGCATGGCCGAGCAGGCCGAGCATCGCGTGGGTGGCGCCATCGGCGTCCTCGATGGAACCGCCGAGCATCATGAAGCCACCGCACTCGCCATGGACCGGCTTGGTGTCCGCAAAACGGCGGGTGCCCGACAGGAAGGTGCCAGCTGCGGCGAGGCGGCCGGCATGGAGTTCGGGATAGCCGCCCGGCAGCCAGCAGATGTCGCAGGTGGCGTCGGGCGCCTGGTCGGCGAGCGGCGAGAACGGAACCAGCTCTGCGCCCATGGCGCGCCAGTGGGCGGCGAGGTGCGGGTAAAGGAAGGTGAAGGCGGCATCCTGGGCGAGCGCGATGCGCTGTCCGGGCGGCGGCAGGGCGAAGGATTGGTCGCCAGACATTGGCGCCAGCGGCGTCGCCAGTTCGACGATGGCATCGAGGTCGAGCGAGCGCTCGACCATGTCGGCGAGCTTTTCGATGTGGGCGAAGAGGTCAGCATGCTCTTCGGCCTGGACGAGGCCGAGATGGCGTTCTGGAATGGACAAGGTCGGGTCGCGCAGGATGGCGCCGACGACGGGCAGACCGAGCGCCTCGATGGCGTCGCCGGCAAGCTTGCGGTGACGGTCGCTGCCGAGCCTGTTGAGCACCACGCCCGCGATCCGGACGCCGGGGTCGTAGGTGGCAAAACCCTTGGCGATGGCCGCCGCTGTCTGCGACTGGCCGGAGACGTCGAGCACCAGAAGCACCGGCAGGCCGTAGAGACGGGCGAGATCGGCAGCCGCACCCGAGCGGCCTGTCTCCGCGGGGATGCCGTCGAACAGGCCCATGGCGCTTTCGAGGATCACCATCTCGGCTTCGGCCGATGCATCGGCGGCCAATGCGTTGAGCAGCGACGGCGCCATGGCCCAGCTGTCGAGATTGACGCCGGGCCGGCCGGTTGCGGCAGCGTGGAAGCCGGGATCGATGTAGTCCGGTCCCGATTTCGCGCCACGCACCTTGATGCCGCGGCGCGCGAGCGCGCGCAGCAGGCCAATCGTTACGCTGGTCTTGCCCGAGCCCGAGCGTGGGGCGCCGATGATGAGCCCACGCGCCGTCATTTCCGTCCAATCAGCTCGGCGCGCAGCGAGACAATGCCGCCGACGACGATGAGGGCCGGCGAGACGACCTTTTCGCGCTCGGCGGTGGCAACCAGTGTGCCGAGCGTGGCGGTGACCGTGCGTTCCTCCGGCGTCGAGGCGTTCTCGACAAAGGCTGCAGGCGTGTCGGTCGACAGTCCGCCGCGCAGAAGCTCCGTCACCGTCTCGGCCATGTGTGTCAGGCCCATATAGATGACGATGGGCTGGCCGGTGCGGGCAAGCGCTGCCCAGTCGGGCCGGTCGTCGCTGACGGCGGCAAAGCCGGTGGCGAGGATGATCGCGCCGTTGACGCCGCGCATGGTGGCTGGAATGCCGGCGGAGGAGAGGCCGCCGAAGGCCGAGGTGATGCCCGAGAGCACGCGCCAGGGAATGTTCTCTCGGGTCAGCACCAGCGCTTCTTCGGCACCACGCCCGAAGACGAAGGGATGGCCGCCCTTGAGCCGCACGACCTTGCGGCCTTCGCGCGCCAGCCTGACCAGCAGCGCATTGATGTCGCCCTGCGGGATCGACAGCCGGCCGCCGCGCTTGCCGACGAAGAATTTTTCCGCCTGTTCGGCAACCGCAACGATCTCGGGCGAGACCAGCGCGTCATGCACCAGCGCATCGGCCTGGGCCAGCGCCGACAGGACGTCGAGTGTCAGCAGACCGGGATCGCCGGGGCCGGCGCCGGCCAGCCATACATGGCCCGGTTCGAGCACGTGCTGCTTGTAATTCAAACGCGTGATAGCGTTTTCGAGTGTCATGCGTGTCGCTTTCGCCGATGACGCACAGGCTGTGCCAGCCTATAGATCGCGTCATGAATGAAGAAGATCGTCCGCTCAAGCGCGGCTGGACCACCGGCGCCTGCGCCACTGCCGCCACCAAGGCGGCGTGCGTGGCATTGAAGGCGGGTGCGTTTCCCGATCCGGTGGAGATCGTGCTGCCGGGCGGGCAGAACGTGGCCTTTGCGCTGGCCAGAAACGAACGCGGCGACGGCCTGGCCATGGCCGGTATCGTCAAGGACGCCGGCGACGACCCTGACGTCACGCATGGTGCGCTGGTCATGAGCACGGTGCGGCCGGGCGCTGCCGGCAGCGGTCTTGTCTACAAGGCGGGCAAGGGCGTCGGCACGGTGACGCGGCCTGGCCTGCCGATTCCGCCCGGCGAAGCCTCGATCAACCCGGTTCCGCGCAAGATGATTGCCGGCGTCGTGGCCGAGGTGCTGGGCGAAGGGGCTGATGTAGAGGTCGAGATTTCCGTCGCCGGCGGCGAGGAAATGGCGCTGAAGACGCTCAACCCGCGCCTTGGCATCTTGGGCGGCATCTCGATCCTGGGGACGACGGGCATCGTCATTCCCTATTCCTGCTCGGCCTGGATCCACTCCATCCATCGCGGCGTCGACGTGGCCCGCGCCATGGGCTTCGACCATGTGGCGGGTTCCACCGGCAACACTTCCGAGCTGGCGGTTCAGAAATTCCATGGTCTTCACGAGGTGCAGTTGATCGACATGGGCGACTTCGTCGGCGGCATGCTGAAATATATTCGCGCCCACCCGGTGGCAAAGGTCACCATTGCCGGCGGCGTCGCCAAGATGACCAAGCTGGCGCAAGGCCTGCTCGACCTGCATTCGAGCCGCGGTTCGGCCGATCTCGACGGCCTGGCAGCCATCGCCGTGGGGGCCGGAGCAGACACCGGACTCGAAGCCCGCATCAAGGACGCGAACACCGTCGCCGAGGCCTTCATCGAGGCCAACAAGGCAGGCATCGGCATAGGTGACGCGGTCGCTGCTGCGGCCTGGCGCACGGCGGCAAGCGTCTTCGACAAGCTCGATATCGCGGTCGAAATCCTGGTCTTCAACCGCGAGGGAGAGCTGATGGGGCATGCGCCCTTCGCGGCCTCTCATAGCCCGTCGCGGCCCCTGAAGCGGCGCTGATAATAAGCGTCGTAGAGCGAGCTTTCGCGGAAATCTTGCGCTGCCAGCGACTGGCCGACGAAGATGATGGCGGTGCGCTCGATAGGGTCCTTTGCCAACTCGGCTGCTATCGTCGACAGCGTGGCCCTAACGATGCGCTCGTCCGGCCAGGAGGCGCGGAAGACGACCGCCACGGGGCAATCCGGACCGTAATGCGGTGTCAGCTCAGCCACGACGTGGTCGATGGCGTGGATCGACAGGTGGACGGCAAGCGTGGCGCCGGTGCGGCCGAAGCCGGCAAGCGTTTCGCCCGGAGGCATCTTCGAGGCGCGGCCGGAGGTGCGGGTCAGCACCAGGCTCTGGGCGACTTCGGGGATCGTCAGCTCGCGCTTCAGCGCCGCCGCTGCCGCCGCGAAGGATGGCACGCCGGGGGTCAGCGTGTAGGGAATGCCGTGCTTTTCCAGTCGCCGGATCTGTTCGGCGACCGCACTCCACACCGACAGGTCGCCCGAATGCAGCCGCGCGACGTCATGCCCGGCCTTGTGGGCGGCGACATATTGCGCCTCGATCTCGTCGAGCGACATCGGTGCCGTGTCGACCAGCCGGGCGTCGGCGCGGCAATAGGTCAGAAGCTCCGGCGCAACGATGGAACCGGCATAGAGGCAGACCGGGCAGGAGCCGAGCAGGCGGCTGCCGCGCACGGTGATGAGGTCTGCCGCGCCCGGGCCGGCGCCGATAAAGTGAACGGTCAAGCTGTGGCTCCAGAGATAGCTATGGCGCAGGTTGCGGGGCCGACTGATATGCGCGGGCCAAGCAGTGCGGCATCCGCGCCGGCAGCGGCGAGCGCGGCGGCCTCCGATACGGATGGCGTGCCGGCTGCCTCCAATGAGGCTTGCGACTGGCTGGATGTCCTGGATGCGGCGGCGGCGAGTGCCGCGTCGTCCATGACGAGCAGCGGCAGGTCGAGCCGGCGTGCGGCTGCAAGAATACCGGGCTCGTCACGTTTCAGGCTCGCGGTGGCCAGCGCCGAAAGTGCTGTGACGACAAGGCCGTGCGCTTCGAGCGCGGTTTCGATTGCCGAGAGAATGTCTTCGTGTGCCGCGCCTTTGCGGCAGCCGATTCCCGCGACCATCATGGCTTCACCCAACTCCACTGCGTGACCGGCATCGCCGGCCGCCAGCCGGTCATCGAGCCAACAGGGGCGGCGCGGGAGACTTGAAGGCGCAGAAGATCGCCGCCATGCGCGGCATGGTGCGACAGCAGCAATGTTTCCATTTCGAGCGTGACGGCGTTGGCGACGAGGCGACCGCCTGATCGAAGTGCTGCGATTGCCGCATCGAAGACGCCGGCGTCCGAACCGCCGCCGCCGATGAAGATGACGTCTGGCGTCGGCAGGCCGATCAGCGCGTCAGGCGCTGCGCCCCTGACAACCGTGAGGCCGGGCACGCCGCAGGCGCCGGCATTGCGCTCGATGCGCTCGGCGCGCTCGGCATTGTGCTCGATGGCGATGGCGCGCAGCGAGGTGTGACACAGCATCCATTCGACGGATATCGAGCCGGAGCCGGCGCCGATATCCCACAGCAACTCCCCGCGGCGGGGCGCGAGGGTGGAAAGCGTGACCGCGCGGATCTCGCGCTTGGTGATCTGGCCGTCATGCTCGAACAAGTCGTCGGCGAGACCTGAGGCAAGCGGCAGGATCCGTGCCTGCGATCCGGATTCAAGCTCGAGCGCCAGGACGTTGAGCGGATTGATGTTTTCGAGGTCGAAGCCACTGGCTGTCGTGGCGCGGATGCGCTCGCTTTCTCCACCGAGCGCTTCGAGCACCGTCAAACACGAAGCACCGAAACCGTTGCCGGTGACAAGGGCTGCGATCTGGGCCGGCGCTTCGCCATCCGAGGTGAGTGCAATGATGCGCGCGCCCGGCTGCAGCAACGGGCGGATCAGATCGATGGCGTGGCCGTGGAGCGAAACCGTTTCGATGTCCTGCAGCGCCCAGCCCAGCCGCGAGGCGGCCAACGAGAAGGCAGATGGGGCCGGAAGGACCCGCATTTCCGCTGACGGCACTGCACGAGCGAGCGTGACGCCGACGCCGTTAAGGAAGGGATCGCCCGAAGCCAGCACGCAGACATTTTCGCCGCGCAGGGCGACCACGTCACGCATTTCGCTGTCGAAGGGCGTCGGCCATGGGCGAGCCGCGCCTGCGATGAGCGTTGCTGCCAGCGCCAGATGACGCTTGGCGCCGAAGACGTGGGCAGCGCCTGATATCGCCCGCTTGGCCTCGTCGCCGAGACCCGCTACACCGTCCTCGCCGATGCCGACGACGGTCAGCCATTCTTGCATCGGGGCGTCGAGTTCAGCAGGCATGATGACCCACCGTATTCTGATCCTGGGCGGAACCACCGAAGCGCGGCAGCTGGCGGCCAGGCTCGCCTCCCGTGGCGATCTCGACATCTTGCTTTCGCTGGCGGGCCGGACCGAAAACCCTGTCGAGCAGCCGGTGCCGGTACGAACCGGTGGCTTCGGCGGCGCGCAGGGGCTGGCCGATTGGCTGGCTGGGCACAAGACCGATCTCCTGATCGACGCCACGCATCCTTATGCGGCGCGCATCTCGGCCAATGCGGCGGAGGCGGCTCGGATATCGGGTGTGCCGATCTTCGCCCTGCGCCGTCCCGGCTGGGAGCCGGTCGAAGGTGACAGCTGGACGCTGGTGGAAGACGCCGAACAGGCTGTCGCCGCGCTGGGCCAGAGCTCGCGCCGCGTGTTCCTGGCGCTCGGTCGGCAGGAGGTCGCGGCCTTCGAGACAGCCCCCCAGCACGGCTATGTCATTCGCAGCGTCGATCCGATAGAGCCGCCGCTCGGCGTGGCCGACGCGACCTACATTCTGGCGCGCGGGCCGTTTCGCGAAGCGGATGAGCGGGCGTTGCTCGAGGCACACAGGATCGACGTCATCGTCGCCAAGAACAGCGGCGGGCAGGCGACCTACGGCAAGATCGCGGCAGCGCGGCAACTCGGCATCGAGGTGATCCTCTTCCGCCGGCCGCAGCTTCCCGAGGTGCCGTCCGCACCTGATGTCGCTGCCATGGCCGATCTTGTCGATCATTTCGCCGCTCCGGCGGAAAAACGCGGCGTGTAGACCAGCGGGGGCTTGCCGTCGCGTTCGATCAGGCGCGTCTCGGGCGAGCCGATGACGACGCAGGTCGCCATATCGGCCTTCGCCGCATCTGCTTCGCCAAGCGTGAAGATCTCGATGCGCTCGTCGGGCCGGCCGGCGGCGCGGCCGAAGATGACGGGCGTCGTGGCAGGCAGATGCTTGCGCAGGGTTTCCAACGCGCTGCCGAGCTGCCAGGGACGGGCCTTGCTGATGGGGTTGTAGAGTGAGATGACGAAGCCTGCCCGCGCGACGGCGACAAGCCGGCGCTCGATCAAATCCCATGGCTTGAGATTGTCCGACAGATTGATGGCGCAGAAATCGTGGCCGAGCGGTGCGCCGACGCGGGCTGCCACGGCCAGCATGGCGGTGACGCCTGGAACGACCGACAACTCGATGTCGCGCCATGCCCTCGGGCCGGCCTCGATGGCCTCGCAGACGGCGGCTGCCATGGCAAAGACGCCGGGGTCGCCCCCCGAGACAACAGCAACGTGGTGGCCGCTTGCCGCCATATCGAGGGCGGCGTTGGAGCGCGAGATCTCCTCGCGGTTGTCGGAGGCGACGCGGGTCTGGTCAGGGCGCAGCTCGATCCGGTCGAGATAGGGCTTGTAGCCGAAGAAATGGCTGGCTTCCGCGACCGCGCGGCTGGCTTCCGGCGTGATCTGGTCCGGATTGCCGGGGCCGAGGCCGATGACGACGAGGGAGCCGCTCAATTGTCCGCTCCCGGCTTGCCGGCCCAACCGGGCACCAGCACGATGGCGAAATAGGGCGCCTTGTCGTCTGTCTTGTCCATCAGCTTCATGTGTTGGGTGTTGGGCATGGTGCCGCGCTCGACATACAGCGCGCGGCCGAGCTTGCCGGTCGCGTCCAGCGCCTTGCGGATCTTCGGCAGGTTGCGGCCGACCTTCATGATGACCGCAGCGTCGGTATCGGCGAGGCGGCGGGTCAGCTCGAACTCGCTCATCGTGCCGGGCAGTACCGACAACACGTCGTCGCCCTGGACGATCGGCACGCCCGTCTGCGACCAGCAGCCGGACATGGCAGTGACGCCGGGGATGACCTCGGTCGGGTAGAGATGCGACAGGCGCACATGCAGATGCATGTAGGAGCCGTAGAACAGCGGGTCGCCCTCCGACAGGATCGCAACCATACGGCCCTGATCGAGATGGGCGGCTATCGCTTGCGCCGACGCCTCGTAGAAGCCCGTAATGGCAGCGCGGTAGTCGTCGTGATCCTTGTCGATCTCGATGGTGACCGGATAGATCAGCGGCAGCTCGATCACGTCGTCGCGGAAATGTGCATCGGTGATGGTGCGGGCGTTGCCATTGGCACCGCGCTTGGCGAAATGCGCGATCACGTCAGCCTCGGCCAGCGCGCGCACGGCCTTGAGCGTCAAAAGTTCGGGATCGCCGGGCCCGGTGCCGACGCCGATGAGGCGGCCCTTTGCAGCGGGAGCGCTCATACGCCGGGCCTCGCCAGCGAGTTGAGGGCAGCGGCCGTCATGGCGCTGCCGCCGAGGCGGCCGCGGACGATGGCGTAGGGCACGCCATAGGAATTCTCTGCCAGGGCGTCCTTGGATTCGGCCGCGCCGACGAAGCCGACCGGCATGCCGATGATGGCGGCAGGCTTGGGCGCGCCGTCGCGCAGTCTCTCGAGGAGGTAGAACAGGGCTGTCGGCGCGTTGCCGATGGCGACGACCGAGCCTGCGAGCCTGTCGACCCAGAGGTCGATCGCGGCGGCCGATCGGGTGTTGCCGATCTCCCTGGCGATATCTGATGTGCGCGGGTCGCGCAGTGTGCAGATCACTTCGTTGTCGGCGGGCAAACGGGCGCGGGTGACCCCGCGCGCCACCATTTCGGCGTCGCAGAAGATCGGCGCGCCGGCCTTCAGCGCACCGCGCGCAGCGGCGACGACGTTTTCAGAGAAGACGAAATGTTCGGCCGCCTCGACCAGGCCGCAGGCATGGATCATGCGCACAGCAACGTCGGCCTCGTCTTCGGAGAAGCGCTTGAGGTCCGCCTCCGAGCGGATGATGGCGAAGGAGCGTTCGTAGATGGCCGTGCCATCATGGATATAGTCGTAGGCGGCCATGTTCATTCCTGTGCCAGAGCTTGCGCGAGGCGCTTTGCGCCCAACCGTGCGAGGCAGGCGGCGGCATTTTCGTCCGGCTTGCGCTCTTGGGCGAGCAATTTCGTGAGGCGGCCCATGCCGCGCGCGGCTTCATATCCTGCGGTGTAGGCGGCCGGAAGGCCCTTCGCCGTTCCGCCGACGACAAATACAGCACCCTTTTCGTCACCAACGATGGTGAGCGTGGCCGGTCCCGGATGGGCGCAGCCCTTGGCGCAGCCGGAGACATGCAGCGACAGCGTCGGGTCGAGGCTTTCGCCGATCTCGTGGGCAATTTCGGCGGCGACGTCGCGCGCGGCGATCATGCCCGAAGCGCAGGCCGGCGCGCCGGGGCAGGCGGCGATGCGGATGCGGGGATCGGCGGGCGAGGTGACAAGGCTGAGGGATTGGGCGGTGGTGGTGAGCGTGGCGGCGGCGGAGCGGTCGAGGCCCATGACGAGCAGGGTCCGGCCGGGCGCCGGGCGAATGCCGGTGGCGCCCGCGGCTGTCGCCGCCTGGCAGAATCTGGCCAGAGTCGAGGCCTCGATGCTGCCGAAGGGCAGGGCGATGCCGAGGGCGATCCGGGCGCCTGTGAGCGGGAGGATTCCGATGGGCGATGAATCGGTTGCGGCGGAGTGCTCAGTTCTTGAGTCAGTTGGGTAGCGATCCTTCCCACCCCCCTCTGTCCTGCCGGACATCTCCCCCGCAAAGGGGGAGATCAGGCTGCCATCGCCGCCTCCGCCCATCGACGACGCTGCATGATCAGCGCTACCGGCGGAGCTGCCAATCTTCCTACCCGTGGGGGAGATGTCAGGCAGAACAGAGGGGGGCGTGAAGGAGCGAGACGTTTCATATGCTTCAACGACAGCTCTTATGATCTCCGGGCCAAGGTCACGCGCGCGGCCTTGCCGGCCGAGTGCCGCAATTGCCTGGAGAATGTCGAGCGTGACCGCGCATGCGGCGTCGGCATCGACTTCACCGACCAAACGCGCCGAACTCTCGTCGCCAGCAACCGACAAGCGCCAGCGCTCGGCATCCTTTGCCACCAGTCGGACGTCGCCGATGATTGCGCCGAGCCCGATCTGGCCACGCCCATCGACGACGACGGACACCTTCGGGCCGAGCCGCGTAGCAAGGTCGACCTCGGCTATGGCTGTCCGGATCGCCGCCGCCAGCGGTGTCGGATCGGCAGTCTCCTTCGGGTCCATGCCGGCGAGCGGGCTGGTGTCGACCGGCACGCCGGTGCGCACCGCGATGCCGAGCGCATCGACTTCTTCGGCCAGCAGACGCGCGCTCTCCGCCGTCAGCCCCCTGATCTGGATGCTGCCACGCGCAGTCACCTCGACGATGCCGTTGCCATGCCGCGCGGCGGATTCACAGAGTCCGATCAAGACGTTGGGCGCGATTTCTCCAGCAAGCGGGTTGAGCCGCACCAACAGGCCGTCGCCGGTCGACATCGGGGCCGAAAGGGCCGGACAAGCGCCGCGGCGGGAAAAGCCGGTCATGCCGCAACCTCGCGCGCTTCAGCCTCGGCGATGAGGGCAGCCAGATCGTCGTCGACGGAGTTGCGCAGCGGGTGCCACAAGCCGCGCCGACGGGCGGTGGCAAAACGCTCGGCGATGAATTTTGCTGCCGCCGGGTTTTCGCGCAGCATGAAGTCGCGCACGTCCTCGTTGCCGACATAGGCGTCGTGGACGGCCTCGATCAGCGCGGCCGGGATGGCGTTGGTGGTCTCGGCAAAACCGATCAGCCTGTCGACCGTCTCGGCGAATTCGGAAGCGCCGCGCGGGCCATGGCGCATCTGGCCGGCAATGAAGCGGGCATTGGTGGCGCGTGCCCTGACGACGCGGCCGACAGCCTCAGTGACCGAGCGCGGCCGCGGCTTCTGCGGATCCGAGGTGTCGAGCACGATGACGTCCGCGTGCCTGCCGAGGGCAGCGACCGCTGCTGCGAAGCCGCCGATGAAGGCGACGTCGGCGGAGCCTTCGAGAATGTCGCGGCCGGGGTCGTCGCCGGTGTGCACAAGCAGATCGGCCCCGGCGATGCGGTCGGCAAAGGCGCCCGGCGCGGAAACGCCTTCGCCGTCGCTGCCCCCGTAGGCGTGGGAGGCAGCATGGAGATATGCGCGGCCGAGGTCCTCGCGCGCCTGCCAGTCACCGCTGGAAAGCAGGTCCTCGAGGCCCGCCCCATAGGTGCCGGGGGAGGAACCGAAGATGCGTGGCTCGACCTTGCCCGCGGCGCGCGTGCTGGCGGCGAGCGGGTTGTCGTGGTCGTCTTCGTCGCGGGTGGCAACGGCGCGCGCGGCGGCGTCGATGAGCGCGATCTGGGTTGGGAACATGTCGCGAAACAGGCCTGATATACGCCAGGTGACATCGACGCGCGGGCGGCCGATCGCTGCCGGCGGCAGCACCTCGATGCCGGTGACGCGACCGGTGGCGGCGTCCCATTGCGGCCGACAGCCCATCAGCGCCAGGCCCTGGGCGATCTCCTCACCGCCGGTGCGCAAGGAAGCGCTGCCCCACAGGTCGATGACGAGCGCACGCGGCCATTCGCCATGGCTCTGCAGGTAGCTGCGCATGACCTCGTCGCTGGCTGCCTTGCCGAGGTCGAAGGCCGTCGGCGTCGGCATTGTGCGCGGGTCTGACGTGAACAGGTTGCGCCCCGTCGGCAGGACGTCGGTGCGGCCACGTGCCGGAGCGCCTGCTGGGCCGGCTTTGATATGGCGGCCGTCGAGCGCGGCGATCAGGTTTTTCCGCTCGGCTTCTGCGCTGGCAAGGCGCGCTGAGTCCGGCCCGTTCTCTTCGGCGCGGCCATAGATATGCAGGCCGTCCTTGATGGCGAAATCCTTGAGGTCGCAGAGCCAGGCGTCGATGCGGCGCAGCGCTTCGTCGGGCGCGTCGGTCCCGGCGACGCCGGCCTCGGCAGCAAGGCCGGTCTGCGACGCCGTTTCGACGATGAGCTTGGCCAGGCGGTCGCGGCGACGACGGTCGAGGCCGTCTGCCTGGGCGTATTCGTCGACCAGGCGCTCGAGCTTCTGCTGGTGTTCGTCCAGGCCGGCAGCGGCGAGCGGCGGCGGCAGGTGGCCAAGCGTGATCGCTGCGATGCGACGCTTGGCCTGAGCCGCCTCGCCGGGATTGGAGACGATGAAGGGATAGACCACCGGCAGGGAGCCGATGACGATTTCGGGAAAGCAATTCCGGCTCAGTGCCACCGCCTTGCCGGGCAGCCATTCGAGCGTGCCATGGGCGCCGACATGGACGATGGCGTGGATGCCGAGCGACTTCTGCAGCCAGAGGCCGAAGGCGAGCAGCGCGTGGCGCGGCGGCAGCGTCGGGTCGTGATAGTCGACGCGGCGATCGGCCGAACGGCCGCGGTCAGGGGCGAGGGCGACGGTGACGTTGCCGAAGGTGGCGGCGCGGAAGGCGAAGTGGGGCAACGTAGAGCGCGCACTTCCGCCTGTAGCCTCCGCTTCGGGATAGCCCCACGCCGCTTCGACAGCTTTCCTCGCCTCCTCAGGCAGATCTTCGGCAAGCGTGAGATAGTCTTCGAGCGCCAGCCCTTGCCCGCCAGCCTCGATCAGGTCGAGCAATGCGCGCGGCGATTGCGGAATCGATTCAACTGTGTAGCCGGCCTCCTTGAGGTCGTGCAGCATGGCGAGCACGCTTGATGGCACGTCGAGGCCGACGGCATAGCCAGTGCGACCGGGGGCGCTGGGATAGTCGGGGACGAGAATCGCCAGCTTGCGCTTTTCGGGCGGTGTCTGGCGCAGCCTGAGGTGGGCGGCGATGCGTCGGGCGACCTGCTCGACGCGATCGGACTCGGGCCGGTTGGCGAAGGCGCGGAAACCGAGGGCTGGGTCGACTTCGCTCTCCGCCTTGAACGAGATGGCGCCGGCGAGGATGCGACCGTCGAGCTCGGGCATCACCACATGCATGGCAAGATCGGCGGGCGCAAGGCCGCGCGGGCTGCCTTCCCAGGCCTCGCGGCGGGTGGTGGCGACGATGACCTGGAACACCGGCACGCGGGCGCGGTCGAACAGCGTTTCCGTGCCCGGTTCGGCGCCGGCGGCGAAGGCGGTTGCGGTGATGATTGCCGTGGGCGCGAGCTGGTCCAGGGCTGCTTCGACGAATGCTAGGGAGGCCTTATCCTTGAGGCTTGAGACGAAAATCGGGACGGGGCGGAGGCCCTGTGCTCTCAGTGCCTCGACCAACGCGTCGATAGGGGCGACGTCGGCGGCGAGCAGCATCGAACGGTAGAAGAGGATGGGGATGGCAGGAGAGCTGGAGATGGCGTGATCCTGCGCACCCCCCTCTGTCCTGCAGGACATCTGCGCAGAGGCGCTGGTCCATCCGGCAAAAGAGGCTTCTAAATCACAGACGATGCCCCGCGCCGGATCATAAAAACCCGCCTTCGGCACTGCGACGGGTGCCGCCATGGCATTCTTGCCACCCGCCAGTCCGGCCAGCCGCGCCACCAGCGCCTTCATGTTCTCCGGGCCGCCCTCGCGGAAATAGCCGAGCAGAGTGTCGAGTTCGGTGCGCGGCAGGGTCGAGGCCTCGATCAGCCTGAGATCCTCGTCGTGGCTTTCGCCCGGCAAGAGCGCCAGCGCGATGCCTTTTTCGCGCGCCATCGCGGCAAGCTGGTCGCAGCCGTAGCGCCACCAGTCGTGGCCGCCGAGAATGCGGACAAGGATGACCTTGGCGTGGCTGGCGACGCTGTCGATCCAGAGATCGACCGACATCGGATGGCGGAGGTCGCGCAGGCTTGCGAGCCGCATCGATGGCAAGTTGTCCGCATCCGCCTTCCAGGCGCCGGCGAGGCCGGCTAGATCGCTGTCGGTGAAGGACAGCGCCACCACATCCGCAGGCTTCTGCCTGAGGTCGACAGGCTCGATCAGGTCATCGAGCGAGGCGGAGGTGGTGGTGAGGATGTGCATCCCGGCTGTCCGGTTCAGCCGACCAGGATACGCTCGATGGCCGGGCGGTCGAGACCCTTGAGGCCGATCACGACCAGGCGCGAGCGGCGGTCGTCCTCTGCGGTCCAGGCACGGTCATAATAGTGGTTGACGCGCGGTCCGACGGCCTGCACGAGCAGCCGCATCGGCTTGCCGCCGACGTCGACGAAGCCCTTTACACGCAACACGTTCTCTTCTTCGGCGGCGGTGGCGACGCGTTTCGCCAGTTCGTCCGGGTTGGCGATCGACGGGATCTCGATGACGAAGGTATCGAAGTCGTCATGCTCGTGGTCGAACGCCCCGTCGTGATGGGTCTTGCGGTTTTCGATGTCGTCCTCGACGGCGAGGCCGAGGCCGAGCAGCACCGACGGATCGACCTTGCCATGCGCCGACGGCACGATCTTGACGGCGCGTGCCAGGTGCTCGCGCACGATGGCGGTGGCGCGGGCGTGGCCGGCTTCGTCGAGCAGGTCGCTCTTGGACAGGATGATGAGATCGGCGCAGGCGACCTGATCCTCGAACACTTCCTCGACCGGGTCGTCGTGGTCGAGCGAATCGTCCGCACTGCGCTGGGCGGCGAGCGCTTCCATGTCGGAGGCAACTTTACCTGCGGCCAGCGCAGGACCGTCGACCACGGCGATGACGCCGTCGACCGTCACGCGGCTCTTGACCGTTGGCCACTGGAAGGCCTGGACCAGCGGCTTGGGCAGCGCCAGGCCCGAGGTCTCGATCAGGATGTGGTCAACCCTCGGTGTAAGCGACAGGATTTGGTCGAGGGCAGGGACAAAGTCGTCGGCGACGGTGCAGCAGATGCAGCCATTGGCCAGTTCGACGATGTTTTCCTCCGGGCAGGTATCGACGCCGCAGCCCTTGAGAATCTCGCCGTCGATGCCGACATCGCCGAACTCGTTGACGATGATGGCGAGGCGCTTGCCCTTGGAGTTCTCGAGGATGTTGCGCAGCAGCGTGGTCTTGCCGGCGCCGAGAAAGCCGGTGACGACGGTGCAGGGAACGCGTTCGAGGGAGGCGGTCATGTATCTTCCTTGATGAGAGCAAGTGGTGGGATGCGCGCGACGAGGCCGCGCTTGAGGCTATCGGGACGGCCGCGCCAGGGGATCAGGCCGTCGGTCGAGGTGGCGAAGAGTCTTGCGCCGGCGACGAGATCGTCGCCCGACATGGTGTTGAGATCGCCGAAGACGTAGCTCCACGCGCCGTCGCGGATCAGGGCGGCGCTAAGGCGGCGCTTGCAGTTGCCCAGGCACTCGACGCTGCGCACGGCGATCTCGCCATTGGCGGCGAGGCGGGCGTGCTCGGCAAGCTGGGCGCCGGCGCGTGGATGGGCGTCGGACCCGGTTTCGTCGCGGCAGGATGAGCAGACGAGGATGGTCACGTCGCATGGGCGCGCGTCGGCTGCATCGCAGGATGCGTCGGCTGATGCGACCGGAAGGTTGTCGTCGAAATCCAAATCCAGGCTCCTTGCCCGGGGCACCCGCCAGGCGATCGGATCAATGTCTGCGACGGCAGGTCTCCTGGCTTGCGGATCGTCGCCTTCGCTCGCCTTCCCGGGAAAATCCCAGTGGTCTTCGAGCTTGGCTCTTCGCTCACAGTTGCGGGGACAGCCGCGGATTTGACGCCACCGGCGCGCACCGCATTCCCTCTTAGCCTTCGCCGTTGCGGGCGAAGGACCGTCTGTGGGCGATTTAGGCTTTCGCGAGGGGTGGAGTCAACGAGGCGGAGCGACCCGCAATGTCGCTCAGGCCGGGTCCGAGATCGCCCGCGGGCGTCACCTCGATGCTTTCGAGGCCGAGCCAGTCGCGCATCTGCTGGAGTTCTTCGTAAAGTTCGGCTGCGGTTTCCGGTGGCGCACAGGGCTCTGCATAGGCGGCGTGGACGCGCAGGATACCCGCCGGTCGGTCGGCCTTCAGGTCGATGCGGGCGACGATGCGCTCGCCCAGAAGGAAGGGCAGGACGTAGTAGCCGTACTGGCGCTTCTCAGCCGGGGTGTAGATTTCGATGCGGTAGCGGAAGTCGAACAATTGCTCGGCACGGGTGCGCTCGAAGACGAGCGGATCGAAGGGCGCAAGCAGGGCGCGTGCCTGGATCTTGCGCGGAATGCGCGCATCGGCGTGGAGATAGGCCTGCCGGTCCCAGCCTTCGACGCGGACGGGAATCAGTTCGCCGGTCTCGACCAGCTCTTCGAGCTGGCCTTTCATGTCGGCTGGCGACAGGCGGAAATAGTCGCGCAGGCAGATGCCGGTGGCGATGCCATGGGCGCGGGCGGAGATTCGCAAGAGATCGCGATGCGCATCCTCGGCCTGGGGAGCTGGACGGTCGTATATGCCGGCCGGGAGCACGCGCTCAGGCAGATCGTAGAGGCGTTCGAAGCCACGCCGCGAATGGGTGGTGATGCGGCCGGCCCAGAACAGCCATTCGAAGGCATGCTTTTCCTGGCTCCAGCCCCACCAGCCGCCGGAACCCTTGGCGCCCTCGATGTCGGAAGCGGCGATCGGACCGCGGTCGACCACCTGGCGAAAGATCTCTTCTATATAGGGCCTGTTGGCACGGCCGAACTTGGCAAGCCCGCCATACATCCCGTCCTCGGCCCGCGCCATGCGCCAGCGCAACAACGGAAAGGTCTCCAGCGGCAGCAGCGACGCTTCATGCGCCCAGTATTCGAACAGCATGCGCTTCTTTGGAGCCATGGCGTCGTCGAGCAGGGCCATGGGGTAGGAGCCTAGTCGCGAATAGAGCGGCATGTAGTGGGCGCGCACGACGGCGCTGACCGAGTCGATCTGCAGCAGGCCGGTGCGGTCGAGCACGCGCTGCAGGTGACGCCGCGTGATCGCGCCGGTGGGGCGCGGGTCGGCAAATCCCTGGGCCGCCAATGCGATGCGGCGGGCCGTGGCGAGTGAGAGTTTTTCCTTCATTGCGGCAAGCTATCGCAGTCTCTTGAGGAGTGACGCAAGGGCACGAGAATCGACCTTTGCTGCAAATGCTAGCAGAACTTGGGTTCCGGTCTTGTCAGGAGCGTAAACTTGAGTAAAAAACGAAGGAAATCAAAGGGGAGCCACACGCGCAGGATTTTGGGCCAGCAGCGTGCTTTGCCACGTTTTGGCCAAGGTTGGACTTGCTTCGACCGACCGGCTGCGCTAACCGTCGCCGCATTGCAGCACGACCGTTTCGTCCGGCTCGGCGAGAATCTGTCGCGCTTCCGGAAACGGACCCCGTGCTGTAAATCTGGGTGGATAGGCCACCAACGGAATTCGCAGCATGAACGCTCTCCTGAGTTCGTACCTGCCCATCGTCATTTTTATCGGTGTGGCGCTTATTGTCGGCATTGCGCTTATCGTGGCGCCTTTCCTTGTGGCCTACCGCAGTCCGGATCCGGAAAAGCTTTCAGCCTATGAGTGCGGCTTCAACTCGTTTGACGACGCCCGCATGAAGTTCGACATCCGCTTCTATCTGGTCTCCATCCTGTTCATCATCTTCGATCTCGAAGTGGCGTTCCTGTTCCCGTGGGCGGTGTCCTTCGGCGAGATCGGTATGCTCGGCTTCTGGTCGATGATGATCTTCCTGGCCGTGCTGACCATCGGCTTTGTCTATGAATGGAAAAAGGGAGCGCTGGAATGGGATTGAACGACGCCTCCGGCACCCTGATCGCGCCGAAGCCGAAAGGCATCATCGATCCGAACACCGGCAAGCCCATCGGTTCAGACGACGCCTTCTTCGGCGAGCTGAACAACGAATTGTCCGACAAGGGTTTCCTCGTCACCTCGTCCGAGGCGCTGATTACCTGGGCGCGTACCGGTTCGCTGATGTGGATGACCTTTGGTCTGGCCTGCTGCGCCGTCGAGATGATGCACATCTCGATGCCGCGTTATGACGCCGAGCGCTTCGGCATCGCGCCGCGCGCCTCACCGCGCCAGTCGGACGTGATGATCGTCGCCGGCACGCTGACCAACAAGATGGCGCCGGCGCTGCGGAAGGTCTACGACCAGATGCCGGAACCGCGCTACGTCATCTCGATGGGCTCGTGCGCCAATGGCGGCGGCTACTATCACTATTCCTATTCGGTGGTGCGCGGCTGCGATCGCGTCGTGCCCGTCGACATCTATGTGCCCGGCTGTCCTCCGACCGCCGAGGCACTTCTCTACGGCATCCTTCTTCTCCAGAAGAAGATCCGCCGCACCGGCACGATCGAGCGGTGATCCCAGATGAGTGAAGCCCTGAACGACCTTGCCGCGTACATTGCGGAAAAGCTCGATGCGGACATCGAAGAAAGCGTCGTCGCCTATGGCGAGCTGACGCTGACGGTGAAGGCCGCCGACATCGTCGACGTGATGACCTTCCTGCGCAGCGATGTGCAGTGCCAGTTCGTCTCCTTCATCGATGCTGCCGGTGTCGACTACCCGCAGCGTCGCAAGCGTTTCGATGTCGTCTATCATCTGATGTCGCCGCGCCAGAACCTGCGCATCCGCGTCAAGGTCGCCACCGACGAGGACACGCCGGTTCCGTCGATCACCTCGGTCTATCCGGGTGCCGACTGGTTCGAGCGCGAAGCCTATGACATGTACGGCATCCTGTTTTCGGGCCATCCCGACCTGCGTCGACTTTTGACCGACTACGGTTTCGAAGGTCACCCGCTGCGCAAGGACTTTCCGCTCACCGGCTTCGTCGAGGTTCGCTACGACGACGAGCAGAAGCGTGTCGTCTACGAGCCGGTCGAGCTCAAGCAGGAATTCCGCAATTTCGACTTTTTGTCTCCCTGGGAAGGCACCGAATACGTGCTGCCGGGTGACGAAAAAGCCAAGACGAATTGAGGCGCCGAAATGGCTGAAACCTCCGTCCGCAACTTCAACATCAATTTCGGCCCGCAGCATCCGGCGGCACACGGCGTGCTGCGGCTGGTGCTCGAGCTCGACGGCGAAGTCGTCGACCGCGTCGATCCGCATATCGGCCTTTTGCATCGCGGCACTGAAAAGCTGATTGAGCAGAAGACCTATCTGCAGGCCGTGCCCTATTTCGATCGCCTCGACTATGTCGCGCCGATGAACCAGGAGCATGCCTTTGCGCTCGCGGTCGAGCGCCTGCTCGGCCTCGAAGTGCCGAAGCGTGGCCAGATCATCCGCGTGCTCTATTCCGAGATCGGCCGCATCCTGTCGCACCTGCTCAACGTCACCACGCAGGCGATGGACGTCGGCGCGCTGACCCCACCGCTGTGGGGCTTCGAAGAGCGCGAAAAGCTGATGGTGTTTTATGAGCGCGCCTGCGGCGCGCGCATGCACGCGGCCTATTTCCGTCCGGGTGGTGTCCACCAGGACCTGCCGCAGAAGCTGGTCGAAGACATCGGCAAGTGGATCGATCCGTTCCTGCAGACCGTGCAGAATCTCGACGACCTTCTGACGCCGAACCGCATCTTCAAGCAGCGCAACGTCGACATCGGCGTGGTGTCGCTCGACGACGCATGGGCCTGGGGTTTCTCGGGCGTCATGGTGCGCGGTTCGGGCGCTGCCTGGGACCTGCGCAAGAGCCAGCCCTACGAATGCTATTCGGAGATGGAATTCGACATTCCGATCGGCAAGAACGGCGACTGCTACGACCGCTACCTGATCCGCATGGAAGAGATGCGCCAGTCGGCGAAGATCATGCGCCAGT
Organism: Aminobacter ciceronei; assembly: GCF_014138625.1. Lineage (GTDB taxonomy): Bacteria > Pseudomonadota > Alphaproteobacteria > Rhizobiales > Rhizobiaceae > Aminobacter > Aminobacter ciceronei. The sequence goes on from NZ_JACJHY010000002.1 coordinate 87,915, forward strand.
GCGTCGATCTGCTGCTCGGCAAGGAAGCGACCGGTCCCGTGTCAAACGTGGACGGCAAGGTGGTTCCGCCGAAGCGCCAGGCGATGAAGCGTTCGATGGAATCGCTGATCCATCACTTCAAGCTCTACACCGAAGGCTATCGTGTGCCGGCTGGCGAGGTTTATGCAGCCGTCGAGGCGCCTAAGGGCGAATTCGGCGTCTTCCTGGTCTCCGACGGCACCAACAAGCCTTACCGCTGCAAGCTGCGCGCACCGGGCTTCGCCCATCTCCAGGCCATGGATTTCCTGTGCCGCGGCCACATGCTGGCGGATATCTCGGCCGTTCTCGGCTCCCTCGACATCGTGTTTGGTGAGGTCGACCGCTAAATGTCAGTTCGCCGTCTCGCAGAAGCCAGCGTCCAGCCAGCGTCATTCGCCTTCAACAAGGCGTTCACGGCGCAAGCCAAGACCTGGATCAAGAAGTATCCCAAGGGCCGCGAACAGTCGGCCGTCATCCCGCTGCTGATGCTGGCGCAGGAGCAGGACGGCTGGGTGACCAAGGCTGCCATCGAGCATGTCGCCGACATGCTTGCCATGCCTTATATCCGTGCGCTCGAAGTCGCGACCTTCTACACGCAGTTCCAGCTCAAGCCGGTCGGCACGCGCGCCCACATCCAGGTCTGCGGCACCACGCCCTGCATGTTGCGCGGCTCGGAAGAGCTGATGGACGTCTGCCGCTCGAAGATCCATCACGACCAGTTCCACACCAACGAGGCGGGAACACTGTCGTGGGAGGAAGTCGAGTGCCTTGGCGCCTGCGTCAACGCACCGATGGTCATGATCTTCAAGGACACCTACGAGGACCTGACGCCGGAACGCCTAGGCGAGATCATCGACCAGTTCGAGGCTGGCAAGGGCGCGCAGGTCAAGACCGGACCGCAGACCGGCCGCGTGTTTTCCGCCCCGCTGACAGGCTTGACCTCGCTGGCCGACGAGAAGGGCGTGCTCAAGACGACCCGCGACAAGGCTGCCAAGGCCGCGGCAAAGGCCGCCAAGGCCGCCGCCGTCGGAACGGCCGTTCCGCCGTCGAACGCCGCCAAGCCGAAGACCGACGCGATCGAGACCAGCCCGGCCGTCAAGTCGCCGTCGAAGGTCAAGGCAGCACCCGCAGCCGAGAAGGCAGCAAGTGTTGCAGCGCCCAAGGCAGCAGCTGCGGCCAAGCCGTCGCTCGAAGACAAGAACCGTCCGGCCGGCATCGCCAAGCCGGCTGCCGTCGACGACCTCAAGCTGATCTCGGGTGTCGGCCCGAAGATCGAGGGCACGTTGCACGAGCTCGGTATCTTCACCTTCGGCCAGGTCGCTTCCTGGAAGAAGGCCGAGCGCGATTGGGTCGACGGTTACCTGAATTTCAAGGGCCGCATCGAGCGTGACGACTGGGTCAAGCAGGCCAAGGCGCTCGCCAAGGGCGGTGTGGCCGAATACGTCCGCGTCTTCGGCAAGAAGCCGGTCTGAGGAGCAAGAGCATGCTTGAAGACAAGGATCGCATCTTCACCAACATCTACGGCCGCTTCGACCAGTCGCTGGCCGGCGCGATGTCGCGTGGCGCCTGGGATGGCACCGCCGGCATCATCGAGAAGGGCCGCGAGTGGATCATCAACGAGATGAAGGCGTCTGGCCTGCGCGGCCGCGGCGGCGCCGGCTTCCCGACGGGTCTCAAGTGGTCGTTCATGCCCAAGAGCAACCCGGATGGCCGTCCGTCCTACCTCGTCGTCAACGCTGACGAATCCGAGCCGGGCACCTGCAAGGACCGCGACATCCTGCGCCATGACCCGCACACGCTGGTCGAGGGCTGCCTGCTTGCCGGTTACGCCATGGGGGCGGTTGCCGCCTATATCTACGTCCGCGGCGAGTTCATCCGCGAGCGCGAAGCGCTGCAGCGCGCCATCGACGAGGCCTATGACGCCAAGCTGATCGGCAAGAACAACAAGAACGGCTACGACTTCGAGATCTATGTCCATCACGGTGCCGGCGCCTATATCTGTGGCGAAGAAACCGCGCTGCTGGAAAGCCTCGAGGGCAAGAAGGGCCAGCCGCGCCTGAAGCCGCCGTTCCCGGCAAATGTCGGCCTCTATGGTTGCCCGACGACGGTCAACAACGTCGAGTCGATCGCCGTCGCGCCGACCATCCTGCGCCGTGGTGCGGCCTGGTTCTCCGGCATCGGCCGCCCGAACAATGTCGGCACCAAGCTGTTCATGCTGGTCGGTCACGTCAACACACCCTGCACGGTCGAAGAGGCCATGGGCATCAGCTTCCGCGAGCTGGTCGAAAAGCACGGTGGCGGCATCCGCGGCGGCTGGGACAATTTGCTTGCCGTCATTCCTGGCGGCGCGTCCTGCCCATTGGTCAAGGCCGAGGACATCATCGACTGCCCGATGGATTTCGACGGCCTGCGCGAGCGCAAGTCGTCCTTCGGCACGGCTGCCGTGATCGTCATGGACAAGTCGACCGATGTCGTGAAGGCGATCGCGCGTCTCAGCTACTTCTTCAAGCATGAGAGCTGCGGTCAGTGCACGCCGTGCCGCGAAGGCACGGGCTGGATGTGGCGCGTCATGGAGCGCCTGGTGCGCGGCGAAGCGCACAAGCGCGAGATCGACATGCTGCTCGACGTCACCAAGCAGATTGAAGGTCACACGATCTGTGCGCTGGGTGATGCGGCGGCATGGCCGATCCAGGGCCTGATCCGCAACTTCCGCCCGGAAATCGAGCGGCGCATCGACGAGTTCTCGCGCAATGCGCACCGCAGCGAGCCGGTGTTGGTGGCGGCTGAGTAAGGGTTAAGTCAGAAAGTGCGGGCCAAAGGTCCGAAACAGGAAACGACGAGGCAGAGGCGAACGGCGAAGGCGACAAGGAGCTATCAATGTCGACATTTCCCTTTCCCAAGAATGCAGTGCCTGAAATGGAACGTTTGGAGCAGATGAACAGGGACTTCGTGGCGATGCTGCCCAAGGAGTTTGCCGGATCGGCGAACCTCATGGTGCATCCCGCCGCAGGTTTCGCCGCTGCTTCGGCTCTCGGCGTTGGTCTCGCCAGTCACGCCATGGGCGTCTGGATGGGAGCCGTGTCGGGCGCATCGGAAGTCGCGCAACGCCTGCTGTCGCCCTTTGCCGACTATGCCGGCGACGTGGCGAGCTTCGCGCCCACGGGTACGAAGGTCGTCAGGCGCGGGGACGATGAAACGGCGTCGCTGATCGCCGAGGTCAAGACCCTGGCGCGCAAGCTGGAGCAGGCCGAGGCGAAGCCTGCGGTTGGCGCCACGGTCGAACCGGCGGTCATCGAGACCGCTGTCTTTGAAGAAGCTCCGGTGGGGCTTCAGCCTGAGGATTTCAGGCAGCCTGCATCGATCGAAAGGCCTGAGACGCCTGACGATCTCAAGGCCATTTCGGGCATCGGCCCGAAGCTGGAGCAGGTGCTGAATGGTCTCGGTATCTGGACCTATGGCCAGATCGCCGGCTGGACGGCGGAAGAGGTGGCCTGGGCCGACGACTATCTCGGCTTCAAGGGTCGGATCGGTCGTGATGATTGGATAGGGCAGGCGGCAACGCTTGCCGGCGGCAACTGAGCCGCTTGAATTGTGGATTTCGGGGCGCAGCGCTGGCCGCGCCCCTTGCAGGACGGAATGCGGATCATCCGCGGGATTTGAGGCGCTATGGCAAAGCTTAAGGTCGACGGGAAAGAGATTTCGGTACCCGACCACTATACGCTGCTGCAGGCGGCGGAAGAGGCGGGCGCGGAAGTGCCGCGCTTCTGCTTCCATGAGCGGCTGTCGATCGCCGGCAACTGCCGCATGTGCCTTGTCGAGGTGAAGGGCGGACCGCCCAAGCCGGCGGCATCCTGCGCCATGGGCGTGCGCGACCTGCGTCCCGGGCCGAACGGCGAGACGCCCGAAATCTTCACCAACACGCCGATGGTCAAGAAGGCCCGCGAAGGCGTGATGGAATTCCTGCTGATCAACCATCCGCTCGATTGCCCGATCTGCGACCAGGGCGGCGAATGCGATCTGCAGGACCAGGCGATGGCCTTCGGCCTCGACGGCTCCCGCTACAACGAAAGCAAGCGTGCGGTCGAAGACAAGTACATCGGCCCGCTGGTCAAGACGATCATGACGCGCTGCATCCACTGCACGCGCTGCGTCCGCTTCACCACCGAAGTTGCCGGCATCTCCGAGCTCGGCCTGATCGGCCGTGGCGAGGACGCCGAGATCACCACCTATCTCGAGCAGGCGATGACCTCCGAGCTGCAGGGCAACGTCATCGACCTGTGCCCGGTCGGCGCGCTGACCTCCAAGCCCTACGCCTTCCAGGCACGTCCGTGGGAGCTGACCAAGACTGAATCCATCGACGTGATGGACGCCGTCGGCTCGGCCATCCGCGTCGACACGCGTGGCCGCGAAGTGATGCGCATCATGCCACGCATCAACGAGCAGGTGAACGAGGAGTGGATCTCCGACAAGACCCGCTTCATCTGGGACGGCCTGCGCACGCAGCGCCTCGACCGGCCTTACGTCCGCAAGGGTGGCAAGCTCGCTCCGGCGAGCTGGCCAGAGGCGTTCACGGCGATCAAGGATGCCGTCGCCAAGACCTCGGCCGAGCGCATCGGCGCGATCGCCGGCGATCTGGCGACCGTCGAGGAAATGTATGCACTCAAGCAGCTGATCGCCTCGCTCGGCTCGAAGAACATCGACTGCCGCCAGGATGGTGCAGCGCTCGATCCGTCGCTCGGCCGCGCCAGCTATATCTTCAACCCGACCATCGAAGGCATCGAGCAGGCCGACGCCATCCTGATCATCGGCGCCAACCCGCGCTTCGAGGCTTCGGTACTCAATGCACGTATCCGCAAGCATTGGCGTGCAGCCAATGTGCCGGTCGGCGTCATCGGCGAGATCGGCGACACCCGCTACGACTACGAACAGCTCGGCTCAGGCCCGGATACGCTCAAGGATCTGGCCGAAGGCAATGGCAAGTTCTTCTCGGTGCTGAAGAAGGCCTCGCACCCGCTGATCATCGTTGGCCAGGGCGCAATTGCGCGCTCCGATGGTGCTGCCGTGCTCGGCCAGGCGGCGAAGCTCGCGACTGCTGTCAAGGCGAGCCGCCCGGACTGGAACGGCTTTGCCGTGCTGCATACCGCAGCTGCCCGCGTTGGCGGCCTCGACGTCGGCTTCGTGCCGGGCGAGGGCGGCAAGAACGTCGCCGGCATGCTCAGCGACAGCGACGTGCTGTTCCTGCTCGGCGCCGACGAACTCGAGCTGGCCAAGGCAGCGAACGCATTCGTGGTCTACATCGGCACCCATGGCGATACCGGTGCGCACCGCGCCGACGTCATCCTGCCGGCTGCCGCCTACACCGAAAAGTCGGGCACCTATGTCAACACCGAAGGCCGCGTGCAGCAGACCAGCCGTGCCGGCTTCGCGCCGGGCGAGGCCAAGGAAGACTGGGCGATCCTGCGCGCGCTGTCCGACGTGCTTGGCCACAAGCTGCCCTTCGATTCGCTGCAGCAGCTGCGTGCCAAGCTGTATCAGGAATTCCCGCACCTGCGCCGCATCGACGAGATCGACGCCGGCGACAACGACGACATTGCCAAGGTCGCCAAGCTTGGTGGCCGGCTGAACAAGGGCGCCTTCACCTCGGCGGTGAAGGACTTCTACCTCACCAACCCGATCGCTCGCGCGTCAGCGGTGATGGCCGAATGTTCGGCATTGGCCAAGAACGGCTTCAAGCAGGCGGCGGAGTAAAGGCTGTCATGGATACCTTTTTCTCCTTCTACGTCCTGCCGGCGTTGATCATCCTCTTGAAGTCGGTCGTCCTGATCGTCGTCCTGCTGATCTTCGTCGCCTACATCCTCTATGCCGACCGCAAGATCTGGGCCGCCGTCCAGCTGCGCCGCGGCCCGAACGTCGTCGGCCCCTGGGGCCTGCTGCAGGCCTTCGCCGATCTTTTGAAGTTCGTCTTCAAAGAGCCGATCATCCCGTCGGGCTCCAACAAGGGCGTGTTCCTGCTCGCGCCCGTCGTCTCGGCGGTGCTGGCGATCTCGGCCTGGGCGGTGATCCCGGTCAGCGAAGGCTGGGCGATCGCCAACGTCAATGTCGGCATCCTCTATGTCTTCGCCATCTCCTCGCTCGAGGTCTATGGCGTGATCATGGGCGGCTGGGCCTCGAACTCGAAATATCCGTTCCTCGGCGCGCTGCGTTCGGCGGCGCAGATGGTGTCCTACGAAGTCTCGATCGGCTTCGTCATCGTCTGCGTGCTGCTCACCGTCGGCTCGCTGAATCTCACCGACATCGTCCTGTCGCAGGGCGACGGCATCGGCACGCGCCTTGGCCTGCCGAATACCTTCCTCGACTGGAACTGGCTCGTCCTGTTCCCGATGTTCGTGATCTTCTTCATCTCGGCGCTGGCCGAGACCAACCGTCCGCCCTTCGATCTGGTCGAAGCCGAGTCGGAACTCGTCGCCGGTCACATGATCGAATATTCGTCGACGCCGTTCCTGCTGTTCTTCCTCGGCGAGTATGTCGCAATCGTGCTGATGTGCGCGCTGACGACGATCCTGTTCCTCGGCGGATGGCTGCCGCCGTTCGACTTCGCACCCTTCACCTGGGTTCCCGGCGTGATCTGGTTCGTGCTCAAGGTCTGCATGGTGTTCTTCATGTTCGCCATGGTGAAGTCCTTCGTGCCGCGCTACCGCTACGACCAGCTGATGCGCCTGGGTTGGAAGGTGTTCCTGCCGATCTCGCTGGCGATGGTCGTCATCACCGCCGCCGTCCTCAAGCTTACCGGAGCTGCATGATGTCCGCTCTCGCACAAGCCGCCAAATCGCTGCTGCTGCAGGACTTCGTCGGCGCCTTCTTCCTGTCGATGCGCCAGTTCTTCGCGCCCAAGGCGACGCTGAACTATCCGCATGAAAAGGGCCCGGTCAGCCCGCGCTTCCGTGGCGAGCATGCGCTGCGCCGCTATCCCAACGGCGAAGAGCGCTGCATCGCCTGCAAGCTGTGCGAGGCGATCTGCCCGGCACAGGCGATCACCATCGAAGCCGGCCCGCGCCGCAACGACGGCACCCGCCGCACGGTGCGTTACGACATCGACATGGTGAAGTGCATCTATTGCGGCTTCTGCCAGGAAGCCTGCCCGGTCGACGCCATCGTCGAGGGGCCGAACTTCGAATTCGCGACGGAAACGCGCGAGGAGCTGTACTACGACAAGGACAAGCTGCTTGCGAATGGCGACCGGTGGGAGCGCGAAATCGCGCGCAACATCGCTATGGATTCGCCGTATCGCTGATGCCTGAACAATGGACGGGCCCAATCGGCTCGTCTAAGGAACGCGCGGCCTGCTTCGGAGGCGGAGCGAGGACGTGAACAGGGCAGGGCGCACAAGGCGCGCCGCCCGAAAGGAAACCCGGGGGAACCCATGCTCAACGGACTTGAAGCGGTATTTTTCTACCTCTTCGCCTTCATCGCGGTGGCGTCGGCCTTCATGGTCATTTCGGCGCGCAACCCGGTTCACTCGGTGCTCTACCTGATCCTGACGTTCTTCAACGCGGCGGGCCTGTTCCTTTTGACCGGCGCCGAGTTCCTGGCGATGATCCTGCTCGTCGTTTATGTCGGCGCGGTGGCGGTGCTGTTCCTGTTCGTCGTCATGATGCTCGACGTCGACTTCGCCGAGCTGAAATCGGGCGCGCTGCAATATGCGCCGATCGGCGCGCTTGTCGGCCTGATCCTCGCTGCCGAACTGATCGTTGTCACCGGCGGCTACGCCTTCGCGCCGAAACTGGCGACAGCCGTTGCGCAGCCGACGCCCGATATCGCGACGCGCCACAACACGGCAGCGCTCGGCGACATTCTGTACACAGACTACATCTATTTCTTCCAGATCGCCGGCCTCGTGCTTTTGGTCGCCATGATCGGCGCCATCGTGCTGACGCTGCGCCACAAGCCGAACGTCAAGCGCCAGGACATCTCGGCCCAGGTCGCCCGTACCCCGGCGACCGCGATCGAGGTCAAGAAGGTCGAGACAGGCAAGGGAATCTGACCATGGTTGTCGGCATCGCTCATTATCTGACGCTTTCGGCGGTCCTGTTCACGCTCGGCGTGTTCGGTATCTTCCTGAACCGCAAGAACGTCATCGTCATCCTGATGTCGGTCGAGCTGATCCTGCTCGCGGTCAATATCAACTTCGTGGCGTTCTCGGCCCAGCTCGGCGATCTCGTCGGCCAGGTGTTCGCGCTGTTCGTGCTCACGGTTGCCGCCGCCGAAGCGGCGATCGGACTTGCAATCCTCGTCGTCTTCTTCCGCAACCGCGGCTCCATCGCGGTCGAAGACGTGAACATGATGAAGGGCTGATCGGCCAATGATGTACCACTTCATCGTTTTCCTTCCGCTTCTCGGCTTCCTGATCGCCGGCCTGCTCGGCCGTTCGATCGGCGCGAAAGCGTCCGAATACGTCACCTCAGGCTTCCTGGTGATATCGGCGGTCCTGTCCTGGATCGCCTTCGTGACAGTGGCCCTGGGCGACGTCGAAGCCTTCACCGTGCCGGTACTGCGTTTCCTGGACGTCGGCGGACTGCAGGCCGACTGGGCTCTGCGCATCGATACGCTGACCGCCGTCATGCTGGTGGTGGTCAACACGGTGTCGGCGCTGGTCCACATCTACTCGATCGGCTACATGCACCACGATCCGCATCGGCCGCGCTTCTTTGCCTATCTGTCGCTGTTCACCTTCGCCATGCTGATGCTGGTGACGTCTGACAACCTCGTCCAGATGTTTTTTGGCTGGGAAGGGGTGGGCCTTGCGTCCTACCTGCTGATCGGTTTCTGGTACAAGAAGCCGTCGGCGAACGCTGCCGCGATCAAGGCCTTCGTTGTCAACCGCGTCGGCGACTTCGGCTTCCTGCTCGGCATTTTTGGCCTCTACGTCCTGTTCGGCTCGGTCGAATTCAGCACCATCTTTGCCAGCGCTGCCTCCTACCTGCCGGCTGAAGGCGCCGCCGAACACGGTGGCACCGTGCTGAACTTCCTCGGCTACGCGCTGGACAAGCATAGTGCATTGACCATCGTCTGCCTGCTGCTGTTCATGGGCGCCATGGGCAAGTCGGCGCAGGTGCCGCTGCACACCTGGCTGCCCGACGCCATGGAAGGCCCGACGCCTGTGTCGGCACTGATCCACGCGGCGACCATGGTCACCGCCGGTGTGTTCATGCTGGCGCGTCTGTCGCCGGTCTTCGAACTGTCGCACACCGCGCTCACCGTCGTCACCTTCATCGGCGCGATCACGGCGATCTTCGCGGCAACCGTTGGCCTGGTGCAAAACGACATCAAGCGCGTCATCGCCTATTCGACCTGCTCGCAGCTCGGCTACATGTTCGTTGCGCTCGGCATGGGCTTCTACTCGGCGGCGATCTTCCACCTGTTCACGCATGCCTTCTTCAAGGCGCTGCTGTTCCTGGGATCGGGCTCGGTGATCCATGCCGTCTCCGACGAGCAGGACATGCGCAAGATGGGCGGCCTCCGCAAGCTGATCCCGACCACCTACTGGATGATGGTCATCGGCACGCTGGCGCTGACCGGCGTCGGCATCCCGGCGACGATCATCGGCACGGCAGGCTTCTTCTCCAAGGATGCCATCATCGAAGGCGCATTCGTCGGCCACAATGCGGTCGCGGGCTTCGCTTTCGCCATGCTGGTTATCGCTGCCTGCTTCACCAGCTTCTACTCGTGGCGCCTGATTTTCATGACCTTCCACGGCAAGCCGCGCGCCACCGCCGACGTCATGCACCATGTGCATGAATCGCCGCCGGTCATGTTGGTGCCGCTGTTTGTCCTGGCTGTCGGTGCGCTGTTGGCGGGCGTCGTCTTCCACGACCAGTTTATCGGCGAAGCCTACAACGAGTTCTGGAAGGGCGCGCTGTTCACGCTCGACACCAACCACATCCTGCACGATTTCCACGGCGTGCCGATGTGGGTGAAGCTGGCACCGTTCGCGGCGATGATCGGCGGGTTCGCCATGGCCTACCTGTTCTACATCCGGTCGCCGGAGATGCCGAAGGTCCTGGCCGAACGCCATCGCGGGCTCTACGCCTTCCTGCTCAACAAGTGGTACTTCGACGAGCTGTACGACTTCCTGTTCGTGCGCCCGGCCAAGTGGCTCGGCAGCTTCCTCTGGAAGAAGGGCGACGGCTGGTTGATCGACGGCTTCGGTGCCGACGGCATCTCGGCGCGCGTCGTTGACGTTACCAACCGCGTCGTCAAGCTGCAGACCGGTTACCTCTATCACTACGCATTCGCCATGCTGATCGGCGTGGCGGCCCTCGTTACCTGGATGATGCTCGGGAGCTCCTTCTGATGTCTGGCGTTCCCATTCTATCGCTGGTCACCTTTCTGCCGCTGGTCGGCGCGCTCCTGATCCTGCTGATCAGGGACGATGGTGACGCTGCGCGCCGCAATATCCGCAACGTCGCGCTTCTGACGACGGTGTTCACCTTCGCGGTGTCGTTGCTGATCTGGATCTATTTCGACAATGCGGAAGCTGGTTTCCAGTTCGTCGAGAAGGCCGCCTGGCTCGACTCCGGCATCTCTTACCACATGGGCGTGGACGGCATTTCGATGCTGTTCGTCATCCTGACGACCTTCCTGATGCCACTGTGCATCCTGGCGAGCTGGGAGTCGGTGGAGAAGCGCGTCAAGGAATACATGATTGCGTTCCTGATCCTGGAAACGCTGATGATTGGCGTGTTCTGCGCACTGGATATCGTGCTGTTCTACGTCTTCTTCGAAGCTGGCCTGATCCCGATGTTCATCATCATCGGCGTCTGGGGCGGCAAGCGCCGCGTCTATGCCAGCTTCAAGTTCTTCCTGTTCACGCTGCTCGGCTCGGTGCTGATGCTGCTGGCCGTCATGGCGATGTTCTGGCAGGCCGGTACGACCGACATTCCGACGCTGCTGGCATATGACTTCCCGGCCAATATGCAGACATGGCTGTGGCTGGCGTTCTTTGCCTCGTTCGCGGTGAAGATGCCGATGTGGCCGGTTCATACCTGGCTGCCGGATGCGCACGTCGAGGCGCCGACGGCCGGCTCGGTCATCCTGGCGGGCATCCTCTTGAAGATGGGCGGTTACGGCTTCCTGCGTTTCTCGCTGCCGATGTTCCCGCTGGCTTCCGAATTCTTCGCCCCGCTGGTGTTTGCTATGTCGGCAATCGCCATCGTCTACACCTCGCTGGTGGCGCTGATGCAGGAAGACATCAAGAAGCTGATCGCCTACTCGTCGGTCGCCCACATGGGCTACGTCACCATGGGCATCTTCGCGATGAACGAAGCCGGCGTTCAGGGCGCTATCTTCCAGATGCTCAGCCACGGCCTCGTCTCGGGCGCGCTGTTCCTCTGCGTCGGCGTCGTCTACGACCGCATGCATACCCGCGAGATCGCGGCCTATGGCGGCCTGGTCAACAACATGCCGAAATACGCTGTGGCCTTCCTGATCTTCACCATGGCCAATGTCGGCCTGCCCGGCACTTCCGGCTTCGTCGGCGAGTTTCTGACGCTGTTCGGTGTCTTCCAGGTCAACACCTGGGTGGCGCTGATTGCGGCAACCGGTGTGATCCTGTCGGCAGCCTATGCGCTGTGGCTCTACCGCCGCGTCGTGTTCGGCGCGCTGACCAAGGAAAGCCTGAAGGGTCTGTTCGACCTGTCGGGTCGCGAGAAGGTGGTGCTCTATCCGCTGATCATCCTGGTCATCTTCTACGGCGTCTATCCGGCGCCGGTGTTCGACGCCACGACCGCTTCGGTCAAGGCGCTGATCAACAACGTAACCGTATCGATCGACGCCGCGCAGACCGCGGCGGCGAACTGACAGGGGTTTTGCGAACCATGACGCCCGAACTCCTTTCGAGCCTCTCGCTCTCCGCACCGGAGCTGATCATCGCCCTGGGCGCGCTGGCGCTTCTGATGATCGGCGTGTTCTCCGGCGAGCGCGCCAACTCGACCGTGACCGGCCTTGCCGTCGCCCTGCTGGTGGCGGCCGGCGCCTGGATGCTGGTGTTCGGCCATGACGGCTCGGGCTACGGCACGGCCTTCGTTTCCGATGCCTTCGCACGCTTCATGAAATTCCTGACACTGCTGGGTGCCGCGGTGACGCTGATCATGTCGGTTGGTTTCGCCAAGGCCGAGAAGTTCGACAAGTTCGAGTTCCCGGTGCTGGTGCTGCTGGCGACGCTCGGCATGCTCTTGATGATCTCGGCCAACGACATGCTGGCGCTCTATCTCGGCCTCGAGCTGCAGTCGCTGGCGCTCTACGTCATTGCCGCGATCAACCGCGACAACGTGCGATCGACCGAAGCTGGCCTCAAGTACTTCGTCCTCGGCGCGCTGTCTTCGGGCATGCTGCTCTACGGCATCAGCCTCGTCTACGGCTACACCGGTCACACCTCGTTCGAGGCGATTGCCGCGGCCCTGACCGGTGGCGAGCGCCAGCTCGGCCTGGTCTTCGGCCTGGTCTTCGTGCTTGCCGGCCTGTGCTTCAAGATCTCGGCGGTGCCGTTCCACATGTGGACACCCGACGTCTATGAAGGCGCGCCGACGCCGGTCACGGCATTCTTCGCCGCTGCTCCGAAGATGGCGGCGATGGCGCTGATCGTGCGTGTCACCATGGGCGCGTTCGAGCCGATCGGTACCGACTGGCAGCAGATTATCGTCTTCGTCTCGATCGCCTCGATGGCGCTCGGCGCCTTCGCCGCGATCGGCCAGAAGAACATCAAGCGCCTGATGGCCTATTCGTCGATCGGCCACATGGGCTACGCGCTTGTCGGCCTTGCCGCCAACAGTGAAGCCGGCGTGCGCGGCGTGGTCATCTACATGCTGATCTACCTGGTGATGACGCTCGGCACCTTCGCCTTCATCCTCGCCATGCGACGCAAGGACGGCAATGTCGAGCAGATCTCAGATCTCGCAGGCCTTTCGTCGACCAATCCTGTCATGGCGACGATCCTGACCATCCTGATGTTCTCGCTGGCCGGCATCCCGCCGCTCGCGGGCTTCTGGGGGAAGTGGTACGTCTTCCTCGCCGCGATCAACGCCAATCTCTACGCGCTGGCGGTCATCGGCGTGCTGGCTTCGGTGGTCGGTGCGTTCTACTATCTGCGCATCATCAAGATCATGTGGTTCGATGAGCCGGTTGGCGGTTTCCAGCCGATGGCGGGCGAGCTTCGGCTCGTGCTCGGCCTGTCGGGTGCGTTCGTTCTGTTCTACGTGCTGATCGGCGGCCCGATCGGGCAGATGGCGGAAGCTGCTGCCAAGACCTTCTTCTGACGGTATGGGGTTCCAGCTCGCACCGACAGCAACTGCCGACGGTTTCCGCCTCGAAGCCCATGACGCCGTGGGCTCGACCAACGCACTGGCGCTGGAACGGGCGATGGCCGGCGACCCTGGAAAACTCTGGGTCGTTTCGAAGAAACAGGAAAGCGGGCGTGGCCGACGTGGCCGCGCCTGGGCGACGCCGGAAGGCAATCTCGCAGCGACCCTGCTCAAGGTTCTCGACCACGACCTGCAATATGCGGCGACGCTTGGCTTCGTCGCCGGATTGGCGCTTGCCGATGCACTCGACGCAGTTGCGCCGAATGCGCGCTTTTCGGTCGGCGTCGACGGCGGCAGCGGGCAGGGCGTCAAGCGTTTCGAGCTGAAATGGCCGAACGACGTCTTGGCTTCCGGCGCCAAGCTTGCCGGCATCCTGCTTGAATCGACATTGCTCGGGCAAGGCAGGCTGGCGATCGCCATAGGCATCGGCGTCAATGTCGTGGCGCATCCGACCGAAGTGCCTTATCCCGCGACCTCGCTCGCCAGCCTGGGGGCAGGCGTCGATGCCGAGACCCTGTTCCTGGCGCTTTCCGATGCCTGGAGCGAGAACGAACGCATCTGGGCCGGCGGCAGGGGACTGGCGGCGATCCGCAAGCGCTGGCTTGGGCGCGCGGCCGGCCTCGGCAGCGAAGTCGCCGTGCGGATCGAGGGAAATGTGGTGCGCGGCGTCTTCGAGACCATCGACGAGGATTGCCGCTTCGTGATCCGTGACACTAAAGGTGAGGCGGTAAAGATCGCCGCCGGCGACGTGCATTTCGGCGCGGTTGCTTCGGCCGGCGCGGCCTGACAGGCCTGAAAGGATTTCTGGTATGGCTAAAGCGGAAAAAGCCGAGCTCGTATTCGTGCCGCTGGGCGGTGTCGGCGAGATCGGCATGAACTTCGCTCTCTATGGCTTCGGCCCGGCGAACAAGCGTGAATGGATCATCATCGACGTCGGCGTGACGTTCCCCGATGCGACGCTGCCCGGCGTCGACCTTGTGCTGCCCGACACGCGCTTCATCGAGGAGCAGCTGGAAAACCTCCGCGGCATCATCATCACGCATGCGCATGAAGACCATTATGGTGCGCTGCACGACACCTGGCCGAAGCTGAAGGCACCTGTGTGGATGACGCCGTTCGCCGCCGGCCTGCTGGAAGCCAAGCGCCAGTCGGAGCAGGGTGCGCCGAAGATCCCGGTGACTGTCTACCGTGCCGGCGAAAAATTCACCGTCGGTCCGTTCGAGATCGAGGCGATCGCTGTCAGCCATTCGATCCCGGAGCCCGTGTCGCTGGCGATCACCTCACCGGCCGGCACCGTGATCCATACCGGCGACTGGAAGATCGATCCCGCGCCCGAAATCGGCCCGATGACCGACGAGGCTCGCTTCCGCGCCTATGGCGACAAGGGCGTGCTGGCACTCGTCTGCGATTCGACCAATGCGCTGCGCGAGGGCGACTCGCCGTCCGAGCAGCAGGTCGGGCAGGGGCTGCGCAAGGTCATTGAGGAAGCCAAGGGCCGTGTCGCGGTCACGACCTTCTCGTCCAATGTCGGTCGCATCCGCTCGATCGCGGAAGCCGCGCGCGATGCCGGTCGACAGGTTCTCGTCATGGGCCGTTCGCTCAAGCGCGTCATCGACGTGTCGAGCGAACTCGGCTACATGGATGGGCTGCCCGAGTTCGTATCCGAAGAGGATTACGGCTACATTCCGCGCGAAAATCTCGTCGTCATCTGTACCGGCAGCCAGGGCGAGCCGCGCGCAGCACTCGCCAAGCTGGCGCGTGACGAGATGAAGTCGGTGGCGCTTTCGCCCGGCGACACCGTGGTGTTTTCCTCGCGCACCATTCCTGGTAACGAGAAGGCGATCCTCGAGATCAAGAACCTGCTCATCGACCAAGGCATCAAGATCATCGAGGACGGTGACGCGCTGGTCCACGTCTCCGGCCATCCACGCCGCTCGGAACTCAAGCGCATGTATGAGTGGGTTCGCCCGCGCATCGGCGTGCCGGTGCATGGCGAGGCCGCCCACCTTGTCGGTCAGGGTTCGTTGATGTCGCTGTCGGGCATTCCCGAGGTGGCGCAGATCCGCGACGGCGACATGCTGAGGCTGTGGCCGGGAGCTGCCGAGATCATCGACCAGGTGCCGTTCGGCCGCGTCTACAAGGATGGCAAGCTGATCGGTTCCGACGAGGCAATGGGCATTCGCGACCGGCGCAAGCTGTCGTTTGCCGGCCATGTTGCAGTCAACGTCGTGCTCGACGACAAGTACGAGCTCGCCGGCGACCCGGATCTGGTGGCGATCGGCGTCGCCGAAACCGATGCTGCCGGCGAAGATCTCGAGGAGCTGATGCTCGATGCGGCAATCGGCGCCGTGGACTCGATACCCCGCGCGCGGCGAAAAGACCTCGACCTGGTGCAGGAAGCCGTGCGTCGCGCTGTGCGCGGTGCCGCCAACGAAGCCTGGGGCAAGAAACCGCTGGTGACGGTGTTCGTCACGAGGTGAGCGGACAGGGAGTGGGGAATAGGCAACAGACGGCTGTTGTGGCCGTTTCGTCCTGTTCTGCGCTCACTGGTAGCCATTCGCTGGGATTTGGAACCATGCTTGGACGTCTCAACCACGTCGCGATCGCCGTGCCCGACCTCACAGCGGCAAGTGCTGTCTATCGCGATACGCTCGGCGCCAATGTCGGCGCGCCGCAGGCGCTGCCGGAGCATGGCGTGACCGTGGTCTTCATCGACGTCGGCAACACCAAGATCGAGCTGCTCGAGCCGCTGGGCGAGGGGTCGCCGATTGCGGCGTTCCTGGCCAAAAGCCCGTCGGGCGGCATGCACCATGTCTGCTACGAGGTTGACGACATTCTGGCCGCGCGCGACCGTCTCAAGGCGACGGGCGCTCGGGTGCTCGGCGACGGCAATCCGAAGATTGGGGCGCACGGCAAGCCGGTGCTGTTTCTCCACCCCAAGGATTTCCAGGGCACGCTGGTAGAACTGGAGCAGGTATGACCTGGGTATCACTCGCAGCGATGTATTTTGTCTTCTGGTGGCTGACCTTGTTCGCCATCCTGCCTTTTGGCCTGAAGACCCAGGACGACGACCGTGACGTGACGCTCGGCACGGAGGCAAGTGCGCCGCGTGGACCGCATATGCTGCGCGCTATGCTGTGGACGACGGTGGTGACCGCTGTGGTGATCGGGGCGTTCTATTTCGTCACCAAGGGGCTGGGCTACAGCTTCGACGATTTCCCGCAGTTCATTCCCGAGATCAATTGACGCATTCCTAGGGGAGGGGAACGCAGTTAGTGTTGCTTCTCAGCGAAGCAGCATAAGCTGATGATTGCCCAAAAAAAATGCAAGGCACGAAGCCTTGCAATTTAAACGCGTCCGATCTGCTTTCCGTTGCCGGCGGCAGCGAGTTATCGCGCCTAGATCGCATCCTCCCAAGACTTTGACCGCGTAGGAGAGCGGATTTTTTCTCCGCCCTCTCGGTTATCGGGGCACATTAGACCAAGCCGAAATGAATTGTCACGCGGAATTTTGCTTCCTGGCGGGCAATCCTGTGCTGCGTTGCACAATTGATTGGCAAGTGCCCTCGATCAACCACAAAGCGCATTGTGACGCTGCGTCGAAACGGCATGCGCGGGTTTTCATTCCGCCTTGAAATGGCTATGAAGCCCGTTCAAGCAAGCCTCCTTGTCATGCCGATTCCGGCATCACCGATTTCATGGAACATTCGATGCGTCTGTCGCGCTATTTCCTGCCCATCCTGAAAGAGAATCCCCGCGAGGCGGAGATCGTTTCGCACCGGTTGATGTTGCGCGCGGGCATGATCAGGCAGCAGGGCCAGGGCAGCTTCTCCTGGTTGCCGCTGGGCAAGCGTGTGCTCGACAAGATCTGCCGCATCGTGCGCGAGGAGCAGGACCGGGCAGGGGCGCTGGAAATCCTGATGCCGACCATCCAGTCGGCCGAGCTGTGGCGCGAAAGCGGCCGCTATGACGACTACGGCAAGGAGATGCTGCGCATCAAGGATCGCAACGAACGCGACATGCTGTTCGGCCCGACCAATGAAGAGATGGTCACGGAAATCTTCCGGTCCTACGTCAAGTCCTACAAGGATCTGCCGCTCAACCTGTACCACATACAGTGGAAGTTCCGCGACGAGATGCGTCCGCGCTTCGGCGTCATGCGTTCGCGCGAATTCCTGATGAAGGACGCCTACTCGTTCGACCTCGACTACGAAGGCGCGAAAGCTGCCTACAACCGCATGTTCGTTTCCTACCTGCGCACCTTCACCCGGATGGGCCTGCAGGCGATCCCGATGCGCGCCGACACCGGCCCGATCGGCGGCGATCTCAGCCACGAATTCATCATCCTGGCCGAGACGGGCGAAAGCCAGGTGTTCTGCCACCGCGACTACCTTGCTTTACCTGTGCCGGGCGCTGCGACCGATTTCGCCAATGACGGCGAGATCGACGGCATCGTCAAGCAGTGGACGACGCCTTATGCGGCAACCGAAGAGATGCATGACGAGGCCGCCTGGGCGGCGGTGCCCGAGGCCGACAAGGTATCGGCGCGCGGCATCGAGGTCGGCCACATCTTTCACTTCGGCGAGAAATATTCCAAGCCCATGGGCGCCAAGGTCATGGGCCCCGACGGCAAGGAGCATTTCGTGTCGATGGGCTCCTACGGCATCGGCCCGAGCCGCCTGATCGCAGCGATCATCGAGGCAAGCCACGACGAGAACGGCATCATCTGGCCGGAGGCCGTGGCGCCGTTCGACATCGGCCTGATCAACATGAAGGTCGGCGACGCCGACTGCGACCGCATCTGCGACGAGCTCTACAAGGCGTTCGAAGCGGCCGGCAAGGACGTGCTCTATGACGATACCGACCAGCGCGCGGGCGGCAAGTTCGCGACCGCCGATCTGATCGGCCTGCCCTGGCAGGTCATCGTCGGCCCGCGTGGTGCGGCTGCCGGCGAGGTCGAGATCAAGAACCGCAAGTCCGGCGAGCGCCTGACGCTGCCGGTGGCCGAGGCGCTGGCCAAGCTGGGCGCCAACGCATGAACCAGGCGGTGGCGGCGAAACCGGCAGGGGCTGGGCCTTTCTCGGTGTTCGAACGCATGGTGGCATGGCGCTACCTGCGTTCGAAGCGCAAGGAGACGGTGATTTCCGTCATCGCTTCGATCTCCTTCCTTGGCATCATGCTGGGTGTCGCCACGCTGATCGTGGTGATGGCGGTGATGAACGGTTTTCGCGCCGAGCTGCTGACCCGCATCCTTGGCGTCAACGGCCATCTTGTCGTAACCGCGACCGACACGCCGCTCGAGGATTATGCAGCGGTCGCTGACCGCATCAATGGCGTGGCGGGCGTGAAATACGCGATCCCGCTGGTCGAGGGCCAGGTGCTTGCCCAGGGCAATGTCGGCGCCGGTTCCGGCGCACTGGTGCGTGGCATCAGGGGCGACGACTTGGGCAAGGTGACCTTGGTCGCCAACAACATCAGGCAGGGTTCGATCGTTGGCTTCGACCAGGGCGAGGGCGTGGTGATCGGCAAGCGCATGGCCGAGAACATGGGGCTGGTGCTGGGCGATTCCATCCGGCTGATTTCGCCCGACGGCGACGTGACACCGATGGGAACGACGCCGAGAGCCAAGGCTTATCCGATCACCGGCATCTTCGAAGTCGGCATGTCGGAATATGACAGCTCGATTGTGTTCATGCCGCTCAACGAGGCGCAGCTCTACTTCAACTCCGAAGGCAAGGTCGGCTCGATCGAGATTTATGTCGACAATCCCGACAATGTCGACGCGCTGAAACCCAAGGTCGAGGAAGCGGCGCAACGGCCGATCTTCCTCACCGACTGGCGCGAGCGCAACCAGACCTTCTTTTCGGCGCTGCAGGTCGAGCGCAACGTCATGTTCATGATCCTGACGCTGATCGTGCTGGTGGCGGCGCTCAACATCATTTCCGGCCTGATCATGCTGGTGAAGGACAAGGGCCACGACATCGCCATCCTGCGCACGATGGGGGCGACACGCGGCGCGGTTATGCGAATCTTCCTGATGACGGGAGCTGCCATCGGCATGACCGGCACGCTCGCCGGCGTGCTGCTCGGCGTCGTCATCTGCCTCAATGTCGAGCGCATCAGGCAGTTCTTCTCCTGGCTGTCGGGCACCGTGCTGTTCAACCCCGAGCTCTATTTCCTCAGCCAGCTGCCGGCCAAGATGGACATGAGCGAGACCATCTCTGTTGTGCTGATGGCACTGGTGCTGTCGTTCCTGGCGACGCTGTTTCCGGCATGGCGGGCGGCAACGCTCGATCCGGTCGAAGCCCTGAGGTACGAATGATGGGCATCGAGCATGTCATCGAGCTCAAGGGCGTCGAGCGCCACTATGAGCAGGGTTCGCGCAAGCTGACGATCCTCAACAATGCCAGCTTCGCGCTGAAGCCCGGCGAGATGGTGGCGCTGGTGGCGCCTTCGGGTGCCGGCAAGTCGACGCTGCTGCACACAGCAGGGCTGCTCGAGCGGCCCGACGCCGGCGACGTCATCCTGAATGGGCGTGCCTGCGGGCGGCTGTCGGACGATGAGCGTACCGCCATCCGTCGCAACGACGTCGGCTTCGTCTATCAGTTCCATCACCTGCTGCCCGAATTCTCCGCGCAGGAGAATGTGATGATGCCGCAACTGGTGAAGGGCCTGTCGCGCAAAGAAGCGGCCGAGCGTGCCGGTATGCTGCTCGACTATATGAAGATCGGCAAGCGGGCGCAGCATAGGCCGTCGGAGCTGTCAGGCGGCGAACAGCAGCGTGTGGCGATTGCACGCGCGGTGGCCAATGCGCCGCTGGTGCTTTTGGCCGACGAGCCGACCGGCAATCTCGATCCGGTGACGGCGGGTTATGTCTTCGACGCGCTTTCAGCACTTGTGCGGCAGTCGGGCTTGGCGGCCCTGATCGCCACCCACAACCACGAGCTTGCAGGACGCATGGATCGTCGCGTTACGCTTTCCGAAGGCAAGATCGTGCCCTTGTAGGGCTGCCTTTCTTCCGTCCACGGTGTCTCCAGAAGCGAGCTGCTGCCCGCTTCGCATCTCGTGCGGTCCGTTACCGCTGGTGGTCCGCGGCCCTTCTCACAAGGCAGGCTAACGCGGCCGCATGCTCTGCGGTTGCCTCGCGCCCGCGAGTTTCCATTCCGCCACGAAATGGCTATGAAGCCTGTGCACTGAAGCTGTGCGCCGATTCCGGCGCAACGTTCCTCATTTTTCGGACCAGCCCATGCGTTTGTCGTGCAGTTTCCTGCCCCGGCAGGTCATCGTCGGACCGCGTCGTGTTGCCGCCGGCGAGGTCGAAATCAACCGCAAGAGCGACACGCGCGAAACGGTGCGACTGGCCAGCACCCTCCAGCGCCTGGGCGTTGCCGCATGAGCCAGACAAGCGCAGCCAAGCCGGCAGGCGCCGGACCTTTTTCGACTTTCGAGCGCATGGTGGCGTGGCGCTATCTGCGCTCGCGTCGCAACGAAACGATGGTATCGGTGATCGCCTCGATCTCTTTCCTTGGCATCATGCTGGGTGTCGCCACGCTGATTGTCGTGATGGCGGTGTTGAACGGTTTCCGAGCGGAGTTGCTTTCGCGGATTCTTGGCATCAACGGCCATCTCATCGTCACGCCGGTCGATTTGCCGCTGGAGGACTATGCCGAGCTTGCCAAGCGGATCAATGGTGTCCCAGGCGTCAAATACGCCATTCCAATGGTCGAAGGTCAGGTGCTGGCACGGGGCAATGTCGGCGCCGGTTCCGGCGCGCTGGTGCGCGGCATCCGCGGAGAGGATCTCGGCAAGATCACGCTGGTTGCCAATAACATCAAACAGGGGGGCATCGCCGGTTTCGATACGGCCGGCGGCGTCGCAATCGGCAGCCGCATGGCTAGGAATCACGGCCTGGCGCTGGGCGACATCA
Organism: Aminobacter ciceronei; assembly: GCF_014138625.1. GTDB lineage: Bacteria > Pseudomonadota > Alphaproteobacteria > Rhizobiales > Rhizobiaceae > Aminobacter > Aminobacter ciceronei. The sequence continues at coordinate 109,214 of NZ_JACJHY010000002.1, forward strand.
TTACGGTGATCGCGCCTGACGGCGATGTCAGTCAGCTTGGCACGACGCCACGCCTGCAAGGCTATGCGGTCACGGCGATCTTCGAAGTCGGCATGTCGGAATACGACGCCTCGATCGTGTTCATGCCGTTGTCTGAAGCGCAGACGTACTTCAACTCCGAAGGCAAGGCGCAGAGCCTCGAGGTCTATCTCGACGATCCCGACAATGTTGACGCGATCAGGTCCAAGGTGGAGGAGGCGGTACAGCGGCCGATCTTCCTGACCGACTGGCGCGAGCGCAACCAGACCTTCTTTTCGGCGCTGCAGGTCCAGCGCAACGTCATGTTCATGATCCTGACGCTGATCGTGCTGGTGGCGGCGCTCAACATCATTTCCGGCCTGATCATGCTGGTGAAGGACAAGGGCCACGACATCGCCATCCTGCGCACGATGGGGGCGACACGCGGTGCGGTGATGCGCATCTTCCTGATGACGGGAGCTGCCATCGGCATGACCGGCACGCTCGCCGGCGTGATGCTCGGCGTGGTCATCTGCCTCAATGTCGAGCGCATCAGGCAGTTCTTTTCCTGGCTGTCGGGTACCGTGCTGTTCAACCCCGAGCTCTATTTCCTCAGCCAGCTGCCGGCCAAGATGGATGTCGGCGAGACCATCTCGGTGGTGCTGATGGCACTGGTGCTGTCGTTCCTGGCGACGTTGGTTCCGGCATGGCGGGCGGCCGCGCTCGATCCGGTCGAAGCCCTGAGGTATGAATGATGGGCATCGAGCATGTCATCGAGCTCAAGGGCGTCGAGCGCCACTGACGCTTGCTGAAGACGCCCGGCGCTTGAGCCGGACGAATCTGTTCTCAACCGCTGTCCCTATCGCCTGATGACGCCGTTGCCTGTTCGTTAACGGGCGAAGGTCTCGGTTCGCCTGGATAAACCCTTCATTTACTGTCGAATCGGTTGCGGCGAGTGGCTGCTGCCGGATGCAATGGCTCGCGTTGACATTTGAACAAAAATAGAACAAATTACGAACATATTAAAAACAGGAGCAACAGATGACCGAGCTGGTACAGGATGTCATTTCGATGGTCTGCATGAGCACCTTCCTTGTCACCATGGCTGTGTGGATCGGCGCACTCTGATTGGAGTGCCTGATGAGCAGCGCGAGCTGAATCCCAACCTGAAACAGGGCACCGGGTTAACTCGATGCCGACACCGTGCGGGCTGAAATCGCCAAGACGGAAAAGACTGAGCCAGCGCCGCCTGGCGCAAAATGAGTTGAATCAAGCGCGGATCGCAGCTGCCGCGCGGGAAGGCGGCCTCAGGCCGTCTTCCGGACAGCGGTCGCGGTGGTTTCGGCCGGCCCGAATATCTCTTCGAAGGCAGTTTTAAGCGCGACATCCAGGTCATCAATGGTCACCGGTAGGCCAAGGTCGACGAGGCTGGTAACGCCGTGGTCGGTGACGCCGCACGGCACGATGCCGGAGAAATGGCCGAGCTCCGGTTCGACGTTGATGGCGATGCCGTGGAAACTGACCCAGCGGCGAAGACGGATGCCGATGGCTGCGATCTTGTCTTCCGCCGGCGAGCCGTCAGGCAGGGCCGGGCGGTCGGGCCGCACCACCCAGACGCCGACGCGGTCCTCGCGCCGTTCGCCCTTCACGTTGAAGGCGGCAAGCGCCGAAATGATCCAGGCTTCGAGTGCCGCAACGAAGGCGCGGACGTCCTCGCGCCTTCGCTTGAGGTCGAGCATGACATAGGCCACGCGTTGGCCGGGCCCATGATAGGTGTATTCGCCACCTCGCCCGGTCTTGAAGACGGGAAACCGGTCGGGCTCGACAAGGTCCTGTTCCTGGGCGCTGGTGCCGGCGGTGTAAACAGGCGGGTGCTCGACAAGCCAGACCATCTCGCCTGATGTGCCCTGGCGAATCGCATCTGCGCGCTGTTCCATGAAGGCGAGCGCCTGATCGTAGGGCGTCAGGCCTGGTTCGATTCGCCATTCGACCGGTGCTGAACCGGGAAGGGCAAGAAACGACGTGGCGATCAGGCTGCGTTCGGTCATTCTGGGGGTCCGTTCGTCGACCTGATATGGCGGCTTGGGGATAAAACGTCCAGTGGTCAGGCTTAGAAAGCCGGCTATCGCAGCCTCCGTCATGCGGCTTCCCTTGGGGTATGCAAGAATGATGGACGAATATCGCACAGGGCGCTTGTTTCCCCGGAAACGATTTGCTACATGCCGCGAGCCGGTTCGGACCGGCCCTTCGTGACAGTGCGGTCGTGGCGGAATTGGTAGACGCGCAGCGTTGAGGTCGCTGTGGGGCAACCCGTGGAAGTTCGAGTCTTCTCGACCGCACCAGTCACTCCTAAGCGGAAATATCCGCTTCACCGGCCAGACGTGCCGGCAGGCTGAAAAGCCGGAAACTCCTCAATCATCAAACACGTGCAGGATGTTGACGGCCGTTTTTAAGGTTCCGTCTGAACTGCTGCAGCCAAGTCGGCCATCCACAAGCCTCCGTCATCATGATGTGGCGGCGCGTAGGCGCGGCCCTGCGGAATCGTTTCGAAGCGGGCGTCTTGCTCGTCTGCAAGATAGTCGTAGCCGATCGGCTGGTCGCGAAGCTCCGGATCGAGATGATTGTAGAGATCCCGGCGTGCCAACCGTCTGGCCGGGGCGATCATCTTGAGATGATAGAGGTTCAGGTCGCAGTGCCGCTCGAGATAGCGGCCGTCGCGCGGATACCAGCATGCATGCATGCCACGGTCGGGCAGTTCGGCTGCATCAAAGACGGGGAAGAGCCGGTAGCGGACCTTCTGGCCCCAGATGCCGTCGATGCGATAGGCGTCTGGCTCGTAGAGTTCGCGCAGGTTGAAGCCCCAGGCCGTCGGCTTGCGCGGATACAGCAGCCTTCGAATGGCGGTCGCAGCGCCGATCTCGAATCGCTCGTCCGGATCCATGGCAAGAATCCAGTCGGCGCCGGCGGCCCGCGCAGCGCCGATGAGGGTGCGCTGGCGCTCGAACTCGCTGCTGACAATCCCGGTGGAGGCGCGGTCGTCCAGCGCGACCCAGCCGTCGACGATCGGATCGATGTTGGTCAGCAGGTCGGGCACCAGATGGGCGTCGTAGCGGTAGCTGAAAACGGCAAGTACCGTCTGCCGGCGGCGGAAAAGATCGCGCCAACGGCGTCGGCGCTGTGGCTTGGCCGTGACGGTGATCATGGCCGCACCCCGTGCCTGCTGAGGGGAGCGATGACAGATTTGTCCCTGCTGTCGGCCGCCATCAAAACGCCGGCGGCCTTGGCGAGCAGGCTGAGCCGCAGGATGGGCATGGCCCGCAGCGTCTGGATCAGTTCGTCGCCGGAGAGCCCCGCCATGGCCAACTGGCGGGCGGGGCGGTGCTGGCGCAGCACATCGCGGGCGATCTTGCGCAAGGATTTGCCGGACAGCCGGTGCATTTCGCGGCCGTAGTTGGTACCGCGCTGATACTGGTCGATCAGCAAGCGCAAGATCCTCGTTTCGTTGAGGTGAACCGTTCTTATGTCGCCATCCCAGGCCGGCTTGAGCTCGGCGGGCAGGCGCAACAGGAATTCGCTGTCCTCGCCGGTCGCCATCGTCTCGTCATAGAGGCCATGACGCGCAAACAGGCCGCGCTCGAAGGAGGCGCCATAGCGAATAGCCTGTTCCTCCGGCAATCCGGGCAGGCGGCGCATGAACAGGCTGAGATGGGCGGCGCAGGCGACCAGATTTTGCGGCTTGCTGTTTATCACAGCACTGGCGACGACAGGCGCGCCGGCCTTATGGCGTGCAAGGCGGCGCTCGACCCAGCCGGGTGCGGCGCGGCAATCATCGGCGAGGAAGGCGACGTAGGGCGCCCTGGTTCGTTCGATGCCGCGGTTTCTGGCGGCACCGACATAAAGGCGCTCCTCGAATTCGACGAAAGCGACGTCGAGGCCGTGGCGGCGGAGCAGGGCGCCGATGTCACCGCCGCCGGAATTGACGACGAGAATGTCGGTCGCCACTGACTGTTCGCGCAATGAGCGGACGGCGCCGACGATTTCCGCCGGGGCCCGGTAGCCAATGACGATGGTGGCAAGTTCAGGGGCAGGTGCTGGTTGTGACGACATTCAGTGCGCGCATGTTATCCACGGTACACTGCGATCGTCCCTTCGCAATGCAGGGACGATAACACACATTCCGTCGCGCTCAAGTCGTGGTGTCTGTCTTAAGGGCCGACGCCATGCGAACAGGGCGTGGCGTCGGCGGTGACGTGCGCCGCATCGCCGCCGGCCAGGCGGCGATGCCCAGGGATGGTGGAGCCGGGCAAGCTCGCGAGCTGAAGCAGTGTGCCGGGGCGGCTCTGCGCGCTTGAGACCTAGCAGAGCCGGCTTTCGTCAGCGCCCGCGCCAGGCGAGCAGGCGCATTGCGTTTGCGGTGACCAGCACGGTCGCGCCTGTGTCGGCCAGGATCGCCGGCCACAGGCCGGTGATGCCCATGATTGTCGTCACCAGGAAGACCGCCTTGAGGCCGAGCGCGATGGTGATGTTCTGGGCGATGTTGCCCATCACTGTCCTGGACAGTGCGATCATGTCGGGGATGTCGCTGACGCGGCCATGCAGGATCGCGGCGTCGGCCGTTTCGAGCGCGACATCTGTGCCCCCGCCCATGGCGACGCCGAAGTCGGCCGCGGCCAGAGCAGGGGCGTCGTTGATGCCGTCACCGACCTTGGCGACGACCTGGCCCTGCTTCTGCAGTTCGCGCACGATGCGCTGCTTGTCGTCTGGCATCAACCCGGCGCGGACGTTGATGCCGAGTCCCTTGCCGATGGCTTTGGCAGTGGCCTCGTTGTCGCCGGTCAGCATGACTGTGGCGATGCCATCGTCCTTGAGCCGGGCGAGAGCGGCGATGGCATCGGCGCGCGGCTCGTCGCGCATGGCGAGAATGCCCGCGACCCTGCCGTCGACGAGCAGCACCGAGACTGTTTTGCCGTCGGCATTGAAGGCAGCGATCCGCGCCTTTTGTTCGGCTGACAGCCCGGCCATTTCTTCGGCAGCACCAGGTGAGGCGAGGAAAACCTCCTCGCCGCCGACCCTGGCTGTCACGCCCTTGCCGGCGATGGCCTTGGCGGCATTGGCCGGTGGTATTGGCACGCCATCGGCCTTGGCGCGCCCGAGGATGGCCAGCGCCAGTGGATGGCTGGAGCCTGTTTCCAATGCGGCGGCGCGCGACAGGACATTGGCCTCGGAGAGGCTGATGCCGATGATGTCGGTGACTTTCGGCTTGCCTTCGGTCAGCGTGCCTGTCTTGTCGAGCGCGACCGTGGTGACGCGGCGCATGCCTTCGAGCACGGCGCCGCCCTTGAGCAGCAGGCCGCGGCGGGCGCCGGCAGACAGGCCGGCGGCGATCGCGGCAGGCGTCGAGATGACCAGCGCGCAGGGACAGCCGATCAGCAGGATGGCGAGGCCCTTGTAGATCCACTCCGACCAGTCGCCGCCGGCAACCAAAGGCGGCAGGATGGCGACCAGCGCGCCGACGACGAGGACCGCAGGGGTGTAATAGCGCGAGAAGCTGTCGATGAAGCGCTCGGTCGGCGCCTTGCTTTCCTGCGCTTCCTCGACCAGCTTGATGACGCGGGCAATGGTGTTGTCGGCGGCAGCTGCGGTAACGCGGACCCGGAGCACCGCATCGGTGTTGATCGTGCCGGCAAAGACGTCGTCGCCTGCACTCTTCGACTTGGGCACGCTCTCCCCGGTGACAGGGGCTTCGTCGAGCGTGCTCGATCCTTCGACGATTGTGCCGTCGGCGGCAACGCGGTCGCCCGGCCGGACCAGCATGATCGCGCCGACCTGAAGCGTGTCGGCGGCTACTTCGCGCGTCGTGCCACCTTCCTCGACCAGGGCGGTCTTGGGAACGAGGTCGGCCAGGCCGCGAATGCTGGCGCGTGCGCGGCGGGCGGCGACGCCTTCGAGCAATTCGCCGATGAGAAACAGCAGGACGACCATCGTTGCTTCTTCGGTCGCGCCGATGAACACCGCGCCGACGGCGGCGATGGTCATCAAGGTCTCGATGGAGAACGGCGTGCCCGATATGGCACCGGCATAAGCACGGCGGGCGACCGGCACCAGGCCGACCGCAAGTGCTGCCAGAAAAGCCCAATGCCCGATTTGCGGCAAGAGCTGGCCGATGGCGTAGGCGGCGACAAGTGCTGCACCGCAGGTGATGGTGAGCTTGGCCTTGCGCGATTTCCACCACGGGCCGTCGTCGAGGTCGAAATGATCGTGGCCGGCCCCGGCAACATTTGCCGCCGCCGCGCCATGGTCGTGTCCGGAATGGTCGCCATGATCGTGGCCGGAATGGTCGTGACCTGCATGGTCATGGCCGACGTGGTCGTGGCTGCAGTTCGGGCCGTGCTCATGGACATGAGCCGTCGGTGCCGCGGTCCTGGCTGCGCCCACTTCGGCAACCGAGTAGCCAAGCGCCTTCACCTGTTTCGAGATGGCGGCGGAGGGGGCGGGGCCCTGATGGGTGACGATCATGGTGCCGGCCGACACCGAAATGCCGACCTCGGTGATGCCGGGCAGGCGGCTGACCGCGTTTACGATCTTGGTCGCGCAAGAGGCGCAATCCATGCCGCCGACGCGGAAGCGTGTCTTGCCGTGGCTGGCGTCGTTCATTTCAGGTCCTTTCAATCCTATATGAAGCGATGCTAGAATCTCTAGCCACTAGAGGATCAAGAGGATTTTTCGATGAATCTGCCGATTGGCGAATTGGCGCGGCGAACCGGTGTCAAAGTGCCGACGATCCGCTTCTACGAACAGATTGGGCTGATCGCCGCGCCGCCGCGCACCGAGGGCAACCAGCGCCGCTATGGCAAGACCGAGATCGACCGGCTGAATTTCATCCGCCACGCCCGAGAACTCGGCTTCGAAGTCGATCACATCCGCGAACTGCTTGCCATGTCACAGGAGCCGCAGGCCTCCTGTCATCAGGCCGACAGCATCGCCCAGTCGCATCTGCTTGAGGTCGACCGTCGCATCGAGAAGCTCAGGCGGCTGCGCGGCGAGCTCGCCCGCATGATCGACGAGTGCGGCCATGGCCGTATCTGCGACTGCCGCATCATCGAGGTTCTGGCCGATCACGGCCACTGCGCCGCCGATCATGTGGCCTGATTGAGACAGGCGCGCGCCGCCTGTTCGAAGTGCTGCGTCCGGGCCGTATTTCATTTGATATTCCGGCCCTTTGCGGGCTAGGGATAACCCACCTCGAATCCCGAAATCCGCAAGCGGGAAGCGCCGATGGAAGCCCGACACGACCATAGCCACGGCGCCGACGCCGCTGACGCTGTCCGCGCCGAAATCTATGGCGATGACGGGGTGATTCTCGCGCCGTTCCTGGCCCATATCGGGGCGGCGATTGCCGATCGCGATACGCTGACGCTGAAGCGCGACGTCTCCGTCCTGCACCAGTCCGAACTTGGCGACCTGCTGGAGGCGCTGCTGCCGGAACAGCGGCTGGCGCTTGTCGAACTGATGGGCTCGGACTTCGACTTCTCGGCGCTGACCGAGGTCGACGATGCGATCCGCCTCGACATCGTCGACAACCTGCCCAACGAGCAGATCGCCCAGGCCGTCCAGGAACTCGATTCCGACGACGCGGTCTACATTCTCGAGGATCTCGACACCGAGGACCAGGACGAGATCCTGGCGCAGCTGCCGTTCACCGAACGCATCCGGCTGCGCCGTTCGCTCGACTATCCCGAGGAATCGGCCGGCCGGCGCATGCAGACCGAGTTCGTCGCCGTGCCGCCTTTCTGGAGCATAGGCCAGACGATCGACTATCTGCGCGACGACAAGGATCTGCCTGACCGCTTCAGCCAGGTCTTCGTCATCGACCCGACCTTCAAGCTGCTCGGCGCTGTCGACCTCGACCAGATCCTGCGCACCAAGCGCGCAGTCAAGATCGAAGAGGTGATGCACGAGACGCGCCATGCCATTCCTGCAACGATGGATCAGGAAGAGGCGGCGCGCGAATTCGAGCAATACGATCTGCTTTCCGCTGCCGTCGTCGACGAGAACGAGCGTCTTGTCGGCGTGCTGACCATCGACGATGTCGTCGACGTCATCCAGCAGGAGGCCGAGGAAGATCTGCTGCGCATGGGCGGTGTCGGCGACGAAGAGCTGTCCGACACGGTGGCGGCGACGTCGCGTTCGCGCGTGCCCTGGCTGCTGGTCAATCTCGGCACCGCTTTCATCTCGGCATCCGTCATCAGCCAGTTCGGCGCGACGATCGAGGAAATGGTGGCACTGGCGGCGCTAATGCCAATCGTCGCCTCGCTCGGCGGCAATGCCGGAACGCAGACGATGACGGTGACGGTGCGCGCACTCGCGACCCGCGACCTCGACATCTACAATGCCGGCCGCGTCATTCGCCGCGAGGTGATGGTCGGTCTGCTCAACGGCGCGGTCATCGCGACCATCCTCGGCCTCGTTGCCGGCCTGTGGTTCCACAATCCGGACCTCGGCTTTGTCATTGCTGCGGCGATGATCCTCAACATGCTGGCGGCGGCACTTGGCGGAATCCTCATTCCGTTGCTGCTCGACAAATTCGGCGCCGATCCGGCGATCTCGTCATCGATCTTCACGACGATGATCACTGACGTCATCGGCTTCCTGGCCTTCCTCAGTCTCGCCACCTGGTGGCTGCATCTCGGAGCCGCTCCGGGATAGTTGTGCTCGATTGACTTTTACGTAAATCGCGTGCCAGACTCCGCAAGGGATCGGTGACGGTTCCTCGGCTTGCGCGGATCAGTCGCGCGGCATGATCGCCTCGGCTAGTGCCCGGCATGAATTTGAGGCGGGGCGATAGCGTCCGCCGGGTGGAGAGACGATGCGGGAATATTACTCGATTACCGAACTGACCCGGGAATTCGACATTTCGACGCGCACGCTGCGCTTCTACGAGGACGAGGGGCTGGTCCAGCCCGTCCGCCGTGGCCGCACCCGCCTGTTCAGACCATCCGATCGGCATCTCATTCGCCAGATCATGCGCGGCAAAAGGCTCGGCTTCTCGATCAACGAGATCCGCGAGATCATCCAGATGTATCGCGAGCCGCCCGGCGAAGTCGGTCAACTCAAGCTGATGATCAAGCGCATCGAGGAGAAGCGCGAGGACCTGCGCCAGAAGCGCCGCGACCTCGAGGAGACGCTGGCCGAGCTCGACCAGGCCGAGGAATCCTGCGTCGAGCGGCTGGTCGAACTCGGCGTCAACACCTGACGCCCGATCCGGTCACGCTCTGCGGGCGGCAGCCCGGACTCGCCTACGGCATTGTGGTATGGTCAACTACCCCTCGGGAGTAGCTCCAATGTCCATGCTCGTCAGGACGGTTCGCGACTGGCCGGTCGTGAGCTTCGTGCTGCTGGCATTCACGATCACCTGGATAGGCTTCATTCCGTTCTATCGGGCAGGCGGCGAAGACATCGCCTGGTTCACCTTCGGCCCGTTTGTCGCTGCCATCGTCATTTCGGCTGTCCTGGGCGGCTGGCCAAGGGTACGTGCCCTGCTTGCCTCGGTTGTTAAGTGGCGTGTGCCTCCGGTGTGGTACCTGGCGGCGATCGGCATGCCGCTGGCGGTGCAACTGCTTGCTATCTGGCTCAATCCGATGTTCGGCTCGGCCCCGCCAGACTGGGCGAATGTGCCGGCCGTCACGGAAATCGCCGTCATGGTCGCGTTGCTCATGGTTTTCAGCGGTCCGCTTGGCGAGGAGCCGGGATGGCGGGGCTTTGCACTGCCCTTGCTTCTCGGCGAGCGCGGAGCGCTGAATGCCAGTCTGGTGCTCGGGCTGATCTGGGCGGCCTGGCACCTGCCGCTGGTGCTGCTGAACGACTACAGCATTTCAAGTGCGCTCAATGTCATGGCGGCAGCGGTGGTGTTCACATGGCTGTACCAGAACTCGGCCGGAAGCGTGCTGCCGGCTATCCTGATGCATGCATCGCATCAGAACAGCGTCCGCTATCTCGGCCGCGTGTTTCAAGGCGGCGATGCGGCCCAGCATCAATGGATCGGCTTGATCTTATGGCTGGTGTTCGCGCTGGCGATCGTCGCCGTCTATGGGACGAGCAGTTTTCTCCGAAGGCAAGCGACCGCCGTCGCCGGTTAGATCCAGCGCCGGACCTTCTTCGCGTAATCGATGTATTTCTTGCCGAAACGTGCCTGCAGGTGCTTTTCCTCCGGTACGATGGCGAGCTTTTGCGTGGCAAAGGCGGCAATGAGGGCCAGCGCCAGGAACCAGACATTTGCGGTGATCAGCCCGATGGCGATCATCAGCAGCGTGTTGGCGAAATAGATCGGGTTGCGGGTGAAGGAGAAGGCGCCCGACGTGACCAGATGCTCGGACGGCCTGTCGGGGCGGATGGTGGTCTTGGCCCGCTTCAGCGTCTGCATGGCCGAATAATAGATCGCAACAACGCCGGCAACCGCCAGCCAGCCGGCGGCAAAAAGCAAGTCCGACAGCGGTTCGGTGATCCACGGCAAGGGATAGAGCAGTCCGAGCACCGCCGCCACCACGATTGCTGCGAGGTAGAGGATCGGCGGCCATGGCACCTTGCTGGGGGCGGCGTTGGGATTGGTCACTGCGCTCCTCCTGGTATCGTCTGATTTTCGGTGCTTGTCGTGCACATGGCGGCGGTCTGCCCGACATGGGCCTTCAACTTCGGGCTCTGGTCGGAGGCATAGAGCCGATCGAACGAATCATCCTTCTGCAACTCGTCGAGCATGCAGACACAGTAGCGCGAGCAGAAATCGGTGTCGCGGCTCTGCTCGCAGGAAAGCTGGCAGGATTTCAGGAAAGTGACCTCGCGGGTTTCGACCGGGGCCGGGAAGAGCTGGGCGAAGAGCCAGACCAGCGAGATCATCACCGGCTGGTGAATGAGGTAAAAGGCAAGGCTGTGGCGACCAAAGAAGGAGAGGGGGCGCGACCAGGCGCCGGGCTGAAGCCGCGCCATCTTTTCGATCAGGCCTGCCCTGAGCGCCAGTCCGGCGACGCCGATGCCAGCCAGCACCGCGCCGAAGAAGGGGAACAGCGGGACGAAATCGTTGGAGCGCGGGTTGGCGGTGGAAAGGCCGATCCAGACCAGGGCCGGGTGATTGAACGCCTCCGAGCGCAGATAGTGGGGTGCTACGATCACCAGAGCAGCGGCGATCAGCGTCAGCACCGGCGGGACGCGTAGGAAGGCAAGGCCAAGCACGCTGGCGAGCGCGATATGATGCAGGATGCCGAAGAAGATGAAGGTGTCTGGCGTGGCGAACCAGGTGGCGACGGTGATCGCTAGTGCCGCCGCTGTCACCATGGCGAGCCGCCTGAAATAGCCGGGCCAGCGGATGCCCTTGGCATGTGCCAGCACCAGGCTGGCACCGACGAGGAACAGGAAGCTCGAGGCGATGCAGCGCGCGAACAGCTTCCAGTTGCCATAGGCGGTCATGCCCGGATCGGCATAACCGAAGAATTCGAGGTCCCAGGCGAAGTGGTAGATCGCCATGGCGATCAGGGCTACGCCGCGGGCGATGTCGATGACCGATACGCGCCGAGAAGGTGCTTTGATCTGGTCGGGGTCCGGTTGCATCGTCATGTTGTTCGCTTCTGCGTTTTCGGGTGTTGCAGCGCCCATGCAGCACTATCATGGTTGAAGCGGGGCGGAAGAGAGCAGAACTGTCTGTCGTGCACAGGGTTAAGCAATTGATGGGGCGGGCATGAGCGGACGAAAGATGGCGCTGACCGAGGAGCTGGTGGCGCGTTGCCATCGCGAGGTCGCCGACACGGGCCCCGACCCCGATGCGATGCATCTCGACGACGCCGACTATGAGGTGATGATCGACGAGACGCTTGCCGCGCGTCCCGGCAATGGACCGTTGTGGCTGTTTGCCTATGGATCGCTGATCTGGAAACCCGAGGTGGAGCACACCGACGAAAGGGTGGCGCTGGTGCGCGGCTGGCACCGTTCGTTCTGCATCAACATGACCCGCTGGCGCGCCACAAAGGCTGAGCCTGGACTGATGATGGGCATGGATCGCGGCGGCCAGTGCAAGGGCGTGGCGCTCAGGCTGACGGACGGCGACCGCCGCGAGCAGCTGGACAAGCTGTTTCGCCGCGAGATGACGCTGAAACCCTCCACCTACAAGCCGCGCTGGCTGAAGCTCGCCACCGATGAAGGTCCGTTGACCGCGCTCGCCTTCGTCATCAACCGCAAAGGCCACGCCTATGCCGGCGCGCTGGGCGAGGACGCGGTGGCGGAGCGACTGGCGACGACCTGCGGCCATTGGGGTTCGGCTGCGGACTATCTCTATAATGTGGTCAGCAACCTCGAGCAGCGGGCGATCCACGATCGGCATCTGTGGCGGCTCCAGCATCTGGTGGCCGAGCGAATCGTGGCCCGCGGATGATCGCCGGAACGCCGCTTTCGAGCGCGGCGGCGTCGGAATTTGGTTTGCCGCCCAAGCCATTTGTTTCTATAGTTGCGGCGTCGTCGGTTCCGTTACGGAATCAAGAGGGAATGCGGTAAGGGCCATTTGAAGGTCCAAAGCCGTGGCTGCCCCCGCAACTGTATGCGGTTAGCTCTCCCCAAATGCCACTGAAGCTTGCTTCGGGAAGGCGGGGAAGGGTGCCGATCCGCAAGCCAGGAGACCTGCCGGCGACAGGCACTTATCTCTGTGCCCTCGGGTGGAGGGCGAAAGGACTTGTGATGAACACTGTTTCTGCTCTCGGCACCGACGTCTCTTCGCAGTCGCGTAGCATGCAGCTGGCGCTTGCCGCGCTGCTCGGCCTTTTCGTTGTTGGCTTCCTCGGGTTCTCGCATATGGACGTGGTGCACAACGCTGCCCACGACTATCGCCACTCGATGGCTTTCCCCTGCCACTAACCAAGGCGATCCAACAATGTCCATCTTCAGAAACGTCGTGTTCATCGCGGCGATCAGCGGGCTATTGGCCGGCGTGGTCCTTGCCGCACTCCAGACCTATGCAACCGTCCCGCTGATCCTCAAGGCGGAGACCTATGAGAACGCCGGCGGTGGCCATGAGCACGCCGCGGCACCAGTTGCCGGCACTGAGGCGACCGCCCCTGCGGCCGGCGCCGAAACCACGGCGGCACAGACTGCGGCGCCAGCCGAAGAAGAAGCCTGGGCTCCGGCCGACGGCGCTGAACGTTTTGCCTATTCGGCGCTCGCCAATATCGTCAGCGGCATCGCTTTCGGCCTGATCCTGGTCGCCGTTTCCGAGTTTGCCGGTGGCATCGCCAACTGGCGCCAGGGGGTGTTCTGGGGCTTTGCCGGCTTTGCCGTGTTTACCCTGGCTCCCGGTCTTGGCCTGCCGCCGGAGCTGCCGGCGATGCCGGCAGCCGATCTTGGCGCACGCCAGATCTGGTGGACGCTGACCGTCGTCGCCACCGCGGCGGGTCTCGCGCTGATCGCTTTCAAGCAGTCGCTGCCGCTGGCGATACTCGGTGTGGTGCTGATCGTTGCGCCGCACATCGTCGGTGCACCGCAACCGGAAAGCCACGAGTCGCCGATTCCAGCAGACCTGCACCACAGCTTCGTCGTCGCCGTCACCATCACCAATCTGGTGTTCTGGGTCGTGCTGGGGGCGGTGGCGGGCTATGTGCGCAACCGCTTCATGAGCGAGCCGGCGCCGTCGCTGAACGGCCGCCTTGCCTGAGATGCTGACCCTCCTGCTCGGCGGCGCGCGCTCCGGCAAGAGCGCGCATGCCGAGCAGCTCATCACCCAATTTCCTGCGCCGTGGACCTATGTTGCCACGGCGCAGGCTTATGACGACGAGATGCGTGAGCGCATTTTGATCCATCTGGGACGCCGTGGCGAGGGCTGGCGGACGCTCGACGCGCCGCTGGATCTGGTCGGCGCGCTCGCCAGCCTGCCCGATGGCGCGCCTGTTCTGGTCGACTGCCTGACGCTTTGGCTTACCAATCATCTGCTGGCCGATCATGACGTCGAGGCCGAATGTGCGGCGCTCGTCGAGGCACTGTCGCGTCCGCGCGGGCCGTGGTTCGTGGTCTCCAACGAGGTCGGGCTCGGCATCGTGCCCGACAATGCACTGGCCCGCCGTTTTCGTGACGATGCCGGCAGGCTCAATCAGAAGGTGGCGGCCGTGGCCGAAGAGGTGCTGTTTCTTGTCGCCGGCCTGCCGATGAGGGTGAAATGATGAAGACGATCGACGAGCAGGAAGCCGAACGCCACCGCGCCAAGATGGCCAAGCGCAAGGCGGTTCAGGATGCTGAGGTCGCCGGCAAGACCATCGTCGAGAAGGGGCTGCTGATCGTCAACACGGGTCCCGGCAAGGGCAAGTCGACCGCGGCATTCGGTCTGGCGCTGCGCATGCTGGGTTATGGCCAGCGGGTTGGCGTCGTGCAGTTCATCAAGGGCGCCTGGCATTCGGGCGAGCAGGACGCATTCGCCGCCTTCGGTGACCGCGCCGTCTGGCACACGATGGGCGAGGGCTTTACCTGGGAGACGCAGGACATCAAGCGCGACATCGCCGCCGCCGAAGCAGCCTGGGCAAAGGCGCAGGAACTGCTGGCCGACCCGACAATTTCGCTTGTCGTGCTCGACGAGCTCAATATCGCACTGCGCTATGACTATCTCGATCTGGAGGCGGTGGTCGCGACGCTGCAGAACCGTCGCGAGGGCCTGCATGTCGTGGTCACCGGCCGCAACGCCAAGCCGGCGCTGGTCGAGGCTGCCGACCTTGTCACCGAGATGGGCGCGACCAAGCATCACTTCTCGGCCGGCGTGAAGGCTCAGAAGGGAATCGAGTTCTAGCGCTGCTGTGTCAGAGCCAGATGGCGAAGCCGATCAGGCCGATGGCGCCGACCAGGATGGCGTCGGCGGTCCAGTAGAGGCGGAGTGCTGCGCGGATATCCCGGGCATTGGCGTCCCGGCGGCCGCCCGCGCCCATGAAGGCGTCCTCGACCAAAACGCCGCCATAGGCGCGAGGGCCGGCAAGGGCGAGGCCGAGCGCGCCGGCCATGGCGGCCTCGGGCCAGCCGGCATTGGGTGAACGATGTTTTTGGGCGTCGCGCCAGACGGCCTCCCAGGCGGCCTTCGGGTCGGCGCCGGGCACGAGGGAGGCGGCGAGCACGATGGCAAGCGCGGTCAGGCGCGAGGCCGGCAGGTTGATGAGGTCGTCGAAACGGGCGGCGGCCCAGCCGAAGGCTTCGTGGCGGTTGGTGCGGTGGCCGATCATCGAATCGGCGGTGTTGGCCGCCTTGTAGGCGGCACCTCCAGCGAAACCTGAGATGGCGAGCCAGAAGGCAGGTGCGGTGATGCCGTCGGAGAAGTTTTCGGCCAGGCTCTCGATTGCGGCACGGCTGACGCCTGCTTCGTCGAGACGCTCGGGGTCGCGGCCGACGATTTGCGACACGGCCTTGCGACCGGCAATGATGCCGCCGCTGTCGAGCGCGTCGGCGACCGCCTTCACATGGCTGCCGAGGCTGCGCTGGGCGACGAGGCTGGAAGCGGCGATGGCGGTCAAGAGCATGCCGAGGGGCAGCAAACCGAACAGCCGCTCCAGGGCGAAGGCGATTGTGGCGGGCAGTGTGACGATGACGACGAGGGCGGCGACACCCCAGATGCGGCGCTGAGCGTCGGTATCGGTGGCTCGGTTGAGGCTGATGTCGAGAAAGGATATCAGCTTGCCGATCCAGATGACCGGATGACCGATCTTGCGCACAAGTCGGTCCGGATAGCCGAGACCGAGTTCAACCAGAAGCGACAGGAAGGCGAGCGGAAAAGACATGACGCTTCTTGCAGGACGTAGGACAGGGACCGTGGACCACGGCGGCAGCCTGGAACGGGCGAGGGCGCTGTTTCCGGGAGCGCCCGAGCCATTCGTCGACCTGTCGACCGGGATCAATCCAAACTCCTATCCGCTTTTCGAGCTGCCTGCCACAGCCTTGTCGCGCCTGCCCGAGCCGGGTCGGGCGCGCGACCTCGCAGCGGTTGCCGCAACTGCTTACGGTGCGCCCTCGGCCGCCCATGTGGTGCCGGCGCCGGGCACGCAGATTCTATTGCCGCGCATCGCCTCGCTGGTGCGGTCCGGCCGCGCCCTCGTGCTCGGGCCGACCTATCAGGAACACGCCCGCGCCGCTGCGATCGCCGGTCATCAGGTGGCCGAGACGCGCGATTTCGGGCAGCTTTTCGACGCCGACCTCGCCGTCGTGGTCAATCCGAACAACCCTGACGGCCGTGTCGTGCAGCGCAAGGACCTGCTTGAACTGGCCGCCAGCCTGCGCGCCCGCGGTGGGCTTCTGGTCGTCGACGAGGCGTTCATGGACGTCGGCCCGCAGGCGCAGAGCCTTGCCGGCGACGTCGAACAGAGTGGCCTCGTGGTGCTGCGCTCCTTCGGCAAGTTCTACGGGCTGGCCGGCATCCGTCTCGGCTTTGCACTGGCCCACCCCGATATCGCCGGTCGATTGGAGGAAGAGCTCGGGCCCTGGTCGGTGGCCGTACCGTCGCTCGAGTATGGCATCAAGGCACTGTCGGATGCTGACTGGCAGCGTGAGATGCGGACGACGCTGGCGCATGCCGCGCATCGTCTCGACCAGGCCTTTGCCCGCGCTGGCGTGATCGTCACCGGTGGCACGTCGCTGTTCCGCCATGTCGACATTTCCGACGCCGCCGGACTGTTCAAGGCACTGGGGCGCGAGGGTATCCTGGTGCGCGGTTTCACCGATCGACCGACCCAGTTGCGCTGCGGCCTGCCGGGCCACGAAGTCGAGTGGCGGCGGCTTGACGTGGCCCTGGGTGACTGGGCGCAGGACCGGGAAGCGGCGAAGAAGGAGGCTGCGCGGTGATCTTTGTCTGCCCGCTTTCGAAGGTCGACGAGACAGTTGCGCGCATCGGGGCCGAGCGGCTTGTCTCACTGCTTTCGGCCGGAATGGAAATGACGCGGCCAGTGTCGATCCGCGCCGAGAACCACCTTTTGATGAACATGCACGACATCGCGGTCGAGCAGGACGGCATGACGCTGCCCGGCGAGGCCCATGTGCGGCAATTGCTCGATTTCGCCCGCGCATGGGACCGCTCGCGGCCGCTGGCGATCAATTGCTGGGCTGGTGTAAGCCGGTCGACGGCGTCGGCCTACATTGTCGCTGCGGCATTCGATCCGTCGCGCGACGAGACGGAGCTTGCCCTGCTGTTGCGGAGACTTTCACCAACGGCGACGCCCAATCCGCGGCTGATCGCGGTGGCAGACCACGTTCTGGGACGCAACGGGCGCATGGTGACGGCGATCGCCGCCATCGGTCGTGGCGCCGATTGTTTCGAGGGCGTGCCGTTCGGGCTGGAGGTCTAGGGCGGCCAGGGTTCAGCTTGGCTGGTCGTGCGTCCTTCAAGGCCCGCCCGCCGATGGGCTGTGCACAACAGCGCGGCCATACGGGCTCACACCTCAGGATGAGGCCGGTCGTGCGACCGCTCACTCCGTTCAGCCGCTATCTTCGATCGGCGAGCCTTGAAGGACGCACCATCTCTACGCCAGCCATTCCGCCAACTTCGCCTTGCGGATGTCCTGCAGCAGGCGAACGAATCCCTTGGCTTGATGCGTGGCCGTCAGCCGCCCCTTCTCGGCGGTGGCGGCGAGCGCATTGCCGACCACGCCATGTGGGTTGAGATCGCTTGATATCCACGAGAAGCCGTATGGGCCATGTGAGCGCAGCAGGTCGAACTCGGCCTCAGTGCGCTCGAAGCTGGAGGCAAAGTCCTGGGCCTTTGCCATCTCGACCAGCTCGGGGCGGAAATGCAGCATCAGCGAAGTCTCGACATCGCCGCCATGAATGCCGAGCTGGATCTCGCGAGGAAGGTAGAGGCCGTCGGGCGTGCCGAAGCGGCCCCAGCTCGAGCGCACCGACAGGGCGTCGAAGCGCACCCGCAGTTCGCGCGAGACGATGCCCATCACCTCCTCATTGCCGCCATGCGAGGTGACGAACACGAACTTGCGGATGCCCGCGCGGGCGATCGAGGCGCCGAGTTCGGTCCAGGCGTCGACCAGCATATTGGCGGGCAGGCTGAGCGTGCCGGGTGCCTGCATATGCTCGTCGGACTTGCCGACTGCCTGGATCGGCAGGAAGCGGGCGTCGAGGTCGTCGGGCAGATGGGCGAAGGTCTCGGCCAGCATGCCTTCCATGATCGAAAGGTCGGTCGAGACGGGCAGATGCGGGCCGTGTTGCTCGATGGCCGCGACAGGGATGACGGCGATCGTCATTTCCGGATCGAGACCGGCGAAATCGGCCGCCTTGAAGTCGCCCCACCAGACGCGTCGCTGCTTTTTCGTCACTGCCCGGCCTCGCCGCATGAATTCCCTCCGTCTGAATATGTCAGCGCGGGCGATTTTGTAAGGGGCGGCTACATGCGCACGCGTTCGGCCTTGGGATCGTACATCGGCTTCAGCGAGGCTTCGGCAACAAAACGTTCGCCGGCGATCTCGATCTCGTAGCGCGAACCGAGCACGTCTGCCTCGGGCTCGTTAGCGCAGGGGACATAACCGAGCCCGATGGCGCCGCCGAGATAATGGCCGTAATTGCCCGAGGTGATCGTGCCGACGATCTTGCCGTTGCGGACGATGGCCTCGTTGTGGAACAGCAGCGGCTCGGGGTCGGTCAGCCGGAACTGGACCAACCGGCGGGCAAGACCCGCCTCGCGCTTGCGCAGCACCGCGTCGCGGCCGATGAAGTCGCCCTTGCCGGTCTTGACCGCAAAGCCGAGTCCGGCCTCCAGAACATGATCCTCGTCGGTGATGTCATGGCCGAAATGCCGAAAAGCCTTCTCGATGCGGCAGGAATCGAGCGCGTGGAGGCCGCACAGCTTCAGCCCAAGATCGGCGCCGGCTTCCTCGATGACCTCGAATACATGCGCCGCCTGGTCGGTCGGAATATAGAGCTCCCAACCGAGTTCGCCGACATAGGTGACGCGATGGGCGCGGCCAAGGCCCATGCCGATCTCGATCTCCTGCCAGGTTCCGAACGGATTTTTGTCGTTGGAGAAATCGTTGGGGCTGACTTTTTCGATCAGCTCCCGCGAATTCGGTCCCATCAGGCAGAGCACCGATCCTGCCGGAGTTACGTCGGTGATGACGACGAATTCGTCGCGAAGATACCTCCGCAGCCAGGCGAGGTCGCGGCGAAGCGTGGCGCCGGGCACGACGGCCAGGAAGACCGTCGGTGAAAGCCGTGTGACCGTCAGGTCGCTTTCGATGCCGCCGCGCTGGTTGAGCATCTGGGTGTAGACGATCCGGCCGGGCTCGACATCCATGTCGTTGGCGCAGAGGCGCTGCAGATAGGCCAGCGCATCACGGCCCTCGATCTTGATTTTGCCGAAGGAAGTCATGTCGAACAGGCCGACGCCGTTGCGGACTGCCAGGTGTTCGTCGCGCTGGTTGTCGAACCAGTTCTGCCGCTTCCAGGAATATCTGTAATCGCGCTCCTGGCCTTCGCGCGCAAACCAGTTGGCGCGCTCCCAGCCGGCGACTTCGCCGAACACCGCTCCGCGCGCCTTCAGGTGCTCATGCAGGGGCGAGCGCCTGATGTTCCGCGATGTCGCCATCTGGCGATAGGGGAAATGGTCGGCATAAAGCAGGCCCAGCGTCTCCGAGACGCGCTCCTTGAGATAACGCCGGTTCTTCTGGAATGGCTGGGCGCGGCGGATGTCGACCTCCCAGAGGTCGAACGGCGCGTCGCCGTCATGGATCCACTGCGCCAGCGCCATGCCGGCACCGCCAGATGAGACGATGCCGATGGAATTGTAGCCGGCGGCGACCCAGTAGCCGCCCAGCTCCGGCGCCTCGCCGAGATAATAGCGGTCGTCGGGGGTGAAGCTCTCGGGCCCATTGAAGAAGGTGTGGATGCCGGCGGTTTCCAGCATCGGCATGCGGTTGACGCCCATTTCGAGGATCGGGGCGAAATGATCCATGTCCTCGGGCAACTGGTCGAAGCAGAAATCCTCGCGGATGCCGTCCATGCCCCAGGGCTTGGCCACCGGCTCGAACGCGCCGAGCATCATCTTGCCGGCGTCTTCCTTGTAGTAGGCGCATTCGTCGGGCACGCGCAGCACTGGCAGGCGGCCGAGGCCGGGAATGGCTTCGGTGACGAGGTAGAAATGCTCGCAGGCATGCAGCGGGATGCTGACACCGTTCTTGGCGCCCAGCTCGCGCGCCCACATGCCGGCGCAGTTGACGACGATGTCGGTCTCGATGGTTCCCTGTTCGTCGCCTTGCGCCCATGACACGCCGGAAACACGGCCATTCTTCGTCAGGACCTTCGTGACCTTGACGTTCTCGATGATCCTTGCACCACGCTGCCGTGCGCCCTTGGCCAAGGCCATCGCGATGTTGGCCGGGTCGCACTGGCCGTCGAGCGGCAGATGCACGGCACCGACAACGTCGGAGACATTGAGATGCGGATACATCTCCTTGACTTCTCCTGGCGAAATCTCGCGCACGTCGACATTGAAGGCGCGGGCGAGCGAAGCCTGGCGGTAGATCTCGTGCTTGCGCTCCTCGGTCAGCGCGACGGTGATCGAGCCGACCTGGCGCATGCCGGTGGCGACGCCGGTCTCTTCCTCGAGCCTGACGTAGAGGTCGGCCGAATACTTCGCCAGCCGGGTCATGTTCTGCGACGCGCGCAACTGTCCGATCAACCCCGCCGCGTGCCATGTCGTGCCTGAGGTGAGCTGCTTGCGCTCCAGAAGCACGATATCGGTCCAGCCGAGCTTCGCCAGATGATAGGCGACGGAGCAGCCGGACACACCGCCGCCAATGATGACGGCGCGGGCACGGGTGGGGATTTCGGTCATGCGGCAGACCTCTCGTAGCTGTTGGCGAAGCGCCTCAGGCGGCCGGCGGCCTCCCTCAGCACGTCGTCGGGCTGGCACAGACTGATGCGGATGTGACCTGCGGCGGCGTCGCCGAAGCTCTTGCCAGGCATGACGGCGACCTTCTCGGCCTCGAGCAGATCCCAGGCGAATTTCTCGCAGTCGGGTTCGATGGCGCTGACATCGAGCATGACATACATGCCGCCTTCGGAGCCGCGCACGGTGACGTTGTTCAGTCCACGCATCTGGTCGACGAACAGGCTGCGGCGGCCGGCATAGGTGGTCGCGATCCATTCAACGCCGAAATCGTTTTCCAGCGCTTCGATCGCCGCGCGGCTGACGAAGTCGGTCAGGCCGTAGGTGGTGACGAGGTTGAGGTTGATGACCAGCGAGACGAGGTCGGCTGGGGCGGTGAGCCAGCCGATGCGCCAGCCGGTCATGCCGTGGCTTTTGGACATCGAGTTGATGATGAGCGTGCGTTCGGCCATGCCGGGAAGGGCCCGGGGCGACACATGCTCGCCGCCGCCGAGCGTCCAATAGACCTCGTCGGAGAGCAGCCAGAGGTCGCGTCGGATGCAAAGCTCGGCGATGTCCTCCAGGCATTTCCTGCTATAGACGGCACCGGTCGGGTTGTTCGGCGTGTTGATGAGGATCGAGCGCGTGTTGGGCTTCAGCGCCGTCTCGATCTCTTGGGCACGCGGCTGGAAGCCATCCGATGCGTGCGCCTCGACGACGGTGTAGCCGGCGCCGGCGGCGCGGAAGGTGCCGGGGTAGGTGGCGTAATAGGGCGCCACGACCACGGCGTGGTCGCCCGGATCATGCGTTGCCTGGACCGCGGCGTAGAGAGCGGCCTGGCCGCCCGGTGTGGCGATGATTTCGGAAAGTGCGGTGTCGACGCCGCTGCAGCGCGTGGAGATCCTGGCCATGGCAGCACGCAGGCGCGGCAGGCCGGGCAGTTGTGTGTAGTGGTGGTAGCCGGCGCGCACGGCGTCGACACAGGCCTCGACCGTCTCCGACGGCGTATCGAAATCGTGGTCGCCGACCGACAGCATGATGATGTCTTCGCCGGCCTGCTTGCGTGTCATGGCGGCGAAATGCACTTCCCAGCCGTCCTTGCCTGATGGGACGATGCCGGAGATGCGGGCGGATGGTTTCGGCATCTCAGGCTCCTGCATCCTGCAAGGCCGCCAGACGGGCGAGTGTCAGCCTGCTCGTGCCGTCGAGCCGGGGCGTCAGCGCGCCATAGCCGGTAACCGAAGGATGCGGGGTGCCGCCAGCATGGTTGTGGGTGGCGGTGATGACCAGCACCTGCGCGCCAGCGGCTTCCGCCGCGCGAATGCCTGCCGGCGCATCCTCGAACACCAGGCAATCTTCCGGCCTGTGGCCGAGCCGCTCAGCACCGAGTAGGAAGCAGTCGGGCGCAGGCTTGCCGTTGGCGACATCCTCGCTGGTGACCATGATCGGCGGGACAGGCAGGCCCGCGGCCTCCAGCCGGCGCAGTGCCAGCCGGCGCGGTGCCGACGTCACGATCGCCCAGCGCTCGACAGGCAGTGCATTGAGGAAGTTCGCTGCACCATGGATCGATGCGATGCCGTCGACGTCGTCGAACTCGGCCTGGGTCAGAGCCTCGACTTCTGCCATGACGTCGACGCCGGGCAGGTTCAGCCTGCGGATGGTCTCATAGGCCCGAACGCCATGGATGGTCGGCAGGAAGCTCTCGACGTCGAGGCCGTGCTTGATTGCCCATGCGCTCCAGACGCGTTCAGTCGAGGCGATCGAGCTCAGGATGGTGCCGTCCATGTCGAACATGAAGGCGCCGAAGGCGCGACCGGAATGGGGAAGGGACATTATGAGCGTAGCCTTTCGTTTTCGGGATCCCACAAGGGCTTGTCCTCTTGGACCGTGGCGCTGAAGCGCTCCCCGAAAATCTCGACTTCGATGGTAACGCCCGGCACGGCCAGATCGGTTCGCAGCATGCCCAGCGCGATCGATTTGTCTACCCTGTGGCCCCATCCTCCTGACGTGGTCTCACCGACAATTGTTCCATTGTGCCAGAGCGTCGACATGTAGGGCGCGTCGCATTCGCCCGGCGTGTCGATGACAAGCGTGACGAAACGTTTCTTTGTGCCCTGCTGCTTCTCGTTGAGCAGCGCCGTCTTGCCGCGAAAGTCGGCCTTGTCCCATTTGACGAAACGCCCGAGCCCGCCCTGCAGGATGGTGTAGTCGGTCGAAAGATCGCCTTTCCAGGCGCGGTAACCCTTTTCCAACCGCAGCGCGTCGAGCGCGAACATTCCGAAGGGTTTTAGCCCGTGCTTCTGGCCGGCGGCCCAGAGAGCGTCGAACACGGTCGCCGTGTCGGCGACCTTTGTGTGGATCTCCCAGCCGAGCTCACCGGCAAATGAAACGCGCACCAGCTTGGCCCAGCGCCCGGCGATGGTCGTCTCCTGATGCGTCAGCCAAGGGGCCGCGAGGTCCGCCTCGCAGACCTCGACCAGGATTTTCCTGGAGTTGGGGCCAGCGAGGATCTGGGTCGAATACTCCTCGGTGCGGTCTATCAGCTCGAAGGTGGCGCCGGCAGGCATGTGCGCTTTCAGCCACTCGAAATCGTGCCACTGGGCAACCGCTGCGGTTATCAGCGTCATCAGGTCGTCGGAATGGCGGACAACCGACATCTCGCTGACGATGCGGCCGTGATCGTCGGCGAAATAGCACAACCCGATGCGGCCGACCTTGGGCACGGTACCGGTGACCTGCGTCTCGAGCCACGCGGCGGCACCCGGCCCGTCGAGATTGAAGCGGCTGAATCCGGGCAGGTCGAGGATGCCGGCGGCATCGCGGACGGCGAGGCATTCCTCGCGGATGCGTTTCTCCCAGGGGCCGGAACGGGCGAAGGTCTGGGTCGATGCTTCCGAGGTGTCGTCGCCGGGCTGGGCATACCAGGTGGCGCGCTCCCAGCCATTATAGGCGTTGAACTGCGCGCCGAGGGCGGCGATCCGGTCGTGGATCGGCGAGAGCTTGCGGTTACGCGCCGCGGGCCAGGCGTGGCGGGGGAAATGGATGGCGTACTCGTGGCCGTAGACCTCCATCCCCTTGGCAACCGCATAGTCGGTCGCGGAGGCAAACGACGTGAAACGGCGTGGGTCGCAGGACCACATGTCCCATTCGGTCTCGCCCCTGGTAACCCACTCGGCCAACACCTTGCCGGCGCCACCGGCCTGGGCGATGCCGAAGGTGAAGACGCAGGCTTCGAAGGCATTTGGCACGCCGGGCATCGGGCCGATCAGCGGGTTGCCGTCGGGAGCGTAGGGGATCGGGCCGTTGATGATCTTGGACAGGCCGGCGGTGCCCAGGATCGGCACGCGGCGGACGGCGTCATCGAGATACCATTCCAGCCGCTCTAGATCGTCGGGGTAGAGCTGGAAGGAAAAATCCGCGGGCATCTGGTCGTCGGGCGTTGCCCAATGGGCGCGGCAGTTGCGCTCATAGGGGCCGAGATTCATGCCGTTCTTCTCCTGGCGGAGATAATAGGAGGTGTCGACGTCGCGCAGCAGCGGCAGCTTTTGGCCTGCTTCCCGCGACCATGCAGCCAGTTCGGGGATTTCGTCGAACAGGATGTACTGGTGGCTCATCACCATCATCGGCACGTCGCGGCCGAACATTTTTCCCACCTCGGCGGCGCGATAACCGGCCGCATTCACCACCTTTTCGCAGCGGATGTCGCCCTTTTCGGTCGAAACGACCCATTCGTCCTTGTCGCGGCGGACCGAAATGACAGGGCAGAAGCGGATGATCTTTGCGCCCATGTCGCGCGCCCCCTTGGCCAGCGCCTGGGTCAACTGTGCCGGGTCGATGTCGCCGTCACTGGGATCGTAGAGCGCGCCCTTGAGATCATGCGTCTCGATGAAAGGGTAGCGGCGCCTGATTTCGTCTGTGCCAATGACGTCGATATCCATGCCCTGGTAGCGGCCCATGCCCTTGGCGCGCTGGAACTCCTGCATGCGCTCCTTGCTGTGGGCGAGGCGGAGCGAGCCGGTGACGTGGTAGTTCATCGGGTAGTCGACCTCGGTCGCCAGCCTGCGATAAAGCTCGGTCGAATAGCGCTGCATGTTCATCAGCGACCAGGACGACGAGAAGGTGGGCACGTTGCCGGCGGCATGCCAGGTCGAGCCGGAGGTCAGCTCGTTCTTTTCGAGCAAGACGCAGTCGGTCCAGCCTGATTTGGCGAGGTGATAGAGCGACGAGACTCCGACCGCGCCTCCGCCGATGATCACCACGCGGGCCGTGCTCGGCAACTCAGCCATCTTTTCCTCCCAAAAAAGCAATCAGTAAACCGGTGGCGATACGACCCATATGACCACTGCCGGAACCGAACCGGGGTTGCGCCACCGGAATGGCTTGTGGTCGAAGCGGAAGCTGTCGCCTTCGCCCAGGCTGTGCCAGGTGCCGTCGATCTCGATGTCGAAGCCGCCCGAGACGACATAGCCGGCCTCTTCGGTGGGGCGCGTCACAGGCTTTGCCATGCCGGCGCCGGGCGCGAAAATCGAGCGCAGCATTTCGAAGCTACCGCCGAGGTCGGGTGACAGGAGCTCCTCGACCAGCCCGGATTCGTTGCTGCCCAGCGAGCGCCGCCGTCCGGAGCGGACAACGACGCCGCGCTCGATGTCATTGGTGGCCTCATGGCCGAAGAACAGGCTGATCGGCACGCCGAACAGTTCGGCAAAGGCGCGAAGGTCGCCGATCGATGGCGTCGACAATCCTCGCTCGACCTGGCTCACCCAACCGACCGAGCGGCCCAGCTTGATCGCGATCTCGGCGAGCGTCAGCCCGCGCGACTTGCGCAGCGCGCGCAGGTCGTTGGCCAGCACATCGCCGGCGACGTTGCCTTCCTTGCGCAGCGACACGGTGGAACTCAAAATGCGGCCCTCGTGAAATTTCAAGGAAGAATTTCATGAAATGGCATTGCGGTGAAAAATTCAAGCCCATTTTCATAGTCCAGCAAGTTTCTCTTGCGAGACTCCGGGAGAGAGTGCAAAGGCTCGGTTTCGGACGGGCGGTGAGGGGCGATCCGACAATAGCCATGCCATAGGGACAGCTGATGCTGGCACCGGACCAAAAACCGCAGCACTACGACGAAACCGATATCGTTGATGAGGCCATCGTGTCGCGCCGGTCGGTGCGTGCATTCCTGCCGACGCCGGTCGACGACAGTGTCATCAGGGACATCCTGGACGTTGCCGCACGTGCGCCTTCCGGCACCAACATGCAGCCGTGGAAGGTCTATGTGACCTCGGGCGAGACGTTGCGCGGCATCAGCGAGGCCATCCTGAATTCCGGCGTGCGTGCCGAAAAGGCCGTCTGGGACGAATACAAATATTACCCGGACCAGTTCTTCGAGCCCTATCTCGGCCGCCGCCGCGCCAACGGCTTCGGGCTCTACAGCACGCTCGGCATCGGCCGCCGCGACGTCGACCGCATGCGCGCCCAGCACGACCGCAATTTCGTCTTCTTCGACGCGCCGGTCGGCATGATCTTCACCATCGACCGCAGGCTCAACCAGGGCTCGTGGATCGACTACGGCATGTTCCTGCAGAACATCATGATCGCGGCGCGGGCGCGGGGGCTGCACACCTGCCCGCAGGCAGCATTTGCGCCCTATCACCGCCAGATCCGGCCGGTGCTCAGCATTCCCGAGGAAGAGGTCGTGGTCTGCGGCATGGCGCTGGGCCACGAAGACACGTCGAAGCCGGAAAGCACCTTCCGCACCGACCGCGCGCCCCTCGACGAGTGGGTGCAGTTCCTGAAATAGCCGGGAAATGCCGGCGCCGCACAGCGCCGGCTAATACCCGTCAGGCGGACAGTCCACTCGACCTCAGGTCGAGATTGGTCGGCCGTGGGAGATGTTTCGGGCTCCGTGGCGTCGGGCTCATCTTTGCGTCGACGGCCTCGACCTGGAACGACTGCGCCGAAATGCGACCATATCCCTGCAGCAGCAAGCCGTAGTGGATGCTCGAGGCTTCGGCCGGAACGTCGAGCACGACGTTGCGCTCAAGCCAGCCGGTGGAGCCCCTCAGTGCGCCGTCGACCTCCCGCGTCGTCATGTTGTCGAACTGGAGGACCTTGCCCTCCGATTTGTCGACGCGCATCCAGATGGATCCGGCGTCGGCGTCATCAGCCTTCAACGTTGCCGACAGCCTGATGCGACCACCGCGATAGTCGTCGGCCTGGATGCTCTGCATCAGCACGCCATAATGGTCTTCGCGCAGCACGATGCCGCCCTGGCGGTGGAAGCGGCATTCGATGATGGCCGTTCCGGGCTGAGTAGGGTCGAGGCCGATGCGGTAGTTGGTGCGCTCGGTGTTGCCGGTGATGAACCAGCTCTCGGGAAGCGGGAGCGCGTCGTCACCCGTGGCAGCGGCGATGCGGGCGGCAAGCGTGTTCCAGTCGGCAAGGCCAAACTGCCGGGATACGACTTCGAGACAATCGGTGTGGGACAATTCGACATGACGTTCGGCCATGGCCTTGCGAAGCGCCTTGGCCATCAGTTTGGCGTCGAGAAAGGAATGCATGGTTCGATCCTTGGCCCGGGCGAACTTTTGGAAAGTGCCAGTGCTCGCATTCTGGCGGATCGCCCGTGCAAAAGGTCAAACCGCGTCAATCGTCGTGCATTCACCTTCCCGGAAGGGGCGAGCGGCAGGCTGCACGGGCCACCGACAACATGACGCGATTCCGGTCCGAACTGTCAATCTTGCGGATAAGGCGACCAGGCTCGACCGGCCTTTCGCTCGGCAAGATAGCGGCGCAGACCGGCTTCGCCGCGTGGCGTGGTCCAGCGATGGTTCCAGGCAAAGGCGGGGCGCAGCAGCGGCGACAACAGGCGCAGGATCGGGCGCTCGACGATGACTTGCCAGGTGAGCGTGACATGGGTGCCATGGCCGGAGGGCGCGAGCACTGCACGCCAGTGGCCATCGAAATCGCCTGATGTCTTCACCGCCACGACCTTGCCGGGCTCGAGTTCCACCGCTTCGAGAATGAAGTTGAGCTCATAGGGCAGAAATCCCCGGGCACGCGCGCGGACCTTGGCACCGACCGACGGCTTGTCATGGGAAGTCAGTTTTTCCACGTCCTTGTAGACGTCGCCCCACCACAGTGGCAGCAGCGTCGCGTCAGCGAGTACGGCCCACACCTCTTGCGGGGATGCCTCGGGGATTTCCCAGACCTCATCGAAGCGGAACGCGTTGCTGGCCATGAGTGCCGATACCAATGTGCAACTGCCATTCAAGCGGCGACGATCTTAAAGCATCGGCTCTTTTTCGGCTATGGCAGGCGTTGCAGGCTTTCGAACAGGCCCGCAATCGTCTCGCGCAGCCATTGATGCGCGGCGTCGCCGTCGCGGCGCCTGTGCCAGATCTGCTGGAAGGCGAAGGACGGTATCGCAAATGGCGGCTCGAAGGCGGCGAGGCCGCTTGCTGCCGGCACTGCCGGGTGCAGCCGGCGCGCGATGGTGAGCACCAGATCGGTTCCGGCGATCAGCCCGGGTGCGACGCCCCAATGCGGTAGCACCAATGCGATGCGCCGTTTGTGCCCGGCGGCGGCCAATGCCACGTCGATCTCGCTTTCGACGTCGGCGCGCAGCGCGACGAGCGCATGGGGCCGTTGGAGATAGGCGGCAATGTCCATTCCAGCCGCTTTGCCCAGCAACGCGGCGTCGGAAAGGCAGGCATAGTCCTCCTCGAACAGCCGCTGTCGCCGGACGGCTTTGTCGAGCGCATGGAAAACGCCGATCGCGATGTCGACCTCGCCGTCCATGACCTGTGCCGCCATGGCTTCGCGGCCGGCCTGGCTGACATGGAGATCGATGCCTGGCGCGCGCCGGCGCAAAAGCGGCAGCAGGCGCGGCAAAACGACGATAGCGCCATAGTCGGACATTGCGAGGCGGAAGCTGCGGCGTGCCGTGGCCGGATCGAAGCCGCTCGGGGCGAGCAGATCGTGCATACGTTCCAGCGCTTCAGTGAGCCGCGGCGCAATCTCCAGCGCGCGCATGGTCGGCTGAAGCGCACCGCCATGCCGGACCAGCAGCGGATCGTCGAGCAGATGGCGGAGACGGCCAAGCGCGTGGCTGACTGCCGGCTGGCTCTTGTTCAGGCGGATAGCGGCGCGCGAGACATGGCGCTCGGCCAAAAGCGCGTCGAGCACGACGAGGAGGTTGAGATCGATGCCGGCAAGATTATTCATCCCGTGCATATTGCGGCTACGAAATACGAATTTCCATCAGAATTTCGGATGCCCTAGGTCTTGGAAAACAAGGAGACATGTCATGCCGAACCTAGGTTCATCCCTGCTCGCCGCAGCGCTGGTCGCCGGCGCCGCCATCCCGTTTCAAGCCGGCGCCAACGCCATGCTCGGGCGGCTGCTCGGCCATCCGCTCTGGGCGACTATGGTCTCGCTGGCCGTCAGCGTGGCCCTGGCCGTGCCTGTCATGCTGGCGTTCAGGGTCCCGGTGCCCAGCTTTGCAACCGCCGCAGCCACCGGGCCCTGGTGGATCTGGACCGGCGGCGTCGCGGGCGTGGTCTATGTCACGGCGGCGCTGCTGCTGGCGCCGAAGATGGGGGCGGCGAGCTTCGTCGTCGCCGTCATAGGCGGGCAGATGGTGGCGTCGCTCGTCATCGACCATTTCGGGCTGATGGGGTTCGTGCAGCGCCCTGCCAGTCTCGCCAGGGTTGCCGGCCTGGTGCTGATCGTCATTGGGCTCGTCGTCACCCAGTGGTCAAATGCGAAGGCAGGCTAGGCTCGACCCAGGGAGAGAGATCATGAAAAAGAACGTCGTCCTGCGCGTGGCGCGGCCCACGAACGATCTCGAGGCCACCGTCCGCTTTTATCGCGACGGGCTCGGGCTCGACGAACTCGCCCGCTTCGACAACCATGACGGTTTCGATGGCGTTATGCTCGGCAAGGCTGGCGAAGCGCATCATTTCGAGTTCACCCATGCCCATGGCCATGACGCCGGCAGGGCGCCGACGCAGGACAATCTCGTCGTGTTTTATTTGCCCGACAGCGACGACTGGCAGGCATCGATCGCGCGGATGAAGGCGCATGGCTATCAGCCGGTGCCGTCCTTCAATCCCTACTGGGACAGGCGAGGCGTGACCTTTGAGGATTGTGATGGTTACCGCGTCGTGTTGCAGAATGCGGGCTGGGCACCATGACCGCAGCCTGACTTACCTAACCTCGTAGCCGACTTCGTCCGATGCATGGCACAGCATTTTCCAGAACGAGCGGGCGAAAGAGCGGAAGACGTAGAGGTCGAAGCTGTCGGGGCCGCTGCGCTGGATCTGGGTGAACACGTCGTGGTGGGTGGTCGAGATGCCCGAACCGACTGGAAATGCAGTCAGGGAGAAGTCGACGGCAAAGAGCTTGGCCAGCACCCATTCCGATTTCGGGCCGCCAATTCTGATCGCCGTGCGTCCATGTGACAGGTCGGTGATGGTGCCGATCGCTGCGGTGACCTTGCCGGCAAAGGCTGTGGCGAGTCCTTCCGAAGCGTCTGATACCAGGAACTTTCCGGGAGCGAAGCCGAAGGCGGAACAGCGCTCGGACGAAGCGCCGGCGCCCGCGCCATCGGCCAGCTTGAGGCCGGTGACCGAACCGATCGTTGCCATCAGCTTCTTTTCCTCGCCCGGCCAGGCGGCAAGCTGGACAATCGATCCGGGTGCAATCTCGGACAAGGTTACGCCGACGCCATCGACGAAATTTCCGTACGAGCCGGGCCGGAATACCGGTTCGAGCGGTGAAAGCTGCTCAACCATGCATGCGCTTCCCTTCGGGATCGAAGAAGTGGTGGCTGACGATTTCCACCGGGCCGAAGCGGTTGCGCAACGGGTCGGAGATGTGAGCGCGCTTGCCATGGCGCGCCTTGCCGCCCGAGACCAGCGCAAGTGCTATGTACTTACCGAGCGCGGGCGAGAAGCAGGCGGCGGTGATGTGGCCGAGCGATCCGTGCGGGTTGGCGGCGTCGACCTCCTCGACGATGTGCGCGCCACCGCTGAGCGGCCGGTTGTCGAGTGCGATCAGGCCGACCAGTTCGAGCCTGCCCGAGGCGGCAAGTCCTTCGCGGTCCATCATGGCCGAGCCGATGAAGGGTTTTTTCTTGGACAGCATCCAGCCGAGATGGAGGTCGCGTGCCGAGGTGCGGCCGTCGATCTCGGCACCGGTGACGTGGCCTTTTTCGATGCGCATCGTGCCGAGGGCCTCGAGCCCGTAGGGAACCATGCCGAAAGGCTTGCCCGCCTCGATCAGCGCTTCCCAGACATGGGTGCCGTGACCGGCACCGGAATAGACCTCGAAGGCCATCTCGCCGGAAAAGGAGAGCCGGCAGATCATCACCGGCGCGCCCGAAATCTCGCCATGGACGATGCCCATGAAGGGCAGGGCCTCGTTGTCGACCCTGGTGCCGGTGACGCAGGAAGCGAGGATGTCCCGCGCCTTCGGGCCGCCGATCGCCGCGCCGGCCCACTGGTCGGTGACGGAGGTCAGGTGAACCTTGAGATCCGGCCAGACGACATCGAGGAAATATTCGAGATGCTGCATGACCTTGCCGGCATTGGCCGTGGTCGTGGTCATCAGGAAGTCGTGTTCGCCAAGCCGCCAGGTGGTGCCGTCGTCGAAGACGAGGCCGTCCTCGCGCAGCATCAGGCCGTAACGCGCCTTGCCGACGGGCAAGGTCGAAAAGACGTTGGAATAGACGCGATCGAGGAACTCGGCGGCATCCGGTCCCTGGACGGCGATCTTGCCGAGCGTTGAGACGTCGACGATGCCCGCCGTTTCGCGGGTCGCTGCCGCTTCCCTGACATAGGCCTGCTCGATCGTCTCGCCGGGTCCGCCATAGATCATCGGGCGGAACCACAGGCCGGCCGAATACATCGTCGCGCTGTTTTCCAGATGCCAGTCATGCATCGGGGTCAGTCGGTCAGGCTTGAGGTCGCCGAAACGCTCGGCGGCAAGTGCGCCGACGGAGACAGGTGCGTATGGCGGGCGGAAGCGCGTCGTGCCGACCTCGGGGATCGGCTTGCCCAGGGCTTCGGCCATGATGGCGAGGCCGGGCACATTGGAGCCCTTGCCCTGGTCGGTGGCCATGCCGAGGGTGGTGTAGCGCTTGAGATGCTCGACCGAGACGAAACCTTCGAGGTGGGCGAGGCGGACATCGTCAGCCGTCACGTCGTGCTGGAGGTCGACGAAGGCCTTGCCCTTGGCCCTGATCTCGAAGACCGGTGCCGGGTTGGGGTCGAGCGACGCGGGTTCGACGTCGGGCAGGGTGGCGGTTTCGAGCGCCGGCTGGCCTGCCGCCTTGCGGCCGGCGGAAAAGCCTTCGGAGATGACTTCGGCCGTCGAGAAGGTGCCGTTGAAGGCGCCGGCGCCGATCCAGCCCTTGCCGGTTTCCGGCGGCAGGAAGGCCTGCAGGTCGTCGCTCCAGACCGGCCGCGCCCCGGCCTGGCTGGCGAGGTGGATGGTTGGCGACCAGCCGCCCGAAACGATCAGGCAGTCGGCGCCGATGTCGCGTGCGTTGCCCTTGGAGACACCCGATGTGGCGGAGAATGGGGCCAGCTTGACCCCGGAGAGCTTCTTGCCGCCTTCGGTGCCGATCACCGCATGGCCGGTCAACAGTTCGGCGCCGGCCTCTGATGCAAGAGTGCGGCAGGCCGCGGAGACGTCCGAGCGCAGGTCGGCGATGGCGACGATCCTGGCTCCCGCCTTGGCGAGGGCAGCGGCTGCACGATAGGCGCTGTCGTTGTTGGCTAGAACGGCGATCTTCTCGCCCGCCAGCACGCCGTACTCATTGGCGTAGCGCATCGCGGCGCTGGCCATCATCACGCCCGGCCGGTCGTTGCCGGGGAACACCAGCGACCGTTCGAAGGCACCGGTGGCGAGCACGACGTTCTTTGCCCGGATGGTCCAGTGGCGATGGCGCGGCGCGCCCTTGGCGGGCGTGTCCTTGTGGTCGCTGACACGTTCGACGGCGGCCAGCGTGTTGCCGTCATAGTAGCCCCAGACGGTGGTGCGCTTGAGCAGGCGGACATTGTCATGGGTCTTGAGTTCGCCGACGACATCGGAGGCCCAGGTTGCGGCGGGCTCGCCGTCGATCGTCTCGCCCGACCAGTTGGCCGAGCCGCCGAAGCATGGATCGAGCTCAGTCAGGATGACCTGAGCGCCCGACTGGGCAGCCTCGTGCGCGGCGGCAAGGCCGGCGGGCCCGGAGCCGACGACAAGCACGTCGCAGAAGGCGTTCATGCGCTCATAACGTGACGGATCGGCCGCGTGGCCGGCGCGGCCGAGGCCGGCGGCGCGGCGGATGATCTTTTCGCAAAGCATCCAGAAGCGGGTGCCCTTGAGCGGGCCAATCACCGGACCCATGAAGGTCTTGTAGTAGAAGCCGGCGGAGATGAACTTGCCGCCGAGCTGGTTGATGGCACTGACGTCGTAGGCGAGCGAGGGAAAGCGGTTCTGGCTGACCGCGGTGAGGCCGTCATGGATCTCGACCATCGTGGCGGGAATGTTCGGTTCGCGGACCTCGCCGCGCAGCACCGTCACGAGAGCGTTTGGCTCATCGACGCCTGATGTCAGCACGCCGCGCGGACGGTGGTACTTGAACGAACGGCCGAACAGCGAAACCCCATTGGCAAGCAGCGCCGAGGCCAGCGTATCGCCCTGGTGGCCGGTATAGGCGGTGCCGTCGAAGGTGAAGCGGATGGTCCGCAACCGGTCGATGCGGCCACCCGACGGTGTGCGGCGCGGGCTCATGCCTTGGCTCCGGATGTGCGGCGGCCGTGGGGCGGCGCGCCATGTTCGCGGGCAAAACGCACGCTCTTGATTTCATGGGTGAGCGTGTCGCGGACGACGGCGAGATGGGCGCGGCAGCCGCCGGCGTGCTGCCAGATCTCGTTGTGGATGCCGGCCGGGTTCAGGCGGTCATAGACATAGGCGCTCCACGCCTCGGCATCGGTCGAAGCGGGATCGGGACGGGTGCGGTTGCCGTCGCCCTGATATGCGAATTCGGAGACGTCGCGCGGGCCGCAATAGGGGCAGGTGATCAACATGTTCGAACCCCTAGTGCATTCGCGGCGTCGGACCCTGGCCCTTGTCGTCGATGACGGTGCCACGGCTGAAACGGTCGAGCGTGAAGGGCGCGTTGAACTCGTGCGGCGCGTCCTTGGCGATGGTGTGGGCAAAGCAGAAGCCGGAAGCCGGCGTTGCCTTGAAGCCGCCGTAACACCAGCCGCAATTGAGATACATGCCGGGCAACGGGCCGGTGGTGATGATCGGCGAGCCATCCATCGACATGTCGCAGACCCCACCCCATGAGCGCAGCACGCGCACGGGTGCCAGCGAAGGGAACAGCGCCAGCATCTCACTCATTACTTCCTCGACGATGGGCAGGCTGCCGCGCTGGGCATAGGAATTGTAGCCGTCGAGGTCACCGCCATAGACGAGGCCGCCCTTGTCGGACTGGCCGACATAGAAGTGGCCCATGCCGAAGGTCAGCACGGTGTCGAGGAACGGCTTGAGCGATTCCGAGACGAAGGCCTGGAGGACGTGGCTCTCGATCGGCATGCGGTCGATGCCGGCAAGCTGCATCACGCGCCCCGTGCTGCCGGCCACGGCAACGGCGACCTTTTTGGCGCGGATTTCGCCGCGGCTTGTCGAGACGCCGATGACCCGGTCGCCGTCGCGCAGGAAGCCTGTGACTTCGCAATTCTCGATGATGTCGACGCCGCGGCGGTCGGCACCCCGGGCATAACCCCAGGCTACGGCATCGTGGCGGGCAGTACCCGCGCGTTCCTGCATCAGCCCGCCAAAGATCGGGAAACGTGCCCGCTGCGACATGTCGAGCCCGGGGACGCGGCAGCCGATCTCGGCCGGCGTCATCAGCTCGGCGTCGACGCCGAGATGGCGCATGGCGTTGCCCTTGCGGGCGAGGTCGTCGAGCTGGCCGGGCGTGTGCGCCAGGTTGAGCACGCCGCGCTGCGAGAACATCACGTTGTAATTGAGGTCGTGGGAAAGATTCTCCCACATCTTCATCGAATGTTCGTAGAAGCGCGTGTTCTGCGGCAACAGATAGTTGGAACGGACGGCGGTGGTGTTGCGGCCGACATTGCCGGAGCCGAGATAGCCCTTTTCCAGCACGGCGACATTGGTGATGCCGAATTCCTTGGCGAGGTAATAGGCCGTCGACAATCCGTGGCCACCGCCGCCGATGACGATGACGTCATACGAGGCCTTGGGGCTCGGCTTGCGCCACGCCGGTTTCCAGTCGCGGTTGCCGCTGAGCGCGTTCTTGAGAAGCGAAAAGGCCGAATATTCCGCCATACTTCATGTCATCCTTCGGGCTGCGCCGGGACACTACAGGCCGCACTGCGGCGATCAAGCCAATATTCCGCCATTGTTTTTCGTCAGGCCGACTTTCCCATGGGCCAGCGCGCATCGGCTTGCCCGCCGAGATGCGCGTCTTTATCAATGGCCACGCCTTTTCCTTGGCAAACTGACCACGAGTCGCTGACAAATCATGTTGTTTTCCGCAGTCCGGCGCATAGCTGCCACCCTGTTCATATTCACAGCCGTGCTTGTGGCAAACGCCGCAGCGCAGGATGCCGATCTCGGCAAGGCGCCGGCCGGCGTGGTGTCCGACCAGCAGGAGGTCATCGCCAGCATCACGGCCAGGACCGATGCGCTGCAGAAAAAGATGGAGCAGAGCGCCGAAGACGATGCCGGTCTCGTCGACATCCGCCTGCAGCTCGAACAGCTGTCGCGCGACCTGTTGCAAAGCGGCGTCGCGTTCCGTCCGCGCCTGGCCGAGATCAACGCCCGGCTGGAGCAGCTCGGCAAGCCGCCGGCAGAGGGCCAGCCGCCCGAACCTGCCGTGGTGACCAGTGAGCGCGAGAAACTGAACGCCGAGAAAACCGAAATCAATGCCGTGCTCGGCGTTGCCGAGAACCTGTCGATCCGCATCGACAGGCTGATCAGCCAGATCACCGAGATCCGCCGCAGCCTGTTCCAGAACCTTTTGACCAAACGCTACCAGATCAATTTCGCTCTGGGGTCGGAGGTGGCCGACGCCTTCAAGACGGAGATGAACGACCTTTACCGGACGGTATCGTCCTGGGTTCGTTTCGTTGTCAGCTTCAAGCTCAAGTCGATGCTGGCGGCAACGTTCTTCGCCCTGGGTGCGGCGGCGGTCATCATCATCGGTGGCCGGCGCATGTTCGGACGGATGTTCGAGCCCGACGGCCGGGTAGAAGAGCCGTCTTATCTCAGCAGGCTTTCGGTCGCCTTCTGGTCGACCTTCATGCAGTCGGCGGCGCTCGTCGTCTTTCTTGGCGTCACCTACTATTTGTTCGCCTATTTCGAGGTGCTGCGTGGCGACATCGGCGCCATGCTGTGGTCGCTGTTCTACGTCATCGCCATCGTGTTCTTCGTTTCGCGCCTCGGCATGGCCGTGCTGTCGCCCAAGCTGCCCAAGTGGCGGCTTATCCCGGTCGAAAGCGGTGCTGCGCGCTGGCTGATGCTCCTGATCACCGCGACCGCCCTGTTTACCGGCCTCGATTACTTCCTGAGCTCGGTCTACCAGGTACTCGGCTCGCCGGTTGCGTTGACTGTCGGCGAGGCGCTGACCTCGACTGTGGTGATCGGCGTGCTGGTCATCCTGATCGGCCTGGTCAAGCCGTTCGTCGATGAGGAAGGACGGCCGAAGCCGTGGCCGCGTCTCTTCCGCTACATCGTGCTTACCCTTGGCGGCGTCACCATCGCCGCAGCGCTGCTGGGCTATATCGGGCTTGCGCGTTTCGTGTCGCAGCAGATCGTCATCACCGGCACGATCCTGGCGACCATGTATATCGGCTTTCTGTCGTCGCAGGCGATCAACGAGGAAGACGCCTTCATCAAGACGACGGTCGGCCGGCGCATCAAGCGAATGTTCACCCTCGACGATGCGACGCTCGACCAACTCGGCCTAGTCACCAGCATGGTCATCAATCTGCTCGTGCTGACCGTCGGCGTGCCGCTGATCCTGTTTACGTGGGGGTTCCAGCCCGGCGACATGATCACCTGGCTCTACCGCATCGGCTCGGGTTTCCAGATCGGCAGCTTCACCTTCTCGCCCGCCGGCCTTCTGTCGGGCGTCATGGTGTTTGCCATCGGCTATTTCCTGACACGCTGGTTCCAGGGCTGGCTCGACGGCTCGGTCATGGCGCGCAGCAAGGTCGACGCCGGCGTGCGCAATTCGATCCGTCTCGCCGTCGGCTATGCGGGCGTGGCGATTGCCGGACTGATCGCCGTTTCGGCAGCAGGCATCGATCTTTCCAACCTCGCGCTCGTTGCCGGTGCGCTTTCCCTCGGTATCGGTTTCGGCTTGCAGAATGTGGTATCGAACTTCGTTTCGGGCCTGATCCTGCTCGCCGAGCGACCGTTCAAGGTCGGCGACTGGATCGTTGCCGGTGCGGTGTCGGGCACGGTCAAGAAGATCAGCGTGCGTGCCACCGAGATCGAAACCTTCCAGCGCCAGTCGGTGATCCTGCCCAATTCCGATCTGATCAACAGCGCAGTCGGCAACTGGACCCACCGCAACAAGCTTGGCCGCGTCGAAGTGCCGATCGGAGTTGCCTACGGTTCGGACGCCAAGCGAGTGCACCAGATTTTGTTGGATATTGCGCGTGGCCACCCGCTGGTGCTCAAGAATCCGGAGCCGTTCGTGCTGTTTTCGGCGTTCGCGGATTCGTCGATGAACTTCGAAATCAGGGTATTTCTCGCCGATATCGGCAATAGCGCATTCGTGCAAAACGACCTGCGCTTCGCCATCCTTGAGGCATTCGAGCGCGAGCACATCGACATTCCATTCCCACAGCGCAGCATCCGTGTGGTTGGCGACAAGCAGGCAACCCCGTGGCCTGCCGATGACGAGCAGGCGGAAGCGGAATATGCCGCCATGGAGCAGGAGCGGCTCAAGAAGAGCGGGGAGGAAACCGCCAAGCCAAAGTCCCGTCGCCGCAAGCCGGATCCGAGCTAATGGTGGGCCGATGCCAATTATGGCATGAACAAGGCATTCAGTTGCCGTTCAGCTTCGAACTCATATAAGCTCTCATGCAAACGGCGAAAATGCCTTGCTGAGATGAACAGGGGCGGTGGAAACACCGAGTGCTAAATGAAAAGGTTTCTTGTCGCTGCAGGCGCGCTGGTCCTGGCAATGTCGGGCGCTGCGCATGCTGCAAGCGCGGTAAACCTCGATGCCGAACCGCGGACCCTGATCGTCACGGAAGGTGGTTCCAAGACGGAACTTTCCCTTGCCGCCGGCGAAACGGTCGAGTTCTGCTCGAGCGGCTGCTTCGTGACCTTGCCGAATGGCGACCGCGAAGCGCTGACCGGTGATGAAACAGTAGAGATTTCGGGCGGCGCTGCCCGCATCAAGTAAAGCCTGTCAACACACAGGCTAATGATCGAAAAGGCCGGGCATCAGCCCGGCCTTTTCTGCATTCTGCTAACGTCTGCTTAAGCATGACTGGCGAAATGACTGGTGCTCGTTTAGCATTCGGCCTCGACCTTAACCATCCGGAACCTGGTCGCCCGCTATAGCGGCAAGGGGTCCGGAAGGTTCACGCCGTCCGGCAAGGGGCAGGGCAGGCAGTTTGATGGATGCGCGATCAGACAACAAGATAGTACCACTGGCGGTCGATCTCGACGGCACGCTGATCGCCAGCGATCTTTTGTGGGAAGGACTGTTTGCCCTTCTCAAGAAGAATCCGCTCGCCATCTTCATGGTGCCGTACTGGCTGCTCAAGGGCGGCCCGGCGCGTCTCAAGCAGGCGATTGCCGCGGTGGTCGACATCGACCCGGCGACCTTGCCTTATCGGCCCGAAGTGCTGAAACGCCTGCGCGAAGAGCAGGCCAACGGGCGCCAGATCGTTCTCGCCACCGGCACGCCACGCAAGTTCGCCGAAGCCATCGCACGCCATCTTGGCCTGTTCGACGCGGTGCTTGCCAGCGATGGCGGTGAAAACCTGACCGCTGAACGCAAGCGCAGGGCTCTGGTGGCAGCCTATGGCGATGGCGGCTTCGATTATGCCGGTAACAGCCGTCACGACATCAAAGTGTTCGATGCCGCGCGCGAGGCAATCGTGGTTGCACCCGACCGGGCCGCCGCACGTTGGCAGGCCAGCCATCAGTCCGAACTGATCGAGACGCCGAAGCCCGACCTGCGCACCATCCGCAAGATGCTGCGTGTCCATCAATGGCTCAAGAACGTGCTGATCGCCGTGCCGCTGGTGCTGGCGCACAAATATTTCAATCCCGAGATGCTGGTGCCGGCGATCCTGGCATTCATCTCGTTCAGCGCTGCCGCCTCGGCTATCTACATCGTCAACGACTTCTTCGACCTGGCGCTTGATCGGGCGCACCCGACCAAGCGTGAGCGGCCTTTCGCCAGCGGCAAGCTGTCGATCCCGTTCGGACTGGCGTCCGTGGGCGTCCTTCTGGTCATCAGCCTGGCGACGGCTACCTTCACGACAATCGAGTTTGCCGGCGTTCTGCTGGTCTATCTCGTGGCCACAACCGCCTATTCGCTGTCGGTCAAGCGGATGCTGCTGCTCGACGTGCTGACCCTTGCCGGGCTCTACACCTTGCGCATCCTGGCGGGTGCCGCCGCGACCGGGGTGGACGTGTCGTTCTGGCTGCTCGCCTTCTCGATCTTTTTCTTCCTCTCGCTGGCGCTGGTGAAGCGTTATGTCGAGCTGCGTTCGTCCAGCCTCAGCGTCGGCGAGCGTATCGCCGGGCGCGGCTACCGCATCGAGGACCAGGAGATCGTCGCCCAGGCCGGCATGGCGTCGGCGTTTTCCTCGGCGCTGGTTCTGGCGCTCTACATCGACAGCAGCGCGGTGCGTGAGCTCTACGAGCATCCCTGGCTGGTCTGGCCGCTGGCGCCAATCGTGCTCTATCTCACGATGCGCATCTGGATTCTGGCGCGGCGCGATGAACTGCATGACGATCCGGTCGTCTTCATCATCCGCGACTGGCGCAGCCAGATCGTCGTTTTCGCCGGCGCGGTGCTGCTTGTGGTGGCGGGCCTGTGAGCGTGGGACTGGCCCGCTACCAGAGCTTTGGCCGCGCCAATCCGGGCGCAAGCCAGGCGATCGACATCGCCGAGGCAACGCGGCTTCTGGCCGGCGGGACGGCACGCGCCGGATCGCTGCTCGCCTATGGCAATGGCCGCAGCTATGGCGACAGCTGCCAGAACAGCGCCGGCGCCGTCGTCGATATGCGGCCGCGCCAGCGCGTCGTTTCCTTCAACGCCGAGACCGGCCTGATCGAAGCCGAGGCCGGCGCGCTGCTGGCCGACATCATCGCCTATGCCGCTCCGCACGGGTTTTTCCCGGCGGTCGTGCCGGGGACACAGTTCGTCACGCTCGGCGGCGCCATTGCCAACGACGTGCATGGCAAGAACCACCACCGTCGCGGCAGTTTTGGCTGCCATGTCGAACGCCTGACATTGCTGCGCTCGGACGGACGCAGCTATGCCTGCTCGGCCGGCGAGAACGCCCGGCTGTTCTGGGCGACAATCGGCGGCATGGGGTTGACCGGCATCATCGTGTCCGCCGCGATCCGCCTGATGCGGGTACCCTCGCTCGATATCGCCGAGACGGTGAAGCCGTTCGGCAGCCTGGGCGAATATTTTGATCTCGCCGAAGCCGCCGACCGCGACAACGAATATGCCGTTGCCTGGATTGACCAGCTGGCCGGCGGCAAGCATGCCGGCCGCGGATTGCTGCTTGCAGGCAACCACGCCGCCTATGGCGCGCGGACGGCCGAATGCGGCACGGCAAGACTGTCGGTGCCGTTCCGGCCGCCCTTGACCTTGCTCAACCGGCCCTTCCTGAAGCTGTTCAATGCCGCCTATGGCTGGCGGCGCGGCCGCCTCAGGGAAAGCCAGGCGAGCTACCAGAAGTTCTTCTTTCCGCTCGACGGCGTTGCCGACTGGAACCGGCTCTACGGTCCGAGCGGGCTTTACCAGCACCAGAGCGTCGTGCCTGAAGCTATGGCGCGCGAAACAATTCCGGCATTGCTGGCGGCGGCGCGACGCTCCGGGCAGGGCTCGTTCTTGACCGTGCTCAAACGTTTTGGCAGCCAGCGTTCGCCGGCTTTGCTGTCCTTCGCGCGTCCGGGCTACACGCTGACGCTCGATTTTCCGAACCATGGCCGGCGCACGCTGGAGCTGCTCGCCGAACTCGACCGGATCACCGTCGGCGCGGGTGGCGCGGTCAATCCCTACAAGGACGCGCGCATGTCGGCTGAGACATTCGCGGCTTCGTTCCCGGACTGGCAGCGGCTCGAGGCAATGCGCGATCCGGCATTCATGTCCGACTTCTGGGCCCGGACCGCCGGCCGGCTGGGCGGGCGCAATGGCGAGACCGCGCAGGCGGCCGAGTAGGCGCTTGTTAGAGAAGTGCGGAAAAAGTTCAAATTGCCAGGAAAGCTTCACAGAATATCAGGGGCTTTCCGATAGGTTGTGCGAAGGACGGACAAAGCAATGAAATATATCCTCTTCATCCTTTTCACAGTGATGACCAATGCCGCGGCCCAGCTGATGCTGAAACAGGGCATGATGTCTCTTGGTCCGCTTTCTTTCGAAGGCAGCAATCCGCTGATCAAGATACTGCAGATCGTCTTCAGCCCATGGGTTTTCGCCGGACTGCTGACTTTCGTCATCTCGATGGCATCGCACCTCTATGTGCTGTCCAAGGTCGAGCTCAGCTTCGCCTATCCCTTCCTCAGCCTGGCCTATGTGGCGGTGGCGGTGTTTGCCTACTTCGTCTTCCATGAAGACCTGAATGCCTGGCGCATCGCCGGCATCGCCTTCATCTGCGTCGGCACCGTGCTGATCGCCCAAAGCGGCCGCGACCATGGCGAAGTTGTCGCCGCGGCCTCTACCGAACCCACCAAGACAAGCGAGCTTTTGCGATGAGACACATCATTTTCGGAGGCGACGGCTTCGTCGGTCGTCATCTTGCGCCCAAACTGATCGCCGACGGCGAAGAGGTTGTCGTTGCCGACATCGTCAAGAGCGACCTTGCGCATTACCGCAACGCGCGTTTTGTCCATTGCGACGTGACCGATCCCGCCGCGATCGCAGCCGTCGGCATCAAGGCAGACGACATGGTCTACAACCTGTCGGCCAAGATGCTGTCGCCGCTGCAGGTGCGGGCCAAGCGCCACGACTTCTTCTTCCCGGTCAACTATTT
Organism: Aminobacter ciceronei; assembly: GCF_014138625.1. Taxonomy (GTDB): domain Bacteria; phylum Pseudomonadota; class Alphaproteobacteria; order Rhizobiales; family Rhizobiaceae; genus Aminobacter; species Aminobacter ciceronei. The sequence continues at coordinate 151,328 of NZ_JACJHY010000002.1, forward strand.
CGGTACCGAGAACATCATCAAGGCTATGGACCATGCGGCAGCGCCGAGGCTGGTCCACTACACCACCGACATGATCTACGGTCATACCGTGACCCATCCGATGACCGAAGAGCATCCGGTGGCGCCGCTCGGCGAATATGGCTGGTCGAAGCAGAAGACCGAGGAACTGGCGGCCGAGTGGCGGACGCGCGGCATGAACATCTCGCTGTTCCGCCCGCGCCTGATCATCGGGCCCGGCCGTCTCGGCATTCTGGAGAAGCTGTTCAAGCTGATCGACTGGAACCTGCCGGTGCCGATGATCGGTTCGGGCAGGAACCCATACCAGTTCATCTCGGTGTTCGACTGCGCCGAGGCAGCGCGGCTTGCCTGGAAGGCCGGCGTGCCGAACGAGGCCTACAATCTCGGATCGCTCAATCCGCCGCCGGTGCGCAAGCTGCTCGGCGACCTTGTCAAGCATGCCGGTTCGAAGTCGATCCTGCTGCCGACGCCGGGCTGGGCGGTCAAGCGGACGCTCGACCTGCTCGACCTGATGAACATGCCGATCATGGATCCCGAGCAGTATCTGATCGCCGACGAGGAGTGCGTTCTCGACGTCTCCAAGGGCGAGCGCCAACTCGGCTGGGTGCCGCAGTACCGCGACGAGGACATGCTCATCGCAGCCTACAAGGAATATCGCGCCAAAAAGGACGGCCTCGCTGCGTCCACGCAGCACGCCCCGGCTGAATAGAGGATATGAACATGACGCTTGTCACCAAGCCGGATACGGCCCATTCGCATGCCGTCGCGGTTGCTCCGGCAATGACTTCGGCAAAGCTCGCCAAGCCGAACCTGATGTCGGTCGAGCAGGCCAAGGCGCTCGACGTCGCCAGGATGACCGACCTGTTCAAGGCGCATCTCAACCCCGGCCAGCTGCATTTCATGAAGCTGCTCGGCTTCCACAAGATCAAGATCGAGCGTGCCGAGGGCATGCACTACATCGATCAGAATGGCCGCAAGATCCTCGATTTCTTCGGCGGCTTCGGTTCGCTGGCGCTCGGCCACAACCATCCGCGCGTGCTCGAGGCGCGCAAGAAGTTCCAGGACGAGAAGCGCCACGAAATCGGCATCGCCTTCATGTCGCAATACGCCTCGGCGCTGGCCTACAATCTGGCGCAGATCTCGCCCGGCGATCTCGACATGGTGTTTTTCGGCTCGTCTGGTTCGGAAGCCATGGAAGCAGCTGTCAAGCTCGCCGAGCGTGCTGCGGGGCCGGCACGTCCCAAGATCGTCTATGCCGAGAACTCGTTCCACGGAAAGACCAAGGGCGTGCTCTCGGTCACCGACGGCGCGCTCTATCGCGGCGAGTTCAAGCTCACCGAAAACACCGTGCGGGTGCCGTTCGGCGACATCGATGCCATCGAGAAGGCGTTCCGTTCCGATTCGGCCATCGGCGCCATCGTGCTCGAGACGATCCAGGGTGGTGGCGGCATCAACAAGGCACCGGCCGCGTTCTGGCACAAGCTGCGCGTGCTGTGCGACCAGTATGGGGTGATCTGGGTCGCCGACGAGGTGCAGTGCGGCGTCGGCCGTTCCGGCCGTTTCTATGCCTTCGAGCACTATGACGTGGTGCCCGACATCACCGCGGTTGCCAAGTCGCTGGGTGGCGGCAAGGCAGCGATGGCTGCGATGATCGCCCGCCGCGACGTCTACATGAAGGCCTATGGCACGCCGAAGACGGCGATGATCCATGCCATGGCGACCTTCGGCGGTATCGGCGAGGGCTGCATCACGGCCATCGAGACGCTCAACGTGCTCTATGACGAAGGCCTGATCGAGAATTCGGCCGACACCGGCGCCTATCTCCTGGCGCGGCTGGAGGAACTCCAGGCGAAGTACCCCAAGATCATCAAGGAGGTTCGCGGCCAGGGCCTGATGGTCGGGCTCGAGTTCCACGACTTCTCGCAGACGCTGCCGATGGTGCTGCGCCCGGTGGTCAGCGTGCTCGACGACAAGCTCAAGGGGTCGCTGTCAGGCTTCGTCGGGGCGCTGCTGCTGCGGGACTATGACGTGCTGGTGGCCTTCACCGAGTACAACCGTAATGTCGTGCGCCTGCTGCCGCCGCTGACCTGCAGCCGCGCCGATGTCGACGTGCTGATCGCAGCCCTCGACAGCCTGCTCGGCCGCGGCATCGTTTCGATCGTCAAGGACTTCGTCAAAAGCCAGGTCAAGTAGGGGACATCATCCCCGTCGCCTCCAAAGCCGGGTCTCGACCCGGCTTTTTTTGTTAGCTGGTTGCCGGAGGGCGTTGGCGCTGTCGGCGGGAGGCGGTTGTCCGGCTTCCGCAAGCGCGGCATGTTCGGATGGCGCGGCGGAGCAACAATCGGGAGGAGCGAATGGTCAAGCCGATCATCAATCTGGACGAGGTCGAGTTCGACGACATCGAGGAGAATGGCATCTACACGTCGAAGAGGGCGTCGATAAGCCGTCACATCGGCGCGCAAAACCTCGGCTACAACCTCACCGTCCTGCCGCCGGGCAAGGTTCAATGCCCGTTCCACAACCATCGCGGCGAAGAGGAGATGTTCTTCATCATGGAAGGTGAGGGCGAGCTACGCTTCGGCGACAAGCGCTATCCGATCCGTCAGCACGACGTCATCGCCTGTCCGACCGGGGGAGCTGAAGTGGCCCACCAGATCATCAACACCGGCACGACGACGATGCGGTATCTGGCATTGTCGACGCTGGTCGAGGTCGATGCCTGCGAGTACCCGGACTCGGGCAAGGTGATGGTCGTCTCCGGCAAGCGGGGAGTTCCCGGGCTCCGCAAGATGTTCCGGGCCGAGAATACGACCGACTACTACGACCGCGAGAGCAGGTAAGCCGTTCCGTTTGCGGCTCGACGCTACTTGTCCAGCGCTGCGAAAAACCTGGGATGGACGAAGGCGTCGTAGCAGGAATCGAGCTGGATACGGCGGTGCTGGGTCAGTGCGCTCTTGTACATGTCGTAGAGCGCGGCATTGGCCGTGGTCGGCGGGCAGGTGGGCAGGAGGACGAGGTCGGTGTCCGCCACCGCCGCCTCCTCGGTCGAGCCGGGGTCGGGCACGGCGCGCATCGGGTCGGCGCCGATGGCGATGTGCAGCGGTGCCGAGCGGTCGAGCAGCCAAGGGAAGGGGTTGACGAAGTTCAGCGACATCAGCGTGTTGAAGTGGACGCCCTTGTCGGCTTCCAGCTTGCGGATGGAATCGACCGCCGTGTCGACATTGCTGAGATAGGTGACCTGGAAGTCGAAATCGGAATAGAGCAGCGGCGTCGGCAACTCGCCGGCGTTGGTGAGGTCGGCATAGAGCTGCCGATGCTCCGGGTAGAATTTCAGCATATGGTCGACACGGACGGCGACCTCGCTGCGCATGTTGACCGCCCCGAGCGTACCAAGATTGCGCTGCGCGATGGGCCGGTTCTTGAGCGAGCCGATATAGGCGCGGGCCGCGCGCTCGACGACGAACAACGCTGGCGGCAATATGACGGCCGCAGCCAGTCCCAGGACCGAGAGCAGCACCATAGGCTTGGCAAGCAGCCTGGACGCCTTGAGCAGGATGGCGACGATGAGCGGCGCCAGGAAGATGAACGCTTGGCTGCCGGTGTTCTGCGTCTCGAACAGCACGCCGGCGAACAGGACAGCGAGCAGCCAAAGCCCGTTATGGTCGAGAAGCCCCGAAACCGCTGTCGCAAGCGACGTCTTGCGGTCGGCGGAAAAGCGCTCGGACAGCTTGTGCCGGTCGGACCAGAGCAGGACCAGGGCGAGCGCAGACGTCGCCAGCACGACGCCGAAATTGATCGAGGTGGACTGCAGGAAGCGCGGCAAGAGCGTGCCGCCGTTCATCATCACCAGCTTGAGGATGTCGGTGATGTAGTGGCTGACCAGGCCGCTGGACAGTTCGATGGCGGCAAGGACGGCGGCGAAGATGACCAGCGCCTCCAGCGCGTAGCGAAACTTCACGCGGCCGGCGAAGAACGCATAGGCGGCGATGACGCCGCCGGCGACGAAACCGGTGATCTTGAGGAAGAACAGCGCCGTCATTGTGAGCGAAATCAGCGCAACCAGCAGGTAGCGATTGCGCACGAACATCAGCGCGGCCACCAGCACATACAGCGTCTGGCAGACCTGGCGGTTATAGATGCCGAATGCGTCGGAGCCGGGGAACGGATAGAATTCGCGCGTGTTGAAGGGCAGCAGGGCGAACAGCAGGAACGGCACCAGCAGCGCAAATGCGATTCCGCGCGAACGCTGGCCGACATCCCACAGCACCAGCGCCATCAGCGGTGCGGTGACGGCAAGCAGCGACCAGTGCGCCACGAGCGCCGGCTGGGCGTTGGGAAACAGCGTCACCCAGCCTGCAAACAGGTAGTAGCCGAGCGGGCCGACGGGGGTGAAGAAGTCGTTGATCGGCACCTGGCCGTCGAAAATGCGGTTCGCCGCATCGTAATAGATCAGCACGTCCCAATACATCGGGCCGATCGGCACGGCGACCGGCAATGCCAGCAAGGTGCAAACCAGCAGAAACGCGACAGCCAAAAGAAAAAGCGGGCTTGTCGTCTTGGCCTTGAGGCGTGAACCCAGGGATGCAGCAGGCGGCGTGAAAGTGGTGTTCATCTTCGGCACCTGCGGCAATCTCGATCGACATGGAGTTGTTGTATTCAACTACAGGTAAATGGCGACAAAAGCGTTAAGCGGGCCGATTTCGCCATGCTTGCGGCCGTGGCCGCGGACTGTGGGCCGGGGTGACGAAGGCGCGTCGGCGGCAGGAGCAGAACCGGGCGGCGCGGCGGATCGATGCCGGCAATTTTGCCGAGGTCGCGCGGCCTTGTGGCAATGTCGCAAACAGGCTGCAATCGCGCGGCGGCGCTCTATAGTCTGCGCGCAATATCATCTCGGAGTCGTGGGTAATGGCTGAGTTTCCGAAAACGGCAAAGGTCGTCATCGTCGGGTTGGGCGGCATCGTGGGCGCATCGATTGCCCATCACCTGATCGAGCGCGGCTGGACCGACATCGTCGGCATCGACAAGTCGGGCGTGCCGACCGACATCGGCTCGACGGCGCATGCCTCCGACTTCTGCTACACCACCAGCCACGACTTTCTCTCGGTCTGGACCACGCAATATTCGATCGATTTCTACGAGAAGATGGGCCACTACGCCCGCATTGGCGGCCTCGAGGTGGCGCGCGCCGGCGACGACAGCTGGATGGAGGAGATCAAGCGCAAGCTTTCCTCGGCCAAGGCGTTCGGCACCCGCGCACACTACGTTTCGCCCTCCGAAATCAAGGCGATGTTCCCGCTGATCGAGGAAGATCAGGTGATGGGCGGCATGTTCGATCCCGATGCCGGCCTCGTCATCCCGCGCTCGCAGACGGTCGCAGGCAAGCTTGTCGATGCCGCCGAGAAGTCCGGCAAGCTCCAGGTCTTCGGCAACACGCCGGCGACGTCGCTGATCGTCGAGGGTGGCCGCATCAAGGGCGTCGTCACCCATCGCGGCACAATCATGTCCGACCATGTCGTCGTCTGCGCCGGCATCTGGGGCCGCCTGATCGCCGAAATGGTCGGCGAGGACCTGCCTGTCATGCCGGTCGACCACCCGCTGACCTTCTTCGGCCCCTACAACGAGTTCGAGGGCACCGGCAAGGAAATCGGCTTCCCGCTGCTGCGCGACCAGGGCAACTCGGCCTATATGCGCGACACCGGCGACCCCAAGACCACCGAAGGCGGCCAGATCGAGTGGGGCTACTACGAGCAGACCAATCCGCGCCTCTGTCATCCGCGCGAGCTCCTGGAAAAACATGAGGCTCGCCTGTCGCCGTCGCAGCGCGACCTCGACATGGAGCAGATCATGGAGCCGCTCGAGCGCGCCATGGAGCTGACGCCGATCCTTGGCGAGATCGGCTACAACGAGAGCCACTCCTTCAACGGCCTGCTGCAGGTTTCCGCTGCTGGCGGCGCCTCCTGCGGTGAAAGCCAGAAGGTGCGCGGCCTCTGGTACTGCGTCGCCATCTGGGTCAAGGACGGACCCGGTTACGGCAAGCTGATCGCCGACTGGATGACCGACGGCCGCACCGAGATCGACCACAACTCGATCGACTATGCCCGCTTCTACCCGCACCAGCTGGAAGAGAAGTTCATCGAAGGCCGCACCTTCGAGGCGGCGCAGAAGATCTATTTCCCGGCCGTTCATACTCGCGAGCCCTATGCCACCGGCCGCAACGTCAAGCGCTCGCCCTTCTACGAACGCGAAGTCGAGCTCGGCGGCTACTTCATGGAACTTGGCGGCTGGGAGCGTGCGCATGGCTACAAGGCCAATGAGCACCTGCTGGAGAAGTATGGCGACCGCGTGCCGGTGCGCGAGAACGAGTGGGACTCCAGGCACTTCTGGCGCGTTTCGAATGCCGAGCATCTGGCGATGAGCGAGGATTGCGGCATCGTCAACCTCAGCCATTTCCACATGGTCGATATCGAAGGCCCCGACCATGTCGAGCTCTTGGAATGGCTCTGCGCTGCCAAGATCGGCGGCGACGGCAACATCGGCAAGGGCGTCTACACTCACTTCCTCGACGACGAGGGCATGGTGCGCGCCGACTTCACCGTGTTCCGCATGGCCGACCGCTGCCGGCTGGTGAACGGTGCCGATGCCGGTCCGCGCGACTTCCACTACATGAAGCGCGTCGCCGAGGATCGTGGCCTCGACGTCACCATCACCGACACGTCGGAAAAGTTCATCACCATCGGCATCTGGGGGCCGAATGCCCGCGAGAACCTGAAGAAGGTGGTGGCGAACCCTGCTGGCCTCGACCAGGAAAATTTTGCCTTCGCCGCGATCAAGCAGATCGAGATCGCCGGCAAGAGTGTCACAGCGTTCCGCATCTCCTATGTCGGCGAGCAGGGCTGGGAACTGCACATGAAATACGAGGATGGCCTGGCCGTCTGGGATGCGCTGCGCTCGACCGGCGTCATGGCCTTCGGCGTCGAGACCTATGCCAATTCGCGCCGCATGGAAAAGAGCCTGCGCCTGCAGAACGCCGACCTGCTGACCCAATACAACCTCATCGAGGCCGATCTTGCCCGCCCGAAGGTCAAGGACGTCGATTTCCGCGGCAAGGCCAAGCATCTTGAATATAAGGCGCGCGATCACCAGCCCGCGATGCTGTGCACGCTGGTCATGACCGAAAACACCGACAGGAATGGCGTCAAGCGTTACCCGGTCGGCACGCTGCCGGTCATCGACCCGCAGACGGGCGAAGTGCTGGTCGACGAGCTCGGGCGCCGTTCCTACACGACCTCGATCGCCTTCGGCCCGACCATCGGCAAGAATATCGCGCTGGCCTATCTGCCTCACGCCTATTGCCAGGAAGGCCGCAAGCTCGTTGTCGAGTATTTCGCCGAAACCTATCCGGTCGAGGTTGTCGGCATCGGCTACAAGCCGCTCTATGATCCGGAGAACCTGAAGCCGCGCAGCTGACATGGCAGTTTTGAGCGGTCGGAAACTCCTGTCGACCGCTCGACACGGCTACCCCTGCCTGGCCCAGGTCTGATACGCTCGGCCAAACCAGCCGACCGGGGAGGGGTTTCTGGCGACCGTTCGATCAAAAAGGCGCGTTGATGCGCTGACATTCCGCGTGGCCGGCGTTCCCGTTCATGTCCACGCGACCTTTGCCATTCCTGTGATGCTGCCGTTCCTGCATGAATGGTTCGTGCGGCCGCGGCATGCCCTGGTGCTCACCGTCATTGTCGCGGTGCTGCTGTTCTCGGCGGTGCTGCTTCACGAACTCGGCCATCTCTGGGCCGCGCGCCGTAGCAAGATCGCCGCCGAGCGCATCGAGCTCTATCTGTTCGGTGGGCGTATCTTGTTCAGACCATTCGGCCAGCTTCGCGCGCCATGGGCATGGCGACAGCGATGATAGCGCATTTCTTTGATCCGGAGCGTTGGGCGATAGCCTGGTAGAAGGCCTTGAAGCGCTGGTTGGCGCGGATGGCGCCGAGGGCTGCCATGTAGAGCGCCCGCCGCAGCCTCGGCCTGCCGCCCCGGATGCTACGCCGGCCGGTCCTTGTGCCGCTGTCATTGGCAAAGGGCGCAAGGCCTGCGAGGCTGGCGATGGCCTTGGGGGAGATGGTTCCGAGTTCGGGCATGTGGGCCAAGAGGGTCACGGCGGTCACCTTGCCGATACCGGGGGCAGAGGTCAGGCGCGCGGCCTGTTCGGCAAGTCCGTCCAGGGTTTCGACATGGCTGGCGATCTCGGCTTCGAGGGCTGCGATGCGCAGCGACAGGTTGGTGATTGCAGCTTCGATGTCGGCGACGACGGTGGCCTCGCCAGTTTCGTCGCGATGACGCAGCTCGAGCGCCCGCGTGGCGACCAGTTGGTCACGGCGGCGGGCCAAGGCAGCCAGGCGCTCACGCCCGGGACAGGGCGGCGTGTCGGCATCGGGGCGGAACATCGCCCCGATCTCGCTGAGGATGCGGGCATCGACCCTGTCGGTCTTGGCCAGGCGGCCGCGCGCCTGGGCGAAGCGGCGCACCATCATCGGATTGAGCCGGGCACAAGGGATGCCGGCCCGGGCAAACGCATGGCGCAGGGCCTTGTCGTGGTGGCCCGTCGCCTCGAAGACGACGAAGCTGCCTGGTACCAGGCCGGCAGCGAAGCCGGCCAAGGCTGCCGGTTCGTTGGCCACCCGGCTGAAACGGCGGCTGAGCGGATCGAAGACATCGATCATCGCCTTGGCGATGTCGCAACCGATGTAGGTCTGGTGTATCGTCATGGAACCTCTTCCTGTGGTGCGAGGTCCGCGCCAACGGCCTCGTGCAACTGTGCAGGTTGACGGCATGGTGCGGGAAGGGAGCCGAGCCAAGCCACGGTCTGCCGTGCTCAGCGCGACGACCAGGATCCTGACGGCGTCCTTCCCGCATTCAATCTACACCAAGCCAAACACACAGGATCTATGCTGCCGGGCCGATGGTGAACCTGACCGTAGGGCTGTTGTTTCTGGCCGGCTATTATCTATTCGCTGCCTCCGCAGGGCCAGGTCTCAGCCTTGTCCCGCCACCGCTCGAACCTTTGCGCCTGCTGGCGTGGACCTTTGCGCTGGGCGCGGTCCTCAATCTTGCGCTCGCATGTCTCAACCTGCTGCCGGCCCTGCCTCTCGACGGGGGATTCATAGCCAGGGAGCTGTTGCAGGCAAGGCTGAGCCCGCAAGCCGCGACACGGATCGTTGGGATTTGCGGCCTTACCCTGTCGACGCTGCGCATGGTTGCCATGCTGTGGGTGGCATCGAAGGGCTTCCTGATCTGGCTGCCCCCGCCCTTCGGCCCAAACTGGCGGGCGGCGCGAGGCATCCGGAAGACCAAGGCGGTGCGCCGCAAGCCAGCGCCGGAAGAAGCCGAGACGTTGGAGTGGCGCGGCAAAGGCGGGCGGCCAATCCGACGGTAACGCCGCCCATGCAATCTTACGCGCGCCGCTTGGTCTACTGCAGGGCCAGTTCGACCAGCGCGAGATAGGCGCTGTCGTCGGCGAGCTCCGGATTGTAGCCGCGCGCCGCGTAAAGCCCGAGCAGGGCGAGATAAAGCATCTTCGCCCTGGCGCGGGCCTTGTCTGGTTGCTGGCCGGCGGCAGCGAGTTCCCTTTCGAGATAGGCGAGGCGGGCGGCGTCGACGGCTCGCAGACGCTCCGCAACCTGGACGTTGGTCGCAGCCCACGACTGGATCGCGGCTTCTGCGCGTGCTGAATCGATGCCGTAGACGGTTCTTGCCAAGGCATCCCGCGCGAGATGGCGCAGCCGCAATTGCGGCGTCGCCAATCCGGCCGCATTGTCGATGAGCTGCTGTGTGAAGTCGGCATCCCAAAGGTCGAGGATCGCTGCCAGCAATTGCGGGCGGTCCTTGAAGTGCCAGTAGAACGAGCCCTTGCTGACGCCCAGCGACTTGGCGAGGCGCTCGACCCTGACTGCGTCAACGCCGCCATCCGCCAGGGCAGCTACGGCGGCGATCAGCCAGTCTTCGCGCGTCAGGTCCCTTGTCTCGCCTTTTGTCTGCGGAACAGTCCCAGCCATCATCTCTCCCTTCTTGCGGCATCGCGCCACACCATACGCATCCGTATGGTTATTTTTGGGCGCTCGCGCTACATACGGTTGCGTATGGTCATGCCTTGCGGCGCGGTCGCGGTCAATCGAAGGAGGTGGACGTCATGGTCAAATGGAGCGCCATTGCGCTGATTTCGCTCGGCATCATTCATATGCTCGTGCTCGGGGCCGAAATCCCCGCGGAACTGCCGAACTGGTTGTCGCTCAATCTCTGGACCTGGGATCACTGGGCGCCGCTCAGGGCCCAGCCGCTCGACCTGGCACTTTCCGGCGGTGTGTTCTGGCAATCCATCGGGTCGCTGGCCATCCCGCTGGTCATTCTCGGCGCGCTCATCCTCTGGCTCGATCGCAGGAGCCTGCCCATCCCTGTCTTTGTCGGCTGGGGGCTGCTCGTCTGGACGGCCATCATGACGGCGATCATGCCGCCGAGTGGCCTGACCGTCGTCTTCGTCGTTTCGGTGTTCCTCACAGTCGGCCTGCAAGTCCGGTCGAGAAAGCGTGGCAATTCCCCGGCAGCCTGACCATTTGCGGTGCGCTTCCCGACAATGTGATTGAAAAGTCCGGCTTTCTGGGCGGGCGTTTCTTTTGAAGAAGCCGAATCTCGCTTACCCTTTGCTTATGTCTGCCGTGGCCAAAGCTCTTCTCGCAGGCGGTGCTGCTTTGGCACTGATGCTGGGTCTCGGCTTTCACGCCAATGCAGCCGAACAGGTCGATGTGGAACTGGTTCTGGCCGTCGACGTCTCGCTCTCCATGTCGCCTGACGAACTCGAGATCCAGCGCCACGGCTATGCCGCGGCGCTGACCCATGAACGTGTCCTGCAGGCGATCGCCGAGGGCGCCTATGGCAAGATCGCGGTGACCTATGTCGAATGGGCCGGCTCGACGTCGCAGATCGTCGTGGTGCCATGGACAGTCATTGCCAATCGCGCCGATGCCGAGCGCGTGGTGCGGCAACTCTCGGCCAAGCCGCCCAACAGCGCGCGCCGCACCTCTATCTCCAGTGCGCTGGAATTCGGCACGGACCTCTTTGCCGAAAGCGCCTACCGCGGCATGAAGCGAGTGATCGACATCTCGGGCGACGGTCCGAACAATCAGGGGCCGCCGGTGGATCTGGTGCGAGACGCTGCCGTGGCGCAAGGCATCACCATCAATGGCTTGCCGCTGATGACCAATGGCGGCTTTGGCAATGCCTATGACGTCGAGGATCTCGACCGCTACTACGCCGATTGCGTCATTGGTGGGCCGGGCGCCTTCATGATCCCGGTCAATGAGTGGTCGCAGTTTCCGGAGGCGATCCGGCGCAAGCTGGTGCTGGAACTGGCTGGGCCCGCGTCACGTCAGTGGGCCGCCGAGGAAGCAGCCCATCCGCCTGTCGTGCTTGCCCAGGCGCAGCCGAGATATGACTGCCTGATCGGCGAGAAGCTGTGGCGCGACCGCTCCTGGCTCTGGGACAGCCGTTAGGCATAAGTCGTAAACTGCGATCCAGTAGCGGAAAATGCCAAAGTTTGGCCACGCGGCTGTTTTCTCTGCGTCTTCTGGCCACGAGGACACTGAGAAACATGAAACGCCTAGCACTCCTTGCCACCGTCGCATCGGTCCTGATGACCGGCAGCGCAAACGCGCAGTATGACGACGACGTTGCCTGCGAGATGTACGAACACAATGGCTATGGCGGCCGTGTCCTGCCGATGCGGGCCGACCGGTCGATCAGCTTCCGCGCCGGCCGGTTCTGGAACGACCGCGTCTCGTCGGTGCGCGTCGCGCCCGGCTGCACGCTTGTCGTCTACCAGCACACCGGCATGCAGGGCGCGTCGGAAGAGTTCGACCGCAATGCCCGCTCCATTGGCGGCTGGAACGACCAGATATCGTCGGCAGAGTGCATCTGCGACGGCTATCAGGACGACGTCGAGGACGGTTACGACCCTTACCGGCGACAGTAGCTGTCAGGCCGCAATCAACTGTTTGCGGTCGATGCGCTCCTGCTGCGGCGAACGGGCATAAAGCTCACGGTAGCATTTCGAGAAATGCGAGGCTGAGACGAAGCCGCAGGCGACGGCAACCTCGACGACAGGCATCGACGACTGGATCAAAAGATGCCGGGCGCGGTCGAGCCGGATTTCGAGATAATAGCGGGCAGGGGACCGACCCATCTCGGTGCGGAACAGTCGCTCGATCTGTCGCCTGGACAGGCCGACATGGTCGGCAATCTCGATCAGCGACAGCGGCTCCGACAGGTTGGCTTCCATCAGTTCGATGATTGTCAGGACTTTTGAGTTCTGCACGCCGAGCCGTGCCCTCAACGGCAGGCGCTGGCGGTCGGTCGGGCTGCGGACACGATCGGTGAGCACCTGCTCACAGATGCGGTTGACGAGGTTGTCGTCGAAATCGTCGCCGATCAGTTTGAGCATCATGTCGAGGGCAGCGGTGCCGCCGGCGCAGGTGTAGATGTTCTGGTCGACCTCGAACAGGTCGGCATAGACATTGGCCTTGGGGAAAGCCTCGGCGAATCCCGGCAGATTTTCCCAATGGATGGCGCAACGCTTGTTGGACAGCAGGCCGGCATTGGCCAGCACATAGGCGCCGGTGCACAAGCCGCCGACGGCGACGCCGCGATTGTACTCCTCGCGCAGCCAGGCAAAGACCGACTTGTTGGTGTAGGTCTCAACATTGATGCCGGTGCAGACGATGACCATCGAAGGCCGTTCCGGCCCGGCCATTTTCTTGCGCTCCTCGTCGAGCGAGGTGTTGACGGCACATTCGACGCCATTCGAGGCGGGCACGGCCTTACCGTCGATGCTGGCCAAGCGCCATTTGTAGGCCTCGTAGCCGAGCATGCGATTGGCGATGCGCAGTGGGTCGAGGGCAGTCGCAAAGGCGACCATGGTGAAGTCGGGGACAAGGAAGAACACAAGCGATCGTTTGATCGGATGTTTGATGGCGTTCAAGGAACCCTCGCGCTGGCCGGGAACGACGCGACTTTGATGTCGCGAATAGCATAGCGTCAACAGCAAATTCCCTTGCTGTCAATGGGGTTGAAGCTGTCGCTAAAATTAAAGTTTGCGACATGGGCAAAACGCCGCTGGCTCGTTTTGACGAACAAATGACGCGTTTGAAACGGCGGGGCAGCCCGGGCCGGCCGAATGCCGGTGATGTCGCAACTGGCGTCGCCGAATGACGGCGTCAAAAAGAAAAGAGCGGCTTGCGCCGCTCCAATGGTTCGATCCGGGAGGAAAGGGATCGAAAGAAAACTCAGCCGACGAGCATGCCGAGGCGGTTTGCGGCTATCGCTCCGGTCTGGCCGGGCATCGTCCTGGAAAGGCGCTGGCGCTCGATCGCGGTCGACAGCGAGGTGTCGCGGCGGATACCGAACAAGCGGGCAAAAATCTTCATGACACATCTCCATGCACAGTGGTTACACGGGGTGCCTTCGCGTTGTGGAGTGGGGCAGCTCGTTTGACGATGCGCATATAGGCCTTGGCCGATGCGGATCATGCTGCAAATGCGAAGTGGCACACCTCAAAAGCGACACGACATGCGACATTACTGCGGATGCGACGTCGGTTGCGACGAAAAATCAAGCTATTTCAGTCTCTTGAGAGGATGCTGCGGCGCCATGCAAGCCGTTCATCCCAGGCGTGCGGCGCTCGCATGGCTGAGGCGAGGTCGCATGACCTGTCGACACCATGCGACAGGTCGCGACTTCGCCTCGACACTGCTCAGACCGCTTCACCGCTGTGGCCGCGACGGTAGCCGGTGTTCGAATCGAAGGCTTCCGGCCAGCCGATGTCCTTCTGCAATTCGATCGGCAGCGAGCGGATCGAGCGGGCGGTGTTAATGCGGGTACGGGCGGCGTTGAGTTCGCTGGCGATGCGCCCGATCGATGAGAAAATGGACATTGCGGTCTCTCCTTCCTGCTGGGCCGGGTCAAGGCCGGCTTGAGGTGCTCGCCCGGTGGGCACCGCTTGCTTCAACCGTCTCGCGCACCATGGCGCTTCCGTTCCGGGCTCTGTCGACGCTTGGCCATGGCCGCTGCTTCGATGGTGTTGACTATCGCTCAGGGATGAGGTTCAATCAAACGAAATGAAATGATGTGTTCGATCAGAAATATTGAAGGTCATTGGCCATGAACGCACCGCTCAATCATCCGCTGCCGCTGCTCGACCTCGATGTGCTGCGCACTTTCGTTGCGATTGCCGAGACCGGCAGCTTCACCACGGCCGCCAATGCGGTGTTCCGCACGCCCTCGGCCGTGTCGATGCAGATCAAGAAGCTCGAGGACATTCTCGGGCGCTCGGTGTTCTTCCGCGACGCGCGTTCGGTGACGCTGACCACCGACGGCGAAATGCTGCTCGGCTATGCGCGCCGCATGCTGGCGATCAATCGCGAGGCGGTGTCGAAGTTCATCATTCCCGACATCGTTGGCGTGGTTCGCCTGGGTTCGCCCGACGATTTCGGCGAACGCGTGCTGCCGCATGTGCTCAAGCGTTTTGCTCAGACGCATCCTTCGATTGCCGTCGACGTCATCATCGACCAGAGCAGCAATCTCAGACGCCGTATGGACGATCGGGCGCTTGACATCACGCTGCTGACCAATGCCTGCAGGGCCAATGCAGCAGGCGCCGAGACGCTGCTGACCGAGCCGATCGTCTGGGCTGGCGCCAGGGGCGGCTGCGCCCATCTGCGCGAGCCGCTGCCGGTGTCGATCTGGGAAGAGGGGTGCGCATGGCGGGCAGGGGCGCTCGAAGCGCTCGGCCGCGATGGCCGCAACTATCGTGTCGCCTATATGAGCGCGCACACGGCCGGGCAGCGGGCCGCAATCCTGTCCGACCTGGCGGTCGCGCCGCTGCCGCGGTCGTTCATCGGCGACGAACTCGTCGAACTCGGCGTCAAGGATGGCATGCCGGAGATCGGCAACTACAGCCTGGCGATGATCGTGGCACCCGAGGCAAGCGCGCCCGTCAAGGCCGCGGCCGACCATATCCGCGCGGCCTTCGAGACCTTCAACCTTACAGGCAAGTTCTAGAGCGCACCTGTGGTGATGGCTTCAGCGCCTGACTGCTGTGGCCATCGACCGGTAGATGCTCGCCATCAGCGACGATGGCGGGTGCCAGTCAAGGTCGCGCTGAATCTCCGGTGGCAGCGCATTCAGGATGCGGACGGTCCGGCGGGCGCTTCGCGCCAGCTTGTAACGGGCGCCAATGCGGCCGAGATCGTCGAAAAGGGGCATCTGGCCCTCCTTTCAATGTGAATTCCGATTGTGAGTTCCAGCAATCAGCTTGCGCGGCGGCGCGGTTTCAATGCCATGCGCAGGCGCCGGTCGGCCGCGGCAGGCCGGCCGGCGGTGCGCTGGCGAAAGACGAGCAGGCCGACCTTTTCGGCGAAGGTCATGCGCAGCGCTCTTTCGGCCGGGCGAACGCGATAACATTTGTCGCCGGCGCCAAGGGGCCGACGGGCCAGCCGAGTTCGATCTGAATGTCGATGGGCAACGCGTCGATCAGCATCGCCACGCGACCATATTTGTGGAGTTGACCCGCGGCGCCCGACCCATGGTGGGTCACCCCGTCGATCCAGCCGAGCTCGACCTGCAATTCGCGCGGCAAGCCGTTCATCATGTTCTCGATGCGGCTATCGCGGCACGCATGGCGCAACACCGAGCCGTACAGATGAAACTCTCCAATGATGGACATGGTCGTCTCCTGGGAGTAACGGGCCGGCAGCACCACGCGAGACTGGATGCGCCGCCGGCCGGGTAAGAGTTTATGCTCGTTTGTGTTTCAGGTTGATATCGCTTGAGCGCCTTTCTGTTTCAGATTGCGCGCGATTCTGAAACATCCGCCTCAACGGTCGGGCGACATGTAGATCGCCAGTGTCGCGCGGCGCCGGCCATGTTCCGGGGCGGGCCAGCCAATGTCCTTCTGGATCTCCGGCGGCAACCTGTTCAGCATGCGTTCGGATCGGGCGGCGCGGCGGGCGCTCTGGATGGCCGCACCGAAGCGGCCGATGGTGCTCATCATCGACATTGTCGTCTCCTGCAAATCCCGCTGCGCCGCGCGCCTCAAGGGGCGTGCAATGAACGCTGTGGTTCGTGTGAATCGGTGCCTGATCCATTCCAAAAACCGAATTCGATCTTCGAGGCCATGCACGTTTACCGCCTGAGAGGCGAAGCTCGCTGGCGGCTGACGAGCAGAAACTAGTTCGGGATTGTTTCGTATCGATTTCGTATGAGCGGCAACTTTAGGTCGAATGGTTGCCTAGCTGAAACACACCCGATACGTGCATCATAGCACAACAGCGCTCCGGCGAGGCGCGGAAAACCTCGTCGAAGCGCCGGTTGGGCAGATGTCCTTGTGGTTCAGTCGCGGGAGCGACGCGCGGCGCGTTCCTCGCGAGACCGGCGGCGTGGTGCACCGTCGGAAAGCTCGCCTTCGACGCTTGCCGCCTTGCGCGGCGGTAGCTTGACCGCGGCCTGCAGCTTGGGGAATGGATCGACCTTGTTGGGCAGCGCCATGGCGTCGATGAATAGCTGCTGGAAGTGCGGCTCGAGCGCGGTCTCGATCTTTTCGATCTGGCCGACCTCCGTCTCGATCTCGCGGCGGTGATTGCGGTTGAGCAGCGCCATTAGCGCGCCGGTGCCGGCGGCGTTGCCGACCGCCTTGACCTCGTCGAGGTCGCAATCGGGGATCAGGCCGAGCACCATTGCGTATTTCGGATCGATGAAGGAGCCGAAGGCGCCGGCGAAGCGGATGGTGTCGACGGTCTCGACGCCCTGTTTTTCCATCAGCAGCTTCACGCCGGCATAGAGAGCTGCCTTGGCAAGCTGGATGGCGCGGACGTCGTTCTGGGTAACGGTAATGCGTGGCTCGCCCTGGCGGCCTTCGCGCAGCAGATAGGAGAAGGTGCGGCCGTTCGGGATGATGCGCGGGCTTTTCTCAGCCATCGATCCATCGATGACGCCATCTTCGGAGATGATGCCAGACAGGTACATCTCCGCCACCACCTCGATGATCGCCGAGCCGCAGATGCCGGTGACGCCGGTGGTCCACGATGCCTCGTCGAAGCCTTCCTCGTCCGACCATTTGTCGGTGCCGATGACGCGGTATTTCGGCTCCAGCGTCTCAGGGTCGATGCGCACGCGCTCGATGGCGCCAGGGGCTGCCCGTTGGCCAGAAGAGATTTCGGCGCCTTCGAAGGCCGGGCCGGTGGGCGAGGACGCGGCGACGACCCGGTTCCGGTTGCCGAGAATGATCTCGGCATTGGTGCCGACATCAACCAGCAGCATCATCTTGTCCTGGCGGTACGGTCCCTCGGACAAGGTCGCACCGGCAGCATCCGCGCCGACGTGCCCGGCGATACAGGGCAAGGTGTAGAGACGCGCGCCGCGATTGACCTCGATGTCGATCTCATGCGCCCAGAATTGCAGCGCGCCTGAAACGGCGAGCGCGAACGGCGCCTGGCCGAGTTCCGTCGGGTCGATGCCGAGGAACAGGTGATGCATGATCGGATTGGCGACGAAGACGCAGTCGAAGATGTCGTCGCGGTTGGCCTGGCCTTCCTCGCAGACCTTGCCGATGAGCCCGTTGACGGCCTCGCGCACGGCCTTGGTCATGGCTTCGCGACCGTCGGGGTTCATCATCACATAGGAGACGCGGCTCATCAGATCTTCGCCGAAGCGGATCTGCGGATTGGACGTGCCTGACGAAGAAGCGATGCGGCCGGACAAAAGCGACACCAGATGCATGGCGATGGTCGTCGAGCCGATGTCGCAGGCGATGCCATAGGCCTCGTTCTTCAAGCCGGGGAACAGGCCGATGATGAAGGGGCGCGAGGAATCCATGTCGCGGTGGACTACCGCGGTCACGCCCCATTTGCCGGGCGTAACCTCCGGCTGGTCGGGCAGCTTGGTGCGCAGGATCTTCTGGACCTGGGCGATGAGGTGGGGGGCTACCAGCAGGTCCTTCCAGCCCCAGTCCTTTTCGAGTGCCACCTTGAGGCGGTCGAGGTCGCCGAGCGGCTTGTGCATGTCGGGCTCCTCCAGCTCGACATAGCAGAGCTGGACGGCGGCATTGCGCTCGATGACGCGATCGGTGGCTGCCTTGCGCACGACCTGCGCGTTGATGACGGTGTCCTGTGGTACGTCGATGACGAGGTCGCCCTGGATCGTCGCCGAACATGACAGGCGCCGGCCCTCAGGCAGGCCGCGAACGCGCTCGTAGCGCTCTTCCTTCGGGCCCTTGGGCGAGATGTGGTCGTTCGACGAGATGATCTTGTGCTTGGCGAAATTGCCTTCCTGCACCTCGACCTGGCAGCGGCCGCAGGTGGCGCGTCCGCCGCACACGCTTTCGACATAGACGCCAAGCGTACGCGCCGCGTCGAGCACGGGCGTTCCCACCGGAAACCGGCCGCGCTTGCCCGAAGGCATGAACAGGACAAGCGGATCGGTGATGTTGGCGGGAGAGTTCATTGCAATGCTCCGGAATGCACCGACCTTATGGCGATCGGGTTGCCCCTCATCTGCCTGCCGGCAACTTCCCCCCGCGTGCGGGGGGAAGGAAAATCATGCGACGGCTCAGCTTCCCCGTCCGACAGGACGACTGGGGGAAAATGGAGCGCGTCGTGTCCCACGACTGATCTCAGCCGCGCGCCATGCGGGCTTCACGGCCGCCGCGGCGGCGGCCGCCGGCGGCGTCACCCGGTGCGCTGACGGCGACGGGAGCTGCAACGGCGTGGCCGCCCTCCGATGGCTTGTAGTCCTTGTAGGTCTTGATCCAGTGGGTGCAGTGCTCGTCGGTGCCGTTGAGCACGTTGGCACCGCGCACCGCTTCCATTTCCTGCGGACGAACCGGGTTCATGATCGCCGAGGTCATGCCGGCGCCGATGACCATCGGGATGAAGGCGGCGTTGATTCCGTGGCGGTGCGGCAGGCCGAACGAGATGTTGGACAGTCCGCAGGTGGTGTTGACCTTGAGCTCTTCACGCAGGCGGCGCAGCAGCGCGAAGACCTGGCGGCCGGCATCGCCAAGCGCGCCGATCGGCATGACGAGCGGATCGACGACCACGTCATGGGCGGGAATACCGAAATCGGCGCAACGTTCGACGATCTTCTTGGCAACCGCAAAGCGGACGTCGGGATCCATCGAGATGCCGGTCTCGTCATTGGAGATGGCGACGACCGGGACGTTGTACTTCTTGACCAGCGGCAGGATCGCCTCGAGCTTCTCTTCCTCGCCGGTGACGGAGTTGACGAGCGGGCGGCCCTTGGCAACCTTGAGGGCGGCCTCGATCGCCGCCGACACCGAGCTGTCGATCGCCAGCGGCAGGTCGACCAGGTTCTGGACGATCTCGAGCGTCTGCACCAGAAGCGCCGGTTCGGTCGCATTCGGATCGACCGCCGTCACGCCGGCATTGATGTCCAGCATCGTCGCGCCGCAGGCGGCCTGTTCCAGGGCGTCCTTGATGACGGTCTCGAAATTGCCGGCAACCATCTCGGCGGCCAGCTTCTTGCGGCCGGTCGGATTGATTCGTTCGCCAATGACGCAGAAAGGCTGATCGAAACCGATGATGATTTCGCGGGTCGCCGAGGCGACGATCGTGCGGGTCATGAAGTTCTCCCTAAGATATAAAGATTTCTTTATATCGTTGTCTGGTTTCGTTCAAGCGCGGCAGTCGCGCCTGCCTGTCAGTGCGCGGTCTTCACCATGTCGACCTGCGATTCGGTAACGTCGTCGTGCAGGATGTGCTCGAGCCGCTCGGCGACACGCTGGTCGTCGGCACGGGCCTCGCGTTTCCATGGCCGGCGACCCTTCAGTACGCCCGATTCATCGACGATCTCGGCGACATATTCCTCCTGCCGGTAGGCCATCACGTGGACTCCCGATACGCCAGGTATCTCCTTGACCTCGTTGATGATGTCGATGCAGAGCTGCTTGCCTTCCTTCTTCTGGTCCTGGGCGCCTTCCAGACGCTTGATGACTGTATCCGGGATGTGGATGCCCGGCACGTTGGCGCGGATCCACTTGGCTGTCTTGGCCGAGGCAAGCGGGCCGACACCGACCAGGATGTAGCATTTCTCGTCATAACCGAGATCGCGCACGCGGTTCATGAAGGTGCGGAACATCGGCACGTCGAAGCAGTACTGGCTCTGCACGAACTGTGCGCCGGCGGCGATTTTCTTGCCGAGATGAACAGGCCTGAAATCATAGGGCGGGGCGAAAGGGTTGACTGCGGCGCCAAGGAAGAGCTGCGGTGGCGTGGTCAGCTTGCGGCCCGACAGGAACTTTCCATTGTCGCGCATGATGCGCACGGTTTCGAGCAGCGATGTCGAGTCGAGGTCGAACACCGGCTTGGCGCCGGGTTGGTCGCCGGCCTGCACGCCGTCGCCGGTCAGGCACAGGATGTTGGCCACGCCCATGGCGGCCGCGCCGAGCACGTCGCCCTGGATGGCGATGCGGTTCTTGTCACGGCAGGCAATCTGCATGATCGGTGCGTAGCCCATGCGGGTGAGCAGAGCACAGATGCCGACCGACGACATGTGGCAATTGGCACCAGAAGCATCGACCGCGTTGATGCCGTCGACCCAGCCGTCGAAGATCTTGGCGCGGTTGTAGACGTCTTCGGGGTCGGCGCTGTCGGGCGGATTCAGTTCGGTGGTGACGGCGAATTCGCCCCGGCGCAGCACGCGCTCCAGGCGGCCGCGCGAGGAGTGGCCGGGCAGGGGGTCGAGCGGCAGGTCGATGCCATCGGGATGCTCGTCGGTCTGGCGCGGGCGCGGCGGGGTCATGCGACTTCCTTGCTGGCAGTTTCGCGCGTTGCGGCAGCCTGAGCGGTCACCCTCAGCCAGGCCGAAGTTTCGCGCAGCGACTGGTCGACCGGCTTCTGGACGTTGAGGATGGCGTCGCCATTGACCATGTTGCGCGAGCCTTCCCAGGCCTTGACCCAGACGCAGGGCATGTCGGGCTCGACCTCGCAATTGCCGTTGGCGCGGACGCCGCCGCAGGGGCCGTTGCGCAGCTGCTTGGGGCAGTTCATCGGGCACGACATTCCGGTCGACGACAAGACGCACTGGCCGCACATCCGGCAGTCGAACATCAGTCCCTTGACCCGCTTCTCGACGAACTTGATCGGGGCCTCGACACGGCCATAGCCGATGCCCTTCCACAGGGGATGGAGCAGCAGGAAGGCGTCGGCGAAGCGGCTGTAGAACCATTCAAGCAGGCGCGAGTGGCGGATCGACCACAGCCTGATCGTGTAGCTGCGCTGGACGCGCCGCTGCGGCGATACGTCGGCCGGCTTGTAGTCGCTTTTGGGCGCGGCCTTCTTGACCAAGGTCGCCTGGGTTACTGTCGGCTGGGTATCAACCATCTTCCTTGCCGCCTGCCTTGACGAGAGCGACCAGCCGCTCGCGTGTGAAATTTGCATCGATCTCGGCCATCGCCTTGTCGGCTTCCGCCTCGAGGTCGTCGCTGACCGGAACCGGGTCGGCCTTGCGCCACTCCGCCAGATAGGCGTCGGTGTCGCCGGCACCGGTGCGCATCGCGCACATGTCGATCGCTTCGGTAAAGCGCAGCGGCAATTCGCGCTTGGCATTCTGCCGGCCCTTCTTGACGATCACCTGTGCAGGGATGTCGCGCCAGTAGACGATGATCAGGTCGGCCATTTCGGTCTCGCTTTCGATGACGTTGAGCATTGCCGCAACCATGCGGGTGCCGCTTGTTATGGGACGACGCGCGCGCATTCAAAAGCGACGCGATCTCCTGTCGCAAAAAGATAAAGTGAGGATTGCCGCAGACGCGTCTACCAGACGCCGCGGCGGATGCCCGTCCAGAGATACTGCCAGATGGTCGGATGGTACCATTGGCGTGATGGGAGGCCGGTGTCGATCGGCGTCATTCGGCCGGCAAGCACGTCCTCGACGGCCCGGATGCAGATGTCGCGGGAAAAGGCAGCCTGGCGCATCGCGTAGCTCGCGATAGTGTCGCCTTTTCCAGGAATTCCGCGTGCCTGGTAGAGGACGGAGCCGGTGTCTACACCGGCATCGACGATATGTACTGTCGAGCCGAAATTGCCGTGGTCGCCGGTGGCAAGCGCCCAATAGCCGCCGTTCATGCCGCGGTATTTCGGATTGATGCCGGAGTGATAGTTGATGACAGGGCAGGGGATGGCGGCAAGCGTCCTGGCCGACAACAGCCGGCAGCTGGCGAGGAACATCACCGCTGGTTCCAGCTTGCGGACGACGTCGATCAGTTCGGGGGCATTGGCGGAGGAGACCGGAACGATCTCCTGGCTGGCGCGCGGCACGATTTCCAGCTTTTCATCAGCAATAATGCGCTCGATGCCACCGCTCACGAGACTCTTGGCTGCACGGATGAGCACCATGGTGCCCAACTGACCGGCGACCGAGATCCAGCCGAGTTTTTTGGCGCGGCGCCTCATCAGTTCACGCTTGGGGTAGGGCGTTTCCAGAACGACAGTGACGGGGCCGAAGCGATCGGTCAGGCTGTTGATGATTGCCCAGATATGTTCGCCGCCTTCAGTCACGAAGACGATCGGCCTGCGATCCATTCAGTCTACCCCAGCCAGGCCAGGAAGGCGTGCGTGGCAATGCCGGCGCCGCCGACGACCGCACAAACGACGGCAAGCGATGCCACGCCGACGACGCTGCCGACGGCAAACAGAATACCGTCGCGTTCCGACAACGCCAGGCCGAGCAGCGCCGTGGCAAAGGCCGGCAGCCAATTGCCGAACGGGATCGGGAGCGTGATCGAAACGGATAGAACAAGCGCGATGATGCCGATGACGCGGTCCCCGCGCTTGCGCCAGAACGGCCAGTAGCGCGGACGCACCACTTGCTCAAGGCGGATCAGCCTGGGAACGACCCAGTCAGTGACCGTGCGGAACTGTTCGGCCGACAGCGAGCGCTGGGTGATGAAGTCGGGCAGCCAGGCGCGATTGCTGCCGAAGGCCATCTGTGCTGCGACGATCAGCAGCGGCAGGCCAAGCACCGCCGAGGCGCCCGGTGGCAGCGGCAGCATGTTGAAGGCGGCAAACAGCACCAGAAGCGGCGCGAAACTGCGCTTGCCCAGCGTGTCCCTGATGTCGCCGATCGAGATGCTGCCTTTGGCGTCGCGGGCGAGCTGGGCGAAGATCGCTGACAAGCGCCGGCCACGACGGCGCTTCGGCGCCGCATCGAATTCGCCTGCGTCGGTTTGCTTGTCTTGCCCTAACATTCAGCCTTCAGCCCACTTGCGGCCCGCTTTCCAACGCGCCAATCCCCATCGCAGTGTGCGACGGCCAGGTTAATCCTTGATGACCCCGGAGGGTGCGAATGTGATGTCGCTTCGCGCAGAATGCAACATCAACGGCGGAATTCGATGATGTCCAGCTTTGATTCGTATCGCGGCGCCGGAAACTCGATGCGCCATTCTGCCTGCCCGCTGCGGAAGGCATAGCCGACCTGGTCGGTATCTGGGCCACGGCCATAGGCCTTGGGCTTTTCGCCCGAGACAAAGCCGGAGCCGAGATAGATCAGTCTGCTGTCGCCGTCGGTATAGAAGCGGCCCTTGGTGCGCTGCGAGCCGGAAATCTTTTCCAGCATCCAGCCCGAGCCGTCGTCGCTGACCTTGCATTTGAACCAGCCGTAGACGACGAGCGGGCCGAGGCCGCCGGCCTTGATGGTGCGGCACTGCCAGTTGCCGGTCATGTCGAAATCGGAAAACGACATGGGCTTTTTGGCGACGATCGCGTCGACCACGGCGACCTCGCGTGCCTGGCCTGCCTTGGCCTCCTGAAGCGCTCCCTTACGCGTGGCTTCGTACTTTTCGAGTCTGGCCTTGTCTGCCGGTGTGATCAGCTTCTGCACCACGCCGTCGGCATGCGTGAAGGTCGCCGTGGTTGCTAGAGCAGCAGCAAGAATCAGTCGTCGAAAAGCCATGGCAAACCTCTGTAAAGGTCGAACCTCAGGGGAGGAATCAGGCTCTTTGATGATGTGCCGCAGCGTCCGCTGCGTTGGCAAGGGCCTCGGGCAGGTCGCCATAGCCGGTGGCGCGACGCTCGTAGACGAGGCCGAGCATTCTGGCGGCATCCTCGGCGACCTTGTCGAGCGCGGGGTCGTCGGTCTGGGCGAGGTAGATCAGCTTCTCGTAGTTGCCGAAATAGTCCTTCATCAGCTCGGGATGTCGGTCGAGGCCGAGCGGCTTGATGAAGAAGGCATCGAACTGCCGACAGAGGAAATCGGTCATGTAGAACGACATCATGTCGGCCTCGCCGACTTGCGCATAGGCAGCAGCACCCTGGTAGAAGGCAAAGCAATGCGGGCCGGCGATGCGCTCGACGCCATGCTTTTCGCAGACACGGTCGAGCAGGCCGCCGGTGCCGCAGTCGGCATAGCCGACATAGATGTGCCGATACCCCTCCGCCTTCGCTTCGGTGATCGCCTGGTCCATGGCAGGCGCGATCCGGCTGGGGTGGAAATGGAAATCGGCCGGCAGGCAGGTCAGCTCGAGATGATCGAGCGCGAGCTGCTGCTTGACCGCCAAAACCTCGCGCGCAATCATGCCGCAGCCTATGACCAGCAGCCTGTCTTCGACGTCGGGTTTCGTTGTCTGCTTTGCGGCCATGGAACCAGTCGATCCGGCCTTCGTTGCTCTAGGACGAAGTTTATCGAGAGAGGGAGACACCGTCCATGAAACTGTCACGTCTGGCACCGATCGCCGTCATTGCCTGCGCGCTTGCACTGGCCTCCTGCGCCAACACCATTCGCGGCGTCGGCAAGGATGTCAAAGGTACGGCGAACGCCATCGAGGACACAGTCCAATAAGGCACCATACCGCCGCATTTCTCAGATTGGCCGAACTCAGATCGGCCAGATCGCAATGAAAGGGCCGCGCCGCAAGGGGCGGCCCTTTGTCGTCAGCCGGCCGCGCGCAGGTTGTGCTTGCGCTTCATGTAGTCCTTGGCGGTTTCGACAGCCACAGCCGCATCGCGGCAATAGGCGTCGGCACCGACGGCCTTGCCGAATTCCTCGTTGAGCGGCGCGCCGCCGACCAGCACGACATAGTCGTCGCGGATGCCCTTTTCCTTCATCGTGTCGATGACGACTTTCATGTAGGGCATGGTCGTGGTCAGCAGCGCCGACATGCCGATGATGTCGGGCTGATGCTCTTCGATCGCATTGAGATAATTCTCGACCGGATTGTTGATGCCGAGGTCGATGACGTCGAAGCCGGCGCCTTCCATCATCATGCCGACGAGGTTCTTGCCGATGTCGTGAATGTCGCCCTTGACGGTGCCGATCACCATCTTGCCCTGCTTGGGAGCGCCGGTGGCGGCGAGCAGCGGGCGCAGGATGTGCATGCCCGCCTTCATGGCGTTGGCCGAGAGCAAAACTTCCGGCACGAACAGAATGCCGTCGCGGAAATCCTCGCCGACGATGCGCATGCCTTCGACCAGTGCTTCGGTGAGCACCTTGTAGGGCGCCCAGCCACGCTCGAGCAGGATGTTGGTCCCTTCCTCGATTTCTTCCTTGAGCCCGTCATACAGGTCGTCGTGCATCTGCTGCACGAGTTCGTCGTCGGAAAGCTCGGACAGGATGATTTCGTCGTCGGACATCTTCTAAGGCTCCCTCGAGGCAGCGCTAAAGTGCGGCTTGCTGATGTTGCGCTATACCTAGCTTGCAAGTGCCGCAAATCCATAGCTGATTTGCGACCTCCTGCAAAACGAAAGCGACTGGCAGTCCGGCTGTCGTCTTGGCTGTCGGCTTGTCGATTTTGCGACAGGCGTTGGCGCTGGCGAGCCGTTTCGATATGGGTGCATGATTACGATCCGTCGTAGAGCCGCATGGGCGGCGAAAAACGGATTCTTACGGAAGGCAGAGCCATGGGCGAAGACGCGGCAGTCGAGCAGGAACAAGCGGGCGGCAGGCGCGGGCGTGGCGCAAGCGGTGGCGCGGCTGCGCGACGCGCAGCACGCAGCGGTGGCGGGCCGGGCACGCAGCTCACCTACATCAAGCGCAAGGTGAACGTGTATGAGGTGCTCAACGAGGAGGGCCTCGCCCTCATCGAGAAGAACGCTGACACGGTGCTGGAAGAAATCGGCATCGAGTTCCGCGACGACGCCGAAGCGCTGGCGTTGTGGAAGGAAGCCGGCGCCGACGTCAAGGGCGAACGGGTCCACTTCCCCAAGGGGCTGTGCCGCGAACTGCTGAAGACGGCGCCTTCTGTTTACACCCAGCATGCGCGCAACCCCGAGCGTTCGGTGCAGATCGGCGGTGATGCTACCGTCTTTGCGCCGGTCTACGGCCCGCCCTTCGTGCGCGACCTCGACGGCAACAGGCGCTACGCGACGATCGAGGATTTTCGCAACTTCGTGAAGCTGGCCTATATGGCGCCGTCGATCCACCATTCGGGCGGCACGGTGTGCGAGCCTGTCGATGTGCCTGTCAACAAGCGCCACCTCGACATGGTCTACAGCCACATCAAATATTCCGACAAACCGTTCATGGGCTCGGTGACCGCACCCGAACGCGCCGAGGACACGGTGGCGATGGCCAAGATCGTGTTCGGCGACGACTTCGTCGAGAACAACACGGTTCTGACCAGCCTGATCAATGCCAACTCGCCGATGGTCTTCGACGAGACTATGCTGGGCGCGGCCAAGGTCTATGCGCGCCACAACCAGGCCTGCATCGTGACGCCGTTCATTCTGGCCGGCGCAATGAGCCCGGTGACGGTTGCCGGTACGCTGACCCAGGTTCTGGCCGAGGTGCTGGCCGGCGCTTCGTTCACCCAGCTGATCCGCAAGGGCGCCCCTGTGCTGTTCGGCACCTTCGCCTCGTCGATCTCGATGCAGTCGGGTGCGCCGACCTTCGGTACGCCGGAGCCGACGCTGGTGTCCTACGGCGCTGCCCAGTTGGCGCGTCGCCTCGGCCTGCCGTTCCGCACCGGCGGCTCGCTCTGCGCCTCGAAGGTCCCGGACGCGCAGGCGGCCTATGAAAGCGCCAACACGCTGAACTCGACGCTTTTGGCTGGCACCAATTTTGTGCTGCATTCGGCCGGCTGGCTCGAGGGTGGTCTCGCCTCGTGCTACGAGAAGTTCATGATGGACATCGACCAGCTCGGCATGCAGCAGAAATTTGCCGAGGGCGTCGATCTCTCCGAAAACGGCCAGGCCATGGACGCCATCCGCCAGGTCGGGCCCGGCAGCCACTATCTCGGCTGCGACCATACCCAGGCGAACTTCCAGACCGCGTTCTACCGCTCGAGCATCGCCGACAACAATTCCTACGAGCAGTGGCTGGCCGAAGGACAGAAGACGGCACCGCAGCGTGCCAACGAGCTCGCCCGCCGCTGGCTCGAAAGCTACGAGGCGCCGTATCTCGATCCCAGCATCGACGACGGCCTCAAGGACTTCATTGCTGCGAAGAAGGCGTCGATGCCCGACGCCTTCACGTGAAAGGAGCCCGTTTCAGGCGGGGCTAAAGTCGCCAGCATCATTCACAAGGAAGTCTGGCGGAGCGCATTCTCCGATCCGGACAAGAAGGGGTGACGCTTGACGTCCCCCGACCTTGATGAGATTTCCGCCGCGCTGGCCGGTCACGGCCTCATCCAGCGCGGCGGTTTTGTATTCGACCACGGCGAAGCTGCACCCAACGGCCCAACAGGCAGGCCCGTGCGCTCGGTGTTGCTGGTGGGGCAGGCGGGTGCGGAGCCGTGGCCGTGTTTCCTACGCTGGCGCGAGGCGCAGCCGGCCAATTTGGAGAACCCGCTCGACAGTTGGGCGCGCGAGGTGATCGGGCAGGTGGCGCGTGAGTTTGGCGCGCACGCGGTGTCGCCGTCCGACAAGCCCTATCTGCCGTTTCAGCAATGGGCGATGCGCGCGGAAGGCCTCAGGCCGTCGCCGTTGGGCATTCTGATGCACCCCGAATATGGGCTCTGGCATGCCTATCGCGGGGCGCTGCTGTTCGAGGCCGAACTTGAGTTCGCCGAAGTTCGCGAACAGAATCACCTTTGCGACCTATGCCCAGGAAAACCCTGTCTTAAAGCCTGTCCCGTCGATGCCTATTCGGAGGCGGGTTTCGCCTATGAGCGATGCCTGGAGCATGTACGCGGCGCCTCGGGTGGGGGGTGCCGAACGCAAGGCTGCCTCGATCGCAACGCCTGTCCCTACGGGCTTGCCTATCGGTATCCGGCCGATGTGCAGGCCTTTCACATGAAGAGCTACGCCGGCCTCTGATCCCGACCCGCTGGCCCAATCGCTTTTCTGGCACGCATATTGCTCTTGCAAGCTGACCAGCATATTCAAAGTCATCAGATGACTTGATGAATATACCCATGCAGCCAGCCACACGAACCAATCTCACCGACAGCGCCGCCGACAGCCTGCGGGCCGAAATCGTCAGCGGCCGCTGGGCCGTCGGCGAACGCATCCCCAATGAGGCTGCACTGACCGACCTATTGTCGGTAAGCCGTGGCACGGTGCGGGAGGCCGTGCGTGCCCTGGTCTCGCAAGGCCTGCTCGATACGCGCCAGGGGTCTGGCACTTATGTCCGCTCGGCGGTCGACCCTTCCGCGGCGCTGGACCGTGTCAAGCGCGCCGGCCTGCGCGACCAGTGGGAGACACGCGCCGCATTGGATGCGGAGGCGGCGCGGCTGGCAGCGCAGCGCCACACACCAGCTGATCTGGTGAAAATGCGCCGCTTGCTGGAGGCGCGTGGCACGGTTGCCGACGGCGGGCACGAAGCCTTCATTCGCCGCGACATCGCCTTCCACAAGTCGGTGGTCGAGGCTTCCGGCAACCTGGCGATGATCGAGCTCTACGATTTTTTTACCGGCGCCATTGCCGAGACGATCAAGGCGACGCTGGCGGGCGAGCTGCCCGAGCCCGACGCACCGGCCCATGCGGCCATCGTCGATGCCGTCGCCTCCGGCGATCCGGACAGGGCTGCCGCGGCAGTCCGCGCCTTCATGGCGCCGGTGCTTCTCGAACTCGACAGGTTGCTTGACCAATGAACCAGAGCTTTGTTCCGGCCGGCCGGCCTGCCGAGGCCGTCGCCATCGATGGTCTCGACGACCAGCTTGTCGATGCCGAGATCGACAGCCTGCCGGCACCGCAGGCGCCCGTCCTGCGCAGCGGCATGGCGCGTTTTGTGCTCGGCGCCAGCCTGGTGCTGATCGCCTTCAATCTCAGGCCGATCTTTTCCAGCCTCTCCGTGCTGTTGCCGGAGGTGATGCAGGCAACCGGCCTGTCGCCCGCCGGCGCCAGCCTTTTGACGACGCTGCCGGTGCTCTGCCTCGGCCTGTTCGCGCCGCTGGCGCCAAAGCTGGCGCAGCGCTTCGGCGCCGAGCGCACGCTGCTGTTTGCGCTGGCGCTGCTGGCCCTTGGCACTGTCCTTCGTGGTCTCGGCACCGTGCCGCTGCTGTTCATCGCGAGCTTTATGGCCGGCGCCGCAATCGCCATCGGCAACGTGCTCTTGCCCGGGCTGGTCAAGCGCGACTTCCCCGACAAGGCGGCGATGATGACCGGGCTCTATACGATGGCGCTTTGCGCTGGTGCTGCTTCGGCCTCGGGGCTGACACTGCCCATAGAACATCTGTTGACGGGCTCCTGGTCTGGCGCGCTCGCTGCCTGGGCGGTTCCCGCCTTCATCGTGGTGCTCATCTGGACACCGCAGGCGCTCGGCAGCCGCAGGCAGGCGAGCCAAAGCGGCTTCCGCGTCGTCGGCCTGTGGCGCGACCGGTTGGCCTGGCAGGTCACCTTGTTCATGGGGCTGCAGTCGGCGCTCGCCTATTGCGTCTTCGGCTGGCTGGCGCCGATCCTGCGCGAGCGCGGTTTCGATGCCACGACGGCCGGCGCGATCGTCTCGCTGTCGGTCATGGCGCAGGTTGTGACCTGCCTTGCCGTGCCTTCGATCGCCATCCGCCGCAAGGACCAGCGCGGCGTCAATGTGGCGCTCGTCGTGGCTGCCGTAACGGCATTGCTCGGCATCCTGTTTGCGCCGACCTCGACGACCCTGTTCTGGGCCGTGCTGCAGGGCATCGGCCAGGGTGGGCTGATTGCCGCCGCCATGACGCTGATCGTGCTGCGCTCGCCGGATTCCCATGTCGCGGCCCATCTCTCCGGCATGGCGCAGGGCGTGGGCTACACGCTGGCGGCCATAGGCCCGCTGCTGGTCGGGCTGATCCGCAACTGGACCGGCAGCTTCGCCGCCTCTTCGGTGCTGTTCGTGGCCCTTGGCCTTGGCGTTGCGATCACGGGACTGGGCGCGGGCAGGGCGCTGCATGTCGGCGCGCGCACCGAGCGGACCATTGCCGCCTGAGCTTGTCTGGCGGGCCGAAGTCCCTATGTTCGCGACGGGGCAGACAGAAGGAACCTTGCCATGCCGACCAAGCGCGAGATTGAGATCAGGACGGCGGATGGCGTTTGCAAGGCCGGGCTGTTCGGACCTGCCAAGGCGAAAGCCGGGGTGATCCTCTATATGGATGCCTTCGGTCCGCGCCCGGCGCTGGACGAGATGGCCGAACGGCTGGGCAGCCACGGCTATGCGGTGCTGGTGCCCGACCTGTTCTATCGTGCAGGCGCCTATGGTCCGTTCGAAGCCAAGACGGCCTTCGTCGAGGAGAAGACGCGGACCGAGTTGCGTGCCCTGATCGGCGGCACGACGCAGGAGATGACCGCACGCGACACGGCCTCCTTCATCGACGCGTTGGCAAAGGCCGGCGCAACAGGCCCGATTGGCACTGTCGGCTATTGCATGGGCGGCTCGCGTGCGCTCAACGCTGCCGCCGCCCATCCGGGCCGCATCGTGGCCGCGGCAAGCTTCCATGGCGGCAATCTGGCCAGCGATGCGACCGATAGCCCACACCGCAGCGCCGCAAAGATCAAGGCGCGTGTCTATGTCGGCTCTGCCGGTGTCGACGGCAGCTTCCCGCCGGAACAGTCGGCAATCCTGGCCGAGAGCCTGCGCACTGCCGGCGTTGACCACATTCTCGAAAACTATGTCGGCATGGGCCATGGCTGGTGCGTATCCGACCACGGCGTCTACGATGCCGCCGGTGCCGAACGCCACTAGAAGCGGCTGACGGCGTTGTTTGAGGAAACGCTGGCATAACTTCCAACTTTGCCATCCCGACAGCTTCGGCTATCAGGCACCGAACAGCTTGATCCGACAACCAGGGTTCGCGCGCCGGCAAGGCGGCGACGGACCAGCGGGAACACTCCGGAATGCAGTCCTTTGATGTCGTGGTGATCGGCGCCGGCGCGGCCGGCATGATGTGCGCCGTGGAAGCCGGCAAGCGCGGCCGCTCGGTGCTGGTCGTCGATCACGCTTCGGCGCCCGGCGAAAAGATACGGATTTCCGGCGGCGGGCGCTGCAACTTCACCAACATCCACGCCAGCCCGAAGAATTTTCTGTCGAAGAACCCGCATTTCTGCATCTCGGCGCTGAGCCGCTACACCCAGCGCAATTTCATCGGCCTCGTCGAGCGCTACGGCATCGCCTATCACGAGAAGACGCTCGGCCAACTGTTCTGCGACGGCTCGGCGCGCCAGATCATAGAGATGATGGTCGAGGAAATGCGGGAAAACGGCGCCGAGCTGAGGCTGTCGACCGCGGTGGAGGACATCAGCAGGACGGCCGACGGGTTCGAGCTGTTTGTCTCCGGCAGTCGGGTCGCGTGCAAGTCGCTGGTGGTCGCCTGCGGCGGCAAGTCCATCCCCAAGATGGGGGCGACCGGTTTCGGCTACGAGATTGCTGCGCAGTTCGGGCTGCCCGTGGTCGAGACGCGGCCAGCGCTGGTGCCGCTGACCTTCGACGCCAACACCTTGCAGAAATTGACCCCGCTCGCCGGCATCGCTGTCGATGCCGATGTTGCCTGCGGCAAGACCAGCTTCTCCGAAGCCATGTTGTTCACCCACCGCGGCATCAGCGGGCCGTCGATCCTGCAGATCTCGTCCTACTGGCGCGAGGGCGACGAAATCGCGATCTCGATGCTGCCGGGCAGCGACGTCGCGGCGATCCTGCGCGAGGCCAAGCGCGCCAACGGGCGCCAGGCGGTGCAGACCGTTCTCGCCGCCCACCTGCCCAAGAAGCTGGCCCAGGCGATTGCCGAACGGCTCGGCTTCAACGGCAATCTCGCCGATCTGAACGATACGCATCTGAAAGCCGTCGATGCTGCTGTCAATCAGTGGCGTATCAAGCCTGCCGGGTCCGAGGGTTATCGTACGGCGGAAGTGACGCTTGGCGGCGTCGACACCAGGTCGCTCGACCAGAAGACGATGCAGGTGAAATCGGTGCCGGGCCTTTTCTTCATCGGCGAGGTCGTCGACGTCACCGGCTGGCTCGGCGGCTACAATTTCCAGTGGGCATGGTCGTCGGGCTGGGCGGCCGGGCAGGCAGCCTGATCTTGCTCATCCCTGTTTTCGTTGTGCATCCAACGCACCCGCATCGCAACATCCTGCGGATACACAGGTTTCCGATACCGACTGCCACCTGAATCAATCACAAGGTGTGGCGCGGATGTTCTCGATAATCAAGGCGTTTGCCGTTTCGCTGGCGCTCGGCGGCGCGCTGGCGATGCCTGTTTTGGCCGACCAGCAACAATGCTCGTGCAAGAACCTGCAAAGCGTCCAGGAAGAACTCAGAAACGCCGACTACGCAGCAAAGTTCTTCGCCGACATGGCAGCACAGCTCAAGGCAGTCGAGGACCCGCTGATCGAGGCGCACAAAATCCCGACGCATCCGGATTCCGACGTCAGCATCTATCACCGCTCGTCGCTGAAACGGACCGAAATCATGGGGAGGTTCAGCTTACCCCACCGTCCCGCCCATGGTTACACCGGGCCAGCGACGGTCGACATGAAATATGGCAGCTGCGAGCAGCAACCCGCTGCGCTCGAAGCCTTGAAAGCAGGCTCGCAATGCAAGGAACTCGCGGATTTCGCGCTCGAGCACGAAGCTGTTCACCGGGCGAAATGCACAAGAGACACCGCCACCGTCTACTGGGACAGACTGCCGAGCCACTTCGCAGCTGAGGAAGCGGAGCGCTATCGCGAACAGGCCAAGGCGACACGAGCATTGCTCAAGCGCATCGTCGACCAAGGGACGGTTACCATCGAGGCAAAGCTCGAGCCGCGCATCAAGGGGCCGCAATTCGACGTGACCTACTCCTATGTCACCCAGTCGGTGGAGATGGAGGGCAACAGTTCGCCGGGATCCGACACATGGATGCTGAAGGGGAAAACGCGGCGGGCAGGCAAGATCAAGAGCGTCAGGATTGCCGGCATGTCATGCACTTCGAGCGGACAGATCAACGACGACATCGACATGGCGCTGGAGCTCGACGGGTTGACCATGGCTCTCGACAACAAGTCGAAAGGCCGGCCGGGCGACGTGAAGATCCGCTGCAAGGGCGGCCATGGCATGTCGATGCGGCCGCAAGGAGAAGTCGACGGCGGCAATGTCTTCGCCAATGAGAGCTTCACCGTCGACACCGAGGTGTCCCACGATGTCAGCACCTTGCCATTTGCCAAATATGTCACCGGCGGCATGTCCGTCAGCGGCAAGAACACGGTAAGCGTCAAGCTGGTCTGCCCCGGCTCGTGACGGAGGTGGCGCGCCGCCCGGCATGCCTTGGGGAGGTGAGGAAATTTTTCTTCGCAGCACCCCAAGGATTGCCTCAAAGCTTTCGTCCAACGGACAAATGATGGCGATGATGCTGGACGAAAGCGAAGCCTCCGACGGCGATCTGGTCGGACGAGCGTGCGATGGCGACAGGACAGCTTTCGGCGAACTCGTCGAAAGGCATTACGGATTCGTCCACCGTGTCGCTTGGCGCTGGTGCGGCAACAGATCGGATGCTGAAGACATTGCCCAAGAGGTCTGTGCGCGGCTGGGCCAGGCCATTCGCGACTATCGCGGCGGTGCCGCCTTCACGACATGGCTCTATGCGATGACGCTGAATGCCGCGCGCGACATGCAGCGCAAATCGGCGCGCGAGACGGCGAAGACCACCGCCTATGGCGTCCATGCGCTTGTCGCGGGAGATGGCGGGCCGGAAGCGGAAGATCCGACCGAGCGGATGTGGGCGGCGGTCAGGCAACTGCCGGACAAGCAGCGCGACGCAATCCTTCTCGTCTATGGCGAGGGCTTGAGCCATGCGGCAGCGGCGGATGCCATGGCGATCGCCGAGGCCACCGTGTCCTGGCATATCCATGAAGCGAAGAAACGGCTGAAGCTGCTCATGCGCTCGGCCGGGGAAGAGTGACCATGGTCGACGATAACGAACTCGACATGCTGCGCAACATTCCGACGCCCGCTCCAGGCAGCGAGGCCAAGGCGCGCGCGCTTGCGGCGGCGATGGCGGCCTACGACCTCGAAAAAAATTCCGCGGCCACCCAAGGAACCGCCAATGCCGGTCGTCTCACCGAACGAGCACGAAAGCTCTGGAGAGACATCATGCAAAAGAAGCTGATTGCAGCGCCGGCCTTTGCCGGTCTCGTTGCCCTGCCGATCGCCGGCTATGCCACATTCTATCTGATGGAGGGCTCGCCGTTCAATTTCGGCGCCGAGCAGGAGATCGCCGATGTGCCTTCCGGGCGCCTGAAGGAGCCGCTTGCCGCCGCGTTGAAGAAGACCGATTCAGGCGCGGCGCAGACCGCGCCGGCCAAACCGATGGCTGCCGCCTCGCAGGCGGCCAAGGCGGAGGCAACAGCGGCAGCCGAAGAAGCTGATGTCATGAACGAGGCGGCGCCGGCCGTGCCGGCGCCGGCGCCGCTGGCCGACGCGGCAGCGCAGATGAGCCGCATGTCCGCGCCGACGCTGACAACCGAGCTGCAGGGCGTGATCGCGCCCTCCGACATGCCGATGGCCCCGCCGGAAAACCGCGATCGCGTCGAGGATTTCAAGACCAATCCGGTGCGTTCGGCGCTTGAGGATCCGGTCTCGACCTTCTCCATCGATGTCGACACAGCCTCTTATTCCTTCGCTCGCCGTTTGCTGAAGGAAGGGGTTCTGCCTCAGCCCGACACGGTACGGGTCGAGGAAATGATCAACTACTTCCCCTATGACTGGAAGGGGCCGGAGGCGATCGCCACGCCGTTCAACACCACCGTCAGCGTCATGCCGACGCCGTGGAACGAGCACAGCAAGCTGATGCACGTCGCGATCAAGGGCTATGACGTCAAGCCGACCGAGCAGCCGAAGGCCAATCTGGTGTTCCTGATCGACGTGTCGGGCTCGATGGACGAGCCGGACAAGCTGCCGTTGCTGCGCTCGGCCTTCCGCCTCCTGGTCAACAAGCTCAATGCCGACGACACGGTTTCGATCGTCACCTATGCCGGCAACGCGGGTACCGTGCTCGAACCGACCAAGGCGTCGGACCGGGAAAAGATACTGTCGGCCATCGACACGCTGGCCCCTGGCGGCTCGACTGCCGGCGAAGCGGGCATTCGCGAAGCCTATCGGCTGGCGCAAAAATCCTTCGTCAAGGACGGCATCAATCGTGTGATGCTGGCGACCGACGGCGACTTCAATGTCGGCCAGACCGATGACGACGAGCTCAAGCGGCTGATCGAGGACAAGCGCAAGTCGGGCGTGTTCCTGTCGGTGTTCGGCTTCGGCCGCGGCAATCTCAACGACCAGATGATGCAGACCATCGCCCAGAACGGCAACGGCACGGCGGCCTATATCGACACGCTGGCCGAAGCCGAGAAGGTGCTGGTGCAGGATGCCTCCTCGACGCTGTTCCCGATTGCCAAGGACGTCAAGATACAGGTCGAGTTCAATCCGGCTGCCGTCGCCGAATATCGGCTCATCGGCTACGAGACCCGTGCGCTCAATCGCGAGGACTTCAACAACGATCGCGTCGATGCCGGCGAGATCGGCTCCGGCCATTCGGTGACGGCGATCTACGAGATCACGCCCAAGGGCAGCCCGTCGCTGGCGATGGACCCGTTGCGCTACGGCCAGGCTTCGACAGGCAATGGCGGCGTCGCCGATGCCGACGAGTATGCTTTCGTGAAGATCCGCTACAAGGCGCCTGATGGCGACGTGAGCAAGCTGATCACCACGCCGGTGACGAAGACGAACGAAGTCGCGAGCTTCGACGGCGCCGGCACCGATCAGCGGTTCTCGGTGGCGGTTGCGGCCTTCGGCCAGAAACTGCGCGACGAGGACGCGACAGCCAGGTTCGGCTTTGACCGGATCGCCGAGATCGCCTCGGCGGCGCGCGGTGCCGATCCCTATGGCTATCGCGCCGAATTCCTGTCGCTGGTGCGGCTGGCATCGTCGCTCCAGGGCAACAAGCAGTAAGGCAACAGGCAAGGGCAGGTGGGCCGGCCGGCGGAAAGGGGGCTTTCCGCCGGCCATTCTTTTGTGATCTCCGGCGGCGGAAAGGGGGCTTTCCGCCGGCCGTTCTTTTGTGATCTCTAGGCGTCCACCCGAAAATCGCTGGGGTGGTGTTTCGGAGACTGGTGATGGCCGACCGGCAACTGGACGAATGGGATATTGCGCATGGCGGGCTGCGCTCACTGTCGTCGCGCGAGATCAAGGTTTTCTGGGACGGTTATCTCGCCCGCCGCAACGATCCCAGGATACGCCATGGCAGCCTCTATTCGCGCTGGCGGCATATCGCCGACGATCTGGTGGTTTCGCTCTATTTGACCAATCGCAGCGTCGGGCTGTTCGTCAGGGGCCAACGCGGCGAGGGTTATGCCACAACCGCGAACCGGCTGATTGCCTTCGAGCCCGCATTGGGCAAGGCGCTTGGCGTCAGCCTGCGCGGCGAGTACGCGCTGTGCTACCTGTCCAACCATCCGGTCGCGATGACAGATCCGGCCAACTGGCCGCGGGCTTACGCGTGGCTGGAACGGCAGGAAAAGCACTTCAGTCATGTTCTGAGCGACATGGTTGTCGGCGCCTAGGTGCCGGACGGAGCGAAATTCCGTTACAACGGCGTGGCCCTGCGAGGACATCTCGATCCGGGCGTAAGCGGTTGAAAACAAGCTGAAATCGACTTTCATCGGACTGGGAGGGCGCTCCCTTCCGGGATGTTTCCGCACGCGTTCGCAGAGCGGCGCGAAAAATTCCCTACGTTCTATCTTGCAAAAGATATATCTTTGAATAGATATAGCGACATGAAACAAACATCCTGGAGAGGTACTCACATGTTCAACCACCCGAATTTCAACGATCGTTGCCGTGGAGAATGGTCCATGTCGGGCCAGAAT
The DNA here is from genome assembly GCF_014138625.1 of Aminobacter ciceronei. Lineage (GTDB taxonomy): Bacteria > Pseudomonadota > Alphaproteobacteria > Rhizobiales > Rhizobiaceae > Aminobacter > Aminobacter ciceronei. The sequence goes on from NZ_JACJHY010000002.1 coordinate 188,641, forward strand.
GAAGGCGGCAGGGGCGGCGGCCGGCATGGCCGCGGCGGTCCCTTCGGCCGTCATCGTGGCGGTCCCTTCGGCGGCCGCGGCCCGCGCATGTTCGATCCCGGCGCTCTGCGCCTGGTCGTGCTCGGCCTGATTGCCGAAGAGCCGCGCCACGGCTACGACATCATCAAGGCGCTGGAGGCCAAGTTCCAGGGCGCCTACAGCCCGAGCCCGGGCGCGATCTATCCGATGCTGCAGATGCTGGAGGAGGCGGACCTCGTCGTCTCCGTCGCCAATGGCAACAAGAAGCTCTACTCGATCACCGAGGCGGGCCAGGCATATCTCGATGAAAACGCCGCCGAGCTCGCCAAGATCAATGGCCAGATCGAGGAAAACTCGACGCAGGTCAGCGGTGTCGCCCTCGGCGACGAAGTCAAGGCGCTGAACTTCGCTGTGTTCAGCCGACTGCGCAGCGGTTCGCTGACCGCCGTACAGGCTGAGAAGGCGCGCGAGATCCTGAAGAAGGCCCGTCGCGACCTCGAAGACCTTTGATTCCCCGAGGTCTTGTAACGTCTGAAGCTCCCGCCGCAAGGCGGGAGCTTTTTCTGTGTGAAACCTAGGAAAAGGCCAGATTTGCGGGCCGTTTCCGACAATTTGAATCAAAAGCCAATTCGCCCCGGAACCCGATCGCAACGATCCCCGGCTAATACAGCTGCGGGTGTACAAGGGGTGGTTTGAGAATGCTGGTTGGACGTGTGATGGCGGGTGCGGTATCAATTGCTCGCACCGCCGATGCCTTGGCGATGCCAACCCGGCCGGAGGCTGCCAACCGCAATAGCGACGCCGTGGCAGATGCTGCCGCACAGGCGCCGGCGCCTGCCACCAGCAGCCACATCTATGTGCCCGCCAAGCCTGTCCAGCAGGCGGTGCCGGTCTCAACCCCGAGTTCCTCGCGTTCCCGCGTGAGCGATGTCGATGACGCCCATCGCACGGCATGGTCGGCGCTCAACAATGAGCGCTTCCGGCTGGCGATGGAGAAACTGGGCGATGTGCGCACATCGGACGCCGTGATGATGATGCGCCCGGTCGAAGGCGCGGGCACCGACATCAAGTCGGCACTCGCGCGATACGAAGAAAACAGCTGATCAGAAGAAGCCTCAGCTGCGGCGACGGCGTTCGCGGCGGCCTTCGCTGGTTTCCGTGGTGTTCGGCGCCGCCAGCTTGTTGCGCATCGGGCCGATGCGCTCGACGATTGCCTCGACGGTCGGACGAACGTCCTTCTTGTGGGCGTCGAGCGCCTTGCGCATGGCGGCCAGATGCTCGAACGAGGTGCCGCAGCAGCCGCCGATGATCCTGGCGCCGCCATCGACAGCGAGGCGGACATAGTCCGACATCAGTTCCGGCGTGCCCGAATAGTGAATCTCGGTGCCGCGGAATTCCGGGATGCCGCAATTGCCCTTGATGATGATCGTTGCATCCGGTTTGGCGTCGCTCATGTCGAGCAGCGAAGCCAGGATATCGGACGCACCGACACCGCAATTGGCGCCAACGCCAAGCGGCGTCTGGGCAAGGCCGTCAACGACACCGTGGATGTCCTTGGGCAGCAGGCCCATCATGGTGCGGCCGGCGGTGTCGAACGAGCCGGTGTAGGTGTAGGGCAGGCCGACGCGAATGGCAGCTTCCGCCGCCGCACGGATTTCGTCCGGCGCGGACATCGTTTCAATCCATGCGACTTCGGCGCCGCCGGCCTTGAGGCCTTCGATCTGTTCGGCGAATGCATCGACCGCCTCGTCATAGGTCATGGCACCAAGCGGAACCAGAAGCTCGCCCGTCGGGCCGACGGAGCCGGCGACGATAACTTTGCGGCCGGCCTTGTCGGCAACGCCACGGGCGATTTCGGCAGCGCGCTTGTTGAGCTCGTGCACGCGATCCTGGGCGTGATGCAGCTTGAGCCGGTGACGGGTGCCGCCAAACGAATTGGTAAGGATGATGTCGGCGCCGGCCTCGACGAATTTCCGGTGCAGCGTCGAAATCTTCTCGGGCGCGCTTTCATTCCACAGCTCGGGTGCTTCGCCGGCCTCGAGGCCCATGGCAAACAGGTTTGTGCCGGTTGCGCCATCGGCGAGCAGCACGCCCTTTTCGGCCAGCAGGGCATCGATCGGATTGGTCGTCATCGCAGCGACTTTCATATCAGGAGATTAGATAAGGATATAAAGAAGTCTTTATGTCCAGTCAACGCGTTTGCTTGGCCGACCATGCTGCCGGCGTCACCTCGACCGCGATCTCGGTGCAGACGCCGCCATTGGTCGGATAATGATCGACCGAGCAGGCGGTGACGACGAGCAGCAGGTCGCATTCGGCGCGCAAAGCGACGTAGCCGCCGGGCGGATTGATCGAGGCGAAGACGTCGATGCTGCCATCGGGCTGCGGCAGCGAGTTCTGGAACAGGTCGACCGGGTCTGGCGTGAAGGGCAAGGCGAGCCCTTCCGAGGCAAGGGCCTTGTGCAGATTGTCCTGGCAACTGGGATGCTCGTCGAAGCCGGCGCGGACATAAAGCGCGTGGTTGCAGGCGGGGTAGAGCATGTCGTGCGGGCCGGGCGAGGCGTCTTCGACCAAGGTCAGCAATTTGTTTCCCGTCGTGCCGTAGAAATGTTCGCCTGTCTTGGGAAACAGCCGCTCGCCGATATCGCGGGTGTTGGAAGTGCTCAGCCAGTCCTTCATATCAGGCGTGAACGCCCAGAGGTCGGCGACCTGCTGGCCCTTGATGTCGATGATGCGGACCAGGTCACCGCTGGAGACGCGGATGGAACGGCCCGACTGGGCAGGTATGACGACACGCTTCTGATCTGGCATGGGTTTCCTCGGGGATCGCGGCGCACGCTGCCGTATCGCGGCGGCAAATTCAACCAGAGCGCCAGTCAGCCCCAACTGGCCGGGAACGAAGCCACAGCCAGCCGTCGCGCGAAGGCCGCGGTCTCGTGGGCGTTGATGTCGGCGGCGCGGATCAGATTGTCGAAATGGCGGGTCAGCGTCCTGATCGGGTCGGTGGCATAGAGCACAAGGTACATGTCGCCGACATAGATCGCCGCGCGGGAATGGCCGAAGATCGTGTAGGGCACGGAATAGCGCATGCGGCCGTCATACAGGAACAGCCGGAATGTCGGGTAGAGATCGTCGAGCAAGTCAGCCATGTGGCGCAGCTGCTGCTTGCGGTCCTTGTCTGGAAAACCCGACCAGACGCCCAGGCCGCGCGCGAAAATCTCGAGCGTGTGACGCGGCATGCAGACTTCCATGTCGGTCTCGGGCCGGCGGTTGTAGTCGATGCGATACTGCGTCTCGCCGGCCTGGCTCTCGCGGCTCTTGTTGGAGATGCCGGCCTCGTAGTCGATGAGTGCTTCGGTGCGCAGCAGGTCAGGAATGCCCGCGGGCACATAGCGGATCTTGGTGCCGGCGGCCTCGGCATGCCATTTCGCGATCAGCGTGCGTTCGAAACCGCCCGATGCCTCCTCGATCTCGAGGCTTTCGCGGATTTCGCCTGTAACCCCTTCGTCCTGGCTGAGGCCAAGCAGCCAGTCGAGCGAAACCTTGTGAGCGGATGCGATTGTCAGCAGGGTTTCGGCGCGAGGGAGCCTTATCGTTGCCCCCGAAAGCAACTGCGACAGCGCCGAGCGGTCGATGCCGACCGATGTGGCAAAGGCCGACTGATTGAGGCCGGAGCGTTGGACCAACGCCTTGAGACGCTCGCGGAAAACTTCGGATAGATCGCGTTTGTCCATGGCCTGCCCAAAGGTGGAATGGTTTTGCGGAACGCAGGCAAGGCGCCCGCGGGAAATAGATTCATCTTCCAGCTTGTTTACTAAGTGTAACACTTGCGGCTTAAGCAGCGCAATGTAAACAATCTGTGCGCATTGTCTCGTTGCAGAAACGCAAGGCTACTGACAGCATTATGTCAGGAATCATCGAGTTCCAGGCATCCAAGGACAGCAGGCAGCAGCATGGCTAACAGGGGAAACAAACGCGGCACGACCACCAGGGTCGAATGGCCGACGGTGTTTCTGATCGCCGCCTGCTACGGTGCCTGGCTTTTGGTGGGACTGCTGGTGTGGCCCAGCTATCCGGTTGCTGCGCTGGTGCTGATGGTGCTGACGGTGGCGTTGCAATCGTCGCTGGTGCATGAGGTGCTGCACGGCCACCCAACCCGCAACGCGCGCATCAACGAAGCGCTGGTTTCTCTGCCCATCGGTCTGCTTTGGCCCTACCGTCGTTTCAAAACCATTCACCTGCGCCACCACGCCGACGAGAAGCTGACCGACCCGTTCGACGATCCCGAGAGCTACTACCGCTCACTTTGGCAGCATGACGACCTGCCTGAGGCGATGAAGCTGGTGCTCAGGATCAACAACACCATGGCCGGTCGTTTCGTGCTCGGGCCGTTGCTGTCCTGCATCGGCTTTGTCATCGACGACGCCAAGGCGATCGCCGGCGGCGACAAGGCAGTCCGCACTGCCTGGCTGCTGCACGCGGCGGGGCTGGTCATCGTCCTGCCGGTCATCCAGTTCGGCTTCGGCCTGCCGCTCTGGCTCTATGTTCTGGTGCCGGTCTGGCTCGGCCATTCGTTGATCTCGATCCGCACCTTTGCCGAGCATCAATGGTCGGAGCATCCGGAAGGGCGCACCGTCATCGTCGAACGCTCGCCGCTTTCGATCCTGTTCCTCAACAACAACCTGCATTTCGTGCACCACAAGAGCCCGACCGTCGCCTGGTACAAGCTGCCGGAACTGTTCCGCGCGCGCCGCGAAGAGTGGCTCCGGATGAACAAGGGCTATGCCTATCCGAACTATCTCGCGCTGGTCAAAGCCTATGCCTTCCGCGCCAAGGAACCGGTGTGCCACCCGGCGCTGCGCCGCGCGCCCGAGCCGGGCAGGGCGTTCGTGCCGCGCGTCAGGGCGCGCAACGTCAATGGGCTGGGCACAGCACCTGTGCCTGCTGAGCCGCCGAAGGAATGATCCTTTCAGACCTTGCCAATTCCCGCGCTCTAGCCTGAAATGTTGCAATGAGCGACTTCATCGCCGCACTGCCCATGTATGATGGGACGGAAGTGCATGAAGCGCATGGTGTTGCGGGCGTCTTGTAACACTGGTGTACTACTCGGATTTAAGGAGGTCGGCGCTCGGGATCGTCATTGTTATCGGCCGCAGCATGATCTCAAGCCGCAGCCGTTCCATCGCCACGATCTCCTGAGCCGTCCAACCATCCTCGCCGCGAGGCGGTAAGCCAAGCTCCATGCGGTTAAAGTCGCTCAGAACTTCGATGCCGGCATCAGCCAAGAGTTCTCTGAGTAAGCCGCAAAACTCCCGCTTGTCATCGACGAGATGCCCGACTTTATCCATAATCGCTGCCACGAGCACGTCAGCTCGCCGCCTGCGGAAATTGATGCGGTCCATTGCTTCAGTGGCTTTCATCCGTGTATCTTCCTGATTTCCTCGACGGCCTCAGCGTGGCGATCGTCGATCCATTTTGCAAGGTCGCTGAGCATAATGCCCCGCGCGGCCTTCTGCCCCTCGTCGATCCTGATTACGGGAAGTTTGATCTCGCCGGCCAGCGACTTGCGCATGAACGTCGTCGGCGTCAGGTGCTGGAAGTAGTCCTTGCAGACGGTTTCGAGCGGGATAACGGCTCGCTCGTACTGGGCCATGAGGATGAAGGCGGTGTTCATTTCTGGCCTCGGATGCTCTGCGCGATGTGCTCTGCGGTAGAGGCGCGCTCGCCGCGCTCACGCTCGGCGATGCCGTCAGCGACCATTGCGCAACGCTCGCGCTCGGCAAAGATGGCGCGGGCGATCGCTCCGGTGTCGGCCAGACTTCCGCGCCCGAGTGCATCATAAACCGCGTCGGCTTTGGCGGCGATATCCTTGGGGATCGTGCTCAAATCTCCCTCCTGTACGTGAACCCATTGATCACCAGCACGTCGGGCACTGGCGGCGGAATGTCGACGGCATCAATGCCGATTTCCTTCATGCACGCGGCGAGGTGCGGCGCTTGGGATGCAGTAGCCAGATCGAGGCTGTATTCCGTCCAAGGCCGCTCGGCGCCTACTGCGCCGCCGCGCTCGCTGATCTCCAGCACGCCGCCGAACTCGCGGACCACGATGACGCGTGTTAGAACGTCGTCGCCGCCGATGTTGCCGCGCCAGAAGCGGATAGCCGACTTGCGCGCCTGGGTGGCGGTGTCCGAGCGTTCCTTGCGCGGCGGCTTGAACGTCAGCTTGCCGGCGCGCTTGAACAGGGCGACTGATGCGAAAGGGGTCAATTCTAAACCCTCATCGGCATGATGACGCGTGTCATGGTCTTATCCATGTCGGCGACCATGAACGGCGCGCTGGCATCTTGCATAAGCAGTTCGGTGGGGCCGGCTACCGTCGCTAGCACCTCGCGCAGATATTTCGCATTGAAGCCGAAGCTCGTCGCCCCCTCGGGCCACGTTGCTGAAGTCTGGATCTCGGCCGTTCCACAGTCTGGCGACCTTCTGGCAACTGCGAGTTTGCCGTCTTTCGGTTTGATCTCGACCGCCCTATTCGCCTCGCCGAAGACCTGGGCGCGTTGGACAGCGAGATCGATCTCTGCCGGCGTGATCTCGAACTTGTATTGCAGTGCCTCGGACTTCGGGACAACGCGGGTCCAGTCGGGGAAAGTGCCGTCGATCAGCTTGGTCCGGAGGCGGCGGCCGGGCGAAACGATGTCTATAGCCAGGGGCTTCGATGTTGAGAAAATCTCAACATCTCTGCCGCGGAAATGAGACACGACGTGCGTGACGGCCTTCCGGGGGATGATCATGTTGATGCCAGGGACGGCATCTTGATCGTACCGGCAAACTGATAGGCGATGCCCGTCTGTGGCAACAAATACGTGCCCGTCCTCGCGGCTCTGCCAACACACGCCGTTAAGGTAGTAGCGCGTTTCTTCTGTCGAGATGCACCACGCGACCTTACTCAGGAGATCAGAGATCGAGCCGTTTCCGAACCTGTCGAGCACGGTGTCGGCCGTCGCCTCGATCAGTGGGAAATCCGAAACGGGCATCGTGGGAATTTCATACGACGCGTCGCCATCTCCAACGGAGAGCTTTGCTTTGTCGCCCTCAACAGATATCCGAACCGGGGAGGCGCCGCTTAACCTGGCGATGTTCGAAAGGGTGTCGGCCGAAAGGCAAGCCTTCCAAGCGCCGTCGCCGTCGATAACGTCGATGTCGACGCGCATCTCCATATCGAGATCGGTGCCTGTGATGATCAGAGCGTTTCCGTTGAACTCCAAAAGAAGAGTTCCCAGGATCGGGATGGTATTCCGGCGTTCCACGATGGGCGTGATGCATTTCAACGCATCCCGAAGCGAGCGGCCTTCTACAGTTACGAAATCCATGGTGTGATCTCCGTTGCTATCGTTGCTTTAATCGCAACACTACAGGCAGTTATAAACCGCTGTCAACATCGTTAATGCGCACGAGCGTCAGCTTATAGCCAATGGCCTGGGCGGCATTCTCGAAATTTATAAGCGTCGGCGATCTCATGCCTGATCGCCAGTACGAGAGGTTGTTCGGGTGGATGCCGACGACCTTGCCGATCGTCTCCATTGATCGAGGATCTTGGTCGATGATCTCCATCATGTCGCGGATGATCGCCGATGCCGTGCGTGGCGGCTTGCGCTGAAACTTCGCCATTACGGGCGCCCCCGCGTCTCTGCTAGAAGGGCGGGGAGGGAAGCAGGGTCGGTTGAGGGGGCGAGAGCCGGCCCAATCCCCGAGCAAACACAACCACCTTCGGCGGTCAAATCCAGACGGCAGCCGATAGGGCCACATTCCAGATCGTAGCCCATGTCGTGCGGACAATTGGTCAGCGAGACATACACAGCCGCAATCCGTGCCTCTGCTGCTGCAAGAGCCTGTTGGAGGCGCGAAAGCTCGGATGCGGCTTCCTCAGCAGTCTGGAATGTCCGGTCGTCAAAGCCGCACGAGCAACTGTAGGTACGCCCCTCGCAGCCCCTGGCATGGTCATCGTTGGCGTAGATATCGCGTAGCCGCTCCACAAGCTCACTCATGGCTGCGTTCCCCCTTGCGCGCTGGCACTAGGGGCGATCGCGGCGGGCCAATCGACAAGAGGCGTGTCATAGCCAAGCATCAATGGGTGCTTCGGATCGCCAGACGATGTGAAACCGAAGACCTTGATTGGCTTGCCGCTGGCGAACAACAGCTCGCGTAGATCATCAAGATGATGCCGCAGGCGCTCCGGTATCTTGTCGCGGCTTCCCCAGCAGGGGACTAGGATATCAGCCTCGGCTATTATCTCGCGAAGATAACGGGCGTTCTCAGGGCCGACCGGGTCGTCAACCTCGGCAAGCCGTCTGACATCCTTTGCGCGGTATCCGAACGGATTGGCGGCGATGTATCGACACCCACCGTTCCGAAGAGTGAAGCCTCGCCACTTCTTCGTTGTCTGGTCTTCCTCGACGGGGCCAGCAGTCGAGCCGTTGACGCCGAAGAAGGCGAACACCAGCCCACGTTCCTGGACCTCCCGATCCAGTCGGTAGCGGTAGTCTGTGCAGTCTGAGATGACCGCTGAGCTATGCAGAGCAAGCAGACTTTCGATCATGAGCTGGTTCGCCATGCTACTTGCCCTCCACAGCCGGGGAGCGGAGGGAAGCGACAGCCTTGCGGGCACGGCGGATATGGCCGAATGTCATCGCCAATGGCTTGCCATCGCCGTCCCAGCCGACTGTTTCATCATCGGGATCATCAAGTGTGGATGGGCCCAAGCACTGGTCGGCTACCAATTCGACTAGTTCGTGCAGCTCCTCCACCACCCCCACAGGCGCTGAGACTGGCGTAGGAGAAATCTTGCCCTCGCCGTTGCAATCGGGGCATTCGGCGGTGGCATGCTCGTCATCGTCGCCGTGCAAGTAGGTTTCCCAATCGGTGACGATCTCACCGTTACCCTGACACGTCGCACAGGTCTCGTCGGAGACTGGCGTAGGAGAAGGATGGAGCGCAGAGCGGATGGACCGTTCGTGGTTCCTGTTTGCGGCTCGGATAGCGGCCTCGTCGTCGGCGTAAAAGCCGAAGTCGTGCATCGCTGCTGGCACCCACATCAGGAAACTTCCGGTCGCGATATGGTAGCTACCGCCGATGCTCTTTGCGGTTCGGTTCTCGTTCCACTCCAGCGCCTTGATCCCCACCGGCTCTACGGCAGGTGCTGGGGAGGGGGATGATGCGCGAACTTTGTTCATCCGCGCGTCCTCAGTCCGAGCGCGAACCACCCAGTATTTTGCCGGGTTGGTCATGTCCTTGCGGATGGCCTCTGCGTCCTGCCACGAGGTGTAGAAGGCATGGACCGCAGGGAAGATGTTTTTGCCGGGCTCCCAGCGGTGCTCTTGCCCTTCCCTTGGTGGGCCCCAGTCATGCAGATAGCAGAGCGCCCACAATTCATCGTTGACCGGCACCGCCTCTTTCTGGCTGACTGGAGCTACCCGAGAGACGAAAGCGGCTTCGAGGGCGGCGCGCATCCATTTGCGAGTGATCGTGTTCCGGCAATAGTCAGCCGCGTCGAGGGCGTGGTCTACCTGCTCCTCCGTCACTCCTGCTGAAGTGGTGGAGGCCCGACGGTTCCAATCGAACCGGCTGTTGTAGTGGTTGGGGCCGGTGGCCTCGCATGTGCGGCAGCGGTATCCGACAATCTTGTCATCGCCTTCGGACACCAGGTCTTTGCCACCGCAGAACGGGCAGGGCTCCAGTCCCGTCTTGTCGAGCGCACTCATCAGCGGTCCTCCCGAAGGTCGCGGAGATAGTCAGGATCGGGCTCGGGCTGGCTTTCCTCCCAAGGGCAAACACCGCCGCTCTCTTCCTCAATCTCGCAACTGCGGCGTGAATAGGCGCCACAGAACGGGCAGAGCGTGTCGCTGTCTTCGGGCGAAGCCAATTTCCATGCGTCGTAACCGGGGATCGTGGTCATGGGCGGTTCTCCTCAACTTCGGCGAGGACTGCACGCGCTTCCTGAACGCGCATAGCCAGCACCTCCCAATTAGTGTTTCCGATGATGGCTTTGATCTCGGGGCCGAACATGCCCAAACCGGCAACCTCATTCACAAGCTTGCGCAGGGCCGCTTCCAGTCCCGTCTTGTCGAGTTCATGCATGGGAGGAGCCCTCCGTCAGGCTGCCAGGCTTTTCGAGCCGAAGCCTATCGCCTCTGATGCGCTGGACATGGACTGTGCCGTAATGCCATGGCGCTGGCGGGTCGTAGCTAAGATCATAGGTCCAATAGCGGCGGTCTGTGTCGCTATCCATGTGACAACCGACGATGTAGAAATGGACCCACTGCTTCAGCGTCTTGCCACTAGCCTCTGCCGTGATCTCGAAAAAGACGCCTTGGCCGGGCCAAAACTCGGGGCCAATTTTTGCCGCGCCAACCAGCCAGCGCCATGCATCGTTATTCGCGAGTGGGCCACCTTCGCACTCGAAAGCGCACTTCTCGACTTGCTCAATGGCGGTTGCCATAGACCAATGCTTGACCGGTGCTAGGTTCACAGTCTCCGCCGTATGCTTTGTTCCAGCCATAGCTAAGCGCTCCTGGCTGGGGAGCGAGCCAAGAATGCCCATGCGCGGGCCAAAGCCTCGACGCTGGGGCTAATGTCTTTGCTATCAAAGCCGCCGCCCTCTCGCTCGGACACAAGCTCGTCAAAAGCTAGCTGCCGGGGCGCTCCTGGGTCGGCGCCGAGGTCGGGCCACCAGTTGGCGCGGATAGAGCCAGCGGTCGTTGCATCGCCGCCCTGTTCGACGAAGCGAGCCATGTACTCGCGGCACGCCAGCAAGCCAGCGCGGAAATAGACCTGATGGATGGGGTTGTGGGTCAGAACGGCGTCTAGGTCGGGCACCATGCGATGCAGTTCGACTAGGTCGGCTTCGTCCCACTGTACGACGTGATTGGTGTTCGTGCTCATGGCTGCTGCCTCGCTTGTGCGAACAAGGGGCGGGCGGCCTCAATCTCCGCGGCGTTGTCGTAGAGGCACGCGGACGCATCAGCGTATTCGCGTGCCAGGTTCATCTGGCCGGCAGTTGCCAGCGCCTCGGATTGCCGCCATAGCTTGGCGGCCTCGGTACGGAGTTCGTTCGGGTCGAGACGGGCGAGCATCTTCAGGCTCCCATCTGGCCGATCACGAGGGCGGCGAGCAGCAATGCCACGCCGACGCGCTCGAACGGCTTGAGATCGTTGATCAAGCGGCGGATCATTACGCAGCCTCCTTAACGGGTGATGTGATTTTCTCAACACGATAGCCAAGCGCAGCCGCGAGCTTGTCGAGTTTCGCCTCGGCCGTAGCGACGTGGTGCGCGACCGTGAGCGGATCCGCATGTCCGTTAAGCGCATATGCCATGAGCAGCGACTTGCTGATCTCGTCGGCGTACAGGTGCGCGCGATAGGCGTCCATTCTGTTCATCACAGCATGTCCTCATCGATAATTTCGGGATCGATTTCGAGCTCGGCCGGGGTCAGTCCGCGCTGCAAGTCTGCAAGGAGATGCTTGCCGACCACGTAGTATTCGCCGTCGAACAGGACCGTCGCGCGCATGTCGCCGCCAACGTGGGCGACAGCGCAGATCATGCGTCCGGTGCCCGGCTGCAGTGCGTTTTCGGTGACGGTTACGTGGGCGTTCATCGCTGATTTCCCGGTGCTCTTATGTTGCGACTATCGCAACGCATGTGGCGCATGTCAACACTAATCGCAACACATATCGCAACATTTTAGGTTCGCTTCTTCAGCCAGTACCGCGCCGAGAATTTTGTATCCTCGTCCATCTCGGACTTGTCGCGTATCCATTCGAGGTAATCGATGGGCGCCGCCTCGAACGTCGTGCCGCGGTGCTTCCCGAAATTCATCACTTTCAGGAGTGCCGGGTACTTCGATATCAGGATCATCTCGTCGGGCGTCTTCTCGGCGAGCAGCCGCACGAATAGGTGCGCTGTCACGTAGGCGTCGGGCAAAGCGCGGTGTGGCGGCGTAGCCTCGGCGGGGTCTACGGCCAGGTCGAGCCAGTACCTCAGCCCCTGGTTCGAATGCGTCGGCGCATCGGGCCATACGACGCGCGCCACCTTGTAAGTATCGATCCATGGTCGACCGTCGCCGGCATGGAAATGCATCTCGAATTTCGCGTTATGCGCCACGAGAACGTCAGTCTCGGCGCATCCGTCATAGAATGCATCCCAGAGCTCGCGCGCATCGGGCGCATTCACGACCTCGTCCTCGGTGATGTGGTGGACGGCCTTTGTCACGGCCGGGATAGGACCGCGTGGTCGAGCGAATGATCGCCAGCCGTTGCCTATCTCGCGTGTAACCAGGTCGACATCGATCCGGCCGAACTCGATGATCTCGGCGCCGGCATCTTCGGGCGTTCCGGTCGTCTCATAATCTATCACCCTCGCGATTTTCATCTCGCCTGCTCCTTTTTCTTCCTACGCGGCAATACCCCAGCCTCGGCGCGGCGCTGCCTGACGCCTTTCGCCAGCCCTGCCGCGCGTATCTCGTCGAGAACGATCGCCTCGTCGTTCAAATAATACTCGGTCGACCAGCACAGGCGGTCACCTCGCTTGCCGGCCCATGGCCTGCGCCAGATCACAGCGCGGAACATGCCTATCGGCGTCTCAATGCCCGCAACGGCGTCAGCGGTCACGCCTGACAACCCTGATCCATGGCCGTGCTTGTCGAACCAGGCGCGCTGCGCCAAGCGCTGCAATTGCTCCAGATAGTTCACCTGAACCGGCTGGAGTACCCGAACCGATTTCTCCGGCATGACGGAGCGTAGCGCCCTGAACACGTCGACCAGGACGTCAGCCTCATTCCCATCGGTCGCGCGGCTGACGGCCCGAATGCAATCCTCGACCGCGTTTTCGTAGGCTATTCGCTCCGCTATCAGCATGTGCGATTTCCTCAATATGTTGCGTATATGGCAACATACACCAGTTCGAAACTGGAAATCAAATCTCTTTCTTTGCCGCAGTATAAATCAACGATCATGGTGTGAACGATTTCCGTAGCCTGTTCACAGCGTACTGAACAATCGACCATTTCAAGCCAAATCAAAACCTCATTGCAGACCAAGAAATCCAATATTCCCCTTATAAATCAATATCTTATCTATTCGAAATAGAATGGAAGATAGGTTTTAATAGAGACATCAAAAACTCTATGGTTTGAGGAGTACAGCAGTATTAACAGCGCTAACCCTCATCAAATACGAGTTTTTGACCTCTTTTTGAAAACACCAAATACAAACCTCGCCCGTCCTGCAATTCACCCGCTCAACCATCCGCGCGCTATCTGATGCGGAAATTACAACGCAGCGAGACAGGCGAATGGCCGGAAATATCAGGGAGAAAAAACTCACTCCAAAGCAGGAGCGATTTGTCGCGGAATACCTGATCGATTTGAACGCGACACAGGCGGCTATCAGGGCGGGATATTCGAAGAAGACGGCCGAAAAGATCGGTAGCGAAAACCTCAGCAAACCAGAGGTACGCGCACACATCGACGCGGCCACAGGCAAGCGCCTTCAGAAAGCCGAGATAACGGGCGAGCGCGTCCTGAATGCAATCGCTGAAATCGCATTCGGCGACATCCGCAAAATGTTCAACGCAGACGGCGCGCTTACCCGGCCGCAAGACTGGGACGACGAGACGGCTGCGGCTGTTGCCGGCCTGGAGGTGGTCACGGTCAATAAGGGTGAGGGCGTTGTCGAGCACGTTGCCAAGATCAAGCGAGCCGATAGGCTGCGCGCTCTCGATATGCTCGCGCGTCACCACTCGCTCTACAACGACAAGTTGGAAGTTAATGTGATTGACAACCTAGCTGAGCGCGTTGCTCGCGCCAAGAAGCGTGCGACGAATGGCTAAGGCTGAGCGCACGCCAGACGACGACATCCTCGATGCGGTCGGCCGATACCAGTACGATCCCGATGGGTGGGCGCGGTTTGCGTTCGATTGGGGCCAGGGGGACCTCAAGGATTATGACGGGCCGCGTGAATGGCAGTCTGATATCAACGGCGTCATCCGCGACCATCTGAGTGACCCGACGAAACGATACCAGCCGCTTCAGATTGCGGTCGCGTCCGGCCACGGTATCGGCAAATCTGCCGAGATGGGCATGATCTCGAACTGGGCAATGTCCTGCTTCGACGATTGCAAGATCGTCACGACCGCCAACACCGATGGACAGCTGCGCACCAAGACGGCGCCGGAGATCGGCAAGTGGTTTCGCATGTCGATCACGTCGCATTGGTTCGATGTTCAGTCGACGTCGATTAAGAGCCGCGACAAAAAGCACGCGAACGACTGGCGGCAGGATTTCATACCGTGGTCAGAACACAACACCGAGGCATTTGCCGGCCTGCACAACAAAGACAAGATCATTGTTCTGCTGTTTGATGAGGCGTCGAAGATCCATGATAAGGTCTGGGAGGTCGCAGAAGGCGCGCTGACTGACGAAAACACGATCATCATTTGGATCGTGTTCGGCAACCCGACGCGCAACTCAGGCCGATTTCGTGAGTGCTTCAGGCGGTTTCGCCACCGCTGGGTCAAGCGACAGATCGACAGCCGCACCGTCCCGGGCACGAACAAGGCGTATCTGCAGAAGCTTGTCGACGATAACGGCGAGGACAGCGACAAGGTAAAGATCCGCGTTCGCGGTCAATTCCCGTCGACCAGTGCCCGACAGATGCTGAACGGCGAGGATATCGAAGCGGCAAGGACGCGCCATCTTCGGCCAGAGCAATACAACTTTGCCCCCGTCATCTTGGGCGTAGACCCAGCATGGACAGGTGATGACAATCTGGAAATCTATCTAAGGCAGGGGCTCTACTCCAAGCACTTGCTGACGATCCCCAAGAACGACAACGACGTCCACGTCGCGAATATCATCGCGCGCCTTGAGGACGAGCACCAGGCCGATGCTGTTTTCGTCGATGGCGGGTATGGGACAGGCATCGTGTCGGCGGGTCGGACGATGGGCCGGTCGTGGCAGCTCGTGTGGTTTGGCGGCGGATCGAGCGACCCAGGCTTCCTAAACAAGCGAGCTCAGATGTGGGGGCAGGGCATCAAGGACTGGCTCAAGGAAGGCGGCGCGATCGACCCGAAGGACGAGGACCTGTATCAGGATCTGATCGGACCTGAGACTGTCCCGAGGATCGACGGCAAGATCCAGATGGAGAGCAAGGAAGACATGAAGGAACGCGGCCTACCATCGCCGAACAAGGGAGATGCGCTCGCGCTGACGTTTGCGCAGCCTGTGGTGAAGAAGGATCGGTCACAGCGCGCCGCCGCTGTTGGCGCCCCGCTGATGGACGAGGATTACAACCCGTTCGGGTGAGAGTGCGCCCGCTCTCCCTATCTGCCCGATCGGGCAGCACGCCAACCATCCGGCGACAGTTCGGGAGAGCGTGGCGACTTTGCGCTGTCAGGATTAACACCACCCGTTCAGCCAATCAACCATCGGCGAGTAAGCATCGCGGGATCGTCACCGTAGGATGCTCCTCATGTGCATGTTCGATACGCCTAAGGCCCCTGACAAGCCGCAGCTGCCGCCTGAGTATGCGGCCATGCGTCAGCCCGACCGCTCCCAGGTGGCCGGCGACGTGTCGAGCCGCGTCAGGGATCGCGCACGCGCTGCAACCGGGACGCTGCTCACCTCGGGCTCTGGCGTCACGTCGGCTGCACCGACCCAGAAAAAGACGCTGCTCGGCGCCTGAGGTCATCGTTCGTGGAAACCAAGCGCCAGTACCATGACCGCCGTCTCCAGTCTCTGAAGGAGATGCGCAACCCGTGGGAGGCGCATTGGAGCGAGCTTGCCGAGTTCAACGCACCGTCGCGCCTGCGCTTGACGCTGAACCACAGCGAAGGCCGACCGTCGCGCAAGAAGATCGTCGACAGCACCGGCACGTTCGGCCTGCGCACGCTCGCCAGCGGCATGCATTCGGGCATCACGTCGCCTGCTCGCCCTTGGTTCCGGCTCACCACCTATGACCCGGAGATGCGCGATTTTGCCCCGGTTAAGACTTACCTGAGCTCCGTCGAAACCCGGATGCGAGAGGTGTTCCAGTCGTCGAACATCTACAATTCGTTCCATTGGGGATACGGGGATCTCGGACTGTTCGGCCAGTCCTGCGGCCTGCTGGTCGAGGATGCCGACAAGGTTATCCGCATGATCCAGCTGCTGCACGGATCGTTCTGGATAGCGCGTGATGATGCGGGCAGGGCATCGACGCTCTATCGTCAATTCTCGTGGTCGGTCGAGCGCATCGTCAAACGGTTCGGCCTGGACAAGGTCAGCAACACGGTCAAGCGCTGCTACGACAAGGGCGATTACGACGAACGGTTCACGATCAATCACGCGGTCGAGCCGCGCCACGATCGAGATGTCACCAAGATCGATAAGCGCAACAAGCCGTGGACTTCCAATTATTGGGAGGACGGCGCGCGGCCGATCTATGGCAGCGGAATGCTTGAAGAAAGCGGCTTCGATAGCAATCCGATCATCTCGCCGCCGTGGGAGCTCGTCGCCGAAGATCACTACGCGACATCACCTGGCATGGATGCGCTGCCCGATGTGAAGATGCTGCAGACGATGCAGCTGCGGTCTGGCGAGGCGATCGAGAAGAAGGTGCGCCCGCCCATGAAAGGGCCGATGTCACTGAAGAACAACCCGGCATCGCTCATGCCTGGCTCGGTGACCTATGTCGATGACCCTACCGGGCGCGGCTATACCGCGGCGATCGAGGTCAACCTGTCGCTGGCGGAACTGGAAAACAAGATCCAGACGACGAGCCAGCGTATCGAGCGCGCGTACTATGCAGACCTGTTCCTGATGCTGTCGCAGATGGAAGGCATCCAGCCGCGCAACCAGTTCGAGATCGCAGAGCGCAAGGAAGAAAAACTGCTCGCGCTCGGGCCGGTCCTCGAAAACATCTACGGCGGCCAGTTGGCGCCGACGATCGACCGCACCTACGACATCATGGAGGCGCGCCGCCTGTTCCCGCCTGCGCCACCTGAATTACAGGGGCAGGATCTCAAGATTGAGTATATCTCGATGCTCGCCCAGGCGCAGAAGGCGGTTTCGACCGGCTCGATCGAGCGCCTGTTCTCGTTTGCCGGCAACCTGGCCGCCGTCAACCCCGAAGTCCTCGACAAGATCGATATGGACGAGGGTGTCGACATTTACGGCGATATGCTCGGCTCGCCTCCGTCCGTCATCGTTCCTGACGAGGAGGTCGCGAAGAAGCGCGAAGCCCGCGCCCAGCGCAAGGCCCAGGCTGAGAACGCCGCGAATGCTGCTGCTATGGCGCCGGCTGTCAAGCAGGGCGCCGATGCTGCGCGCCTGCTGAGCGAGGTCGACACGGGCGGCGGTGGCTCCGTGCTGCAGCAACTGGGGATAGGGTGATGTTTCCGCCGAAGCCGGTCCCGACAGTTGAGATCGTGAACCACAGCGAGCGGTACGTACTGTTTTCGGATGGCGTCACATCTCCGATCACGACCTATTTCGACGATGAAGGCGAGGAATGCGACTACGACGACGCTGTCGTTTTCGTCGCCGGGGATGACGCACATGGGTGGTGGACGATCACCATACCGGACGACGAGGTCGAGGTGGTGCTGCATTGAGCGACCAGGCCAATTTGACCGAACAACTATCTAAGGACCAAGGATTGCAGCGCGACCAGGTCATCAGTGATTTGGAAGCAGTGTTGCGATTACCGCATGGCAGGCGAGTTATGTTGCGGGTTCTGGAGCGATGCGGCGTTTATCGCACTGCATTCACGGGCGACAGAGCGACGACTGACCTGAGGCTAGGCGAGCAGAACATCGGTTTGTGGCTGATCGCTCAGATGGATTTGGTGGACCTGACCGAGTACCCGCGCCTGATCTTGGAGAGGGCGCAGAAAAAGGCGGAAGACAAGGGAACGGTGCATGTTTCTGAATTGGATGAAGAATAAGCCGGTTTACGGCGCGGAAGATGGAACCGGCGCGGGCGATCCGCCTGCCGTCGTCGTCACGCCGCCTGCCGATGCCGGCTCGGTTCTGTATCCCGATGACCCCAAGGTCGAGCCTACGGTTGAGCCCGGCACCGAAAAGCCTGCCGGCGATGCGCCCACCGAGTGGAAGGAATACGCTCCCGATCCGGCGAAGACGGACGAGGAGAACGCCGCCGCCAAGGCTGAGCACGACAAGACCAAGCCCGCCGCCGACGATCCCGCTGACAAGGTGCCTGAGGATGGCAAATACGTCCTCAAGATGCCCGAAGGCGTCGAGGTCGATCAGGAATTGCTCGACGAGCTGTCGCCCGAGTTCAAGGCGGCTGGTCTGACTGGCAAGCAGGCCCAGGCCCTGACCGACAAGTTCATCGCCAAGCAGCAGGCTCGCATGAAGGCGCAGGGCGAGGGCTGGGCCAAGACGGTTTCCGACTGGGTCGACGAGGCCAAGAAGGACCCAGAGATCGGCGGCGCCAACTGGGACGGCACGGTGAAGACCGCCAGCGGCGTCGTTGGCCGGTTCGGTAACGATGCACTCAAAGAATACCTGAACGCTTCGGGGGCAGGCAACCATCCCGAAATGATCCGTTTCATGGCGAAGGTCGGTGCCGTGATCGGTGAAGACAACCCGGCCATCAGCGAAACCCCTGGGAAAAAGGTCGCGGCTGACACCGCCTCGATCCTCTATCCCGATGACAAACCGAAGGGCAAATAACGATGGCAACTCTGTCGTCCACCTACATCAACCTGATCGACGTTCACAAGCAGAACGACCCGGCCATCGGCGAAGTGATCGAAGTTCTGAAGCATCAGAACCCGATCCTCGACGACGCTGTTGCCATGGAGTGCAACAACGGCTCCTCGCACAAGCACGCGATCCGCACCGGCCTTCCGACCCCGGCATGGGGCGCGCTCTACAAGGGCATCCCTCAGTCCAAGTCCTCGCTGCAGGCTGTCGAAGACACCACTGGTTTCCTTGAAGCCCGTTCGGGTGTCGACACGCGCGTACTGAAGATGTCGAAGAACCCAGCCCAGCTTCGGCTTGGCGAGGCGAATTCGCACCTTGAGGCGATGAACCAGGAGATGGCAACCGGCCTGTTCTACCATGACACGGCGACCACCCCGGAGAAGTTCAAGGGTCTGGCGGCGCGCTACGGCGTGATCGGCGGCGGCGGCGCTGGGAACCAGATCGTCGACGCAGGTGGCGGCGCTGGTGCCGATAAGACTTCGATCTGGTTCGTCACGTGGGGCGACCATGCCACGCACCTCCTTTTCCCAGAGGGCAGCAAGGCAGGCGTGCAGCGTGAGGACAAGGGCGAACAGCGCGTTCTCGACGACCAGAACAATGCCTTCTACGTCAAGGAGGAGGTGTTCACCTGGCACATGGGTGTTGCCGTCAAGGACTGGCGCTACAACGCGCGCATCGCCAACCTGAAGGCGGCCGATGTCGCTGCCGGCTCGGTCGATCTCTACAAGTGGATGCGTCTCGCATACTGGAAGCTCCAGTCTCGCCGCATGGACGGCAAGACCAGCCGCATCGCGATCTATTGCAACCGAGACACCCTTGCCGCTCTCGACGGCCTGTCGACCGGCAACGGCACTGCGGCAAACGCAGCGCTCCAGCTGCAGCGCCGCGAACTGGAAGGGCAGGAAGTGCTGACGTATCGCGGCATCCCGATCCGCGAAACGGACGCCATCCTGAACACTGAAGCTCAGGTCGTTTGATCTGAGTGATGTGATTTGCGCAATGCCCGGTGCGATGGTCGCACCGGGAACCCTGATTTGCTGAGGAAGGCAATCAAAATGATCTTCGACAAAACCCTCCAGTTCTCCGACGCCCAGGCGGTCACCGTCTCGGCGAAGTCGACGAACGCGATCAACTTCAACGCTGTTGGCCGCGTCTATGGCGCCGCGGCCGATCTGTCGCGCGATGTCGCCAAGTCGCTGAAGATCCCGCTGCTGATCCAGGTCGTCGAGACTTTCGACACGGCTGCGGAAGACGGCACGCTGAAGATCGATATTCAGCTCGACAGCACTGACACGTTCACGCCCGACAAGACGATCACGATCGGCACGTTCACCGAGGCCGAGCTCGTCGCCGGCTTTCAGGTTCCGTGGACGCTGCTGCCCCAGGGCATCAATCTCCAGTACGCCCAGCTGTATTTCACGGTTGGCGGCGCTGGTGCGTTCACGGCTGGCAAGATCACGGCGGGCATCGTCGGGTCCGTCCAGACGAACGGGGTCTAAGCCATGAAGGTCCGCGCAACCCAGCGGGGCTACTACGGCGGCATGATCCGCGAGGAGGGGGCAAAATTCTCCCTCGCTCAGCCCGAAGACTTCAGCAAGTCGTGGATGGAAAAGACCGGCTCCGCCGATCCGCTCGACCATGACGACGACGGCAAGAAGGGCGGATCGCTGCCGGCCGGCAAGCCGACCGCCGCCGAACGTATCGCCCTCGCGAAGGAACTGACCGGCCGCGACGACATCAAGACGGCGAAGGAAGCCGACGCGATCCTCGCCGCTGCTGGCGATCCTGATCCCGCCATCGACGAGCCGGCGCCGTTCTCGGACGACACGCCGATCGAGGCCGTCGAGGACTGACCAGCGGGGCGGCTTCGGCCGCCCTGTTCTCCTTCCATGTGAGGATCACGGATGCCCGCTTCCCAAATCGATCTGCTCGTCAACGTCGCCGCGTCAGGCTCTGCGAAAGCTGTAGCCTTTGGCGGGCGTTATCTCATGGTTGCAACCGGCACGTTCAGCGGCGCGACAGTCAAGGTCCAGATGCTTGGCCCTGACGGCGTGACGTATGTCGATGTTCCGAGCGCGAGCCTGACCGCAGCTGGTAGCGCCGTGGTCTATCTGCCGTGGGGCTGCACCGTAAAGGGCGTGATCTCCAGTGGCCCGCCTACCGGGATTTATCTGTCGCTCTACCGCATGGAGGACTGATCTCCATGAAGATGCAGGATCTCGGCAGGAAATACAGCGAGCCGTCCGTCGTCTCCGACAAGCCGTCGAGCGAGAAATACTATCCGTCCATCTACCTCGACAAGGAGCAGATGAGCGCGGCCGGCCTGAGCCGATCGCAGGCGGGCGACGAACTGCAGATGATTGCCAAGGTGCGCGTGCGCTCGAAAAGCGACAGCATCAGCGGCGGCGGCAGCGTCGACCTGGAAATCGTCGAGGCGGCGTTTGAGGCGGCGCCCGAGGGCAAGGACACTGCCTCTATCCTGTACGGTGACGACTGATGACCTCCGTCGTCTCGATCTGCAATCTCGCCCTGTCGAACCTCGCCAAGGACAACATCCAAGACCTGGACGAGGCCAGCACCGAGGCCAAGCTCTGCAAGCAGTTCTATGAGCATTCGCGCGACACGCTGCTGCAGGCGTTCCCGTGGCGGTTTGCTCGCAAGACTAGCTCGCTCGCCGAAGTCACGAACACCAAGGATAGGCGCTGGGCCTACGCCTACAAGCGCCCGACCGACTGCCTCAAGGTTCGCCGGGTCACTGACGAGGGGCAAGGTGACTATCTGGACTACGGCGACGGTGCCGTCGCTGGCGGCTATGCCTACGACATCGAGGGCACAACGCTGTTCTGCGATCTGTCGCCCGCGTTCCTCGACTACACCTGCCGCGTCGACGACGTGACGAAATTCCCGCCGCTATTTGTCGAGGCGCTTGCTTGGCACCTGGCCGTTCGCCTTGCCATGCCACTCACCCGCGACCCGAAGATCCGCGCCGACGCATTCCAGCTTGCGACCAGGATGCAGAGCGAGGCCGCCGCGGCTGACGCGAACGAGGTCCGAGAGACTTCGGATTATCCGGCTGAGATGATGGAAGCGCGTTCCTGATGGCTGACCTGCGCGCATACCAGCCGGCGTTCACGGGCGGCGAGCTGTCGCCAGCGCTGTGGGCTCGCGTCGATCTGGCGAAATACGGATCCGGGCTGAAGTCCGCGCTCAACTTGTTCATTCACGCCCATGGTGGCGCGTCAAACCGGGCTGGCTTTGAGTTCATTGGCGAGGTCAAGGACAGCACCAAGAAAACGCGGCTGATCTCATTTCAGTTCAACACCGAGCAATCCTACGTGCTGGAGTTCGGCCACCTCTCCATGCGCGTTTACCGCAACGGCGGGTTGGTGCTGTCGGGGCCGAGCGCGTATGAAGCTGTGACGCCCTACACTCAGGACGACGTTGACGATCTGGTTCTGACGCAAGAGGCGGACGTGATGTATATCACGCACGTACTGTATGCGCCTCGCAAGCTCTCGCGCCTGGCTGACGACAACTGGTCGCTGACGACGCCGACGTTCACGCCGACGATGACTGTGCCCACGGGCGTTGCCGGCTCTGAGTATTTCCAGCGCAAAAACGGGGATAGCGGCTCGGCAAGCTTTGTCGTGACTGCGGTCGGCGCTGGCGGCGAACAGAGCGCGGTTTCGTCCTCCATCACGCGAACCTTGCAGTGGGGCAAGGAAGACGGGCGCACCTATAGATTTTCATGGAACCCGGTCGTCGGTGCAGTTTCATATCGCTTGTACCGCTCGGCCACGGCCGATGTCGGCCTGCTTGTGGAAGTGACAGGAACTGAAGCGATCATCGGCCAGTTCGGCATCAACGGCGTTTCTCCGTCACCTCCTGGCGGGGCTGACCCCGGCGCTCCTTCTGCGCCAACAGGCTTGGCTTTCGAGACGCTTTGGGGATCTAATATGCGGTACAAGGTTGCCGCTATCTCTGGCAGCACAGGCGAGGAAAGCCTTCCATCTGCGGCTGTCACGCTGACGAATGATCTCACTTACAAGGGCAACAAGAATACGATCACGTGGAGCGCTGTCGCGGGCGCGGCCTACTACGTCGTATATAAAGAGAGCAACGGCGTTTACGGGTACATCGGGAAGACCGAAACGACGAGCTTCACCGATGAGAATATCGTGGCCGATACGGCTGATGCGCCGCAATCCGCGAACAATCCATTCGTCGGCGCCGGAAATTACCCGCGCTGCTCGACGTTTGTTGAACAGCGTTTTGCGCTCGGCGGCACGCTAAACGACCCCCAAGCGATCTGGATGTCTCAGTCGGCGAACTATGAGAATTTCGGCTACGCGAACCCTCGCAAGGCCAGTGACGCGCTGGAGTTCCGTATTCGCTCGCGGCAAGTGAATGAGGTCCGCTCTCTGCTGGCCCTGCGCGGCATGATGGTCCTGACCTCGGGCGCCGAATGGACGGTGACGGGCGGCCAGGCTGATTTCATTGCGCCTGATGCGATCGTGATCAAATCACAGGGCTACCGCGGCGCGTCCAAGGTGCAGCCCGTGGTGGTCGGCAACACGGTGTTGTTCGCCCAAGAACGCGGCGGCGTGGTGCGCGATTTCTCCTACGAGTTCACCGAAGACAGCTTCACCGGCAAAGACCTGACGATCCTCTCCCGCCACCTGTTCGAGGATCGCGAGATCAAGGCTTGGGGATATGCTCAGGCTCCGTATTCGATCGTCTGGGTCGTGATGGATGACGGTTCGCTCCGATCGCTGACCTACATGAAAGAGCACGATGTCTGGGCGTGGACGCGCCACGAAACGGACGGGGTTTTCGAAGACGTAGCAGTGATTGGCGAGGGGATGGAGGATGTTCCTTACTTCCTGATTAAGCGCACGATCGGCGGCGTCACCAAGCGGTACATCGAGCGGCTGCACTCGCGGTCGTTCACGAACGTCGAGGATGCATTTTTCGTCGATAGCGGCCTGACCTACAGCGGCGCAGCGACGACGACGATCTCAGGTCTTGGGCATCTGGAGGGCAAGCAGGTCGTGGCACTGGCGGATGGCAATGTCGTCCGTAACCTGACCGTCGCAGGCGGCTCGATCACGCTCCAGAATGCGGCGCAAAAGGTTCATGTCGGCCTCCCGTATGAGGCGATGCTGAAGACGCTCGATCTCGATCTTGGTGAGGTTCGCGGCTTGGGCACGGTGCAAGGCCGCAAGAAATCCGTCTCGAATGTGACGATGCGCGTTGAGCGAACGCGCGGCATCTGGCTTGGCACCGACGACTACACCCGCGATAGCGGCAAGATGATCGAATACAAGCAGCGCGAAACGGAAGCCTGGAACGAGGCAATTCAGGCGTATACCGGGGATCTTGCGATAACGCCGATGCCGACCTGGCGCGACGGCGGCAACGTGGTCGTGAAGCAGTTCGATCCGCTGCCGATGACGATCCTTGCGGTGATGCCTGATGTCACGCTGGGGGCCTGATGTCGAATTTGTTCCGGCAGATGCATCGCATATCGCGACCATCGCGGAACGGATGCGCCCTGCCGACCGGCTGGAAGTGCTGGCGGCTTCGGGCTTCTCTCCAACAGAGGCCCTTGAAAGGTCACTGCAGAAATCGTCACGCGCGTGGACCACGCTGGTAGACGGCAACCCTGAAGTGATGTTCGGCGTCGGCGATCTGAACGTCCTGACATTGACCGGCGCGCCGTGGCTGCTCGGCACCGATGCTGTCGAGCGGCATTTCCGCGTGTTCCTTCGCCAGTCGCTCGATTGGAGGGAACAACTATTGCAGCGGTATGCAGTGCTGAGGAACGTCGTTGATGACCGGAACGAGGTTTCCAAGCGCTGGCTGCAGTGGATGGGCTTCGAACTGTCCAGTCCTGCGGCTCTCGGCGTCAACGGAGAGATGTTCCGGCTGTTCGAAATGAGGCGCTGACATGTGCGATCTTGGTATTGCTTTGACGCTCGGGGCGAGCCTGCTCGGCGCGGCAGGCCAGATCCAGCAGGGCAAAGCCCAGGCTGCGGCCTCGAACTACAATGCCCAGGTCGCAGAGATGAACGCCCAGCTGGCGGACCGTCGCGCGCGCGATGCGCTGGAACGCGGCGCGATCGAGGAGCAGCAGAAGCGGCAGGAGGTCGCACAGCTTCAGGGCAGGCAGAAAGCCGCCATGGCCGCGAACGGCGTGGATCTGACCTTTGGCTCGCCTCTGGACACGCTGGTCGACACTGCCGTCCTCGGCGAGCTCGACGCCCTGACGATCCGCCGCAACACCGCACGTGAAGCGTATGACTACGAGGTTCAGGGCGTGAACGGTCGCGCCGATGCCACACTGAACCGGATGAACGCCAAGGCCGCCAAGTCGGGCAGCTATCTCGCCGCGGCCGGCACGGTGCTCGGTGGTTTCGGTAAGGCGTACACGGATTACAAGGCGCCGAAGATCGGGAGCATCTATTAATGCCCGTCGTCCCTCAGTATCAGCCCAACGTTGCCAATCGGCCGATCCATCAACAGGGCATCAACGTCAACGCGACCGCCGATGACATGGGCGCTGCGATCGGCCGTGGCATGCAGGGTCTTGCCGCTGGCGTGTCCCAGATGGGCGATGCGCTCGCACGCGTCCGCGAGCTTGAGGATATCGCCAAGGCCAAGGAAGCCGACAACGAGCTCGCAGCCTGGGACCGCGAAGCGAAGTACGGCGAAAACGGCTTCATGACGCTGGAAGGCAAGGCCGCCGTCGACGGCCGCGCCGATTATGAAAAGCGCCTGGCTGACAAGCAGCGCGAGATCGGCAAGGGCCTGTCGCCGTCCGCTCAGCAGAAATATTCGCAGGCGTCTCAGGCGCGCGTGAACTCGTCGCTCGATCAGTCGATCCTGCATACGGCTCAGTCGCGCAAGAAGTGGTTCGCGGATGCGTCGACGGCTCGGATCGATACGTTCGCCGAGGATGCCCTTGCCGGCTACCAGAACCCGGCGCTCGTGAACAAGAACATCGCAGCCGGTCAGGCTGAGTTGCGGGAGATGGGCGCGCTGCAGGGCTGGGATGCTGACACGCTGAAAAACCGCGAAGTCGAATTCATCTCGGGCGTACACAAGAACATCGCCCTCAGGATGGCGCAGACTGATCCTGTCGCTGCGAAGAAGTACGAGGACGAGAACAAGAAGATGCTGACCGGCCCGCACCAGACTGACCTGGAGGGTGTGTTTGCGCCGTTGGTTATCGAGGAAGAAGCCAAGCGGAAGACGAACGAGTTCTTCGATAGCGGTAAGGTGCCGGCGACGAAATTCGCCGCGGCTGACCTTCCGCAGCAGGCATATTCGCTGCTCGGCGTCATCGCCGGGACTGAGGCGCCGGATTATCGTACCATCAACGGCGGGGCGAAATTCTCTGATTTCTCCGATCACCCGAGGCAGAAGGGCGCGGGCGGTACGTCGACGGCGGCGGGCAGGTATCAGTTCGTCAAAGGGACGTGGGACCGCGTTCGCTCGGCGCTTGGCCTGCCAGACTTCACTCCAGAGAGCCAGGACCGCGGCGCATGGTGGCTGGCGCAGGCCGACTATAAGTCGCGCACTGGCCGCGAATTGAGCGACGACCTTGCTGCCGGCCGGTACTCTGATGTTCGCAACGGCCTCGCTCCGACGTGGGAAGGCATCGCAAAACTGTCGAATGCCCAGTTCGCTGCCCGTATGTCGAAGGCAAGCGGCGTGGCTGTGTCTGCCGACCCGACCGAGTTTCTTGACGGGATCAGCAACCCGTCCGTCCGAGACGCCACGATGCAGCGGATCAAGGCTATCACGTCGGTGCGTGAGGCCCAGGCGAAAGCCCAGATGGATGCTCTGAAGTCGCAGGCATTCGGGTTCGTAGATGCCGGATCAAGCCCAGATGCCATCCCGGCCGAGGTCCGCGCGCAGCTCGGCCGCGAGGAGATGTCTGGCCTGTGGTCGTATTTCGAGGCCCGGGCGAAAGGCGGACAGCCAAAGACGGATGACCGGACGCTCTATGATCTTCAGACGATGTATGCCGAAGACCCGGCCGCGTTCGCTGACATAGACATGTTCAAATACCGCGACCGCCTCAGCGACGATGATTGGAAGCAGGTGAACGGCTGGCGTCAGTCCGCGCTCACCGATGAGCGCAAGGCTCGTGAAGACGGGATGACGATCACCGCCGCGTTCTCCCAAGCTCAGACGCAGCTTGAGGCGCTTGGGATCACGACGGTCGGCACCGATGGTTCGAAGCGCCAGGCACAGGCCGCGCGTATCGCCGAGTTCAACAACGCCCTGTCGCGCCAGATGGAGGAGTTCAAGAAGGCAGAGAACAAGAACCCGACGCAGATCGACATTCAGTCGATGATCAACCGCATGCTGCTGCCGATTGTCATCGAGGAAGAAAAGTCGATGTGGAACCCGACGAAAACGCCGTGGTCGTCAACGTCGAAGCGGGAGGGCTTCCTGTTCGAGGCTGGCAAGATCGGCGACGGGCTCTCGGTCGATGTCGCCGTCGAGTATCAGGATATTCCGGTCGATCTGCGCCGCGGAATTTCGACGCGCCTCGAAACGGAGCTTGGCCGTAAGCCGAGCGAGGATGAAATCGTGACTGAGTACGAGGCGTATATCTTAAACGGAGGGTAGGGCCGGGAGTGACCCGGCCCGCCTTGATTACCCTGCCATCGAATAGAGCAGGGCGCGCACCTGATCTTTCCTCATGTCGCCGCCTAATGTAGGCGCTGCGGCGATATATCCTGCCTTCTGGCGCAACTCCTCCAGTGTCCGGCACTGATACCGAATGAGTTCGTCCGCCGTCCGATCCTCAGCGTCTTCATCCATGTTGTATTCCGCCGCCGTCTGGATGATATCGACGTGGGTCAGAAAGCGCTCGTATGCTCTCCGGTGCGCGTCGATCAGAGTTTGGAGTGATCCTTTCGGCGCCTGCGCGCGCTCTCGGTTTGCAAGCTTTTCCTCCATCGCGTTGAAGGCGGCGATATACTTGAGCTTCCAGTTCAGGGCGCGCTTGCCCGTGAAGCCCATTGTCAGCAGCGTGAACCCGTCGCGGTTCATGTTGTAGATCGCGATGTCTCGGGTTCCACCGCTCGGCATTTTCATGGGGCGGGATGATTCACCAAAATTGGATGCACATAAAACATTGTTGGAAATCAACGCCTTGATGTCACGCATAACATGATAGTGCGACTTGCCGAAAAAGGCAGCAACATCCTCGCTGCTGGCGTAGACGTTGCCGTCGCACACGAACACGACGGGCTGGTCCAGGCCGCGAACGGTGCGAGCATGGCAGGGGATGAGGGTGGTGATGTCGTTCATTTGTGCATTCCTTGTTCAAAAGGATAGTTTGATCCAGGGTTTGAACAACCGTGCACGACGGCTCTACGCGCCTTTAGGCTTTCGCCTTGGACATATCACGTAGACCCTGGACCAATTCTTAAAGCGGGACGAAAGCCTAACGGATGCTCTCAAACCGCGTGCACAAGGGTGTTCAAACCCAAGCGCACTATGGAGGATAAACCAGCCTCCGTCAATAGTTGTGATTATCGCAACATGTTGCGATTGTCAACAGTGACGTTCATGGAAGCATCTGCTTGACCGCCCTCGCATCATCGGCCGCCTCACGAGATGAATTTGCTGCGTCTCTCGCTTGGCTGTACGCGTCCGCAGCCCATATTGCCGCGCTATTCGCTTCAGACAGAGCCGAGTAGGCAAGAATGGCAGTCGCCAATTGTAGCGCCATGACAGCATAGAGGGCGGCCAAAATGGGTTTTGACCTAACCCAGTTCAAGGCCAACCTCGTGCGCACCCCTAATACTTCCATTGCTAAAATCTCAACATCCGTGGCATAAATCACAACGGTCGCACATCCCGGCACAGGAGCACGTCAGTTGGATACTCTCGCGGACTATGATGCATGGAAGTCAAAGCAGCAACAGGCCACCGCTGCGGCGGCGGGGATAGTTCTCGATACGATTAACGTCAAGCCAGACGAAATCGCGGGCGACCTGCAGCTTGCGCAGGAGTACGCAAGGACGACGGGGCGCCCGACGCCGCCGTTGCCTTTGGTGCAGGAAAACCGCTCGATTTTTCAGCAGCAGATTGAGCGCAAGCGGAATTCGTCGATCCTGTCATCCTCACCCATGCTGGCCGAATGGCTGCGGAAGCCTGAAAACTCAGCCTTGGCCCGCGACGATCTTGAGGGGTTGTCGCTCTGGGAGATTATCGGCTCCAACATCAAAGAAGCCGGCAAGGCCGTTCCTGGCGGCGCCGTCTCCAGCCTTGGCACAGCCATGGAGGGGGCGGGGCAAATATTGACCCCACGCGACCCTTCCGATCGGGCGCCGCTGGCGCAGTCGATTGCGGGAGCGGGGCGGAAGACACCCGAAGAAATCGCAGCTCTACGGGCTGAGATTTTTCAGCAAGGCGTGATCAATCCCCAAGTGGCGCAAAGTGTCCTGTCTGACGTGATCGCCGGCGACATGACCATGGAGGAGGCGTTGACGGCGCTGGAGCCGGCCCTTGCCCCGGCGTTGGGCGCGGCGTCGGAGGCCCTGCAATCTGGCGGGGAGGCCGTCCAGGATTTTGGGGCAGGCATTCTGCCGGCTGCACAGGGGATGGAAGACAGTTTCGGGCGTGACGTTGGCTCTGGCCTCGGCTCCCTGCTGACTATCCTTGGCGTTGGTCTTGTCACGGGCGGATCGGGAGCGGCTGTGTTCGGCGGCGCGGCAGGAGCCGGTGAGGCCGCGTCTCGCGCTCGGAGGGGCGGCCAAGATGAGGATACGCAAACAATCGCGGCTCTCTACGGCATTTTCCCCGGCATGACCGACGCGATCCCGATCGAGCGTCTAATTGCAAACCCGGTCGTAAAGTCGGGGCTGGCATCTATTCTCCGGTCCATTGGCAAGCAAGTTGCGCTGGAGGGCGGGCAGGAGGCGGTTCAGAATATCCTCCAGAATGCGATCGCCAAGAACTTGTATGCTCCAGATCAAGACCCATTCGATGGTGTGATGCGCGCCATACAGACAGGTGGGTTCGTCGGAGGCTTGGTTGAGGCTGGCCGTATCGGCTTGAATGCGATCATGCCAGGCCGTTACAGGCGGGCGCAACAGGCCGCGGGCCGCGCCGAGGAGGCCGAAGCTAAGATCAAGGAAATTCAGTCGGCGTCGGTCACGTCCGTTCTGCGCAACCGCATGCCCGACGCATTCCGCGATTTCGTCGCCCGCGCCACTGCGAATGGCCCGGTCGAGAACGTGTATGTGCCTGCGTCGGAGTGGGTCGAGTACTTCCAGAGTTCGGGTGTCGATCCGTTCCTGTTGGCCGACGAACTCGACGGCGTGAACTCCGACGATCTTAGGACGGCGCTCGCGACCGGTGGCGATCTGCAGATCCCGACTGCGACCTATGCGGCGAAAATGGCCGGGTCGGACCATGATGCCTTCCTGATGGAGAACATGCGGTTCGACCCTGATGAGATGACCGCGCGCGAGGCTCGGGAGTTCAATGAACGCGCCGAAGACGCCATGCAGGAGGCATTCGAGGAAGCCGATCGCATGCGCCAGGACGATGAGCAGTACCGCTCATTCGAGGCAAAGATTTATGACGAGATGGTTTCGCGCCTGCGTGTCTCAGGCCGATCGACCGATGTCGCGACCAGTGAGGCGATGCTGTACCCGGCGTTTTACCGCGTCATGGCTGAGCGTTCTGGCCTGACGACCGAGGAATTCATCGCCCGGTATCCGCTGCCACAGGTGCGCGGCGATGTCCCTCAGGGCATGCAGCTGAAGAATGTCGACGCGTTGACGCGGACGCTGGCCGAGGCACGTGCTCAGAAGGCGGTCGGCGTCGATCGGCGTCAGACGCTGTTGGAGTTCATCTCGGATTACGGCGGCATCGTTGATCGCGGCGGCGAGTTGAAGGCGCGCGATGCCGAGGTCGTTGACCGTGGCCGCGGCAAGAAGAAGCTCAGGCTTGCGCGTAAGGGCGTGGCGGCGGGCATGCGCGACATGTTCGGCAATGCGGGGAGGAAATTCGGCCCCGATGACGTGGCGCTCGCCGCGATCGAGGCCGGGTTCATGGCCGATCATCCTGTCGTGCTTGCGTACAAGGAAGCGCTGACGAACGGCGGACAGGTGCCCGATATCGGAGCTGCGCTGTGGGATGCGATCGACGCTGAGATCGGCGGCATACAGCAGTTCTCCGTTGATCAGGCTGCGCCTGAGGCCGGAACCGACGCTGATGAGATCGAGCGGTATCTGTCGGCGATCGGGCTGTCGCTCGATGACAGCGACGACGCGATCCGTGCGGCGGTCGAGGCAGATCAGGCCGAGGAGGTGCGGCGGTACGGGCAGTCCGGTGACGTGCGCGGTGCTCGCGGCTCGGTGCAGTTTCCGCTTGCCGGCGTAGGTAACGGCGACAGTGTGATCTCGCTGTTCAAGTCGGCTGATCTGTCGACGTTCATCCATGAAAGCGGTCACTATTTCCTGACCGTGATGCAGGATTTGTCGGCGCGCGGCGAGATTGCCAGTGCTCAGGACTTCGCTGCGATCAAGGAATGGTGGCGTTCGAACGCGGACGACGTTGTGAAAGACGCAGCGCGCGTCATGCCCGATGTGAAACTGACATCGGAGGACGTGATTGCCGCACTGGAAAACGGTTCGACCGGCGATCTTATGAAGGACGCCGCCGTCGATGTCGGCATGCAGGAGCAGTGGGCTCGGGCTTTCGAGGCGTATCTTCTGGAGGGCAAGGCACCTTCGATCGAACTCCGCGGCGCATTCGAGAAGTTCCGCGCCTGGCTGATTTCGATCTACAAGAATCTGGCCGGCCTGAATATCTCACCGTCCGACGAGCTGCGCGCGGTGTTCGACCGCATGCTTGCGACCGATGACGAGATCGCCAAGGCTCGGCAGTCTTCGGCTGACGTGACAGTGTTCGCGACCGCCGAGGAAATGGGTCTGTCTCCCGAGGATTATGCCGCGTTCCTGAAGCTCCGCGACCAGTCGACCGACGAGGCGCATGCGAAATTGCTCGCCGAGACCATGGCGCCGATCAAGCGCGAGCGCGAGAAATGGTATCGCGAGGAGCGCGCCAAGGTTCGGGATGATGTCGAGATCGATGTCAGCTCGCAGCGGGTGTATCGCGCGATCGAGTGGATGGGCAACCGCCGTTGGTTCGGCGAGGCCCAGCCCGAGACCATGGGCGACATCCGTCTGTCGAAGGATATCCTGGTTGACCGCTATGGCGCGGGCGTCCTGAAAACCCTGCCGCGTGGCAAGCAGACTGTTTACGCGGTCGAGGGCGGGCTTGATCCTGACGATGCCGCTGGCGTCTTCGGCTACGGATCGGGCGACGAGCTCGTGAAGGCTATGGAGCAAGCGCCCGGCCGGAAGCAGGCGATTGAGGATCAAACCGATCGTGTGATGTTTGAACGTCATGGTGACGTGCTGCGCGACGGCTCGATCGAAGCGGCGGCGATGGACGCAGTTCATGGTGATAAGCGCGCTCGCGTGCTCGCCCTGGAGCTGGACGCGCTGAACAGGCGCGCCGGCCGGCCGGGTGGCAAAACCAGTGTTGCCGAAATCCGTGAAATCGCTCGGCGCACGACTGCGAGGATGCGCGTTCGCGATGCCATGAACTCGAACCGATACCTCGCTGCAGAGCGCAAGACGGGCGAGCAGGCGTATCGCATGGCCTCGGCCGATGACCTGGCGGGCGCTTCCGAGGCCAAGCGCCGGCAGTTGCTGAACCACGCCCTTTATTCGGAGGCGCGGCGTATTGGCGATGAGGTCGAGGCGGCCGAGAGGTTGGTCTCGCGGCTGCAGAAGAAATCGACGCGGCAGAACCTGGCGGGCCGATACCTGGAAGCCATCGACGAATTGCTGTTCCGATACGACTTCCGCCGCATCTCCGGGCGCAAGGAAGATATGCGTGGTGCGCTGGAAGCCTACGTTGAGCAGATGAAGGCGGACGGTCGGGAGAATGAAATCTCTATCCCCGACGACGTTTTGAAGGATGTAGGGCGGACGCCTTACAAATCCCTTTCGGTCGAGCATCTGCGCGGCGTGGTCGACAGCCTGAAGAACATCGCCCATACCGCGCGCCACGAAAAGAAACTGACTGACGCTCAGTCTCAGCGTGAACTCGACGAGGTTGTCGGCGACATCATCGCGGCGTTCGACGCCAACGTGAAGAAGCGCCCACCGTCGCGTGTGGCAACCAAGGCAGAGCAGCGCCGTGGCAAGGTGCGACAGTTCCTCGATCTGGTGCTGAATGCGGGCACGATCCTGCGTGAGATCGATGGGTTTGCGGACATGGGCGCCACCTATCGGAACATCAAGGCGCCGCTCGACGACGCCATGAACCGGCTTCAGGTGCGCCGCCGCAACGCTGCTGTCGCCCTCGATGACCTGTACTCGGTGTATTCGAAGGATGAACGTCGCCGCATGGCTGTGCGCGAACTCGTGCCTGAACTCGGCTATGCTCTGTCGAAGTGGGAGAAGATCGCCGTCGCCCTGAATACGGGCAACGAGGGCAACTATCAGCGCCTCACCGATCAGAATATCCGTGGGTCTATGTCGGAGGATCAGGTCGAGGCGATTGTCCAGTCGCTCGACGAGCGCGATGCGAAATTCGTGCAGTCGGTCTGGGATTACCTGGAGACGTTCCGCGCGGACATCGAGGCTCGGGAGAAACGGGCAACGGGCATCTCGCCGAAATGGGTTGAGGCCCGGCCGGTCGAGATCGCCGGCAAGGTTCGCCGCGGCGGGTATTATCCGCTGCGCTACGATCCGCGCCTGTCGTCGTTGGCTCGCGATGATGCCGCCCAGGATATCGCTACGTCGCTGCAGGCTGGCCGCTTCGGCAAGGCTCAGACGCGCAACGGCCACCTGAAAGAGCGCGCGTCGTCGTCGGGTCGCGCGATTGAGATCGATATCGCCGTGCTGCACAAGCACGTCAATCAGGTCGTGTATGATCTCGAACTGAGCGAGCCTGTTGCCGCCTCGTGGCGGATATTGCAGGATGCGCGTGTTCGTGGGCAGTTCATCGACGCAGGCAAGCAGGCCGATTTCGACGCGCTGGAAATCTGGCTCAAGGACGTTGCCGAGGGTGAGGTGAAATCAGCCGACTGGGTTGGGCAGGCTGCGCGCCGGTTCAAGTCGAACTTCACCGCGGCGAAGCTGGCGTTCAACCTCGGGACGGTGGCGGTCCAGATCACCGGCTTGTCGCAGACGATGGTTGTCGTCGGCAAGAAGGATTTCCTCGCCGGCCTGATGATGATGCGCCGGCCGGCTGTCGTCGGCGAGGTCGCGGCGAAGTCGACGTTCATGTCCGATCGCCAGACGACGTTCAACAAGGATATCTTCGATCTGTACAACGATCCGAAGCTCGGGCCGACGATGGGACGTTGGGCCGAATTCAGGAACGAATGGCTGGCGCCGCTCGGCCTTTGGCTGATGACCAAGGTCCAGTTCTACGCCGTCGACGTGCCCACCTGGCTTGCCGGCTATCAGCAGGGCCTGCGGAGGTTTGGCGGCGACGAGGATAAGGCTGTCGCCCATGCCGACGCCATCGTGAAGCGTGCCCAGGCGTCGGGCGTATTCTCGGACCGCTCGGCGATCGAACGCGGGTCCGTATCGCAGCGGACGCGTCAGAACGATGTTGTGCGCCTGTTCACGACGCTCGGGTCGTACATGTTCGCGAAGTTCAACGTCGCCTATGAGCGCACGGCGAAGGCCGGCAAGGTGATCGAGCAGGAAGGCGCATCCGGCAGATCGGCGGTCGAGGTGATGTCGTGGACGCTCGACATGGCGTTCCTGTTCGCGTTGGAGGCAGTCCTGTATGCCGCGATCAAGGGCGGTCTGCCCGATGATGAGGATGACGATGATAGCTGGACGAAATTCCTCATGCGCGAAACGGCGCTGTCGGTTGTCAGCACGATCCCATTTGTTCGCGATATCGGCGGTTCGCTGAGCGGGTTCTCTGGCGGTGGTGCGTATGGCTCGATGACTGAGGAGCTGGCCAAGCCTCTGAAGGAGATGGCTCAGGGCGATGTCGATCGGGCGTTCGTGAAGTCGGTTATCAGTGCGACCGGACTGTTCACAGGCATCCCATCGTCCCAGATCAACCGCGCAGTCGACGCCGGCTGGCGAGAGATGGAAGGCGATGACGTGTCGCCAGTCGAATACGTGATGGGCCGCGCGAAGAAGTAGCGCCGTTCAGCGTTCAGCGGGGCAACCATCGAAGGGTAGGGTGTGGCGAAAATCACACCTTATTCAACGATGGGCGCCCATGACCGTTTCCAGCACGACGAACAAATCCGGCCCGTACCTTGGCAACGGCTCGACGGTCGAATTCGACTATGAGTTCCGCATTCTGGACCCGTCGCACCTCACTGTGATCATGACACAAAGCGGCGTCGACACGATTGTCTCGCCCTCGGATTACACGGTTGCCGGCGTCGGCGCATCGGGTGGCGGGTCGCTCACGTTCCTCGTTGCCCCCGTGACGGGGCAGTCGATCACCATTGTTCGCAACGCCCCGTTTACGCAGCCGACCGACCTTGAAAATCAGGGCGCGTACTACGCCGAGACCGTCGAGGGCGCTCTCGATCTGGGCGTTATGCGCGATCAGCAGTTGGCCGAGGGGCTGTCGCGCGCTGTCCAGATCCCGATTGGCGCCGACCCTTCGGCCCTGACCGGCTTGATCGAGGATATCATCCGTCTCAGCGACAGCGCCGACGAGATCGATACGGTCGCTGGTATCGCGGCCAATGTGACCACTGTCGCGGGCATCGCTGCCAACGTCACGACGGTTGCCGGCATCGCCGCCGATGTGACGACCGTCGCAGGCATCGCGGCCGATGTAACCGCGGTAGCTGACATCGCAGCCGACGTAACGGTCGCCGCCGACAACATCGCGGCGATTGTCGCGGCCCCTGGGCACGCAGCGGCGGCAATTGCTGCTGAGGACGGAGCGGAAGCGGCACAAGCGGCGGCCGAAGCCGCTGCGGCGTCTGTCAGCCTGCCGGACCCGGTTTCGTCGACTTTCTTGCAGCGGAACGCGGAGAACACGTCATACGAGACGAAAACACCAGCGCAGGTCTACTCTGCGCTGGTGTTTTCGTCCTTCGAAGCAAAAAACTACGGGGCGACGGGCGACGGCGTGACGAACGACACCGCCGCGGTACAGGCGGCAATCGATGCCTGTAATGCGGCAGGCGGCGGAAATGTGCTGTTGCAGGCCGGTACGTTCCTTGTGTCGGTGACGTCGGGGGCAGTCGCGCTTTGGGCTAAAACCGGCGTACAAATCGTTGGTGCAGGCGTAGATGCCACAATAATCAAACTCGCCGACGCAGGTGAAGCGCATGTTGTTAATGCCGTGTCGGGCACAAACAATTGGTCCCTTCGTGACATGACCATCGATGGCAATCGCGACAATCAAATCAGTTCAGGGTATCATTGCGTCAGGCTGGCCGGATGTGAAAACGTACTTCTGGACAACCTGATCATCAAGAACGCGCACCACTACAATATCGGCTTGCAAGGCGGCACGAATAACAACATCCGCATCCAGAATATCCGGATGCAGGGGTCTGGCGGCGATGCCGTTGACATCAAGACGATCGGATCGGTGACGAGCGGACTGGCAACCAATGCAGGCGTATCCCTACATAACATCTTCATCGAGAGCTTCGGCGTGGATGCGGCTATCGTCGCCGCAAGCCCGCAAGCCGGCATAGACATCCGAGGGCCGGTCCATCTTTCCAACATCGTAGTGGCCGGCGTGTCGAACAATAAGTTAGGCGTTCGCTTCAGGTGGGGCGAAAGTGAAGACGCCATAAACTACCCGAATGGTCGAGGGGGCGCTCGTTCGGCGATGTCCAACTTCTTTGTGAGTGGTGACGGAGGCGGCACAGGTGTCGCAATCGAACACTATTATGTCCATGTAGCCAACGGTCAGGTCGAGGCCGTGGCCGTTGGCGTTGATGTGTACCAACGCGAATGTACAGTTTCAGATGTCGACGCGGTTGGTTGCCCTGTGGCTTTCCGCGCGAACTCGGCTACGACGCTGCTAACTGATGCGGATAATACGCTGTTCGCCAACTGCTTCTCTCGGAGCGCCACTACGGTCGCCTTCGACTTGGAGAGCGACCGGAACACACTCGTCGGCTGCGCCTCGCGTTCTGCCGGGATAGCCGTCCGCGTCAACGCCGGCTCTGATGACAATGTTATTGTCGGGGGAGGGCATTCATCCGCCACGACAGCCTTGCTGAATGACGGAGCGCGCACCATCGTCAACGGCGTATCGTTGCTACCAAATCTCGGAGTTGCCGCGCGGACAGTCACAGCGGACACGACCCTGCTGTCGCAGGACGAGTACATCATAAACAACAAGTCGGGGTCCAGCCATACGATGACACTGCCCGATGCGGCGAAGAACGGCGGGCGCTCGATCACCATCACCAACTACCAAGCTCAAACTGTGGTCTCAGCATCGTCCAACGTCGTGCCGATCACGGGTGGCGCTGCGGGCACTGCCATCCTTCCGGCGACGGCCGGCAAGTGGGTTGAGCTTCGAAGCAACGCCGTCAACTGGCTCATCGTCAAGGGGAACTAGGTCGGTACGCGCGGGATCGCCAGATCGCCGCCTGGGATGTTGTAGGCAAAGTTCCTTCCACCCGGGCGGTATATCCCGACCATTTCGGAGAATGTCGAGCGGGTCAACCCGATGTACGCGGGCGAATTCACCGCGACGGCAAAGTCGATGGCCGACCGTGTTAGGCGATGGGCTGGATACGCTAGATGGCTTGGTAAGTCCGACTTGAAAACAAGCCGAAGACCATATTTCTCGGCAATGCGCTTTAGGGTGTCCTTTGGCTCGACGAGATCATCCTCGTCGCAGCAAGCCCAAATGGTCTCCGAGATGTCAGGCGTGAATGTGACCCGTACGAAAATATCATCGGGATCTGTAGTAAGATACTCCCCATCTGAGTAAACGCCGTCAGCCCCAAATTTGCGTAGGACGTATTCTCTCCAGTCTCGCTCGATACGGAGCTGTAGGGCGGTAAAGTCGCCCAGCCAGGCTACGACGCGGTTGGCGTGCTCCGTCACGATCTTCGACGGCCTGAAAGCTCGTAGGATCGCGCTCGATCGCTCATAGTCTGACTTCAGTGCGTCGGATCCTCGCCGAAAACATTCCTGCATCGTCAGCATGTCGGCGGTCCCTTCGAAGGACACGGCCAAATCCGACAGCCCATCCTCGACGGCCTCTCGATCAAAAATATCCCAGATCGGAAGCCGACCTGTATGGCGTACTTGCCCGCGCTTCGGCACTGGCGTGAAGTCGACCAGTTCGGAAGGGATAACCGCCTCGGCATCCTGGTCAGCGGCAGAACGAACGAGGCCGAGCAAGCATAGCCGCTGGTTGTTGAGACCCGTAACCAAGGGCTCGACTGTAAGTTTTTTCATTCCACATCCCCGTGCTGCCGGTCTTGTTATGGCACCGCGACTTCACCCGCTCAACCAACGCCGTGTATTTTCCGACAAACTTCCGGCGAAGGGCTTCGAAATTGGCAGGGCACGATATGCAGGTGAGCGCGCCGAAATTCCGATGGGAATGGAACGTCAACACGGTTGCGGTTCTCGTCGGGTTCGCTGCCGGGTTTGTTGCCTGGGGCTATACCTTGGCCGAGATCCAAGCCGGCCGATCGTTGAACTCCCTGAATATCGAGAAGCTCGAAAACCGTATCGTCTCGCTGGAGACGAACGCCCGCCGCCTCGACAATCACGAGCTCCGAATTAATGGCGTCGAGAAGCAGTCGAGCGATGCGTCTGTCGCGCTGCGGGCGGTTGAAGCCTCGATCAACTCGCTGGCGTCAGATATGCGGCTGACAAGAGAAATCCTAGAGCGGCTTGAGAAGGCCCAGGGTGTTCGCCCGGTCAACTGAGCAAGGCGTACAGTCTCCGAAACATGAGGCTGACCATGCTGACCACCGTAATGAAAACCCTAGCTCGCTGGCGGACGTGGCTGTTCAACACCATTGCCGCAATCATCGTTCTTATGCCCGACATCGCGACCGCGCTCGTCGGGTATAATTGGGGCGATATCGTTCCTCCGAAATACATGCCGCTGGTGACGCTCGGCATCATCGTCGCGAATATCTGGATGCGGCCCCGGCCTGCCGTCCTTGCAGGCGATGTTGAGGCTCGTCCGCCGCGAGATGAACCGTGACGGCCTGGCTGTGGCGGCTTGGGGCTGCGGTCGCCGTGATCGCTGCGGTGTTCGCTGCGGGGTACACCAAGGGCAAGAGCGACGGCCGCGTTGCTGCCCTGAAGGATACCGTCGCGGCCTATCAGAAGCGGGGTGATGTCGATGCGACTGTTCGCAACATGGATGCTGTTGATTTGTGCGTCGATCTTGGCGGCCTGCCAGACGAGTGCACAGGGCTGCGCGGGCTGGCATCGGATACCAGTGAAGCCGGCGACGGCGGTATATCTGGCCGGCAGTGACGCCGAGGCGGGGCGGGGCATCGCGGGACATAACAGGTTCGGCGCCGCGCAAGGCTGCTGGAAATAGAAACGGCGGCACGATGGCCGCCGTCTGAATGCGATAATCGCAACGCTGTTAAGCTGCCTTGGCGGATTTCTTGGACTTGAGAAACGCCGGGATGTCTTCGGCGTCGGCAACGTCATCGGTCCCGTTTTCGTCCTGAGCGAGGACTTCCTCTGCCGTCTCGACGCCCTCGATCTCGTCAAAATCTGGGTCTCTCTCGGCGAGCGGCGTTACCGCCTCCTCGACGCGCCGCGTCTTCTGCTCGGTCTTAACCTCATCGATCTTGGCGATCGACAGCAGTGGCGCATAATCGCCCGTCTCGTGCGCCGTCTTGACGACGGTGAGCGCCGCATAGGTTTCGTCGAGCGTCTTGCCGGTCGGCAGGAACGCCTTGATCACGATTGCAATTCCGGTCTGGTTGGTGGCCATGGCTTAAGCCTCCTCGCTTGGCTTGAATGTGACGCTGTCGACGGATGGGAAAAACCCGACGAGCTCCCCGCTTTCATTCTCGACGAAAACAGCGTCGTCGACGTAGAACTGCGCTTTGGTGAAGGTTACGCCTGAGGCGCCATGTGAGGCGTCGGTGTGGGTTCTGACGGTCACCGTTCCGTACCTTTTGTCCTTTGCTGCCATGTTCCTATCCTTACTTGGCGATGAAGGCGCGGACCGCCGCGTCCTTGGCTTCGAGGAGCTTGCGGAGGGCGACGGTGCGCTCCGGGTTGCGTGGGGTGGTGTTGATGATGCTCTGCGCCAGGCCTGTGAACGGGCTGCTGATGGCCTGCAGGTGCGGAGGCAGGTGCTTGTATTCGAAGAATTGCAGGATGTGTTCCTGTGCCTCGTCCATGTCTTATCCTTCCCTTGGGTTCATTTCGCGGATCAGTTTCACGGCCGCCGCCGCATAGACGATGGTGCCAAGCAATTCCCGCTGCGCCGCGTCGAACTGGTCGCGCGATTGCATGGTCATTGCCTCCTGTGCCTTCTTCATCAGTTGGCCGATGGCGTACCCCGGCCCAACCATGCGGCCGATCTCCATGATAGGCTGGCGGTCGAACGGCTTGGCGTTGGCATGGCGCTCCTTGCCTTTGCCGTGCGCGGACTGCGCGTAGGCGTCGGCGAGGATGGCGTAGAGGTCGGCATACCCCGCGTCGAGCGAGGTGGTGAGTTCGACGGGGTCGAGCGTCACGTCGGCGTCATCGTATTGGATGCTGCCCGGCAAAATCTTTTCCGCCTTCATTAGATGTCATCTCCTGGCTGCTGATCTGGGCCGTCGTACTCGACGATCTCCCCGGTTTCACGGTCGTGTGGCGGCTCGTCCTCTGCCGGCTCCTGGGCGCGCGACTGCGGCGTGATGTCCTTTAGTGCTGCCGCTGCAGCACCGCGCTTCTTGGTGGCCGGCAGCGGGTCGGCTGGCGCGGCCTCGGCCTCAATCTCGTGCGAGTAATCCTCGTCGATGCGCTCGACGGCCTGATGGAACGTGTCGCGCTCGCTGCTCGACGGCAGGTACTTCGACAGGCGGCGGAACGCGGTCTTGCGCGCCATCTCCGACCAATCGGTATGCCATGGCGTGGACTTGATCTTCTTTGCCTGGAACGCCTTCCATGCGTCGGATCGGTCGCGGATACGGTTCACGTCTTCAAGCGTCATCACCTCATGGAGGATGCCGCCGTCGATCAGTGTTGCGAGCGCATACACAGCGTAGATATCGCCGCGCTTGGACTTCAGGTCGATCTTGTGAATGAGGGGCTCGGCCGCCCGTGTCGGCTGATAGTCGAAAAAGTCGGCATCGCGAACG
This sequence comes from Aminobacter ciceronei, assembly GCF_014138625.1. Taxonomy (GTDB): domain Bacteria; phylum Pseudomonadota; class Alphaproteobacteria; order Rhizobiales; family Rhizobiaceae; genus Aminobacter; species Aminobacter ciceronei. The sequence goes on from NZ_JACJHY010000002.1 coordinate 229,775, forward strand.
ACCTCGACGACAAGGCTTTTGATCTTGCCGCTGTTGTAGGCCAGCTTGAGAAGCCCACGCATCATCGGCCGGTATTGAACCTCGCCGTTATGGTCGACAACGAGCGCGGCCTCTCGGCCATCGAGGATAAGGCCGTCTGCCGCCGCCTTTGAACAGGCCGCGAGAAGGCTTTGCGGGTCCCGCACCTTGTCGATGTTGCGGGTTAGGGCGATGGCCGTCTGCGCCGTGCGGACGAACCTTTCGGCGGTGATGTGGCCGGGAAGCGCCTTCCCGAATTCACCCTGCATCCGCGCAATCTGCGTCTTCAGGGATGTCAGCCTGTTATCCTGTGTAGCTAGTGCCTGTGACATCGTTGTCGTCCTTGATGAGGTCGATGGCGCGCTGGCGTAGATTGCCGGTTGCGTGTCTGGCGATGAGCCTCAGGACGCGCTGCGCTATTTCTTGGGGCCGATCAGGACAGCGGCGTGTGAATTTCGCCGCCGCCCAAAATCGGGAGGTGAGTTCGCTGCGGGTCACGCGGCTTCGGCCGTTGTCTGGCGCTCAACCATATTCCTGAGCGCAGCGGCGAATGCCTGATCGAAAGTTTCAGCACTGCTGCTGGTGCATTCGCCTGATCCAGTCTCGCCCCAGTGGATGTAAACGGTGAGCGGGAGGGATTTATGTCCGGTGATCAGCATGACAGAGATTGCTCTGAGCCCGTGCCTCGCACAGAGACGCTTGAGTTTCCTCTCCATCACGCGGCCTCCTCAATCGGCGCGTCGATCTCCTGATAGCTCCAGCGCTTGAACTGGAGCTCGGTGATCTCGCCGGAGTAGCCCGGCCACTCATCGGCCTTGGCGCACTCGGCGTAGCGCTGCAGCGCCTTGCGGCAGATCGCGCGGCCCTCGTCGACGATCGACGGCGGCAGTTCGTAGCGGGCGGTCACGAACGGGTGCTTGTCTTCCCATGTGAGGAACACAAAGCCGTTGACGGCCTGGCCGTTGGCAAGGTGCCCATCCGTGTACCAGGGCTCCTGCGCGTGATAGCCGTACTCGATCACGCTGCGGGCGAAGGCGTCGGGGTGCGCGCTGCGGGTCTTCTTCACATCGACCATGACGCCGAGATCGGAGCGATAGAGGTCGGGACGTGACCGGCAGAGGACGCCGGTCTCGGGGTCGATCCAGTATGACGACGTTTCCACCTGCGAATGAGGGCTGACGATCAGCGCACTAATCCATGCGTCGGCGTGCACAGTGTCGCGGATCACGAGCGCGTCGTCGTAGTCTCCCTGTGTCAGCAGGAGGCGCTTGGTGTTCTTCGCCTCTGCGACTGCGTCTTTCCAGTTGTTGCCGCGCCGGTCTTCGGGGCCGCGCATGGCCCGCGCTTCGAACGTGTTCGGCTCAAGGATGGCCCAGTGGAACGCCGTGCCCTTGTCCTTGGCGGCCGTCGCCTGGGTGCTTTCTTCCCTCGGCGCCGGGAATTTGAAATGCCGCGGCGTCTGCTTGTAGATCGTCCAAAGCCCAGACTTCGAAATGCCGGGGCCGGAATGATAGGCGTCGTTTTCGATGTCGGCGTAGACGCCGGGTCCGATAGTCGCCAGGTCGGCGGGAACTTCATCCATGTTGATCTCTCCAGATTTACGATGTGGGCGGTGGTTCTGAGGCGCACCGCCCGGGGATCGAAGGTTGGGGCTGCTTGTTGTGTTGCTGCCTCCGTATTCGTTGCGATAAACACAACACTGCCGATACGATGCGAAAATGTCAACAGGGATTTTACGGCGTTGTTTAATTCACATTTCGACGATTAAAAAACCGGCACAAAGGCCGGTAGATCGCGCCATAAAATCGACGCCTAATAGGCTTGGGAATAGAACCCTGGCAGGAGCGTGAATTTTGGCTACGGGAGGACGGCCAAAACAGGGGTCGCAGTCTGCAACACAACTTCGCGGGTTTCGTTCGTGAAGGTCACGACGCGCGCCTCGCCGGTTTTTCTGGCGCGCTCAATCTTGGCGATCATTTGCGTCCCCTCGTGGAGACGGCAGACCGATAGAGCCCCGATCGCTGCCGGCTCTACGCTTTCGGTGTAGCCAAAGAGAACGACAGCATCATCCCACGGAGCGAGAGGGCCGCTCGACGCGCGAACTTGCGCCGCTATTACAGATGAGTTGCCGCCGACGTGTATCGCCGCCTTGGCGCGGTCGATCACCCCCTGGGGTAAGGGTTTGGGCTGCATAAGTCTTTCGATTACGCCGTCCTCTCCAATAGTCGCCGCTAGTAGAATTCGGGTCGGAATTCCCTCGGTATCAAGTGCCACTCCTGCGTGGCTCAATACTTCGCTGACCGGGGCTCCAAGAAACCGCGCGATCAAAGTTGCCTCTTCCATTTTCATTCTCCGTTTGCCTGCCAGCATGCGGGAGACAGCGGAAGGGTCTATTTCCAAGTGCCGCGCCAATCCCCTTACGGATCGGTTGTTTTTCTCCAGCTGCTGGAAGAACCAATCCTTGTCGATAGGCGCCTGCATAATGCTTAATCCCTAATGTATCGCGATGACGTTTTGACTCAGTGCCCCGTTTGCCACAGTTGTTGCGGAAGTTGCAACAAATCGCAATACAATCATTCGATGTAGTTAACGCAACGCTGTGCTTGACGATGTGAAATCCGCAACGTATGTTGCGGTAACTACATCAATTAAGGATAGCGACCGGTGCATCAGCAGATGACCCCCTGGCAGAAGGTCCATTCGAAGTTCGGCATTAACTCTGCCGGCCTTGCGAAGTTGCTGGGCCGCCACCGCTCCAAGATCAGCCGCGCGCTGAAGGACGAGAAGGGCCTTATCAGTGGTCGCGACCAGGAATTGATCCTGAACACGGCGCGAGAGAACGGCGTCGAGATTACCCCGAACGATCTAATGCCGGGGTATTGAGCATGGCCGCGCGCGTCCACTCGATCAAGGATCAGGCGGATTTCCTCCGGTCGCTCGTGACGCGGACCAAGATGCGCGACGGCACTGCATCGGCCGAGGCGATGCTCGTTCTGTCTCCCGAGGACGCCGACGCGTTCGATGCGCTGGCGATGCGCCTGGATCGGATGGCGCCGTTCGAAAATGAGATCCGGCGCATGGTGACAGGCAAGTGATCGTCCTTCGCGAAGATCAGGAGGACGTGCGGACAAAGCTGCGCGTTGCGCTGCGGTCGCATGGCTCGGTGCTGGCATATGCGCCGACCGGGTTCGGGAAGACGGTGCTGGCGTCAGCTTTGATCAGGATGATCGCCGGGGCTGGCAAGCGGGTGATCTTCTGCGTCCATCGGATTGCGCTGCTGAAGCAGACGGCGGTTACGCTCGACGGCTTCGACATTCCGTACTCGTATATCGCCGACGGATACCACCACAATATTTATCGTAAGGTGCAGATTGCGTCGATCGACACGCTCAAGAACCGGCTCGGGAAATACCCGGCTGATTACGTGTTCATCGACGAGGCGCATCTGTCGGCGTCTGCCGGATGGGCAAAGGTCGTCGACTACTACAAGTCCATCGGAGCCAAGATCATCGGGCTATCCGGTTCTCCGATCCGTCTCGACGGCAAGCCGCTCGGCTCCGTGTGGGATACGATGGTCATGGGGCCGACGCCTCGGTGGCTGATCGAAAACGGGTTCCTGTCGAAATACCGGGCGTTCTCGCCCAAGGGCATTGACCTATCGGGCTTGCACACACGCAACGGCGACTACATCGGCTCCGAGCTAGACGACCTGATTGCCGGCAAGGCCGTGATGTCTGGCGCCGTTCGTCATTGGCGCAAGTACGCTGCGGGCAAGCGCACGATTGCATTCGCCCCGTCAGTAAAGCGCGCCGAAGAAATGGCCGCCGAATTCCGGGCGAGCGGCGAGACGTTCGTCGCGCTCGACGGGAACACGCCCCAGACGGATCGAGACAAGGCGTTCTTGGCACTGGCCGACCGTCAGATCAGCGGCATCGTGAATTGCAACCTGTTCAGCGAAGGGTTCGACATGTCAGCTCAGGTCGGCCGCGACGTGCCGATCGAATGCGTGCTCGATCTCTACCCGACGCAGTCGCTGGCACGCCACCTGCAGAAACATGGGCGAGGCCTGCGCCGCAAGCCTGAGCCGGCCATATTGCTGGATCTCGTCGGCGGGTTTGCGCGAAACGGCCTGCCCGACGATGATCGCGAATGGTCTCTCGATGGCGTGCTGAAGGGCAAGAAGGCTGCGGGCGAGGAAGCCGTGCGCGTCTGCCCGTCATGCTTTGCTGCTCATGGACCGGCGCCGCGCTGCCCTGGTTGCGGGCACGTATACGAGGTCAAGGCGCGCACAGTCGATGAGATCGACGGCGAGCTTGAGGAGGTCGATGTCGAAGCTGTGCGCCGTGCCAAGAAAATCGAGCACGACAAGATGGCTCGCGATCTGGCTGACAAACTCATTCGCGGCGTCGATCTGAAAGACCCGACCTTAGAGAAGGAGGTCGAATACCTCCTGAAAACCTCGACGGCGAAGCAATCAAAATCCCCTGAGAAATGGGCGGCCCATGTCATCAGCGCGCGGCTGCAGAAGCGGAATGAGAGGCGGGCGGGATGAACGTCGTCGAGCAATTTCAGGCGGTCAATGCGCGTGAGTTTGTGCCGATGGGTTGCCCATGCTGCGGTCAGCCGGTGGCAACGCCGTCGCTCGAAATCGTCGTGCAGAGCTACGGCATCAGCGAGTTCGAGGCGCGCATTCTCGGCGCGATCTGGCGGGGCAAGGGCAGGCCGGTCGCGACCGAACGCATCTTCGATGCGATGTACGCCGATGATCCTGACGGCGGGCCGTCTCACACGAAAATGTATCAGGCGTTCAAGTTCGGCCTTCACCGGCTGCGCGGTCGTCTGACTGGTTCCGGCGTCATCATCGAGAACGTCGGGTATCGCCGGGGCTACCGGCTGCTGCTGAAGGAGAACGACGCATGAAATGGTTCTGGAAGATGATAATCGACGCGGGCAATGGCCTGCTGCGTCTGGCGGGGGCGAAGTAGATGGCTGGTTCCGTGAACAAGGTAATCCTCGTCGGCAACCTCGGCGCCGATCCAGAAGTCCGGCGCCTCAACAACGGAAACCCTGTCGTCAATCTACGCATCGCGACATCTGAAAGCTGGCGCGACAAGAACTCGGGCGAGCGCAAGGAAAAGACCGAGTGGCACCAGGTCGTCATCTTCAACGACAACCTCGCCAAGGTCGCCGAGCAGTACCTCAAGAAGGGCGCAAAGGTTTTTATCGAAGGCCAGCTTCAGACCCGGAAATGGGAGAAGGATGGCGTCGAGCGCTACACGACTGAGATTGTGCTGCAGAACTTCCGGGGCGAGTTGCAGATGCTCGACACTCGCGGGCAGGGCGGCGGCGGTGACGCTGGCGGCACTGACCGGAACGACAGCGGTGGCGATGGGAATTCTGCCGGCCAGCATGACGGAGAGGAAATTCCGTTCTGATGCTTGAAGCTGATTTCATGCGGCGCTGCATGAAGCGCGCGACCGATCTCGGGGCGAGGCTTTTCCGCATCAACGTGGGCATGGCGTGGACCGGCAAGGTCGAGAAGATCGAGCGGACGAAAACCGTTGTCGTCAATTCCGGCGATGTCGTTGTTCGCGAGGCTCGCCCGTTCAAATCCGGCGTACCTGGCATGTCTGACCTGATCGGATGGGCGCCAGTCGTCGTGACGCCGGATATGGTCGGCAGGACGGTCGCGGTTTACTTGGCGGTCGAGACGAAATCGGCTCGCGGCCGCGCTTCGGATGAACAAAAGAACTTCATTGCAGCCGTCCACAACGCAGGCGGCAGGGCAGGGGTCGCGCGAACCGACGAGGATCTATCAGCTATCTTGTGCGGCGATCTTTTTGACGCCCAAGGTGTTGATAAAATCACCACACTTGGCCACAGTTCCAAGCGTTGATCCTCCCAGATCGTGTTACTAGCCGGCCCTTCGGGGCCGGTTTTTTCTTGCAATGACTGTTGCGATGTGTTGTGGTTAACGCAACACCGATTTGGGAAATCATAATGTCAGAAATCGACCGCCTTCGCCGGGAAGTTTCCTTATCGGACACTGCCCGCGGCTATGGCGTGGATCTGCAGGAAAACGGCAACGAGTGGGAGGCTTGCTGCCCGTTCCATTCTGAGAATACGCCGTCATTTACGATCTTCACCGGCAATGATCACACCGAGCGGTACCACTGCTTCGGGTGCGGCTCTGCCGGCGATGTCGTCGACTTCGTCAAGAAGATCAAAGGCGTTAGCACCCGTGAGGCGATCGGCATCCTGGGCGGCGGTACCGCTGGCCCGAACATCCTGCCGCAGAAGATCGAGGTCGTCGACATCTATGCGCGTATCTTGCCGCTGCCAGCGCCGCGCGAGATCGAGGTCGGCAAGCGGATCAAGGTCTATAATCCGAAGCGCGCCGGCCACGAGTGGGAGTGGGGTAATTTTACGCCGTCCATGGTGTTCCCATATTTCACCGCGGACGGAGCAACGGTTGGCTACGTGCTGCGCCGCGAGTTCGACGGCGGTCGCAAGGAAACGCCTATGGTCTGCTGGGTGCGCCTGCCGACCGGCGAGGAGTGTTGGTCGCGTTTCCCGTTCCCTCGGCCTCGGCCTCTGTATGTAGGCGGCGGCAAGTCGTCGCTCCGCGACGGGCAGGTCGTTGTCGTCGAGGGCGAGAAGTGTGCCGACGCAATGGTCGCCGGGTCGTACCGGCAAGCAGTGTCGTGGGCTGGCGGCACGTTCGGCATCTGGCATACCGACTGGTCGCAGCTTGCGGGTCGCTCGGTGATTATCTGGCCCGACGCCGACGAGCCTGGGGTGAAGACGGCCAACGAGGTCGCGGCACTGCTTGCGGGCCTCGGCTGCTCGGTGAAAGTGCTCGACGTTTCGGGCGACCTGCCGAAGGGGTTTGATGTCGCCGACGCTGTGCGCGACAGATGGACCAAGGAGAATATCGACGCGTTCATGAAAGAGCGCGTTCGGGTCTGGACGCCAACGGCCGAGCGCGCCCCCGAGCCTGAGCCTGAGATTGAGCGGGAGCCGGCCCCTGCTGGCGCTAGCCGCCCGATCGTCCAAGCCAAGACGACGCAGCAGGAACAGCCTCAGTCGGCGACAGTGACGAGCATTCAGACGCGGCGCACGGTTCAAGCTGACGATGCCTGGCAGGCCGAGCTCGTGTTCAACGAGGAAGGCAGGCCAAAGCCGGGCGTTGCGAAAAACTGGATGCTGTTTCTGGAGAACCATCCGAAGACGCGCGGCGTGTTCGGCTTCGATGCGTTCAAGATGAATATCATGCTGATGCGCTGCCCACCTTGGGAGGACGCCGGATCGCACTGGGAGCCGAGAACGCTGCGCGATACCGACTATGCCAACGCCGCGATGTGGCTTGAGGGTATGCACCTGACGCCCAAGGCGACGACGATCCAGCCAGTGATCGCCGCGGTTGCCGAGAAATACCAGTTCGACCGGCTGCGCGAATATCTCGATGGCCTCACATGGGACGGCCAGCCGAGGATCAGGCAATGGTTGGCTGATTATGTCGGCTGCGCTGCCACGAATTACAACTCCGTTGTCGGGATGCGCTTCCTGATCTCGGCCGTCGCGCGCGGCCTTGAGCCTGGGTGCAAGGTCGATACGATGCCCATTCTTGAAGGCCCGCAAGGCGCGATGAAATCGACGGTCCTGCGCGACCTATTCGGGAAATCGTTCTTCACAGACGAGCTGTCCGACATCGGCTCCAAAGACGCCATGATGGAAATGGCGGGCGTGTGGGGGATCGAGGTTGCAGAAATGCACCGCTTCAACGCAGCCGAGACGAACAACGTGAAGAAATTCCTCAGCCGACAGGCGGACAGATACCGTCCGCCATATGGCCGATCGGTGATCGAGGTCCATCGCCGCGTCGTCCTCGCCGGCACCATCAACCCGGAAGGCAATCCCTATCTGAGAGATAGCACGGGCGCGCGCCGGTTCTGGCCGGTGACGGTAGGGACCATCGACCTCGATGCAGTCAGCCGCGACAGAGATCAGCTATGGGCTGAGGCTGTCGCCGAGTTCCGCAAGAAAACTCCGCACTGGATCCAGCCCGACGAGGTTGCCGACGTTGAGGCAGAGCAGGCGAAGCGAACCGACGTTGATGTATGGACGGATGCGATTGCCGATCTCGCGAAGACGCGCACCGCCGTCTACCAGAACGAAATCCTGAAAGACCTGGGCATTCCGCTGAAGGATGCAAACGACCGTCACGCTGCTCGCATCGGCCGCGTCATGAAGAAACTGGGGTGGGAGATGGTGCGCGATCGCACTGCTGGCGAGGACCGGGTGAAGTTCGTTCAACCGTCTTTGATTGTGCCAGAACAAGAAACCCTCGACTGGTGAGGTCGAGGGTTCCGGCCTTGCCTGATTTCACCGCCTGAGCCATGAGCCTCCGGGGAGCGGTGCCTTTCCTCAAGGGTGATCAGCGCGGATTAGTCCTGGCCTCTCGGACTTCGGAGTACCCCCTTCGGCGTGTTGTGATAGTTGCATGAGTGTGGCATAAATCGCAACATCGATTTTTGGAGAGGCGAATATGGCGAAGGGCAATCTCGCGGCGTGTCTGCCGGTCACTCTGGCATATGAGGGCGGGTGGGCCGACCACCCAAAAGACCCCGGCGGCGCGACCATGAAAGGTGTCACGCTCGCCGTTTATCGCAAGTATCGACCGGGCGCGTCGAAGGCCGATCTCCGCGCGATCTCTGACAAGGAAATCCAGAGCATCTACCGCGACGGCTATTGGACGCCTGTTCGCGGCGACGATCTGCCGTATGGCGTCGACCTGGTTGTGTTCGACTTCGGTGTGAACTCAGGGCCGTCTCGCACCGCGAAGTATCTGCAGTCCGTCGCTGGCGTGGCTCAGGATGGCAAGATCGGGTCGGGAACGGTGAAAGCCGTCAAGGGCATGGTCGGCAAGACCATAATCCAGAAGTTCTGCGCCAAGCGCCTGGGCTTCGTGCAAGGGCTGTCGACGTTCAAGGTGTTCGGCAAGGGCTGGTCGCGGCGCATCGCCGATGTCGAGGCCAAGGCGGTCGCTATGTGGCTTCGTCACGCCACGACGGCCGAGCCCGACCGTCAGAGGGAAATCCTCAATGGCGAGGCAGAGCAGGCCAGCAAGACTGCGAAGCAGCAGGGCAAGACGGGCGGCACGGCGGCTGGCGGTGGTGCGGTCGTGAGTGGCGGCGATGCGGCCCTGAACGGCGCCGGGTGGGTTGCCGCTGCCGTTCTCGTGGCTGCAGTCGCGATCGCCGTCGTCGTGTTGGTGAAGGCGCGCCAGAATAAGCAGCGCGCCGAGGCTTATGCTACGGCTGCAGCGGCTGTGTAACCGCGTCTAGCCACTTCCAGCCCTCGTATTTGTCGCCGCTCTGTCGGATGTGGGTGTACCGCTTCAGGTTCTGCCAGGAGCGATGCCCGCTGACGGTGGCGACGTGAGGGATGTTCAACCCCATCTCGAACAGCCTCGATATTCCCTCGTGCCTGAGGTCGTGAAATCTCAGGTCGTGGATCTGCAGCAGATCGCGGGCGTCTCTGAACGCAAATGCAATGCTGTCTGGCTTGTAGGGGAATATCCTCTCGCCAGTGCGCGGCATCGACTGGATGATCCTGAGCGCCGGCTCGGGCAGATCGCACCAGACATCATTGCCGGATTTTTCGGAGGGGTCTTTCATGTCGCGCACCAACACGCGGCTGTGCTTCTCGTCGAGGTCAGTCCACTTGATGCGGGTTATCTCCTCCTGGCGCCGGGTCGAGAACAGAGCGAACGCGACGATCTTCGCCATGGGGATGGCTTCCGCCTTTCTGCCGGCGAAGTGCGTCATGAGGCGGTCGAGTTCGTCGAGGGCAGGGCGCTTGTCCCTCCGGTTCGATCGGCCGACGATGCCGAGCCGGGCAAGGACAACGCGCGCGGATCGCATGGCCTCGGTGTCGAGGGGGATATTCCACGCCGGCCCGGCGACGGCGAACACTGATCCGAGGTGTGACAGGTAATTGCTGACGGTCGTGGGCTGCTTGTCGAGGGCGAGTTCCTGGGCGAACTTCACGATCTCCTGCGATGTCACCGCGGCGCATGCCAGCTTGGCGAACTCGTATTCCTTGATCGACTTCAGGACTTGCGTCTTCGTGCGGCCGAGCTTCTTCCGGCTGTCGGCGATGTAGGTGTCGATCGCCTTGGCAACCGTCACGCTCGACGTTGGCTTAACCGGGCCCTTCTCGCGGATCTCCGTTTCCCGCTTGGCGAGCCAGACGACGGCGGCGGCTCGACGATCGAAGGTCTTGCTTTCTTTATGGATGATCGTACCGTCGCGCTTCAGCACGACCTTGCCCATATAGGCGGTGGTGCCGTCCGAGCGTTTGCGAGCGAGGATAGTTCCCACAGTGTTACACGCCTCCCTGAAGTGGTACTTTGTAATACCCAATGCGCAGGAATATGCAACCATGTGGCGGAAATCACATCGAAATGCGAAATGATGCGAGTGTGGCTCCACAAAAATCAACAGAAAGAACAATGAAATCAGATAGTTCCGAAGCAGGGTTCATCGCCGCACTGCCCATGTATGACTGGCCCGAGATGCACGACGAGGTCGATGCGCAATGGGCAAGGTTGCGAACGGCATTGCGTCAGCTTGGTCTGGACGCGCCGGAACGCCTTGTCAGGCGCAATGCCGAACTGCCGGCGGTTCCAGGTGGTATTCGCGACGCATCGGCTACGGTGATCGCGCCCGATCCGGCTACGCTGCCGCCCGAAGAATTCGACCTGCCGACGCTGTGGCGGCATCCCCAATTGCTGTTCGGCCAGACCTGCTGGGGGCCGATGGAAAGCACGGGCCTTGCGGCTCAGGTCAAGGTGATTGGCCAGCCGAACTATGATGGCATCGAAGGCGGTCGTGGCGAACTCTATTCCAGCGCCATCGTCGTGCGGCGCGGATCCGTGACCGCCGATCATGCGCATGCGCCTGATGGCGACGCGACGCTCATTCCGCTCGATCTGATCCGTGACAAGCGCCTTGCCTTCAACAGCCACGATTCGATGTCGGGCTTCATCGGTATTTCGCGCGATCTTGCCGCCATGGGCGAAGGGTTGCGGATTTTTTCCGAACGGATCGAAAGCGGCGGCCATCGCGCATCGATCGTCTCGATTGCCGAAGGCCGGGCCGACGTGGCGACCATCGATTGCCGGAGCTGGGCGCTGGCACAGCGCTTCGAGCCGGCTGCCCAGGACGTCGTGATCATCGGCTGGACGGCAAAGCGCAAGGGTTTGCCTTACATCACCGGGCTAAACACGCCTCCCGTTTCGGTGACGTTGCTGAACCTGGCGCTGAGCCAGGCCGCACTTTGAACGCCGCATTTTGAACAGGGCGGGCGGCCTGAACCGCCCGCCCTGCCTCGCTCTTTCGGGCCTATTCGGACGGAACGCCCTTTTCCCATTTCGTCCAATCGCCGGTGACCGCATCTGCAAAGGCTGCGCCGACACGATAGGCGTTGGTGGCTGCCGGGCCAAAACCGCCCGACTTGGCGCTCAGCGAATCGATGGGGCTCATGCCGGCGGGTTCGCGATCGAAGTTAGATGCCGTGCGCAGCAAGGCGATGCGGTCGAAATCGAGCAGGCCGGCATCGGCGCCGCGCCGCAGCGCCGTCAGCGAGGCGTTGTCCTCCATCTGGGTCGTGCAATAGTTGCCCTTGCCCTCGGTCAGCAACGATACCCAATCGCCCATGCTTCTGGCCGTCATTGAGCCATGCCAGTAGGTGTCGGTGGACAGCGTGTCACAGATGCTGACCTCAGGGGCGGCGCTGCCCGGTGCTGTCGCGTAGGCCACGCGATAGGCCTTCGCTTCGGGGCTGTCGGCAAGTTCGACGCTCCTGGTCAGGGCAAATGCCTTTTGCAGAAGCTGTTCGTTGAGCTGGTAAACCTCGGTTGCCGATCCCCAGCTCGGCTTTTCGCCGGGGCGCTTGGCGCCCAGCCCGACCACGCCATCAGGCCAGTCGGCGGGAATCTGGCGCGGATCGATTTCGTGGCGCAGGCCGGCATCGACGGCATAACGCGCCCAATGTGCCGAACCCAGCGTGCCATCGCTGGGATCGACGCCGGCAATGCCGGCAATCACGATGTAGCTCTGCTTGAGGTCGACAAGACCGCTGTAGACGAGCGCTGAAACCGAGCTGGCCGCGTTGGCATAACCCATCGCCGTCGTCATGACGCACAGGCCGGCAGCGTCACAGGCAAGTTCCGGATACTCCTTGGCGAAGCCCGGAATTGTTAGTCTGGTCTCCAGCTTGCGGCCCTCGAGCCATGGTTTTGCTTCGCCTCCGAACATCGTTATAACAAGCACTTTGGGGGCCAGCGGCTGCGCCGACGCCGCTGATGCATTCGAGGCGAGACCGCCGGCCAGGGCGAGGCCCGAAAGGCCAATCCGATAGAAGTGCGTCATATGCGATCCGATCTGATAAAGAAAAAGGGCGCCGTTTCAGGCCCATTTTCACTATCGGTGCAGCTTGCGGCGGAAGCCACTCGCGAACGCTCCTGTCCACACCAAATCCGGCAGGCCAGTGATCTTGCACCATCGCAGTAAAGTCGCCGGCGAGCGATTTCATCTGCCGATCAATTGTTCTTCGCCGATGGAAGATCTCGAACAGAAAGCCGGGGCTTGGGGCGCGCCTAGCCGAGCAGGCGCTTGTCGAGCGGGTAACTCGACAGTTGTTCGTATCCGCTTTCCGTGATCAGGATCTGCTCCTCGAGCTTGACGCCGTCATGCCCGCCGAGGCGGCCGATATAGCTCTCGACGCAGACCACCATGCCGGGCTCGAGCACGCCGTCCGGCGTATCGGCCGTCCAGTCCGAGGCGTGGGGCAGGGTGGGATATTCGTCGGCCAGGCCGACGCCGTGAAACAGCACGCCATAACGTGCCGCGAAGCAGTCGGGCGGCGGCACGGCCGCGCGTTCCACCAGTTCACGGAAACCGAGGCCGGGCCTGAGCAGCGCCGTATTGTAGGCGATCTGTTCGGCGGCAGTCCTGTAGAGGTCGCGCTGCTCGTCGGTCGGCGCGCCGTCACCGCACAGCCAGGTGCGCGACAGGTCGGCGCAGAAGCCGTAGGGCCCGATCAGGTCGGTGTCGAAGGCGACGAGCTCGCCTGCCTCGACCACGCGCGAGGAGCACTCCTGGAACCAGGGATTGGTGCGCGGTCCGGATGCCAGGAGCCGTGTTTCGATCCATTCGCCGCCGCGGGCGATGTTGCCGCGATGCAGTTCGGCCCAGAGTTCGTTCTCGGAGATGCCCGGCCGGAGCGCCGCTTCCATCTCGCCCATCGCCGCTTCGCAGGCGACGATCGAACGACGCATGCAGAGGATTTCGTCAGGCGACTTGATCAGCCGGGCGTTCTCCATCACCGCCTCGCCATTGCCGACCGAAATGCCATGCCGTGCCAGAGCGTCGACGCCCTCATGGTCGAGATGGTCGACGGCAATACGCGTGATGCCGCCGCCGTGCTGGCGAACGACATCGGCGATGCCTTGCGCCCAACGCTCGACCTTCATCTCCGTCAGTTCGCCACTGTAGAGATACATCCACGACACTGCCGGGCGAACCTCGTTGACGACGCCGGAATGATCGGACAGGTGCTCGCAGGAAAAATAGTCGAACAGCACCACCGGGCCGTCTGTGGCGACGAAGCAGTGACGGGTCGGGTTGTGCGCCACCCACAGCTGCATGTTGGTGGAATCGGTGGCGTAGCGGATGTTGACGGGATCGTAGAGCAGGGCGCCGGCGTAGCCGCGCCGCGCGAGCTCGGCGCGGATGCGCTCCAGCCGGTATTTTCGCAGGGCCGGCATGTCAGGTGCCGCAATGCCTGCCGCCGCCCATTCGGCCTCGGCCTGCGCTCCATAACCCAGAACGTGGCTGTTGAGCCCAGCCGCCTTGGTGCGTGCCTGCGCGCGCAAATCGTCCGCGGAACCCGGCTCGAACGGCATGATCTTGCGGTGGCGGCCGAAATTGCCTTTTGCAGGGGTATCCATCAGCAATGCCCCGCAAGTGGCCGAATGTGTGGTCCTTTCGCGCCCCCCTCTGTCGTGCCGGACATCTCCCCCACAAGGGGGGAGATCAGCAGTTGAGGTTTTGGCGCTCTTCTTGGATCGCTCGAATTCGGGCGAGAGGCATCTGACAGCCAATCTCCCCCCTTGTGGGGGAGATGTCCGGCACGACAGAGGGGGGCAACGTAGAGCATGTGCGTTCCCAGTCTCTTGCTTGGAGCCGAACTACCCCCGCATCTTGTCACCGCTCGGATCAAACGGCGGCTCGACATTGATGCGGGCGGGACGGCGGTGGCCGAGGATCTCGATCTCGAACAGACCTTCCGCTTCGTTTTCGGCAAGCGCAGCTGGCACATAGCCTTGGGCCATCGACTTCTCGACATAATGGGCATAGCCGCCCGACGTCACCCAGCCGACCACACGCCAGTCGCCGTCGACGATGCCGCGCACCGCGGATGCGCCGGTGGCGGCGTCCGAACCGCGCACTTCCTTGCCAGTCTCATCGAAGCGCGGCGCACCATAGCCGTGCGGCTTTTCGATCGTGCCGAAATCCTTGGCGCCGACCTTGGCCCAGATCGGCTCGTCGCCCATCACGTCGGCGTCCTGCGCATCGACATAGAAGGAGACACGGCGCAGCTTTGGCCCCTCGGCGTGCTCCCTGGCGGCTGCCTCGCGGCCGATGAAGTCGTTCTTTTCGAGCTTGATGAAGCGCTCCATCGAACCCTCGAACGGCCCATAGATCGGGCGAAGCTCGCGGAACCAGGTCGGGAAGTTCTTTTCTAGGCGCATCGACAAAAGTGCCCGCATGCCGAAATCGACGATGCCGAACTCTTCGCCGGCGTCCTTGATCGCCTTGTAGACGAGGCGCTGGTAGGCAGGCGCCATCCAGATCTCGTAGCCGAGGTCGCCGGTATAGGTGATGCGGTTGACCATGCAGGGCGCACCTCCGACGGCCATCTCGCGAAAATCCATGAAGCGGAAGGCCTTGCTGGAGACGTCCTCGTCGACCAGCTTGGCCAGCAGCGCCTGCGACTTCGGGCCTGCAATCGACAGGCCGACGAGGGTCTGGTCGAAGCGGTGGATGCGCACCGATCCGTCCTTGGGCAGGTGCTGTTCAAACCAGCGCATGTGATACTTCTGCGCCGCCGACGAGCCCCAGATCATGAACGTGTCGTCGCCAGTCTTGGCAATCGTGAAGTCGCCGATCAGCCGGCCGAACTCGTTCAGCATCGGCGTCAGCACGATGCGGCCGTTCTTCGGCATGCGGTTGGTCATCAGCCGGTTGAGGAAATCCTCCGATGCCGGGCCCGACACTTCGTATTTGGCGAAATTGGCGATCTCGGTCACGCCGACGCGGTCGCGTGTGGCGCGAACCTCATTGCCGATATGCTCGAAATCGTTGGAGCGGTGGAAGGAGACGATGTCCTTGGGCTCTGTACCCTTCGGAGCAAACCACAACGGCGTTTCCAGGCCCCAGCTGTCGCCCATGACGGCATTGTTGGCGACCATGGTGTCGTAGAGCGGGGTGGTCTGGGCCGGCCTGGCGGCGGGCAGTTCTTCATTCGGAAAACGGATCGAGAAGCGGCGCGAGTAGTTTTCGCGCACCTTGGCGTTGGTGTAGCGCAGGCTGGCCCATTCGCCCCAGCGCGCGACATCCATGCCCCAGACGTCGAAGCCCGGGTCGCCGTTGACCATCCAGTTCGACAGAGCGAGGCCGACACCGCCGCCCTGGCTGAAACCGGCCATGACGCCGCAGGCGACCCAGAAATTGGTCAGGCCCTGGACCGGGCCAACCAGCGGGTTTCCGTCGGGCGCGAAGGTGAAGGGTCCGTTGATGACCTGCTTGATGCCGGCGTTGGCGATGCCGGGGAAATGCTGGAAGCCGATTTCCAGCGACGGCGCGATGCGGTCGAGGTCGGGCGCGAGCAGTTCATGTCCGAAATCCCACGGCGTGTTGACAGGCGACCACGGCTTGCAGGCCTTCTCATAGGTGCCAAGCAGGATGCCGTTGCGTTCCTGGCGCGTGTAGATCTCGCCCTTGAAATCGAGCACGCCGATCATTTCCCGGCCGGTTTCCTTGTTGAAGGCCTCGACCTCCGGCATCGGCTCGGTCAGCAGGTACATGTGCTCCATGGCCAGGACCGGCAGCTCGACGCCGACCATACGGCCGACCTCGCGCGCCCACAGGCCACCGCAGTTGACCACGTGCTCTGCCCTGACGGTGCCCTGCTCGGTAACGACGTTCCAGGTGCCGTCGGGATCCTGCGTCAGTTCCTTGACCGGGTTGCGCAGCACGATCTCGGCGCCGAGCTTCTTCGCCGCCTTGGCGTAGGCATGGGTTGTGCCTGACGGGTCGAGATGGCCTTCGACGGGATCCCACATCGCGCCGACGAAGTGCTTTTCGTCCATCAGCGGGAACATCTTCTTGGCTTCGGACGGCGTGATGAGTTCGGTGTCCATGCCGAGATAACGGCCCTTGGCATGGGCCAGGCGCAGGAAGTCCATGCGCTCGGGGCTGTCGGCAAGCATGACGCCGCCGGTCAGGTGCAGCGAGCAGGACTGGCCGGAAATCTCCTCCAGCTCCTTGTAGAGCTGGACGGTGTAGGCCTGCAGCTTGGCGACGTTGGGGTCGCCGTTGAGCGTGTGGAAGCCGCCGGCGGCGTGCCAGGACGAGCCGGAGGTGAGCTCCGAGCGCTCGATCAGCATGATGTCGGTCCAGCCGGCGCGGGCGAGGTGATACACCACCGAGCAGCCCACAACGCCGCCGCCGATGACAACTGCTTTCACATGGGATTTCATAAGGTTATGTCCGAGTTGTAAGAAATTGAATCGGCTTGATGGCGATCAGAAGTCGGTCGGGGCGCCGCCTTCGGCCTTGCGCTTGTCGACGAAGGCGTTGAGCTCTTCGCGGATGGCGGGGTCCATCCAGGGCTCCTCGTAGGAGGCGAGGCGCTCCTTCCAGACGCGATTTGCCTTTTCCACCGCCGTCGGGCTGCCGGCCTCGGCCCAGGTCTCGAAATTGCGCCAGTCGGAGATGATGGGCGAATAGAAGGCATTCTTGTAGCGCGACTGGGTGTGCGCGGTGCCGAAGAAGTGGCCGCCGGGGCCGACGTCGCGGATCGCGTCGACGGCGAGCGCGTCTTCCGACAGGTCCAGCGGGGTCAGGAACTCGGCCACCATCTGCAGCAGGTCGATGTCGAGGATCATCTTCTCGTAGGAGCAGCGAAGGCCGCCCTCGAGCCAGCCGGCGCCGTGCAACATGAAGTTGGCGCCGCCCTGGATCGCGCCCCACAAGGAGAAGACGCTCTCATAGGCTGCCTGAGCGTCGACGGCGTTGGCAGCGCAGACATTGGAGGTGCGGTAGGGGATGTTGTAGCGGCGGGCGAGCTGGCCGCCGACAAGCTGGGCCTTCATGTATTCGGGCGTGCCGAAGGCCGGGGCGCCCGATTTCATGTCGACGTTGGAGGTGAAACCGCCATAGCCGACCGGCGCGCCCTTCCTGACCATCTGGGTGAAGGCGAGGCCGGAGAGCGCCTCGGCATTCTGCTGCACCAGGGCGCCAGCGATGGTGACGGGCGCCATCGCACCTGACAGGGTGAAGGGGGTGACGATCACCACCTGGCCCATCGACGACATCTGGATGATGCCTTCCATCATCGGCACGTCGAGCTTCAGTGGCGAGTTGGTGTTGATGATGGTGTAGACCGAGGGCTCCACCATCATCTGCTCGCGGGAAATGCCGCGGGCGATGCGGGTGATCTCGATGCCGTCGACGTTGCGCTCCTTGCCGAGCGAATAGATGTGAAACACCTTGTCGGTCAAAGTCGCCAGATCGCGGATGCATTCGAGATGGCGGATCGAGGGATGGATGTCCACCGGTTCGACAGGATAGCCGCCCGTCGTCTGCAAAATGTTGTGCATCTGGGCGAGCTTGAGGAAGTTGCGGTAGTCGGCCTGGTTGCCCGGGCGACGGCCACGATCGAGATCGGAACAGTTGGGCGCCGACGCCATCTGCGAAATGACGAGATTGTTGCCGCCGAAGCGCACATTGTGGGCCGGATTGCGGGCATGCAGGGTGAACTCGGCCGGTGCATGCGAGATCAACTCGAGGATCATGTCGGAATCGAAGCGGACGCGCTCGGTGCCGTCGCGCACGTCGGCGCCATGTGCCTTCATGATGCGGCGTGCCTCGTCGTGCAGCACGTCGACGCCGATCTCCTTGAGCACCCGCAATGAGGCAAGGTGGATGGACTCCAGCTCGTCGTCGGAGATCAGCCTGGTCGGTGCAAACGGGATCTTGAGCTGGCGGAAAGGCGGCTGCTCGAATGCCTGGGCGCCGCCGGCGCGCTTGCCGGCACGACCGCCGCGTCGAGCGCGGTCGGAGGCAGGAGCCTGTTCGGCTGTTTGCAGGGCCACGGTCATGGAATCCTCACGGCAAGCTTCAGTGTCGGGAGGCATAATGGACCGGGGCAGTGCTGCTCATTGCGGAGGTGGCGACAAGTAGCGCGAGGGAAACGACATCGTCGACGGGTGCCGTGGGGACAGCGACCGATTGGGACTGGACCGACGTTCTCCGTCGTGGTGAGGCATCCGGCACAGGGCGCATCATCTATAGGATCGCCGTCATTCGATTCTCCTGGTGACTGCTTTGACCTCTCCCGCTTCCACCGCCGCCGAACCGCCTCTCAGGTGGGCACCGCTTGTCGGCGTCACCGCAGCACTTGCGATGTTTGGCGCAGCGCAAGGGCTGAGCTATCCGCTGTTTTCGTTGCTGATGCAGAAACAGGGCATGCCGCCGGCGATGATCGGCCTGTCGGCGGCGATGATGCCGCTGGGCCTGATCGCCTCCGCCGCCTTCGTGCCTTGGGCCGTGCGCCTCGTCGGGGCGAGAAACCTGGCGGTCGGCTGCTCGATCGCGGCTGCCATCTGCTTCCTGCTCATCGGCTATCTCCAGGACTGGTTCGCCTGGTTCGTCCTGCGCTTCATGATCGGGGTGGTCATCAACCCGCTCTACATCCTCGGCGAGGTGTGGGCGCTGTCGATGGCCCCGCCGTCGCGGCGCGGGCGCGTCATGGGCGTGTTCAACACGCTGATGGGGGTCGGTTATGCCAGCGGGCCGCTGGTGCTGACCTTCGTCGGCACCGCAGGCTGGACGCCTTTCGTCATTGCAATCGTCGGCTTCCTCGCCTGTGCCACCGTCCTGCGCATCTTGTCGGATCTGTCGGGCTTCGAGGATGACGGCCAGTCCAAGGGCGGTGTGCTTGGCTTTGCGGCGCTCGCGCCGGCGCTGCTGTTTGCCGTGCTCGTGTCGGCGGCCAACCAGCAAAGCACCTATTCGCTGCTGCCGGTTTTCGGCGCCGGCCACGGGCTGCCCGAAGCCATGCTCGCCGCGATGCTGACGGCACTGTCGATGGGCAACATCCTGCTGCAAATTCCGCTTGGCCTGATGGCGGAACGGGTCGGCGGCCGTGCCATGATCCTGTTTTGCGCCGCGGTGACGGCCATCTGCGCCGTGCTTTTGCCGCTGCTGATCGAGACGAGGCTGATCTGGCCCGTGCTCGTGGTGATGGGGGCCGTGGGCTATGGCGTCTACACCATGGCACTGGTCGAACTCGGCAACCGCTTCAACGGCAGTGTGCTCGTCGCCGGCAACGCGGCGTTTGCGCTGATGTGGGGCATGGGCGGCATTGTCGGGCCGCCAAGTTCGGGGCTGGTGATGCAGACTTTCGGCCCGATCGGGCTGCCGGCGGTGCTGGCGAGCCTGAATGTCACCCTGCTGGCCTTCGCCTTCTATCGCGCTGCAGTCCGGCGCCACAGGACGGATTAGGGCGGGGGCGGACTGGGGCGGGCTGCGCGACGAGGTGGCCCCGTCGCGCAGCAAAAGGTCAGTCGGCCTTGGCGATGTGCCAGACGCCGCCCTTGCCCTCGCCGGTGACGTCGCCGGCCTTTTTGTCCTGGACGAAGGTGTAGAGCGGCTTGCCTTCATAGGCCCACATCTTGGAGCCGTCGTCGCGGGTGACGACGGTCCAGTCGCCTTCGTCCTTGGCGTCGGCCGCAGCCATCAGCGGCGGCCAGTTGACGGCACAGTCGCCATTGCAGGCCGACTTGCCGGCGCTGTCCTTGTCATAGGTGTAGAGCGTCATGCCGTTGGCGTCGGTGTACATCTTGCCGCCGGCGCCTTCGGCGATCTTGGCCGGTTCGGCGGCGAAGGAGAGGGCTGAACTCGCAAGCAGGAGGGCGAATGCGGACAGTACGGTCTTCATGATGGTTCTCCCTGGGTTGGCCGCAAAATGCCGGCCACACGGGCAGTCAACGCTTGCCATCGCCGATCTATTCCCGCCATGAGGCGCAGGAGAGGATTTTTCCAGCACTTGTGGCCGGCGCTTGTAGATTGGCGAAACGCCGGGTTAGAGTGCCGGCATGTGCGCATTTCATGCTCATACCCCGGCAGCGGACGCCGCATCGAAGCCGTCGCCGCGGACGCGGCACACCGAGCTTCTGCGGCTTTGCGCACGCATTGGCTACTCGCCGCCCGCCTGAACTCGAATCCGCCCCGGCGCCTGCCGGATCGATTCAAGAGAAAGGCACAAGCCAATGACTTATCAGAACTATTCGCTGAAGCAGCTTCAGCAGATCGACGCCGCGCATCATCTCCACCCGTTCACCGACCACAAGGAACTGCGCGAGGCGGGCTCGCGCATGATCACCCACGCCGAAGGGCCGTTCATCTACGATTCGGAAGGCACCGAACTGCTCGACGGCATGGCCGGCCTGTGGTGCGTCAATGTCGGCTACGGCCGCGACGAACTGGCCGAAGCGGCCTACGCCCAGATGAAGGAAATGCCCTACTACAATTCCTTCTTCAAATGCTCGACGCCGACGCCGGTGCTGCTGTCGAAGAAGCTCGCGGAACTGGCGCCCAGGAACATCAACCAGGTGTTCTACGGATCGTCGGGTTCGGAATCGAACGACACGGCGCTCCGCCTGGTGCGCCACTACTGGGCGCTCGAGGGCAAGCCCGAGAAGAACCGCATCATCTCGCGCAAGATGGCCTATCACGGCTCGACCGTCGCCGGCACATCGCTCGGCGGCATGGAGGGCATGCACCAGCAGCTTGGCGGTGCCGTGCCCAACATCGTCCATGTGATGATGCCCTACGCCTATGAACTGGCGCTTCCAGGCGAGAGCGATGATGATTTCGGCCTGCGCGCCGCCAGGTCGGTCGAGGATGCGATCCTGGAGGCCGGCGCCGACAATGTCGCCGCCTTCATCGGCGAGCCGATCATGGGGGCGGGCGGCGTCAAGATTCCGCCGGCAAGCTACTGGCCGGAGATCCAGCGCATCTGCCGCAAATATGACGTGCTCCTGATGCTCGACGAGGTCATCACCGGCTACGGGCGCACTGGCGAGTGGTTTGCGGCCCAGACCTTCGGCATCGAGGCCGACACGATCACCACCGCCAAGGCGCTGACCTCGGGCTACCAGCCGCTGTCGGCGCTGCTGGTCGGCGATCGTATCGCCTCGACGCTGGTCGAGAAGGGCGGTGAGTTCTATCACGGCTACACCTATTCCGGGCACCCGGTGGCCTGTGCGGTGGCGCTCAAGAATATCGAGATCATCGAGCGTGAAGGGCTGGTCGAGCGGGTGAAGACCGACACCGGCCCGTATTTCGCCCAGATGCTCAAGGAGCGCATCGCTCGCCACGGCCTCGTCGGCGAAGTCCGTTCGGTGGGCCTGATGGGCGCCATCGAGATCGTCAGGGACAAGGCGACCAAGGAGCGGTTCTCACCGGGCGGCAGTGCCGCGGTCGTGGTGCGCGACCATGCGATTGCCAACGGCATGATGATGCGCGCGACCGGCGACTCGATGATCCTGTCGCCGCCGCTGATCTGGACTCGCGCCACCATCGACATGGCCGGCGACCGTATCCTGAAGGCGCTCGACCTCGCCGAAGCCGATCTCAGGAAAGCCTGATGCCAGATTGCCGGGCAGGGGATTTCTGCCCGGCCTACCCCGGGAGCGAACGATGAGCGGCAAGCCGATCGTGCCTTTGATCCAGTATGAGGATGCAAGCGAGGCGGTCCGCGCCGTCTATGACGACATCCTGGCTTTCAGGAAGGTCGACTGGATCAACAATTTCTGGAAGGTGCTGGCGCATGACCCGGCGCTGCTCAAGCGCACCTGGGAGTCGGTGCGCGAGGTGATGGCGCCCGGCGCGCTCGATCCGCTTACCAAGGAACTGATCTATATCGCCGTATCGGCGACCAATGGCTGCGAATATTGCACCTACTCCCATACGGCGGCGGCGCGCAGCAAAGGCATGAGTGAAGCCCAGCTGATGGAATTGCTCGCTGTTGTCGGCATGGCCAACGAGACAAACCGCCTCGCCAACGGCTTGCGGCCGCCGGTGGACGTGCAGTTCGAACCAAGGGACTGAGGCGATCGGCTTGTTCATGACAGTGCCGCGGCTTATATTGTGCACTGCACAATAAGCTCGCGCGCATAATCGGCCGGGCAAACCGGAGTGCGCGAGATGAAGAATAGACGATTGGCAAGGGCCTCGCGCCATTCCGGCGCCATTGCCGGCAATCTGATGCTGGCGCCGATGGTCATGGCGATGCGGTTGCCGATGATGGCGACCGAAGCGCGCAAGGGTGGGCCACTGCATGGCGAAAGCCTGGCGGCTGTAACCGAAAAGACGACCGCCATGGCCGAAGGCATGGTGGCGGCGCAGATATCCTACTTCCAGTCGGCGCTGCAGTTCTGGCCGGAAGTGCTGTCGGGCCGCACGCCATCGGTGCTGAACGGCGTTGCCGCGCAAAAGTCGGTTGCAGCCGCGTTGAAGCCGGCCAGCAAGCGCGTGCGCGCCAATTTTCGCCGGCTGGCGACGAAATCCGGGACATGAGGGGTGGGCACAACGCAAAAACCGCGTCCCGGACGGGAACGCGGCTTTGCCACTATTACGCATGGCCCTTCGCGACGCTTGACCAGCGAAGGTTTACAGCTCCGGTACGCGAGACCTGATCCGGAGCCAGAGGCGGCTGCGAAGCCCGCCCTTGCAAACCGTTTTAGCTGGACATCGTTACCGCGTGGTTATCGAGAGCTTAAGCAAACCTAAATTTTGAACTTTTTTGGATTAATCAGGCCGCATCGCCACGCAGAAACCTTATGATGCCGGAGAAGTCCGTGCCGCCATTGCCGAGAGCCGTGAACAGGGCATAGAGCTGGGTTGCCTCGGCGCCGAGCGGAGTGACGGCACCGGCCTGCTGCGCCGCTTCCTGCGACAGCTTCAGGTCCTTCAGCATCAGGGCTGCGGCAAAGCCGGGCTGGTAGTCGCGGTTGGCCGGCGAATTGGGCACCGGGCCGGGGACCGGGCAATAGGACGTCAGCGACCAGCACTGGCCCGAGGAGGTCGAGGCGACGTCAAACAGCGCCTGATGCGACAGGCCGAGCTTTTCAGCGAGCACGAAGGCCTCGGCAACGCCGATCATCGAAATGCCGAGGATCATGTTGTTGCAGATCTTGGCTGCCTGGCCGGCGCCGGCGTCGCCGCAATGGACGATGCGTCCGGCCATCGGCTTGAGCACCGGCTCGGCCAAGTCGAACGCCGCCTGCGCGCCGCCGGCCATGAAGGTCAACGTGCCGGCCGCAGCACCGCCGGTGCCGCCCGAGACCGGCGCGTCGACCGACAGCAGGCCATTGCTGGCAGCAATCGCATGTGCCTTGCGGGCTGAATCGACGTCGATGGTCGAGGAATCGATGAGCAGCGCGCCCTTCTTCAGCTTCGGCGCGATGTCCTCATAGACCGTAAGCACATGCTTGCCGGCGGGCAGCATGGTGATGACCACATCGGCATCCTTGGCGGCGGCGGCGGCATTGGCCATGACGGTGACGCCGTTGTTGCGCGCCGTCTCGAGATGCTCGGGCATCAGGTCGAAGCCGAGCACCGCGTGGCCGGCCTTGACGAGATTGGCGGCCATGGGGTTGCCCATGTTGCCCAGTCCGATGAAGGCGATGGTGGTCATTGGTTGGTTCCTCCAGTGGGAAGGGAGTAGGGCGGTAGGGAGTAAGGGAACAGGGGGACAAGGCAGTGGGGCAATGGGAGTGTCCCCCTACTGTCCTCGACCGCTACTTTCCGATCAGATGCCTGGCGATGATGACACGCATGATCTCGTTGGTGCCTTCGAGGATCTGGTGGACCCTGAGGTCACGCACCAGCTTCTCGATGCCGTAGTCGTGCAGATAGCCGTAGCCGCCGAGCAGCTGCAGGGCGTCGTTGGCAATGTCGAAGCCGGTGTCGGTGACGAAACGCTTGGCCATGGCCGACCATTTCGAGGCGTCGTGCGCCTTGCGGTCGAGCCTTGATGCGGCGGCATAGAGGAACAGGCGGGCGGCCTGGAGTTCGGTTTCCATGTCGGCGAGGCGGAACTGCAGCGCCTGGAAGCGGTCGATGGTCTGGCCGAAGGCCTTTCGCTCGGCGGTGTAGGCCAGCGCCTTGTCCAGCGCCGACTGGGCGCCGCCGACAGAGCAGGCGGCAATGTTGAGCCTGCCACCGTCGAGGCCAGCCATGGCGATGCCGAAGCCGGCACCCTCATCGGAAAGCAGGTTTTCGGCCGGCACCTTGCAATCGTCGAAGATGACCTGGCGGGTCGACTGCATATGCCAACCCATCTTGTGCTCGTTGGCGCCGAAGGACAGGCCGGGCGCATCCTTGGGGATGACCAGCGTCGAGATGCCCTTGGGGCCGTCGGCACCGGTGCGGACCATGGCGACATAGACGTCGCTGTCGCCGGCGCCCGAGATGAACTGCTTGGTGCCGTTGACGACGAAGTCGCTGCCGTTGCCGCCGCTGCGTACCGCTTTGGTCTTGAGTGCTGCGGCGTCCGAACCGGAACCCGGCTCGGTCAGGCAATAGCTGGCGAGCCATTCCATCGATGTCAGCCTGGGCAGGAGGCGCTGGCGCTGCTCCTCGTTGCCGAAGCGGTCGATCATCGACGCGGCCATGTTGTGGATCGAGATGAAGGACGAGAAGCCCGGGCAGGCATGTGCCAGCTGTTCGAAAACCAGCACGGCGTCGAGACGGGTGAGGGCGGAGCCGCCGACATCTTCCTTGACGTAGAGGCCGCCGAAGCCGAGCTGGCCGGTTTCGCGGATGACGTCCTCGGGGAAGCGCCTGGCCTTGTCCCATTCAAGGGCAAAGGGCGCCACCTTTTCGGCGGCGAAACTGCCCGCCATTTCGCGGATGGCCAGCTGATCTTCGTTGAGCTCAAACTGACCGGCGGTCGCGTCGATTGCGGCGTCCATGTCGGCCTCCCTGTCGTTTTTTGGCTATGCGCGGGGCTCAATCTAGACCAATGATGCGGCCGCGCAACCCGACCTTCAACAGAGCGGCTGTGCGCAAATGCATGGGCGAGAACGAACGTGGCGACAAATTTTGATGGGCTGCTGCAGGCCTTCAGAGGCTTTCTCGAGGCAACCGATTCGGTGGCGCCAGTAGGCGAATTCCTCGGCGACATCGACTGGGACATGCCCGCGCGTCCGTTGAGGCCGCATGCTGTCGCGTGCGCACGCCTTCTCGACCGCGCCGTCGAATTGGCGCCTGCCGGTTGCCGTCCCTTGGCTGAGCTTGTGGCGCGGCATCGCGGCGAACTGCACTGGGGGCAGACCTACACGGCAGCGGATTTCGGGCAGCGCTTCCTCTACAATTACGGCTGGGCGGAGATGTTCGGCACGCGCGGCCACTATGCCAACGACACGGTGGCGGGCGGCTTCCTCGTGCTTGGCCCTGATGTCGAATATCCCGACCACCACCACCTTGCCGAAGAGATCTACATCCCGCTGACCGGCGGCACGGCGTGGCGAATGGGCGATGCGCCGTTCGGCCCGCGCGATGCAGGCGAAGTGATCCACCACGCCGCCAATGTGAACCACGCCATGCGCACCGGCGGCGAGCCGCTGCTCGCGCTCTATCTCTGGCGCGGCGGGCCGCTGGCGGCCAGGTCGACGGTTTCAGGAACAGCCGCTGGCGTAAGGGCCTGAACCATGGCCAAGGCGATCATGCTCCAGGGCACCGGCTCGGATGTCGGCAAAACAGTGCTGGTGGCCGGCCTTTGCCGGGCGGCGCGCAATCGCGGCATGCAGGTGCGGCCATTCAAGCCGCAGAACATGTCGAACAATGCCGCGGTCGCCGACATTTCCGGCGCGGCAGGCGGCGGCGAGATAGGCCGCGCGCAGTGGCTTCAGGCGATAGCCTGCGGGGTCAAGCCGTCGATCCACATGAACCCGGTGCTGCTCAAGCCGCAGAGCGACATCGGCAGCCAGGTCGTGGTGCAGGGCAAGGTCTTCGGTTACGCCAAGGCGCGCGATTATCAGGAACTGAAGCCCAAGCTGATGGGCGCGGTGCTCGATTCCTGGCAGACACTGGGCGAGGGCGCCGAGCTGATCGTCGTCGAGGGCGCCGGCTCGCCCGCCGAGATCAATCTTCGTCCGCGCGACATCGCCAATATGGGCTTCGCCACCCGCGCTGGTGTGCCCGTCATCCTCGTCGGCGATATCGATCGCGGCGGGGTCATCGCCTCGGTTGCCGGCACGCATCTGATCCTGCCGGAAGACGATCGGCGCATGATCGTCGGCTATCTGATCAACAAGTTCCGCGGCGATGCCAGCCTGTTCGACGACGGCATCAAGGCAATCGGGCATTTCACCGGCTGGCCCTGCTTCGGCGTCGTGCCGTGGCTCAAGGCGGCGGCGCTGCTGCCTTCGGAGGATTCGGTGATCCTCGAAAGGCTGGCCGGCGGGGAAGAGCGGGCGCTCAAGGTTGCCGTGCCGATGCTCGGCCGCATAGCCAATTTCGACGATCTCGACCCGTTGCGTGCCGAACCGCAGGTCGAAGTGGTGTTCGTGCCGCCGGGGCAGCGGCTGCCCGAGGATGCCGGGCTGGTGGTCATTCCGGGGTCGAAATCGACGATCGGCGACCTGCTGCTGTTCCGCGACAATGGCTGGGACCGCGATCTCGAGGCACATCGCCGGCGAGGCGGTCATGTCGTCGGCATCTGCGGCGGCTACCAGATGCTCGGCCGTATCGTGCACGACCCGCTGGGCATCGAAGGCAGCGTTACGCGCGCCGAAGGTCTCGGCCTGCTCGACGTCGAGACGGTGATGGCGCCGGAAAAGACCGTGCGCAATGTCGAGGCGCGCTCGGTGCGCTATGGCGAGCCACTGTCCGGCTACGAAATACACCTGGGCAAGACCACGGGCGCCGATTGCGTCAGGCCGACAGCCGTCATCAATGGCGTCGACGATGGTGCGACCTCGGCCGACGGCAAGGTGTTCGGCACCTATATGCACGGCCTGTTCGGCGCCGACGGTTTCCGCGGGCGGTTCCTCGAAAGTCTTGGCATCAGGGGCGGCGGCATCGACTACCGCGCCGAAGTCGAGCGCGCCCTCGACGAGATTGCCGAACAGCTCGAACGCCACCTCGACTGCGACGCGATTTTTGCTGCCGCGCGTTGAAGTCCATCAGGCGGCCGGTTCGCCTGCTTTCGGCCAGTAGGTGCCGACACTCCAGACATTGCCCTCGGGGTCGCGGCAGATGAACTCGCGGCTGCCGTAAGCGCGATCGGTGAGTTGCTGGACGATGTCGGCGCCTGCCGCCTTGGCCCTGGCATGGACGACGTCGACATCTTCGACCGCCAGATAGATGGCCTTGCCGCCATTGTGGCCGGGTTCGCCAACGATGGCGCCGAAGGCGTCGGCGCGAGACGACCCGATCATGATCATCGACGATCCGAGCGCGAGTTCGGCGTGACCGACGTCGGCGCCGTCCATGTATTTGGCATGGACGAGAAAGCCGAAGGCTGTTGCGAGCCAGTCAATCATGGCGGCAGCATTGGCGTAGCGCAGCGTCGGGAATATGCGGGGAGCTTCCGGGGTAGGCATCTGGCGCCTCCTGTGGCGTTGAACGATCACCCAGTGTGGCCGCGTGCCTGATGGCGGTATTGAACAAATGTAACCGGCTCAGTCGAGCCCGGTCGGTGTGGCGCCGGCAAGCGCGCGGAACTCGCGCACCATGTGGGCCTGATCGGCATATCCGCACTCAACGGCAAGATCGGCCCAGCTTGTGCGATCCGCCCGTTTTGACAGGTTTGCGGCGCGATTGAACCTTGCGATGCGCGCGATGGATTTCGGCCCGACGCCGACCTGGTCGGCGAAGCGGGCGGCCAGGTGCTTGCGGCTCCAGCCGATCTCGTCGGCGATGGATGCGACACGGGCCCGGCCGCCGCTGGCGACGATCGTTGCCAGGGCCCAGCCGATTTCATCGGAGATAGCCGGCATCCTCGTCAGCCGTTCGATGATGAAAGCCTCGGTCATGTCGAGCCGCCGATGCCAGTCGGTTTCATCGCCAAGCCGTTCTCGAAGCCGGTGGCCGGCGCTGCCGAGCACCTCGTCGAAAGGCACCATGCGGTCGGCAAGCTTGCTCATCGGCAGGCTGAAGAAGCGCCTTGCGCCAAGCGGCGTGAAATTGACCTGGATGCAGCAGGCCCGGCCAAAGGAATCGATGATCACCGGTCCGGCGTGGATGCCAGCGGCAAAGCTTGCGAAGCGGTCATTGTCTCGGGGTGCCCGGCTCAGGCCGATGGCGAAGGCTTCACCGAAACTGATGATCAGCGGAACATGCAGCGAAGCGACCTCGGTCTGCCTGACATAGACAGGGACAAGTTCGCGAAAACCGATGAGTTTGGTGACGATGCCGGCGAGCTGTGGCGAAGGCGTGCGCCGCACGAACTCGAACTGCGCCGGGGCAGGCTCATCAGGTGTCTCGTCGCGTTGGCCGCTTGCCATGTCATGGCTCCGCCGGGGCAAACGGACGATATCAGCCAGGGGGCAGACGGTCAAAACGCCGTCACAGGCCGATCATCACGCGCAGCGGGTTGGTGGGGTCGATGAGCAGGCGGATGGCCAGTGCGACGCAGGTGCAGACCAGCAGCGGCTTGATCAGCTTTGCGCCGTTGCGCATTGCCATGTGGGCGCCAAGCCGGGCGCCGAGGAACTGGGCAATGCCCATCAGCACCCCGATCTTCCAGGCAACCACGCCGACAAGCGCGAAGGCAATGAAGCTGCCGACATTGGAGGCGAAGTTGAGCAGCTTGGTATGGGCGGTGGCCTTGAGCACGCCGTAGCCGGCCAGGGTGACGAAGGCGAGCATGAAGAACGAGCCGGCGCCGGGGCCGAACACGCCGTCATAAAAGCCGATCAGCGGCACCACTGTCAGTCCGAACAGCAGGGGCGGCAGGCGTTCGACGCGATCGACGTCATCCATGTTGGGCTTGAACGCGAAGTACAGCGCAATCGTGATCAGCAGGAACGGCAGAAAGATGCGCAGGATGTCGCCGGGCAGGACCGTCGCCAGCATGGCTCCGAGCATCGCGCCGACGAATGAAATGGCTGCGAACGGCAATTGCTTGCGCAGGTCGACATGGCCTTTGGCGGCGTAGCTGATGGTGGCGGAGCCCGAGCCGAACAGCGATTGCAGCTTGTTGGTGCCGAGCGCCTCGAGCGGCGGTAGGCCGGCGAGCAGCAGTGCCGGAATGGCGATCAGGCCGCCGCCGCCTGCTATGGAATCGATGAAGCCGGCGATGAAGGCAGCCACGATCAGGATCAGCAAGGTTTCTGTGGCTATGTCGAACATCGGTGCGGAGATCTGTCCAGGAGTATGAGGCCTTCGACCACAGCGCACCCGCTTGCGCAATAGCGCGTCGGCGGCAATGCTGGCCCAGCCATTGGGCCAAGTGTTTTTCGCCGTGCATTGCTCTATATCGGAATTGCAGTTGCCTCGACGGAAGGGATTCGCATGGTAACAGGATTGCTGACCCAAATTCTGAACATGTTCGAGGGCGACCCCGGCGTCCGCAAGGTCGCCGACGACCCCGTGCTTTCGGCCGAGCTGCTGCTGCTGTTCCGGATGATCCTCGCCGACGGTGTCGCCAGTGAAGCCGAGATGATCGCCTTTCGTCGGATCTGCACCGAAGCCTTCGGCATCGCCGAGAGCAGCATCGATGGCGTCATCGAATATCTCAACGAGTTCGGCTACGAGACCAACGGTTCGCAGGCCATCGCCATGTTCCGTGATCTCGACGTCGAACGACGCCGGCAACTGGCCCGCCACATGGCCGAGATCGCCAAGGCCGACGCCCATCTGGCGGAAAACGAGGTCAAGCTCCTGCGCCGCACGCTCGATTTGCTGGGCATCAGCCCCGTCGATGTGGTGAAGCCGGCGACTTAGGCTTTTTTCCAGGCTTGATCGCCGGGTCCCCGCTGCTTCGCATCGTCCCGGCGTTCGCTAGCCTTTCATCGTACACTGGCACGATGAATTCGCTAAGCGAACCGGCTGCTCACCCCTGTTCCTGCAGCCTCCGGGCGATTGCCCGGTGCAGGTCGGGTGCTGCCGAGACAAGTGCCTGCGCGGCCTCCGTCTGCGGATGGTCCAGCACTTCAGATGTCTTGCCGCGCTCGACGATCCGCCCTTCATGCATGATCAGAACGTCGTCTGTTATGGCGCGGGCGACGGTCAGGTCGTGTGTGATGAAGAGATAGGCCACGCCCAGCTTCTGGTTGATCTCGGCGAACAGGTCGAGGATTTGCGCGCGGATCGAGACATCCAGCGCCGACACAGGCTCGTCCGCCACCACCAGCTTGGGCCGGGTGATGATGGCGCGGGCGATCGACAGGCGCTGGCGCTGGCCGCCTGAAAACTCGTGCGGGTATTTCTCCATGTCGGAACGGCTGAGGCCGACTTCATGCAGGGCGCGACCGACCATGTCGCGACGTTCCTTGCGGTCTGGCTTGCGCTCGAGAAGATGCAGCGGTTCGCCAACAAGCCGCTCGACGGTGTGACGCGGGTCGAACGAGCCGTAAGGGTCCTGGAACACCACCTGCATGTTGCGGCGGGCGCGGCGCATGGCGGTCTCGTCGGCGCGGGTAATGTCCATGCCGCGAAACTTGATGGTTCCATCGGTGGGGGTGTCGAGCGCAAGGATCATCCGCGCAAGGGTCGACTTGCCGCAACCGGAGCGGCCGACAAGCGCTACCGAAGCACCCGGCTTCATCTTGAGCGAGACGTTGTCGACGGCACGGACGGGTTCCGGCTTCGAAAACAGCGACCGTCGCCGGCCGGGATAGTCCCTGGTCAGATTGGCGACGTCGAGCAGGGTGTCGGGTGCGGTTTCGTCGATATGAGGCCTGACGCGGGCCGGCACGTGCATCGAGGCCAGAGCCAGCTGGCGGGTGTAGGGATGGGTTGCCTCCGACAGCGTTCGTGCGGTGTCGCCACACTCCGTCACCATGCCCTGGCGCAGGATGGTGATCCGGTCGGCCATTTCGGTGACGACGGCGAGGTCGTGCGAGATGAACAGCAGGCTCATCCGGTTTTCGCGGACCAGTTCCTTGAGCAGGTCGAGGATCTGCGCCTGCAGCACGACGTCGAGTGCGGTCGTCGGCTCGTCGGCGATCAGCAGTTTGGGCTTCAACGCGCAGGCGATGGCGATGGCGACGCGCTGCCGCTGGCCGCCGGACAATTCGTGCGGATAGCGCGACAGCGGGAATTTCTGCTCCGGCAGGCCGACCCGGTCGAGGATTTTCCGCGCTTGCGCCTCGGCCTCGGCCCGGCTCGCCCTTGTGTGCCACCTGATGCCTTCGGCGACCTGCTCGCCGATCGTCTTGACCGGATTGAGCGCTGTCATCGGCTCCTGGAACACCATGCCGATGTCGTCGCCGCGCAGCGCGCACATCTGGGCCTCGGTGGCAGAGAGAATGTCGATGCCGTCAAAGGTGACACGCCCCTTCATCTGCGATGCCGCAGGCGTGAGGCGCATGACGGCAAGTGCCGTCATGGATTTTCCCGACCCGGATTCTCCGACGAGCCCCATCACCTCGCCGGGTTCGATGGCGAGGTCGATCTCCTTCAGCACCTGCGTCCGGCCGATCCTGAGCGACAGCTTTTCGATCTCGAGCAGGCTCATGGGCGACGCCTCGACCGCGGATCGAAGATATCTGAGATGCCGTCGCCGAGCAGGTTGAGCCCAAGCACGGTGATCAGGATCGCGCAGCCGGGGAACAACGCCAGCCATGGCGACACCATCATCAGCGTCTGCGCGTCGAACAGCATGCGTCCCCAGCTCGGCATCGGCGGCTGCGTGCCGAGCCCGACATAAGACAGGGCGGCCTCGGCCAGGATACCAAGCGCGAACTGGATGGTGCCTTGCACCAGGAGCAGGTTGGCGATGTTGGGCAGGATATGCTCGACGGTGATGCGGCTCTTGTTCTTGCCGGCGGCACGGGCGGCAAGGATGTATTCGCGCGGCCAGATCGACAACGCGCCGGCACGCGCGACGCGGGCGAAGACCGGGATGTTGAAGATGCCGATGGCGATGATGGCGTTGATCGCGCTCGGTCCGAAGACAGCGGTGATCATGATCGCCGACAGCAATGCGGGAAAGGCGAAGACGAGATCGTTGAAGCGCATCAGCGCCTCGTCGACCCAGCCACCACGCGCTGCCGCCCAGCAGCCGAGCGGCACGCCGATGCCCATGCCGATGACGACCGCGACAAGCGCCACGGCGATCGAGTTGCGCGCCCCGATCATGATCATCGACAGCACGTCGCGGCCGAAATGGTCGGTGCCGAACCAGTGCTCTGCGGAGGGCGGCTGCATGCGGTCGGCGACGACGAGCCTGGTGACGTCGAAGGGGGTCCAGAAGAACGAGATGGCCGCCATGGCAGCGACGACCAGGGCGATGACGAGGCCGATGACGAAAGAGCGGTTGCCGAACGCACGGCCGACGAATTCGCCGAAACCTTCGCTGTGAGGTGTCGCTTCGTTCATTGCCGTGCCCTCAGGCGCGGGTCGACCAGCGCATAGGACAGATCGACGATCAGGTTGACCAGCACCACGGCGGCGACCAGCAGCATCACCACGCTTTCGACGACGATCAGGTCGCGCTGGATGATCGCCTGGAAGACAAGGCGTCCCAGGCCCGGCAGATAGAAGACATTTTCGATGATGATGGTGCCGGCGAGCAGGAAGGCGAATTGCAGGCCCATGATGGTCAGCACCGGGATCATGGCGTTGCGCAGCGCGTGCCGCCACAGCACTGCGCGCATCGGCATGCCCTTGGCGCGTGCCGTGCGGATGTAGTCCTCGTTGAGCACCTCGATCAAGGCGGCGCGGGTGACGCGGGCCAGGATCGCCGCCTGCGGCAAGGCGAGGGCGAGCGCCGGCAGGATCAGCGCCTTGAGCGCCGGCCAGATGCCGTTGCCCCAGCCGGGAAAGCCGCCGGCGGGCACCAGCCGCAACCAGACGGCGAAAACATAGACAAGCAGCAGCGCGAACCAGAAATTGGGCATGGCGACGCCGACCTGTGCCACGGCCATGGCAGCGGTGTCGCCAGCCTTGCCACGGCGCGCGGCGGCGAACAGGCCGACGGGGATGGCAATGAGTGTCGAAAGCGTCAGGGAGATCACCGCAAGCGGGAAGGAGACGACAAGCCGCTCCCTGATCAGGTCGATCACCGGCACCGAATAGGTGTAGGATTTGCCGAAATCCAGCCGGAGCAGGCCGCGGATCCAGTCGAGATAGCGCAGGATCAGCGGCTGGTTCAGCCCCATCTGCTCACGCAGCAGGTCGACCTGCGCGTCACTGGTGTTCATGCCCAGCATCAGCCGGGCCGGATCTCCGGGGACGACCTCGAGCATCAGGAACACGACGAGCGAGGCGACGATGAGGGTCGCAATTCCGATCAACAGGCGTTTGAGCAGATAGATCGTCATCAAGCGCAAACTGCCCGAGAAAATGCCGCTTCGAAAGCTCGCAAAGGTTGCAGAGAAGCGCAGTTCACAGAACTCTTGCGATGCTCCCAGAAATAACGGCGACGAAGTTCGTCGCGAGTGCCTTCATATCGGCAGGCAACATGCCGTGCTTCCGCCAAGCGGGTGGTGGCGCACCCGAAGGCGCGCCACCTTGTCATCAGTCGGCCCACTTCACCTTGGTGAGGTCGTTGGCCTGGATGGGCGAGTTTTCCCACAGGCCTTCGACCTTGGCGTCCCAGATGCCGACCTTGGGCAGTTCGAACAGGAAGCCGTTGACGGCATCGTCGGCGAGAATCTTCTGCGCCTGCTTGTAGAGCTCGGTGCGCTTGGCCTCGTCGGAGGTCAGGTTGAGCTCGTCGATGACCTTGTTGAAGGCCGGGTTGTCGTAATTGAAGTAGTAGTCCTTGCGGGCATAGATATCGATGTCGTTGGGCTCGGTGTGCGAGACGATCGACAGGTCGTAATCCTTG
The DNA here is from genome assembly GCF_014138625.1 of Aminobacter ciceronei. Classification (GTDB taxonomy): domain Bacteria; phylum Pseudomonadota; class Alphaproteobacteria; order Rhizobiales; family Rhizobiaceae; genus Aminobacter; species Aminobacter ciceronei. The sequence goes on from NZ_JACJHY010000002.1 coordinate 264,158, forward strand.
TCGGTGAACACCTGCTTGAGCCAGTCGGCCCATTCGACCGGGATGATCTGCAGGTCGATGCCGATCTCGCGCAATTGCGAGGCGATGATTTCGCCGCCCTGGCGGGCGTAACCGACCGGCGGCAGCTTGAGCGTCGCCTTGAAGCCATCGGCGAGGCCCGCTTCCTTGAGCAGTTCCTTGGCCTTGGCGATGTCGTGCGGATAGGTGCCGGTCAGGTCGATATAGGCCGGGTTGTGCGGGGCGAAATGCGAGCCGATCGGCGTGCCCAGGCCACCGGTCGCGCCGTCGATCAGCGCCTTGCGGTCGATGGCATGTGCGATCGCCTGGCGCACCTTGAGATTGTCGAAGGGCGGCTTCTTGTTGTTGGTCGACAGCACCGTTTCACCCTCGGTGGTGCCGATGACCACCTTGAAGCGCGGGTCGGCCTTGACCTGGGCGAGCGCATCGCCGAGCGCAAAGTTGGGCAGCGCCTGCACGTCGCCCGAAAGCAGGGCAGGGATGGCGGCGGCGGCGTCGGGGATGATGCGGAACTCCGCCTTGTCGAGCGCCACCGGATCGCCCCAGTAGCCATCGGCCTTGACCAGCGTGATCGACGAGCCCTTGGCCCAGTTCTGGAACTTTAAAGGGCCGGTGCCGACAGGCTTTTCCTTGTTGGTCTCGGCGCTCTCCGGCGCAACGATCACCGCGTCGCCCCAGCCGAGATTGTAGAGGAACGAGCCGAGCGGGTTCTTGAGCGTCACCTTGACGGTGGCCGGATCGACGACCTCGATGGTGTCGATCGGCGCAAACAGGCCTTTCTGCGCGTTGACCGAGCTTTCGCCACGGGCGCGGTCGAGCGAGAACTTGACGTCGGAGGCGTCGAAGTCGCTGCCGTCATGGAATTTCACGCCGGAGCGCAGCTTGAAGGTGTAGGTCTTGCCGTCGTCGGAAATCGTCCAGCTCTCGGCCAGATCGGGCAGCACCTCGCCGCGCGAACCGATGCGGGTCAGGCCTTCGAAGACGTTGGCGTAGAAGACTTCGTCGATGGCGGCGGCTGCGCCTGCCGTCGGGTCGAGATGTGGCGGCTCCAAGGGCATGCCGAGCACGAGGTCGGTGCGGGCGGCCATCGCGGCGGTGCCGGAGGCCAGCGCCAGCGCTGCGGCCGCCAGTATGGTTTTCCATTGCTTCATGCTCAGATCTCCCCGCTTCGACTTCGACGGGCCGGATAGAAGCGTGATTTCCCGGCCGAGTAAATCGCGTTTGTTGCAATTGCAGCAGTGCTGCGGAAATGATTTTCTCACGGCCCAACAGCCGTTGCTTGCCCGCTCAGCCGCTGAACTGGCCGCGCAGCAAGATGTCGAGGCCTATTGCCATCACCTTCGCCGACTGGACCATGTCGTCGATGCCGACCCATTCGTCCGGCCGATGGGCGAGGTCGAGAATACCCGGGCCATAGGCGATGCAATCGTACAAATGGCCGATGCGGGCGACGTGCTTCTGGTCATAGGTACCGGGCGAGATGACATATTCTGGCTCCTTGTCGAAGATCTCGCGTATGCCCCTGGCAATGGCCGACGCCACCGGCGCATCGCGCTCGGTCATCAGCGGCTGGACCTCCATGATGTCGCGGATCTCGTAGTCGAACTTCTTCCGCTCGCTCTTCAGGCGGTCAAGGATGCTGGTGACTTCGCCTTTGACGTCGACGATGTTTTCTTCCAGCAGGAAGCGACGGTCGATGGTCAGGCGACAGGAATCGGGCACGTTGGGCGAGGGCAGGCCGGGGCGAAAATCGTCGGTCTGGCCGCCATGGATCGAGTTGATGTTCATCGTCGAGCGCCTGGCGCCTTCCGGCACCACCGGCATTCGCGTCGTCTTGCGGTCGAGCGCGGGAAACAACTCCCGCTCGAAGGCTTCGAGCACGGCCCCCATGTGGCGGACGGCGCAGTCGCCGAGGAACGGCATGGAGCCATGTGCGATCTCGCCCTTGGTCTCGATTTCCGCCCACCAGACGCCGCGATGACCGAGGCAGATACGGTCCTTGTTGAGCGGCTCGGGAATGATGACGTGGTCGACCCTGGGCCTGGAGAAATACCCCTTGCCGGCGAGATAGGCGACGCCGCCGAAACCGCCCGACTCCTCGTCAACGGTGCCTGATATCTCGATGGCGCCGGGAAAATCCGGGTTGGCGTCCATGAAAGCTTCGGCGGCGATGATCGAGGCCGCCAGCCCGCCCTTCATGTCGCAGGCGCCGCGGCCATAGACGCGGCCGTCGCGGATCGTGCCGGCAAATGGATCAACCGACCAGCCTTCGCCCGCCTCGACGACGTCGATATGGGAATTGAAATGGACGGTGGGTCCGGCCACCCGGCCGTCGAAACGGGCAACGACATTGATGCGCGGATAGCGATCGGTGTCGCCTGGCGTGCCTTCGGCTCTGATGTATTCGACGCCGAAGCCGCGCTTGGCCAGGCGATTGCCGAGATATTCCGCGCAAGGGCGATAGGCGTCGCCGGGCGGGTTGATGGTGGGAAAACGGATCAGCTCCGCAGTCAGTTCCGCCAGTTCTTCACGACGGTCGTCTATGATCTTGAAAAGCTTGTCATACATGCGGTCGACATTGTTCACTTTGTCTGGCTTCACCTTGCCCGGATTGTTGCCAGTCTTGCGCATCCGTCAGCTGCTGTCGAGCGCGCAGGCTGCCTGTTTCGGGGCAACCCGCGCAAACCGTACCACTCACGGCCGGACGGCGGTGACCTCGATCTCGATCAGCCAGCCGGGCGCGACGAGGCCGGCGACCTGCATCACCGAGCGGGCCGGCAGGTTCGGTTGTTCCTTGGTGCCGAAAAACTTGGTGTAGCTGTCCATGAAGCCGGCAAAATCCATCTTGCCGCCCTGTGCCGGATCACCGACGAGGAAGACCTGCATCTTGACCACGTCGCCCATCTTGAGGCCGAGCCCTTCGAGGGTCTTTTCGATCGATTTCAGCACCGATTCCGTCTGCGTTCTGGTGTCGCCATAGGCGGCAAGGCTGCCCTTCTCGGCCTTCTCGTCGATGACCGAGGGCACGGCGCCGCTGACATAGACCGTCGTCTTGCCGGCGGGGACTTCGACGGCCTGGGCGATCGGAAAGTCCGAATTGGGGTTCTTGTGGCGCACCACATCCTCAGCCAGCGCGCTGCCCGAGAGCAACAGGCCGGCCACGAGCGTGGCGGCGCAGATCCGCAGTGTTGTCATGTCTTTCTCCTTTTGCCGCATGAAATGAAGCAGCCAGCAGGATCACCGGCTGCTTCGGTCGCTGGAGCTGGCGCTCCAAACCTGGTGGATCCAGGCCGTCTGGTGGCCAATCCGGCGTCGATCCGTCAGCGTGCCCCGGCGACGTCTTCCGCCGTCACCGGATCCTTGTAGTCGTTGCCGAAATTGGTCCTGACATAGTTGACCACGGCGGCCACCTGGTCGTCGCTCATCATGCTGCCGACGGGCGGCATGCCCTTCTGGCCATGCAGGATGACGTAGACGGGGTAACCGCCTGATTCCAGGTTCTCGTTCTTGGCGAGCGCCGGATATTTGCCGGCGCCGACGGCGCCCTGGCCCTGGTCCATGTGGCAGGCCTGGCAGACATTGGCGTAGAGTTCCTGGCCGGTTTTTTCGGAGAAATTGTCACCATCGCTGAAGGTTGCACCGGCCGAGTCGGCCAGGGCAGCACTCGCCTGGAATGTAGCGAAGATGACGGCGGCGGTGATTTGGCCGGTTAAAAGTTTCGATTGCTGGGTCATGTCGACATGCCTTGCGAAAAATGAGGATGAAGGATGAGCGGCGGCGGCCGTCATCCGGCCACGACGCGCTGGTGCAGCCGAGTGATCGCATCGAGCGACGACAGGATCGCCCCCTCCATCCACGCCGGGATGTAGGAGGCGTGTTCGCCGGCGAGCACGATGCGGCCATCGATCTGGCAAAGATTGTCGTAGTGCTCCTTGCGCGCTTCCTCGGTCCAGTCGCCGGCACAGCCGAGCGTAAACGGTGAGCGGTGCCAGGCCATCGAGATGCCGTTCTCGAACTCGTCCTTGTATTGCGGGTGGATCATCGTTCCGTATTCGACGGCGCGCTTGACGCGCTCCTCCGGCGCCATCGAGGTGAACTCATAGGAATGCGGCCCGTTCCAGGTGTAGGCGCCGAGCAACACGCCCTTGCCGTTGGTGTTGAAGCTGGTGCTCGGATAGGAGATCTGGGTGATCGGCAGGTCGGTGTAGCTGACGCCGCCGAAGATCAGCTCGTCCTGTTCCCAGAAACGCCGCTTGAACTGCAGGCCGACCTTGACCGACGAGGCATAAGGCACGGCTTCGATCGCCGCCTGCATCGGGGCGCCGACATTGATCTCGATCTGGCTGAGAATGGTCAGCGGAATGGTACAGATGCACCAATCGGCCTTCTCCTCGGCCATCGTGCCCGGTTTCTGGACGTCCTCATAGGTGACGGTGACGCCCTTGTCGTCCTGATGGATCTTCGACACCTTGGCATTGTAGGTGATCAGGTCGCCGACCTCCTTGGTGAAGGCCTTGCCGATCATGTCGATGCCGCCAACCGGCTGGAACATCGTCGTCTGGAACTCGTAAAGGGCGAAATTGGCGAGGCTGCCCCACAGGCCCGAGCTCAATATGTCGGTCAGCGCAATCGGATCGCTCGGCACGGGGGCAGCCCCGAGGCCGCCGCCGGGATCCTTGGCGAAACCGCGGAATTCGGAGTTTGCTATGCTCTTGGTGTAGGCATAGTCCTTGTCGAGCGCACCCCAGGAGCGCAGGGCCTCGACCAGCATCTCCTGGTCTTCCTTGGTGACGCCGCCTTCGAGCTTGCCGGTGTGGGCAACCTTGGCGAGCAGTTCGGAGACATGGCCCTGGAAGTCGATCTTGATGTCGCGCACGCGCTGCGGCTTGCCGCCGAACGCCTTGGACGAATGCAGGAAGGCGTTGTGGTTGAGCTGCTGGAACGGCTCCAGCGTGACGCCGAGGCGCCGGCAATAGGCGAGCAGACCGTTGTGGTGATAAGGGATTCGCCACGGGCCGGGATTGATGTAGAGGCCTTCGTCGAAATCGCATTTCTGCGTCGCGCCGCCGAGCTCGGTGTAGGTGTCGCCGCCGCGCAACGTCCAGTTACGCCCGCCCGATCTGTTGTTGTATTCGAGAATCTTGACCTTGTAGCCGGCCTGCCGGAGCTCGAGTGCGGCCGTCATGCCGGCGAGGCCGGCACCCAGGATAAGCACGCTGGCGCCCTTCGGATCGCCCTCCAGTTTCACCGGTCCCTTGTAGCCTGACTCAACCGCGAGACCGAGGCTGGTCATCGCCTGGTACATCGCGGCAGTGCCTGCCGTGAGGCCGATCAACGACAGCAGGTTTCGCCTGCTCATGCCGCTAAAATATTGGGATGGTTGCATTTTTGAGATCCTCCGGGCGACGGTCCGCCGTGGGCCGCACGTTATCCGGCTGGAGCATCTTGGAACGTGGCTCCAGCTGCGACGGGCAGCCTATGCCCATACCGGGTCGAGTCAACTGGGCCAGACGGGGCGGCGAGGGGCACTGACTTGGGCCACCTGAAAGTCGGCGAAAATTCACGCCATCAACCTCAGGTTGCTGATCTGGTTGCATTCATCTTCCGAGTTCAGTTTTACCAACCGTACAGCTTTTCGTGCTCCCATCGTCGGTGGGCAGGGAAAATACTGCCGGTTTGGGGAGTGTGCGAAGAATGTACAGGGCTCTCTTCTTCATGGTCGCCGCATTGGGCTTTGCTGGCGTTCCAACTCAGGCACTTGCCGATGTTCTTGTCGCGCGGGTCAGTATCGCGACGCAGACCATGACCGTCAGCTTCGACGGGCGGGTGATCCACCAATGGCCAGTTTCGACGGCACGCAGGGGATATGTCACGCCACGCGGCAGCTGGCGGCCGAAGCGCCTGCATCGGATGTGGTATTCGCAGAAATACGACAATTCGCCGATGCCCTATTCGGTGTTCTACAATGGCGGCTATGCCATCCATGGCACGGGTGCGGTCAGGCAACTGGGCCGTCCGGCATCACATGGCTGCGTCCGGCTGCAGACGGCGAATGCCGCGAGGTTCTATTCGCTGGTCAGGGAAGTCGGTGCGAGCAACACGCGGATCGTCGTCACCAACTAGCGTTTGCTGGCGGAAACATACATGCCATTTGCGCCGATATCAGCATTTCTGTTGCAGAATTGCTTCATGCCGCGATGAAAGAGCTTGAACTGAACGGCTCAAGAATTGCTGTCGATCAAGACGGTGCTAATGTGACCGCCAACTGAGTTTCGGGGCGACGTGCCTACGAAAAGGCCGGGGAGTGGGGGCTCCTCGGCCTTTTCATTTCTGGCGTGACTTTAGCCGTCTGGTCTAAGTTGTTGTCTCGGTATAGACAAATTTTGCCGTAGAGAGCCGTTTTCGGGCATTTCCTTTCAGCCGCCGCCTCGCTAGGACTCTTGTTCAGGGAGGCCGCCGGATGAAGTCAGAACCGCATGTAGCGCTTTCGGAACCCGTCTCCGACGAGGTCCGCAAGACCACCTGCTACATGTGCGCTTGCCGCTGTGGCATCGACGTCCATCTCAAGGACGGCAAGGTCCGCTACATAGAGGGCAACCGGGACCATCCGGTCAATCGCGGCGTTCTGTGCGCCAAGGGTTCGGCCGGCATCATGCAGCACTACGCGCCGGCGCGGCTGCGCGCGCCGCTGCTCAGGACCGGGCCGCGCGGCTCGGGTGAGTTCAAGGAGATTTCCTGGGACGATGCGCTGGAGCTGGCGACCGGCTGGCTGGACGGCGTGCGCCATGCCGATCCGAAGAAGCTGGCCTTCTTCACCGGCCGCGACCAGTCGCAGTCGCTGACCGGCTTCTGGGCCCAGCAGTTCGGCACGCCCAACTACGCCGCCCATGGTGGCTTCTGCTCGGTCAACATGGCGGCCGCCGGCATCATGACCATCGGCGGCGCCTTCTGGGAATTCGGCGCGCCCGACTGGGACCGCACCAAGCTGTTCGTGATGTTCGGCGTGGCGGAGGACCACGATTCCAACCCGCTCAAGATCGGCATTTCGAAGCTCAAGAAGCGCGGCGCGCGCTTCGTCTCGGTCAATCCGGTGCGGACCGGCTATTCGGCAGTCGCCGACAACTGGATCGGCATCCGGCCCGGCACCGACGGCCTGCTGATCCTCGCCGTCATACATGAACTGCTGAAAGCGCGGAAAATCGATGTCGACTACATCGTGCGCTATTCCAACGCGACCTGGCTGGTCGTCGATGCGCCCGGAACCGCCGAGCACGGACTTTTCGTCCGCGATGCCGAGGGCAAGCCGCAGATCTTCGAATCCGTCACCGAACAGGTCGTGGCATTGGGCAGCAAAGGCGCGCGGGCCGCACTTTCCGGGCGTGTCGAGCTGCCCGACGGCCGCTTTGCGGTGCCGTCGTTCCAACTCCTCGCCGAAAAATACCTCGACCCGCAATATGCGCCGGAGGCGGTCGCCGCGGAAACCGGCGTCGCCGCCGACGTCATCCGGGGCCTCGCTGCCGAGATCGCGCGCGTCGCCTTCGACGAGGCGATTACGATCGACCAACCCTGGACCGACATGAATGGCGAGCGCCATGAGGCGTTTGTCGGGCGTCCGGTGTCGTTCCATGCCATGCGCGGGCTTTCGGCGCATTCGAACGGCTTCCAGACGGCGCGCGCCCTGCACATGCTGCAGGTGCTGATCGGCGCTGTCGACTGCCCCGGGGCCTTCCGCTTCGAGCCGCCTTATCCCAAGCCGATCGAGGCGCATCCGACGCCGCACGGCAAGGCCGAGCATTTCGGCTCCAACAAGCCTTTGTCCGGCCCGCATCTCGGTTTTCCCCGTGGGCCGGAAGATCTGCTGATCGACGCCGACGGCAAACCGATGCGCATCGACAAGGCGTTTTCCTGGGATGCGCCGATTTCTGCCCATGGGCTGATGCACATGGTGATCGCCAACGCCCATGCCGGCGATCCGTACCCGATCGATCTGATGTTCCTCTACATGGCCAACATGGCGTGGAACTCGTCGATGAACACCGCGGGCGTCATCAGGATGCTCGAGGACAAGGATCCCGCGACGGGCGCCTACCGCATCCCGAAGATCATCTATTCGGACGCCTATTCCTCCGAAATGGTCGCTTATGCCGACCTGGTGCTGCCCGACACGACCTATCTCGAGCGGCACGACTGCATTTCGCTGCTCGACCGGCCAATCTCCGAGCCGGATGCGGTCCAGGACGCCATCCGTTGGCCGGTGGTAGAGCCGGATCGGGATGTGCGCGGCTTCCAGAGCGTGCTGATCGACCTTGGCGCGCGGCTCAAGCTGCCCGGTTTCGTCGACAGCCGCGGCAAGGCGCTCTATGCGGACTATGCCGACTATATCGTGCGCCATGAAAGGCGGCCGGGCATCGGGCCGCTTGCCGGCTTCCGCGGCAGCAATGGCGACCGTGCCGGGCGCGGGGCGATCAACCGTAACCAGCTCGATCGCTACATCGAGAACGGCTCGTTCTTCTCAGCGCATATCCCGCTCGAAGCGCAGTTCTTCAAGCACGCCAACAAGGCCTATCAGGATTTTGCCGTGCGCATGGGCTTCTTCGACGAGCCGAAGCCGGTGACCTTCCAGCTCTACCAGGAATCACTGCAGAAATTCCGGCTCTCGGCCGAAGGCCTGCGTGAACCGGTGGCGCCCGAGACGCATCGTGAGCGCATCCTCGCAACCTTCGATCCGCTGCCGATGTGGTATCGGCCGTTCGAGGAGGCGGCGGTCAGCCGAGAGGACTATCCCTATCATGCCATCACCCAGCGACCGGCGGCGATGTACCATTCCTGGGGCTCGATGAATGCCTGGCTCAGGCAGATCCATACACGGAACCCGCTCTATGTGCCTGGTCCGATCTGCGACGAGATCGGGCTCGTCGATGGCGACTGGGTCTGGGTGATTTCGCATCACGGCCGCATCAAGGTCGAGGTCGCGCGGATGGAAGCGGTCAATTCGAGCACGATCTGGACATGGAATGCGATCGGCAAGCGCGCGGGCGCCTGGGCGCTCGACAAGGATGCACCAGAAGCCAAAAAAGGCTTCCTGATGAATCACTTGATCCATGAACTTCTACCGCCGAAGGGCGACGGGATGCGCTGGTCGAACTCGGATCCGGTGACCGGCCAGGCGGCGTGGTACGATCTGCGCGTGCGCATCGAGAAAGCCGAACCGGCAGAGGTCAGCGAGCCGCATCTTGCCGCCGTCGCGCAACCCGGCGGAGCACGTCCGCATGCTGACGAGCTGCGCTACGGCCAGGAGTGGGCGGAATGACCAGCCTGCCGTCACTGCCGACACCGAAGAAGCTTGGCCTGGTCATCGACCTCGACGTCTGCGTCGGCTGCCATGCCTGCGTCATCAGCTGCAAGGAGTGGAATACCGGCGGCTATGGCGCGGCGCTGTCCGACCAGGACCCGTATGGGGCCGATGTCTCCGGCACCTTCCTCAATCGCATCCACACCTTCGAGGTCGTGCCGGAGGGCGGGCAGGTGATCGGCGAGGCGGGAGAGGCACGCATCGTGCATTTCCCCAAGTCATGTCTGCATTGCGAGGACGCGCCCTGCGTCACCGTCTGTCCGACAGGCGCCTCCTACAAGCGCGCCGAAGACGGCATCGTGCTAGTCGACGAGAGCAAGTGCATCGGCTGTGGCCTGTGCGCCTGGTCCTGCGCCTATGGCGCGCGCGAGATGGATCTGGCCGCCGGGGTGATGAAGAAATGCACGCTCTGCGTCGACCGCATCTACAACGAGACGCTCAAGGAGGTCGACCGGGTGCCGTCCTGTGTCCGGACATGCCCGGCCAATGCCCGGCATTTCGGCGATCTCGGCGATGCCTCATCAGAGGTCTCGCGCATGGTGGCCGAGCGCGGCGGCTACGACCTGATGCCGGAGCAGGGCACGCGCCCGACCAACAAGTACCTGCCGCCACGGCCGCGCAAGCCGCTGGCCGCAAGTGCCGGTTCTGCCGTGCTGGCTGAGAACACCCACGACGCCAAAGGGTTCTTTGCCTGGCTCGACGGCATGCTGGACCGGATCTGAACCATGCATCCCGCCTTCTCCATCATCGTGTTCACCACGCTTTCCGGGCTCGGCTACGGCCTGGCGGCTGTGCTCGGCCTTGGCCTGCTCGACGCCTCGACCCTGTCGGTCAAGCTTGCACACATCGGCGCGCTGGCAATGATCGCAGCCGGCCTGTTGGCGTCGACGCTGCATCTCGGCAACCCGCAACGGGCATGGCGGGCGCTGTCGCAATGGCGCTCGAGCTGGCTGTCGCGCGAAGGCGTGATGGCAATCGCCAGCTTCGTGCCGCTGACTGTTACGGCATGGTTTGCGATCGTCGAGGGGCGTCACCTCGCGGTTGCGGGCCTGGCAGGCACGCTCATGTGTGGCGCCACGGTCTACTGCACGGCGATGATCTACGGTTCGCTGCGCTCGATCCAGGCCTGGAATACAGGGCTAACGCCGCTTTGCTACCTGCTGTTCGCCGCAGCCGGGGGCTTCCTGCTCGCGTCCGTCGCCGGTTATTCATCCGGCAGCCGCGGCCCGGTTTGCGCCGCAATCGCCATCCTGTTTGTCGTGGCGGCGTGGATCTGCAAGCAAAAGTGGTGGACAAGGCTGCGGACACTCGCGCCGTTCTCGACGCCCGAGAGCGCCACCGGGCTTGGCCATATCGGCCATGTCAGGCTGTTCGAGCGGCCGCATGTCAATGAGAACTACCTGACCCGTGAAATGGGCTTCAAGGTCGCGCGCAAGCACGCGCTCAAGCTGTCCAGGCTGGCGATCCTGTCTGGCGGGCTGGCGCCTGTTCTGCTGCTGCTGGTGGCGATCCTTGCCGGCGGGTCGGCCGCCGTGCCGGCTGCCGTGCTGGCCGTGTTCTGCTATGCGCTCGGCCTTGTCGTCGAGCGCTGGCTGTTTTTCGCGGAAGCCCGCCATGCGGTCATGACCTATTACGAGGGATAGCGCTTCAGCTATCGGCCGAGAGCTTGCCCGACTTGTTGACCTTGCGGCGTCGGCCTTCGGTCAAGCCCCAGCGCTTGTGGAACCACATCCACTGGCCCGGATCCTCGCGGATCCAGCGCTCGACGGTGTCGTTGAGCATCTGTGTGGTGGCCTGGACATCGACGGCGCCATCGTCGCGGCGCGGCAGTGCCAGCTTATCTTCGATCGTCAGCCTGTAGCGCCCGCCGGGGAGGCGGATGCAATGCGCCGGATAGACGTCGCAGTCATAATGGCGGGCGAGCATGGCGAGCACCGGATTGGTCTCGCATTCGCGGCCGAAGAAGGTCGTCCTGAGGCCGCGCTTGAACTTCTGGTCGACGAGCACGCCGACATTGCCGCCACGGTCGAGAATGCCGGCGAGTGCGAAGGACGCGCCGCGCTGCGAGGCGAGCAGGTCACCCATGTTCGACGCACGTGTCGAGAAGATGTACTCGGCCAGATAGGGGTTGTTTGGCGGGCGGAACAGCGACGTGATCTTCATGCCGAAGGTGGCAGCGGCGATCGGCAGCAGCTCGAAATTGCCGAGATGGCCGGTGAAGACGATGTGGGGCTTGTCCTCGCTGGCGATCTTGAGGAAATGGTCGTTGCCGGTCACTTCGATACGACCGGGCGTCTCGGCCTCCGGATCGTAGTCGAAAATCTGCCCGAGAAAGATGTACTCAGCGCCAAGCCGGCCCATATTGCCCCACATATCCAAGGCAATGGCTTCGATTTCGGCTTCGCTTTTCTCAGGATAGGCGGCGCGCAGGTTGGAGAGTGCCACGCGGTGACGGCCAAACCACGGACCGACGGTGCGGGCGGCGCGGTCGGCGAAGTTGAGCCCCTTGTCGACCGGCAGCAGGCGCAGCAGCTTGAGCGCTACTAGGGCGACCTGCGCCACCAGCCAGTAGTTGAGCATGCGCAGCCGCCCCATGATGCGCATCATTGTGGGGCTTGGGATCTTGCTGGCCTTCCTGCGGGGCAATTCGCTGGCGTCCTACTCAGTCGATGCGCAGGATGATCTTGCCGAACACGTCGCGACCTTCCATCCGCTTCAGCGCGGTGTCGATGGAAGCAAAGTCGACTTCGGTGTCGATAATCGGCTTGACTAGGCCGGCGGCCATCTTCTGCATGGCGTTGGCCATGTTTTCCATACGACAACCAAAGGAGCCGAGCAGCTTGAGCTGCTGCTGGAACAGCATCATCAGGTTGATTTCGGTCGACACACCCGAGGTCGAACCACAGGTGACGAGGCGGCCGCCGCGCTTGAGGCTGAACATCGAGCCGGCCCAGGTGTCCTTGCCGACATGCTCGAAAACGACGTCGACACCCTTCTTCTTGGTCAGCTTACGGACGACGCCTTCGAAGCGGTCTTCGCGATAGTTGATGACGTGATCGGCGCCGAGCGCCTTGGCCTTCTCGATCTTGTCGTTGGAGCCGACCGTGGTGATGACGGTGCAGCCCATCTTCTTGGCGAGCTGGATCGCGGCCGAACCGATGCCCGAGCCGCCGGCGTGGACCAGGATCGTCTCGCCTGGCTCAAGTCTGGCGTTGTCGAACAGCATGTGCTCGACAGTGCCGAAGGTGACGGGCGCGACCGCGGCACCAACGGCGTCGACACCGGGAGGTGCAGGCACCAGCAGGCGCGCCGGAAGGTTGATCTTTTCCTGGGCGAAACCGTCGAGGTGGAAGCCGTGCACGCCCGAGACGTGCTCGCAGAGATTGTCGCGGCCTTCGCGGCAGGGGCGGCAAAGCCCGCAGGTGCGGGCGCCGTAGATCGACACGAGCTGACCGGGCGTAAGTCCGGTGACGCCGGGGCCGACTTCATCGATCTCGCCGGAGGCCTCGGCGCCGATGACCAGTGGCATCTTGCGCTTGGCGAATGCCATGCCGCGCCAGCCCCAGACGTCGATGTGGTTGAGCGCCACGGCCTTGATGCGCAAGGTGACTTCGCCGAGGCCGGGAGGGGAAGGCGGGGCGATGTCGACCTGCTCGAGCCGGCGGTCCTCAACGAGCTGCAATGCGCGCATGGTGTCGCTAATCCTTGTCGCTGCGGCGCAGCGCATCGAATTCGATGCGCGCGCGGCGTCGCAGTACCTGATTTCGTGTAGGCGGTCGCTTAGACCGGTTCCCGCGCCATGACAAGGCAGGTGTTCTGACCGCCGAAGCCGAAGGAGTTGGAAAGCACGGTGCGAACCTCGGCCTTCCGCTTCACATTCGGCACCACGTCGAGCTCGATCGACGGGTCGGGATTGTCGTAGTTGATGGTCGGCGGAATGACGCCTTCACGCATGGTCATCAGCGAGAAGGCGGCCTCGATGGCGCCTGCTGCCGACAGCGTGTGGCCGATCATCGACTTGTTCGACGACACCGGAATCTTGCGGATGCGCTCGCCGAACACCGTCGACAGCGACAGATGCTCCATCTTGTCGTTCTCGGGCGTCGAGGTGCCATGCGCATTGACGTAGTCGATCTCGTCTTCGGCGAGGCCGGCATCGGCAAGGGCCGCTTTGACCGCGGCGATCGCCGGCGAGCCGTCGGGCTTGGAGCGAGTGCGGTGGAAGTCGTCGGCCTTTTCGCCGCAGCCCCTGAGGATGCCGAGCACCTCGGCACCACGAGCAAGCGCGCTTTCCAGCGATTCGAGCACCAGGGCTGCCGAACCTTCGGCCAGCACGAAGCCGTCGCGGTCCTTGGAGAAAGGCTTGGAGGCCTTTTCCGGCACGTCGTTGTTGGTCGACAGCGCCGACAGCAGCGAGAAGCGGATCAGCGCTTCGGCCGTCGCCGAACCGTCCGCGCCGACCGACAATGCGCGGTCGCATTCGCCGCGACGAATGGCCTCGACGCCGAGCTGGATGGCGGTGGCACCCGATGCACAGGCGGTCGAGGTGGTGATCGGCAGGCCGCGCGTGCCGAACCGGTCGGCGAGGCGATCGGCGATCGAGCCGAATTGAGAGGTGTCGAACATGTCGAGCGAGTTCTGGCTGCGCGCCACCTTGAGCAGGCGCTCGGAGGCCGAGCCTTCATCGTCGCCGGCATAGAGCGTGAAGCGGTCTCGCCAGTCGAGCTCGACCGGCGGCGAGGCGAGGAACAGCGGCCCGTCGAAGTCGGCGCCGGCAAAACCGGCCTCCTCGACGGCTTCGAGTGCGGCCGTCTCGGCCAGCTCATAAGTCAGCGCGCTGGCACCCTTGGTGCTCGACGGCAGGAAGTCGACCATGCCGGAAATCTGGGTGTTGAGCAGATCGGTGGGGAAGCGGGTGATCGGATGAATACCCGACTTGCCAGCGGTCAGCGCGGCCCAGTTGTCGGCCTTGCCGACGCCAAGCGAGGTGACGACGCCGATGCCGGTGACGGCGACGACGGGTCTGCCGAGGTGATCCTTCAGATTGGCCATGTTTTGTCCTGACACCCTTCAGCGCGGCGCGGAGACGAGCGCCATGCCTTCAAACTGGTGATAGCCGATCGCCGTTGCGAGAACATTGCGTGGCTGGCCGGAGAAATCTCTTTCGCCCACCTCGAACGCCGGATAGCCGGCGCCACGGTCGACGGCCAGGGCGGCAAGCGCCACCGCGAACGGAAACTGTGCTTCCTTCATGTGGCCGGTCAGCGACGAAAGGGCGCGTGCCGCAATCGCCGGATTGCCGTCGAGTGCCGATTTTTCGGCAGCCGTTGCGGCATGTGCGCCCGATGCACCCGAAATCGCGAGCAGGTCGCCCTCCGGCAACTCGGCTTTGGCCAACAGTTCGGCAATGTTCTCAGCGAGGCCACCATTCCGACGCCTGCTGCGACCGGAAAGGACCGGGCCGAGCTCGGCATAGATCTTCTGGCCGCGTGCTTCGGCATGATCGCGCGATTCAAGCACCAGGAACGCGCCGCCGGAGCCGGTGATGACGCCGCCGCCTTCCGAGCCCTGGCGCTGCCATACCGGCTTCCACGGGCCGCGATGGAGATAACCGGCCAGTTCGTAGCCAAGCAGCATGTCGGAATGTTCGGTCTGGAAGGCGCCGCCGACCAGCACATGCGTCGACTGGCCCGAGCGGATGCGGGCCGCTGCCGTCTCGATCGCCGAAACGCCGGCACCTTCCTCGCCCATGAAGGTGCGCGAAGAGCCGGTGACCTTGTGGACGATCGAGATGTTGCCGGCGAGCAGGTTGGAAAGCTGGGCCAGAAACAGCGTCGGGCGGAGTTCCGTCGTCAGCTTCTCATTGATCAGCACATCGCGGTCGGTGCGATTTTCGGATGCTGCAAGCACGCCGGCGTCGACCACTTCGTCGCGTTCGCCGCCACCTGCAGCCACCACCATGTCCATGGTCGCGCTGAGTTCGTCATTGCCCTTGATGCCGGCATCATCCAGCGCCATGCCGGCCGTATAGGTGCCAAGCCGCTGCCAGGTTTCCATCTGGCGCTGGTCGCCGCGCTTGGCGATCTGCAGGCCCCAGTCGATCTCGGGAAGCGGATGGATGGCATAGGGCTGGAAGCGCTCGGCGTCGATCACCGGGGCGGTGCCCGCTTTTGTCAGCTTGTCCCAGTGGGCTGCACCGCCTTCTCCGAGCGAGGAGACGAGGCCGATGCCTGTGATGACGACGTTGCGATTGGCCATGGGCGGCTTCAGCGTGCTCAGGCGTTCTTCGCAGCGACGAGCGCGTCGATCTTGGCGCAGAGGTTCTTCATGACGAAGTACTCGTCGGTCGAAGCCTTGCCATCGTTGACTTCCTGCGTCCACTTCTCGAGCGGCACCTTGATGCCGAATTCCTTGTCGATCGCAAAGACAATGTCGAGGAAGTCGAGGCTGTCGATGCCCAGGTCGTCGATGGTGTGGCTCTCGGGCGTGATGGTGTCGATGTCGATCTCGCTGGTCTCGGCAATGATCTTGGCGACTTTGTCGAAGGTCGTGGACACGGTTTTTCCTTTGGTGAGGGCGATCATGAACCCGGGACAGATTCTACGCGCATAGTTTTGAGGGGCTGTCTAATCGGTTTTTCCGGACAGGAAAAGGCCAAATCCTGCGCTTTCGTTAAGGCGTCCGGCCCCGAACGCAAGGGAAGGCAGGCCGCCTGAAGCTCTAGAAGACGATGCGGCCAAGCACATGCAGCTTTTCTCCTTGCAGGCCGACGATCAGCGCTTCGCCTTCGCGTGCGGCCGCACCGGTCAATGCCTGGATGTTCTCGAGATGGGTAACGAGCACGATGTTGTCGGAGCCGGAATAGTTGCGGATGATGTCCAGCACGGCGGCGACGTCGGCCTCGCGGGTGGCATCCGTCGGCTTGTCGAGGGCCGCAGTCGGCTCGACCTTGCGGTCGTCGAAGGCGAGGCGGGCGGTTTCCAGCGTCCGGCAATAGCGGCTGGCCAGGATGCGCTCGACCGGCGCGGCGCGGGCGTCGAACAGCGCGCCGATCTTGCGCGCCTGCTGGCGGCCGCGGTCGGACAGGTTGAGCTGGGAGGCGCATTTCTCGATGTCGAAATTGGGCGGCTCGACCGTGCCGGTTGTCATGGCGTTGCGCAGCAGCACGACATGGCCGCCATTTCGCAGCAGCGCCCAGCCGGCTTCCGTGGCCTGGGCGGGCAGGGCGCCGAGCAACAGCATGATCGCAATGATGAATCTGAGCATGAGTGATCCCGAACAGGCGATGCGGATATAGGGAGGCCAAAGTGGATTGAAAGGCAAGGTGACGCCAAATACCGTGCGCCGACTGCTGAACTCGTGTCGTGCCTTGATCGAACGTGACCGCGGGGCAATGCTCGGATAAGCCGATTCCCATTTGCCGAGTGCCGATGTCACCTCTCGTAGAAACCGTGCTCTTCGTCTTCGGCCTGGTGGCGCTGGGCTATCTCGCGGGTGCCAGCGGCTATCTGCGCAGCGAAACCGGGGACGCGCTTTCCGAGTTCGCCATCGGCGTGGCGCTGCCGCTCTTGCTGTTTAGGACCATGATTGGCGCCGATTTCCACGGTTCGGCGCCCTGGTTGCTATGGGCGACCTATTTCATTGCGGTTACGGTCGCCTGGACAGCGGGACATCTGGTGACGACGCGCATGTTCGGCCGCGACGGGCAGGCCGGCGTGGTCGGCGGCGTGTCCTCGGCCTTTTCCAATCTCGTGCTGCTCGGCATTCCCTTCATGCTCGGCGTCTTCGGCCAGGAGGGGTTCGAGATCCTGTCGCTGATCGTCTCGGTGCACCTGCCGACCATGATGATGGCGTCGATCATCCTGTTCGAAATATTCGGGCCACGACGCAGCGAGCCGATGCATCCTGTTGTGATCATTCGTGATTTCCTGCGCAAGATCCTGACCAATCCGCTGATCGTCGGCATCGTGGCCGGGCTTGCCTGGCGGGCGACCGGGGTGCCATTGCCGGGCCTTGCCACCCGCTTTGTCGACGCGCTTGCCAACATCGCCGGGCCGGTCGCATTGTTTGCGATGGGGCTCGGGCTCAAGAAGTTCGGCATTTCGGGCAACATCAAGCCGGCATTGGCGCTGTCGGTGCTCAAGCTGATGCTGATGCCGGCCGTAGCGTTGCTGTTTGCCTGGCTGTTCGGTCTGCCGCCCTTGTCGGCGAAGGTGGCCGTGGCGGCAGCCAGCCTGCCTTCGGGCGTCAATTCCTATCTCATCGCCACGCAGTTCGGCACCGGCCAGGCCCTGGCCTCCAACCAGATGACGATCGCCACCGCCTGTGCCGTGGTCACGACCGCATTCTGGCTGACGATTGCGACGATGGTCTTCGGGTAGATGGGCGGTGTTCGGGTAGAAGGGCAGCCGGGTATGCGGTTAGGCTGGACCAACGCATCTGTGCCATAATGCGGTTGATCGCCGACCCGGCGGCACGCTACTAAACTGCCTGGCGCATCGGGCCGTCAGCTATCCCGGACGCGCGCTTTTCGACGATTTTCAGAGTAGCCTGCGTCGCAACGGACGCCATTTCAGGAGGTGAAGCCATGCTTCAGAAAACCAGTCATTTCATGCGGCAGGCCAATCTCATCAACGGCGAATGGGTCCAGGCCGATTCCGGCAAGACCATCGACGTCACCAATCCGGCGACGGGTCTCAAGATCGGCACCGTGCCGCGTTCGGGTGCGGCCGAGACGCGTCGCGCCATCGAAGCGGCCAACGAGGCGTTCAAGACCTTCCGCAAGACCTCGGCGCTCGAGCGCTCGAAGCTGCTGCGCAAGCTGCACGACGCCATCATGGACAATCAGGACGCGCTGGCCGAACTGCTCACCATCGAGCAGGGCAAGTCGCTGACCGAAGCCAAGGGCGAGATCGGCTCGTCGGCCGCCTATGTGCTGTGGTTTGCCGAAGAGGCGCGCCGCACCTATGGCGACGTCGTGCCATCGCCTTGGGCGGATCGCCGTGTCCTCGTCACGAAGGAACCGGTGGGCGTCATTGCTGCCATCACGCCGTGGAATTTCCCGTCCTCTATGCTGTCGCGCAAGCTTGGACCGGCCCTTGCCGCGGGCTGCACCGCCGTGGTCAAGCCGGCGTCGCAGACGCCCTATTCGGGCCTGGCCTGGGGTGCGCTGTGCGAGGAAGTCGGCTTCCCCAAGGGCGTGGTCAACGTCCTGACGGGGTCGGCCGGCGAGATCGGCGACGAAATCTGCGCCAACCCGCTGGTCAAGAAGATCACATTCACCGGCTCGACCGAAGTCGGCAAGATGCTGATCGCCAAGTCGGCCTCGACGGTGAAGAAGGTTTCGATGGAACTGGGCGGCAACGCGCCGTTCCTGGTCTTCGATGACGCCGACATCGATCGTGCCGTCGAAGGCGCGATCACCGCAAAATTCCGCAATTCCGGCCAGACCTGTGTCTGCACCAACCGCTTCTTCGTGCAGGCCGGCATCTACGACAGGTTCGTGGCCAAGCTGGCCGAGGCGTCCAGCAAGCTCAAGGTCGGCTCGGGTCTCGACGCCGGCGTGCAGCAGGGCCCGCTGATCGACGAAAAGGCCGTCGAAAAGGTCGAGGAATTCATCGCCGACGCCACCGCCAAGGGCGGCAAGGTGGTTGCCGGCGGCAAGCGCCACGCGCTCGGCGGCTCGTTCTTCGAGCCGACGGTCATTTCGGGCGCGACGCCTGCCATGCTGTTCATGAAGGACGAGATCTTCGGCCCGGTCGCTCCGGTCTTCAAATTCGAGACCGAAGAGGAGGCGATTGCGCTCGCCAATGACACCGAGTTCGGCCTCGCCAGCTACTTCTACACCGGCGATCTCGGTCGTGCCTTCCGGGTCATGGAAGGGCTGAAATACGGCATGGTCGGGGTCAATGAAGGCCTTATCACCACGCCGGAAGCGCCGTTCGGCGGCGTCAAGGAGTCCGGCCTCGGCCGCGAAGGCGGGCATCAGGGCATCGAGGACTATCTCGACACCAAATATGTCTGCATCGGCGGGCTGGGCCTCTAAGGGGCTCCGGATCCATCTGGCCGCTGGAATGATCGAACGCGCGCTCCGAAGGGCGCGCGCGTTTTCTCTTGGATCTTTGACAGGAAGAATCCGGAAATCGGCATAACGTGCTGCAATCGTTATGTTCGGCTGGTTCTGTTTCGGTGTCGCGTTTGGAATGGCCAAGTGCTCGAGAACGGGCCATCTTGCGGTGCCGCTAATCTGATGTCGCCGGGAAAGCGCGCTGTCGGAAAAACGTTGTCGGCAGGCGGGAGGAACAGGAATGACTTCAGCGTGGCGCATGGTCGTCGGGGCGTTCGGGCTGGTGGCGCTGGCCATCGGCTTTCTTTCGGTCGTTTTCCTGACAGCGCCTGCGGCGCCGGGGCCCGACCTCGCGCGTTCCAAGAATTCGGCCAAGGGCCTCTATGCATTGTCCATCGCGCCAGAGGCCGGTGAGCCCAGGCAAGGCGAGCTGCATGCGTGGGTGGTGACGGTGAAGACGCGGCAAGGGGCGCCGGTGGAGGGGGCTGCGATCAGCGTCGGCGGCGGCATGCCCGAGCATGCGCATGGCCTGCCGACGAGCCCTGAAGCGACGGCCTATCTCGGCGATGGCCGCTACCGCATCGAAGGGATGAAGTTTTCCATGCCCGGCTGGTGGCAGCTGAAACTTGGCGTCAGCGCGCCTGCCGGCACCGACGAAGCCACATTCAACCTGGTGCTGTGAGGCGATGGCGGGCGGCCTGCTCACCAATCTGATCGCCGCTGCGACGATAACGGCAGCGCTGGCAGGCTGCAGCGAAGCCGATTTCACCGACGCCGAAAAGCGCACCATCGTATCGATGTCGCTGTCGGCACTTGCCCCCCTGGCGTCGGATCCGACCAACAGCTTCGCCGACGATCCCGGGGCTGCAGCACTTGGTGCAACGCTGTTCTTCGACACCGGCATGAGCCGCGACGGCAATGTCGCCTGCGGCACCTGCCACAAGATCGACAGACAGTTCCAGGACGACCTGCCGCGCGGTGTCGGAGTCGGCGAGACAAATCGAAGGACCATGCCGCTGGCCGGCGTGGCGCGCGATCCGTTCTTTTTCTGGGACGGCCGGCGCGACAGCCTGTGGTCACAGGCGCTGGTGCCGCTGGAAAATGTGCTCGAGCATGCCGGCACGCGCACCGCCTATGCGCATTATCTCAAGCGCCGCTTCGGCGAGCGCTACGAACGCATTTTCCGGCCTCTGCCCGACCTGTCGACATTGCCGGCCAGTGCCGGGCCGTTCGGCACGCCGGCGGAGAAGGCCGCCTGGGCCGGGATGAGCGATGCGCAGCGCGAGGGTGTCGACCGCATCTTTTCCGACATCGGCAAGGCCATCGCTGCCTTCGAGCGCTCGCTGGTCCACGGCAAGACCCGCTTCGACCGCTTCGCCGATGCCGTGGCGCAGGGACGGGCGCCGTCCGCGGAAGACGCTCTGTCGGCCGAGGAAGGGCAAGGCCTCAGGCTTTTCATCGGCAAGGCCAATTGCTCGACCTGCCATACCGGGCCACGTTTCACCGACAATCACTTCCACAACACCGCTGTGCCGCCGGTCGCCGGATTGCCCGCCGATCGTGGACGCATCGCAGTTGTCGACGAGGTTCTGGCCGATCCGTTCAATTGCGTGGGAAAATTTCGCGACGGCGGCGAGGAGGCCTGCGGTGAGCTGCGCTTCATGCAGAAGAGTTCGCCCGAGCTCGTCCGCGCCTACAAGACCCCATCGCTGCGCAATGTCGCCGGGCGTCCGCCCTATATGCATGCGGGGCAGTTCGCCACTTTGGAGCAGGTCGTGAACCACTACGCGACAGCGCCGAAATCGGTAGAAGGCGAGAGCGAGATACATGCCGTGGCGCTGTCCGAGGGGGAGCGGGCGGCACTCGTGGCGTTCCTGAAGACGCTCAGTGACTAGTCAGCGGTCCTTGACCGTTTCCATGGCAACGAAGGTCGATGTCTGGGCGACATGGGGCAGGGCCGATATGCGCTCGCCGAGCACGCGCCTGTAGGCAGCGATGTCGCGAGTTCGCACCTTGAGCAGATAGTCGAAGCTTGCCGCCATCATGTGGCACTGCTCGATCTCGCGCACCGCATGCACGGCGCGGTTAAAATCGTCGAGGGCAGCCGAGCGGGTGTCGGACAGCTTGACCTGGACAAATGCGACGTGGCCTTCGCCCATGCGTTCGCTGTCGATGACCGCCTGGTAGCCCCGGATGAAGCCCTCTTTCTCCAGCCGCTTGACGCGCGCCTGTACGGGGGTCTTGGAAAGTCCCACTTTTGTGGCAAGCTCTGCCATCGACAAGCGGCCGTCGCGCGAAAGGGCGAACATGATGTTGCGGTCGATGCGGTCCAATTGGTCTTCAGGCATGAAAGTAGCGGCTCGTTTGGCGAATGAATTGCGCCAACACTAGGCGTTTTGGTCTGCAGAGTCGAATTGTTTGGACCGGCTGGTTTCACGACGATGTGGTAGTTTTCGACCAAATGCCGGGAGCGATGGTTCGCCCGGCGCAGCCGCAACAGCTCTACAGGATCGCCATGCCCGCGCTCGACGCCATCCGCCAGGAAATCCGCGCCAACTATCTCCCCGACGAAGCCGCCGCTGTGAAGCGGCTGGCAGCTCTCGCCAACCTTTCCCAGGACGACCGCAAGGCGATCTCGGCCCGTGCCGCCGATCTCGTGCGTGCCGTGCGCGGCTCGACCGATCCCAGGCTGATGGAGGTTTTCCTCTCTGCCTACGGCTTGTCGACCAAGGAAGGCGTGGCGTTGATGTGTCTGGCCGAGGCGCTGCTGCGCGTGCCCGACACCGAGACGATGGACGACCTGATCAAGGACAAGATCGCGCCGCATGACTGGTCGTCGCATTCGGGCGGTTCTAGCTCGATCTTCGTCAATGCGTCGACATGGGCGCTGATGCTGACCGGTCGCGTGCTCGACGAAGGCGAGGGTTCGATCGAGCGCACCTTGCGCTCCATGGTCCGCCGCCTCGGCGAGCCGGTGATCCGCACCGCGGTCGCGGCTGCCATGCGCGAGATGGGCGAACAATTCGTCCTCGGCCGCACCATCACCGAGGCCGTCAAGCGCGGCCGCTCGATGATCCAGAAGGGCTATCTCTATTCTTTCGACATGCTGGGCGAGGCCGCCCGCACCGAGACCGACGCGCTGCGGTACCACCGCGCTTATGCCGAGGCGATCTCGTCGCTCGACAATGGCACCAACGGCCCCGACATCCGCTACAATCACGGCATTTCGGTCAAGCTGTCGGCGCTGCATCCGCGCTACGAGGTCTCGCACAAGGACGAGATGCTGCCTGTCATGACCGAGCGCCTGCTGTCGCTGTGCCTCGCCGCCAAGCATGCGCGCATGGGCCTCAACATCGATGCCGAGGAAGCTGACCGGCTCGACCTGTCGCTCGACGTCATTGCGGGCGTGCTGGCCAGTCCGCAGCTCGAAGGCTGGAATGGTTTCGGCGTCGTCGTCCAGGCCTACGGCCCGCGCACGGCCTTTGTCATCGACTGGCTCTATGCGCTCGCCAACAAGCTCGACCGCAACATCATGGTGCGCCTGGTCAAGGGCGCCTATTGGGACACCGAGATCAAGCGCGCCCAGACGATGGGTTTGCCGGGCTATCCGGTGTTCACCCGCAAGGCCAACACCGACGTCTCCTACATGGCCTGCGCCCGCAAGCTGTTGTCGATGACGGACCGCATCTACCCGCAATTCGCCACCCACAACGCCCACACCGTCGCCGCCATCCTGTCGATGGCCACGGACCGCACCTCATTCGAGTTCCAGCGCCTGCACGGCATGGGCGAGGCGCTGCACGAGACGGTGCGCAAGGCAGAGGGCACGCGCTGCCGCATCTATGCGCCGGTCGGTGCGCATTCCGACCTGCTTGCCTATCTGGTCCGCCGCCTGCTGGAGAACGGTGCCAACTCGTCCTTCGTCCACCAACTGACCGACGAGGACGTCGCCCCCGAGGACATCGCCCGCGACCCGCTCGACACGGTGGAGACGCAAGGGACGGCATCCAATCCGTCGATCCCGACGCCTTCGGCGATCTTCGGCGCTGGCCGCGTCAACGCCAAGGGCTGGGACATCACCGACCCGGTGACGCTGGCAGCGCTCGACAAGGCCAAGGCGGAATTCAGGGGGCCGGACCGCTGGAGCGCCAAGCCGGTTACCCGCGCCGCCGGCTACGGCGCGTCGCGCAAGGTGACCAATCCGGCCAAGCCCGCCGACATCGTCGGCACGGTGACCGAGGCTGCGGCCAAGCAGGTGCCGACGGCAGTGCGTTTTGCCATCGAAGCACAGCCGGCCTGGGCGAAGAAGCCCGTTGCCGAACGCGCCGCCATCCTGCGCCGCACAGCCGATCTCTACGAGGCCAATGCCGCCGAGTTCTTTGCGCTCGCCACACGCGAGGCCGGCAAGTCGCTGTCGGACGGCGTCGCCGAGGTGCGCGAGGCGGTCGACTTCCTGCGCTACTACGCTGCCGAGGCTGAGAAGACCGAGGCCGGCACCGAGGCGCGCGGTGCCATCGTCTGCATTTCGCCGTGGAATTTCCCGCTCGCCATCTTCACCGGCCAGATCGCGGCGGCCCTGGTCACCGGCAATTCGGTCATTGCCAAGCCGGCCGAGCAGACGCCGCTGATTGCCGCGCGTGCGGTGGCCCTGATGCGCGAGGCCGGCGTGCCGGAAGACGTGATCCAGCTCCTGCCGGGCGACGGCCCGACCGTCGGCGCACCGCTGACGGCCGATCCGCGCATCGCCGGTGTCTGCTTCACCGGCTCGACGGACGTTGCCAAGCTGATCGAAAAGCAGCTGGCCGAGACGGCGGCGCCCGACGCGATGCTGATCGCCGAGACCGGCGGCCTCAACGCGATGGTCGTCGATTCCACCGCATTGCCCGAGCAGGCGATCCGCGACGTGCTGGCCTCGTCGTTCCAGAGTGCTGGCCAGCGCTGCTCGGCCTTGCGCGTGCTCTACGTCCAGACCGACGTCGAAAAGAAGATGGTCGAGATGCTGAAGGGCGCGATGGATGCCTTGACCATCGGCGATCCGTGGCAGTTGTCGACCGACGTCGGCCCGGTTATCGACGAGGAAGCGCAGAGCTCGATCCGCGACTATTGCGCTGCGATGGAAGCCAAGGGCAAGCTGATCGCCAAGCTCGACGCGCCGGCCGATGGCCGCTTCGTCGCGCCGCATGTCTTCAAGGTCAAAGGCATCGAGGAGATGGAGCGCGAGGTCTTCGGACCGGTGCTGCATGTCGCGACCTTCGAGGCCGATGAGATCGACGACATCATTTCGGCGATCAACCGCAAGGGTTACGGCCTGACCTTCGGCCTGCACACCCGCATCGAGGGCCGCGTCCAGCACATGGTCGACGGCATCCACGCCGGCAACATCTATGTCAACCGCAACCAGATCGGCGCCGTCGTCGGCTCGCAGCCTTTTGGCGGCGAGGGGCTGTCGGGCACCGGGCCCAAGGCCGGCGGACCGCACTATCTCCGTCGTTTCCGCAAGTCGCCCGAGGCGGGCGCAGTGCTGCCGGAAGGCCGCAAGGTCACGGCGACCGAGCTGGTCGACAATCTCGTCGATGCCGGGGAGTGGGCGACGCGGACCGATCGCATCGCCATGCTGCGCAAGCATCTGCGCGGCAAGGGTGCCGCGGCCATCGCGGCAGCGGCGAGCATCGACTTCGGCCAGGTCGACCTGCCCGGACCGACGGGCGAGGCGAACACGCTGTCGCTCAACCCGCGCGGGCGCGTTCTGTGCCTTGGCCCTGACGCCGAGACCCTGCTTGCCCAGGCGATCCAGGCGCTGGCCGCCGGCAATGCGGTCCTGGCCGTTGCGCCCGGTGCGCCGGCCGCCGTCCATGCCCTGATGGGCAAGGATCTGCCGATCGCCGCGATCGACGGTCGCCCCGACCCGGTGGAAGCGCGCGCATTGGCCGTCGATGTCGTGGCTTATTCGGGCACGGAAGAGAGCATGCGCATCGTCCGCAAGGTCATCGCCGAGCGCAAGGGGCCGATCGTTCCGCTGATCAGCGAGGTGATCTATCCGGCGGCTTACGCACATGAACGCGCTGTCTGCGTCGACACCACGGCCGCCGGCGGCAACGCTAGCCTGCTGGCCTCGGCCTAAAGCCGAGCAGGATCACGCTCGCACAATACGAAAGGGGCAGGCGTGGGCCTGCCCCTTTCAACTTTCTTCCTGCGCGCAGCCGAAGCGCAGCAGATTGCGATGCGGGTCGTGGACGTAGAATTCCTTCATGTTCCATGGCCGCACGGTGAACGGGCTGAGTCGTTCCACGCCGCGCGCCGAAAACTCGGCGTGAAGGGCGGGAACCTCGCCACCCCTGATGTGGCAGGATGTCACCACCGGCAGTTTGCGGTCGTCCGACCTCCCGAAATGGATCTCGATCTCGCCGCGCCGCACGATCAGATAGTCGTCCATTTCGGGACCGATGCCCTCGAAACCAAGCCTGTCGCGATAGAAATCGCGGCTCTCGCCGATGTCAGGCGAGGGCAAGACCGGAATGCTGCGGGCGAGGTCGGTCAATCGTCAGGCGCCTTCGACGACCGAGAAGCCCTCGAACTGCGGATGGCCGACATAGGATGCCTTGGACGAACCGGCGTTCTTGTGGGCGTTGCGGAAGTTTTCCGACTTGGTCCAGGCGACGAAGTCGTCCTGGCTCGCCCAGATCGTGTGCGACGCGTAGAGCGTATAGCCTTCGGCTTCGTTCACCGGGCCGCGCAGCAGGTGGAATTCGCGAAAACCCTTCATTTCGTTCAGCGATGAGTCGCGGTTCTTCCAGACGTCTTCAAAGGCGGTCTCGGAGCCGTTCTGCACCTTGAAGCGGTTCATTGCGATGTACATTGTCTTCCTTTCAACGGGCCTTGCGTTGCGCTGTTGTAGTCCTTTGAGCGCTGCGTAGCGACACAACATTGGCGCCGGTACCGTCACCGGCGGCTCTTGGATTCGGGCCAGCCTGGGTCGTCGACTGCGCACGGTAGCTGGCAAGGTCGGTCACGTTTTCGCTCGTCCTTATCGCTG
Source organism: Aminobacter ciceronei (assembly GCF_014138625.1). GTDB lineage: Bacteria > Pseudomonadota > Alphaproteobacteria > Rhizobiales > Rhizobiaceae > Aminobacter > Aminobacter ciceronei. The sequence continues at coordinate 290,627 of NZ_JACJHY010000002.1, forward strand.
CCAGGCGGTCGAACAGCTCGCGCATCTCGGGCAGCAGGCCGTCGCCCTGGCGTTTCACCATCTGATCGAATTTGTTCAGTCCGAACATGCGTTTATGCCTTTCGATGCGCCGCGCGCCGGGGGACAGGAGTCTGGGCAAGGCTGGTCTCAGATGCCGAAGGCGATGCCGGATCTGGTTTCGGTCCGCAGCGCCTTGAGGCAGGCCGTCGCGTCGATCCCGCCGCCGGTGCAATCGGTGGCCTGGTTGATCAGGACACGACTGACCTTGGTGCAGTCGGTGCCCGACAGGTCGAAGCGCGTGACCTTGGTCTTGCCGGCCGGCAGGTCCTTGAAATCGAGCACCGTCAGCCTGTCGGCGACGCCCGCCTCGTTGAACAGCACAATCTCGAACGCCGCCTTGGACAGCGCGGCGCCGAGATTGTTGGTGACGACGAAGGTGAAGCGGCAGCCCTTGTCGGAGGGTTGGGCTGCGTTGAGCTCGAGCACAAGTGCCGGGGCCGACGGGGCGCTCTGGGCGCCCGCCATGGCCGTGGCGGCAAGCAGTGCTGCCGTGACCAGGGGTGACAACGCGTTCACGCCAAAGCGCACGATTACCACCCGAACTGCTTGGACAGGGAGACCTTGAACGTCCGGCCCTTGGCATCGTCGTTCATCAGGAACTCCTTGTACTGCTTGTTGAAGATGTTATCGACGCCGAAATTGGCTTCCCAGCCGGCGAGCTGGCCGTCCTGCGGCTTCCAGGTGACGAAGATGTCGTGGACGTCGAAGGCCTGCGCATAACGCGACGACGGACGTGTGCTTGGCGGGATCACGACGGGGGCCGAAGACCGCCTGCTTGCATCCTGCGGAGCGGCGGCGAAGCGGGCCTTCCAGCCGAACTTGAGATCGTAGTCCGACAGCTTGCCGCCAAGAGTCAGTGCAAGTTCGTGCGGCGCGATTGTGGTCAGATAGCTGTTGGTCGACTTGTCCTTGCCGACGACGAATGAATATGCGGCGTTGGCAAAAACGTAGTCGGAATCGTAGGCAGTTTCGATTTCGAAGCCGTAGATGTTCGCCTTGTTCAGGTTGACATAGCCTTCGCGCGTGGGATTGAAGCCCGGGACAAGCTCGCTGTTCAGCGCAATCAGGTTCGTTATGTCGTTATAAAAGCCCGTGAACTTCAACTGGGCCGCGTCGCCGTCCTGAACCAGATCATAGCCGGAGAGGGCGAAGCCTGCTTCGAAGTTGTTCGACTGTTCCTTCTTCAGGCTGAGGCTTGGTTTGAACTGCGAAGAGGAACTGGTTGTTGAAAAGACCTCGTCGATGGTCGGAAAACGTTCCGTGTGCGCGATGGATCCGAAGACCGATACGCTATCGTTGAACTTGTAAAGGGCTGCAATCTTCGGCGAGAAGGCCGTGTCGTCGCTGGAAGGGGCGTTCAGCGCGCCATCTGGCGTCAGCTTGTGCCAGTCAAGGCGCATGCCGGGCGTGATCGTCAACCGCTCGTCCCAGATGAACTCGTTCTGGACGAAGACGCCGGTTTTTACGTCGGTGCCTTCCGGGTGGAAGGTGACTGGAAACAGGTTGCCGTTGTTGAAGAACGCCTCGGCCTTGCGGGTCTGGTAGCTCGACTGGGAACCGATGGTCAGGTGGTTGGCCCAGTCGTCGCCAGTCCAGTCCATCGTGTTCTGGGCATTGAACTGCCAGGTCTCGTAGCCATAGTTCGAGTCGCAGACCACCGCGAACGTGCCGGCGCTGCAAAACGACCGCAGGCTGGCATTGCGCTGTTTGTTGGTGGTGTTGGAGTAGGACGCCGACACCTTCAGGTCGAGCACGTCGTTATCGGCGAACGGATTTTCATAGGACACGGCAGCAGTGCGGTCGACGACGTGGCGGTCGACCAGGCCGAAGCCCGCATCGCCGCTCGTCTGCGACAGCTGCTGATCTTCGAGCTCGGAATCCCACTGCTGGTAGGAAAGCCGAAGCTTGCCCTCGTCGCCGACATTGAACGTGCCCTTGGCGAGCCCGGACCAGGCCTTGAAATTGGTGCCGATGACTTCCTTGCCGTTGCCGGATTCGTAAGGGTCGGAAGCGCGGTAGTTGCCGGTCAAAAGGAACTCGGCGTTGTCGCCAAGCCGCTGGGCAAGCACGGAATTCACCAGGTAGCCATTGCCGTTACTGTTCCAAGAGCTCTTCAGGCGCAGGGCACCGGTCTGTCCCTCGGCGATGAAATCGGAGGCATCCTTGGTCTCGAAATTGATGACGCCGCCGAGGGCGCCCGAACCGTAGAGCGTCGAGGAGGCCGGCCCGCGGAGCACTGCGACGCGCTTGTAGAGTTCCGGGTCCGAGAAGAACGATCCCAGGCGATATTGCTCGTAGAACTTCTGCGCGCCATCGACGTTGACGATGATGCGGCCGCCGTCGCCGGTGTTTTCCGGCGCGCCGATGCCGCGGATGTTGAAGCTCTGGCCAAGCAGTCTGTCGGAGCCCGTCACGTTGACGCCGGGCGTCGCCCGGATGATTTCGCCGATCGTCTCGGGCTGAAGGCGGTCAATATCTTCCTGCTCCACGACGGTCACCGCCTGCGGCGTATCGATGGCGACCTTGGCGACGCCGGCGCTGACGACGAGACGTTGCAGGACTGTGACTCGCGGCTTCCTGTCCTGCTCAGTGGTTTTGGCTTCCTGCGCGTGAGCCGCATGCGCGCCCACGAACACCGCCATTGCCGCTCCGCCCAGCAGAGCGGCCTTATTCCGACCAACTAGCCCCATGTCCCACTCCAAAAATGTCTCGTGCTGGCTTGCTTTTCGCTCGCTAGCAATTTTTCGCTCGCCGGCTGCGTCTTAAATCTTGACTTGATCACTCCGGTATTGCATTGACTAATAAACATGAATGTTCGAGTCAACTAATAGATTCAAGCATGAGGGCCTCGTCCGGGCTTTTCCGGCGCGGCGGACGGATGAAGGAGTGGAATGAGATGAATTCGCACAATCCGAACCATTTCCGTTCTGGCCAATTCCGGCACGGATACCGCCGGCCTGAAGGCCAGGTTGCGGCGCGTCCGATCGCCGGTTCCCTCGCTGTCAGAACATTGACCAGCGAGTCGCTGTTTCTCGGTGATTTCGAGATCGGCATCGACCATGGCGGCGCTCTCTACCGCCTGAAGATTACCCGTCAGGGCAAGCTCATTCTCAACAAGTAGGTGTTTTCAAATGGACCAGCGCGTAAGGCCCAACCCACACGAAATCAGGCGGGCGCGAACTGACAACCCCAAGATGCGCGAGCGCGATCTCGCCAGCCAGCTCGGCATTTCCGAGGCTGAGCTGGTGGCCGCGCATTGCGGCGAGGGTGTCGTTCGCATCGAACCGCGCGTCAATGATCTGCTCGCCGGCATCGAGGCCGTCGGCGAGGTCATGGCCCTGACCCGCAACGAAAGCGCGGTCCATGAAAAGATCGGCATCTACGACAAGGTCGTGCCCGGCACCCAGGCCGCAATGGTGCTCGGTGAACAGATCGACCTCAGGATCTTTCCGAGGGCCTGGGTTCACGGCTTCGCCGTCGAAAAGCGCGACGGCGACGACATCCGCCGCAGCCTGCAGTTCTTCGACGCCGCCGGCACGGCGGTGCACAAGATCCACCTGCGTCCGGCTTCTAACCTCTACGCATATCAGAAGCTGGTCGAAACCTTGATCAGCGACAATCAAGACCCGTCGATCGTGACGGTTCCTTCAGTGGTGAAGTCGCCGGACGAGGAGACGTCGACCGGTGTTGAGGAGTTGCGCGACCGCTGGAGCAAGCTGACCGACACGCATGAGTTCTTCGGCATGCTGAAGTCGCTCAAGCTCGGCCGCCAGCAGGCCATGCGCATGGTCGGCCAGGACTATGCCTGGAAGCTGGAACATGGCGCGCTGCCGGCCGTCTTCGACAAGGCTGCGGCAAGCGGCCAGCTGATCATGTGCTTCGTCGGCAACCATGGCTGCATCCAGATCCATTCCGGCTCGGTGCAGAACATCAAGCCGATGGGCCCGTGGCTCAACGTGATGGACGAGACGTTCCACCTGCATCTCCGAACCGATCACGTCCAGGAACTCTGGGCGGTTCGCAAGCCGACCAAGGATGGCCATGTCACCTCGGTCGAGGCCTATGACGCCAATGGCGAGATGATCATCCAGTTCTTCGGCAAGCGTAAGGAAGGCCACGACGAGCGCGGGGATTGGCGCGAGCTGGTCGAAGCGCTGCCTGTTGCGCAGCAGAACGCGGCCTGAGGAGCATGATGATGTCGACACCCCAACGGCTGCTTCGCTCAGCCGCACTAGGCCTGTCGTTGCTTCTGGCAACCGGGACCGCCGCCTTGGCGGTCGAGGGCGCCACTGTTTTCCCTGACCGCGCCCGCGTCGCCTCCGTCGGCGGTTCGATCACCGAGATCGTCTATGCGCTCGGCGAAGAGAAGGCACTGGTTGCCCGCGACTCGACCAGCGTCTATCCGGAAGCAGTCTTCAAGCTGCCCGACGTCGGCTACATGAGGGCGCTGTCGCCAGAAGGCGTCTTGTCGGTCAATCCGACCGGCATCCTGGCGCTCGAAGGCAGTGGGCCGAAGGAAGCGATCGACGTCCTCAAGAAGGCGAGCGTTCCCTACATCCAGGTGCCTGAAGGCTTCAGCCACGACGGCATCCTCCAGAAGATCCGTGTCGTCGGCAAAGCGCTCGGCGCCGACGCCAAGGCCGAGGCGCTCGCCGCCGACGTCGGCAAGCAGCTGTCGGAAGCCGAGGCGCTGACCAAGAACATTGCGCAAGGCGAGCGCAAACGCGTGCTGTTCATCCTCAGCATGCAGGGCGGCAAAATCCTGGCGTCCGGCAACCATACCGCTGCCGACGGCATCATCGCGCTGGCCGGTGCCGTCAATGCGGTCGAAGGCTACCCTGGCTACAAGCAGCTCACCGACGAGGCGGCGATCACCGCCAGGCCCGATGTGATCCTGATGATGGATCGTGGCGGCGGCACCGCAGTCCCCGACGACGAGCTGTTCGCCCATCCAGCTATCGCCTCGACGCCGGCCGGTCAGGCCAGGCGAGTTATCCGCATGGACGGCGCCTATCTGCTCGGCTTCGGCCCGCGCACGGCAGCTGCGATCAAGGACCTCGCCGTTGCGCTCTATGGCGACGCCGTCAAGAAGTAAGGCCAGGACAGTGGTGGATGAAACGATCGCCGGCGGCGCCGGCGTGCAGGAGAGAGGTCGCCGTGTCGACGGCGACCGCTCCGCTCGTGCTTTGCTGGTCATCGGCCTGCTTGCCCTGGCGCTGGCCGCAACGGCGCTGTTCAGCCTGACATGGGGCGCATCCGACGCCTCGGCGCTTGGGCTCGTTCGCAGCTGGCTGTTCGGCGCGACGCCGGGCAATGAGGCGTTGTCGATGCGCGACAGCGTCATCGTCTACGACATTCGCCTGCCGCGCATCGTGCTGGGCATGCTGGTGGGCGCAGCGCTTGCCATATCGGGCGCGGTCATGCAGGGCCTGTTCCGCAATCCGCTGGCCGATCCCGGCCTGGTCGGTGTATCGGCAGGCGCGGGCCTTGGCGCCGTCTCGGTGATCGTGCTGGGCGCGACCGTGCTTGCACCGTTCACGGCGCTGCTCGGCAGCTACGCGCTGCCATTCGCGGCATTTGGCGGTGGCCTGCTCACCACCATCATCCTCTACAATGTCGCCACGCGGCAGGGGCGCACCTCGATCGCCACCATGCTTTTGGCCGGCATCGCGCTGGGCGCGATGGCCATGGCCCTGACCGGGGTGCTGGTCTACATCGCCGACGACAGGCAATTGCGCGACCTGACATTCTGGCAGCTCGGCTCGCTGGCCGGCGCGACCTGGCTGAAGATCGCGGGTGCCGGCCCGATCATCGTCCTGGCCCTGGCGACGACGCCTTTCATGGCCAAGGGGCTGAATGCACTTGCCTTGGGCGAGGCGACGGCAAGCCATCTCGGCGTTCCGGTCCAGCGGCTGAAATACGTGGCGATCGTTGCAGTTTCGGCGGCGATCGGCGCATCGGTGGCGGTCAGCGGCGGCATCGGCTTTGTCGGCATCGTCGTGCCGCATCTGCTGCGCCTGGCGATCGGACCCGACAACCGCTACCTCTTGCCGGCGTCGGCGCTTCTGGGCGCATGCCTGCTGTTGCTGGCGGACGCGGTGAGCCGCACCATCGTAGCACCCGCCGAGTTGCCGATCGGCATCGTCACCGCCGCCGTCGGTGGCCCGTTCTTCCTGTGGATATTGCTGCGCAAGCGCGGCGTCGTCGATCTTTGATGCGGCGAACTGTGAGGTACTCATGATCGAAGCACGCCAGGTTTCGGTGTCGATCGGCAGCACGCGCATCGTCAGCGATGTGGATTTCACCGTACGTCCGGGTGAACTGGCAGCGATCGTCGGACCCAATGGTTCCGGCAAGACGACCTTCCTGAGAGCGCTGACGGGCGAACTGGCCTATTCGGGCCAGGTATCGCTCAATGGGCGCGACGCAGTGAAGCTGAAGCCATGGGAAGCGGCAAGCATCCGTGCGGTGCTGCCGCAGTCGACGGCGCTGTCATTTCCCTTCACGGTGCGCGAGATCGTCAAGCTTGGCGTGACGGGCGGCCGCTCAGGCGCATTGGCGGGCGAGGACGACCGGCTGCCGGAGCGGGCGCTGGCCCGGGTCGATCTCGAAGGCTTTGCCGGACGCTTCTATCAGGAGCTTTCAGGCGGCGAACAGCAGCGCGTGCAGCTTGCCCGCGTCTTGTGCCAGGTGTGGGCGCCGGTGCTGGACGGGCAGCCGCGCTATCTGTTCCTCGACGAGCCGGTGTCGAGCCTCGACATCAAGCACCAGCTGATCATCATGAACATCGCCCGCGATTTCGCGCGGCGCGGCGGCGGCGTTGTCGCGATCCTGCACGACCTCAATCTGACGGCGATGTATGCCGACCAGATCTGCGTCATGCATCGCGGCAAGCTTGCGGCCGCGGGTGCCCCGCAGGTCGTGCTCACCGATGGTCTGATCGAAAAGGTGTTCGGCTGCCGGCTGCGCGTCGGTGCGCTGCCTCAGGGGGATATCCCGTTCGTGCTGCCGCAATCGGCCGTGGCCTGAAGCCTTTGCACTTGGCCAGGGCGTGTCAGCTGGCCAGGGCGCTGGGCTCGGGGAAGTGCAGCCCGAGCAGGTCGCGCATGTTGGGACGTGCAGCGACCAGATCGGCGATGGTGTAGCGCGCCAGCACTTCGAAGAAGGCGTTGAGCGCTTCGCGCAGGGCGGAATTCAGGCCGCAGCTGTCGACAAGCGGGCACTCGGCGGCATCGTTCTCGAAGCACTCGGCCATGGCGAAGCTCTCTTCGGTGACGCGGACGACGTCGAAGAGCGAGATCTGGTCGGCCGGCTTGGCAAGGCGCACGCCGCCGTTGCGGCCACGCACCGTCTCGACCAGCTTGGCTTCGACCAGCGGCTGCAGGATTTTGAACAGGAACAGTTCCGACACCGTATAGGCAGCGGCGATTTCAGGAACGCGGCTCAGCCGTCCTTCATTGGCCGCGCAATACATCAGGATGCGCATGGCGTAGTTGGTCTGGCGTGTGAGGCGCATTGCGTGTTCCTTGCTCTGCGTTGAGTCCGCGAGTCCGGCTAATATGGCCCATACCTTAGAACAATTCCAGACAGGGTTTCAAATTATATATGACGGAGATAGTCATATTTGTGGCGCATAGCAGCCTTGCATTTACGTAAAGGTCAAAACGGTTGATTTTGATGCTGCGCTGCACAATATTAGCGATGTCGGGAGTTGGAGACTCAGGGAGGAACCCATGAGGACTGCGACATGGAACAGATCATACGCACACAAAGGCCATTGACGGGCGTCATCCGTCAGTTGCGGCCGTCCGATCTGCCCCGCTTTGCCGAACATCTGCTGAGACTTGACGACCAGAGCCGGCGCGACCGCTTCAACGGCCTGACCCATGACGGCTTTCTCCAAGCCTATGCCGAGCGCAGCTTCCGCGAGGGGGCGACGGTCATCGGCTATGTCGAGGGCGACAAGGTACTTGCCGCCGCCGAGCTGCACGAACGCGCCGAAGAGAGCGAGCCGACGGCCGAAATTGCCTTCAGTGTCGAGCACAAGATCCAGAACCGGGGCATCGGCGGACGGTTGTTCCAGCGCCTCGTTGCCCAGGCGAGGGGGCTCGGCTACCTCAGGCTGCAGGTGACGACGCACGCCAACAACAGCGCCATGAAGGCCCTGGCCCGGCGTTTCGATGCCAAGCTCAGCTTCCAGCAGGGCGAAACCAACGGCATCATCGAACTCGACGGCGCGGCAGGCCTTGATGCCGATTGGCGCGCGTCCGCCGTTCTCGGCAGGCGCGGTGCCGGCAAGGCCATTGCTGCCTGACACATGTCTCGGTGAGCAGCGTCACTTACCTGACTGCATCCGAGCGGGTCAGAAGATCTGCTCACGACTGCCCATAAATCCTTGCGATGTCGTGGAAGGCCAGCTTTGGCTCCCAGCGGATCTTGCCTCTGGCGAGATCGATGCCGTGACATTTGACGATGGCGTGGCTGGCCATGTCGAGGTCGTAGCGCGCATCGGGCGAATGCACTTCACCCTCCGACAGGAATTGGTAGACGAAGGCCCCGTCGATCTCTTCTTCCTTATAGAGGCGCAGCAGGTTGCCTATCTCGGTTGCCTGCGTTTGCTCGCTCCTGACATGACCGTCCTTGATCCGTGGCGGGTCCTGCTCAAAGTCGATGATGTCGAAACCCATTCCGCCACGCTGTTCGGCCCCTTCGAAGGTGCTGCAGCCGAATTCGGTGATGACCACCGGCTTGCCGTGGCGCCGCAGCTCGCGCAGGCCCTCCACATAGGTCGAGCGGTTGTCGGCGTCGCGGTAGTAGTTGGCCGATACGATGTCGAACAGCTTCCAGTCGACGTCCTCCCAGGGGATCGGGCTTGTAGGTGATCTCACCCTTGAAGTGCTTGCGGGCAATCTCACTTGCCTGAGCCAGGTGCTCGCCGAGCGCCTTGTTGATGTCAGGAAACAGCGGAACCGGAGAGGCTTGCAGCGTCGCCATGCGCTCCTGGAAGTTGCCGCCCTCGACGAAGCCTTGGGTGAACATTGAAAGCTCGCAGCCGACATTGAGGACGAGTTTTCCGTGGCGCTGCCCAAGTGTCTCGGCCATCGTTGCGATCTCGCCGAGATAGGTCAGCATGTCCTGCCTGCTGGCGTCGAACAGCCGCGGCTGCATCCATACCTGAAGCCCCTGGCCGAAAGCTGCCGTCGCAGCCTGTTCGAGCCGCTGGATGTTGGTGCCAGAAATACTGATCGCGTTGCAGAGAAGCTGGGCGCGAATGACGCGCATTTCCTCCTGCACCACTGCCCGGTTCCAGATCTGCCGCGACAGCTGGCCCGGCCAGTAGTTGGTGCCAGTGTCGTAGACTATGCCGCATAGGCTCAAAGGCTTGCGGCTGTCTGGTGCCGTAGCTCTTGAAGTCCCGGTCGCCTTGGCCCGGCTCAGGCCGACAGAAACCAGCGCCAGGCCGGCGGTGATCGCTGCGCCGCCCTTGATGATCTGCCGGCGTCCAGATGCAGTTGTCCTGTTGGCCGGAACGGTTTCGTTCGCCATATTCAATCTCCATCATTGTTCAGCCTGTGTCGCCGATCCCTGGTCGGCTCCCAGTCAGCTCGCGGTGTCGGCTCCAGGTGCCAGGAAGCGGATGATGATGCGCCGCAAGCTGGCTTTTTCTCTGTAGGGCTGGAAGCCGGCGTCGGCCGAGGAGCGCACGAATGCCCCCTCGATCAGCACCATGATCCAGTTGGCGGTCGCCACTGGATCGAGCGTCGGGTCGATCTGGCCGGCCTCAGCTGCCCGTCTCAGTAGCATCGTCACGCCGTCGCGGTTTGCGCGGTCGTTGCGGTCGAGCAGGGCGGCGAACTCCGCGTCGCGTTTTGCGTTGGCGATCACCTCGAGCATCAGTCCTGCCAGATGCGGGTAATCTGTCTGCGCGACCATGAATTCGGCGAAACCCAAAAGCGCCTCGAGCGCATCGTGGGCGGTCGCTGCCTGCTCGAACAGGGCGGCATTGTCGCGCCCGTCCTGTTCGAAGATCGCCAAGAAGATCGCCTGCTTGGAGGGGAAGTAGTGAAACAGGTTGCCCGAACTCATGCCTGCCGAAGCGCAGATGTCGGCAGTGCGCGTGCTTTCAAACCCCTTGGTGGCGAAGCACTCGGCGGCTGCGGCAAGGATATGGCGGCGCTTCGCCTCGTGCTTTGCGGGGTCAACCGTGCGCATGGGCAGCTCCCGTGAGCGAGATGCGGATGCTTTTGTTCATCGGCTCATTCATCCTGCGACTGCCACTGGCGTGAGGTCTTGCGGCGGCGCCGGCGCTTGATTTCAGTGAAGCTTACGACAATCGCTGCCATAATCGGGACGACCCACTTCATGCAGGCAAGCACGGGCTTAAGCCAGTCCGGCAGATCGACATGCAGCCATGAGGGCCAAAGCCTGCGCAAAGTCAGCCACTCCGGCCAGAAGCCGCGCATCCACGACAGGTCGAGGCTTGGCCAGGGGATCCACGACCAGTCGATGTTCGGGATCAGCAAGGCGAAAATCGCACCGACGCCCAACATGCCGGCCAGCACTTCTGTCGTGGCCAGTATCACGTGGCGTGACGCGTGGAGCCACGGATGACGCCGGGCGAAAGCTACCAGCCTGGCCTTGAGGCGTATGGCGTTGGTGCGTCGGGCAATCGGGATCGGGCGCATTGGTTAATAATAAACCGCGTGCTCTGTTTATTCAAGAGAAGGACATCTGATTTGCCGGAAGGGTTGTAATCGGGCGCGCCGTCTCGATATCTGACCGGCATGAGACATGTTTGTCGCGTCGACCCGCCGCCGCATGCGAGGGTAGAATATGAGCAAGGACGGACCTGGAATGGTTGCAGCAAACGGCGACGCCATGCCCACGGCCTTGCGCGCCTTGAGTGCCGACGAGGCGGCAAAACTGTCCGCCCTGCGGCGGACAAAGTTCATCGCAACCGGCGCACTGGTTGTCTGCGTTGCCATCTTTACCCTCGCCAAGTCGCTGCAGGGGCGCTGGCCGTGGCTCGGTTTTGTCGCCGCCTTTGCCGAGGCGGCGACGATCGGCGGCCTCGCCGACTGGTATGCCGTGGTGGCGCTGTTCCAGCGGCCGCTCGGCCTGCCGATCCCGCATACGGCAATCATTCCATCCAATCAAAACCGGATCGCCGACAATCTCGGCCGTTTCATCGAATCCAACTTCCTGGCGCCGGAGCCGGTGCGGCAGAAGCTCAAGGAAGTGGATTTCGCAGCGCTCGTCGCCGATTGGCTGTCGGACCGCCAAAGAGCGGAGGGGCTGTCGGTTTTTGTCGGCCGGCTGGTGCCGCAGATGCTGCAGGCGATCGAAGGCTCGGGCCTGCGGGATTTCGCGACGCGGCGTATGTTGGAGCGCATCGGCAAGGTCGAGGTCGCACCGCTGGTGGCGGAGCTGTTGACAGCCTTCACCGAAGACCGCCGCCACCAGCGCCTGCTCGACGAGTTCACCAAGATCATCGGCAATTTCCTCAGCGACGAGCAGGCTCTGGCCGTGCTGCGCGAGAAGATCAGGGAAGAGCTGCCGTCGGTGTTCAATCTGTTCCGGGCCGATGCCTATCTGCTCAAGCGGATCGTGGCGTCGGCAGCGACGCTGCTTGAAGATGTCAGGGGCGATCCCGACCATCCGCTGCGCGGCGAGTTCGACCAGTTCGTCCACGGTTTCATCGACCAGCTTCGCCATTCGCCTGACTATGCCAGGCGGGCCGAGCAGCTGAAGCGCAACTTCCTCGCCCGACCGGAATTGCGCGGGCTGGCGCAGGATGTCTGGAAAAGCATGCGCGGCTTCATCGAGCAGGATGTCGCGTCGCCCAATTCGATGACGCGAAGGCACCTGACCAGCCTGTTCGTCGAAGTCGGCCAGAACCTGGCGCGCGACCCCGATATCCGCGCCGACATGAATGCCGGTTTCGTCGTGGCACTCGCCTCGTTCGTCGAAAGCCAGAAAAGCGGTGTTTCCGGTTTCATCTCCGAACAGGTCAAGCGCTGGGATCTCGGCCAGCTGACCCGGCTGATCGAGATCAACATCGGCCGCGACCTGCAATATATCCGCTTCAACGGCATGCTGATCGGTGGTCTTGCCGGCCTCGCGCTGTATTCACTCGAGTTGCTGGTACTTGCGAATTGACCGGCCGCCTTGCTCGTCTATGCTGACCTGGCGACCTCCGGGGGACGCCCGGAGCCAAACGGGAGCGAGCCATGGCGAAGAAGCCGGAACCGGAATCCTTCATGGACATGTTTTCGAAATTCGGGCGCGACCTGAAGATGCCCGCGGTCGATGTCGACACGATCATCGGCCATCACCGCAAGAATCTCGAAGCGCTGGAACAATCGGTCAAGGCGACGGCCTCCGGAGCCTCGTCGCTGGTGGCGAAGCAGCGCGAGATGCTGCAGGAAGCCTTGCATGAGATCACCGAGGCCGCCCAGGGGCTTCGGGCGCCAGGCAACCCGCAGGAGCTGATTTCCAGGCAGGCCGACTTCGCCAAGCGCTCATTCGAGGCTGCCGTCAAGAATGCCGGCGAGGTAGCCTCCATCGTACGCAAGTCGGGCACGGAATCCGTCGATATCCTGCGCAGCCGCATCCATGAATCGATCGAGGAAATCCGCGACAGCTTCGACAAGAAGAAGTAGCCGTGCCGATCCAGTCCTGACCTCAGCTCTCTTGTGGGTTTCGCGAGAGGGCTCGCGCATTGCCCGCGATCGGATGCTATTGAAGGGCGATCACCATCGGAGCGTGGTGCGTCCGTCCGGGCGCACAAAGACGCTTTAACACTTTGAATCCGGCTATTGTGGCTTCCGCGAATCGATACGGACTCGCGGACCGGCGCAGCAGGGTTCAACTGGGGTAGAGGATGAAGGTAGGCATCGAGATGGGGGCGGCGTCCGGGGGGACGAAGGCTCAGGTTGATCTCGAAGAACTGTTGGCGACCCGTTTGCTGGTTCAAGGCAATTCGGGCTCGGGAAAGTCGCATCTGTTGCGTCGCCTGCTCGAACAGAGCGCGCCGTGGGTGCAGCAGTGCGTCATCGACCCCGAGGGTGATTTCGTCACGCTCGCCGACAAGTTCGGACATGTCGTCGTCGATGCCCAGCGCACCGAAGCCGAACTGACCCGCATTGCCGGCCGAATCCGCCAGCATCGCGTATCGGTCGTGCTCAATCTCGAGGGCCTCGACGTCGAGCAGCAGATGCGTGGTGCCGCAGCGTTCCTGAACGGCATGTTCGATGCCGAGCGTGATTTCTGGTACCCGGTTCTGGTCGTGGTCGACGAGGCGCAGCTGTTTGCGCCGGCCATCGCCGGCGAGGTCTCCGACGAAGCCCGCAAGATCTCACTTGGCGCGATGACCAACCTGATGTGCCGCGGCCGCAAGCGCGGCCTGGCCGGCGTCATCGCCACCCAGCGCCTGGCCAAGCTCGCCAAGAACGTCGCCGCCGAGGCGTCCAACTTCCTGATGGGCCGCACCTTCCTCGACATCGACATGGCGCGCGCCGCCGACCTGCTCGGCATGGAGCGGCGCCAGGCCGAAATGTTCCGCGATCTGGCGCGCGGCAATTTCATCGCGCTCGGACCGGCGATGTCGCGCCGGCCGCTGCCGGTCGCCATCGGCCCGGTCGAGACCTCGGCACGTTCGGTCAGCCCCAAGCTGATGCCACTGCCCGACGCCAGCGAAGACACGCGCGACCTGATCTTTGCGCCGGCGCCGCTGGAAACGCGCCAGACGGTCCGGCGCACGGCGCCGCCTGCGCCGACGCCCACGGCCGACATCATCGCCCAGCTTTCCCAGGTGCGCACCGAGGCCTCGGCGCCCGTTGCCGAGCCGATCTTCCCGCTGTTCGATGAAGCCGAGCGCGAGGCCCTGATCGATACCATCGTGCGCGAGATGGTCGAGGATCCCGACGCGGCGTTCCGTACGGACGCCGTGCTGTACCAGGATTTTCTCGTCCGCTGCCGCATCAAGCGGATGCAGGGCGAGCCGCCGCCGCTGTCGATGTTCCGCCGCCGCTACGCGGTGGCGCGTTCGGGCATCGATGAAGAAACCGCGTCGAGCGATACCTGGCAACAGGCCCTCGGCATGTCCGTGACACTTCCCGAGGATCTGCAGGCGGTGTTCCTGATCGTTGCCCAGGCAGCGGTCAAAGGCGCGCCTTGCCCATCCGACGCTGCGATCGCGCATGCCTATGGCAGCCATTCGGCGCGCCGGGCACGGCGGCTGCTGACCTATTTCGAGGAGCAGGGGCTGGTTGTCGTGCGCACCGATTTCCACGGCAAGCGCTCGGTGGCGTTCCCCGAACTCGGCTGCGAAACAGCCCCCGGCGACCCCGAGAGAACCGACGATCTGCCAGAGCGCGAGGCTGCGGAATAGCCCTTTCCGCTGCGCTTGGAGGTTGACAAACGCGCCTCGTTTATGGTCCCCAACGCCCACTTGGCCAGCTTATGTGAGGAGAGGGAAGCGTGCGGAAGCCCATCGAGACCTATGAGGAATTGCGCGAAAATATCGGGCAGGAACTCGGCGTTTCCGATTGGGTGCTTGTCGACCAGAGCCGCATCGATGCCTTTGCCGACTGCACCGGCGACCGCCAGTGGATCCACGTCGATCCCGAAAGGGCGAAACGGCGCAGTCCGTTCCGCACCACGGTGGCGCATGGCTTCCTGACATTGTCGCTGATTGGCGCGCTGGTCCAGGAAATCGGCGTGGTGCCCGAGAATACGCTTGCTGCCTTCAACTATGGCCTCGACAAGGTGCGTTTCATCTCGCCGGTGAAGGTCGGCTCGCGGGTGCGCCTGCGCACCGTGCTGATGTCGATGGACGACAAGGGCCCGGGCCAATATCTGCTCAAGGCCGAAAACACCATCGAGATCGAAGGCGAGGACAAGCCGGCGCTCGTCGCCGAAACGCTCGTCATGCTCTACGAAAAGCGCAAGAAGGCGACGGCCTGAGCCGCCGCCCGCCAGTTACCGTGCAGCGATCGAAATCTCGATCTCGCCGACGCCGTCGACACCGCCTGTCATGCGGTCTCCTGGCTTGACTGCGCCGACGCCCGCCGGCGTGCCGGTGTAGATTAGGTCGCCGGCCTTCAGTTCCATCGATTCACTGCAGATGGCGATCACTTCGGGGATCGACCAGATCAGTTCGGAGAGGTCGCCTTGCTGCCTGGTTTCGCCATTGACGGCGAGCCACACCCGGCCTTTGTCGGGGTGGCCGATGTCGGACACCGACACCAGCGGTCCGCATGGTGCCGCGCGGTCGAAACCCTTGCCCCAGTCCCAGGGGCGACCGAGTTTCTTGGCTGCGTCCTGCAGGTCGCGGCGGGTCAAGTCGATGCCGACGCCGTAGCCCCAGACGTGGTCGAGCGCGTCGGCCGCGGCGATGTTCGATCCGCCCTTGGCGATGGCGACGACAAGCTCGATCTCGTGGTGCAGGTCGCCGGTCAGCGGCGGATAGGGGATCGTCGTGCCGCTGTCGACGACAGAATCTGCCGGCTTGCCGAAGAAGAACGGCGGCTCGCGATCGGGATCCTTGCCCATTTCGCGGGCATGCGCTGCGTAGTTGCGGCCGACGCAGAAGATGCGCCGTACCGGAAACCGGTGCGAAGATCCTGAAATGGCGACCGAAGCTGGCTCGGGCGGAGAGATGACGAAGTTGACCAAGCAGGGCCTCCCGCAAACGTGATGACGGCTTTTGGCACGATCCGCGCGCGCATTCCACTTGCAATCTGCAGTCTGGCCACTTGCAATCTGCAGCCTGGGAAGTGGCCGTTGCTGGCTGGGCTGCAAGTTGGCTGAAGTCGAAGCGGCCGCGATCAGGCGTCTTTTCTGCGCTGGCATGCACGCATTGCGTGTCTGGATCCAAAAAGGCGCTTGCAGCCTGCATTTGCACAGATAGGATTTGCTCACCTGACTGGTGCGGGGTCTGCCTAGCCGGTCGCGGCAACATGGGAGGTTTCATGTCGGAGGTATCTTTGGTCGTGAATGGCCGAAAGGTCAGCGGCGCGGTGGAGGACCGCACGCTTCTCGTTCATTTCCTGCGTGAGCATTTGGGGCTGACCGGAACGCATGTCGGTTGCGATACGTCGCAATGCGGTGCCTGCGTCGTCCACGTTGACGGCAAGGCGATGAAGTCCTGCTCGATGCTTGCGGTACAGGCCTCGGGTTCGACCGTTACCACCATCGAAGGCCTCGCCAATGGCGCCGACCTTCATCCCGTCCAGGCGGCGTTCAAGGAACATCATGGCCTGCAGTGCGGCTTTTGCACGCCGGGCATGATCATGACGGCGACCGACATGATCCGCAGGCATCCCGAAGGCCTCGACGAGGCGACCGTGCGCGCGGAGCTCGAAGGCAACATCTGCCGCTGCACAGGTTACCACAACATCGTCAAGGCGATCCTCGCCGCTTCGAAAACGATGTCGAAGGCGTCCAAGAGCAAGGCGAAAAAGGCGGCATAGGGGCGGGGAGCGAAGGGCGCAGGGACATGGTCCCTTACGCCTTCGCGATCTCCTTCCATAGCCACCATTCGCCATCTGCTTTTTGAGTTCGGGAGGAACTGAAATGGGAATCGAAGGCATCGGCGCGCGGGTTGCGCGCAAGGAAGACAAGAGATTCATCACAGGCGCCGGACGTTATGTCGACGACATGGTCGTGCCGGGCATGAAACACGCGGCATTCGTGCGCAGCCCGCACGCCCATGCCGACATCAAGAAGATCGACACCAAAAAGGCCGAGGCGATGCCGGGTGTCATCGGCGTGCTGACCGGCAAGCAGCTCAAGGCCGACGGCATCGGCAACCTGATCTGTGGTTGGATGATCCATTCCAAAGATGGTTCGCCGATGAAGATGGGTGCGTGGTCGCCGCTGGCGGTCGACCGGGTGCGCTATGTCGGTGATGCCGTCGTGGTGGTGGTGGCCGACACCAAGGGCCAGGCGCGCGACGCCGCCGAAGCTGTCGAGATCACCTACAAGGAACGCAAATCGGTTGCCGATGCGGTCGATGCGCTCGCCAAGGGCGCGCCGCAGCTTCATCCCGAAGCCGACGGCAACCTGATCTTCGACTGGGGCATCGGCGACGAAGCTGCGACCGACGCCGCCCTCAAGTCGGCTGCCCACATCACCCGGCTCAACATCGTCAACAACCGGCTGGTTCCGAATGCGATGGAGCCGCGCGCGGCCCTTGGCCACTACGACAAGGCCGAGGATCACTACACCTGCTGGACGACCTCGCAGAACCCGCATGTCGCCCGACTGGTAATGAGCGCGTTCTACAACGTCGCGCCGGAAAACAAGCTGCGTGTCATCGCACCCGACGTCGGCGGCGGCTTCGGCTCGAAGATCTACATCTATCCCGAGGAAATCGTCTGCCTGTGGGCCTCGAAGCGGACCGGCGTGCCGGTCAAGTGGGTGGCCGATCGCACCGAGAGTTTCCTCACCGACGCCCATGGCCGCGACCATCACACCACTGTCGAGATGGGTTTCGACAAGAACAACAGGATCGTTGGGCTGAAAGTCGACACGGTCGCCAATCTCGGCGCCTACATGTCGCTATTTTCCTCGGCGACGCCGACCTATCTCTACGCCACGCTGCTGTCGGGCCAGTACAACATCCCGGCGATCTACGGCAATGTGCGCACCGTCTATACCAACACCGCACCGGTCGATGCCTATCGCGGGGCAGGCCGGCCTGAAGCCACCTTCGTGCTCGAGCGCACCATGGAGATTGCCGCGCGCGAGCTCGGCGTGTCGCCGGCCGAACTCAGGCGAACCAACTTCATCACCCAGTTCCCGCACCAGACGCCCGTCATCATGTGCTACGACGCCGGCAATTATGGCGCCTCGCTCGACGCTGCGATGAAGCAGGCCGACTATGCCGGCTTTGCCAAGCGCAAGGCTGCGGCGGCCAAGAAAGGCAAGCTGCGCGGCATCGGCATGAGCTGCTACATCGAGGCCTGCGGCATTGCGCCGTCGGCGGCGGTGGGGTCGCTCGGCGCAGGTGTCGGCCTGTGGGAATCCGCCGAGGTGCGGGTCAATGCCGTCGGGACCATCGAGGTTCTGACCGGCTCGCACAGCCACGGCCAGGGCCATGAGACGACCTTCGCCCAGCTCGTCAACTCACGCTTCGGCGTGCCGCTCGACAGTGTCTCCATCGTCCATGGCGACACTGACAAGGTGCAGATGGGCATGGGCACCTATGGCTCGCGCTCGGGCGCAGTCGGCATGTCGGCGATCGTCAAGGCGCTCGACAAGGTCGAGGCCAAGGCCAAGAAGATCGCAGCACATCTGCTCGAGGCCGACGAGGGTGACATCGTCATCGAGAACGGCCAGCTCAAGGTCGCCGGCACCGACAAGAATGTGCCGTGGTTCCAGATGGCGCTTGCCGCCTATACCGCACACAACCTGCCGCAAGGCATGGAGCCCGGCCTGAAGGAGACGGCATTCTACGATCCGTCGAACTTCACCTTCCCGGCCGGCTGCTACATCTGCGAGGTCGAGATCGATCCCGAGACCGGCAAGACCGATATCGTCCAGTTCGTCGCTGCCGACGATTTCGGCAACATCATCAATCCGATGATCGTCGAAGGGCAGGTGCATGGCGGCATCGCCCAGGGCGTCGGCCAGGCGCTGCTGGAAGGCGCTGTCTATGACGCCAGCGGCCAGCTTCTGACGGCAAGCTACATGGACTACACCATGCCGCGTGCCGACGATCTGCCGTCGTTCCAGATATCGACGTCGAACACGCCCTGTCCGAGCAATCCGCTCGGCATCAAGGGCTGCGGCGAGGCCGGCGCCATCGGTTCGCCGCCGGCGGTCATCAACGCCATCACCGATGCGCTCGGCCACGACAACCTGACCATGCCGGCGACGCCGGGCAAGGTCTGGGCCGCATTGCGCGCCGGCACGAAGCACTGAGGAGGACGCACCATGTATTCCGTCAACTATCATCGCGCCACCTCGGTCGCGGACGCCGCCAAGAAGATCAAGAGCGGTGACGCCAAATATCTCGCCGGCGGCATGACGCTGATCCCGGCGATGAAGACACGGCTCGCAGCCCCCTCGGACTTGGTCGACCTGAACCACATCGCCGACCTCAAGGGCATCAAGGTCTCGGGCAAGAACGTCACCATCGGTGCGGCGACGACGCATTTCGACGTCGCCAATGACGAGAAGCTGAAAAAGGTCTGCCCGGCCTTGTCGCATCTCGCCAGCCACATCGGCGATCCCGCCGTCCGGCATCGCGGCACCATCGGCGGGTCGGTCGCCAACAACGATCCGGCGGCCGACTACCCCTCGGCGCTGCTGGCGCTGGGCGCGACCATCGTCACCAACAAGCGCCAGATCGCCGCCGACAAATTCTTCAAGGGCCTGTTCGAAACAGCGCTCAAGGACGACGAGATCGTCACCGCCGTCACCTTCACCGCGCCGGCCAGGTCGGGCTACGCCAAGTTCCCGAACCCGGCGTCGCGTTATGCCATGACCGGCGTGTTCGTAACCAAGGGCAAGGATGGCGTGCGTGCGGCAGTCACCGGGGCAGGCGACGATGGCGTGTTCCGCTCCAAGGAGATCGAGGCGGCGCTGACCAGGAAGTTCGAGGCATCGGCGCTGGAGGGGGTGACGGTTCCGTCAGGCAGCCTGATGGGTGACATCCATGCCACACCGGAGTATCGCGCCAACCTGGTGGTGGTGATGGCCAAACGTGCGGTCATGGCCGCCAACGCCTGAGGGCCAGCAAACGCAAAAAATGCCGAGAGGGGCCTCCGGGCCCCTTTTGACGTCAGAAAGGAAACACGACATGGCCGTTCGTCGCATCGTCGCCAATCTACACGCAGCGGAGCCCAGGGCGGCACAAGCATTCTACGGCGACCTGCTCGGGCTCGACATTCTCATGGATCACGGCTGGATCCTGACCTTCGGCACCGGCGGCACGATGACACCGCAGCTCGGCGTTGCCAGCGAAGGTGGGGCGGGTACGCCTGTACCGCTGCTTTCGATCGAGGTCGACAATGTCGATGAGCTCTATGACAGGGTGAAGGCCGCGCGCCTTGAGATCGTCTACGATCTTGCCGATGAGCCCTGGGGCGTCAGGCGGTTTTTTGTCCGCGACCCGTTCGGCAACATCGTCAACATCCTCGAACACCGGGCATAGAACGAAAGTCTGCGATTTCCGGACAGACATCTTGCCGGTCAGGCCTTGGCATCGGTCGCGAAGGCGGCTTACATGCCGCCGGTCATCAGCATCCTGGAGCATAGTGGAATGGCGCGTCCGATTACCTCGATCGCCGATCTTCGAGCCATCGCCAAGCGCCGGGTGCCGCGCATGTTCTACGACTATTGCGATTCCGGCTCTTGGACCGAGAGCACCTATCGCGAGAATGAGAGCGACTTCGTGCCGATCAAGCTGCGCCAGCGCGTTGCCGTCGACATGCGCGACCGTACGCTTGAAACGACGATGGCCGGCGAGACGGTGTCGATGCCGGTGGCGATCGCGCCGACCGGCCTAACCGGCATGCAGCATGCCGACGGTGAGATTCATGGCGCACGCGCTGCAGAGAAGGCCGGCATTCCGTTCACGCTGTCGACGATGAGCATCTGCTCCATCGAAGACATCGCCGAAAATACGTCGAAGCCATTCTGGTTCCAGCTCTATGTGATGCGCGACCGCGAATTCGTCTCGAACCTGATCCGTCGCGCCAAGGCTGCCAGATGCTCGGCCCTGGTGCTGACGCTCGACCTGCAGATTCTCGGCCAGCGCCACAAGGACATCGTCAACGGCCTGTCGACGCCGCCGCGCATGACGGTTGCCAACATCATCAATCTGGCGACCAAGCCGCGCTGGTGCCTCAACATGCTGCGCACCAACCGGCGCACCTTCCGCAATATCGCCGGTCACGCCAAGGGCGTCACCGATCTGCGGTCGCTGTCGTCATGGACCGCCGAACAGTTCGACCCGGCGCTCAGTTGGGACGACGTGAAGTGGATCAAGGAGCAGTGGGGCGGCAAGCTGATCCTCAAGGGAATCCTCGATGCCGAAGACGCCGAGAAGGCCGTGGCAAGCGGCGCCGACGCGCTGATCGTCTCCAACCATGGCGGCCGCCAGCTCGACGGCGCGGTTTCCTCGATCTCGGCGCTGCCCGGCATCGTCGACTCTGTCGGCGACCGCATCGAGGTGCTGATGGATGGCGGCATCCGCTCCGGCCAGGACGTGCTCAAGGCCGTGGCCCTTGGCGCCAAGGGCGTGTTCATCGGCCGCTCGTTCCTCTATGGCCTCGGCGCCGGCGGCGAGGCGGGCGTGACCGCGTGCCTCGACATTATCCGCAAGGAGCTCGATATCACCATGGCCTTCTGCGGCCTGCGCGACATCAAGGACGTCGACAGCCGTATCATCGTCCGGCGCTGAGGGTTCGGCTGGGCTGGCGGCGACGCGATGAAGCAGCTTTTGCGACGCGCTGGTGCGATGAGTTCGAGCGCCAAGCGCGGCGTCTATTTCGCGCTCGGTCTGCTGATGCTGGCGCTCGGCATTGTCGGCGCCTTCTTGCCCGTCATGCCGACCACGATCTTCATTATCCTGGCTGCCTGGTGCTTTGGTCGCTCGTCGCCGCGCTTCGAGGGATGGCTGCTCGGCCATGCGACTTTCGGCCCGCCCTTACGCGCCTGGCGCGAACAGGGTGCCATCCCGCGCCGGGCCAAGATCATGGCCTGGACAGGCATGGCCCTCGGCTACGGCCTGTTCTGGTTGAGCAAGCCTGGTCCGTGGGTGGCGGTCGGCGTGTCACTGATCTTTGTCGCAGGCGCCGTTTATGTCGGCACGCGGCCCGAGCCCAAACCAAGCCAAGCGGACGGCTGACGTCCGAGGCTGTCGCGCCGCCTTTTGGGCGGGACCGGTCGGATTTGGCCTTCCGTGCCTTGTTGTGGTAGGGAGCGGCCTTATCTAGAGGGCGATTGCCGCCCCACATACATTCGAGACCTTATGACCAAGCTCTACGCCGACGGCACGAAAATCGTCGCCGTCGCACCGATGATGGATGGGGAAGATAGGTAAGTAATATCAATTGGTTACGAGTGTTCGTGTGCAAAAATTGCACGCGAAAGTTCTGCTTCTCTTCTTTTTTCGTTCCCACGAGGGACCCGCCGACAGCCCTTTTCGGGCGCACTTCTGCCGAAGGCTGTGACCGCTCCAACGCGGATGTCCGCCGTGATATCCGTTCCTATTTATCTGCCGCGGCGTCCAGTTTGCCTAGGGAAACTGGATTCGAGCCAGGATCAACGGAGACAGAATTTCCGGTCAAATGCTCGAATGAATTGACCGGCACTGTTGTGCTGCGGCGCATCCCCCGGCGAAGTTTCGAAGAAACAATGAAACTAGCAACGGCGAATCCCAAGACATATCAATCTGAGCGGATCGTACTTGCATCGAGCAAGTACCGTCCGCTGGACCGCCGCCCTAGCTGGTCGCTTGGGGCGGTGCTTCATTTTGCCAGCCGGCTAGCTCTGGTAGGTCATTAAGCCAGCTTTTCTCTGCCATCGAGGCATCACCGGTCTGCGGTGCAGCCTCTATGGCGTTTTGCATGAGCCAGTCCATCCACTTCCGATAGGCAGCCGGGTCCAGTTGGGGCGGCAGCACCTTGGCCTTGGCCAGCATGCGTTTGCGGAAACTGACTTGCCTGCGAAGTTTCGTCGTCGTGAACTTGATCGCCTTGCCTTGGTATTCAATCGTCCAGCGCCCATCCCCATGCCTGGCGAGCCTATCAATGGCGAAACCGGCATCGACCGGCCTGTCCCGCCAGGGAAGCTCGATGGCATTCTTCCTCAGGTCGATAGCCCATCGCCGGTAGTTGGCCCCGGCACGCTGGGGGGCAGCACACCAGCCTGTTCGAGTATCTTCTTTCGGAAGGTAGGCTGCTTCTTGATCTGGCCCGTCGTCAGTTCGATGCGATGCCCACGGAATTCGACGTGCCACCGAATCCTCCCGTTCGGCTGATCTGGTTGTCGATGGTGCGATCAAACACCTGTGCCGCCCGGCCAGAGGTCAGATCGAGTAGTTGATCGCGGCTGAGCACGAAGCGTGGGCGGGCCAGAAACACCGTCAGAAGGCGGAATTCGGATGTGGTCAGCGCGACTTCGGCACCTTCGGTATCGATCAGTCGCCGGTCGGTATCCAGAACCCATCGGTCGAACGCCAGCCTGTGCCCGGCAATGTTGCCGCCCGGCATCCGCGCCCGTTCGGACCGCCGCAGGATTGCCTTGATCCGGGCCAGGAGCTCGCGCGGATTGAATGGTTTCGGCAGATAGTCATCGGCCCCAACCTCAAGTCCAACGATGCGGTCGGTATCATCCCCAGTGCGGTCAGCATCAGGATCGGTATGCCACCCTGGGCGCGTAAACGGCGGCAGACCGACAGGCCGTCTTCGCCCGGCATCATCACATCCAGCACGATCAGATCGAACTGCCCCACCTTCAACAGGGCATTTGCCGCGTCCGTCGCACGCATACCGTTCTTTTCCAGATACTTCGCCAAGGCATCGCGGATCTCGCGGTGGTCATCGACGATCAGGATATGGGGCGAACCGGTCATCATCATATCTCCCGCACCTGACCCTAGCCAATCCTGGGGGTTACGCGGGCGGAAGATTGTCGCAAACCTTCACCGGAACGGTGTTTGCGACAGTTTGATACAAATGGCCGACCCGCCTGACAAACCTGTGGGACACCTGCACCCCAGATTGAACTCATCGCAGATCAATTCAGGAGTGATGATCATGAAACGTTCAACGAAGCTGACCCTCTCAATCGTTGCCGCCCTTGGTCTTGCGGCGGTTGCAGTGCCCGTCATTGCCCAGCAGGCGCAGATGCAGCATGGCGGTATGATGGGCGATGGCATGGGTATGATGCGTGGGCACGGCGGCATGCGGGATGCCGGCCATCACGGCATGATGGGCGGCGGTATGGGCATGATGATGGGTGGGCACCAGAGCTATGCCATGGCCGCCTTTGATACCAACAAGGACGGTACGCTCAGCCCCGAAGAACTGACGGCAGGCGCTCAGTCAGAACTCAAGACCGCTGACACCGATGCCAATGGCAAGCTGTCGTTGGAGGAATTCGCGGTGATGCATGCGGCCCACACCCGGCCGATGACGGTGCGCGCCTTCCAGATTCACGACGCCGATGGTGATGCGCAAGTGACCGAGGCTGAAATGGCGGCCATGGCTGAAATGATGCAGAGCCACATGGCCGGGCAACAAGGCGGAATGCCGGGAACGGGCAAAGGCATGATGAACAAGAACCTGACATGAGTGCTGCTGCCCCCGCCGCTATGACGCAGGTCTGTTGTCGGGGGCAGAACCATCATGATGAACGACTACGGTATGGGCTTGGGGATGGGGTTCGGCTGGCTTGGGACGAATCGTCATTCTGGTTCTTGTGGGTCTAACAATCGCCGCCCTGATTAAGTATTTACGAAAATGACCTACGGGAGAAATCGCCATGAATTATACGTTCAATCGGTTGGTAACCGGGGCGAACTTTGACGAGGTCGACGCCCGCACCCGGAAAGCGCTTGCGGACAAAGGCTTTGGCGTCCTGACCGAAATCGACGTCAAGGCGACTATGAAGAAGAAGCTCGACGTGGACATGCCACCCTATCGAATCCTTGGAGCCTGCAATCCTAAGATGGCGCATCAGGCCATCGGCATCGAGCCGCGCGTTGGCGCGATGCTGCCCTGCAATGTGATCCTGCGCGAGGTTGCAGGGGGGGCGAGGTCAGCGCGATTGACCCGGTGGCCTCGATGCAGGCGATCGATAATCCTGCACTGCATGCCGTCGCGGGTCAGGTACGCGACCTGCTGGCCGAGGCGGTCGCGGCTATCTGACAGGCAGGCCCGCCGATCTCGGCGAGTAGCAACACGGCGGCAGCTGTCCGTTTCGAGCCCGAAATTCGGCCGCCGCCTCAACAAGGTGATGCGAGGCTCAAGACCGCCGGAGGTGTATTCCGGTACGCTGCTCATTGGATGGTGGCGTCCTCCGAAAAGCAGGGCAGGGACGTCCAGAGTAGAACCCCGACAAGAAAGGTCCCCTGCGAAAGGCAGTTACGGCTGTGTTCTTCAATTCTGGCTTTAGTTATGCCCGCGGGCGCCGAGACGGTCTCGGCACCTGCGGTCGCGTATCAAGGGGTCTGAAAAGTAATACCGTTCGGTCCCTTGCCGACTGTGTAGGTGCCGACGACCGACTGGCTTGCGACTGATATCCGCGAAACCGTGCCGTCGATGATATTGGTCACGAAAGCAAAGTCCCCGTCGCTGCTGACGGTCACCCCGTGCGCTCCCCGGCCGGTCCGAATTGTCTTGACGACCGTGTTGATGGCGGTATCGATGACCGAAACCGTGTCGTCCGGTTTCGCTTCCGTTCCCTGGTTGGCGACATAAACGAAACGGCCGTCGGGCGTTGCATGGACCTGGATAGGTGACCTTCCGACATCGATCCGCGCCGTCAACTCCCGCGTGACAGTGTCAATGACTGCCACCTGGTTCGCATCGCGAAGCGAAACGTAGACACGGCTGCCATCCGGGACGAATCCCACCTGAACCGGAGCGACCCCGACCGCGATCCTGGCTGTTTCTGCAAGCGTGGCGATATCGATCACCGAGACAGTGCCGTCCTCGACATTGGCGACGTAGATCGACTTGCCGTCAGGACTCATTCGCAGGCCGTGCGGATAGTCGCCCGTGGCGATTGTCGCGACGGCTTCGCCCTTTTGCAGATCGACCACCGAAAGAGTGTCGTCTTCGGAATTGGACACGTATGCGCGGTTGCCTTCGGCATCGGCGATGACATGGGCCGGGTGGGTGCCAACGTCGATCGAAACTGTCTGGGCGGAGGCGATGTCGGCCGTGTCGAGGACTATCAGCTTGCCGCCACCGGCTGCGCCCTTATCTCCGTCGCCGTCCTCGCTGCCACCATGGCCACCACCATCATGACTTTCGGTCCCTCCACCCGATGCGGAGATGCCTACCGCAAGCAAGCGGCCTCCTCGCGGGACGAACTGCACATTGTGGGGTGTCAAATCGACAGGAATGATGTCGACCTTTCCGCTCTTCAGATCGATACGGCTGACTGTTTTGCCATATTCGTCGGCCGTGTAGACGAAGCCTGAAGGTGTGGGCTCCGCCACAGCCGGACGTGCGAAGGACATCGCAATCGCCAGGCCAATGGATGCCGCCAGGGCGCTGAGGGTCACGCGAGAGGCATTTCGCGAAACCGATGCGGCAGTAGTTCTCATGGCTTTCTCCTTGTCGCCGCTAAAGTGACCAGGGGTGGGGCGGGGCCGGTGGCCGCACCGAGCCCGGTGGGTGCCAGAAACTGGCATGGCGATAGATGCCTTGTGCTCTTTGGTTCTCATGTCCGTGACTCCGTGGATTGCTGATGGTGGAGCGCACGAACCAGAACGGCAGCGCGCGCTTAGGCGATCGCGGAGACCTTGGGGGGCCGCAGCCGGAGCAGCACGTCACCCGGCAATGAGATGGAAGATGGGGCAAAGGCCGGCGGCTCGTTTAGCGTTGTGCCGATGACGATCTGCGCGGATACCGGGACGCAGATGGCGCATCCGGATGGCGAAACATGGCAACTGCCGTCGTCCCGCGCTCGGTCTTCTCCGCAGGACCCGACATGGCTGTGTCCGGTCGCAGGCTCGGCGTGAATGGTCTCTACGACATAGCGAATCTCATCAGCGGTAGCCGCTTGGGCGTGTCGGTCGTGAAACATGGTCGAAACGGCCATGAGGATGGCCATGGCAAGGGCGAGCCATCGCGACGCATCGAGTGCCCGCGTTCCAGCTCGCTCACTGGACTGCCCCAAAGGGATCGCACCGGATCTCACCTGATTCCGTCCTCGGGATGTGCAAGTTATACGTCGACATCATAGAAGGAACGCCAAGGGTCCAGTTTGTCCAAGGTCAAAGAGAGAACCGAATCCCGAAAAAACAGGGTGGCGGCAGGACGCAACTGGTGACGGAAAGACGCAGCGATCAACCCCAACTCTGATTTACAGAAGAGGACCTGCCAGCCGCGCCAAGTTCTCGCCGATCTTGTGGGCGATCGTGCGCTTTTCCCAACCGTCGAACGTTAGCGTCTCGCTGGCGCCGAAGCAGCGGATTTGTTCGCGCCGCAGTTGAGCCGTGACGCCACGGTCAAAAGCAACAAAGCTTATTTCAGCGTTTAGGACAAAGGAGCGGATGTCGATGTTGCTGGATCCAAGCAGTGCGATCTCGTCATCAAATGTGACATGCTTGGCGTGCAGGAAGCGGCCCTTATAGAGATGCACTTGGATACCGGCCCGGAGAAGTTCGGAATAATAGGATCGCTGCGCGAATTTCACCAGAATGTGATCCGTCAGGTACGAAACCACCAGGTGGACTTCGACTCCACGCAACACCGCGGTCTTGAGCGCCTGCAGGAAGGCCTCGTCGGGGACGAAGTACGGGGTCGTGATGACGACACGCTCGCGCGCGCCGTGAACCAGCGCGGCCATGAGGTGTCCAACGCCGGCATCCGGGTAGTCGGGGCCGCTTGGCAGAACCTGCGCGACGACCCCGGCGTCGGGATGATGGTGCGGAAACAAGGCGGGCATGGCCAGTTCCTCGTCAGTTTCCATGAACCAGTCGGCGATAAAAACGGCTTGGAGTTCCGCCGTTATCGGACCGACCACTTGCGCGACCAGTTCTTCATTGGCGATGTTCCAGCTAGACACGGCATTGGTGATGTTCTGCGAGCCAACATAGCCGACACGGCTGTCGATGATGGCAATCTTCCGGTGATTGCGCAGATCGGCGCGTGCCGACCTGCGCCGGAAAAGGCCGACCCGAAGTGCGAGACGAACCTCAACGCCAGCCGGGGCGAGCAGCTTCGACACCCGCTGCGCCCATTGCCGCGACCCGATGGCATCGATCAGAACCCGGCACCTGACACCTCGTCTCGCGGCCCGGTCCAGCGAGTCCATTACGCGCCGGCCGGTCTCGTCGTCGGCAAAGATGTAGAACAGAAGATGGACTGTTTGTTGTGCCTGGTCGACGTCGGCGACGATTCGGTCGATCACGTCCTCATATTCGGAGAGAAGCTTGACGTCGTTTCCGGCGAGTGCCGGGAATTGCCCGAGCTTTTCGATCAGAAGAGCTGGCCCTGCCAGTGTGCCCGGCAGGTCGGGACGGCGGCAGAAGCGGGAATGGGCAATCTCCCTGGACGCAGCCGCGAGGACGGCCGGCAATCTGACAAAGCGTTGGCGACGCCAGCGCGGGTAAGTAGGTCTTCCGATGAGAAGGTAGATGACAAGCGCCGGAATCGGCAGGAAAAATACCAGCAGAAGCCAACTCCGCGAGGCGTCGGGAGAACGCCGCAAGGGCACGACCACAATCATCACGCGGCGGATCGACCATTCAACCGCCAGGTAGGCGATCGCCCAGGCTTCGCCCCCAATGAACACCATCGCCGTTGTCCTTCCCGCTTTCTATGCTCTCTCTCAGCCGCAATCGCCCTAGCTGCTGGTAAATCAGCCGCGTTTCCTTGACGTGTATCAAGAAACCTTCCGCGATCCCGAGCTAGTCTGCCTCTTACCGGGGGCGCGGCTTGAAACGGTGAGTGGCAACGTCGGTTACGCGACGCCGAGAGCAAATTCCATACGCTTAGGGATCAGGCAGATGAAGGCAAAAGACGTGATGACCGTGGACGTAGTCAGCGTTTCGACCGACCACAGTGTCAGGCATGCAGCGCGGATAATGCTGAACCACCGTATCAGCGGTCTGCCCGTGATTGATGATGCCGGCCGCGTGGTCGGCATCATCACCGAGGGCGATCTGATGCGCAGATCAGAACTTGGTGCCCAGGCGCTGGCGCCGGTCGATCGGCAGTTCAGCACGGAGGAGAACCACGCGGGCGCTTACGTGAAAAGCCACAGCTGGAAAGTGGCGGATGTGATGACCTCCGATCCAGCCAAGGTCGACGAGGAAACGCCGCTGCCTCGAATCGCTGCGCTTATGGTGGAGCGCGGCATCAAGCGCGTACCGATGATGAAAGAGGAGCACCTGGTTGGGATCGTCAGCCGAACCGACCTCCTGCGTATTCTCATCACAGCGACATTCGACGCTACGGCGCCCGGTGATGACGCGATCCGTCGCAGCATCCTTACACGGCTGCGAGAAGACGCAGGCATCAAAGGAGGTGAGTTGGACCTTACCGTCGCCGACGGCCTGGTGCATGTATCGGGAGCGGTCTCCTCGCAAAGTGAGCGAGATGCCGTCCGCGTGGTTGCCGAGGGCGTAAGGGGCGTCAAGGGTGTCTTCGACCACCTGTCCCTTGCCTAGCTCCACACAGGCGGCCGATGCTAGGCGAAAGCATCCTTCGAAAACCTGCCAGGTGACATCGTGAGCAACTCCGCCATACAAGACGACCTGGCAACGCTACAGCGGGAGACGTTCGACTACTTCATCCATGAAGCGAACCCCGCCAACGGCCTCATTCGCGATAAAACCGAAACGAACTGGCCCGCAAGCATCGCCGCCACCGGCCTTGCGCTGGCCTGCTATCCGGTGGGCGTCGAACGCGGATTCATGAGCCGGAGCGCCGCCACGGAACGCACTTTGGCAACGCTGCGCTTCTTCTGGAACAGCCCGCATGGGCCGGCGCCGGACGCCACGGGACATCGCGGTTTTTACTATCACTTCCTGGATATGCAGACCGGCCGGCGAGCCTGGCAGTGCGAGCTGTCGACCATTGACAGCACCTTTTTGTTGGCCGGCGCGCTGGCCGCGGCGGCGTTTTTCGATGCGAACACGCAAGCCGAAGCCGAGATCCGCACATTGGCCGATGCGCTCTATCGCCGAGCCGATTGGCGCTGGGCGCAGGACGGGGGAGAAACCGTCAGCCACGGATGGACACCCGAGCGCGGATTCCTGAAGTACCGCTGGGAAGGATATGATGAGGCACTTTTGCTCTATGTCCTGGGGCTCGGCTCGCCGACGCATCCTCTACCCTCGACCAGCTACGCGGCCTGGACGGCCACCTTCCGCTGGGAGCACTGCTACGGCTACGACTACCTCTATGCGGGACCGCTGTTCGTCCATCAGCTCTCGCATGTGTGGATCGACTTTCGCGGTCTCCAGGATCCCTTCATGCGCAGCAAGGGAAGCGATTATTTCGAGAACAGCCGGCGCGCCACCCACGTCCAGCAACGCTACGCTATCGAAAACCCGCGTGGTTTCGACGGCTATGGCGAACATTGCTGGGGCCTTACCGCGAGCGAGGGACCGGGTCCCTCCACACTCAAGCTGAACGGTATCGAGCGCCGGTTCGAGGACTATGTCGGGCGCGGCGTCCCGTATGGTCCCGACGACGGCACGCTGGCTCCCTGGGCCATCGTAGCCTCTTTGCCGTTCGCTCCGGAAATCGTCCGACCGGCGATCGCTTTCTGCATCCATCAGGCCAAGCTCAAGGCGGCCAACGCCTATGGCTTCAAGGCAGCCTTCAATCCGACGCACCCGGGATCGCCGGATAACAACTTTGGTTGGTGGATCTCGCCTTGGCACTTCGGCCTAAACGAAGGCCCCATCGTCCTGATGATCGAGAACGAACGCAGCAGCCTGTTGTGGCGATTGATGCGCTCATGCCCGCACATCCGCAGCGGCTTGCAAAGGGCGGGGTTCGAGGGCGGCTGGCTGACGGAGTTCCCGCAGGTTTCGAGCCAACCGGTTTGAATCCATCCACCGGTCGCGGGCCGGCGCAATGGGGACCGTCCTGCGTTGTCCAAGATCAAAGTCAGCACCGAATCCCGGCGAAAAACGATACCGGCTGAAGGCCTCATCGGAAGGCGCCGCCATGTTTGCTTTTCAATCTAACGTATCGCGCTCGGTCACGATCACGCCGTCCTTGACCCTGTCGCTTGGGTGCAGCACGACATGGTCCCCGGCGGTGATGCCGGACTGCACCTCGGCCATTCGGCCGTTGCGCTGTCCGATCTTGATGGCAATGGCGCGTGCGGCGCCGTCTTTCACTGCGAAGACAGCCCAGTCCTCGCCTTTTCGAAAGAGAGCCGCGACCGGTACGGTCAGGACGTCCTCGGCTCTCCAGGTCGTGACATGCACGATCACCCGGTAATCGTGACCAAGCGGCGACCATGCTTCGGGAGGATCGACGAAATCGATGATCGTGCGGACCCTTTGCTCCTCGATGCCGAGCGCGGAGACCTTGACGAACCCCGCCGGGTCCACCCGTGTCACCTGGCCACGGATGGATGATCCGCCCCAGCCATCGATCCGGACAGGTGCGCCGGGCTTGATCCGGACAGCGTCGGTCGACAGAAGGTCGGCGACGATCTCGAGGTCGCGCGGATCGCCGATCTCGATCAGCGGGGCGCCTGCTTGCACCACCGCTTCGCTCTCCTGAATGATCTTCAGGATACGGCCGGTAACAGGAGTGCGCAGCTGGATGCAGCAGGCAGGATCTGATTCAACTAAGGCTCCGGACGGTTCGCCGAGTCGCGCCGCGACGCTGGCACGTTCGTTGCGCCGGACTTCGACCTGCGCCTTCGCGCTCGCCAAAGCAGCTTGATTGATTTCGACGTCGAATCTCGCCTTGTCCAGGACCTTGAGAGAGATCGCCTCGGTCCGCGCGAGCGCTTCCGCCCTCTGCAGTTCCGTGCGCGAAAATTTGAGCGCCGCCTCGATCCGGCGCGCTTCGGCTTCGGCGAGCGTAATTGTCGCTTCGGTAGCCGCCAGCGCCGCCTGCAGCTCTTCGTGCGTGCGGGCATCGTGAAAGCTTGGCACAGACGGTTGCATCACCGCCATCGTTTCGTCGACGGCGACCTGGTCCCCGACATGGCGAGGCGGAGAGATTCTGAGGACCTTTCCGGCGATTGGCGCAGACACAACATACACGTGGCGTACGCGTGTCTTGGCCTCGTCGTCGATCGTGACCTCCATGGGACCTTTCGCCACCGTTGCCAGATCCACTGCGACGGGCCGTGGCCACGCGAACCAGACCGCGCCGGCGGCCAACACCGCAAGGGCCACAGCCCCTACGGTTCGCTTCATCGAAATCGTGCGCATGGTTCAATCTCGCGTCTTGAGAACGGTGACAAGGTCCAGTCTGTTGATGCGCCGGCGTACGACGAGTGCGGAAAGCACGGCTGCGGCAATCACGATCGCGCTGGCGAAGACATAAGTGGGCTGCTCAACGACCAGGCGCACCCTCATCAATTCGCCGGCCAGGTTGGTTTGCATGATCCAGGCAAGGCCGTAACCCATGACCCAGCCCGGTGGCTGCGCGAGCAATGTCAGCAGGGCCAGTTCGAGAAGCAGGATGCGCAACACTTCTCCCCGGGTGAAGCCGAGGACACGCAGGCTGGCCAACTCGCGCGCGCGTTCCGAAAGCGAAATACGCGCGCTATTGTAGACGACGCCGAAAGCGATGACGGCTGCAAGGCCCGTGTAGATGCCTGCCATAGTTGTGATGAGCAAGGCGATCGCCTCGCGGAAATTCGCCAGCGAGACCCGCTGCAAAGCCAAACCGCTGACGACCGGCATACCTTTGACGGCGGCATAGAACATGTCGTGTGCGCTTGCGTCGAGGCTCACATTGACGCTGTTCACCGTCGGTGCTTCGCGCATGAGGCGGGCGAGCGCGTCGGCGTCCATCATGCCCCGGATGCCGAAATAGTCCTCGATTAGTGCGGTCACACGAAGAGAGACGGTCCGCCGCGTCCCTTCGAGCAGGTCGATCTCGACCGACTCGCCAAGCTCGACCCCGAGGACCTGAGCGAGCATGCTGGAAAGCGCCAAACCCATGTCCGGCAGCACGACGGGTCGCAGGTCAGCGTCGATAATGCGATTGAGATCAGCGTTGAGCGGCCTGCCGCTGATCACGATTCGACGCTCGATAGTTCCGTTCCGTATGCGGACCGGGACCTCCCGCGAGGGCTCAACTGCGAGAACACCCGGAAGCCGCGCGATCTGCATGATAACGTCCTGCGGGCGTTTTTCCACGAAGCTGACGGTGGCGTCCTGCCGATCGGCCAGGAAGAATGTCACATCGATGAGTTCCTCCATCGTATCGCGAGTAAAAAGCGAAACAACGAGGATCGCCGTCGCGAGCGCCATTCCGAGCATCGTGAATGAAGACCTGACCGGATGGCGCGTGATGTTGCGCAACATCATCATGGTCGGTTGCGAGACGAACTTGTCGAGCGTGAAATTGGCGGGCAGCAGCCGCCGAAAGCGCGGCGGCGCGGGTGGTTGCATCGCGACGGCCGGCGCCAGCCTCACGACATCACGAAGGGCGCGCAGAGCGCCTATTGCCGCGGCAATGAGGCTCAGCGCCGCGGCGACGACGTAGAGATCCGGGCTTCTGGTGAACACGAGAAACGGAAAATGGAAAAAGTCTCCGAATAGATTGGTAATCCGTATCCCCAGCCACGTGCCCGTTGCGGCGCCGATCACTATGCCGATGGCTGCGATGACCATGACGAACTTGAGGTAATGCGTGACGATGCTGGCGTTGCGGTATCCCAACGCTTTCATGAGCCCGATCTGCTCGCGCTCCAGCGCCACGAGTCGAGTGAGAGTGAGATTGACCAGGAATGCCGATACCAGAAGGAAAATTGGCGGCAGCGTCCGGCTCATATTGCTGAGCATGTCGAGTTCGTGGTCGAGCCACGCATGGGAGGTCTGGTCCTTCCGTCCGTGGGCTGCCCGTCCGCCGTAGCGGTCGAGTATCGCGTCGAGGCGCATGATAACATCGCGCTCGGAAGCGCCCCGCAACAGCTTCACCGCCACGGACGAAAACGCGTCATCGAGGTCGTAGACGCTGGCAAGTGCCCTCTCCGACATCCAGATGATGCCGAAGCGGCGGTCGTCCGGCATGATGTCGCCCGGCCCGACCGCGTAGATGAACTCGGGTGACAAGGCGATGCCAACAACCACCAGTTCGCGCTTGCGGCCGTTCAATATTGCCGAGAAGCGGGATCCCGGCGTGAAGCCATGGGCTTTGGCAAAGCCCTCATTGACAACGGCCTCGTCGGCCCGTCCCGGTTCCGGCGCGCGACCTTCTCTCATATAGAGCTGGTTGAGCGCGGGCTCGCCGAGCTCTGGCAGCGAAATGACTTGTCCGGTGGCGGGCTCGGAATAGTTCGGTATGTCGAGCAGGGCGAGCTTGACGATGCGCGCGTCGACGCTGGCAACGCCTGAAATTTCCGCGATCTGGTCGACAAGGGTCCTCGGCGCGCGCCGCGCCGCGGCAAAGACGTCCGCAAACCTGTAGCGTTCGTAGTAGGCGGCACGCGTTTCGTCGAGGGACCGGTAGGAGCCGACAGCCAGAATGAGGGTCGCCACTCCGCCGGCAATGACGAGAGCGATCGCAAGCGCCTGGGCCCACAGCCGTACAAGATCCCGAAAGAGCTTTATATCCAGTGTGCGCATCGGATCACCAGACAAGCTCGGCGGCAGTTCGGCGCGCCTCGTTCTTGTGAATTCTCGAGATTTGACCGTCGGCGAAGAACAAGACGCGGTCGGCGACATCCTGGATGCTGGCGTTGTGCGTTATGATGAGGACCGTGGTGCCGAGCTGTGCATTGATGCCCAGCAGCGCCTCGATCACCCGAATGCCTGTCTTCGAATCCAGGGCGCCTGTCGGCTCGTCGCAGAGCAGCACCTCAGGCCGTTTGGCTATCGCCCGGGCAATGGCCACGCGTTGCTGTTCGCCGCCCGAGAGCTGTGCCGGGAAGTGGTGCATGCGCGCCTCGAGCCCGACGAGCGCGAGGGCTTCGTCGGGACGCATCGGGTGATCGGAGATCTCGGTCACCAGTGCGACGTTTTCATAGGCTGTGAGGCTGGGAATCAGATTGTAGAACTGGAACACGAACCCGACGTGCTGGCGACGATAGGCTGTAAGGCTTCGATCATCGAGGTTGGTCAGCTCGAGATCCCTGAAGAACAATTGGCCGCTGGTGGCATGATCAAGCCCACCCATGATGTTGAAGAGGGTCGACTTCCCGCTGCCCGACGGGCCGAGCAGAACGACCACTTCTCCAGCAAAGATTTCCAGGTCCACTGTGCGCAGGGCAAGCACCTGCGTTTCGCCGGAAACATAGGTTTTGGTCAGTGCTTTCGCGGTGAACACGGTGTCGGACATGGCCGTTATCCGTTCTCGCCTGGTGCAACGTCGATCCATCTGGATACATGCAGGTCTGCGGGCATTATGGTCACGATCTTTCCTTTGGCGAAGCGTCTTTGAACATTTCGATGCCGGCCTGGGCCAGAAGTCCGGCTAGGGAAATCGCATTTGATGGGTGGGGAATTGAGTCCGTGCTTACGACCCGGGCAGGCCCGGCCGCGAGCAGTTGCTCGTAGGCGTTCTGAGCGAATACGGGGTGGATGACGACGCATACGGCTGGAGGAAGACCCAGCCGCCTCAGGTGACCGAGGGTTTCGATCGAGGTCCGTCCCGACGAGACGATGTCGTCGACAATGACGGGTGTTCGGCTGACAGCGGCATCGATCGAGGGAAGGCTCACCTCGACGTCACGGTCACCCCGGCGGGTTTTCGTCAATACCTGATAGGGAAAACCGGCTCGCTTGGCGATGTCGGACACCCATTGTTCGCTTTCGCTGTCTGGGCCTATGAGGATCGCGTTGGGAAGATTGTCTCGCAGCCAGTCGGCGATCAGAGGTGCTGTCGCCACACGACGGACCGGGATGCGGTACAGCCCGGAAAGCTCGGGATTTCTGTGTAGATGGGGATCCGCCGTCACCAGCCAATCGAAACTCTCTTCGAGAAATCGCGCGAACAATGGCGCGCTGACGGCTTCGCCGGGATTGAACCGCTTATCCTGGCGCATGTAAGCCAGATAGGGCGCGATCAGTCCGACGGAGCGGGCGCCGAACTCGCGCGCTGTCGCCGCGGCGAACCGTAGCGGAAGCGCAAGTTCGTCGGGATTGCGCAAGCTGGCGACGAGAGCGACATCAATGCCGTCCAGGTCTTCCTCGATCGTGACGAGGGATTCGCCATCGGGAAAATGACGCCAGTCGAGCCGTCCATTTCGCGCGGCCAGCATTGGAGCCATCGCCTCTGTCAGCCTACGCTGCAGTGGGAAAGGAAGCAGCATGCGGGTCATTCGGCGGCTCCGATCCCGAATATGTCCGGATGAGCCGCGGCATACGCTAACGCGTATTCCAGTTCTCCAGGCGAGTGGGCATGGATGTGAAACAGCGGCTCACCGGCCTGGATGCTGTCGCCAATCCTAACACGGGTGTAGATTCCAGCTGTGGCGCTGCCTGGAGCGCCGGCGAGCTTGGCTACCTTGGCAAGTCGACGGTTGTCGATTGCCTGGATCTGGCCGGTTCGGTTGGCGAGAACCGGCCTGGCGTGAGGGGCCGCGCCCGGCTCGGTAAAGCCGCCCTGCGCCTCGCAGATCGCGAGAAACTTTGTGAGCGCAGCGCCGCCGTCGAGCAGAGTGCGAGCAATGGTCCGCCCTTTGCCGGGGACGGCTCCGGGTGCGGCATCGAGCAAGGCGGCGGCAAGGTCGAGCGCACGGCTTCGGAGATCCCGGGGGGCGTCAACGTCATTGCGCAGCACGCTCAGCACGTCTCGCGCCTCGAGAGCCGGACCGATGCCGTAGCCAACAGGTTGGCTTCCATCGGTTCGCAGCACAGAGAGGTTAAGTCCGAGCGCCTGTGCCGTCTCACGCAGGCGTGCTTCAAGAGAAGCTGCCGCCGCGACGGAACGCACCTTGGCGGTCGGCCCGACGGGAATGTCGATAAGCACGTGGGTGGAGCCGGCGGCGGCCTTCTTCGAAAGCACGCTAGCGACGAGTTGTCCGTCGCTGTCGAAGTCGAGTGGACGCTCGATGCGGATCAGTATGTCGTCGGCTGGGCTGAGCCGGACGTTTCCGCCCCAGACGATGCAACCCCCTTCGCGCTCGACCACGTTTCGCATGGCATCGAGATCGAGCGCTACCGGCGCCATCACCTCCATCGCGTCGGCGGTGCCGGCAGGAGATGTGATGGCACGTGAGGACGTTTTTGGAATCCGGTGGCCGGCGGCGGCAACGATTGCAACGACGATGGGCGTGGTGCGATTCCCCGGAAGGCCGCCGACACAATGCTTGTCCAGCACCGCGCCGCTGCCCCAATCGATACGCTCTCCAACCGCGAGCATTGCCTTCGTCAGTGCAATCGTCTCCTCATTATCGAGCCGCTCGCCGGCACATGCCGTGACGAACGCGGTCAGTTCGATGTCTGACAAACGGTTGTTGACGGTGTCGCGCATGATGGCGAGGAAATCCGTCTCGCCGAGCCGCTGGCCGAAGACCTTCGCCCGCAAAGCCGGCGCCGACGCGGGCGGTTCGGGGTGACTGAAGAGGGCCCATGCATCGGGGCTTGGCTGGAGCAATGCCCAGGCGGCTTCGGACAAGGCAGCGACGTCCAGGTCGAGGCGATTGTCGACAACGACGTTGAGTGTGGCAACCAGTTCGCGATCGCCGCTACGCGCCAGAACCCGGGTGAGCGCCGTGAAGCCTTCGGACCGGCAGACGTGGCAATCGCGATGCATATAGACGACCGGTTGCTGGTATGTGTCGATGCCGGCTCGGACGAGGCGTAGCCGGCTATGGGCGTCACTCATGCCGGCTGCTCCAGATCGATCCGCTCGAGGTGTTCCGGCACACGCGCTTGCCATTTGAGTTCGCGATTGATGCGCCCGCGCAGCGTATCGGCGGAATCCAGTTCGCCGTGCGTGAGGTAGGTCATTGCCGGTGCGCGGCGGGCATTCCGCATCCAGTCGAGAATCTCGTCTGCATCCGCGTGACCGGAAAAGCTCTCTAGCTGAACGACTTCCGCGCGGATAGGCACGTCTTGTCCAAACATCCGCAGGTGGTCGGCGCCGGCCGCCAGGGCAGCACCTCGCGTGCCGCCAGCCTGGAAGCCGGAGAGCAGGATCGCATTGCGTGCATCTGATCCGAAGGCTTGAAGATGGTGCAGCACGCGCCCGCCCGTGAGCATGCCGCTTGCCGAAACGATGATCATCGGCCCCCGCCTGAGGTTCAGCGCTTTCGATTCCTCGACCGATCGCACCAGCGTCGCGATCGAGTACATTGCGCGGCACTCTTCCACGCTGACGTGGTGCTCGTCATGAAAGCGGTGATAGATATCCGTGGCGTTGATTGCCATCGGGCTGTTGAGGAAAACGGGTACGGCCGGAATCTCATCGCGCTGTCGAAGCCGTGCAATTTGCAGCATAATGCCCTGTGCGCGGCCCACTGCGAAAGCCGGAATGACGATCACGCCGCCTCGACCGGCGACACGCCGGATCACCGGGGCAAGCTCCGCTTCCGCGTCGATCCGTCGGTGTTTGCGGTTGCCGTAGGTGGACTCGCAAACCAGTATGTCCGCCTCAGCCAGCGGTAGTGGTGGCCGCATCAGCGGGTCTTGCGCGCGTCCGATGTCGCCGCTGAAATGCACAGTCGTTCCGGCGATGTCGACTCTGATCTGTGCGGCGCCAAGCAGATGCCCCGCGTGAAGGAAGCGGGCGCGAATGCCGCGCCCGACTTCAAATTCCTTGTCGAAGTCCTGGGTCGCGATGTGTTCGAGTGAGGCCTTGGCATCTTCGAGAGTGTAAAGCGGCTGAGGGTCGGCATGCTTGGAATAGCCCCGCTTCTTGGCAAATCGTGCTTCCTCTTCCTGAAGGTGGCCGCTGTCCGGAAGCAAAAGCGAGCACAGTTCCGCGGTGGCGGGAGTGCATATCACCTTGCCGCGAAAGCCATTGCGCACGAGCGCGGGAATGTAGCCGGAATGATCCAGATGCGCGTGTGTCAGCAGCACCGTGTCGATCGTTTCAGGCGGCACCGGGAACGCCGCGCGATTGCGATCGCGGAGCTGCTTGTAACCCTGGAAGAGGCCGCAATCGATGAGGACGCGGCGCCCATTCGTTTCGAGCAGGTACCGCGATCCGGTCACGGTTCCCGCGGCGCCGAGAAATTGAAGGGAAGCTGGGGAGTTCATGGGGCTCTCCGAACAGTTGGCAAAATGATCATTCCGGGATTCTCCCGGCGGGAACGGTACGAGGATCAGCCGTTACAGGCGCAATTAGACGCGGCAGCTTCAGGCTTGCCGTCGCAGCGAGTGCCATCACCAGGGCTGCGGTAAGGAAGCCTGCGCCTTGCAGGCCGTTGAAGCCGAACAGCAGACCAGCGCCCGCGGAGCCCACCGACAGCCCAAGGCTCACTGCTGCCGCCTGAATGCCGAGTTCGACGCCCTGACTTCGCGCGGTGATCCGCGACACCCAGAAGGCGAGCAGCGGACTGATCACCCCGGCGGAGGCCGCGACGACGGACACAGCGAACAGCATCTCGCTGAAGGCGGTGATTGATGGAATTACCGCCAGACCGATCGCCATCACCAGGAAGGCGGGCGCGACAAGGACTTTCGTCGCCGCCGGCTTGACGAGCGGCGAAAAGACAAGCCCCTGCACCGCAAACATCACCACGCTGCAGGTCGCGAACGTAAAGCCCAGTTCGGCGGGACTCATTGCGAGCTCATCGTTGCGTAGCGTGAGCCCGACCTCGAATGCGCCAAGTCCCGCCGCGGCTACAGAGGCAAGGGCGAGCAGCCGTATCTCCCCGGGCACGAAAGTCGACGTTTTGCGGTTCTTCGTGTCTACCGGTTGGCCGGTCACTCGGCCTCCAGGCAGGATCAACCTCACGCCGCCTGCCGCGGCCAAGGCGAGGCCCGATGCAAGAAGAAAAGGGGCGGCCTGCAAGAGGGGCACCGCCTTACCCGAGTCAAAAGCCCATCCGGCAGCGAGGCCACCGAGCATGGGACCGAGCAGGAAGCCTGCAATCGATGCCATGCTGACCCAACCAAAGGTTCTGGCCCGCCGATCATCGTCACCTTCCGTGTCGGCAATGAACGCAAGGGCTGTGGGAACTACGGCGGCGGCGAAGCCGCCGTTCAGGATTCGTCCGACATAAAGAAGCAGCAAGTTCGGCGCGAGCGCCGAAGCCGCCAAGGTGACGGCGAAGCCGATCAGGCCAACGACAAGGACGGGTCGACGCCCGATCAAATCCGACACCCGTCCCCAGAGGAACGCGACAGCCAGTGGTGCGGCGACATAGGCAGCAGTCAGAAAGCCAATGTGCCGTGCAGCGAATGTCGGATCTGCGGAGCCTGCGAGCCGTTCGACCATTGTTGGCAGGACCGGCAGGACAATCCCATAGCCGAGCGCGACGATGAAGGACGAAGCCAGAAGTGCGCCCAGAACCCTCGACGACAAAGGCAGGGGAGGTTTTGCGGTCCCGCTCATGCCGGGGCGCCGG
Source organism: Aminobacter ciceronei (assembly GCF_014138625.1). GTDB lineage: Bacteria > Pseudomonadota > Alphaproteobacteria > Rhizobiales > Rhizobiaceae > Aminobacter > Aminobacter ciceronei. The sequence continues at coordinate 331,049 of NZ_JACJHY010000002.1, forward strand.
TCGGCTGCTCATGAGCGGCGCTTGCGGCAGTCGATGCGGCCGGACGGATGCCCTCGAGCCTGGTTCGTTTGAGCAGAAGCGCATTAACAGCGACCAGCGCCGAGCTGCCCGACATTGCCAGCGCGGCGATCTCGGGGCTTAAAAGGAAGGGATATAACACGCCGGCCGCGAGCGGGAAGGCGATGACATTATAGCCGACAGCCCACCACAGGTTCTGATGCATCTTGCGAAGGGTGGCCCGTGACAAGGTCATCGCCCCGACGACGTCATAGGGATCGCTCTTCATCAGCACGATATCGGCGCTTTCGATCGCCACGTCGGTGCCTGCACCGATCGCGAAGCCGACATCGGCCTGCGTCAGGGCTGGCGCGTCGTTGACACCGTCGCCGACCATGCCGACCTTGAGGCCCTGTCCCTGCAACTCCTTGATCTTTTCAGCTTTCTGGCCGGGCAGAACATCGGCCAGGACGATGTCGATGCCGAGAATGCCGGCGATACGCTTGGCGGTGCCGGCATTGTCGCCGGTGAGCATGGCGACGCGGACGCCCTGCTCGTGGAGCTTCTTGATGGTCGCGATGGCGGTCGGGCGCGGCGCATCGGCGATGGCGATCAGTCCAAGAAGTTTTCCCGATCGCGCCACATGAATGACGGTGCGGCCTTCGCCCTTGAGCGCTTCAGCCTTCTCGCCGAGCGCCAAGAGGTCGATCTTCTGCTCGTCCATGAGACGCCGGTTGCCGAGGAACACCTGATCTCCACCGATAGCGGCGCTGGCGCCCTTGCCTTCGATGTTCAGAAAGCCCGAAACCTTGGGAAGCTTCAGGTCCTTGGCCCGCTCGACGATGGCGACGGCCAGCGGGTGATCCGATCCCTGATCCACCGCAGCCGCGATTTGCAGAACTTCGTCGGGCGAAACACCGGGCGCGGCAACGATTTCGACGACCTTGGGCTGACCCCTGGTCAGCGTGCCGGTCTTGTCGAAGACGATCACATTCAGTTTTGTCGCGTCCTCGAGAGCGGACGCATTCTTGAACAGGATACCGTTGGCTGCTCCGAGACCGGTACCGACCATCACCGCCATCGGCGTGGCGAGGCCCAAAGCATCGGGACAGGCGATGACGAATACCGTGATGGTCAGGGTCATCGCAAAGAGCAGCGGCTGGCCAATCCACCAGAACCAGACGGCAAAGGTCACGAGGCCAATGACGATCGCAGCCAGCACCAGCCATTGCGAGGCGCGGTCGGCAAGCAGTTGCGCCGGCGCCTTGGAATTCTGTGCTTCCTGGACCAGTTTGACGATCTGGGCCAAGGCAGTGTCGGCGCCCACCTTTGTCGAGCAATAGCGCAGCGTGCCGCTCTTATTGATTGTAGCGCCGATCACGGCATCGCCGACTTTCTTGGTCACCGGCATGGATTCGCCGGTGAGCATCGATTCGTCGATGGTCGACTCGCCCTCGATCACTTCGCCGTCGACAGGAAGCTTGTTGCCGGGCCGCAGGACAACGATGTCGCCGAGAACGACGTCAGCGGTCGCAACCTCAACCTCCTTGCCATCGCGGAAGACGTTGGCCTTGGGCGGCGCGAGATTGAGCAGCGCACGGATGGCGGCGGACGCGCCAGCCCGCGCGCGCATCTCCAGCCAATGGCCGAGCAGGATGAAGACCAGCAGCACGCTCGCGGCTTCATAAAACTGCTCGCCTTCGAAGAAGAATGTCGCGCCTATACTGAAGAGGTAGCCGGTGCCGACGCTCAGCACCACCAGTACCGCCATGTTGAGCACGCCGTTTCGCAGGGCGCGCCAGGCGGCGACGACGAACGGCCAGACCGGATAGAGGATCGCGGCGCTCGCAAGGAAGAACATCGCAATGTTTTCGCTGAGCCCGAAAGGCGGGAGGAGCCATGGCTCGCCCATGCCCATGGGCTCCATTGCGAAGATGGGTAGCGTGAAGACCAGGCTGACGAGGAAGCGATTGCGCATGTCCCTGACCATGTCCTGCATGTCCTTGCCGGCGCCGTGTCCCATCTCATGGGCCATTGCGTCATGCGGCACCTTGGCTGCGGCGGTTCCTTCCCGCTTGCCGGGCGCCGCGTCGACCGCGGTGGCGTGCTCCGCGTGTCCATGCATCTGTTCCGAGGGCGCCGGGGCATGCCCCGGCGGGACGGTTGTGCCGCCCGGCACGCAGAGGTGCCGTGGCACGGTCTCGCCCCGGCAATGAAAGCCGCAGGTTTCGATCTCGCGCGCCAGAGTCTGGGGATTCGTCAGCGCCTCGTCGAATTCGACGGTGGCGCTGGTCGAGCCAGCATTCATGGCGACGCTAGCAACGCCGGGCAAAGCGGCGAGACGTTTTTCGACTGCCGCGAAATCCATTATGCCGACAAGGTCGCGTACTTCCAGGGTCGCCTTCTTCATGGTCAGATCCTATTTTTTAGCAGCAAGATGGCTGCGGTTTGGTTGTGCAGGCCGCGGACAATCACCGCGGCCTGCAGATGCCCTAGGCTCGATAGGCGAACGTCGACATCATCCCGGTCGCCATGTGGTAGAGATGGTGGCAGTGGAAGGCCCACTGGCCGGGATTGCCGGCATCGACGGCGATTGTCACCGAGCGACCGGGCGGCAGCAGGACCGTGTCCCTCACCGCTCCTGCAAGGCGCTGCCCATCGATCGCAACCACCTGGAAATGATGGCCGTGCAGGTGCATTGGATGCGCCATCATGCTGGTGTTGCGCAGCGTTACTTCCACACGGTCGCCCGGATCCACGACGAGCGGCGGGTTCGTCTGCAGGCCCCAGCGGTAGGCGGCCATGTCACCGGTGAGCGCCATGTCGAACGTCTTGTCCGCTGGGCGCGATGCCAGTGGTGCAATGGCTCGGAGTTGAGCTTCCAGAGCGAGGTCGAGGACGGGAGCCGCGTCGTCCGCTTCCGTAGCGATCTTCACCACTTCTGCTCCGGTCGGACGCAGGATGAATCCGGTTCGCTCCCCGCTTCCCTCGCGCAGCGCCAGGATCGGGAAGGAGCGGGGTTCGCGCGGCAACTGCACACGGACGTCGATGCGCTGTCCCATCGTCATCGGAAATCGCCGGCCTTTGAGCGGCTCTATGTCCTGACCGTCGACAGCGATCAGTTCTCCATCGAGTTCGCCAAAGTCGATCGTGAATGCCGTCGCGGTAGCGCCGTTGATGATGCGCACCCGCGCGCGGCCGCCGGCTTCCATCGAGAAGACTTCGGGATCGTCCAGCGTACGATCATTGGCCAGATAGGCGTCGTATTCGATGTCGTTGATGTCCATCGCCATGGCTTCGTTGCCATGAGCCATCGTTTGCGCCCCCGCCATGTCCATGCCGCTGTGGTCCATCGGCATGGCGGGGGCGATATTTTTGCCCTGCAGCCCTGCCAGCAACTCCTCCGGCGATGAGAAGGAGAAGTCGTGCAACAGGATGACGATCTCCTGTTCGTCCCGTCCATCAGCGTTGGGATCGGCGACGATCAACGGCGCGGCAAGAAGCGCCTGCTCCTGCAAGGTGTGGGCATGCATCCAATGCGTGCCCGGCGTGCCGACCGGAAAATCGTAGGCGCGATCCGTTCCAGCGGCGATGAGCGGGAGCGGCGCATCGGCGACGCCGTCGCTTGGCCAGGGCGGCGTCAGGCCATGCCAGTGGATGATGGTCGACTCGGCGGTCTCGTTGCGAAGCAGGACATTGAAGGCATCTCCGGCCCGCAAGCGGAGGCCCGGCGCACCGTCGGCCCGCTGGAGGCCGAATACGCTGGCAGCCTTGCCGTTCACCTCGATCGTGCGGCGGACAATGCCAAGCGCCGTCTGGCCGCCCGACTGACCGGCGAAGGCCGGCCTGAGCGGGAACGATGGCGCCGCAAGAATTGCGGCGCCGGCAAGTGCACTTTTAAGGAAATCTCGGCGCTTCATGATCGCCTCCGGTTTTGAACTCCGAAATCTCGGAACTCAGGGTTTAGATGGGACAACAAGACTCACATTTGGCCAGCAATGACGCAGCGGCGGCGATCAACGCGTGCGACGCTCGTCGGCAGAACGAAACAACGTACCTAAGTGCGGGAAGAAGGCGGGCACGCTGGCTGCATAGCGGTCGTATGCCTCGCCGAACTCCTTCCTCGCCTCGCGCTCCTCCACGAAGGAAAGCCGCACATACATCGCTACCAGGATCGGGAACATCGCCAGCGTCAGCAGCGTCGGCCACTGGACGAGGAAACCCGCCATAACGAGGACAAAGCCGACATATTGCGGATGGCGGACATAGGCGTACGGGCCACTCGTGGCGAGGCGGCCTTTGCGCTGTGCTTCGAAGAGCACGCGCCAGGCGGCCGAGATCAGCACGAATCCGCCACCAATCAGGATGAAGCTGACAATGTGGAACGGGCCGAAGTGCGGGTTTAGCCGCCAACCGAACATCATCTCCAGGAGATGACCCGCGTCATGCGAGAACCAGTCAATGCCGGGGTACCACGATTGCAGCCAACCTGAGAGAAGGTAGATGGTCAAAGGGAACCCGTACATCTCTGCGAACAGCGCCACCAGGAAGGCGCTGAACGCACCGAAGGAGCGCCAGTCACGGCCCGTCCGCGGCTTGAAAAAGCTGAAGGCGAACAGGATGAAGACCGCCGAATTGACGATGACAAGACCCCAAAGGCCATAGGCTTGAGATTGCGCGACCATGGTCATGCTCCTTTTCCGCGCGTCGAACCTTTTTGCGCGCTCGGCTCAATTTCCTTCTGCTGGCTATGCCGCCCGTGACCGCCGTGCCCCCCGTGGCCGCCATGCCCGCCGTGCATGAACATGTGCAGCAGAGGGCAGGCCAAAAGCAGCAGGAAGGGAAGGACGCCGAGGGCATGCGCCCGGTGCTCGGAAAGAAGGAAAAAGGCGGCAATCAGCAGGAACGCAATCGTGACCAGACCGGTCTTCGAAGTCCAAAATCCACGCGGTCTTGGCTCGAACTCGGGTTCAGGTCCGTGCCCGACCGGGTGATCAGCCGGATATTGTGTTTGCGTGTTCATGCGTTGGGCTCCTTCCACTGGTAGCTTGATAGAGAATGGTGCTTACCTTCAATCATTTGGATCTATCGGCTCCCGGTCGCGACGACATTGTAGATGGAGGCGTACACGACACCCGCGACGAGCCCGACGATTCCCAAGCCGACAACACCGTAGAGACTACGACCGGCGCTCATCGGAGCAGTTGATTTGACCGCGCCAAGATCAAGCCCGTGGGTGAAAGCGCCGAAGAAGTCGAGTGTTGCGTCCGGCCAGAGCGCAAAAGCCAGGGCACAGAGCATGCTCATCAGGGCGAGTGTGGCGCCCAGCGCGACGCCAACCGACAGAGTGCTAAGTCTGTTCATTGGGCTTCTCCATCTATTTGGCGTGCTGCTTGAGCCATTCCTGCATTTTGGCGATTTCGGATTCCTGGGCGGTGATGATCTCATTGGCCCAAGCCTTGACCTCGTCATCCTTGCCGAACTGCAGGACGGCTCGGGCCATGTCGATCGCGCCCTGATGGTGCGGGATCATCGCTTGGACGAAGGCGACATCGGGGTCGGTGGTCTGGACGCCCTGCATCATCGGGCCGTCCATTTTCTTCATGGCCTCCATGTATGCCTTTGTGGCATCGGACATGTTGGCGGTGTCCATCGGCATGCCTTGCATCATGCCGCCCTGCATCATCGGCATCATCTTCTGCATCATCGACATCATCGCCGTACATTGCTCTGGCATGCTGCCCGGGGTCGATTCCTGGGCCGGCGCCGCCAGCGGAGGACGTGTCGCGTCGGCGTCTGGGTGGTGCTCATCCGTCTGAGCGAACGCCGCGCCGGCCGCGGCCACGAATGCGGCAAGTAGAATCAATCGAAGGTGGGTTTTCATGGCTGTTTCCTTGTTGTCGAAGTGACCTGACTGGCGAACTCTCATTGGGTGCGAAAAGGCAACCAGAATCGCCGGTACAGTTGGATTTCGGGATTGCTCGCGGGACAGCGGGTCGATGAGTGCTGCAGCTTTGAACAGCCTCAGATACCCGCGGCGGCGCGGGATCGCGGTGTCAGGCGAAGAAACGGGGAGGTTGCAGGAGAGCCTCGGGATGGATGCCTGTTCCCAGAAACCCGGCATCCATGCCGTATGCGGCGATTGAGGCACGATCGAGAGTCTCGCACCCACTTGTCACGGGAACGGCGGCACCGCAACAACCCGATCCGGTCGAGGACATGCAATTCGTGCTGCAATCTTGCCTGCAACCGTTGTGGTGGCTGTCCTGGGCTGTTGCCGCATTGTGACTTGTCACTGGGTCTAAACCGTTGGCGGGGAGAGCCGTACTGTCACCGGCAACGCCGAATTCGACAGCGGTATCCCAAGCTTCTCCGGCAAGTCCCGGTGCACTGCTCACCATCGCGCTGCCGGCGATCAGGATGATCGCGGCGAGCAGGACGTGGAAGTGGGTCAGCGTGAGTTTCATTGTTGTAGTCTAGAGCCCATCACGATCACCGCTTTGACTCAAATCAAAGTCAGAACATGTTAAGCGCCGTAAGTGGCTAGGCAATCATTGGACGCTGATGGGATGTCTCTATTGTCGGTCTGAAGTCGTGGAAGCTTCGAAAATGGGTCACGAGTTTCATGCGGCTGGATGGCACGCAGTGTCGATAGCAAGCTGGTTAATGCCGCAAACTACCACGGCCCTATCTTGGGAAAGCGACCACCCGAAGGCGAGGACGAGATGAATGTGCTCGAGGATCCCGGCCTGGCAGAGGCCAGCCGTTCCGTGACAGAGCGGCTTAACCGGAATTGCTTCTGCATTACGCTCGACCGCGCAGCGTTGTGGGCGGCGCTGGATCACGAGGCCGGCGTCACCGGCTTCTACGAAGCTTTCATCGAGTCGCGGCCGCATCTGTTTTCCAATGTCCCGGTCTTCCTCTCCAAATCCGTCATCGAGGAGATGCGCGGGATCGTCGATGCCATCGAGGCGGCGACGAAATTGCCAGGCTACCGCGACGCCGTCCTCTCCTGGGCCCCCGAAATCGCGCAGCGGGATTTCGGTCCGGCCGGCGCGCTGATGGGTTACGATTTCCATCTCGGTGACGATGGCCCCAAGCTGATCGAAGTGAACACCAACGCCGGCGGTGCGTTCCTCAATGCGCTGCTGGCCAAAGCCCAGAAGGCTTGCTGTGCGCAAGTCGAGCAGGGGCTGATCGGCACCAGAGACGATGATTTCGAAACCCGCGTTGTCGCAATGTTCAGGGACGAATGGCAACGCCAGCGCGGCGCCAGTTCGCCGCGACGAATCGCGATCATCGACGATCGGCCCGAGGATCAGTATCTCTATCCTGAGTTCGTGCTCGCCAGGTGGATGTTGCTGAAGCACGGCATCGACGCCGTGGTTGGCGACGCGAGCGAGCTGCAATATGAAAGCGGCAGGCTCCGGCTCGCCGGCCACGAGATCGACCTTGTCTACAATCGCCTGGTCGATTTCGCGCTGGATCGCCCGGAGCATGCAGTACTCAGAGCGGCGTATCGGGACGGCGCGGTGGTGGTCACGCCCAATCCGCACAACCATGCGCTTTTTGCAAGCAAACGCAATCTGACGCTGCTGTCCGATCCGGCCGCGCTGGAAGCCTTTGGCCTTTCTGCAGATATGCGCTTGCGGCTTGCCGGTGTTCCGCGGACCGTTCTAGTCACGCCCGACAATGCGGACGCACTCTGGCACTCCCGTAAGGACATGTTCTTCAAGCCGCTCTCCGGCCATGGCAGCAAGGCGGTCTACCGCGGCGACAAGGTAACGAAAGGAGTATGGACCGAGATCGCCCGGGGTGGCTTCGTGGCCCAAGCCTTCGCCGCACCCGGGCAGCGCATGATCGAGATCGATGGCGCACCCGCACCGCGCAAAATGGACGTGCGGCTTTATACGTATAGTGGCCGGGTGCTGCTCGCGGCCGCGCGGCTCTATCAGGGCCAGACCACGAATTTCAGGACGCCGGGCGGGGGCTTTGCCCCCGTGTTGGTACTCTGAGCATGCCCGAACCATGGGTGCTGACGATCAATGGCGGCTCGTCGAGCATCAAGTTCGCTGTGTTCGAGACAGGCGCGGCCACCACCCGGCGGCTGCACGGCAAGATAGATCGGATCGGCGGGCGGGAGACGACGCTCAGCTTCACGGATCTGGCCGGCGGCGAGAAGGAGAGCCAGCCAATCGGCGAGATGGATTACCGGGCGGCCGCGAGCTTCCTTCTCGATTGGCTCGACCAGCGCATCAGACTGGCTTCGTTGAAGGCGATCGGCCACCGTGTAGTAAACGGCGGGGCGCGCTACAAGGCACCGCAACCTGTGACAAACGAATTGATGGGCGAATTGCGGCGCATCAGCGCCTATGCGGCCGAGCATCTGCCGTCCGAGATAGCGCTGATCGAACTGTTCAGCAATCGCGCCCCGACGTTGTCGCAGGTCGCCTGCTTCGACACCGCCTTTCACCAGAACATGCCGCGGGTGGCAAAAATCCTGCCGATTCCGCGGCGCTACGGACCGTTGGGCGTCGAACGCCTTGGCTTCCACGGCCTTTCCTATGAATTTCTCGTCGAGGAACTGACGCGCGTCGCGGGCGAAGAGGCAGCCTCGGGCCGCTTGATCCTGGCTCACCTCGGCAACGGCGTCAGCCTGTCGGCGGTTCGGAACGGCAAGGGCATCGACACGACCATGGGATTCACGCCCGCCGCCGGCGTGCCCATGGGCACGCGGGCCGGCGATCTCGATCCGGGGCTGCTTATGTTTTTGGTCCGCACAGAGGGCATGACGGTCGATCGATTTCACCGCATGGTCAATCACGAGTCCGGATTGCTTGGCGTTTCGGAAACGAGTTCGGATCTGCGCGATCTTCTGGACCGCGAAGCGAGCGACGTGCGCGCTTCCGAAGCCGTCGATCTCTTCTGCTACCAGCTCAGGAAGAGCATTGGCGCATTGGCCGCGGCGCTTGGCGGCGTCGATACGCTGGTCTTCACGGGCGGCATCGGCGAGAATTCCCCGGTTGTCCGGGCGCGCATTTGTACCGATCTCGATTTCCTCGGCATTAATCTCGACGCGAGGCGGAACGATAACAACGAGGCGGTCATTTCAATGGATGCGGACCACGTCAGCGTCCGCGTTATCGCGACCGATGAAGAAATGATAATCGCCAAGGCGGTCGGCCGCGTCCTGGACCACACTTCTCACAAGGAACTACGCACATGAACGAGCCGCTCTCGCCAGACCTCCTCCGTAAGGTGCACGCCTACTGGCGGGCTGCCAATTTTTTGTCGGTCGGCCAGATCTACCTCCGCGACAATCCGCTGCTCGACGAGCCGCTGCAGTTAACGCACGTGAAGCCGCGGCTGCTTGGCCATTGGGGCACGACGCCGGGGCTGAACTTCATCTACGTCCATCTCAACCGGATCATAAAACAGTTTGATCTCGACATGATTTATGTCGCGGGACCCGGACACGGCGGTCCTGGCTTGGTGGCCAACACCTATCTCGAAGGTACGTACAGCGAATTCTATCCCGATATTTCCGAGGACGAAGACGGCCTGAAAAAACTGTTCACCCAGTTTTCCTTTCCAGGCGGCATTTCCAGCCATGTCGCGGCGGAGACTCCGGGTTCGATCAACGAGGGCGGCGAACTCGGCTATTCGCTGATGCATGCCTATGGCGCCGCCTTCGACAATCCGGACCTTATGGTCGCCTGTGTGGTGGGCGACGGCGAAGCCGAAACCGCGCCGCTCGCCACCAGCTGGCATTCGAACAAGTTCCTCAATCCGGCGCGAGACGGCGCGGTTCTGCCGATCCTCCACCTCAACGGCTACAAGATCGCCAGCCCGACAATCCTTGCCCGGATCAGCCATGAGGAAGTCGAGGCGCTGTTTCATGGCTATGGATACAAGCCGTATTTCGTCGAAGGTGACGACCCGGACGTGCTTCATCAGGTCATGGCTGCAACGCTCGACCAGATTGTCGCGGAAATCCGCCAGATCCAGTCGGACGCGCGGACAAATGGTTTTTCCGGCCGGCCCGCCTGGCCGATGATCGTGCTGCGCACGCCGAAGGGATGGACCGGCCCCAAGCAGGTCGACGGCAAGAAGACCGAAGGCTCTTGGCGCTCGCACCAGGTCCCGCTGGCCGGTCTGGCCGGCGACCCCGGTCATCTTGCCGTGCTGGAAGACTGGCTGCGCAGCTACCGGCCGCAAGAACTGTTCGACGAGACGGGCAGGCTGCTGGCCGAGCTGAGGGAACTCGCGCCCCAAGGCGATCGCCGCATGGGTGCGAACCCGCATGCCAATGGCGGTCTACTCCTGCGCGATCTGCAACTGCCAGATTTCCACGACTATGCGGTCGACGTGCCTGCTCCCGGCACGGTCATCGGCCAAGCGACCCGTGTTGCGGGGACCTTTCTGCGCGATGTCATGAAGCTCAACATGGCGGAACGCAATTTCCGCGTGTTCGGACCCGACGAAACGGAATCCAACCGGCTATCGGCCCTGTTCGAGGTCACCAGCCGCGCCTTCACCGGCGAGATCGTCGAGGGCGATACGCAACTCGCTCCTGACGGCCGCGTCATGGAAGTCCTAAGCGAGCATCTCTGCCAGGGCTGGCTGGAGGGGTACCTGCTCACGGGGCGGCACGGGTTCTTTTCCTGCTATGAAGCCTTCATCCACATCGTCGATTCGATGTTCAACCAGCATGCCAAATGGCTGAAGGTGTCGCGCGAGGTCCCCTGGCGCAAGCCGATCGCCTCGCTCACCTATCTGCTCACATCGCACGTTTGGCAGCAGGATCACAATGGCTTCAGCCACCAGGATCCCGGCTTCATCGATCATGTCGCCAACAAGAAGGCCGACACGATCCGGGTCTATCTGCCGCCCGACGCCAACACGCTGCTCTCGGTCACCGACCACTGCCTGCGCAGCCGCGACTACGTCAACGTCATCGTTGCGGGCAAGGCGCCGGCATTGCAGTGGCTGGATGTCGCCGCCGCGGCGGGACACTGCGCCAAAGGCGCCGGCGTATGGAAATGGGCAAGCAATGACGGCCATGGCGAGGCCGATGTTGTGCTGGCCTGCGCCGGCGATGTGCCAACGCTCGAGACGTTGGCCGCGGCTGACCTGCTTCGGCGCCATGTTCCTGATCTCAAGGTCCGCGTCGTGAACGTCGTCGACCTGATGGCGCTGCAACCGCCCAGCCAACACCCGCATGGCCTGAGCGACGGCGACTTCGACGCGATGTTCACCACGGAAAGGCCGGTGATCTTTGCCTATCACGGCTATCCGACGCTGATCCATCGGCTGACCTATCGGCGCGCCAATCATCAGAATTTTCATGTCCACGGCTACAAGGAAGAGGGCACGACCACGACGCCGTTCGACATGGCGGTACTGAACGAGATCGACAGGTTTCACCTTGCGGCGGATGCCGTTGCCCGCGTCCCACGCCTTGGCGCGCGCGCCGGGCATTTCGGCCAGATCATGCGCGACAAGCTAGCCGAGCATTTCAGTTACATCAGGCAGCATGGTGAAGACATACCCGAAATCCGCAACTGGAAGTGGGCTGCGGCAGCGGAATGAGGCTTCCTATTCGGGGACCTGCGTGCAAGCGTACGGTCGCCGATTTGGATTTGTCAGGGAAGTGCCTTCGTTATGAGCACCGGTACGGTGAAGTGGTTCGCTTCACAGAAAGGGTTCGGCTTCATCCAACCTGATGATGGTGGGCAGGACGTCTTTGTCCATATCAGCGCCGTTGAAAGGGCAGGACTCCGTTCTCTTAGCGATTGCCAGAAGGTCAGCTACGAGATCGTACAAGACAAGAGGTCCGGCAAAACGTCGGCTGATCAACTTCGGACGATCTGACTGTAGGTCGTCTCTCGCGCAGACCTGGCATGTAGCAAAAGGGGGACAATTGCATGCCGCCGCTGATCAGCTGGATCAGAAACGGCGCTCAACGAAGCCAAGAACAGGCTCGGAATCCAAATGCGCGGCGCACGCTGCGTTCCCAGCTGGCGTGGCAGGGCTGGGTTCCTTCATCGCTCTAGGCTTCACGCTGCACAACGTCACCAATATTTTACCTTAGCAAGGGTCGATCACGTCACGGCAATCAGCGGCATGGATATGGCCAAAAAGCGATAGTCGCGCGATCGTGATCGACTGATTGTGGGGTCTGTCATCACTGCGGCGCAGTCGGGTAGTGTATTGGCCAGCGCCGCAGCAGCCCGGAGGTTCTCATGTACCGCCTCGTCCGCTTTGTCGCTCTCGCCGCCAGCCTTGCAGCCTTTTCGGCCACCGCACAGGAACGTCAGGTTTACGACCTTCCGCAAGGCGCACACCCGCACGGTGTTGCGCCGGCGCCGGATGGAAACGTCTGGGACACGGTCCAGCATCAAGGCGCGCTCGGCATCCTTGATCCCGAGACGGGCAAAGTCCGCCAGGTCCCGCTTGGGGAAGGCTCCAGGCCGCATGGCGTCATCCAGGGCCCGGATGGCGGAGCCTGGATCACCGACGGCGGGCTCAACGCCATCGTGCGCTTCGACCCGAAGACTGAGAAAACAAAAGTTTGGGCGCTTCCGGAGGACATCGGCACGCCAATCTCAATACCGGAGCTTTCGACGGCGACGGCGTCCTCTGGTTCACCGGGCAGAACGGAATCTATGGGAGGTTCGATCCCGCGAAGGGCGACGTGAAGGTTTTCCAGGCTCCCGAGGGGCGCGGCCCCTACGGCATTACCGCAACCCCTGGCGGAGACGTCTATTTCGTGTCGCTGGCCGGCAGCTATCTCGCAAGAATCGACCGCGAAAGCGGTGAGGCCCAGGTGATCGAGCCCCCGACCAGCGAACAGGGCGCGCGCCGCGTCTGGTCGGACAGCGGGGGAAGGCTCTGGATTTGGGAATGGAATTCGGGGCAGGTGTCGATGCACGATCCGCAGGTTGGAAGCTGGGACGCGTGGCGGGTGCCCGGCGACGATCCCCGCGTCTATGCGGTCTATGTGGACGAAAGTGACACGGTCTAGCTTTCCGATTTCGGGGGGAACGCCGTCCACGCCTTCGATCCGGAGACAAAGAAGTTCGCGACCTATCCCAAGTCGACCGAGGTCGAGCACGGATTTCGCGCTCATCTTTCTCGCTGGCGCCCTCAGATCGGTTGAACGGCTGCAGGCGGAGACACCTGTTCGAGCCGCAGTGTGGCTGTGGACCTGTAAACAACGAGTATCGATTTGTCTCAAAGCGCAGATCGCTGGTCGGGTAGAGGATTGCTTTGTCGATCTTAGAATGAGGGTTAGAGCTGAACTAACCATCGTGGATGGGCGGCCCCTAAAATCGCCCATCCACGATCGGTTGCTCAATGGGTAGATAGCCAGCGGCGGCAGTTAGGCCTTTGTTTCGCTGCCCGCTGACCTCTCATGATGGAGAAGCTCATGAGGCTTCTTCAGGGTAAACTGGTTGTCGGCGACGATATAGTTGTCGGCATGCAAACGCGCGATCGGCTGGTAGACCTCCGGCCGGACGTAGCGGCCACGGTCGAGGTATTCATCGCGCACATACATCTGCACGACCTCGCCGATGACGATGGTGCGGCGGCCATAGTCGAGGATCTGCGACACCCGGCATTCCATGGCGCAAGGCGCTTCCTCGATGCGGGGGGCGGCGAGCTTGACCGACGGCGTACTGGTGAGCCCCGCGAACTCGATCTCGTCGACATCGCTGGGGAAGTTGATGCCGGCGACCGTGGACGACGAACTCACCCGAACGCCTGATGTTGGCGACGGTGTCCTTGGCGGTGCCGTCGGGTCTGCATGCCGAGGATGAGCAGCGGCGGCTCATGCGAGAAGACGTTGAAGAAGCTCATCGGCGCGGCATTGTTGCAGCCGTGCTCGTCGATGGTGGTGACCAGCGCGATGGGGCGCGGCCCGACGAAGTTGGAGAGCAGCCGGTAGCGGTCATTTTCGGGCAGTTCGGCGAAATCGAAATCCATGGTCTTACCCTGAAATCGCGAAGCGTTCGGCTGATTGACGCTTGGTCGTCGGAAACAACTTAGTGGGAGCATAGCTGGAGAGCTTGCCGACATAAGGTTTCGGCAATGGGTACGCCAGGTCGCCAGCCTTGGACGTGCGCAAGCCCATCCCGACGATGGCTTCGGCAAATTTTACGGCTGCGGCCACGCCGTCGATCACCGGAACGCCGAGTCGTTCCTCCAGATACTTTGCCAGGTCCGCCATGCCGGCGCAGCCGAGAATGATTGCTTCCGAACGATCATGACGCAGCGCTTCCTCGCACTCGCCCAGGATGATGGCGCGAGCGCTGGAACCCGGCTTTTCAAGCTCCAGCACGGGGACATCGGTGGCCCGCACGCGCCGACAATGGTCCTGCATGCCGTAGTTCCGAACCAGATGTTCGGAGATGACGCGGGTGCGTTCGAGTGTCGTGACGATGGAGAAGCTGGTGGCGACAAATGCCGCCGCATACATGGCCGCTTCCGCAATGCCAATGACGGGAGCAGCGGTGATCTCTCTAGCGGCGAGCAGCCCCGGATCGCCGAAGCAGCCGATCACATATGCGTCGGCGGCATCCCCTTCGAGTATCTCATCGATGGTGCCCAGGACGCTCAAGGCTTCGTCGTAATGCCCTTCGATCGATGCTGCGCCAGACCGAGATGTTGCAAGAACAACTTCAGTGCCGGGTGCTGCAACCGCACGCGCGGCTTCGCCCATAAGCTCGGTCATCGAAGCAGTGGTATTGGGGTTTATCAGCTTAATTCGCACTAGTTCCTCCATTGGAGTATACAATTATTTACAAGATTTGGATTCATTGCGGAGCGCGATAGCTCGTCTCCGAATGCTTGCGTGGCTACCGTTTGCTTCGGCCAGCAGAGCGTCTGCAACTGTTTTTGGCCAAGTTTCACCGTCAATCTGGAGGGTGCCAAGCCTCCAGGTTCCGCTCGAGACGCCTCAGTGACGAGTTCGTCCTCCTCCACCAAACGTGCCATGCGATCTGACCGCCCGCGCAACTTCCTTTCAAAAAATACGATATTGACGAAAGATTGTATACATGCCTAGAATGATATGTCTATACAAGAGAGCGCTTATTTCCGTAACGGAAGTTTCAAGGCGCCAGGGAACGACCATCAAAGAGAGGAGCTACCCAATGACACTCAACAGGCGTTCATTTTTGCAGGCATCGTCGGTGGCCGTGGGGCTGGCCGCGGCCGAAGCCGCCTTTGTCAGGATTGCCTATGCCCAAGGGGCGGCAGGCACGTTACGCGTCGCCATTGCCAAGCCGGCGGGCAATCTCGATCCACAGAGCCATTACGCCATCTGGGCGATCCAGGATCTGATGTTCGAGCCGCTGGTGAAGTACGGCAAGGGCGGTCAGATCGAGCCCTGCCTTGCGACGGACTGGAAGATCGAAGACGGCGGCAAGACGCTCCAGCTGACGTTGCGCCAGGGTGTCACCTTCCAGGACGGCACAGCCTTCGATGCGACTTCGTGCAAGTGGAATCTCGCCCGCTGGATGGGCAAGGATCAGTACAGCTGGATGAACTGCTCCAAGTATTTCGAATCCCTTGATGTGGTCGACGACTATCACATCACCCTGCGTTTCAAGGAAGCGCCGCTCGCGCTCATGCAGGAGCTCTCCTACACCCGCCCCGTTCGCTTCCTGAGTCCGAAGTCTGTCGGCGCCGACGGCAAGTTCATCGAGCCCGTGGGTACGGGACCGTGGCAACAGGTCAGCGCCGACGACACCCAGAGTGTCTTCGAGCGGTACAACGGCTACTGGGGTGACAAGCCGTCTTATGAACGGCTCGAAGCCAAGGTTATCTCGGATCCACGTTCGCGGGTTGCGGCCTTGCGTGCCGGCGAGATCGACCTGATCGGTGGTTTCTGGGTTGCCGCGCTGACCCCGGAAGAAGCCAAGCAGCTCGAGACGGCGGGATTCAATGTCGCCATCGATCCGGGCAACGTCTCACTGGTGATGGCCTTCAACCCCGACCGTGCGGATGCGCTGAAGGACCAGCAGGTTCGCAAGGCGATCAGCATCGGCATTGACCGCGCGGCAATCTCCCAGGCGCTTTACCTTGGCTATGCCAAGCCGGCTGGCAACCTGTTTTCGTCGGCGCTGCCATATGCCGGCAAGCAGCATGACGCTCCTGTCCTCGATGTGGCTGCTGCTTCGGCGCTGCTGGAGAAGGCGGGTTGGACGGGCAGTCCCATCCGTTCCAAGGATGGCAAGCCGCTGACGCTCGAGATGGTCGTCAGCCCGGAGGCCATTCCAGGCTCGCGCGTGATCGCCGAAGTGATCCAGTCCGAGATGAAGGAGATCGGCATCGATCTGGTGATCCGCACGGTCGACCACGCGTCCAAGCACACCGACATGCTCGAGAAGAAGTACGATCTCGGTTTCTTCCTCACCTATGGCGCTCCTTATGATCCTTTCGGATCCGTTGTGCAGCTCTGCCTGTCGACCTTCAAGAACGACGTCGAAGGCAAGCTGGTCACTGACGCTGCAAATCTGGACCCGCTGATCAATGCGGCGACGGCGGCGACGGGGGACCAGATCGAGCCGACGATCCAGAAGGTCTACGACTGGCTCTATGACAACGACGCGATCGCGCCGCTGGTCTACGTGCCGACCATCTGGGCGCACTCCAAGCGCGTCCAGGGCTTCACCAGCCCGGTCACCGAATACGACATGCCGTACGAAAAAATCGTGCTGGCCGACTAAGGGAGGGTGCTTTGATCCACTTCATCAGCAAGCGGCTGAAGCATTCCCTGGCACTGTTGTTGCTGGCTTCCGTGGTCTGCTTCACGCTCGTCGTTTCGGCTCCGGGCAATGTTGCCGTCCTGATTGCCGAACTGCGCGGCGCAGTTGCCGTGCCAGGATACGTCGCTCAGGTCGAAGAAGAGATAGGACTGAACAAGCCACTGCTGATGCGCTACGTGGATTGGCTAGGTGATGCAGCCCGCGGAGATTTCGGCATCTCCTACAGAACGGGCCAGGCGGTCAGTGCGGACCTGCCGCATCGTATGATGGTCACCGGAACACTTATCGCAGGCAGCGCCGTGATTGCGACTCTGCTCAGCCTGCTTCTCGGGTTCCTGGGTGCCTTCTGGCCCTACAAACTGCCAGACCGCGTTTCGCGCGGTCTGGCCCTCATCGGAGCATCGACACCGACTTTCTTCGTCGGGGCGCTGATGATCTACGGCTTCTCCGTCACCTTCCAACTGTTCCCGTCCTTCGGTTTCAACGGTCCCGTAAGCTGGGTGCTGCCATGGCTCACCGTTGCGGTCCTGCCGGCAGCAGTGCTCAGCCGTGTCGTGCGTGTCGGACTGGAGGAGGCTATGACCAGCCCCTACGTGCTGACAGCCAAGAGCAAGGGACTGGGGCGCACCGCCATCCTGTTCCGCGAAGCGCTGCCAAACATCACACCTGTATTCATCAATGCACTTGGCACCCAGGTGGGATTGATGACGGCCACGGGGATCATCGTCGAGCCGCTCTTCGCCTGGCAGGGTGTTGGCGACTACTTCCTCGCCGGCGTGCGCTTCCGCGACTTCATGGTCGTGCAGGCATGCCTGCTGATCTTCCTCACCTTCTTCATCGTGGTGAACCTGATCGTCGATCTTGCGGTCTTGATGACTGATCCCCGCATCCGGCGCCAATGGAGCTGATCATGGACAAACTCAAGCCTATTTTCGCCCGGCTGAACAAGTTCCCCCGCGTGGCCCTGGTCGTCATCGGACTGTTCGTTGCGCTGGGCACCTTTGCCCCCTGGCTCGCGCCTCAGGATCCCAGCGCGCAGAACCTGCTACAAGGAGGCGCCGGACCAAGTGTCGCCCACTGGCTGGGTACCGACCATCTCGGGCGCGACACCCTCAGTCGCCTGATCATTGCCGCCAACACCTCGCTGGTCAGCGTCGGCTCGGTCCTCATCATCGCGATGACGATCGGCATCCTGATGGGCACGATCGCCGGCTATCACCGTGGCTGGGTCGACGACCTGCTGATGCGTGTCGTTGACGTGGGCCTGTCGGTCCCCAGCCTGATTGTTGCGCTGGCGGTCATTGGTATTGTCGGCCCCGGCTACTGGACCATGGTGCTGGCACTTGCGCTGGCATGGTGGCCGATGAGCGGTCGCATCAGCCGTGCGGTTGCGGTCAGCATCATGAGCAAGCCGCATATCGAAGCGCTGCGTGTGCTTGGCGCCAGCCCCTGGCGAATCTACTTCGGCCACCTGCTGCCCGGCACCATCGGCGCGGTGATGGTCTATGCAACGGCGGACGCCGGCACGGCAGCCCTTGCCGTCGCGACGCTCAGCTTCCTCGGTCTGGGCATTCAGCCGCCGACGCCGGAATGGGGACAGATGCTTGTCGACGCATTGCCTTATCTCGAGTCCGATCCGCGACAGGTCATCCTGCCCGGTCTGGCTCTGACGGCTGCAGTCATTGGCTTCAACACGCTCGGCGAAGCCATAGCGCTCAATCGCATCCCGAAGCCACTGACGCGGCGCATGCTGGCCATGCGGCGGATCGAAGTTGCCGGCTGGGGCAAGGAGAATTCCGATGCATGACGAACCGCTTCTGAGCGTCAGCAATCTGACTGTCGATCTGCTGACGGCCAAATCCGCTATCCGTCCCGTTGACGGGGTAAGCTACACCGTCCGCCAGGGCGAGTGCCTTGCCATCGTCGGCGAAAGCGGCAGCGGCAAGACCGTGATGAATTTCGCCCCCCTAGGTCTCATGCCGACTGGCGTAACGACGAGCCTGTCCGGGTCGGTGCGCTTCGGCGGGCGTGAACTGATCGGATTGCCAGAGCCCGAGATCCGCAAGATACGCGGCAAGTCCATCGGCTTCATCTTCCAGGATCCGATGAGCGCCCTCAATCCCGTGCGGCGCATCGGTCGCCAGATTGCCGAGATGGCGGAGCTTCACCTCGACATGACACCGCGTGCGGCAGAGGCGCGCGCGCTGGAACTCGTCAAGCTCGTTGGCATCTCCGATCCAGTTGCCCGGCTGCGCCAGTATCCTCACGAGTTGTCGGGTGGCCTCAGGCAACGCATCGTCATTGCCACGGCCCTGGCGGGCGAACCCAAGCTCCTTATCGCCGACGAGCCGACGACTGCTCTCGATGTGACGGTTCAGGCGCAGATTCTTCGCCTGCTCAAGGACCTGCAGCGCCGGCTCAACATGGCCATGGTGCTGATCACCCACGACATGGGCGTCGTTGCAGGTGCCGCCGACAATATCGTCGTCATGTATGCGGCACGGGCGGCAGAACGCGGTCCGGTGGACAAGGTCCTGGTCACACCGCGTCACCCATACACACGGGGCCTCATCAACGCGATTCCGAAACGGGAAGACCCGATCGGTTCGCAGTTCCGTGGACTGCCTGGCATTCCGCCGACGCTCGGAGCTCCGTTCAAGGGTTGTGCCTTTGCGCCGCGCTGCGACTTTGCAGTCCCCACATGCACGGCCAGCCGGCCTCCCTTGGTGCCTTCGGCGGACGGTTCGGTCTTTGTCGCTTGTCCCGTCGTCAATGAAGGAAGGGCAGCAGCATGACACACAGACCCGTTCTTAAAGTCGAAAACCTGCAAACCAGGTTCAAGAGCGTCCAGCGCGGCAAGTTTGTGCATGCGGTCGACGACGTTTCCATCGAACTCTATCCGGGTGAAATCGTTGGCCTGGTCGGCGAGTCTGGTTGCGGGAAGTCGACGCTCGGGCGCACGATCGTCGGGCTCGAGAAGGCAACCTCCGGACGGGTGCTGCTCGATGGCGTCGACCTCAGCACGCTTTCGGGCGCGGCGTTGCGCGACAGCCGCAGGGCACTGCAATACGTGTTCCAGGATCCCTATTCGTCCCTCAACGATCGCCAGACGGTCGGGGAGGCCCTCGACGAAGCCCTGCAGATCGACGGGATCAGGTCCAGGGCCGACCGCGACCGCCGTACCAAGGAGCTTCTCGACCAGGTCGGCCTGGCCGATGTCGTGAAGGACCGCCATACGCGCGAGCTCTCCGGTGGTCAACGCCAGCGCGTTGCCATTGCTCGTTCGCTTGCGGTCAATCCACGGGTGTTGATCTGCGATGAGCCGGTCAGCGCGCTGGACCTTTCGATCCGTGCCCAGGTGATGAACCTGTTCCTGCGATTGCAGAAGGACTTGGGCGTGGCCTGCCTGTTCATCGCCCATGACCTCGAACTCGTCAGGCAGGCGGCCTCGCGCGTCTATGTCATGTATCTCGGCAAGATCGTGGAGCATGGCCCGTCGCAGGAGCTCTACGACCATCCCAGCCATCCATACTCGCAGATGCTGCTGGCCTCTGTTCCAGAAGCCAACCCGATCGCCGAGAGGCAGCGCAAGGTCCCGCTGATGGTGGGGGAGGTGCCGAGCCCGACGAATCCACCGTCAGGCTGCAGGTTCCGAACCCGCTGCCCCATGGCGGTCGACGACTGCAGGCAGCAGGTGCCGCCAGCCCTCAAGCTGTCCCCAGGACACGATGCGGCATGCGTGTTCGCCAAGGACCTGCACCGCGGCAAGCGGTCGGCCCTGCTGGAGGCGGACGCGAATGCGGAGCGTGTTGGGGCCCTGGTTCCCTCCTGACCAGGACCCACGAAGCCATCCGGTGCGACGACCCAGGAAGTCGACCCTTCCGGCAGCTGCCCGGCTGCCGTGCCCCCCAGTCAGTTTCCTGGCGAGCACCGGATGGCTGCCTGTCTGACCCAGAGGGCCTACGACGAGACCGTCGGGTCCTCTGGGCCAGTGGCCACCGTGTGCTGATCGTCGGTTTTCAAGAAACCCTTCTCTGTTAACCAGCGCGTGAGGATGAGCTGAGCCATGGAGCTAGGAGACCTCATTTCGGCGTGCGCTGCCTGATCAAGCGCTTCCTTCAATGATGGAAGGACACGAATTGCCAATTGGGCAGTACGCGTTTCCTGTTTTGGGGACATATCCTTTCTCCGCAATCAGGTGAGCAGGATTTCGTGAAAGGCTATCGCGACAGCACAAAGCCCGCGATGGCCTCGATTGATCACGAGCATCTTGCCGATGCCATGTGGACCACAGGGGATGCGAGCATTCGCATAGCTACGTTATCGATGACAGACATCAGGCCTGGCCGAGGGCCTAGCCAATGTCCTTGGATGGCAGGTCAAGGTTCTTGGATCACGATGAGGGACCAGTACCTGACCTGCCACCCAGGAACCGCAAACCCCGTGGCAAGCCGAGATTGAGTTGGCGGTTCCCTCTCGGGCAGGGGAAGTCGCGAACTGCTGACTCAAGGTCCCGCAGTCCGCGACGCTGTAATCTGCGCTTTAGCGCCGCAAGATCACAGGAAACCAGTCCTCGCGAAGCCTGTCGCCTGGCCGCATTCCATGGCCGGGGAAGGGCGGCGAGGTGCGACCAGGCCGTTCCACGTAGCGTGCATCATCGCCAAGCAATCGAAGCGAGAAGGCGCGGCGGCGTGACTGGGTCTGGTTGCCGCGGGCGCCGTGAAGGGTCTTGTAGTTGAACGCTACCGCGTCGCCCGGCTCCATCTCCCATTCCAGGATAGTCATCCCTTCAGCGTCCGGATCCGGCACGGGCATGTAGGCCTGCGCGTCGGGATAGAAATTCTGCTCGGATAGCCAGCGCGTCGGCAGGACTGGCTTCTCCCACAGATGAGATCGAGCGACGCAGCGAAGTGAGGCTTCCCGCACCGGATCGAGCGGTGACCAGAAACTGACGGTCTGCCGACCTTCGACGAAGTAATAGGGCGAGTCCTGATGCCAAGGGGTCGGCTTCGATGTGCCTGGTTCCTTGACCAGAACGTGGTCGTGGAAGACCTGTACCGTGTTTGACTGCATCAAATCGGCAGCGACCAAGGCTGCGGGCGAGGCGCGGATCACTTCCTCGAACTCGGGAATCCGCTGCCAGTTGCAATAGTCATCAAAGAAACGTCCTCCTTCGCCAGCCTTGAGGTTCTCTGCGGCGTATTCCCCCGGTTCGGCCATGTTGGTTTCGACGCCCCGTCGGAGAGCGTCTACATGGTCTCGGAAAAGGCCTTTGACGAGCACGACCCCGTCGCGCTGATAGCTGTCGATGTGTTCCTGAGTGATAAGTGGGTGAGGCATGGCGGTCTCCCTGTTGATTGATGGAGCATGCCGGGGCCTCTTTTTAAGTTCCAATAATATGTTGAAAACAATAATATAGGTTCATGTTATATATCTCGTTGAGGCAGCTGGAATATGTCGTGGCCGTAGCTCGCGCAGGCAGCCTGACTGTGGCGGCCCAGCAGGTTAACGTTTCGCAGCCGGCGCTATCGGTAGCCATCACCCAGGTCGAGGAGCACCTGAAACAGAAGCTGTTCCATCGCCGGAAAGGCACACCCGTGACGCTCACTGGGTACGGTCGGCTCTTTCTCGCAGATGCAGAGGCACTCTTGGCCGAGGCAGCTCGACTTGAAAGTCCTGGAGGGCTAAGCCAACGGCGGCTTGGTCGCATCGTATTTGGCGTGTTCGACGATCTGGCGCCAAGTCACCTCGCCCCATTGCTGAGGCTGTTGCGGGCGCGGTTTCCTGAGCTGGAAATCCGGACAAGGGTGGCCACCTTTGAAGTGCTCGCGCAAGCTGTCCTCTCAGGCGATATAGACTTGGCCTTAACGTATGATCTGGGGCTCGATGCCAGTTTTCAGCGGGAGCTTTATGCGGAGGTGTCGCCGCAGGCTTGGCTTCAGCCTACGGATCCGCTGGCGAAGCGCGATCAGATCTCCCTTTCTGATCTCGCCCAGCGACCTTTGATCCTGTCAGATCAAGGTTTGTCGATACGGCACATGCTCGGGCTCTTCCGATCGATTGGGGCAACGCCACAAGTCGCTCATAGGGCTGCCTCTGTTGAGGTGCTGCGTAGTCTTGCGGCCAACGGCGAGGGCGTAGGCATCAGCTATACCAACCCAACTGGGACTCTAAGCTACGATGGAAAGCCTCTCGTCCGATTGCCGATTGCCGATGTTCAGGCCAAGGAACCAATCGTGTTGGTCAACAATAGGGAGCAGCCAGCGCCATTGCCTGAGATTCGCACTGCGATCTTGGGCATGTCTGGCTTGGCCGATCTCTGAGGTATTCTAGTTGATCGAGGGCTTGGCTTGACCCGCCGGGAGCTCCATTGGCCGTTCATCGCGTCCTTACTTCTGCGGTTAGATGCCTTTCACATGATCACATTGGTGCACAACCTCATACGCTGACCCTCCCGGCCGCCTCCAGCATACGAACGGCGATCAAAGGCTAGCTCTCATCCTGACTGTTACACTCTTTGGACGAATCCGCGGCGAGCCCACAAAGTCTTTTTTCGGTTCCTTGCACACTGCAGCGAGATGCGCGCATGCAGAGCAATCCCCCAAGTCCGACGCCGCAGTCCTAGCCCACCGTTGCCGCCGCAGTCTGCATTTTCCTGCCGATGGTGGCACGACGTAAGCGTGAAGGCGCGGTAAACCGCAGTCCGCTCTCCTAATCGAGTCCTTTAGGCATGAGGTCTACACCTAACCGTGATCGAGGCGCGCCGCTTCGTCGCATCAATTAGGGCGCGCTCATATTGAGAAGGCCTCGTCGGCGCTGTAGATTGCGCGTCAATGCGCTGGTCGATCAGACATGTTTTCGCCTTGCTGCTCGCTGCCTTCGTGGCCACGGGGCTTAGCTTGTCGTCCGTTCAAGCCAGCGACATGGCGGTCAAAATGACCATGGCTTCCGACATAGGCATGCCTGCCGACGGCGGCTGCACAGGTTGTCCCGACGTGGGCACTGATGGCAAGATGACAGTTTGTCCTCAGGTCTGCATTGCTCCGGTACTTGCCATCGTTCCGCAAGGCTTGGCCGCTGTTGTCGTTGCTCTGACGCCTCACCTGACACCCATGCCGTCTGCGTATCTGCACGGACGCTCAGCCGTGCCAGACCCTTATCCTCCAAGACCCAGCCGCGCTGCCTGACACAGTGGATCCGCTTTTGGGCTAATCCCGGTGTCTGTGTGCATCTACCCGCTCTGTCGGGTGCCGATGGCGATATGCGGGCCTCCGTGCCTGCGGTGTCGGCCATCCGCGATTACGGCCGAAGGATTTGGAAGTGTCCGTCAATTCTAATTGCTCCGTGTCCCGCCGGGAGCTTCTCCGCGCAGGCACAGGCCTTGCTGTCGCATCGGCAATGCTATGGCCGCGGCTCTCTCTCGCTGCGGCTGCCAGCGACTACGAAATCGCGCCCGGTCCAGGTCGCGCCTTTCTGAAAGGGGAGCAAGGTCAGTCCACCAGCGTATGGGCATATAACACCCGCATTCCTGGACCAGAGGTTCGAATCCGCCAAGGACAGCCCGTCCGCATCGTCGTCGAAAACCGCCTCGAGGAGGACACGACCGTACACTGGCACGGCATCCGGCTGCCGAATGCCATGGACGGCGTGCCAGGGCTTACGCAGCCACCAATCAAGCCTGGCGAACGCTTTGTCTACAAGTTCACGCCTCCCGATGCTGGCACATTTTGGTACCATCCTCACGCCAACAGCCTGCAGCAGCTCGGCCGAGGTCTTGCCGGGGCCCTGATTATCGAGGAACCCGAGCCCGTTCATGTCGACCGCGACGTCCTGTGGGTGCTCGCCGACTGGCGATTGGATTCAGACGGCAAGATCGCGCCTGGATTTGGTAACCCTATGGAAGCGGCCATGTCAGGTCGCGTCGGTAATTCGGTGACCCTCAATGGCTCGGTGCCTGAGGACCAGAGTGTACGGGCTGGAGAGCGCGTCCGCCTGCGCCTGATCAACGTCTCGTTGGCCCGCATCATGGCGCTGCGTTTTGAGGGGCACACGCCTGTCATTGTTGCTGTGGACGGCCAGCCCTGCGATCCTCACGAGCCAAAGGGCGGTCGCCTCCTACTAGGCCCCGCAATGCGCCTCGATCTTGTCATCGACATGCAGGGCGAGTCAGGCAAACGCTACGCTGTCATCGACGATTTCTATGACGGGCTCGCCTATGAGCTGACCAATCTCGCCTATGCGAGCCAATCGCCGCTGCGGAAAAACCCGCTCAATGCTCCGCTGCGCCTGCCGCGCAATCCACTCCCGGTGCCGGACCTTCCGAACGCCGAACGTCACGAAATGGTCCTCCAAGGGGGCATGCCGAGCATGAGGGACATGATGGGCGGCGGCAAGATGCAAGGAATGAGCCGAATGTCAGGCGGCATGGCGGGACACGGCCCCGCCATCTGGTCGATCAACGGTACGTCGATGACAGGCGACGGACACGACGCCGAAATACCCCCGCTCATCACGCTTAAACAGGGTCGTAGTCACTTCATAACGATGCGCAACGAGACCGCCTGGTGGCACCCGATGCATCTGCATGGGTTCAGCTTTCGCGTGATCAATCGCAATGGAGCCCCAGTCCCCCATAACCAATGGGCCGATACCGTCCTGCTCGCTCCCAAGGACACTGTCGACATTGCCTTCGTTGCCGACAATCCCGGCGACTGGATGCTTCACTGCCACGTCACCGATCACCAGACGGCCGGACTGATGACAGTGATTAGGGTGGCATGAATGGAGACGCGCGACGTGACAGCCAGATTGAACCAACTCGCCAATTCCGCCGACAACCTGGAAAGGAAAATACCAATGCTTCGGATTCTCGCTTTCGCTGTACTTCTCGCAACCAGCCTACCCCCTGTTCATGCAGGTGAGGCGCACAAGGCTGTACTTTACAAGAACCCACAATGCGGCTGCTGCGAAGGCTACGCGGACTATCTGCGCAAGAATGGTTTCGAAGTCGAGGTCAAGCCTACGAATGACTTGGGCGAGATCAGTCGGAAGGCCGGGGTGCCCGGAGATTTCCAAGGCTGCCACACCATGTTCATCGATGGCTATGTAATCGACGGGCACGTGCCCGTGAAGGCTGTCGAAAAGCTTCTCACAGAGCGGCCCGCTATTGCCGGAATTTCGCTCCCGGGCATGCCAATGGGTTCACCCGGGATGGTCGGCGACAAGACTGAACCCTTCACGGTTTACGCCATCACCAAGGACGGCAAACAGCCAACTGTCTACACGACGGAGTGACGGCATGTCGGATGGCATGCGAATAGAGGATCGGGAACATCGTCCGCCATGGCTTTCATCTTAGCGGGAGGACCTCGCGAACTCCTGCCACCTGTTGGCCGTCAGGCGGTGGCCTCCGGACAGACAGCCGAGGCGTATCATGATGGTCAATAACATGGCCTCCACAAAGCCCAAGACCGATGCGGCTTATCCCGTCAGTCGGCGGCTGATGGTTATTCTGCCTGTCGCGGTGTTTGCCGGGCTCGCCTTCGTGCTTGCCTGGGGGCTGAACCGGAACGCGGCGGACATCCCTTCGGCATTGATCGGCAAACCAGTTCCTGAGTTTAGCCTGTCCCCTGTTGAAGGGCGGAAGCTCGGTCTGTCGAGCACCAACCTCGTTGGCGAGATCTCGTTGGTCAATGTCTTCGCTTCATGGTGCGTCGCCTGCCGCGAGGAGCATCCCGTGTTCATGCGACTCGCATTGGATAAGCGGGTGCCGCTTCACGGCCTCAACTACAAGGACAGGCCAGAAGACGCCGCGAAATGGCTCAACACGCTGGGCGACCCGTACACGCGCACCGGGGCCGATCTGAATGGCCGCGTCGCCATCGACTGGGGTGTCTATGGCGTGCCGGAAACCTTCGTCGTTAGCGTTGATGGGCGCATTGCCTACAAGCACATCGGTCCGGTGACGGAGGCGGCCCTCAACGGCACGATCCTTCCGCTTGTCGAACGCCTTCGAGCCGAGGCGAAGGAGCGGCAGCCATGAGGATGTTCGCCTTTGTCCTGCTCATATTTGCGCACCCGGTTCTGGCTGCGGAAACGCCGCCGAACTTCGCGATGCACGAAACGCCGAAGCCTGTGCCAGAAATCCATTTCGAGAACGGCGAAGGCCAGCCGAGAACACTCGCGGACCATCTCGGCAAAGTCGTGCTGCTCAACGTCTGGGCGGCCTGCTGCATCCCTTGCCGGAAAGAAATGCCGGCACTCGACCAATTGCAGACCGAGCTTGGCGGACCGGACTTCGAGGTCGTGGCCCTGTCGATCGATCGGGCAGGGCCGGATGCAGTGCGCAAATTCTTCGCCGAGATCGGCATTCAACATCTCGCCCTCAACATCGACGCTTCCGGCAAGGCGATGTTCGCCCTTGGGATTATCGGCCTGCCGGCAACGATCTTGATCGACCGTGAAGGCCGGGAAGTCGGGCGGCTGATCGGTCCGGCCGAATGGGACTCTCCCGCAATGGTCGCCTTCCTGCGCGACCGTTTTGACAATGACTGAGAAAGGAACGCCCATGACGAACATCCAAGCATCCGAACTCTCAGATGCATCTGGGAGTGCTGCGAGGACCGACGCCTTGCAGCGCTTCTTCAATGGGCGAGGTGGTCTTGTCTTGGTGGCAGCCGCAGCGGTGACGGTTGGCATCGTTTCCAACTGGAACTGGCTGGTAGCGGCTGGGATCACGCCGCTGCTGTTGTCCGGGCTGCCGTGCGTTGCGATGTGCGCCCTCGGCCTATGCATGAGCCGGATGAAGGGCAATTCGTGCCACTCCGATGCGGTGGCTGATGAGCCATCCGGCAAATCAGAGGGCGAAAGGCAGGAGCAATGACGACCTCTAGCTTAAGTGCCCTTTTCCACGGACTGTCCGACGGATTCGTTGCCAGAAAGACCATGCGTTTGCTCGCACGCGTTGCCGCCGCCCTGGTGCTGGTCATAGCGATTGCGACAACTGTCGATGCGCACTCGCTCGATGAAGTCGAGGCCATGATCGGCGGCACGGAGAAGTATTTCCAGCCGATCGACAAGCCCACTCCTGATTTCGCTCTGCGGTTGGCGCGTGGTCGCACGGTGCGCCTTGCCGACCTCCACGGAAAGATTGTCATCCTCCACTTCATCTACACCTCCTGTCCGGACGTCTGCCCTCTCCACGCGGAAAAGATCGCCGAGGTCCAGAAACTGGTGAACGACACGCCGATGAAGGAACTCATCACCTTCGTGACCGTCACCACCGATCCGTCCAGGGACACGGCCGAGGTGATGCGCGCCTACGGCCCGGCGCATGGTCTTGATCCCGTGAACTGGCTCTTCCTCACCACCACCCAGGACGAACCCGAGGACACGACCCGCAAGCTTGCGGAGGGCTTCGGCCACAAGTTCACCAAAACAGATGACGGCTTTCAGATGCACGGCATCGTCACGCATGTGATCGACAGGGATGGAACCTGGAAGGCGAACTTCCACGGGCTGAAATTTGATTCAGTCAACCTCGTGACGTTCGTTAACGCGCTTACCAACGGAACCAGTCGTCCTCACGAACACATCAAGAAGAACTGGTGGGAGCTTTTTTAAAAGAAGATCGGAAACGGCCATGACGGAAAACCGACAGCGTTCTTCGACAGTGACGTGGTTGTTGTTCACGATAGCAGTGGTTGGTGCCGCTTGGGCTTGGTTCGCGCTCGATCCCGGGTTCAGAAGTCCGCAGGAGTCGGCAGCAGACAATATCGTATCCCAGGCCGCCTTCGACCAGCGACTGCGAGACTATTTGCTGGCCAATCCCGAAGTCATTGTCCAGTCGATGCAGGGCCTCGAAGCGCGCCAACGCGAAGCCGAAGCGACAGAGGCCCAAGCCGCACTGTCGGCGCGCGCCAACGAAGTGTTCCGTGACCCGGACAGTCCGGTCGGCGGCAATCCGCAAGGCGATGTCACGATGGTGGAGTTCTTCGACTATAATTGCCCCTATTGCCGCCAGGTCGCGCCCGTGATGCGTGAAGCGGAATCCGGCGATCCGCAGTTGCGCATCGTTTACAAGGAGTTTCCGATCCTTGGCCCCGGCTCGGTATTTGCCGCCAAGGCCGCGCTGGCCGCCCATCGCCAGGGGCAATACACGGCGTTCCACATCGCCTTGATGCAGGCCAAGGGCAAGGTTGGGGAAGCTACGGTTCTTCAGGCCGCGGCGGAAGTCGGCCTGGACGTCGATCGCCTCAGGAAGGATATGGACGATCCGAAGGTTCAAGCGGCCATCGACCGCAACGTCGGATTGGCTCAGTCCCTGCGCATCAATGGAACGCCTGGTTTCGTTATCGGCGACCAGGTTTTGCGCGGCGCGACCGACCTCGCAACAATGAAGACCCTGATCGCACAGGCGCGGGCCACAACGGACACGCCATTGGCGCAAGAAGGGAAGAACTGAACGATGTCGGGAATTTCCAGCAGTGGGTTGCTGTCCGCCTTTGTCGCGGGGATCGTCTCGTTTTTGTCGCCCTGCGTGCTCCCCCTCGTGCCCGGCTACGTTTCCTACGTGGCTGGGAGGACGGCAATTTCCGGGGCGGCTGGCGATGCGGTCTCGCAGCGATTGCCAGCAGTCGGCCTAAGCCTCTGTTTCGTCGTTGGCTTCTCGACGGTCTTCATCGTGCTTGGTGCCAGCGCTACCGCCCTCGGCCAGTTGCTGATCGCCTACCGCTACGAACTGAATATCGTAGGCGGCGCAGTCGTGATCCTCTTCGGGCTGTTCATGATTGGAACCATTCGCCCGATGTGGGGCATGCGCGACCTGCGATTTCACACTGATCTCCCAGGCGGTCGCCCCATGTCTGCCTATCTGCTTGGATTGGCGTTCGGTTTCGGTTGGACACCATGCATCGGGCCGATCCTCGGAGCGATCCTGACCGTGGGCGCGGCGTCGGCGACGGTCGTTCAAGGCGTAGCGCTGCTGGCGGTCTACTCGTTGGGTTTGGGCATCCCCTTCCTGTGTGCTGCCCTATTCACGCACGCGCTGACCAAACGGCTGCGGACTATTGGCAGGGCGGGCATGGTCCTGCAAACAGCGGCGGGTGGCGTCATGGTGATGATGGGGGTTGCGATGATCGTCGGTTACCTGTCGGCCTTCTCGTTCTGGCTTCTCGAGAATTTCCCCGTCCTGACGCGGATCGGGTGAGCCGCCGCGGGTGGGGGAGGAGTGATGCGATGCAAGACAACGGACTCGAAACCATTCATCCGGCTGGGCCGACAGAGACCCGCCGCGATTTCCTCTTTGTGGCAACGGGAATGGCCGCCGTCGTCGGTACTGCCGCGACCTTCTGGCCGTTCATCGATAACATGAGACCGTCGGCCGATGTGACCGCGCTGGCAACGATCGAGGTCGATCTGTCTTCAATCGAGCCTGGCCAGCGGGTGACCGTTAAATGGCGAAGCCAACCGCTTTTCGTGGTCAGGCGCACGCCGGAAATGGTTGCGGCCGCCGTCGCGGACGATCTCAATTCCGGACTGCTCGACCCTCAGGCGGATGCCGAACGTGTCCAACGACCGGAATGGCTGGTGGTCGTTGGCGTGTGCACGCATCTGGGATGCATTCCGCTCGGCCAGCGGCCGGACGAGCCGCACGGTCCATACAAAGGCTGGTTCTGCCCCTGTCATGGATCGGCATATGACGTTTCCGGGCGCGTCAGACGCGGACCAGCGCCTCGCAACCTTCACGTGCCACCTTATGTCTTTCTGGACGACAGCAGGATCCGGATTGGCTGATCAACGCCGAGTTAAGCTTGACCAATACAGCGCAGACGTTCGGAAACATCGCACATGACCGTCCTGACCAGCACAATCACTTGTCCCAAATGCGGGCATAAGGAAACCGAAGTGATGCCGACCGACGCCTGCCAGTTCTTCTATGACTGCAAGGGCTGCGGAACAATGCTGCGTCCAATATCGGGAGACTGTTGCGTGTACTGCTCCTACGGTTCGGTCCCTTGCCCTCCGGTGCAGGAGCCTGGGAAGAGCGACTTCCCCGGGGAGGGTTGCAATGCCTGAGGAAGATTTTCGGCCGCCCATGGAGTTGAATACATGCCTGCCTGCGCCAAGCTCGCAGACATCGGCAATTGCAAGCAATCACCTTGACCTTCCTGTCGCTGGGAGAGTGATGATAGCTAGCTAGGGAGCGATGCGATGATCGCCCACAGGCAAGACCTCGACCAAGCCATACTTAAGGCCTTCAAGATTGCCAATGACACTGGTCGGCTCGACATCGCCGACCATCTGCTCCACGCGCTTGAATGCCTGTGCAGTGATCTCGGGGGAGGATGTCTTGACGAGGCCTACCGCATTGTCTGCGATGCGTCTGACAGTCGCCACCCGAAAGCGGACCGCAAGGGTGGCCGGAGAAAACGACCAAACGGATGTTCTTGAATGCGTGCTTGAGGGAGGGTGCCTTAGCTGTCACCCCATCTATGCCTCTGTCATACGCGTTCGCTGAGACGCGGATATTTCGAGGAAGATGCGGTCGCTTCGTACGCCGCCATGCACATGTTCCCAGAAACAATTGTCCGGCCGCGATGCCTTTTTGCACCGTTTCCTTCGTGCCGTCGAGGGGCGATCTGACAAATCTTCCGCATGTTCTGTGGCCATGACGTAAGCGGTGTTCTCAGGCCACGGCCTTGAGCTCGAGCTTGTTGATGTAGACCCAAGGCAGGAGATCGTCGATCTGGCTGTTGGGGTGGCCGTTGACGATCCTGGTGAGGACATCAGCGAGATAGCCGAGCGGTTCGACACCATTGAGCTTGCAGGTTTATGCCGACCGTCGAACTATGCCGAGTGAGCAAGTTTTTACCAATGCTTTCAGTAACGTAGCGGTAGCAGGATCGGCATAGCCTAGGCTCT
>NZ_JACJHY010000003.1 GCF_014138625.1 Aminobacter ciceronei
AACTCTCCTTCCACGGCATCAACACCTCCGGCCAAAAGCCAAAAGTGTTACCCATGTGTCCGGTACGAAACGTCACCTATGTCTCGGGTCGCTCATTCGACCACGTCCGAGCTCGCTCGCCTCTTGGCTAAAGGGGCACTTTCGCCACGCTGTCCTTGTAGTCCTGCTTGGGGTCACCCAGGCCCAGGAACATCTTGACGCCGGCAACGAGGCTGGAAGCGTCGAGCCAGATCTGGGCGTCCGCCGGTTCGAACCGCAGCAGCCTGAGCTTCGGATCATCCTTGCCCTTCTCGAACCACGCGGCGACGAAGCGGTTCCACAGCCGATCCATCGTGCTGCGGTCGCCGTCGATCCTGAGGGTGCCATGGACGGTGGCAAACAGGTCATGTTTCTTGGCCGCGTAGACCAGCGTTGCTTTTCTGGCGCGCGCTAGCTTGCCTGCAAGCTCCGTGTCGCTTGCCGTGAAGAAGTAGATGGTCTTACGTTCGCCATCGAACTGCGCGGTCATCGGGCGCGGGTCGATGCCTGAGACGCTTACCATCACGGTCATGTCTGAACGTATCGACTTCCAGAATTTTGCTTCGAACTCTCGCTTGTCGGCCATTGTGAAACTCCTTGAAGGAGGTTCAACCCCTGGCGTCTCGGGAGGTTCCATCTGAGGGGCGGCGAAGGGAGTTCCCGAGCGTCTCGGTCTGGCCAACTGTTCGTAAGCGGCGGGGGAGTGTCTGGGCCCTGACTGCGGACAGACCGGAGCGGCGTCTCCGTCGCCCCCTTGATCAGAAATTGACGCCGAGACTAGCCCGGAAGCTCTGGTCGACGACGCCGGAGCCGAACTGGCCGGTATAGGCTATGCCGAGCTTGGCATCGGGGCTCAGCGCGAGGTCGAGACCGGCCTCGACGATCGCCACATCCTTCGCCACCGGCGTGCCGGCGACGGTCAAGGCGGCGCCGCCTGAGAAGGCGACCGAGCTCAGCGGGGTGACGTCGCCGAAGGCGTGGCGCCAGCCGGCCATCCCGCGCAGCGTGGCGTCCATGCCGCGGATGGCAATGTCGGTGCTGGCCCTGACGCCGAGCGTCGTGAACGTCGTCTCGGTGGTCGAGGCGTTGGCCGTCAGCGCCGCCTGGCCGCCCTTCTCGGTGAAGCTGTCGGTCCTGACATTGATATAGGCAAGCGCTGCGAAGGGCTCGACGATCGCGTCGCCCGTCTGCAGGCGATAGCTCGCCTCGCCGAAGACCTGGGCGATGCCGGCGTCATAGCTGGCGGTCAGCTTGTCCTTGAAGTTGGCAAAGGCAACGGTGCGGCTGGTCTCGATATCCGTCCAGCTGTAGGCGGCGCCGGCGCGCAGGCCGAACGCCTGCCACCGGCCGCCCGCGAAGACACCGGTATGGTAGGCGCTGCTGTCACCGGAGGACGCGCGGTTGCCGGCATCGAAGCTGCCATTGCTGTAACCGGCGAAGGTACCGATGCGAAGGTTGTCGCCGATGCCGGCATCGAGACCGCCGATGAAGCCGCCGGTGGTCCGGCCGAAGGCTGCCGCGTTGCCGTCGCTGCCGGTCTTGCCCCAGGAGCCATAGGCCTGACCCCAGAAGGCCATACGCTCGGTCGTCGCCTCGGCGATCTCGGGGCCGTCGGGGCCATAGGCCATGACGGGCAGGGCTTGCGTGCCGATGTCGCCGAAGGCAGCGCGGATACGGTCGTTGGCAGCACTTGCGAGGAAGCGGCTGTCGTCGACGAGCATGCCGCGGACCGAGGCGTGGACCTCGCCCGACAGTGCGTCGAAGGCCTTGCGCGCGGCGTCCTTGTCGAGATTGACGATGGCCTTGTAGATCGCGTGCTTGTTGCCCAGCTTGTCGGCTGCCCCGCCGGCGGCGAACTGGTTGCGGGTCGCGGCGATGTCGGTGAACTTGATGTCGTTGCGGTCGAGCGACAGGCCGACGGCGTTGCTGGTGTAGGTCAGCGTCGGCGTCAGGAAGGCGAGGTTGCTGGTGACGGAAGCGAACTGGCCGAGCACGCCGGTTGCCGCGGTCAGGATGGTGTACTGCGTCGACGGTGCGTAGTTGCCGCTGCCAGCCAGAACCTGGACAGTGCCGCCCGAGAGCATCGCCTTGCCGGCGACCGAGAGCCTGTCGGACTTGGTCGTGTCGGCATCGACCTGGAAGGTCGAGCCGGCAGCGAAGCTGGCGTCGCCGGCGACGCTGAGCGTGCCGATCGAGCTGCCGGTGTTGACGATCGATCCGGACTGCGCGGTCAGCTTGCCGATGATGCCGGTGCCGCCGAGGGTCGCGCCCGAAGCGACCGTCACCGCCGACTTGGCGAGCGAACCGTTCACCGAGAGCTTGCCGGCGCTGACCTCGGTGTCGCCTGAGAGCAGGCTGGTGCCGGTCAGCGTAAGCGCACCTGCGCCCGCTTTGGTGAAGCTGCCTGTGCCGTTGATGGCATTGGCGAAGCCGGCGTCGGTGGCTTGGTCAATGATGAAGGCGGCGTCGTTGAGGATTGCGCCGCTGCCGAAGCTGGTGGCCGAACCTGAGAGCGTGCCGGCGGCGATGGTCGTGCCGCCAGTGTAGCTGTTGGTGCCTGACAGAACGGTCTTGCCCGTGCCGATCTGCTTGACCGCGCCGCTGCCCGAAATCGCGCCGGCGAAGGTCAGAAGGTCGGAGCGGTTGAAGGCCAGTGTGCCGGAATTGGCGACATCGCCGGTGATCGAGCCGCTCGTGGCGCCATTGCCGATCTGCAGCGTTCCGGCACTGATCTTCGTGCCGCCGGCATAGGTGTTGGTACCGGCCAGCGTCAGCGTGCCGCTGCCCGTCTTGGTAAGCTTGCCCTGGCCGGAGATCGTTCCCGACGCTGTGAGGTCCGCCTGGGCGTCGAACGTGCCGCCTGCCAGGCGCAGCTCGATGTCGCGCGCGGTGGTCATGGCCGCGGTGTTGGTCAGGATGCCGCCGATGAAGGTGAGCCCGCCCGAGGCAGCACCTAGATTGCCGTCGGACGAGATCGACAATGTGCCGCCCTTGATGACGGTGCCGCCGGTGTAGCTGTTGGCGCCGCTCAGCACGAGCGTGCCGTAGTCATCCTTGACCAGTCCGCCGGAGCCGGTGAGCTCGGCTTCGATCGTCGCAACCGTGCCGTCGCTGGAGGTCGTGCCGTCGCCGACGCGGATGGTGGTGGCGGCATCATGCAGGCCGATCGCGTCGCCCTTAATGACGTAGCCGCTGGTCGCGAACTGCATGCCGGTGACCGATATGCCGCCCTGGCTCGAGTCGACGGTCACCGTACCGGCTGTGCCCTGGAAGATGGCGTAGCCGGGCTGGGGCGCCATCGGTGCGTTGAAGGCGCCGTCCTGGCGGGTCCAGTTACCGCCTTGGGCGCTCCACGTTCCGGAGCCGCCGTCGACGGTGCCGTTGTTGAGGTTGCCGTTGGCGCCGCCGTCCCAGAAGGCGAGCGCCGTGCCGCCGGTATTGATCAGGTTGATCTGCTTGGCCACCTGTGTCTGGATGGTGAGATCGCTGGCCTGGAAAGCGCCGGGTACGGTGCCGATGACCAGGCCGTTGTCGGTCAGCGTGCCGCCATAGTCGATCAGCCGGTAGACGCCGGCGCCGAAGTCGTTGCCGCCGCTGACATTGAGCTTGCCGTCCAGCACGAGGTCGCCCTTGACGTCGATGCGGTCGCTCTGGGCGCCGAGCTCGAAGTCGAGATTGGCACCGTTGGACAGGTTGAGCGAACCGACCGTCAGCGTGCCCTTGCCGGCGCCAGGCGCGATATGGCCGCCGTCGGAGACGGTGACGCTGCCCGAGACCGTACCCGAGCCGGACAGCGTCGCGCCGCTGTCGACGCTGACGGCGGTATTGCCAAGCTTGCCGTTGACCTGAAGCTCGCCGGCCTTGACCGCGGTCGCGCCGGTGTAGGTGCTTTCGCCCGACATGGTCTGCTTGCCGCTGCCCTGCTTGGTGAAGCCGCCGCCCGACATGACGCCTGAGAATTCGGTGTCGTCGCCATTGCCCGATGTCAGCGTGCCTGCCCCAAGCTTGACGTTGCCGGCGCCGGCCAGCGAGGCGATGGTCTGGTTGTGACCGTCGAGGTCGAAGGTGGCGCCTGAGCCGACGCTGACCGCGCTGGACGAAGCAAGCGTGTTGGCGGCGCCCGCGGTCAGCGTGCCTGCATCGATTTTGGTTGCGCCTGTGTAGGTGTTCGCGCCGGACAGGGTGAAGCTACCCGTGCCCTTCTTGGTCAGGCTGCCGGTGCCGGTGATGATGCCGGAAAATTCGGTCGAGCCGTTGTTGCCGCCCGCGGTCAGCGTGCCGGCTCCAAGCGAAACCGTGCCCGCGCCTGCGAGAGAGCCGATGACCTGGTCGAAGCCGTCGAGATCGAGCTCGGTACCGCTGGCGACTTCGACCGCGCTGGCTGAAGAAAAGCTATTGGCAGCACCCGCTTTGAGCGTGCCGCCATCAAGCCAGGTCTTGCCCGTGTAGCTGTTGCTGCCGCTCAGGGTGAAGACGCCGGTGCCGATCTTCGACAGGTTGCCGGCCCCGGAAATCGAGCCGGAGAACGTGGTCGAGGCGTCGTTGCCACCCGTCGTCAGCGTGACCTCTTGCGGCGAACCCCAGAGCGGCCTGGCCACGCCGAGCGTGACTGAGCCAGCGCCTGCCAGCGAGCCGATACGCTGGTCGTAGCCGTCGAGGTCGAGCGTTGCATCGGCCTTGACGGTCATCGCGCCAGTCATGTCGAATGCATCCGCATTGCCCGCTTTGAGCGTGCCTCCGCTGACCGTGGTCGGACCACCGTTCTGCATGGCCTTGACGACAAGCGCGCCGGCGCCGGTCTTCTCCACGGCGCGCGGTTCGCCGCCACCGCTGAGAATGTAGCCCGAATGCGTGGCCGTGCCCGACGCGACCGACAGCACGGTGTTTTCCTGCTGCAGGGTCATTATGTTGGCGAGGTCGACACCGGCGCCATAGTCGAGGCCGCCGCCGAACATCATGATGTAGCCGGTGCCTGCCGCGAGGCTGTTTTCGAGCCGCAACGTTCCGGCAAGCGAATAGACGATGCCGTCGAAACCGCTGCTGTCGCCCGACAGGGTGAGCTTGCCTGCGCCATATTTCTTGAAGTCGCCCGAGCCTGACATGTCGCCGTCGAAGGAGCTGTCGTCCGACCTGTCGAAAGCAAGCGTGCCGGAATTGCTGACCTTGCCCGACAGCGTGCCGCTCGTCTCGGATTTGCCGATCTGCAGCACGCTGCCGCTGTCGATGGTGGTGCCGCCGGAGTGGCTGATGTCGCCGCTCATCAGGACGGTGCTGTTACCGGTCAGCGTCATCGCGCCGGTGCCGGTGATGTCGCCGGCAAATTCGCCATTGGCCTCCGTGTTGTTG
This sequence comes from Aminobacter ciceronei, assembly GCF_014138625.1. Classification (GTDB taxonomy): domain Bacteria; phylum Pseudomonadota; class Alphaproteobacteria; order Rhizobiales; family Rhizobiaceae; genus Aminobacter; species Aminobacter ciceronei. Next base: position 5,365 of record NZ_JACJHY010000003.1, read on the forward strand.
AAGACCAGCCTGCTGTTGTTGAGCACGTCGCCCTTGATCGAGCCGCCATTGCCGATCTGCAGCGTGCCGGCGCTGATCGTGGTGCCGCCGGTGTAATAGTTGGCGGAGGTCAGGGTTGTCGTGCCGGTGCCGTTCTGCTCGACGCGCCCGGTGCCGCCGATGTAGCCGCTGATCACGAGTGCGTCGTCGGAGCGGTTGAAGGCCAGCACGCTGTTGTTGACGATATCGCCGGCGACCGAGCCCGACGTGCCGCCATTGCCGAGCTGCAGGGTGCCTGCGGAAATGGTGGTCTTGCCGGTGTAGGTGTTGTCGCCGGTCAGGATCAGCGTGCCGAGGCCGAGCTTGTCGAGTTCGGTCATGTCGCCGTCGGCGATCATCGAGCCGATTGTCGCCGTGACACCGTTGTCGGTGTTGATGAAGCTCGCTTTTTCGTTGCCGTGGGGATTGCCGGACAGGGCGAGGATGCCGCCGGTGAGCTCATAGCCGTCGGTCGAGAACTGCAGGCCCTGGAAGGCCAGCGAACCGGTGACGGTGACCGTTCCGGCCGTGCCGGCAAAGACGCCGACCTCGCCACGCCAGCCGTCGTTGATGGTGGCCTCCCCAGGTGCCCCGGTCCAGTTGCCATTGCCGGCGCTCCAGGTGCCGCTGCCGCCGTCGACGGTGCCGTTGCCGGCGAGGTCGGTGCCGTCCCAGAACTGCAGCAACTGGTCGTTGTTGCGGATCATCAGGTTGACCTGGTTGGCGACGGCGGTGCTGATGATGGCATCGGTGGGCAGCGTGTGGAACGAGCCGGTGACGCTGCCCGAGACGTTGAACAGCCGGTAGTAGCCGGTCACCGCATTGGGCGTCTCAAGCGTGCCCCCGAGCGTCAGGTCGCCATTGACGATGACGAGATCGTTGGTCGGGCCGCCAACGACGCCTGACGTGCCGAGCTCGAAGATGCTGGTCGAGCCGCTGTTGAGGGTGAGGTCGCCGTCGACGGTCAGAGTGCCAGGGCTGTTGCCCGCCGACAGCGTGCCGTTGACGATGGTGGTGGCGATGGTGCCGCTGCCGCCGATGGTCGCGCCGGCATCGACCGTGACGCTGGAGGACGACGCGATCGAGCCGTTGACGACCAGCTTGCCGGCGGAAACCCTGGTTGCGCCGGTGTAGCTGCTGGTGCCTGTGAGGATGGTGGTGCCGGTGCCGGCCTGATCGAACGTTCCGGCGCCCGAGATAGCATTGGCGACGGTGACGATGTCGGAGCGGTTGAAGGCGAGCGTGCCGGCGTTCTCGACGCTGCCCGAGCCCAGCTTGCCTGACGTGGCGCCGTCGCCGACCTGCAGCGTGCCGGCGGTGATCTTCGTCGTGCCAGCGTAGATGTTCTCGCCCGACAGCACAGTGGTGCCGCTGCCCTTCTGCGTCAGCCCGCCGGTACCGGACAGGATGCCACCGAAGGTCACCAGGCTCGACCTGTTGAAGGCAAGCGTGCTGTCGTTCAGGGCGACGACAGAGCTGCTGCCGATGCCGCCGCCCGAAGTGCCGTCGCCGATCTGCAACGTGCCGCCGACAAGCGAGGTGGTGCCGGACATGGTGTTGGCGCCGCTCAGCGTCAACGTGCCGTAGCCCTGCTTCTCCATGGTGCCCGTGCCGGAGAAGCTGTTGGCGAGGGTGTAGTCGCCGTCCCGGTTGAGGACCAGCATCGCGTTGTTGACGACCGCGCCGCTGCCGAGCGTAGCGGGGTCGCCATTGCCAAGGGTAAGCCTGCCTGCCGAGATGGTCGTTCCGCCGGAGTAGCTGTTGACGCCGTTGAGGACCAGATCGCCCGACCCGGTCTTGACCAGGCTGCCCGCGCCGCTGATCGCGCCGTTGAGGACGATCGAGGTGTCGGTATCGAGCGTGGCGGCGGCATCGAGATCGAAGGCATTGTCGAGCCAGCCGTTGGTGCCGCGCAAGGTTGCCGCGCCGCCGAAGGCCACGGTGCCGGTGCCGAGCCCCCCGGACCCGTCGACCTCGACGGTGCCGCCGCCGATGTAGGTGCCGCCGGTATAGGTGCTTGGCCCGCGCAGCAGGAGCTTGCCGGAGCCGGCTTTCACAAGTTCGGAGCCGGCACCGCTCAGGCCCGTGATGCCGGTCCGGCCGCTGCCGTCGATGGTCAGCCGGTGACCGTCGCCGTCCACGCCGCCGAGGAACTCGAAGCCGGTGCCCGCTTCCGTCAGCACCAGCGCGGTGCCGCTCAGGGTGGCCTGGGCCATCGCGCTGCTTTCGCCCGAGACCGTGTGCAGGGCGCCCTTGCCGTTGGCGCCGGTGCCCTTGAGCCTCAGCGCGCGCGTGTCGATCGACATGTCACCGTCGATCTCGAGCGTTGCATTGGCCGCGACATCGATGGCGCTCGAACCGTTGCCGAGCGCACCAGCATTGCGGACACTGAGCGTGCCGGCATTGACGGCGATGCCACCTGAGAAGGTGTTCGCGCCGGTCAGGATCGTCTTGCCCGTGCCGCGCTGGCTGAAGCCGCCATTGCCGTTGATGCTGTTGGCGAGCGTATAGGTGTTGGAACGGTTGACGGCGACCGTGCCGTTATAGTTGTCGATCGCGCCGAGAACAGAGCCGCTGGTCCCGCCATTGCCGAGCTGGAGCGTGCCAGAGTAAATTTCGGTACCGTTGGAATGGGTGTTGTTGCCGCTTAGGATCGTGGTGCCACCGCCCAGAATTGTCACCCTGCCGCCACCGGAGATGACGTCAGCGAAGGTCAGCGTGTTCGAGCGATTGAACGTCAGCGCAGTGCCGCTGGCCAGCGCGACGTTGCCGGCTAGCGAACCTGACGTGCCGCCATCGCCGATCTGCAATTGACCGCCGCTCACCGTGGTGCCACCGCTGTGCGTGTTGGCGCCCGTGAGCGTGAGCATGCCGCTGCCGACCTTGGTCAGCGAGCCGGTGCCCGAGGTCGCACCGGCGAAAGTCGAGGACACGTCGCCGTGGCCGACGGTCAGGGCGCCCGCGCCGAGCGCCACCGCGCCGGCGCCGGTCAGCCTGCCGATGGTCTGGGCCTTGCCGTTGAGGTCAAAGGTGGCGCCGCCGGCGACGGAGAGATCCTTGCCGAACAGCAGGCTGCCGCCGGCGCCGAGCCTGAGCGTGCCGGCATTGACCGCGGTGCCGCCGGCATAGGTGTTGGTGGCGCCAAGCACCACCGTGCCGGCGCCCGACTTGGACAGCGCGCCGGTGCCGCTGAGCAGGCCGTTATAGGTCAGCGTCATGCCGGCGTCGGCCGAAAGCCCCCCGCCGCTGGCGCCAAGGGTGGCGTCGCGGCCGGTGGCGAAGGATGCGGTGGCATTCAGCGTGCCGCCGTTGAAGCTCAGCACGCCGTTGCCGAGGCTGGCGTCGGACGCGACCGACAGCGTACCGCCCGAAATGTCTGTGCCGCCGGTGTAGGTGTTGGTGCCGGTCAGCGTGACCGTGCCAGGGCCGATCTTGTTGAGCCCTGCCGTCCCAGTGAGTTTTGTCGCGTAGGAGCCGGCCTCGAGGTTGAAGGCGGTCGATGCCTCGATGGTCCCGGCGCCCGTGGTGCTACCGCCGGTTCCGGCGAACGTTGCGACGGAGAGCTTTCGTCCGGCGGCGATGTCGACCGTGGCGCCGGTGCGGTTGAACAGCTGGTCGATGCCGGACAGGCTGCCGCCCGACAGCGACAGCGTGCCGCCATCGTTGTAGAACGCGCCGGCGCTGACCACGTCGCCGTTCTTGACGTTGAACTGCCCCAGATTGGTCACCGCCCCGTAGGTGGCCTTGACCGTCGCGGTGCCGTTGAGATTGAGAACCGCACCGGCATAGTTGAGAAAGGCGGTTCCCGCGTCGATGATGCCCTGATCGGCGACGTTGATCGTGCCTCGGTTGTTGAACTCGGCATAGGTGGTTTCGAGTTTTGCAGCAGAGCCGATGTTGATCGTCGCGTAGTTGGTGCCGGCGCCGAGGCTCAGCCACCTCGATGCCCCGAGCGTGACCAGGCCATAGTTTTGCAGGTCGTGGATCGCCTTGGCATCGTTGGCAGCGGTGCTGCCTTCGACCTTCATCTCCGCCCCGCCGTCTACCTGTATCCAGGTCGGCCTGACGCCGCCCGAATAGTTGCCTGCGATGGTGGTGACGCCGGCGCCGAGATGGATCGCGCCCTGGACGGTGCCCTGATTGGGGGCGGTGCCCAGACTGGTGACCCGGTTGGTTCCGCCTGTGATGTAGATCGCGTCCTGCCCGTTTTGCGAGCGTCGGATCGCGCCTGCGGTGCCGATGGTGATGTTCAGGTTCTGGCCGCGGATGCCGACACCCGCAGCGCCGCTCGGCGCCCGAGCACCCGCCCAGCCACCGCCCGCACCGCCATCGAGGCCGGAGACATCGCCATTGACGATGATCGTCGCGCCGTTCGGATCGGTGACCGAAATGCCATGGCCGCCATTGCCGCCGGCGCCCATGTCACTGGCTCGCAATGCACCGCCCGGTCCACCATTGGTATGACCCTCGGTGCCGTCACCGCCGAACCCGCCGCGCACAAAAACACCGGCGCCCACGGTTACTGTGGTGGAGCCGCTCGTACCGCCGACGAGAATACCGCTGCCGCCACCGCCACCGCCACCGCCGCCGCCGATCGAGGTGCCGCCAATCTGAACACCGGCGTAACCGCCCTTGCCGCCCTTGCCGCCATACGAGTTCTGATTGACGTTGACGATACCGGAGTTGACGACCAGGCCGGCGCCGCCGCCACCACCGCCACCACCGCCGCCTGCGCCGTTGTAGCCCCTGCCACCACCACCGCCGTTGTCAGAAACACCACCGCCGCCACCGCCAAAGCCGCCATCGGCGCCGCCGTTGCCGCCATTGCCTCCAGAAGGCTGGCCGTTGCCCGACTGGCCGCCGCCGCCGCCGTTGCCGCCGGCCGCGTTGACAGCGGGCATGCCGAACGAGCCGGCTCTGGTGCCACTACCGTTGCCGCCATTGCCACCGTCGTTGCCGATAGTATCGGCCGCCGCCGCCTGGATCGCCGGGCCAAGCGCCAACGGCGCAATCAGCGCCGAGCAGGCAAGCAGCGCCATGCGGTAGCGGCCGTGCCGGGATGATTGCGACGACACCGGCACGACGGTCTTCGCATCCGTCGCGGCATTGTCACGAATGGCTTCAAGGTCGCCGCTGGTGCTGCTCACGTGATATTCCCTGTATCGCGGACGCAAACCGGCAGCCGGCGGCGCGCAAGGCTCCGCCAGCGCCGCGACAGGTGTGCTGTCGGCGCAGTTCACATCGGCTGCTAAGTTCAGCTCCGGCGCCCGCCCCAAAAACCCCAAGCGCCGGGATGAGCGGGACCCTATGCCCGCCAAAAAAAGGGGTCAATTGTTAGAGACTGACTATTATTGGGGGGAATTTCGGCCGTTATTGCAGGTGTTTAGCCGATTTCGGGGGCGAGCGAGGCCTCGTATGCCGCGTCGATCACGGCGAGCTTCGCTGCCTGTGCGGCGGCGATTTCGCCGAGGAACCCCCTGGAAACCCACATCACCGAACTGCCGCGCTTGCCGCGCCAGCCGATGCTGCCGAGTGCTTCCGCTTCGCGCAACTTGCGGGCGAGATGCGAGCGCGAAAGCTGCAGCCACAGGCCCATTTCGGCGATCGAGGTGATGCTTGTCGACAACTGTTCGGCACCGCTGCTGGCGTCTTCCAGCCCGACGATCAGCCGTTCCATGATGATGCCGCCATTGTTGAGCCAGGTGAACAACGAAAACGTGTTGGCCGGCTCGCGGATGGCCTGCGAAGACAGCAGCCCTTCGCAGATCAGCGGCTCGATGCGGTCCATGCCGTCCGAAGTCGCCAGATAGGTGGCGAGGCGCTGGCCACCGTCGAGGCCGTCGAGCGTCGCCAGATGCACCATGATCCAGCCATGTATGGCATCGAACGTCGATTGCGACGGACGCACCGGCCGTGCCCGGCGGTCGTCGCTCTCGGGGCAATATTCGATGTAGCCGTAGTTGAGCAGTTCCTTGAGGAAGGCGTCGGCAGTGTTGCGGCTCGCCACCGCGTAGGCCTGGGTCATGTCGAGGAAGCGCGACGTCAGGAGTCCTGGCTCGCCGGCGTCTCGATTGAAATAGACGGCGAAGCCGATGTGGCCCATCAGCCAGCGTTGCTGGGTGGCGAAGATGGAAGACTGCCGCGGATTGGCCTCGTAGGCGATCAGCAATGCCTGCGACTGCCGCCGGATCAGCTCCTGCAGCGCGGGGTGGCTGGCGATTTCATCCGCAGTTATCGGCAAGAATCGGCCCTCGAACTGCTCGCTATATCCACGCATCAGCCGTGATCTGTCCAGCCCCGACGAAGTAGTCCGGCGTGCTCTTCTTGGGGTGATGGTCATCGCAGCCACGCCGGCAAATCTATCTCGGCAAATGACCTTTCGATCGGCCTTGCCCGAGGAAAATCAAGTTGCCACCGCAAAAATGGCCGGCCGCCGGCGCGACGACAGATTGCTGCAATGGTGCCCTGTCATTTGGCTGATCATGAAAACGGGTTTGGCCCAATTAATAGATTGATCAATCGAATAATAGTATGTTGGCTTGGAGGGCGCCGGCGGCCGCCATTCTTCGGAGACATCGGACTGTGGAAAGTTTGTACCAAATGACGCACCACCTTCACCCCCGGGCGCGGATCGCGGCGATAGCCGCGGCGCTGCTGGTAAGCGCGGTCATGCCTGCGGCGGCTGATACTGCCGCCAATGCTGCCGCGCAGGGCGAAACCGCCAAGCGCCTGGTGTCGACCTTCGTCGTTGCCAGCGACATGACCGAATGGACGCTGTCGTTCACCGGCGTGCTTGCGGCCCGCGAGGAAGTTGCCGTCGGCGCGCCGTTTCAGGAGCAGCGCATATCAAGCGTCGAGGTCGAGGTCGGCGATCGCGTCGAAGCCGGCCAGATCCTGGTTCGGCTCGACACCGCGATGCGCGAGAACCAACTGCATGAGAGCCAAGGCCGGCTGGCACGGGCCAAGGCAGCGCTGGCCCAGCAGCAGGCCAAGGCGGCGCAGGCGCTGGCAGCCCTGCAGCGCGCGATGCCGCTCAGGCAGTCGGGGGCCCTTTCCGCCCAGGGTTACGCCGACCGTGCCTCGACCGAGGCTGTCGAGCGCGAGGGTGTCGCTCTCGCCCAGGCAGAGGTCGACCAGGCAGAGGCCCAACTCACCGAATCCCGCCGGCTGGTCGAGCGCAACGTCGTCGTGGCGCCGGTTGCCGGTGTGGTGTCCGAACGCCACGCCAATGCCGGCGCGCTGACCGGCGGGGAGCCGCTGATCAGGTTGATCCGCGACGGCGAGGTCGAGCTGGCAGCCGAGATCCCGGAACGCGAGCTGCCGCAGTTGGCCGTCGGCCAGACCGCCTCGGTCACCCTGCCGGGCGTCGCAGGCAGGATCCCGGGCAAAGTCCGGCTGATCTCGCCGAAGATCGACCGCGAGACCCGTCTCGGCGTGGCCCGCATCGCCTTCAAGACAGATACCGCCCTGTTCTCCGGCGCCTTTGCCCGCGCTGCCATCGTCGTGGCCAAGCGCAAGGCGATCGTCATTGCCGACTCGGCACTGGTCTATGGCGGCAAGGACAAGACATCAGTCTTCGTGGTCGAGGACGGAAAGGTCGACCTCAGGCCGGTCCAGACCGGCATGCGCAACAACGGCAGGCTGGAGATCCGGGCCGGCCTCAAGGATGGCGACGTCGTCGTCGCCAAATCCGGTGCTTCGCTGCGCGACGGTGATGAGGTGGCTACCACCGACATCGGCGCCAAGACCGGAAGCGTCCGGCCATGATAAGCAACATTTCCGCCTGGGCGATCCGCAAGCCGGTGCCCACAATCGTGCTGTTCGTGGTGGCGACGCTGGCCGGCATCGCTGCCTTCATGCGCCTGCCGGTCAACGCCAATCCCAGCCTGTCGTTTCCGATCGTCACCGTCGCGGTGACGCAGCCGAGCGCTGCGCCCGCCGAGATGGAGAGCCAGATCACCCGCCGAGTCGAGGGATCGATCTCCGGCCTCGCCGGCGTCAAGAACATCCGCTCGACGATCAAGGACGGCGTGTCGACGACGACGGTCGAGTTCAAGATCGGCGTCGATCCCGACCGGGCGACCAACGATGTCCGCGAGTCGGTCGGCCAGATCCGCTCCGACCTGCCGCAGTCGATCCAGGAGCCGATCATCTCGCGCGTCGACGTCGAAGGCGGCGCCATTCTCTACTTCACCATGCAGGCGCCGCAGATGTCGGCGCTGGACGCCTCGTGGTTCGTCGAGGACATGGTCAGCCGCGAGCTTCTTGCCGCGCCCGGCGTCCAGAAGGTCGAGCGTTTCGGCGGCGTCAACCGCGAGATCACTGTTTCACTCGACCCCGACAGGCTGCTTGCACTCGGCGTCACCGCCGACCAGGTCAACACCGCGCTGCGCGGCATCAACGTCAACGTGCCGGGCGGACGCGGCGAGGTCGGCGACCGCGAGCAGTCGATCCGTACGCTCGGCAGCGTCACCTCGTTCGACCAACTGCTCAACCTCTCGGTGTCGCTGCCGGGCAAGCGCTGGGTGCAGCTCAGCGACATCGCCGCCATCACCGACGGACCGACCGAGGCGCGCAGCTTCGCCCGTTACAATGGCGATGCCGTTGTCGGCTTCTCGGTCTATCGCGCCAAGGGCTACAGCGACACTGCCGTTGCCGACGCGGTGACCAAGCGGCTTGGCGAGATCACAGCGCGGACACCTGACGTCGCCTTCGTCGAGGTGATCTCGAACGTCGAATACACGCTCGAAAGCTACAATGCCGCCGTGACCGCGCTGCTCGAGGGCGCCGGTCTGACAGTGCTCGTGGTGTTCCTGTTCCTGCGCAACTGGCGCGCCACGCTGATCGCCGCGGTTGCCATGCCGTTGTCGATCCTGCCCACCTTCGCCGTCATGGACCTGCTCGGCTACACGCTGAACGGCGTCAGCCTGCTGGCGTTGACACTGGTCATCGGCATCCTCGTCGACGACGCCATCGTCGAGATCGAGAATATCGAGCGCCATGTCGACATGGGCAAGCGGCCCTACCTCGCCTCGATCGAGGCGGCGGATGCCATCGGCCTGGCGGTGGTCGCCACGACCCTGACCATCGTCGCCGTATTCGCGCCGGTCAGCTTCATCGGCGGCGCCGTCGGCCAGTATTTCCGGCAGTTCGGCATCACGGTTGCCGTTGCCGTGATGATCTCGCTGGTCGTCGCGCGCCTGCTGACGCCGTTGATGGCGGCCTATCTGCTGCAGCCGAAAGGGGCCGGTCATCACGCCGCCGAACCGTCGCGGCTGTCGCGCCGCTATCTCGCGCTTCTCGGCTGGACGCTCGATCATCGCAAGACGACGTTTGCGCTGGTCTTCGCATTCTTTGCCGGCTCGGTGTTCCTTTTGTCGCAGCTTTCGACCGGCTTCGTGCCCGGCACCGACAGCAATGTCTCCGACGCCAGCATCACCCTGCCCCCGGGCACCAGACTCGACGAGACGACGCGCGTCTCCGACCACATCGTCAAGCAATTGCTGCAGCGCAAGGAGGTGGCGAGCGTCCTGGCCATCACCGGCGACGTCAACAGGGTATCGCTGATCATCAGGCTGAAGCCTCGCGGCGAAAGGCAGCTCTCGCGCAAGGAGTTCGAGCTTTCCGTGTTGCCCATCCTGGCCAGCGTGCCGGACATCCAGTTCAGCTTCGCCAGCGACTCCGGCGGCAAGGAGCTGTCCATCTTCCTCGCCGGCAACAATCCGGAGGAGCTGAACAAGGCCGCGCGCCAGCTCGAGGACGAGATGCGCAAGCTGCCGCAACTGGTCAACGTGCTGTCCAACCAACCTCCCGCAGCACCCGAGTTGCTGGTCAGGCCGCGCATGGACGAGGCGGCACGCCTTGGTGTGTCGGTGGTCTCGCTCGGCACCGTGGCGCGTATCGCCACGCTTGGCGAAACCGATGCCAATTCGGCGCAGTTCAACCTGGGCGACCGGCTGGTGCCGATCCGCGTGCTGCTCGACAAGTCGGCGCGAGGCGACCTCGAGACATTGCGCAACCTCAGGGTCGGCACCGACAGCGGCGCCGTGGTGCCGCTGACCTCGGTGGCCGACATCGACTTCAGCGCCGAGGAAGGCAAGGTCGAACGGCTCGACCGCAAGCGCATGGTGGCAGTGGAAGCAAATCTAAACGGGGTGACGATCGGCGACGCGATGGCGGCCGTCGAGGCGCTGCCGCTGCTCAAGAACCTTCCCGCCAGTGTCCAGCACGTGAAGTACGGCGCCTCGGAAGAAATGGGCGAGATGTTCCGCGGCTTCGCGCTGGCGTTGGTGGCGGGCATCCTGATGGTGATGGCGGTGCTGGTGCTGCTGTTCAGGAACTTCCTGCAGCCGATCACCATCTTGATCGCCTTGCCTTTGTCGCTCGGGGGTGCCGCACTGGCCCTGCTGCTCTATGGCGCGGCGCTCGACCTGTCGTCGACCATCGGCATCCTGATGCTGATGGGCATCGTCTGCAAGAACTCGATCCTGCTCGTCGACTACGCCATCGACTGCCGTGCCCAGGGCATGGCGCGTCGCGAGGCGCTGATGCAGGCGGGCATGACCCGTGCCCGGCCGATCATCATGACGACGATCGCCATGGTCGCCGGCATGGTGCCGGCGGCGGCCGGCATTGGTGCAGACGCAAGCTTCCGTGCGCCGATGGCGGTAGCGGTGATCGGCGGCCTGATCACGTCGACGCTGCTCAGCCTTGTCGTGGTGCCGGTCATGTTCACCTCGATGGACGACCTCAATGCCTGGTTCGCCCGCCGCCTCAAGCGGCTGACATCGGTGACCGAGGCGGACCGCGCAGAAGGCGAGCTGATCGCCGAACGGGCGAGGGGCTGACAGGCCTGAGATTTGCGGGAGGCTGGCTGCCGGTCTCTTGCCCCAAGAGTTTCCAGCGTGGCGGCGGCGAGCAGCCACGTTTCATTTCAAAACGACGGAGAGACAGATGACAGCGACCTTTTACGCGACAGAACGGGCAGGTGGCCGGGACAAGCCGGCCGCCGCCTTTGAAACCATCGATCTTTGTGCCCGCGCTGAGGCGCGTGGCCGACCAAGGACATATGCCTATGTACAAACTCGACCCGGCACGCTTTGCCGTCGCCGAACCTCTGCTTGATCGTCTTACTGCCACACACGCCAGCATCGAGGCGGTGGCCTCCGGCGTGCTTGACGGCGATATCTGGGTGGATGATCCAACCCGGCCCAGGGTGGCGCTGCTTTGCGAAGGTGGCGACGGCTACTATCTCGCCGGCGACGTCGACCACCAGCCGTCCTATGCGGCCTTGAAACGGACGATCCCGCATACCGCCTATCTGATCCCCGACCGCGTGGAATGGGGTGAGGTGCTGGCCGACATCTGGGACAATCCATATGCCCGGCTGCATCGCCGCAAGGCCTTTCGGCATATCCGCGGAATGGGGAACGTTGCACGGCAGTTGCCCGACGGCTTCGAGCTCGCGCTCGTCGACCAGACACTGCTCGACCGCGGTGTATCAATCGATATCGAGACGATCACCGACCACCTCGAAAGCTGGACCTCGCCCGACCTCTTCCTTCAGCACGCCATCGGCTATTGCGTCATCCATGACGGCACTGTTGTCAGCCATTGCATGGCCGACAGCGTGGTGGGCGACCGCTGCGAGCTCGGCGTCGGCACCGAGGAGGCCTATCGCGGACGCGGGTTCGGCGCGCTGGTGACCCGCCAGACCGTCGCCCGTTGCCTCGACCGCGGCATCCGGCGGATTGGCTGGCATTGTCATGCCTCGAACGCTGCCTCGATGCGGATCGCCGAAACAAACGGCCTTGTCGAGGCGACAACATATGTGGCGTTCAGCTCGACCTTTCCGGCCGAGAATGTCGGCGACCTGCCAGCAGAGGAGTGCCTGGACTGGGCTCGTCACTACGCGGCGGCCAGCGACGACATCTCCTGGTATGCCTTCCATGCCGCGGGTTCGTTCGCACTTGGCGGCGACCTCGATCGCGCCTTGGTCCATCTCGGGCGGCTGGTCGACGGCGACTGGGAGGGGCAGCCGGAATGGCTGGAGAGCTACTGGACCTTCACCGCGCTGCGCGGCCACCCCGAATTGCCTGACATCGTCGCCAGGCAGTCACGGAAGTTCGGGGACTAACATAAACTGACGTTGCCGGCACGCCGCCTCGCATCTTTTGCGGGGCGGCGGATTCGAAAGCGATTCCGAATCCTTCGCTCATGTTCTAAGGACTTTGTTTGCATCGGTCTGCCACATGATGGCAGCGGACAGCGGCGGAGTTTGGCACGGCAATGGATCTCTCATTCGATCTCGGGCGCGGTCCTGCGTCCTATGGACACCGATTTCTGATCGGCCTGCAGCCCGGCCATGTGCTCGGCGACAAGGACAAGCGGCTGCTGTCGTTGCTCAGGCCTGCCGGCGTCGTTCTGTTCCGCGCCAACTTCCTGCCCGACGCGCCTTATGAGGACTGGCTCGACAATCACAGCAGGCTGCTGTCGGACGTGCGCGAATACATCGAACGTGACGAGGTGATCGTCTCGATCGACCATGAGGGCGGCGGCGTGCTGCGTCCGCCGGCGCCGATCACCGCCTTTGCCTATGCGCGTGAGTGGCCGAAGCAGGCCGCCGACGTCGGCAAGGCGATGGGCGTCGAATTGCGCTCGCTCGGCTTCAACGTCAATTTCGCGCCCGTCGTCGACGTCAATTCCAACCCGGCCAATCCCGTCATCGGCCAGCGCTCGTTCGGCACGACGCCTGACGATGTGGTGCCGGCTGCCAGGGCGTTTCTCGATGCGATGCAGGCCGAAGGCGTCCTCGGTTGCCCCAAGCATTTCCCCGGCCATGGCGATACGGCGGTGGATTCGCACTATTCGCTGCCGGTCATCGACGTCGACCCCAGGACGTTCCGCAGCCGCGAGCTCGAGGCGTTCCGTCATTTCAACGATGCGCGGACGCGCATGATCATGACCGCACACATCGTCATCTCGCAGATCGACCCAGGCGTTCCTGCGACGATGTCGAAGGTGATCCTGCAGGATACCCTGCGCAAGGAACTGGGCTATGAGGGCGTCGTCGTCAGCGACGATCTCGGCATGAAGGCGATCTCCGACCGGCTCGACAAGCCCGAAACCACGATCCGCATCATCAATGCCGGCTGTGACCTTTTGTGCATGTGCGCCTACTGGGCCGACACCGAGATCATCACGCGCATGATCGACTACATGGCGGCCGGCCTGAAGGCCGGCGAGATCAAGGAGCGCGCGCTCGAACAGTCGTTCACCCGCGTTGCCGGCCTGCTAAAGGACCTGCCCAGCCACAAGGTCGAGCGCCTCGGTGAGGAGACTTTCGAGCAGCACGCCTCGGTCGCCCCGCTGCGCGCCCGCTCGCTGCCGGCCAACCACGGCGGCGCCACCAAGATCTAGGTCTTTCCGGCGCGGCTATTGCGCCGCGCCTTGGGCTTCCGCTGCCGTCGCGTGTTCGGCGGCGGTGCGCTCGGCATAACGCCTGGCCATCCAGGCGCAGACCATCAGCTGCAGCTGGTGATAGAGCATCAAGGGCAAGACGATCGCGCCGATCTCCTGGCCGGCGAAGATGACGTTGGCCATCGGTACGCCCGAGGCCAGGCTCTTGTGCGAGCCGCAGAAGGCGACGGTGATTTCGTCCTGCCTGGAAAAGCCGAGGAAGCGGCTGGCGAAGATGGTGACTGCCAGCACCGTCGACAGCAGGAAGGCGGCGATCAGCAGCAGCACCACCAGCGACTGCAGCGGCAACTGCTGCCACAGGCCTGCGACCATCGCCTTGGAGAAGGCGAGATAGATCACCATCAGGATCGAGCCGCGGTCGACGACAGTCACCAGCCATTTGTGCCGGCCGAGCCAGCCGGCAAGCCAGGGCTGGACGAGCTGGCCGGCGATGAAGGGCGCCAGAAGCTGCAGCATGATGCCTTCGATCGCCGACAGCGACACGCCGCCACCGCTGGTCTTGGCGAACAGCAGCCCGACCAGAAGCGGCGTCAGGAACATGCCGATGATGTTTGAGGCCGAGGCCGAGCACACGGCGGCCGGCACGTTGCCGCCGGCAAGGGCGGTGAAGGCGATGGACGACTGCACGGTCGACGGCAGCACGCACAAAAACAGTACGCCCGCATAGAGCGCTGCCGGCAGCACCGTCGGCACCAGCAGGCCGAGCCCAAGCCCGATGATCGGGAACAGCACGAAGGTGGTCGAGAACACCAGAAGGTGCAGTCGCCAATGTGTCATGCCGGCAATCACCGTCGCCCGCGACAGCCGCGCGCCGTGGAGGAAGAACAGCAGTGCGATGGCGATGTTGGTCGCGGTGCCGAAATGGCCGGCGAAGCTGCCCTGTGCCGGCAGAAGCGATGCCAGCACGATGCAGGCGATCATCAGCATGATGAAGGTGTCGGGGCGAAAACGTGCGAACAAGGCGTGTGATCCCTTGGCAATGAGCTAATTTTGTATACAGTATGCCAAATGCCGGCGGTATTGTGAATGGCGCATACAGGAATGATGCTCATTTCGTTTCGTGAACACAGGGAGGGATCATGTTCGATCCGATACTCCTCCAGACCTTCGTAGCGGTTGCCGGCTCGCGCAGCTTCACCGGGGCGGCGGTGCATCTGCGCCTCGGCCAGTCGACGGTTAGCCAGCACATCCGGCGGCTCGAAGTCAGCGTCGGCCGGCGGCTTCTCGTCCGCGACACCCATTCGGTGATGCTGACGCCGGACGGCGAGGCGATGCTCGGTTTCGCCCGCTCGATCCTCGACGCCAACGAACGTGCCCGCAGCTATCTGCAGGGGGCCAGGCTCAGCGGCCGCATCCGCTTTGGTGCCTCCGAGGATTTCGTCACCACCCGCCTGGCCGACGTGCTGCACAAGTTCACCGAGCGCCACCCGTCGGTCGAGCTCGAGCTGACGGTGGCGCTGTCGAGCACGCTGTTCGACTTGCTCGACGAAGGTGCGCTCGACCTCGTCATCGCCAAACGCCGCGTCGGGCTCAACCAGCAGCGCGAGGCGCGCAGCGGTGTTGCCGTGCGCACAGAGCGGCTGGTCTGGGCGGCGCGCGACCCATCGGTCGTCGAAGCCGGCAAGCCCTTGCCGCTGATCCTGTTCTCGCGTCCCGGCATCACCCGCGTCGCGGCGATCGAGGCGCTCGACCGCAAGGGCATCCCCTGGCGCATCGTCTGCACCAGCGGCAGCCTGAGCGGCTTGCAGGCAGCGGCGCGCGCCGGGCTCGGCATCATGGTTCAGCCGCGCAGCATGGTGTCGTCGGGGCTGATGGTGCTGCCGACCAGCCCGCAACTGCCGCAGCTCGAGGAGGTCGAGTTCATCCTGACCAGCGCCGCCAACGAGCCGACGGGCGTCGCCGCAGCACTTGCGAAGGAAATCCTCGACCGCAACGCCCGCCAGGAATTCGAGCTGCCGTTCCGCGAGGCGGTCTAGGCCCGGCACCCGGCGGGTCGCACCTTTCGAGCAAAAAAATAGTCAGTATACTGCTTAAATTGATCGGAGACCATATGGACGTGATGATCATCGGCGCAGGCATCGGCGGGCTGACATTGGCCCTGATGCTGCACAAGGCGGGCATTGCCTTCCGCGTCTACGAAAGCGCGCAGGAGATCAGGCCGATCGGCGTCGGCATCTCGATCCTGCCGCATGCCAGCCGCGAGTTGACCGAGCTCGGCCTGCAGCCAGCACTCGCCGAGGTGGCGGTCACGGCGCGAGAATCCTGCTTCTTCAACCGTTTCGGCCAGCTGATCTACAAGGAACCGGTCGGTACATTTGCCGGCTATGATTACCCGCAGTTCCAGATCCATCGCGGCGACCTGCAGCAGATCCTCTACGCAGCACTCGTCGAGAGGGCCGGCCCGGATTGCGTCGTTACCGGCTGGAAATGCATCGATGTCGAACAGACGGCGGATGCGGCGATCGCCCGTTTCGTCGACGGCCGCACCGGCGAAGACCGGCCCGTCCAGACCGGTGCCGCAATCGTCGGCTGCGACGGCATCCACTCCGTCGTGCGCCGCAAGCTTGTGCCCGACGATGGCGGCCCGATCTATTCCGGCGTCAACATGTGGCGCGGCACGACCTGGTGGAGGCCCTATCTCGGCGGCGCGAGCTACGTCCGCGCCGGCTGGCTGACGCATGGCAAGATGGTCATCTACCCGATCCGCAACAAGCTCGACGCTGACGGTCGCCAGCTGATCAACTGGGTCGCCGAGATCGAGACGCCTGATTATCACCAGCAGGACTGGAACCGCCGCGGCCGGCTCGACGACTTCATCCATGCCTTCGCCGACTGGAGCTTCGATTTCCTCGATGTGCCCGGCCTGATCCGAGGTGCCGAGGCGATCCTCGAATATCCGATGGTCGACAAGGATCCGCTCGCCCGATGGAGCTTTGGCCGGCTGACGCTGCTCGGCGATGCCGCCCACCCGATGTATCCGCGCGGCTCCAACGGTGCCGGCCAGGCGATCCTTGATGCGCGTGCGCTTGCCGACTGCTTTGCATCGGGGGGCGATGTCGCGGCTGTGCTCAAGGCGTATGAGGACAAGCGGCTGCAGGCGACCGCGGCCGTCGTGCGCACCAACCGCTCCACTCCGCCCGATGTCATCCTCAAGGAGGTCCATGAGCGCACCGGGGACCGCCCTTTCGCCCGGCTCGACGACGTCATCACCCAGGACGAACTGGCAGCGCTGTCGAACAGCTACAAGAAGGTCGCCGGCTACGACAAGGCAACGGTAGCCGAGCGGCGAAGGGCGTGAGGGGTGGGCGCGCTCAGGCCAGATAGCCGACTATTCTGGTCCTGCCGTCACGCAGCTCGATCGAACATCTGCCGATCGGGCCGAGCAGGTCCGTGAGGTCGGCATCGAATTCCATCCATACAATGGACCGAAGTTCGACCGGCCCGAATTCGATGGTGTCGATGTAAGGCCAAGGGCAGGCTTAGTCCAGGTGGAAAGCGCATCTGTCGGACATTGGCGGCATCGATGAATTGAACCGTCATGCATCTTACATCCTTGCGCGTGGCGCGCACTGCGGCAATCAGTTTCCGCCACTTGGTGTCTGACATGAAGGCGCGCGAGAAGGTGGCTCTTGCCAAACGGCCGGCGGCACCCGGGTCGAGGATCTCCGGTCGTTTCATGGCCCGCTGCATGACCCCAAGATTTGACCCGTTGCAACAGGCCGAGACTTGCGGTTGTTGAGTGGAGCGGTTGAACCGGGAGCGATGCAGGCCTTGTCACGCATCTTTCATGGCTGATCGAGAACAAGGCAGTTTTGCCGAAGCGCCAGGGCGTGGGCCTATTGGCGCCAATATTGGTAAATTGCTTTGCCGCCTTATCATCTCGTGACGTAGGGTGTTCTTCATGAACCGTGGCATCTCGGCAGCTTTGACGCTTGCACTACCGCTGTGCGCATTTCCCGGCCACTCGGCGGCGGCTGAACGCCCCTCAAGCAACGATTTGCTGCGACAAGGATACCAGCCCGTTGCCGCAGGCCGGCTGACGATGAAGCGGATTTTTGTCGTCGTGCCACGGTGGACGGGCTTCACAACTCTGGATGATCAGATCGTATCGATGGCGGGAGAAGGCAAGGTTCCCGGAGGGAGCTTGAAGCCATATTGGGCCGCCATGGTGCTTTCCTGAGGGTGGCGCGGGGCACGGAAGAATATGTCTGTGTTCTCTACAAGACAGATACGTGCCGCCGCGTAAGAAGTGGAGATAGATAAAGGTGCGCGCGCGTTGCGCATCTGCTTCTCGCAATGTTGCTGCAAGACTCTCCGATTATTCATCACTGCGACATGCCATTTCGATTGGATCGTGGTTTCGACATTGTACCGGTTCGTATGACTGTGAAGGAGCATCCTTGATGAGCATTGCGAGCGACGCCCGCTTCTGGGACCGGTCTTCACGCAGATATGCCAAGGCGGCGGTGGCCGACCAAAGCGGCTACGCCCGCACGCTGGACCGGACGCGCGGGCTGCTGCGGGCCGGCGACCAGGTGCTGGAACTGGGATGCGGCACCGGGTCGACGGCGATGCTGCTGGCCGGTGACGTAAAATCCTATCTCGGGACGGATTTCTCGCCAGCGATGATCGAGATTGCCGAGGAAAAGCGCTTGGTTTGCCCGATCAGGGGTCTTGACTTCCTGACCGCTACAGCCGAGGCGCACCAGCTCGGGTCCGGGCAATTCGAGATAGTTCTCGGTTTCAACTACCTGCATCTGGTGCGCGACCTGCCCGGCACCTTGCGGCGCATCCACACGCTGCTGGCCAGCGACGGTCTGTTCGTCTCCAAGACGCCGTGCCTCGGCGACATGAACCCGCTGATCCGGCTGGCGCTGTTGCCAGTCATGCGCGCGACAGGACTTGCGCCGCATGCCGGTGCCTTCAGTACAGAAGAACTGGTCCGGATGATTTCTGCCGCGGGCTTCGAGGTCGTCGCGACCGAAAACCACGCGACAAAGGGCAACGACAACAGGCCCTATATCGTCGCGCGCAAGCGCTGACCGGGACGGCCGCGCCGACAGTTCAAAACGCGTCCGGCTGAAGGCTTGGATGTGCCTCGGCGAAAGCGGGCAGAGCGGCAGCGGCGCCCGCGATCTCGACCGACAGCGGGAATGCGGAAAGGTCGCAGTCGAAGCGGCGGGCATTGGCCACCTGCGGCACCAGGCAGATGTCGGCGATGGTGATCGTGTCGCCAAGGCAATAGCGGCCATGCCGGCAGCCGGCGCGAAGTGTCGCCTCGAACGACCTGAAGCCTTCCTCGATCCAGTGCCGGTACCATTCGTTGGTGTCGTCGTCGGACAGCTGCCAGCGCGCCTTCAGGTACTTCAGCACGCGCACATTGTTGAGCGGGTGGATGTCGCAGCCGATGATCTGGGCGAGGCCCCTGACATAAGCGCGCCCGGCGGGGTCAGTGGGCAGCAGCGGCGGCTCGGGGTGGGTTTCGTCGAGATATTCGAGCACGGCGAGGCTTTGCGCGAAGACCTGGCCGTCGTCCACAAGCGCCGGCACCAGGCCCTGCGGGTTGAGAGCCATATAGTCGGCGGTGCGGTGATCCATCCTGGGCAGGCTGATGAAGCGGGGCTCCCAGTCGAGCCCCTTGAGCGCGAGCGCGATGCGCAGCCGATACGAGGTCGACGATCTGAAGAAGGTGTAGAGCGTGCGCATCGCCCCGGCAGTCAGTGCGACGCAGCGTTGAGGATCTCGTCGGGCGTCGACGAGACGACCTCGACATATTTCGGCACGAATTTGCGGCCCTCGATCAGGCTGACAAAGGCCGGCTTGAGCTCTTCCGCCAGCACCTTGCGGATCTTGGCGTGCTCGACGATGTCGGACCACTCGGCGATGAGGAAGAAGCGCTGCGGATCCTCGGTGTCGCGGCACAACACGCCGTCCTTCACCTGGGCCCAGGACTTGTGCATCGGATTGCCGTCCGAATAGTCGAACTCCTCGAACAGTTGGACGAATTCGTCTTCGCGTCCGACTTCCACGCGGAAGTCGTAGATGTGAAGGAAGTTGCCTTTCGTGGCCAGCGGTTCCTGCGCCATGCTGCTCTCCTTTTCCGGTGTTCCCAATAATCATCAGTATACTTCCTTTTATTGCGTGCGCAAGGCGCAACGCCTTGCCAGGCAAAGGTTCCAGAGCGGCGGGCGTCCCGCGCTTGCCGTTTCGAGGGCCGGAAGTATGCGGTGGTACCGCTCTTTCCCGCCGGTCCGGCAAGGGATAGAGATGGGCAGTGACAGGCAAGGGGAATGAGCGTGGCCAAGTCGGTTAGGACGGACGGGACGCAGAACAAAAAAGCAACGGCCGCCGCGCCTAATCCCGAACTGCAGCAGCTCATCGAGCGGCTGCCGCTGTGGAAGCGGCCGGGCTATCTCATCCGCCGGCTGCACCAGGTCCACTACGCCCTGTTCTTTGAGGAGTGCGAGGGTTTCGGCATTACGCCGGTGCAATACGGGCTGCTGACCATCCTTTCGGGCAATCCCGATTCCGACCAGATCTCACTTGCCCAGGCGCTCGGCATCGACCGCACCAACGTCGCCGACGTGCTGTCGCGGCTGGCCCAGCGCGGGCTGGTCGAGCGCACCCGCAGCACCGAGGACAAGCGCATGGTACTGGCGCGCCTTACCGGCGAGGGCGAGAAGCTGGTCGCGGCCATGCATCCGGCGATGAGCCGCGCCCAGGACAGGCTGCTCGACACGCTCGGCGACAAGGAACGCGATGCGTTCCTGGCAACGTTGATCAGGCTGCTCGAGGCCAACAACAAATACGGCCGGGCGGCGCTCGCCACCGGCAAGTTCGGCGAATGACCGAAGGCCGTCAGGCCGATAGCGGGGGCTATCTGTTCCAGCAGGCGACGAGATGGCCGGCGGAACGCTCCGACAATTTCGGCGCTTCCTTGTGGCACTGCTCCGTCGCCAGCGGGCAGCGTGTCGAGAAGCGGCAGCCGGCCGGCGGGTTGACCAGGTCGGGGATCTCGCCGCCATAGACGATACGCTTGCGCTGGCGCTGGGTACGCGGGTCGGGCACCGGCACCGCCGACAGCAGCGCCTCGGTATAGGGGTGGATCGGATGGTCGTAGAGATCGTCGCGATCGGCGATCTCGACCATGCGCCCGGCATAGAGGATCGCCACGCGATGCGAGATGTGGCGCACCACCGAGAGGTCGTGGGCGATGAACAGGTAGCTCAGCCCCAACTCACGCTGCAGGTCCTGCATCAGGTTCACCACCTGCGCCCGCACCGAGACGTCGAGCGCCGACACCGGCTCGTCGGCGACGATGAACTCGGGCTGCAACGCCAGCGCCCGGGCAATGCCGATACGCTGACGCTGCCCCCCGGAAAAGGCGTGCGGAAAACGGTCATGCGCGTCCGCCGGCAGACCGACGATGCGCAGCAATTCGGTGATGCGGTCGCGGGCTTCGTCGACATGGCGGATCAGTCCGTGCACCAGGAGCGGCTCGGCGACGAGGTCGATCACCCGCATCCGCGGGTTGAGGCTGGCATAAGGATCCTGGAACACCAGCTGCATGTTGCGGCGGAGCTTGCGCAGCGCCTCGCCCTTGGTGTGGGTGATGTCCTTGCCCTGGAAGACGATCTTGCCCGCCGAGGCCGTGATGCGCCGCAGCACGGCGCGGCCCGTCGTGGTCTTGCCGGAGCCGGATTCGCCGACAAGTCCGAGTGTCTCGCCCGGGTGGAGGTCGAAGGAGATATCTTCCAGCGCCTTGAACGCCTTGGGTCGCCCCCAGAAGCCCTGAGCACCTGTTTCATAGGTGACGTCGAGGCCCTGCACGCTGAGCAGTGGCGGTGCTGGCGGCTGGGCTGGCACGGGGTTGAGCATCGAAAAATTCCTGTCAGGGGAAGGTGGGCGACATCAGCGGCGTTGCCCAGGCCGGTACCGACGGCCGCCAGCAGGCGGCCTCGGCGTCCGGGCGGATATGTTCGAGCTTGGGCGCCTTGCGGCAGGCCTCGCCCGACAGCGGACAGCGCTGCTGGAACGAGCAACCCTCCGGCGGCGTCACCAGGTTCGGGGGCGTGCCCTCGATCGAAACCAGGCGGTCGGACACCTCGTCGAGCCGCGGAGTCGAGCGCAACAGCCCTTGCGTGTAGGGATGCGCCGGACGCTCGAACACGTCCTCGGCCAGTCCGGTCTCGATGATCTGCCCGGCATACATCACCGCCACGCGATGGCAGAGCCCGGCGACGACACCGAGGTCGTGGGTGATCAGCACCACCGACAGGCCGAGCGATTGCTGCAACTCGGCGAGCAGTTCGAGGATCTGCGCCTGGATCGTGACGTCGAGCGCCGTCGTCGGCTCGTCGGCGATCAACAGCTCAGGCTCGCAGGCAATCGCCATGGCGATCATGACGCGCTGGCGCATGCCGCCTGAAAACTCGTGCGGATACTGATCGAGCCGACGCCCGGGGGCGCTGATGCCGACCGCGGCAAGCAGCTCTTCGGCGCGGTTGCGGGCCTGGGCGCGCGTCATGCCGAGATGCCGCTCCAGCACCTCACCGATCTGGGTACCGATCTTGAGCACCGGGTTGAGCGAGGTCATCGGGTCCTGGAAGACCATCGCCACTTCCTTGCCC
This sequence comes from Aminobacter ciceronei, assembly GCF_014138625.1. GTDB lineage: Bacteria > Pseudomonadota > Alphaproteobacteria > Rhizobiales > Rhizobiaceae > Aminobacter > Aminobacter ciceronei. The sequence goes on from NZ_JACJHY010000003.1 coordinate 27,492, forward strand.
CTGATGTCGCGGGCGTAACGCTCGCCATCGGAGCCGAGCAGCGAACGGCCTTTCCATCTGATGTCGCCCGAAGCGATGCGGCCGGGCAGGTCGATCAACCCCATCACAGCTTGCGCGGTGACACTCTTGCCCGAGCCGGATTCACCGACAACGCCGAGTGTCTCGCCGCGGCCGATCGACAGGGTCACGCCGCGCAGGCCCTGGACCAGCCCGCGCCTGGTGTCGAACTCGACCTTCAGCTTTTCGACCTCGAGGAGCGGCGTGCCTGTGCTGTTGGCGCTGACACTCATGAGCGGCCTCCTTGGCTTTTGGCTTCCGAGCTTTGGGCTTGCGGGCTGCGGCGGGCCCGCCGGGCGGCCAGCTTGGCGCGCTGGTAGGCGAAGCGCTTCTCGCGCTCCTGCGGGTCGGTGGTGACGCGCACCCAACTGGCGAACAGATTGACCGCAAGCACCGTGGTGGCGATCGACAGGCCGGGGAAGGTGATCAGCCACCAGGCGACGAAGATGTAGTCGCGGCCATTGGCGACATCGAGGCCCCAGCTCGTCGCCGGCGGCTGCACGCCGAGGCCGAGGAAGGACAGAGCCGCTTCCGCCAGCACGATGTTGGTGAATTCGAGGATGCCGAGCGTCAGAAGCGGCGAGGTCAGGTTCGGCAGGATGTGGCGGAAGATGACGCGCGAGGTCTTGCAGCCGATCATTTCGGCTGCCTCGACATAGGGTGTCTGCCGGACCGACAGCACGATGCCGCGGACGACGCGGGCATAGACCATCCAGTTGGTGACGACGAGCACGATGATCATGGTCGCCATGCTCGGGCCGATGACCGAGATGACCAGCAGGATCAGCAGCAGGCCGGGGAATGCCACCTGCACGTCGACGATGCGCATGATGATCGAGTCGGTGCGGCCGCCTCTGAAGCCGGCCCACAGGCCGAGCACGACGCCGAAGCTGCCGGCGAACAGCACCACAAGCACCCCGACCAGCAGCGAGGCGCGGGCGCCGTAGATGACGCGCGAAAGCACGTCGCGGCCGAGATGGTCGGTGCCGAGGATGTGTTCCCAACTGCCCTTTGGCAGCCAGGCCGGCGGCTTGAGACGCGAGATCACCGATTGGGCGGCCGGATCGTAGGGCGCCAGCAGTGGCGCGAGGATCGCCATCAGCAAAAGGGCGACGATGACGGCAAAGCCGAGCGTGCCGAGCTTGTCCTGCCAGAGCTCACGGCCGAACTCGTCGAGCCTGCTCAGCAGAGTCGGACGTTGCGCGGCGTTGCGGGCGGTTGCCACCGGCGTCGTCACAGGCATGGGGATAGCCATCTCAAGCCAACCTTATCCGTGGGTCGATGAGTTTGTAGATGACATCGAGGCCGACATTGATGACCACGATCAGAACGGCGACGGTGAAGACGATGGCCTGGAGCAGGAACAGGTCGCTCTTCTGGATCGCCTGCATTGCCGTCAGCCCGAGGCCGGGCCAGGCAAACACCGTCTCGACAACGACAGTGTAGCCGGCCAGTGCGCTGATCAACTCCCAGCCGGCCAGCGTCACGAATGGAACCAGCGTGTTGCGCATCGCATGCACCATCACCACGCGCTTGAAATGCAGGCCCTTGGCGCGGGCGGTGCGGACATATTGCTGGTTCAGCTCGTCGATCATCGACGAGCGCACCAGCATCACCAGCCGGGCCAGCGAGGGCAGGGCCAGCGTGATTGCCGGCAGAATGTAGTAGCGCGCACCGCCCATGCCCGATGTCGGCAGCCAGCCGAGGGTGACGGCGAAGAACACGATCATCAGCAGGCCGAACCAGAATTGCGGTAGGGACAGGCCGAACAGGCCGACGAAGACAGTAGTCCGGTCGACCCAGCCACCGGGCCGGAGCGCGGCGATGGCGCCGAGCGGCAGCGACAACAGGATCGCCAGGCCGAGGCCGGCGCCGATCAGCTTCAGCGTGTTGGGCAGGCGTTCGAGCACCACGTCGAGGGCCGGCCGGCGCTGCCAAAGGCTGTCGCCGAAATCGAGGCGGGCCATGTCGCTGACGAAATCGACGAATTGCGTGGCGATAGGCCGGTCGAGGCCGATCTGCTGGGCAAAGGCCGCGCGCTGGGCGTCGGTCGCCGACAGCGGCAGCATCACCTTTACCGGATCGCCGACCATGCGTGTGGCGATGAAAACGATCACGGTCACGCCGATGACGACAAGCAGACCTTGTCCAATCCGGCGGAGCAGAAAACCACCCATAGTCCTCTCCATTTGCCGGAACCGGCTCGGCCCTCGTCGAGCCGGCCCCGTATCTGTTGCGGTTCGCTTGTTGTGTTGTTCGAAGCCGCAATCGTTCCGGTTACTCCGTGATCTTCATCTCCTTGACCAGGAGCTTGGAGTCGACGCGAGGCTGCCATTCCAGGCGCTTGGAGAAGCCGTAGATGTCCTGCTGATTGAGCAGCGGGACGAGATAGGACAGATCGTACGCCTTCTTGGTGATGGCGTCATACATGGCCTGGCGCTTCTCGATGTCGGTCTCGGTCCTGGCGGCGCTGATCTGGTCCGACATTTCCTGGTCGCTGTTGGACGCGGAACTCGCCTTGCTTTGTAGCACGGCGGTCATTTCACGGTCGACGTCGAGCAGCTCGTTGGAGTTCGACAGGAAGATCGCATCCGGCCGTGTGTTCTTGTCGAACAACTGGTTCAGGTACTCGCCGAAGTCCTCGATCTTGATGTCGACGTTGAGGCCCGCGTCCTTCCAGTAGGCGCCGACGGCCTCGATCAGTTCGCGGTCCTTGAGCCAGCGCCCGGCCTCGCCGACGAGCTTGATGGTCTTGCCTTCGGCGCCTGCTTCCTTGATCAGCGCCCTGGCCTTGTCCACGTCGAAGACATAGTCGGGCAGCGACTTGTTGTACCCGAAGGCCTTGGGGTTGACGACCTGGCCCTTGGCCGGTGTGGCGTAGCCGCCGAACAGGCTCTCGGCCAGCGCCTTGCGGTCGACCGAAATGTTCATCGCTTCGCGGACACGCGGATCCTTGGTCACCTCGTTGTCGGTCGAGACGATCATCAGGCTGGTTTCGAGGCCGCTGACGGCCGCGAATTTCGGCGCCTGCTGGGCGAACTCCGGCAGAAGGTTGGTGATGACATCGAGCTCGCCCGCCATCAGGCCGGAAAGGCGCGTGCCGGATTCGCCTACGAAGCGATATGTCACCTTGTCGATCGACGCGGCATCGCCCCAATAGTCGGCGTTCTTCTCCAGCACGATGTCCTGGCCGCGGTTCCAACTGGTGAACTTATATGGGCCGGTGCCAACCGGCGCCTCGGCGAACTTGGCGTCCGCCGCATAGGTCGCCGGGATCATCTTCATCCAGTACATGCGCGAGGGCAGGATCGGATCCGGACCGGAGGTGATGATGCGCACTGTCAGGTCGTCCACCTTCTCGGCGCCGGTGATGGTGCCGAAATAGGCGGCTTGCTCCGACTTCAGCGCCGGATCGATGACGCGTTTGACGCTGTTGACGACGGCATCCGCGTTGAACGCCTCGCCATTGTGGAACTTGATGTTGGGCCTGAGCTTGAACTCCCAGGTCTTGGCGTCGACCGGCGTCGGCGCCGCGGCCGCAAGGCCGGCGATGAGCTCGCCGTCCGGCGTGCGCGCCATCAGCGTCTCATAGACATTGTCGTTGATCGCGCGCTCGCCGCCGTCGTCGCGCACCTGCGGGTCGAGCGTCGAAGGCTCCGAACCGATCGCGATGGTGATGTCGGCGGCCAGCGCCGACAGCGGGGAAAGTGCCATGATTGCCGCCACGGCGGCGCTGCTTGTCAGTCTCGTCAGTACGTTCATTGGTCCACCCATTCGCCAAAGACAACAAAATCGACCTGATGCGCGCAGTCTTGTGCTGCGCTGATAGTGTGGGCCGCCACATCCCTCGGCCAGAAGAGTGGATTGTATGCAATCGACTGTCAAGCGATTGTTGATCAACTTTGCTGACGATACCGGGTCGAGTTTCTGAAATTCGCCAAACGGCGCCATAAATTATTGAAAATGCACAAAATTTAGAACGTGATTGCTGAAATTTCGTTCACGAATATCACGCAAGAAATCGGTCCAGTGGTTCTTTTTGGCAATTTCTTGCATATAGTATACCAAAAATGACGATGGTAAGAAGGACGACGGCGTTCCTCCGCCTTTCCCGGCGGTCACGACTGCGGAAAATACATCGCGACGACAGCCACGGCTGCGCTGGTGTTGGGCGACAAGAGTGCAAATTGCGCCAGCCTGTTGGTGCAGCGGGAGACGTTATCCTGTTTGGCTGATCTCCACCGCGGCATGAGATTGCTGGGCAATACTCGTTTCGAACAAGGAACTGCTTGTACGTTCTGTTATCGCGTTTCTCGCTGGCAGCGATGTTGAACTGTTGCCCGCCTGCAGTGTTACGCGGGCAGCAGGCGGGCGCCACTGTTGCGGTGGTTCAAGGAGTGGGCCGCCAGATCGGCGGGGCTGGCGTCAGCTGAAATAGCGCGGTGGCAGCCTGACCAGATCGCCGTCGAGGCGCTCGAACATGGCGGCGATGTCGAAGATGCGGTTTTCGGTCCCGCTTGACCCGACGATCTGCAACCCCAGAGGCATGCCACTGCCGGCCTTGCCGAAAGGGAAGGCCAGCGCCGGGTGGCCGGTCAGGTTGGCCAGGATGTTGGGGATAGGCTCCTCGAGGAAGTAGAACTTGTCGACTGTCTTGAGCGGTCCCGCCGGTGCGAGTGCGCCAGGCAAAAGCATGGCGTCGACAGTGGCGAGGCTGGCGTCGACCCGTCTGCGCAGCACGTCGCGCAGCTTCCGTGCCGCGACGACGTCGGCGGCGGCAAGACTTTCACCAACCAGCGCGCGACCGCGAAACATTTCGCCAAAGGCGGAGAAATTGCCGCGCACCTCGGCGCCGTAATGTGCCGCGATCTCGGCCATCATCACCACAGCGCCCGGCGCATGGAAGGTTTCGAGCGGCGGCAGGTCGAGTTCGACGATCTCGCCGCCGTTGGCAGCGAAAAGCTCGAGCGCGTTGCGCATTGCCGTTACCACTTCGGGCCGCAGGCTGGCGCCCAGCCCCCAGGCGTCAGGTGATACACCGAGGCGCATGCCGGTAAATGACGGCGCGTCGCCGGCAGGCATCGGCCCGATTTCGTGCGCCGCCATCGCGGCATAGAGCCTGCGGCAGTCGTCGACACGCGCGGCGATCGGCCCGCAATGGTCCATAGAATGGGCCAGCGCATCGATGCCGTCCACGGGAACGACGCCGAAGCCCGGCTTGAAGCCGACCATGCCGCACATCGTCGCCGGCAGGCGGATCGAACCGGCGGTATCGGTCGCCACCGATCCCAGGCACAGCCCACCGGCGACAGTGACGCCCGACCCGCTCGACGAGCCGCCCGGAAACATCTCAGGGTTCCAGGGATTGCGCGCCGGCGGAAACGGCAGGTCGAAGGACGGTCCGCCGAAGGCCAGTTCATGGCAATTGGCCTTGCCGATGATGATCGCCCCGGCATCGCTGAGCCGGCGCACGACAGGCGCATCCTGCGTCGGCCTGCGGCCGAGCCGCGAATGCGAGGCGCCGGTGTTGGGCATGCCGGCAACCGCGACTATGTCCTTGACCGAGATCGGCACGCCCGCAAGCGGGCCGACAGTCTCGCCGGCCGCGAGGCGCGCGTCGAGACGCCGTGCCTGCGAAAGTGCTGCCTCGTCGGCGACATGGACGTAACCCGAAAGCTCGCCATCAAAACGCGCGATGCGGTCGAGGAAATAGCCCGTCACCTCGACGGCGGCGATCTCGCGGCGGGCCACTGTGATGGCAAGTTCCGCAATGGAAAGCTGTTCCAGCCTGCTCATTGTTTGTCCTCTCGCTCCTGCGTGCGGGCCAGCTCTTTGACGCGCCTGGCCAGCCTGTCGAGCACTGCTATGCCGCGCGCGAAATCGGCGGCTTCCGCAGCACTTGCCTCGGGCGGCAGCGCGATCTCTTGGGAGGCGGGAGCAGGTGGGGTCACGTCGCGCATGTTTCGTCCGGTGCTGAGAGATAGGAATTGATCAGTATACGTCTGTTATGCATTGTTGGAATCGGCCGGTATCGAACCAACCGGGGCATCGGGTGGGCAGCGTGAAGCAGAATGAAAAGCCGTTCGACGTGGTGGTTGTCGGCGGCGGCATCGTCGGGCTGTCGGTGGCGCTCGAAGCGCAGTCGCGCGGTCTCGCGGTCGCCGTCATCGATCCTGACATTGCCGAGGCCCGGGCATCCTTCGGCAATGCCGGCGTGCTCAGCCGTGGCTCGATCTTCCCGATGGCCGCACCCGGCATCCGCGCGCGCTTGCCGCGTTATGCGCTTGGCCGCGACATCGCCGTGCGCGCCCGCCTGCGCTCGCTGCCGCATCTCGCACCCTGGCTGGTGCGCTTCCTGCTTGCCGCCGAGGAGGGCGCATGGCGCCGCACAGCGGCGGCACTCAACCCGATGGTCGCCGAGGCGTTCGACCGCCATGTCGCGCTGGCCGATCTCGTCGGCGGCCGCCATCTGATCAAGCGCAATGGTTGGCTCCGCCTCTATCGTAGCGCCGAGGCATTCGCCGGCAGCGTCCTGGAGCAGGCGGTCCTGAAAGAGAGCGGCGTCCGAATCGACTGCCTCGGCGAGGATGAGATCCGCCAGCTCGAGCCGCATCTCGCCCGCCGTTTCAGCAATGGCATCTTCTTTCCCGACACCGGTTCCGTCGAAAGCCCCGGCGAACTTGTCGAGCTCTACCGGCACGCGGCAGAAGGTCGGGGCGCGGTCCTTGTCGCCGGCAAGGCGGAAGCCATCCTCGAAACCGGCGAGACCATGGCGGTCATGGTCGCTGGCCGGAGGATCGAAGGTCGCCATGTCGTGCTCGCCGCCGGTGCCCGTTCGGCCGAGCTTGCTCGCACCCTTGGCTATCGTTTTCCGCTTGCGGCCGAGCGCGGCTACCATCGCCATTTTGCCCTTGCCGAGGGCGTTGAGCTGCGCCGCCCGGTCTATGATGCTGCCGGTGGCTACGTGCTGTCGCCGATGAACGGCAACGTGCGCCTGCTCACCGGTGTCGAGTTGGCGCGGCAGGACGATCCGCCAGAGCATGCCCAGATCGACGGTGTCGAACCCGATGCGCGAAAGACGCTTTCCTTCACCACGCCGGTCGACGGCAAAACCTGGCTCGGCAGCCGGCCGTCGACGCCGGACGGGCTGCCGGTCATCGGCCGCGCCGCCCGCCATCCCAGGCTGATCTTCGCCTTTGGCCACGGCCATATCGGCTTCGCCAACGGCCCGATGACAGGTGCCGTCGTCGCCAGCCTGCTCCACGACGAGCAGCCACCGGTGCCGGTTGCCGCCTTCGCGCCTTCGCGTTTCGGCGGCTAAAGCGTTTCCGCTCTTCCTCGAAATGCGGAAGCGCTGCACCTTCTTGTTCTTGCGCAATTCCGGACGGAAAACCGCGGCACACTTTTTCTGGAATTGCGCTAGGCGGCGGGGCGCGGTCACGGCAGCGTCAACCCGCCGTCGACATGCAGCGACTGGCCGGTGATCTGCCTGGCGTCGCGCGACAGCAGGAACAGGATCGCCGCCGCGACGTCGGCCGGTTCGGTCAGCCGGCCGGTAGGCGTCACGTCGATCGCCTTTTCCAGTGCCGAGGTCGTCGCCGCGAAATGGCCGGTCGGATCCTTGCGGGTGAAGCCCGGCACGACGCAATTGACCGTCACGCCCTTCGGCGCAAGTTGCACGGCCATCGATTTAGCCAGCGCCTCGAGCGCGCCCTTGGCGGCAGACGTCGCCGGAAAATGGATCTCGGCGGTGCCGAAGATGTGAGCGACAAAAGAGCTGACCACCACCACGCGCCCGCAGGCCGAGGCGACGAGGTCGGCCATCGCTGCATTGACGAGACGGAGCAATGCAGTCGGCATCGTCTCGAACGCATGGGCCAGATCGTCTGGCCCGACCTCGCCGAGCGTCGAGCGCGTCGCCTGGGCGGCGTTGGAAACGATCTGGTCGACGCGGCCGAAGCGGGCGCGGGCGGCAGCAATCATTGCCGCCGGCACAACGGGATCGGCGAGATCGCCGAGCACGATCTCGGTCGCAGCCCCCGATGCCCGGCAGGTCTCGGCGACGCTCTCCAGCCCCTCGGCATTCTTGCGTGTGTGCAGCACCAGGCCAATGCCAGGGGTTGCAAGCCGGCGGGCGGTTTCGGCGCCAATGCCGCTGCCGGCACCGGTGATGAGCACGATGCGATCGAATGATGTGGTCAAATCCTTGTCCCCAAAGCTATTGAGAGTGACGTTTGCAGGTGCTCGGCTCAGGCGCCTAGTGCCACGCCGTCCTTGCGCTTGTCCGAGCCGCCGAGCAGGCCGCCGTCTTCGTCGCGCACAACGAATTGCGCACCGCCGAAATCGCTGCGGCCGGCCAGTTCGCCGGCACCTTCCGGATCGCTGTAGCCTGCGTCGCGCAGCGTCCTGACGATCGCATCCGGCGTGCCCGGTTCGATCGCCAGTGCCATATCGCCCTCCAACCGCCAGCGCGGGGCATCGATGGCTGGCTGCAGCTTCTCACCCCAGGCGGCCAGACGGACCATCATCTGGACGTGGCCTTGCGGCTGCATGGCGCCACCGACGACACCGAAGCCGGCATGGAAGCGGCCGTCCTTCAACGTCGCCGCCGGGATTACCGTGTGGTAGGGCCGCTTCGACGGCCCCGGCCCGTTGATGTGGCCCGGTTCGGAAAAGCCTAAGCCCCGATTCTGCAGCACGAAGCCGCAGCCGGGCACGGCGATGCCGGAGCCGAAACGCTTGAAGATGCTGCTCATCAGCGTCACCGCCAGGCCATCCTTGTCGACGACAACTGTGCAGACCGTGTTGCCCGATGGATCGGCGACGATTTTCTTGGCCTTGGCCATGGCGCGGCCGACTGCTTCGACCATGGCACGCGTGGTCGTCGGATCATCCCGGTCGAGCGGCAAGGCATCGAGTTCCTCCAGCGCGTCGAGCACGGCCATGCCGTGGGTGTTGGGCGGGCATTCGAGCACTGTCAGGTCACGGAACTTTCGTTCGAGCGGCAGCACGAAATCGCCGCGATGGTTGGCGAAATCCTCAGCCGTCAGCAGCCCGCCCCTGGTCTGGTTCGCTGCCGCTGCTTGGCGGGCCGGGGTACCGAGATAGAAGGCATCCGGCCCATCGGCGGCGATTGCCCGCAACATTGCCGCCAGCTCGGGATTGGCGAACCGTTCGCCTTCGCGCGGCGTGCTGCCGGCGCTGTAGAGTTTTCCTGCAACCGGGTCGAGCTTGATCACCGGCTCGAACACTGCCCATTCGCGCGCGGTGATCGGCAGGACGGCAAAACCGTCGGCGGCGAGCGCGATGGCTGGAGCGATCAATTGGGCAAAGGGCAGGCGGCCAAAGCGGGCATGCAGGTCGAACCATCCGCGCACCGCGCCGGGCACGGTGACCGACAGTCCGTGTCGTTCGGGGATGCGCCGGTTCGGCAGGTTTTCCAACGCCTCGACCGACAATGCGGCCGGCGAGCGGCCGGTGCCATTGTAGCTGGTGGCATGGCCGTCTGGTTCAACCAGCATCGCCAGAAGGTCGCCACCGATGCCTGTCGCCATTGGCTCGACGACGCCGAGGATTGCATCCGCGGCGATGGCCGCGTCGACCGCGGTGCCGCCTGCGGCCAGCATGTCCTGGGCGGCGCGGGCGGCGAGCGGGTGCCCGGTCGCCACCATCGCGGTTTCGCTGCGAACGCCTGCGTTGCCGTGTGTCTCGGATCTGTCCATCGCTGTCGTTCCAATCCTGGTTCAGGCCTTCGATCATCGCCCTTGCAACATACTGTATGCGTCATGTCGCCGTGATCACCTGCACGACAGTAGAATGCGACTTGCGCCGATGTCAATTTGGTATACAGTATTCTAAATCGAGTTTGACATATCGAAGACAGGGGAACCGCATGACCAAGCCGATGAACCCGGACGAATTTCGCACCGCGCTGGAAAACGCCATCAAGGGCAAGAGCGCCAACAAGTCGCCATTCAGCCTCGCCTGGGCCAGCGGCAAGCTGAGCCGCGACCATCTCTCGCGCTGGGCCGAGAACCACTATCATTATGTCGGGCCGTTCGCGGATTACCTCGGCTACATCTATTCCCGCATGCCTGAGCAATATGTCGAGGCCAAGGATTTCCTGCTCGCCAACATGTATGAGGAAGAGATCGGCGGCGACCGCCACACCGACCTGCTGATCCGTTTCGGCGAAGCATGCGGCACATCCAGAGAGCGCATGACCGACCCGGAGAACATGTCGCCGACGACACGCGGCCTGCAGAGTTGGTGTTATGCGGTGGCGATGCGTGAGGATCCGATCGTTGCCGTTGCCGGACTGGTGGTCGGCCTCGAATCCCAGGTGCCGTCGATCTATCGCAAGCAGACGCCGACGCTGCGCGACAGTTACGGCTTCAGCGACGAGGAGGTCGAGTTCTTCGACCTGCACATCGTGTCCGACGAAATCCATGGTGAGCGTGGCTACCAGATCGTTCTTGAGCATGCGCGTACGGTCGAGATGCAGGAACGCTGCCTCAAGATCTGCGAGGTCGGCGCCCAGATGCGCCTGCTCTACACCACGGCCCTCTACAACGACTATGTTGCCGAGGATGTGAAGCTCGGCCGCGTTGCGCCGATGGAACCCGAACTCGCCGGCATCGGCGGGGTTTGAGGCACGCACATGCCGACAGTCGTGATCCATAGCAAGGGTGAGGCCTTCTCAGGCGAGGTCAAGGAGGACACCAACCTCGTCGTCCGCGCCGGCATCAAGCAGTTTCCCTATCCGCACCTCGCTTACAAATGCGGCATGGGAAAATGCGGCACCTGCGCCAGCCGCATCCTCGCCGGCGCCGAGCACCTGCCCCCGCCCAACTGGAAGGAGAAGAAGCAGCTCGGCGACAAGATCGACGAGGGTTTTCGGCTCGTCTGCCAGCTGTGGATCAAGAACGACATCGAACTCCGCCAGGAGAAGGTGACGGAGCAAGCCTAGCTGCGGTTTTCCGTCCGGAATTGCGCAAGACAAAGTGAGTTCGCCACGCCGGAGGGGCGCGGCACTTCCCGAACAGTTTGCCGGCAACGCTTCGGTGGTGTCGGCGTGACCAGCAATCAGCATGAGGTGGACGATATGTATGTGGTTCTGACGACCAAGCCGGGCGAGTTCCGGACCGAAATGAGCCCCGGCGTGCAGCCGGTCGAAACCTACGACTACATCTTCTACGGCCGCAAGCGCGCCAGCTTCACCATCGCCAAGCTGACCGACCAGGACCAGACGCGCATCCGCATCGTCGAGGACGAGCCGCCGCAGATCGAGAACAACGTGCCGTGCAAGCTGTTCGAGAAATTTTCGTCCGTCGAGGACGCCCGCCACGAGCTCAAGACGCTCACCACCTACGGCAGCATGGACATCCAGCTCAAGCTGGTCTGACCGGCCAACAGCATCGAACGCGCCGATGATCAACATCACCTTCATCACCAACGACAACAAGCAGGTGTCCGCGCCCGAAAACAGCAATCTGCTGCGCGTGTCGCTGCGCGAGAAGGGGGGCATCCCCTTCAAATGCGGCGGCGGGCTGTGCGGCACCTGCAAGTGCCGGATCGAGACCGGCATCGAGAACACCGATGCCGTCAAGCCCAAGGAACGCAACCACCTGACTTCAGACGATCTTGCCGCCGGTTTCCGCATGGCCTGCCAGACCTTCGTGCTCGGCGATGTCGCCGTCTCCTGGGTGCCAAAAGGACGCTGAGCAGGGTGCGCCGAGGCGCATTCTCGAAGCAGAACGACCGCCGAAGCAAACGACTCCCCGAAAGCAAACGACCAATGACAGAGCGACACCTGAACTACATCGCCGGCGAGTGGCAGCCAGCTTTTGGCGGCACCACCTTCGAGGACCGCAATCCCGCCGACGAGCGCGACCTCATCGGCCTGTTCCCGGATTCTGACGCTGCCGATGTCACTGCCGCCATCTCAGGCGTCTCGGCCGCCTGGCCGGCCTGGGCGGCGCAGTCGCCAGAGGTTCGCGCCGACGTTTTGTTCCGCGCCGCCGACATCATGGCCCGACGCGCCGACGAGATCGCCACCGAGCTGACCCGCGAGGAAGGCAAGACGCTGACCGAGGCACGCAACGAGGCCCGGCGCATCGCCGCCAACTTCCGCCTCTATGCCGGCGAGGCGCTGCGGCTCAATGGCGAGACTTACCCGAGCGACAGCGCACAACTGGTGCTGTCGCTGCGCCAGCCGGTCGGCGTGGTCGCAGTCATCACGCCGTGGAACTTCCCGCTGTCGATGGCCGCCCGCAAGCTCGGCCCGGCACTCGCCGCCGGCAATGGCGTCGTGTTCAAGCCGTCCGAAATCACGCCGCTGATGGGCCAGCGCCTCGTCGAGGTGCTGCTTGAGGCCGGCCTGCCACCAAAGCTCGTGGCGCTCGTCCAGGGCAAGGGCGCGAAGGTCGGTCAGGCGATCACCGCAAGCGCCGGTGTCGACGCGCTGACCTTCACCGGCTCCTATGCGGTCGGCAAGCAGATCGCGGCGTCGCTCTCCACCGACACCCGCGTCCAGCTTGAAATGGGCGGCAAGAACGCGACCGTCGTGCTGGTCGACGCCGGCATCGACAAGGCCGTCGCCACCATCGAGCGCGGCGCCTTCGGGCTCACCGGCCAGGCCTGCACCGGCACCAGCCGCGTGCTCGTCGCCCGCCCGCTTTATGCCGAACTGGTGGCGCGGCTCGAAAAATCGGCCTCCGCCATCAAGGTCGGCCCGGGCATGGCAGAAGGCGTGCAGATGGGGCCGCTTGCCACCCGCGTGCAATACGACAAGGTACTGGCCTATGTCGGCATCGCCCGCGAAGAGGGCGGCCGGGTCGTTGGCGGCGATGCGCTGCGTGAGGCCGACTCGAACCTGGCGCATGGCTATTTCGTCCGGCCCGCCGTCGTCTCCGACCTGCCGGAGACCAGCCGTCTGTGGCGTGAGGAGATTTTTGGGCCGGTCGTCGCGGTGCGCCCGATCGACAGCCTCGACGAGGCGATCAAGCTGGCCGACGACACCGAATACGGCCTCGCCGTGTCGCTGGTGACGGGTGATCTGCCGTCGGTGCTGCGCTTCGCCCGCGAGACCCAGCACGGCATCGTCAAGGTCAACAGCCCGACAACCGGTGTGTCACTCAACGCGCCTTTCGGCGGCCTCAAGCATTCGAGCAATCAGGCGGCCAAGGAGCAGGGCGGGGCCAACGTCATGGACTTCTACAGCCGCATCAAGAGCATCTATCTTGGGGCCTGACATGCTCCAGTCCCTGACTGAGCTGATGCCTGGCGACTTCGTGCCGGGCCATCTCGTCGGCATGGGCGCCATGGTCTCGGCGCCGCTCGCGGTGCTGTTCTTTCCCGAGATGGCGCCCGGGCCGCTGCTGGTGTTGGGCGCCGGCCTGGCACTGCTCGGCCTGCTCCGCGATTTCGATGCCGTCGACTGGCCGAGCGTGACGACGTTGATGGCCGGACGTGCCGGCGGCACGCTGCTTGCCGGCGCCACGCTCGCCGCCCTGCCGACCAATGCATTCTCGATCGTCTTTGCGCTGTTGATCCTCGCCGGTGTTGGCCTCAGCTTCGCCGGCTGGAAGGTCAGGGCGTCTCACCCCAACATGGCGATCGCCGGCCTCGCCTCCGGCCTGATGGGCACGATTACCTCGTCCGGTGCGCCGCCCTTTGCCATAGTCATGCAATATGTGCCGCCGCGCCAGATGCGGGCGACCATCAGCTGCGTCTTCTTCGCCGGCGCCATCCTGTCGCTATTGATGTTGGCATATGTCGACCGTTTCACCCTGCCGCAGCTCTGGCTTGGCATCCTGCTGTTCCCGCTGATGCTTGGTGGCTTCTTCGTCTCCGGCCGGTTCCACCGCTATTTTTCGCCGCGTGGCGTGCGTTTACTGCTGCTCACCATGTCCGGCCTCGGCGCGCTCGGCATCCTCGCGAGGACGGTCGTCCCATGAGCCTGCCCCACATATCAGACGAGCTGGTCGAGGCTGCCGTCTCCGCCGCCGAGGCGCGCGAGGTGCTGGCCGATGCCTTTCTGCGTTTCGGCCGCGAGGAGGCGGCGATGCAGGCGCGCATCCGCAGCGATGCCGGCGGCGTCAAGCTGTCGACCCTGGGCGCGGTCATCCCCGGACAGGAGGTGGTCGGCGCCAAGGTCTACACCACCATCAAAGGCCAGTTTTCCTTCATCATCCTGCTGTTCTCCTCGGTCGACGGCCGCGCGCTCGCCACCTTCGATGCCGGCGCCATCACCAAGCTCCGGACCGCCGGCTGCTCGGTCATATCGGCCCAGCACCTCGCCAGGCCGGAGGCCTCGACGCTCTCCGTCTTCGGCTCCGGTCCGCTCGGACGGGCCCATGCGGTGCAGATGGCCGAGGCCTTCCCGCTCCGGCGCGTGCTGCTTGTCAGCCGCTCGTCCGATCCTGCATCGGCGGTAGAACTTGAAGCCGCCTGCGGCATCCCCACGCGACTGGCCACGGCCGAACAGGCGGCCGCGGAAGCCGACATCCTGGTCACCGCCTCGCGTTCGCCATCCGCGCTGTTTTCGGGCGACCTGCTCAAATCAGGCTGTTTCATCGCCGCCGTCGGCTCGAGCCTGCCCAACACCCGCGAGCTCGACGACCGGGCGATGGCCCGTGCTTCGCTCGTCGCCGTCGAATGGCGCGAACAGAGCCAACGCGAGGCAGGCGATCTCGTGCTCGCGGATCCCACGGCGCTCGTTTCGGACAAGATCGTCGAGCTCGGCGAAATCCTCGCCGGCAAGGCACGCGGCCGCACCAGCGAGGACGAAATCACTATCTACAAGTCAGTCGGCGTCGGCCTGCAGGACATAGCCCTTGCGGGACTGGTTTACCGACGGATCGTCGGCGGGTAATTGCCTCTAAGGCTGAGTTGACGAGGGGTGCCTGACCGAGAATACGCGATACAGGCATGCAGCGGCAGACATCAGCCAGAATACGACGACAAGATAGGCGGTGGCGGTCGATCCGACGCACTCACCCTCTTTGATAGCGCAGGAGTTGGTCACGCCGGTAAGCAGGAAATACCCACACACCACCAGCGTGCCCGATGTGAGTGCCGCACTGATGACGCGGTGGCTTCCGCCAGACGTGAGCAGGATCGTCGCCAGCCTCGCAGCCAGTGGCGCAACGATCATCAGGCCCATCGCATAGACAGTTGCCATAGCTGCAATCCCGCTCTCATCGTTAGCTTATCCGATACCTGGCATACCCTCTATCCCTTCTTCGCCGCCTGACGTGCCTGCTGCAGGCTGACCACGCCTTCCCGTGAGATGGTGTAGTTGCCGCCGTTGCGGGAGACCACCAGACGCTTCGCCTTCAGCACCTTGAATTCGGCGAGGCCGGCGCCCTCGAGCGACCACCCTTCCCGGGTGACGAACGACGCTTCCAGTGGTCGGTTTCTGGTGTCTTTTTCCAGGATGATGGTGCCGCCAAACGACAGCACTTCGAGCGCTTTGCGCTCCTTCTTCGAGATATTCATGAAGTTGTGAGTCCGCAGTCCCAGCGCCAATGCACCGGGCGTCATCCACCATGGCGAGCAAAGAGCTCACCGGTTTGGCTGAACACGGCCCCGGTCCACGCGATGCGTGAAGCGGGGCTTTAGCGGGACTCAAAAGAACAGGTCATGATGGCGCGGAGCTATAGGTCAGATTGCGGCATGCTTAAGGCAGTTGCTTTGTCGAACGGCGGTTATGTCCGGCTGAGATCAGCGCCCCTGCAGGACGCGGATCAATTTGCTGTTGTCAGCGGTGGTGGAATCAAGATTGCGGTAGTCCTGGTAGGTGATGCGGTTTCTGGCCATGCCGTTGATCATGCGCTTGCAGAAGGTTTGCGCATAGTTGCTCGGGTTGATGTTGAACACCGTTGCCATATCGGCCTTGTCCTTGGCCGGGCGTGCATTCTCACGCTTGATGCAGTTCGCCATGATCTCGCGTTTGAGGGCGGGGCTGCCGCTAAGTGCCGTCTGAGCAGTCTTGTATTCGCCTTGCGACATTGTCGTGCAGCCCGCGACAATTGCGGAAAGGCCAAGCAAGGTTACCTTACGGGTCATGATGTGCGTCCGGGCGTGAAAATTGATTGAAGCAAATGATCGGAACAAATCGCCTACTGCAACAGCTAGGAATTTTCGTCAACTGTCAGTTGAAAATAAAGACGCGCACTGACGTGGCGTTATGAAAGGTGAAGATTGATTTAGTGAAATCTATATTAGCTGTGGCTTTTGTTTAATGTGGCGCCGTCACGGTCTCCGGCCAATGCGATCACCAGCTCAGCTGCGATCGGCAGATGATGTAGTAGCATTCGGCGTAGCGCCTGTACTCCGGCGTGCCATATGCCGGCTTCACGCCGCTGTCGTGATAGCTGTCGAGCAAGCGAGCACAAGTGGCCCTCTCGAATGGCGGCCAGGAACTGACGGCCAAGGCTTGCGGTGACGCCAGGGACATGGCTGCGACAATGAAGCATCCCAGGCTTGCAGCTGCGAAAAGCGAAGTGTTGCGCATGGGGTGACCATGTACATCTGTCGTTTTTTGCCTGCAACAGGCCAAGGATATTATGATGAACGAAGTAAATTGTCAGCGAAGCGACGGAAATTCCACGCCACCGTGCCGCAATTCGGTGGAGCAGTGGCTCCTGACATGTCGCTTCGATGGCATCGCGCAATTCTGCGCCGGGTGACGCCGCACCTATTGCTTTGCCGCCTCTGCCGCCCTGGTGTTGATCAGCCCGAAGCCGAAGTCGGTGTCGCGGCCCTTGTCGCCGAGGTCGGTGGCGGTGCTGGCCAGAGCCTTTTCGATCGAGTCGACGCTGCGTTTCGGCTCGGCGTGCAAAAGGTTGGCAATTGCGCCGCTGACGACGGCCGCGGCAAATGACGTGCCGGTGACCAGGTCGGTGCCGCCGCCGACGGGCGCCATCAGGTCGACGCCGGGTGCAGAGATATAGACATAGGGCCCGCGATTGGCCTGCTTCATGATCGCGTCCTTGGCGTCGGTGGCCGTCACCGCGATCACGCCCTTGTAGGCGGCGGGGTAGCCATAAGGCGCGCCCGGACCGTTGTTGCCGGCGGCGGCGACCAGGATCATGCCGCGCGCACGCGCACCGCGGCTCGCCTGCTCCAGCAGCGCGTTCTTGGGCCCGACGAAGCTCATATTGACGATCTGGACGTCCTGCTCGGCGGCCCAGTCGAGGGCGTTGAGGATGATTTCCATCGTTGACTTGCCGCCTTCGAAGGCGCGGGCGTGGAAGATCTTCGAACCCGGCGCCATGCCCTTGAAGTCGCCGGTGCCTGATATCAGCCCGGCCACCGACGTCGCGTGGTCACGCGCGGTGACGGCAACGCCCGGCATGGCGTCGAAGCTCTGTGCGATGGCGCCCTTGAGCGCCGGGTGGGTTTCGTCGATGGCCGTATCGATGACTGCGACATTGACGTTCTCGCCATTCGCCGCCGCCTCGTCGAGCGAGATGCGCTGGAAGGCGAAGCTGGGAGCGGCTGCCGCCTGCTGCAGTTCGTAGATGTGGTTGGGCTCGCGCTCGCTGGTACGGCCGTCGCCGGCGAGCTGCGCCAGCACCACGCCGACCGGACGGCCATCGGGAATGCCGAAGCGTACGAGGCTGGTGCCGAGCAGCGTCGACTGGCGCTGCGAGCGGATTTCGAGGCCGTAGGCGGCCGCCAGCGCCTGGGCGTCGGCGGCATCGCCGGCAACCGTCACCAACACCTCGTCAGGCACGAAGTTGCCCGAGATGGCGCGCGGTGCTGCGGTGATGGCGGGGCCGGGCGGCGTCGCATCGGCTGCAGGAGGCGTCGGCGGCGGAGATCCGGCCTGCCCGCCGCCGGAAGCAGCAGCGCCGCCTGCGGGATCGCGCAGCGGGTTGGGTGTCGGCACCGGCGTCGCCGGCTGGCTGCCCGAGGCGACGCCGGGAAAATCGCCGGGATTGGGGAACAGGTCGACGATCAGCTCGGGCAGCCCGACGGCGCCGGGCAGGCCGCTGCCGCCCGAGGGGCCTCCTGGGGTGGAACCGCCAGGCGCCGGGCCACCCGGCTGCAGGCAATTGGCGTTGCCGGCTGCCGTTGTCTGATTAAGGCAGTCGAGCTGTTGCGGCGTCAGGCTGGGGTCGTTGGTCTGGGCGAAAACAGGCGTGGCGGCGAACACCGCCGCCGCCAGCACGAGCCGTGCAATTCGCCCTGACGTGGTCATCCAGCCGGTTTCCTTCCTGCCGTCACCGTGTCCGCGAAGGGTGCCGCCGCAATGACGCCGACGATGCGGTCATAGTCGGCGACCGTCTCGGACGGGATGGCGATGCGGAACACGCCACTCGCTGTCGGGCCGTCGATGATCGAGGCACCATTGTCGCCGAGCAGGGTGGCGATGTCGGCCATCCTGGCGTCCGGCTTGAAGGTCACCAGCGCGAAGGGCAGCTTCGCCTGGTCCTCGCCGGTGCCGGCGACCTGGACGTCGTTGCCGCGGCTGCCCGGTTCGAGCACCGACTGCACCATGACCAGTGCCAGCAGTGCGGCTGCAGCACCCCAGGCGACGCCGACCGGCAGGCCCATGAAACGCTCCCAGACCCGCGACAGCAGCGACTGTGCCTGGGGCTCGCGCATCGGCCCGGCTTCGGCGTCGAGCAGCTTCGAGAAGCGGCTCAGCGCATCGGCGGGCGGGCGGATCGCCTCGTTGGCGGCCATCGTGCCGGAGAACTCCGCTTCGGCGGCTTCAAGGGCCGCGGGTGCCTCGGGATCGCTGGCAAGCCAGTCTTCCACGGTTGCCAGTTCGGACCCTTCGAGCGTGCCGTTCAGGTAGAAGGGCAGCAGCGTTTCGATCTCGTCGCGGCGCGACATCTTCTCGGCAGCGCTCATGGCCACCCCCTGTCATATCCGGCGGCCTTCAAGGCTTCGCCGAGCTTCTTGCGGGCATAGAACATCCGCGTCTTTACGGTGGCGACAGGAATGTCGAGCACCTCGCCAATCTCGGTGACCGACTTGCCATGGTAATAGGCAAGGTCGATGACCGTGCGATGCTCGTCGGCGAGCGTGTCGACGAGGCGGCGCAGGGCCGCACCCTTGTCCTGCTTCATCGTCGCCACTTCGGGTGTGTCGTTGTCGTCGGGCACTGCAGCCGCATCGTCGTCGTCAAGCCACTCTTCCTTGCGCTTGCGCATCGACGACAGCGCCTTGAAGCGCGCTATGCCGAGCAGCCAGGTCGAGACTTCCGAACGGCCTTCGAATTTCGGCGCCTGGCGCCACAATTCGAGAAACACTTCATTGGCTACGTCATCCGCCATCGCTTCCGACCCCGTCTGGCGCGCCACGAAACGGTAGACCCGTGCGTGGTGCCGCGTGAACAGGAGCCGCAAAGCGGCGCGGTCGCCGTTTGCGACGCGGCTCACGAGATCACGATCGGACATGGGGTCAGATGCGATGTTCATGGCCGGTGCTACCGCCGGGCTCCTGTCTGCTTGGTCGTTGTTGGCCGCAAAAAGGTTCACCGGAATGTTTCGGATGCAGGAAAGCTAGCGGAACTTCCGCGGCATGGCCAGTCCGGCGCGACACACTACCCCAGAGTATCCTTTACCGCCCCTTGCGCTCAGGTCATTTTGGTATACAGTATTCCAAAATGACCTGCAGACGACACCTCAAGGGGAACAGTGAATGACCGTTGCAATGAACCCGGACGAGTTCCGCACCGCGCT
Source organism: Aminobacter ciceronei (assembly GCF_014138625.1). Lineage (GTDB taxonomy): Bacteria > Pseudomonadota > Alphaproteobacteria > Rhizobiales > Rhizobiaceae > Aminobacter > Aminobacter ciceronei. The sequence continues at coordinate 47,252 of NZ_JACJHY010000003.1, forward strand.
CGAAAACGCCATCAAGGGCAAGAGCGCCAACAAGTCGCCGTTCAGCGTCGGCTGGGCCAGCGGCAAGCTCAGCCGCGACCATCTCGCCCGTTGGGCGGAGAACCACTACCACTATGTCGGGCCGTTCGCGGACTACCTCGGCTACATCTACGCCCGCATGCCGGAGGGCTATGTCGAGGCCAAGGATTTCCTGCTCGCCAACATGTATGAGGAAGAGATCGGCGGCGACCGCCACACCGATCTGCTTGTCCGTTTCGGCGAAGCCTGCGGCACGTCGGGCGACAGGATGCGCGATCCCGACAACATGTCGCCGACCACCCGCGCCCTGCAGAGTTGGTGTTATGCGGTGGCGATGCGTGAGGATCCGATCGTCGCCGTTGCCGGACTGGTGGTCGGCCTCGAATCCCAGGTGCCGTCGATCTACCGCAAGCAGACGCCGACACTGCGCGACAAATATGGCTTTACCGACGAGGAGGTCGAGTTCTTCGACCTGCACATCGTCTCCGACGAGATCCATGGCGAGCGCGGCTACCAGATCGTGCTCGAGCATGCCCGCACGGTCGAGATGCAGCAGCGATGCCTCAAGATCTGCGAGGTCGGCGCGCAGATGCGGCTGCTCTACACCACCGCCCTCTACAACGACTATGTCGCGGCCGAACTGCCGCTCGACGAGCTGCTCGCCGCCTGATCCCGCCACAGTGGGAGCGCGCGGGGCGGCAACGCCGCGTGCGTTCCCCCGGTGGCCCAAAATATCAACAATTGCCGGACGATACCGACGTGAAACAGGTCCTGAAACTCGAACTCGAAGAAGCCCGCGTGATGGTGGCCGCGGCGGTCGCCAAGGCGCTGGAACTCAACGTTCCCGAAACTGTCTGCATCGCTGATGACGGCGGCTACCCGATCGCGCTGGAGCGCATGAACGGCGCGCGCGTCACCGGCCCGCAGATCGCCTGGAACAAGGCCTTCACCGCTGCCGGCCACAAGCGCTCGACGCACCTGTTTACCACCCCGCCCAACGGCCCGGCACTGCCCGGCAACGAGGCCTTCGGCATCCAGCTCAGCTTCGAGGGCCGCTTCGCCGCCTTTGTTGGTGGCTTTCCAGTCGTCGTCGATGGCGAGGTCATCGGCGGCGTCGGCTTGAGCGGCGGCAATGGCGAGCAGGACATCGCCTGCGGCATAGCTGCACTCGCAGCACTTGCGGCGTTGCTCGAGCCCAAGGGGCACAAGGTCATGGTGCAGGCCGACATCAAGAAGTGACCGAAGCGGCAGCGCCGCATCCCAACCGTAGTGGAGACATGGATGGACCATGTTGTGCGCGTCCTCGAAACCGAGGACCAGTTTACCGTTGCCTCCGAGGAATCCGTGCTGATGGCGGCGATCCGCCAGGGCGTACAGCTGCTGCACGACTGCACCGAGGGTGGCTGCGGCACCTGCCGTATCAGGCTGATGGAAGGCTGCGTCCGCTATGAGGAATACCCGCTGGCGCTGTCCCCGGAGGACGAGGAAGAGGGCTTCGCCCTTGCCTGCCAGGCGCGGCCGGAGAGCGACCTGCTGATCTCGACCGAACGGCCGATGGAGCCGTGCTCCGATCCAGAACGGTATACCGCGACCATCCAGTCTGTCCGCAATGTCGGCCGCGACGTCGTGCACCTGACGCTGGCACTTCCCGGCGCGGAACAGCTTGTCTACCGGCCAGGGCAATATCTCAATGTGCTGCTCGGCGACGGCAACAAGCGCAGCTTTTCGATGGCTTCGGTGCCCAACGGCAAGACCGTCGATCTGCACATCCGACGCGTACGTGACGGTCACTTCACCGCGGGCCAGTTGCCGCGGCTCGGCCCCGGCGACCGGCTTGACGTCGAGCTGCCGCATGGCCTGTTCTGCTGCCGCAAGGAGGATTTTCGCCCGTTGCTGATGGTAGCGACGGGCACGGGGCTGGCGCCGATCAAGAGCATACTGGAATCGCTGATGGACGATCCCGACTGCCCGCCTGTGTCGCTCTATTGGGGCATGCGTACCGAGGACGACCTCTATCTGCATGACGAGATCCAGTCCTGGGCCGAGCGTCTGTGTGACTTCCAGTATGTGCCGGTGCTGTCGCGGCCCGGTCCGGGCTGGCAAGGGCGGCAAGGCTATGTCCAGGAGGTCGCCGCCGAGGACATCGGCGATTTTTCCGAGCACGCGATCTACATGTGCGGCTCGCCCAAGATGATTTCGAGCGCCAGGAAACTGTTCGTCGAGAACGGCGCCAATCCCGGCTTCATCTACGCCGACGCCTTCAATTTCCAGCACACGCTCGTGCCGGCCGAGTAGCGGCGAACGGCTGGTAGGGCGAGGGCAGCATGGAGATCGCAGTCGAAACGCCCGCCGGCAGCCTCGCCGGGCAACGGCATGACGGCGTCGACCGGTTCCTCGGCATTCCCTATGCGGCGGCGCCCGTCGGTGCTCTGCGGTTGCGGTCGCCAAGGCCAGCGCCTGGTTGGGCCGGCATACGGCGTGCCGACCACATCGGTCCGGCGGCACCGCAGCATCTCGCCGGCAGCCAGACCTGGCTCACCGAGCCGATCGCCTGCATGGACGAGGACTGCTTGACGCTGAATGTCTGGGCGCCTGCCGATGCCTGCGATGCGCCGGTGCTGGTCTGGTTCCATGGCGGGGCGACGCGTAATGGCCATGGCGGCGCTGCCGCCTGTGACGGTTTTCGCCTCGCCCGCGAACACGGCATCGTCGTCGTCACCGTCAACTACCGTCTCGGCCCGCTGGGTGGTCTTGCCCATCCCGAACTCACCGACCCCGAAACCGGCACATGCGCCAACTGGGGCATGCAGGACAAGATCGCGAGCCTGCGCTGGCTGCGCGACAGCATCGCCGGCTTCGGCGGCGATCCGCGCAAGATGACGATAGCTGGCCAATCCTCTGGCGCCGCCAATGTCGTGCTGATCGCGCAGAACCCGGACTGTGAGGGGCTGTTTTGCGGTGTCATCGCCCAAAGCCCTCCGCTGTTCCAACCGCCAATGTTCGTCGGGCTCGACGATGCCGCCGAATACACCGAGGCGGTGGCTGCGGCACTGGGCACCTCGGTCGCCGGCCTGCGCGATCTCGACGGTTCCGACCTCGTCCGCCGCGAAGCTGCGCTGCTGCGCGATGTCGACTTCGCCAGACGGTTCCCCCGGCCGCGCACCGCGCCCACGCTCGATGGCAGGTTGGTGCATGCCTGGCCGCATGACGGGGTGCTCGCCGACGTGCCGCTGCTGATCGGTTTCACCCGCGACGAGGCCAGGTTCTGGTATGACCTCGCTCTGCCCGACGGCACCAGGCTTTCGGCACTGACGCCGCCCGAACCGGGTGCGCCATTCGAAGCGGCGCTGGCGCGGCTGATTGCGCTGCATTACCCGTTCGAGCCCACGCCTTCGCCCGCGGCGACCTTCGCCGCCTATGGCTTTGCCATGCCGGATGCCGGCTCCGCCGCGATCTGGCTCGCCATCTACTCCGACCTCGTCTTCCGCGCGCCGATCTTGCACTATGCAACGCGCCATGCGCGGCGCGGCTCGCCCGCTTTCCTCTACGATTTCGCCTGGCCGCTCGCCGTGACCGGCGGCACGCCGCACGCCGCCTGCGTGCCGTTCGTCTTCGGCACCCACCGCCATCCGCATCTTGCGCCCAAGATCGGCGTCGATGTCGATGCCACCGTCGCCGCCGCGATGGCTGCCTGGGCGACCTTCATTCGCCACGGCACGCCGGCAACGCCAACTCACGATTGGCCGGGTCTCAACCCCGGGTTGCCATTGGACGCCGCGGAGGCGATGAGCATCGGCCGCGACGGTATGCTGTTTGGGCCACTCCATGGCGCAAACCGGCTCGCGTCGTGGCCTGCAATGCAGCAGATGGGCGATGCGGATTGAATATTGTACTCCAAAGCCCGGACGCTATATCATCCGGCACAAGGCGTTGCTTCCGCAGGTTGATTCGACCCTTGCCACAGGAAGTGTAAGACCATGACCGTCGTACTCGGGGAAATCCACGCTCCGCTCACCAAGCTGATCACCGCCGCCTTGCGCGAGCGCATCGTCAGCGGCGAAATCGGCGTCGGCGAAAGATTGGTCGAGGGCCGCCTTTCCGAGGAGATGGGCGTGTCGCGCATGCCGGTACGCGAGGCGCTGCGCGAGCTCGCCGCCGAAGGCATCGTCACCATCGAGCCGCGACGCGGCGCTTCCGTCACCGTCTTCAGCGAGGAGCAGAAGCGCGAGCTGGTCGAGGTTCGCGCCACGCTCGAGGCGCTCAACGCCAAGCTCGCGGCCAAGCGCCACGATCCCGAACAGATCGCCGCCCTGCAGCGCATCCTCGACGACGGCGCCAAGCTCGCCGACACCGACGATCCGGTGCTGCTGTCGCGCCAGAACACCGAGTTCCACGAGGCGCTGGCAACCGTCGCCGCCAATTCCGTGCTGCAGGACATGGTGCGCTCGCTGCGCGACCGCACGGTCATGCTGTTCGCGCCGATCAGCAAGCGCCGCGGCCGCCAGAACTGGGAAGAACATGCCGGCATCCTGCGGGCGGTGATCGCCGGAGACAGCGAACTCGCCGCCCTGCTGGCCGCCCGCCACGTCTACAACGCCGCCGAGATGCCGCAGGAATAGCCTGGCGGTTTCTATCTCGCGCCTGAAATGGACCCGCGCACCACCAGGTCGACCGGCCAGACCTCGCCGCGTGCGCCGTCTTCCAGCCCCGAAATGCGCGCCGCCAGCCTTTCGGCGACGCGGGCGCCCGCGGCGCGGATCGACGAGCGTGTCGTCGTCAGCGGCACCGAAAAATGCTCCGGCTTCAGCCAGTGGAACACGTCGTCGTGGCTGACCAGCGAGAGATCCCGTGGCATCGAGAGATTGAGGTCGCGCGCCGCGCGTACGATGCCAAGCGCCATCAGCAGGCTGGAGCAGACGATCGCCGTCGGCGCCTCCGGCCCCTCGAGCAACCGCCGCGCGGCGCGGTAGCCGTTTTCCTCGGTCATGATCTCCGAACGGATGTTCTTCGGCTCCAGCACCAGCCCGCTTTCGGCCAGCGCTCGCCTCACGCCGCGCTCGCGGAAGATGGCGAAGGTCTGGGTGTCGTCGCCATTGATCAGCGCCACCCGCTTGTGACCGAGCTGGACGAGCAGCCGCGTCGCGTCATGAAAGGCGCCTTCATTGTCGATGTCGATGAACGGATAGTCGAAATCGAGGCCTTCGCTGCGGCCATGCACGATGAAGGGGATGCCGAGCTGGTGGGCAAGCGCCACGCGCTTGTCGGCATTGTAGGGCGCCGAGATATAGAGCGCGTCGACCTGCTTGTTGGCGACGATGCGCCGGTAAGTGGTTTCTTCGTCCTGGGCATCCGCCGGGCTCAGCACAAGATCGAGTTCGTGGCCGCGGGCATAGTCGCCGAGGCCGGAGAGAAATTCGACGAAATGCGGATCGATGTCGACCGAGGCTCCCGTGGGCATGACATAGCCGATCATCCCGGCCTTGCCGGTCGCCAGCCGGCGCGCACTCGGGTTCGGCCGGTAGCCGTGGCGCTTGGCGGCATCGGTAACCCGCCGACGAGTCTCCTCGCTGACCTCGGGATAGCCGTTCAGCGCACGACTCACCGTCGTCTGCGAGAGTTCGAGCATCAGCGACAATTGCTTGAGGTTCACCTCGGCTCCGATTCTCAAAGCGCTTTCAATCGGGCTTCTGCCTGATGTCGGGCGAAGCAGCTGCGTGTCGCCGGCAAGAATAGCTGCCGAATTGCTTGCTTTGAAGCGAAATCTACTCGTGCGGTACCCAAAAAGCATGCTGCAGCGCACACTGCTGTCGAACTTAAATCGATTAGTTGAGCGAGCCTCTTGACTCCTGACAATTCCGGTGGCGTGATGCGGCAATCCAAAGCGCTTTGAAATGCCGTTGCGTGAAGCAGTTGCAGCTCATGCAAGTCTGGGGCACAGTTCGGGGCGGTGCAGGCGGGCGGAATGGAGGTTCCGTCCGGAGTTTTCGATCCACTGGGAGGAAGACCATGAGGAAGACCCTGTTGCTGGGCGTGGCTTTTGCCGCCGTCGCCCTGAGCGCGCCCGCTTCGGCGGAGCTGAAGTTCAAACCGGGCGAGGACGCCCGCTTCACCTGGGCAAATTTCGACGAACTCAAGAAGGTCGACCTGAAGGGCGAGACGCTCTCGATCTTCGGGCCATGGCGCGGTGAAGACGAGGCACTGGCCCGTTCGGTGCTCGACTATTTCAGCGAGGCCACCGGCGCGACGATCAACTACTCGTCGTCCGAGAACTACGAACAGCAGATCGTCATCGACACCCAGGCTGGCAGCCCGCCCAACATCGCCATCCTGCCGCAGCCGGGCCTGATCCAGGATCTGGCCTCCAAGGGCCTGCTGACGCCGCTCGACGAGGGCACTGCCAATTTCATCAAGGAGAACTACGGCGCCGGCCAGTCCTGGGTCGATCTTGGCACCTACAAGGACAAGGACGGCAAGCCCGGCTTTTACGGCTTCCCGTTCAAGGCCGACCTGAAGTCGCTGGTCTGGTATGTGCCGGAGAATTTTGAGGAAGCCGGCTACGAGGTTCCCAAGACCTGGGAAGAGATGCAGGCGCTGACCGACAAGATCGTCGCCGATGGCGGCGTGCCGTGGTGCATCGGTCTGGGTTCGGGTGGCGCCACCGGCTGGCCGGCCACCGACTGGGTCGAAGACATCATGCTGCGCACCCAGGCGCCCGACGTCTATGACAAGTGGACCAGGAACGAGATTCCGTTCAACGATCCGGCCGTCGTCAACGCGCTCGACATCTTCGCCAAGATCGCCACCAACGACAAATATGTCGATGGCGGCAAGGCGGCGGTCGCCGCGACCGACTTCCGAGACAGCCCGAAGGGCCTCTTTGCCGTGCCGCCGAAGTGCTACATGCACCGCCAGGCGTCGTTCATCTCGTCCTTCTTCCCGGAAGGCACCAAGCTCGGCGAGGATGCCGACTTCTTCTACCTGCCGCCCGTCGCCGCCAAGCCCGAGCTCGGCAATCCCGTACTCGGCGGCGGCACGCTGTTCACCATCGCCAAGGACTCCAAGGCCGCGCGTGCCTTCATCGACTTCCTGAAGATGCCGCTCGCCCACGAGATCTGGATGGCGCAGTCGGGCTTCCTGACCCCGCTCAAGACGGCGAACAAGGAAGCCTATGGCAACGAAGCGCTGAAGAAGCAGGGCGACATCCTGGTCAACGCCTCGACCTTCCGCTTCGACGGTTCCGACCTGATGCCGGGCAAGATCGGCGCCGGCGCCTTCTGGACCGGCATGATCGACCTCGTCGGAGGCAAGCCCGCAGCCGATGTCGCAGCCGACATCCAGAAGAGCTGGGACGCGATCAAGTAAGCGTTCAAGCTAGTCCCCTCGCTTGCCGCTTCGCGGACGCCTTCCCCTTGTCGGGGGAGGCACCGGCGGCCCCGACCCGGTCCCCCCTCCCGCCGGGAGCGGTGCCCCGGCGTGTCGCGGAGAGCGGGTGAGGGGACTTCCTTTCAAGTCTGCTCGAACAAGTCCGTTGAAAAGGGCCCGTTGAAAAGGGCCGGTTGAAAGGGAATGATTCCCATGACGGCACAGATACTTTCGGCCATTTTCACCATCATCGTCGGCGTCGGCGGTTGCGTTGTCTATTACTGGGGCGCCAACAAGATCCTCGACGCGGTCTTTCCCTCGCGCGGCGTTTCAGGCGCTGCCGCCGTCGACAATCTGCGTCGCCAGGGCCTGATCCGGCCATGGCTGTTCGTCGGCCCGGCGATGCTGATCGTCACTGTCTACCTTGTCTATCCGGTGATCGAGACACTCAGGCTGTCCTTCATGGACCGTGGCGGCGAGAACTTCGTCGGCCTCGCCAACTACAGCTGGGCCTTCGGCGACCGCGAGTTCCGCAATTCGATCTTCAACAACCTGTTGTGGCTCGCCGTCGTACCGGCTGCCTGCACCTTCTTCGGCCTGATCATCGCCGTGCTCACCGACAAGATCTGGTGGGGCAACATCGCCAAAAGCCTGGTCTTTCTGCCGCTCGCCATCTCTTTCGTCGGCGCCAGCGTCATCTGGAAGTTCGTCTATGAGTATCGGGCCGAGGGCCAGACCCAGATCGGCATCCTGAACGCCGCCGTGCAGTATCTCGGCGGCAATCCGCAGGTGTGGATCTCGACGCCGTTCTGGAACAACTTCTTTCTGATGGTCATCCTGATCTGGATCCAGACCGGCTTTGCCATGGTCATCCTGTCGTCTGCCCTGCGCGGCATTCCGGAGGAGACCATCGAGGCCGCCGTCATCGACGGCGCCAACCCGTTCCAGATTTTCTGGAAGATCATGGTGCCGCAGATCTGGGGCACGATCGCGGTCGTCTGGACCACCATCACCATCCTGGTGCTCAAGGTCTTCGACATCGTGCTGACCATGACCAACGGCCAGTGGAACAGCCAGGTGCTGGCCAATCTGATGTTCGACTGGATGTTCCGCGGTGGTGGCGACTTCGGCCGCGGTGCGGCGATTGCCGTCATCATCATGCTCGCCGTCGTGCCGATCATGATCTGGAACATCCGCCAGGCCAATCGTGAAGGTGGGGGAGGACACTGACATGGCCAGTTCAAGGGGAAAATCCGTCATCGGCCGCTTCGGCGTCCACATCGCGGTGCTGGTCTTCGTTGCCATCTGGACCATCCCGACGCTCGGCATCCTGGTCAGCTCGCTGCGCGACAAGGATCAGCTCATCGTCTCGGGCTGGTGGACGGCGTTGTCGACTTCGTCTCAGACCGAGGCCGGGCGCACCGACGCCGCCGACAAGCAGGTCGAGAAGGACGGCAAGTTCCTGATCATGGGCAACCTGTTCGGCGCCGGCGACGCACGCACCGTGACCGCCTTCGGCACCAAGGCGCAGCAGCCGACGCAATTCGAAGCCGGCACTGCCGCCGACCTCGGCGAGGGCGTGACGCTTCAGGTCAATGACGACGGCTCCTACGTGATGTCGTCGCCCAAGGCCTTCGAGATCACCCGTGGCCAGCGTGTCTATTTCTCGGCCTCGGCGCCGCCGCGCTTCACCACCGACAACTACCGCACAGTGCTGTTTTCGGAAGGCATCGGACGCTCCTTCATCAATTCGCTGACGGTCACCATTCCGGCGACAATCATTCCGATCCTGATCGCCGCCTATGCTGCCTATGCGCTTGCCTGGATGCGTTTTCCCGGCCGCGCGCTGCTGATCGCCGTCATCATCGGCCTGCTCGTCGTGCCGCTGCAGATGTCCCTCATTCCGCTGCTCAAGCTCTACAATGGCGTCGGCCTGTTCTTCGGCGTGCCTGCCAAGACCTATCTCGGCATATGGCTGGCGCATACAGGCTTCGGCTTGCCCTTCGCGATCTATCTCCTGCGCAGCTACATTGCCGGCCTGCCGCGCGAGATCATGGAATCGGCGCGCATCGACGGCGCCAGCGACTTCGAGATCTTCGTCAAGATCGTGCTGCCGCTGTCCTTTCCGGTGCTCGCCTCCTTCGCCATCTTCCAGTTTCTCTGGGTCTGGAACGATCTGCTGGTGGCGATGGTCTTCCTTGGCTCGGGCTCCGACCAGCTGGTGCTGACCGGCAAGCTCAATGCCCTGCTCGGTTCGCGCGGCGGCGACTGGGAAATCCTCACCACCTCGGCCTTCGTCACCATCATCGTGCCGTTGATCGTGTTCTTCTCGCTTCAACGTTATTTCGTCCGCGGCCTGCTCGCGGGCTCAGTCAAGGGAGGCTAGCTCAGATGCAAGCCGCAATGCGCAAGTTCGAAAACCCTGAAACCGCTGTCGATCGCGACTGGTGGCGCGGGGCGGTGATCTACCAGATCTACCCCCGCAGCTATCAGGATTCGAACGGCGACGGCATCGGCGACCTCAGGGGCATCATCGACCGGCTGCCGCACATCGCCTCCCTGGGTGCGGATGCCGTCTGGATCTCGCCCTTCTTCAAGTCGCCGATGAAGGATTTCGGCTACGACATTTCGGACTATCTCGACATCGACCCGATGTTCGGCACGCTCGCCGACTTCGACGCTATGATCGCAGAAGCCCACCGCCTCGGCCTCAAGGTGATGATCGACGGGGTCATCTCTCACACCTCCGATCTGCACGCCTGGTTCAAGGAAAGTCGCGCCAGCCGCGACAATGCCAAGGCCGACTGGTACGTGTGGGCCGACGCCAAGCCCGATGGCAGCCCGCCCAACAACTGGCTGTCGATCTTCGGCGGCTCTGCATGGCAGTGGGACACCAGGCGCATGCAGTATTACCTGCACAACTTCCTGGCCGAGCAGCCCGACCTCAACTTCCACAACCGCGACGTCCAGGACGCGCTGCTCGACGTTACCCGCTTCTGGCTCGACCGTGGCGTCGACGGTTTTCGTCTCGACACCATCAATTTCTACTTCCACTCGGCAGGCCTCGAGGACAATCCGGCGCTGCCGCCGGAACAGCGCAACGACCAGACGGCACCCGCGGTAAACCCCTACAATTTCCAGGACCACATCTACGACAAGAGCCGGCCGGAGAATCTTGAATTCCTCGCCCGCTTCCGCGCCGTGCTAGACGAGTATCCGGCGGCCGCAGCTGTTGGCGAAGTCGGCGATTCCCAGCGCGGTCTCGAGGTCGTGGCGTCCTACACCGCCGGCGGCGACAAGGTGCAGATGTGCTACGCCTTCGACTTCCTGGCGCCGGAAAAGATATCGGCCGCCAAGGTGCGCACGGTGCTCGAAGATTTCGGCAAGGCGGCCAGCGACGGTTGGTCGTGCTGGGCCTTCTCCAACCACGACGTCGTCCGCCACGCCTCGCGCTGGGGCATGGGCGAGGCCGACCGCACCGCCTATCTCAAAGTGATATCGGCGCTTCTGATGTCGCTGCGCGGTTCGGTCTGCATCTATCAGGGCGAGGAGCTTGGCCTGACCGAAGCCAGCCTCACCTTCGAGGATCTGCAGGACCCTTACGGCATCCGCTTCTGGCCCGAGTTCAAGGGCCGCGACGGCTGCCGCACGCCAATGGTGTGGAATAAGGACGCCGTCAATGGCGGCTTCTCCCGGGCGAAGCCCTGGCTGCCGGTGCCCGCGGATCATCTGGCGAAGGCTGTCGACACCCAGGAGGGTGATGCGGCCTCGCTGCTTGAGCACTACCGGCGCTTCCTGGCCTTCCGCCGTTCACATCCGGCGCTCGCCAAGGGCGAGATCGCCTTCCTCAAGGCAGAAGACGACGTCGTCGCCTTCACCCGTCGCGAAGGCAACGAGGAGGTCGTCTGCGTCTTCAATCTTGGCAGCGCGCCGGCTAACATCGACCTCGGAGGTCGTGGTCTGCAGCCCTTGCCGGGGCATGGGCTCGATGGAAATGCCAACGCCGGCGCAGTCCGGCTCGGTGGTTACGGCGCCTGGTTCGGGCGCTTCGTCTGACCGCAAATTAGGTACTGGGAGGAAACCATGGCCGATCTAACGCTCAGGGACGTCAAGAAGTCATACGGCAATCTCAACATTCTTCATGGCATCGACCTCGACATCAAGTCGGGCGAGTTCATCGTTTTCGTCGGCCCTTCGGGCTGCGGGAAGTCGACGCTGTTGCGTTCGATCGCAGGCCTGGAGGAGATCACCGGCGGTGAACTGTACATCGCCGGCGAGAAGGTCAACGACGTGCCGCCGTCCAAGCGCGGTATCGCCATGGTGTTCCAGTCCTACGCGCTCTATCCGCACATGACCGTCTACGACAACATGGCGTTCGGCATGAAGATCGCTGGCGAGAGCAAGGCCGAGATCGACAAGCGGGTGCGCGCCGCGGCCGAAATCCTGCAGCTGACCAAATATCTCGACCGCCTGCCCAAGGCGATGTCCGGCGGCCAGCGTCAGCGTGTCGCCATCGGCCGCGCCATCGTGCGCAACCCGAAGGTCTTCCTCTTCGACGAGCCGCTGTCCAACCTGGATGCCGCCTTGCGCGTCGCCACCCGCATCGAGATTGCCAAGCTGAAGGAATCGATGCCCAATACAACGATGATCTACGTCACCCACGACCAGGTCGAGGCGATGACGCTGGCCGACCGGATCGTCGTGCTCAAGGATGGCCGCATCGAGCAGGTCGGTTCGCCGATGGAGCTCTACAAGCATCCCGGCAATCTGTTCGTCGCCCAGTTCATCGGCTCGCCGGCGATGAACATCGTTGCCGGTACCATCGAAAGGACAGGCGAGACGAGCGTCGTCAGCCATGTCGGTGGCCACAAGAGCTCTGTTCCGGTGGCGACGCCCTCTGAGGCCCAGGGCAAGCCAGTCAGCTTCGGCGTGCGACCCGAGGATCTCTATGTTGCGACCGGTGACGACTACCTGTTCGAGGGGCTCGTCGACTATGTCGAGCAGCTCGGCGAGGTCCAACTGGTCTATGTCGACATCGGTCGCGCGGAGCAGCCGCTGGTGGCCAAGCTGCCCGGCAATGTCGAGGTCAAGCGCGGTGCCAAGATTCGGCTCGCCGCCAGTCCCGACGAACTGCACATCTTCGACAGTGAGGGTCATTCCTTTGCCCGCCGCCGGCTGACGGCTGCAGCTGCGTAAACGCCTTGCCGTCCCCTTTGCGGGGAGGGTGACCCAAAAAGGCCGGGTGTGGTGAGCGTGGGAACTCCTACGCCCAAACCCGCTCGGCTCTGTTGCTCGGCCCTCCCCACAAGGGGAAGGTATGCTGTTCACTCTACCGCCACCTGTTTCTGCCTGATCGCCGTCCGCCGCTTGGAGACAAAGAACGCCGCGACGAATGTCAGGCTCATCAGCAGAACGATGGTTGGCGCCGGCGCGCTGTCGATGAAGAAGCTGAGATAGACGCCCGACAACGAGCAAGACACCGCCACCAGCACTGACACCATAAGCATACGCTCGAAGCGGTCGGTGAGCAGGTAGGCGATTGCGCCGGGGGCGATCAGCATGGCAATGGCGATGATGATGCCGACGGCCTTCAGCGCGCCGACGATGGTCAAAGACAGTATCGTCAGCAGCCCATAATGCAGCAGCCTGACCGGCAGGCCGATGGCCTGCGCGTGCTGTGGGTCGAAGGCATGCAGCAACAGGTCGCGGCGGAAGAAGCCGATGGCACCTGTTGCCACCAGCGCGATGGCTGCCGTCTGGCCGACATCGCTCCAGCTCACGCCGAGCATGTCGCCGAACAGGATATGGTCGAGATGCACGTCGGTCTGGATCTTCGTGTAGAGCACGATGCCGAGGCCAAACATACCGGAGAAGACGATGCCCATGACGGTGTCTTCCTTGATCCGGCTGTTCTGCTTGAGATAGCCGGTTGCCAGCGCGCAGGTCATGCCGGCGGCAAAGGCGCCGACCGCCAGCGGCAGGCCGGCGATGTAGGCCAGCACGACGCCGGGCAACACCGCATGGCTGATGGCGTCACCCATCAGCGACCAACCCTTGAGCACCAGGAAGCAAGACAACAGTGCCATTGGCACCGCAACCAAAAGCGAGATGGCGAAAGCCTGCTGCATGAACGGGAAGGCGAAGGGCAGGGCGAGGGTTTCGATCATGCCCCAGCCTCCAGTTCCAGCCGCGCCCGTCGCCGCGCCGCAAGCAATCCGTGCTTGGGTGCGAAGACGAAGGCGACCAGGAAGATCAGCGTCTGCGCCACCACGATGATGCCGCCGGTCGCGCCGTCCAGAAAGTAGCTGGCATAGGCGCCGGCAAAGCTGGTCACGCTGCCGATCGCCACGCTGATGACGATCAACCGGGGAAACCGGTCGGTGAGCAGATAGGCCGTCGCCCCCGGCGTCACCACCATGGCGATGACCAGGAAGGCGCCCACTGTCTGCAAAGCCGCCACCGTCGAGGCCGACAGCAGCATGAAAAACAGCACCTTGAGCAAATCAGGGTTCAGCCCGATCGAGCGCGCGTGGTTCTCATCGAAGAAGGCGACCATCAGGTCTTTCCATTTGGCGAGCAGGATCGCCAGCGAAATGCCGCCGATCAGGACTAGCTGCAACGTGTCGGAAGGCGTCACCGCCAGGATGTTGCCGAGCACGATGGTCTGGATGTTCACCGAGGCCGGCGACAGCGAGATCATGAACAGGCCAAGCCCGAAGAAGGAGGTGAAGATCAGCCCGATGATGGCGTCCTCCTTCAGCTTGGTGCGCTGGTTGAGAAACAGCATGGCGCCCGCCGCCAGCCCGCCCGACAGGAACGCGCCGAGCGCGAAGGGCAGGCCGAGCATGTAGGCGCCGGCGACGCCTGGGACAATCGAATGCGAAAGCGCGTCGCCGATCAGCGACCAGCCCTTGAGCATCAGATAGGCCGACAGGAAGGCGCAGACGCCGCCGACGAGTGCAGACACCCACATGGCGTTGAGCATGTAGCCGTAGCCGAACGGCTCGATCAGCGTGGAGATCATTTCCGGCGCCCACCCGATTTGTCGGCCCGATCATTGCCGTTTCCGTCGCCATAGATGACGAAGGGTCGCTCGTCGTCGGTCAGCACCGTCACCTGTCGCGTATCGGCATCGTCATGCAGTTCGGAGCCGCCGAGGATGAACTGGCGCAGCACGCCGCCGAAGGCCTTTTCGAGGTTGGCCTTGGTGAAGGTTTCAGAAGTCGGCCCGGCCGCCAGAACGGTCCGGTTGATCAGGACGGCGCGGTCGCAGAAGCGTGGCACAGAACCCAGATTGTGGGTCGACACCAGCATCACCCGACCTTCGTCGCGCAGGCCCTGCAAAAGCGCGATGATCGCCTCTTCGGTGCGCACGTCGACGCCGGTGAAGGGTTCGTCGAGCAGGATGAGTTCGCCCTCCTGCGCCAGCGCGCGGGCCAGGAATACACGCTTCTTCTGCCCGCCCGACAGTTCGCCGATCTGGCGCTTGCGGAAGTCGGCCATGCCAACGCGTTCGAGCGCTGCGTCCACCGCCTCGCGGTCGATGCCGCGCGTCATGCGGAGGAAATTCATGTGGCCATAGCGGCCCATCATGACGACATCCTCGACAAGGACTGGAAAATTCCAGTCGACGTCCTCGCTTTGCGGCACATAGGCGACGAGGTTTTTCCTCAGCGCTTCGCGTGCCGGCTGGCCTAAAATCTCGACGCTGCCTGACGCCAGCGGCACGAAGCCCATGATCGATTTGAACAGGGTCGACTTGCCCGAGCCGTTGACGCCGACGAGCGCGGTGATGGTGCCGCGCGGAATGGCGAATGAGGCGTTGCGCAAGGCGGTGTGGCCGTTGCGGTAGGTCACCGAGATATTGGAGACGTTGAGCCCGTCGCCCGGGGCGGCCTCCGCCTGGGGCCGCCCTTTCATGGGTGCAGTCATTGGGTCAGTCCCTTGACGATGGTCTGAGTGGTGACGCTCAACAGGTCGAGATAGGTCGGCACCGGGCCGCTCTCATCGCTCAGCGAGTCGACATAGAGCACGCCGCCATATTTTGCCCCGGTCTCGCGTGCGACCTGCTCGGCAGGCTTCGACGACACGGTGCTTTCGCTGAACACGGCCGGAATGCCGTTGGCCTTGACGAGGTCGATCACCTTGCGCACCTGCTGGGGAGTGCCTTGCTGGTCGGCATTGATCGGCCAAAGATAGACCTCCTTCAGCCCGAAGTCGCGCGCCAGGTAGGAGAAGGCGCCTTCACTGGTGGCGAGCCAGCGGCGCTCGGCAGGGATGGTCTCGATGGCCTTGTGAATCGGCGCCACCGTCGCCTTGATCTTCTCGGCATAGGCGGCGGCGTTCCTGGCGTAGACCTCGGCGTTTTCAGGGTCTTTCTCGGCGAAGGCCTTGCGAATGTTCTCGACATAGATCAGCGCCGCCTCTGGAGACATCCAGGCATGCGGGTTGGGCTTGCCCGTATAGGGACCCTCGGCGATGCCCATCGGCACAACGCCATCGGAGACGACGGCCTGGCTGACGCCGTCGAGGTTTTCGAAGAACTTCTGGAACCACAGTTCGAGGTTCAGGCCGTTCCACAAAACGAGGTCGGCCTTCTGGGCGCGCAGGATGTCGCCCGGCGTCGGCTGGTAGTTGTGAATCTCGGCATTGGGCTTGGTGATCGATTCCACCTCGGCTGCGTCGCCGGCGACGTTGCGGGCGATGTCGGCGATCACGGTGAAGGTGGTCACCACCTTCATCTTGCCGCCCGCCGCGCTGTCCTGAGAGCAGGCCGAAAGCCCGAGCGCCGCCGCAAGCAGAGCGATGGCGGCGAAGGTGGTGCGAAGTGCTGTCATGGTAATCCCGTTTCAGAATGCCGCACCGAAGGGGCGGCAGCTACGGTGCCTTACCTAATGGCAGTTGGTGCGCCTGTCAATGCAATTGCAAATCGTTTGCAAGTAGAGATGTGACTGTCGCTTACTGAACCTTCCGAAGTGGTCTTGTTGCGCGGGCGACGGCAGGCAGGATGGTCGATGCGTGGATAGCTTGTTGACGCTTTTAGCTTCTTTTTAGCTCCCACAGATCGGCTATGCCGCGATCCGTCCGATCGCCAGCGTCGCCAACATCTCGGGGCCTTTTTGATGCAACGTGGCAGAATGAGCGCCCCTGGCGACGAGACTAATCTCCCTCCTTGTGGGGGAGATGGCCGGCAGGCCATCACGGCGGGGAGGGTTGGCTTCGTATAGCGCGGGCCGTCTTCCACTTGCTCCCACGCGGGGGACACGCATCGCCCCACTTCACCTGGGGATGAACGGCGACATAATCTTTTGCAACTGAGTGTCATCTGGCACATAGTCGCGCCATGACGAAGACGCCTGTGAAACATGCTCCCAAGAAGCCGGACTACGAGAAAGCGCTGCGCAAGGCGGGCATCCGCATCACGCGGCCGCGCAAGATCATCCTTGGCATTCTGGGTGAAACTGAGGACCATCCCGACGCGCTGGAGATCTTCCGCCGCGCCGAACAGGTCGACAAGAGCATCTCGCTTTCGACAGTCTACCGCACCATGAAGTTGCTCGAGGAGATGGGGGCCATTCACCGCCATGCCTTCGAGGGCGGGCCATCGCGCTTCGAGCAGGCTGGCGGCGATCACCACGATCATCTCATCGACATGGACACCGGCGACGTCATCGAATTCCGCTCCGATCGCATCGAGCAGCTGCAGCAGGAAATCGCCCGCCAGCTCGGCTACGACATCGTCCATCACCGGCTCGAGCTCTACGGCCGCCGCCGCAAGGACTGATGACGCAAGGTCAGGCCACGACGAGTTGATCGACCGGCGACAAGGCGCGTCGGGCGGCGAGTTGACCTCGGCAAAAGCGCGGTCAATCATGCCGCGTCTTCGACGACAGCAATCAGCAGACAGGACCAGCGACCATGGAAAAAGCCGAAATCGGACTGATCGGATTGGGCACGATGGGCTCGAACCTGGCGCTGAACATCGCCGAAAAAGGCCATCGTATCGCCGTCTTCAATCGCACACCGGCCCGGACGCAGGCGTTTGTCGAATCGGCGGGCGCCTTGCGCGACATGGTCGTGCCCTGCGGCTCGATCGAGGAACTGGCCGCCGCCATCCGCCCGCCGCGACCGATCATCATCATGGTGCTGGCCGGCGATCCGGTCGACCAGCAGATCGCAGCCCTGCGCCCGGTTCTCGCCGCCAACGACATCATCATCGATGCCGGCAACGCCAATTTCCGCGACACGATGCGCCGCTTCGAGGAGCTCGACGGCTCGGGCCTGACCTTCATCGGCATGGGTGTCTCGGGCGGTGAAGAGGGCGCGCGCCACGGCCCCTCGATCATGGTCGGCGGCACGCCTGAATCCTATGCCCGCGTCGAGGACGTGCTGACCGCGATTTCGGCCAAGTACAAGGGCGAGCCCTGCGCCGCCTGGCTCGGGCCGAACGGCGCCGGCCATTTCGTCAAGACCATCCACAACGGCATCGAATATGCCGACATGCAGATGATCGCTGAGATCTACGGCATCCTGCGCGACGGGCTGTCGATGACGCCGAAGCAGATCGCGCCGGTCTTTGCCGGCTGGAACAAGGGCCGGCTCGAATCCTACCTGATCGAAATCACCGCATCGGTGCTCGAAGCCGACGATCCCAAGACCGGAAAGCCGGTGGTCGATATCATCCTCGACCGCGCCGGTCAGAAGGGCACCGGCAAGTGGTCGGTCATCGAGGCACAGCAGCTTGGCATCCCGGCGACAGCCATCGAAGCGGCGGTCGCGGCACGCGTGCTGTCGTCGATGAAGGATGAACGGCTGGCGGCGGAAAAGGCCTACGGCGCCAACACGCTGAAATTCGCCGGCAACAAGGACGAGGTACTCGGCGATCTTGAGCTTGCACTGTTTGCCGGCAAGATTGCTGCCTATGCGCAAGGCTTCGCCGTGATGGCCGGCGCGTCGAAGGAATTCGGCTGGAACCTGCCGATGCCGACCATCGCCAAGATCTGGCGCGCCGGTTGCATCATCCGTTCGCAGTTCCTCGACACCATCGCCGAAGCTTTCGGCAAGGCCGATCGGTCGACCAATCTTTTGATGGTGCCGGCCTTTGTCGAGATCATGGGCAAGGCGCATCCGTCGCTGCGCCGCATCGTCGCCCGCGCCGCCGAGGCCGGGCTGCCGGTGCCGGCGCTGTCGTCGGCGCTGGCCTATTTCGACGGCTATCGCCAGGGTCGCGGCTCGACCGATCTCACCCAGGCGCAACGCGATTTCTTCGGCGCTCACGGCTTCGAGCGCATCGACGAGCCGGGCGCGCACCACGGGCCGTGGGGCAGCGGCAGTTAGCGTCCTCAGGGAAGTGTCGGGCAGCGCTGCCCCTCATCCGCCTGCTGACAGCGTCTCCCGGTGAATGGGGAGACGGGAAGCTGCCGCGGCGCGGCCCCCCTCGCCACGTATACGGGGAGAGGGCTGCTCAGGTGGTGTCGTCTTTTCCTGATCCGGGTGTCTCGTAGGCCTCGACCGCCTTGGGCTTGCTGAGGCTCTGCAGGGCACCGATGTCGCGCCCGGCGATGCGGCCGAGCACGGCGCGGGCGAGTTCGGCGCCCGCCAGCCGCACGTCTTCATTGACGACGTAGAGCTGCGGTCTGAGCAGGTGCAGCAGTTTTGACGATTGCTTGGAAACGATGTCGACGTCCTGGCCGATCCGGAAGCCGGCCTCCTCGATGCCGGCGACCAGCGCGAAGGTGCCGGCCCCCGCGCCGCTGACGAAGGCATCTGGACGGTTGGGTCGGCGCATCAGCTCGACGGTCTGCTTTCGAATGTCCTCGATGGAATGGTCGACGGTGGCCATCGGGAACGGCACTTCGCTCAATCCGTGTTCCATCAGGGCGTCAGCGAAGCCGTCGCGCATGTGATGGTAGTAGCTGAGGTTCGAGGGCGGGGCGAGCAGCGCCAGGCGCTTGCGCCCGAGCGCTGCGAGCTTCTTCACCGCCTCGATTGAATAGGCATGGTTGTCGAAATCGTGGAACGCATGGTCGATGCCCATATGGGTGCGGCCATGGGTGGCAAAAGGCATGCCGCGCTCGGTCATGTAACGCACACGTTTGTCGTCGGGTTCGGTGCGCGAGATGATGACGCCGTCGGCCGACGCCGTCTCGACGACATAACGCACCGGCTCCAGCGGATCGTTGTTGCGCGAATAGGGTGTCACCACCAGGTGATAGGGAGTCTGCGCCAGCGCCTCGGAGATGCCGTAGATGAGGTCCGAGACGAAGCCGCCGACCTGCTCCTCGGTGTCGAGCACCAGGCTGATGACATTGGTCTTGCCGGTGCGCAGGCGCACGCCGGCGCGGTTTGGCCGGTAACCGATCTGGCGGGCGACGAGCTGCACGCGCTGCCTGGTCGCCGCGCCGATTTCGGGGGCGTCCTTGAGCGCGCGCGAGACGGTCGTGACGCCGAGGCCGGTCATGAAGGCGATGGTCTTCAGCGTCGGCGGATTGGCCTCGCCGCCAGCGGCCTGGTCGGCATTTTCATCCGGCGGTGTCTTGTCGTTCATGGCCATTGCCCCACCGTGATCCCTGCTCGGCGCATATCGCATTTGCATGATGGACCTGACAAGCGCTTTCCTGCAAGAACTGTAACGTTTCACATTGTGCCAATTCACGGTGTTTTTGGAGAGCCCCCACGGTCGACGGCTCAGGCGTGACCGTGCGCTGCAAAATGGCTGTCGACTGTTGATTCATCTGCATGATTTGCTTGGAAATGCTGCATTGCGGCGCGATTTACCAGCGCAACAGGGCTGCTGCTTCTCCTGGCTTTAGTTCGGCTCGCGAAGAAAATATCGCACACCCATTGCAGCGGCCAAAAACTTCGCCTAACGTCCGTACCTGTAACGTTTCAGATTCAGGGAGGAGTACGATGCGTTATAGGCTGACGACAGCTGCATTTGCAGCAAGCGTCGTGTTTGGGGCTGCAGGTTCAGCCTCCGCGACCGATCTCGAAGTGACGCACTGGTGGACCTCCGGCGGCGAGGCGGCGGCAGTTGCCGAACTCGCCAAGGCCTTCGATGCCACCGGCAACAAATGGGTCGACGGCGCCATCGCCGGTTCCGGTGACATCGCTCGCCCGATCATGATCGGGCGCATCACCGGCGGCGATCCGATGGGCGCAACCCAGTTCAATCATGGCCGCCAGGCGGAAGAGCTCGTCCAGGCTGGATTGATGCGCGATTTCACCGAACTGGCACAGAAGGAGGGCTGGACAAAGTTCATCCACCCCAAGAGCCTGCTCGACGGCTGCACGCTGGACGGCAAGATCTACTGCGTGCCGGTCAACATCCATTCGCAGCAGTGGCTGTGGCTGTCCAACAAGGCCTTTGCCGACGCCGGCGTGGCGGTACCGAAGAACTGGGACGAGTTCGTCGCAGCGGCGCCGGCGCTGGAAAAGGCGGGCATCGTACCGCTCGCCATCGGCCAGCAGCCCTGGCAGACGACGCTCGCCTTCCAGGTCATCCTCGTCGCACTTGCCGGTCCGGAAACGTTCCAGAAAGTGTTTGGCGACAAGGACGCGACTTTGGCTGCCGGCGCCGAAATGGCCAAGGTCTTCGCCGCCGCCGACCAGGCGCGCCAGATGTCGGCCAGGTCCAACGTCCAGGAGTGGAACCAGGCGACAAGCATGGTCATCAACGGCAAGGCCGGCGGACAGATCATGGGCGACTGGGCTCAGGGCGAGTTCCAGGTCGCCGGCCAGGTTGCCGGCAAGGATTACACCTGCCTGCCCGGCCTCGGCGTCAACGAGATCATCTCGACCGGCGGCGATGCCTTCTACTTCCCCAAGCAGACCGATCCTGAAAAGGCCAAGGCACAGGAGGCGCTTGCCTCGGTGATGCTGTCGCCGGCGACCCAGGTTGCCTTCAACCTCAAAAAGGGCTCGCTGCCGGTGCGCGGCGACGTCGACCTGAACGCCGCCAATGACTGCATGAAGAAGGGGCTCGAGATCCTCGCCAAGGGCAACATCATCCCGGCGCCCGACCAGTTGATGTCGGCCGATGGCGTGACCCAGATCAATGATCTGTTCGTGGAGTTCTTCGCCAACAAGGAGCTTTCGCCACAAGACGCGCAGAAACGCTTTGCCGAAATCATCGCCGCTGCGGACTAGGGCAGGGCATCCGGGCTTCCCGACCCGGTTCCTGCCTGAGATGCTGCAGTCCTGTCAGCGGCGTTCTGCCGGCCCCGACATGTCGGGACCGGCAGATTGGCTGACGATCCGGATGGGTGCCGACCGATGACCCCGACGTATCAGGGCCGACCATTCAGCTTGTTTCGCAACCTGAATGCCAAGATCGCCTCGATCCCGATGATCCTGACCGCGCTGGTCATTTTCGTCGGCGGCACGGCGTGGACGGTGTTTTATTCCTTTACCAACTCCAAACTGCTGCCCCGCGCCAGCTTCGTCGGCTTCGACCAGTACGAGCGACTGTGGGCGACGCCGCGCTGGCTGGTGGCGGTCGAGAACCTCGCCATCTACGGCGTCTGCACGCTGGTCTTTTCACTGGTCATCGGCTTTGTGCTGGCTGCCCTGATGGACCAGAAGATCCGTTTCGAGAACACCTTCCGCACCATCTTTCTCTACCCTTTCGCGCTGTCCTTCATCGTCACCGGCCTGGCGTGGCAGTGGATCCTCAATCCAAATTTCGGCATCCAGCAGGTGGTTCGCAATCTCGGCTGGGAAAGCTTCACCTTCGACCCGCTCTACAATGCCGACATCGTCATCTACGGCATTCTGATCGCCGGGCTGTGGCAGGGCACGGGGCTGATCATGTGTCTGATGCTGGCAGGCCTGCGCGGCATCGACGGCGACATCTGGAAGGCGGCGCGCGTCGACGGCATCCCGACCTGGAAGACCTATGTCTTCATCGTCATCCCGATGATGCGGCCGGTGCTTGTGACCACGTTGGTGATCATCGCCAGCGGCATCGTCAAGGTCTACGACCTCGTTGTCGCCCAGACCAGCGGCGGCCCCGGCATCGCATCCGAAGTGCCGGCCAAATACGTCTACAACTACATGTTCCTGGCGCAGAATCTGGGGCAGGGCTTCGCCGCCTCGACAATGATGCTGCTGTCGGTCGTCATCGTCATCGTGCCCTGGGCCTATCTCGAATTCGCCAGGAGGCGCCGCCATGGCTGAGCAGCTTCTGCGCGCCGCCCCCGAACTTGCGGTGGCAAGCGCCATGCCCGCCCGCGCAAGGGCGCTGTCGGGGCCGCATGGCCCCAGGCCGCGCCGCCGCTTCTCCCGCCGCAACGTCTTCATCTACGGCACGCTGGCGCTTGTCGCCGTCTACTACCTGCTGCCGCTCTATGTGATGGTGGTGACGTCGCTGAAGGGCATGCCCGAAATCCGGCTCGGCAACATCTTCTCGCCGCCGGTCGAGATCACCTTCGAGCCATGGATCAAGGCATGGTCGACGGCCTGCACCGGCCTCAATTGCGACGGGCTGTCGCGCGGCTTCTGGAACTCGGTGATGATCACCGTGCCGTCGGTGTTCCTGTCGATATCAATCGCCTCGATCAATGGCTACGCGCTGGCCAACTGGCGCTTCAAAGGCGCCGAGGTGTTTTTCACCGTGCTCGTCGTCGGCGCCTTCATTCCCTACCAAGTGATGCTCTATCCTGTAGTCATCGTGCTGCGCGAGATCGGCCTCTATGGCTCGCTGTGGGGCCTGGTGCTGGTGCACACCATCTTCGGCATGCCGATCCTGACGCTGTTGTTCCGCAACTATTTCGCCTCGCTGCCGGAGGAGCTGTTCAAGGCGGCTCGTGTCGACGGTGCCGGCTTCTGGACGATCTATCTCAGGATCATGCTGCCGATGTCGTTGCCGATCTTCGTCGTGGCGATCATCCTGCAGGTCACCGGCATCTGGAACGATTTCCTGTTCGGCGTCGTCTACACCAAGCCCGACACCTATCCGATGACGGTCCAGCTCAACAACATCGTCAACGCCGTACAGGGCGTGAAGGAGTACAACGTCAACATGGCAGCCACCCTTCTGACCGGACTGGTTCCGCTCGTCATCTACTTCATTTCAGGCAAGCTTTTCGTCCGCGGCATCGCCGCCGGCGCGGTGAAGGGGTGAGGCGATGACGAGTGTCCAGGTCAGGGACGTTTCGCTCAGCTTCGGCGCCTATGATGTGCTCAAGGAGCTAAACCTCGACGTGCCCGAGGGCGAGTTCCTGGTGTTGCTCGGTCCCTCCGGCTGCGGCAAGTCCACGCTGCTCAACTGCATAGCCGGCCTGCTCGACGTGTCCGAAGGGCAGATCTTCATCAAGGGCAAGAACGTCACCTGGGAGGAGCCCAAGGATCGCGGCATCGGCATGGTGTTCCAGTCCTATGCGCTCTATCCGCAGATGACGGTGGAGGGAAACCTGTCCTTCGGCCTGAAGACGGCAGGCATGGCGAAGGACGAGATCGCAAGGCGTATCGCCCGCGCAGCCGAGATCCTGCAGATCGAGCCGCTGCTCCAGCGCAAGCCGGCGGCGCTGTCGGGCGGGCAGCGCCAGCGCGTGGCGATCGGCCGGGCGCTGGTACGTGATGTCGACGTGTTCCTGTTCGATGAGCCACTGTCCAATCTCGACGCCAAACTGCGCTCGGAGCTGCGCGTCGAAATCAAGCGGCTGCACCAGAAACTCGCCAACACCATGATCTACGTCACCCACGACCAGATCGAGGCGATGACGCTGGCCGACCGCATCGCCGTCATGAAGGGCGGCGTGATCCAGCAGCTCGACGCGCCGCAGGTGATCTACAACAAACCGGTCAATCGCTTCGTCGCCGGCTTCCTCGGCTCGCCCGGCATGAACTTTCTCGACGGCGAGGTTGAGGGCGATGCGCCGACATTCGTCGCGACAGACACAAAGATACCGCTCGGCCGCTACGGTTTTGGCGACGCGGCTAAGCCCGGCAAGGCGGTGTTCGGCGTGCGGCCGGAGCACATTGCCACGGGCGATGCCGCTGCTGCCATGCCCTTTCAAGTGGACGCCAGGGTCGAGCTGGTCGAACCGATGGGTTCGGACACGCTGGTCTGGACGAAGCTTGGCGGCCAGAGTTTCGCCTTCCGCGTCGAGGCCGAACGCCATCTGGCGTCGGGCGATCAGCTGCGCATCGGCTTCGATCCAGCGCGCGCCTCGCTGTTCGACGGCCAGAGCGGCAGCCGCATGTGAAATCCCCTCCCAAACAAACGGACAGAACCATGGACTGGTCATTCCAACTCTACAGCGCCCGCAACTTTCAACCCTGGCAGAATGTGCTCAAGACGCTCGGCGCCCTCGGTTACGCCCAAGTCGAGGGCTTTGGCGCCGTCTACGAAGAGCCCGCGGCGTTCCGCGCCGAGCTCGACAAGAACGGTCTGGCCATGCCGAGCGGCCATTTCGGCATCGACCTTCTGGAGCAGGATTTCGCCAAGGCGGCAGGCATCGCCAGGACGCTCGGCATGAAGCTGATCGCCTGCCCGTGGCTCGAGCCGGCGGAACGGCCTACCGACGCGGATGGCTGGCGGGCATTCGGCAGGCGTCTTGCTGCCATTGGCGCAAAGGCCAAAGAAGCAGGTTTCGACTTTGCCTGGCATAACCATGACTTCGAGTTCGTGCCGGTTGGCGGCGTGGTGCCACAACGCGTGATCCTGGAGGCCGCCCCTGAGGTCGGCTGGGAAATGGACGTCGCCTGGGTGATCCGCGGCGGATCCGACCCGCTGCACTGGATCGAGGAGTTCGGCCCGCGCATCCTGGCTGTCCACGTCAAGGACATCGCGCCTCAAGGCTTGGCGACGGATGAGGACGGCTGGTCCGACGTCGGACACGGCACGGTCGACTGGGCGGGGCTGGTGACGGCTTTGCGCAAGAACACGCCGGCGAAGTATTTTGTCATGGAACACGACAACCCGGCCGATTTCGAGCGCTTCGCAAGCCGCTCGATCGCAGCCGCCAAGACCTTCTAGGGGGAACAGCATATGGCAAGGAAACTCGGCGTCGGGGTGATCGGCTGCGGTAACATCTCGAAGACCTACTTCAAGCATGCGCCTGAATTCAAAGGCATCGAGATGCGTGCCTGCGCCGACATCAACATGGATGCGGCCAAGGCACGGGCGAAGGAATTCAAGCTGCGCGCCGAGACGGTCGAAGGGCTTTTGGCATCTGACGACATCGACATCGTCGTCAATCTGACCATTCCGGCGGTGCACTACGAGGTGTCGAGGCAGGCAATCGAAGCTGGCAAGCACGTCTATTCGGAAAAGCCATTCGTGCTGGCCATCAAGGACGGGCTCGACCTCAAGAAGCGCGCCGACAAGAAGGGCGTGCGCATCGGCTCGGCGCCCGACACCTTCCTCGGCGGCTCACATCAACTGGCGCGGCACTTGATCGACACCGGCAAGCTCGGCAGGATCACCTCGGGCACCTGCCACGTGATGAGCCATGGCATGGAGCATTGGCACCCCAACCCCGACTTCTTCTTCCAGCCGGGCGGCGGGCCGATCCTCGATCTCGGACCGTATTACATCGCCAATCTGGTCCAGTTGATCGGGCCGGTTGCCCGCGTGGCTGCACTGTCGTCGATCCCGGCGAAGGAGCGAACCATCTTGTCGAAGCCACGCGCTGGCGAGAAGATTCTGGTGACGACACCGACGACGATCCTTGCGCTGATGGAGTTCGAGAACGGCGCTGTCTTTACCTTCAATGCCAGCTGGGATGTCTGGAACAGCGGCCACGCGCCGATGGAGCTTTATGGCGAGCAGGGCACCATCCACATGCCGGACCCCAATTTCTTCGGCGGTGATCTCAGCTACACCAGGGGCGAAAAGCCTGTGAAGACGCTGCCGAAATGGGACCACCCCTTCTCGGTTGCCAACGAGAAGCATCCGCACGGCATGATGGCCAATTACCGCACGGCGGGTCTCGCCGACATGGCGCTGGCAATCATGCAGGGCAGGCCCCATCGCTGTTCGCTGGAACTCGCCAACCACGTCATCGATATCATGACCGGTATACTGAAGTCGGGCGAGACGAAGAAGTTCGTCGAGATGCAGACGACCTGCGAGCGCCCGGAGCCGCTCGGCCCGGCTGCTGCAAGGGGGCTGCTGGCTCCGTCGAAATAGGCTAAGACAGGGGAACGGCCTATCGGCCGATTCCCCTTTCCATTCGAGGACAGCATCATGACCTGGCAGCCGGCTGCGAACCGTTACGAAAACATGGTCTACAATCGCTGCGGCAAATCGGGGCTCAAACTGCCGGCGATCTCGCTCGGCCTGTGGCACAATTTCGGCGAGGACACGCCGCACAACACCAAGCGCGCCATCTGCCAGAAGGCTTTCGACCTCGGCATCACCCACTTCGACCTTGCCAACAATTATGGCCCGCCGCCCGGCTCGGCCGAGACCGCCTTCGGCGACATCCTGCGCACCGACTTTGCCGGTCTCCGCGACGAGATGATCATTTCGACCAAGGCCGGTTACGACATGTGGCCCGGTCCCTACGGCGAGTGGGGCAGCCGCAAATATGTGTTGGCGAGTCTCGACCAGAGCCTGAAGCGCATGGGTCTCGACTATGTCGACATCTTCTATTCGCACCGCTTCGACCCGGACACCCCGCTCGAAGAGACGATGGGTGCGCTCGACCATGCCGTGCGCTCCGGCAAGGCGCTTTATGCCGGCATCTCCTCATACAATGCCCAGCGCACCCGTGAGGCGGCCGACATCCTGCGCCAGCTCGGTACGCCCTGCCTGATCCACCAGCCGAGCTATTCGCTGATCAACCGCTGGGTCGAGGATGACGGCCTGCTCGACGCGCTCGACGGGTTGGGCATCGGTTCGATCGTGTTCTCGCCGCTGGCACAGGGCATGCTGACCGGCAAATATCTCGGCGGCGTGCCGGAAGGCAGCCGCGCATCGCAGGGCAAGTCGCTGCGCCCGGCCTTCCTCAACGACAAGAACCTCGCCAACATCCGTGCGCTGAACGGTATTGCCGAACGCCGCGGCCAGACGCTGGCGCAGATGGCGCTGGCCTGGGTGCTGCGTGGCGGCCGCGTCACTTCGGCACTGATCGGCGCCAGCCGTCCTGAGCAGGTCGAGGATTGTGTCGGCGCGCTGAAGAACGCAATCTTCACCGATGCGGAACTGGCCGAGATCGACACCTATGCCCGCGAGGCCGACATCAACCTGTGGGCCCGCTCGTCCGAGCGCGAAGGGCCGGCGCGGCAGAAGAAATAAGCTGGTGCTCTGAAGGTTCGAAACATGCAGGCGGCGGGCGTTCCCGCCGTTTGCTTTTGGGGCAGATTGTCTTTGCCGGCCGGACGCGCTAGCAAAACCCGTGTCCAGTCGCCATCTTAGGCGGTGGATTGTTCCGTCCGGGCATCGGCCCGGCCGAGGAAGGTGAAAGCGGAAAGATGGCGGCGCGGGTTACGCTGACGAAGAACCAGCAGAAGGTTCTGGAGAAACTCGAAGTGGCGACCGGACCGCTCAGCGCCTACACGCTGCTCGACCAGTTGCGCGACGAGGGTTTTCGCGCGCCGCTGCAGGTCTATCGCGCCCTTGAAGCGCTGATGAAGGACGGGTTCGTCCATCGCCTCGAAAGCCTGAATGCCTTCGTCGCCTGCTCCGAGCCGCACGACCACAGCCATCACAACCACCGCATGACGGCCTTTGCCATCTGCGACACCTGTGGCCAGGTGACCGAGATCTCGGACGAGACGATCGGCAAGCAGCTCGATCACTGGGTTGGATCGACCGGCTTCGTCGCCAAGAAGGCAGTAATCGAGTTCCGCGGCACTTGCGCCAAATGTGCTGCGATCGCCGCCTGAACCAGCTTAGCGTGCCGTCGCAAACGCGAACCAGACGGCCACGGCCGCCAGCAGCGCCGACAGGAACTTTCGCGCGACCTTCTCAATCCGTGGGTTGTTGAGCAAGGGCTCGAGCGTCCCTGCCAGTGCCACGATCAATGCATGGATGATGGTCGCGACCGCGACATAGATGGCGGTCAGCGTGAGCGTCTGCGACAGCACCGGCTTGTCGGCGATGATGAAGGTCGGCAGCACAGCGACATAGAACACCGCCGCCTTCGGGTTCAGAAGGTTGGTTACCAGCCCGCGGGTGAAATAGCGCCGGTCGGCATCGTTGCCTTCGGATACCACGTCGCCCGGACCGCGCCAGCCTTCATAGGCGAGAAAGAGCAGGAACAATACGCCGGCCCAGCGCAGGCCCTCGTAGAGCAGGTGCGATGACTGGATCAATTCGGTGACGCCAAGTGCCGCGACCACGCCGATGGTGGCGAGACCGAGCGCGATGCCGGCCACCGTGGCGAAGCCGGCGCGGCGGCCTTCGCCAGCCGACACCAGTGCCAGATAGGTCATGTTTGGCCCCGGTGTCAGCTCGATGATGACAGAGGTCAGGGAAAAGGAAAGCAGCGTCGGCAGGTCAGATGCCGCCGCGAACTCCATCTCAGTGCGCTTCGTCCCAGCTGTCGGCGGCGTTGGCGTCGACATGCAGCGGCACCGACATCGACGCGGCCGGCATGGCCGCGTTCTCCATCACGTGCCGAACTACAGGGATCGTCGCTGCGACCTCATTCTCGACAGTTTCGAAGATCAGTTCATCGTGTACCTGGAGCAGCATGCGCGCCGACAGCTTGGCCGCGATCAGTGCGTCGTCCATGCGGATCATCGCCCGGCGGATGATGTCGGCTGCGGTGCCTTGCAGGCGGGCGTTGATCGAGGCGCGTTCATTGAAGGCGCGTACCGACGGGTTCGACGAGCGGATTTCGGGATAGTGGATGCGGCGGCCGAAGATGGTCTCGACATAGCCGTTGTCACGGCAGAACGCCTTGGTCTCGTCCATATAGGCGCGGATGCCGGGGAAGCGCTCGAAATACTTCTTGATGTAGTCGGACGCTTCCTCGCGCGGGATCGACAGCTGATTGGCGAGGCCGAAGGCCGAGATGCCGTAGATGATGCCGAAGTTGATTGCCTTGGCGCGGCGGCGCACTTCCGACGGCATGCCCTCGACCGGCACCGAGAACATTTCGGATGCCGTCATGGCATGGATGTCGACGCCGTCGGCGAAAGCCTGCTTGAGCTGGGCAATGTCGGCGACATGGGCGAGCACGCGCAGCTCGATCTGGCTGTAGTCGGCCGAGATCAGCTTGTTGCCCTTGTCGGCGATGAAGGCGGTGCGGATCTTGCGGCCTTCGGCGGTGCGGATCGGAATGTTCTGCAGGTTAGGATCCGACGACGACAGCCGGCCGGTGGTGGTGGCGGCCAGCGCGTAGGAGGTGTGGACGCGTTTGGTCTCGGGGTTGATGAAACCGGGCAGGGCGTCGGTATAGGTCGATTTCAGCTTGGTCAGCTGGCGCCAATCAACGATCTTGCGCGGCAGCTCGTGGCCTTCGGCGGCGAGATCCTCGAGCACCTGCGCCGAGGTCGACCACTGGCCGGTCTTGGTCTTGGTGCCGCCGGGCAGGCCCATGCGGCCGAACAGGATGTCGCCGAGCTGCTTGGGCGATCCGATGTTGAAGCGCTCGCCGGCAAGCGTGTTGATCTCGTCTTCAAGCCGCGCGGCACCCTGGGCGAGTTCGCCCGACAGCCGCGACAGGATCTGCCTGTCGACCGAGATGCCGCGCTGCTCCATCTCGGCCAACACCGGCACCAGCGGGCGCTCCAGCCGCTCGTAGACCGAGGTCAGCCCCTTGGCGGCGAGGCGTGGCTTCAGCACGCGCCACAAGCGCAGTGTCACGTCGGCATCCTCGGCGGCATAGGCGGTCGCCTTGTCGATGTCGACCTGGTCGAAGCCGACGAAGTTCTTTCCCGAGCCGGCGATGTCCTTGAAGGCGATCGGCGTGTGGCCGAGCCATTTTTCCGACAGCGGGTCCATGCCGTGGCCGCCATTGGTGCCGCCGTCGAGCACGTAGGACAACAGCATCGTGTCGTCGAACGGACTGATGTCGACGCCGTGGCGGTTCATCACCACCAGGTCGTATTTCAGGTTCTGCGCGATCTTCAGCACCGAACCGTCTTCGAGTAGCGGCTTGAGGGTGGCTAGGGCGTCGCGCACCGGAATCTGGTTCTCGACCAGGCCACCGCCGAGCAGGTCGCCGCGTCCGCTCTTATGGGCGAGCGGCACATAGGCGGCGCGTCCCGGTGCGGTGGCGAAAGAAATGCCGACGAGCTCGGCCTGCATCGGATCGAGCGAGCTGGTCTCGGTGTCGAATGCCATGACGCCGGCCTCGGTCGCTTCAGCCACCCAGGCCTTCAGTGTCGCGAGGTCACGGATCGTGACATAGGCGGCGTGGTCGAATTTTTCCGAGACTGCGGCTGCAGCGATCTTGTTGGCGAGGTCGGTAGGCGTGTCGAGCGCGGTGCCGCCGTCGGCAGGGGCGGACGGGGGCACTGCGGCGGAGATGCTGCCGCCGTTCGCACGCGCGGCGGGACCTGCGGCGGGTGCCGCTGCAGGTGTTGCGCCCGCTCCGACGTCCGGTCCATGCGCGTCGGCGCCCCATTGCACTGATACCGGCACGGCCTCGATCTCGCCCGCCTCGGTGCCCGTGGCCTCAGCGACGCGGCGCGTCAGCGACGTGAATTCCATGGTCTTGAGGAAGCCGATCAGCTTCGGCCCGTTGGGCGGCTGCAGCACGAAATCTTCGAGCCCGTCGGTCACCGGCACATCGATCTTGAGCCGCACCAGCTCGCGCGAAATGCGCGCCTTTTCGGTGTTGTCGATGATCGACTGGCGGCGCTTGTCTTGCTTGATCTCGGAGGCACGGGCGAGAAGCGTGTCGAGGTCGCCGAACTGTTCGAGCAATTGTGCTGCCGTCTTTGGGCCGATGCCGGGAACGCCCGGCACGTTGTCGACCGAGTCGCCGGTCAGCGCCTGCAGGTCGATCATCTTCTCCGGTGGCACGCCCCACTTCTCGATGACCTCGGGGATGTTGATCTGGCGATCCTTCATCGGGTCGTACATCGACACGCTGGGACCGACGAGCTGCATCAGGTCCTTGTCGGAGGAGACGATTGTGGTGTCGCCGCCGGCCTCGCAGGCAAGCCTGGCGTAGGTTGCGATCAGGTCGTCGGCCTCGAAACCCTCCATCTCGATGCAGGGCAGCTCGAAAGCTTTGGTCGCCTGGCGGATCAGGCCGAATTGCGGGATCAGGTCTTCCGGCGGCGCCGAGCGGTTGGCCTTGTATTCAGGATAGAGCTCGTTGCGGAAGGTCTTGGAGGAATAGTCGAAGATGACGGCGAAATGGGTCGGCACCACGCCGGCTTCGGTGTTGCGCGCGTCGAGCATCAGCTTCCACAACATGTTGCAGAAACCGGACACCGCGCCGACCGGCAGGCCGTCTGACTTACGGGTCAGCGGCGGCAGCGCGTGATAGGCGCGGAAGATGTAGCCGGAGCCGTCGACTAGGAAGAGATGATCGCCTTTTTTCATGGCGATACGGGTAGCTTGGCACAGCGCGGCTGTCCATGGTCAAGCGGGCTTTGCCGCCGTCTACTGACAAGTCGTTGACACCATCTGTTGCGGGTCGTCACGTCGACACCGACAAGGTGGCGGCTGACGCGCTGCGACCGGCAACATTCAAGCGCCGGAGGGCGATCTTGGCGCCTCTTATTGCGGCGCAAAACGCTTTGAGACGGTCTCGGCGCTCTCGCTATAGTCGGTAAAGCCAATGCCTCCGTAATAAGCCTGGCCGCCGGTGTTTTCCTTGCGGATGGTTGCGTCGATGAAGCTGACACCCGCATTTTTCGCAGCTTCCACCGTGTTGGCGAACAACGCCCTTCCGGCGCCCCGCTTGTGCGCGTGCGGATCGACGAAGGTTGCAATGACGCCCCAGTCGGGGGGCAGCCGATCGCCCGGCCAGTCTGGGTCGGACCAGTCGAGCGACTGGAACCCCAGCACCTGCTCGCCCTCCAGCGCCACGAAGCAGCTGATTCCGAGTTTCGGCGAGATGAAGTAGTCGATGATGCGCTGGTCATCGAACTTCTCGCGATGCGCCGTGGTTCCGCCGATGTCGATGATTTCGTTCAGGATTCGGGCCATGGCGCTGGCGTCTTGAGGCAGGGCGGCTCGGACATGCACGGGCATGGACTGTTCATTCCGGAGTTGGATTGGCTGATTTGCCCAAGACTAGGCGGCCAGCATCCTTGTGCAAAGGGGCGCGGCCTCGGCAACTGACATTGGCCGCCAGCCCAGACCGTGTCCATGTCAGGAGGCTGGCATCGCCATGTCGTCGGACTGGCCATGGGCGGCCTGGCGCTGCTTGATCTTGTGCCCGATCGCCACGATAGCCGCGATCGCCGGCTGGAACTCGGTGCCGAGGTCGGTCAGCCCGTATTCCACCGAGGGCGGCGACGTCGGCATCACGCGGCGCCACAAAACGCCTTTGGCCTCGAGATCGCGCAGCCGTCCGGTCAGCACCTTTGCCGAAATAGCTGGGATGTCGTGGCGCAGCTCGCCGAAGCGGCGCGGGCCGGCGCTGAGGTACCAGATGATGTTGGGTGTCCAGGCGCCGCCGAGCAGCGACATGCATTCGCTGAGCGGACAGGCCTCGGGCGGCTCGGGAGCGCGGTTTCTGCGAAGTTTCAGCGCCATGGCTCGAGCACCTCAGTAATCGTCGGGTTACTGCGGCGAAACTGCCGTTACCGCCTGGATACCCGATAATGAAGATCACCTCAAGTTACCTGGTATCCAGAGGTAACGATTATCTGTTAGCCCTTCGCCTGCAAACATGACCTTAACGTTTCAGGCGCAAGGAAACCTCACTTGAAGCTCTATTACACACCCGGATTCTGCTCGCTTTCACCGCACATCGTGCTGCACGAACTGGGCGGGCAGTTCGACGTCGAGCGTGTCGACGTCGAGACCAAGACGACCGAAACTGGGGCGGATTTCCGCGCCATCAACCCCAAGGGCTATGTGCCGGCGCTTCGGCTCGGCGATGGCGAGGTGCTGACTGAGGGCGCAGCGATTGTCCAGTATCTCGCCGACAGCAACGGCGCGCGGCGCCTGGCGCCGGAGCCGGGCACGCTTGCCCGTGCGAGGCTGCAGGAGCAGCTGAACTTCATCGCATCCGAACTGCACAAGGCATTCGGGCCGCTGTTTCACGGAGCCACGGGCGAAGCCAAGGACGCGGCGGAAGCGAATGTCGGCAATCGCCTCGACCATATGGAAAGGCAGTTCGCCGATGGCCGTGCCTACCTGCTCGGCGACCATTTCTCGGTTGCCGATGCCTATCTGTTTGTCGTCGCCAGATGGACCGGCCCAACAGGGATCGGCCTTGCACGCTGGCCACGCCTGTCGGCCTTCGTCGAGCGCGTGCATCAGCGCCCGTCCGTCGTTGCCGCGATGGCCGCCGAGGGCCTGGCATGACCGCCGCCGACCACGCCACGGCCTATGCCGAAGTCGCCGATGCGCTCACGGATTATTTCGACGGGCTCTACTTCAGCGACACCAAGCGGCTGACGAGGATTTTCCACCAACAGGCGATCTACGCCTGCGCGACGGAAGGCGAGCTGCTGCGGCTGACCATGGACGAGTATTTCCCCATCGTCGACAAGCGGCCTCGCCGGCGACCCGGTCGGAGGTGCGCACTGATCGCATCGTGTCGATCGAGTTCGCCGGTCCGGTGACGGCCTTCGCCAAGCTCAACTGCGCCATCGGGCGCAAGCATTTCACCGACTTCCTGACGCTGGTGAAGCTCGATGGCCGCTGGCAGATCATGTCAAAGGTTTTTCACTTCGACCTGCAGTCCTAGTGAGCCGCCGGGAACGGGAGCAGAAGAATGCCCTACGTCAATATCAAGATTACCCGTGAAGGCGTGACGCCGGAGCAGAAAGCCGCCTTGATCAAGGGCACAACCGATCTTCTCGTCGACGTTCTCGACAAGGATCCGACGACGACGTTCGTGGTAATAAATGAAGTCGATTTGGAGGATTGGGGCGTCGGCGGAATGCCTGTCGAACAGTACCGTCGCGCGCGCGGCAAGGGCTGAGCAGGGCTGCGGTCCGATCACGCGCATGTTACAAAAGTGTAATCTTCGTGCCCTTGAATCGCCACGTTCAAAGGAATAAATGTAGGGCATCGGCAGTTTTTGCCGAAGTCCGGTCTCAGGCCCGTCCCCCGCCTATCCGGACCCTGCGGCAGCCTCATCCCCCTCTCCGGGCTGCCGCACCGTTTAAGAATGTGCCGCCGTGGCTCCCCCCTCCACCACGGCGGCACTTTTTTGTCCGCTTGCCAGAGAGCTTTCGCAGCGTTGACCGCTGGCCCAATCCTGCCGCCTTTTCGTTTTCACATCGGCCCACTAGGTTGCGCGCCAGAAGAATCGAAAGGCACCCCAATGTCCGTTGTCGCACCCGTTCTCGATCGCCTCGACAAGAATCTCGACCAGAGCCTGGAGCGCCTGTTCGAGTTGCTCCGTCTCAAGTCGATCTCCACCGACCCGGCCTTTGCAGGCGACTGCCGCAAGGCCGCCGAATGGCTGGTCGCCGACCTCAAGACCATCGGCTTCGACGCCAGCGTGCGCGACACGCCAGGTCATCCGATGGTGGTCGCCCATCACGACGGCCCCGCCGGCTCGCCGCATGTACTGTTCTACGGCCACTACGACGTGCAGCCGGTCGACCCACTTAACCTCTGGGAAGACGATCCCTTCGATCCCAAGATCAAGGAGATCGCCGGCGGCATCAAGGTCATCACCGGCCGCGGCTCGTCCGACGACAAGGGACAGCTGATGCTGTTCGTCGAGGCCTGCCGCGCCTGGAAGGAAGTGCATGGCGGCCTGCCATGCAGGATTACGCTGCTGTTCGAGGGTGAGGAGGAGTCCGGTTCGCCGTCGCTGAAGCCATTCCTCGAGGCCAATGCCGAGGAGTTGAAGGCCGATTTCGCCATGGTCTGCGACACTGGCATGTGGGACCGCCAGACGCCCGCCATCTGCGTCGGCCTGCGCGGCCTCGTCGGTGAGGAGGTGATCGTCAAGGCCGCCGACCGCGACCTGCATTCGGGTGAATATGGCGGTGCCGCCGCCAATCCGGTGCGCATCCTGTCCAAGGTGCTGGCAGCCATCCATGACGAAAATGGCAGCGTCACCATTCCCGGCTTCTATGACGGCGTCGAGGAGACGCCCTCGCAGGTGTTGAAGTCGTGGGAAACGCTCGGCGAGACGGCGGAAAACTTCCTCGGCGAGATCGGTCTGTCGATCCCTTCGGGCGAGAAGGGCCGGTCGATCCTCGAACTGGTCTGGGCCCGCCCGACCGCCGAGTTCAACGGCATATCAGGCGGCTACACCGGCAAGGGCTTCAAGACGGTCATCGCCGCCGAAGCGTCGGCCAAGGTGTCGTTCCGCCTCGTGCACAAGCAGAACCCCGACAAGATCCGTGCCGCCTTCCGCGACTTCGTGAAGGCGCGCATTCCGGCCGATTGCAGCGTCGAGTTCCACGAGCATGGCGCCGGGCCGGCGATCCAGCTGTCCTACGACTCGCCGTTCCTGGCAAAGGCCAAGGATGCGCTGTCGGACGAGTGGCCCAAGCCGGCCGTAATGCTCGCCATGGGTGGCTCGATCCCGATCGTCGGCGACTTCCAGAGCTTCCTTGGCATGGAGTCGCTGCTCGTCGGTTTCGCTTTGCCTGACGACCGCATCCACTCGCCGAACGAGAAATACGATCTGGCCTCGTTCCACAAGGGCCAGCGCTCCTGGGCGCGTATTCTCGAGGCGCTGACGCGCAAGTGAGCCAGAAACCGAGGTTTCTATTGATTTTTCCTCCGATCGCGGCAACTGAGTTGCCAAGCCGCGATCGGAGACACGCATGACCATCCGCTTTCACAAGCACGACCTTCCCGACCTCCAGCACTACGACGTCGATGCCGTTGCCATCGACACCGAGACGCTGGGGCTGAACCCGCATCGCGACCGCCTTTGCGTCGTCCAGATTTCGCCGGGCGATGGCACCGCCGACGTCATCCAGATCGCGCCGGGCCAGAAGAAGGCGCCGAACCTCACCGCGCTTCTGAAGAACCGCAAGGTGACCAAGCTGTTCCATTTCGGCCGCTTCGACATCGCCGTGCTCTACAACGCCTTCGGCGTGATGACCGAGCCGGTGTTCTGCACCAAGATCGCCTCGCGCCTGGTCCGCACCTACACCGACCGCCACGGCCTGAAGGACATCTGCAACGAGCTTTTGGGCGTGTCGCTGTCCAAGCAGCAGCAGTCGTCGGACTGGGCGGCAGAGACGCTGTCGCCGGAGCAGCTCGAATACGCCGCCTCCGATGTGCTCTACCTGCACCGGCTGCGCGACGTGCTCGCCGCTAGGCTGGAGCGCGATGGCCGCAGCAGGGAAGCCGAGGCCTGCTTCCGCTTCCTGCCCACCCGCGCCAAACTCGACCTGATGGGCTGGGACGAAGAAGACATCTTCGCCCATAGCTGAGTTCTAAGCGCTTGATATCGTGAAAGATCCGTCCGACTGTAGCTGCAGGCGGTCGGACTGGGTGGCGACGTTTAGCCCCGCCTAGGGAACAACAGCCTGCCTGAGCCGTTTGGATGCGTACCAGATGAAAGGACGCATACGAATGGCTTCCACCCGTGAAGAAATCCAGGCCGACCTCGAAGAACAGGTTTCCCAGCTGACCAAGCAGGTCGCTTCGCTGACCAAGTCGATGTCCAAGCGCGGCTCCGCAGCCCTTGCCGACAGCCGTGAAAGCGCTTCAGAGCTTTACGAAGGTTTGTACGACCGCTTCACCGATGCCTTGCCGGCGATGCGCAAGCAGGCGCGCGTGGCGAAGAAAACCGCCCAGGACAATCCGATGACGACAGCACTTGTCGGCGTCGCGGTCTTCGGCCTTGTCGCTGCCCTGCTCAGCCGTCGCTGACTTTTGCCGCCGCGTGGCTTTACCGGGCCGCGCGGTCGTCTATCGTTGGCCAGCAATCCGCCAGCAGCAATCCGAGAGACCCAGATGAGCGCCAAACTGCCGATCGCTTCCGCACCTACCGATGGCTCCAAGGTCACGGTCTACTGGACCGACCGCGACGGCCAGGAAAATGAATCGGTTGCGCAGTACCGGTCGCTGGACCGCCTGAAGGCATCAGGCGGGCAATGGGACGACAGCGACACCGGCTGGTGGGCCTATGTCGACAGCGACACCCAGAAACGCATCAGCCCGCACTCCTGGGCCAAATCAGGCGGCAGCGACGAAGACGACGAATAGGCGTATGATCGGTTCTGCCAGCCAGGGAGCATAGCCATGGCCGAAAAAACCGATCGCAAGGAACATGAGTTCATGGTGGCGGCCGTGGAGGCTGCCAAGGACGACACGCTGGACGGCGTCGCCGTGACGCTCGTCGATGCCCGCGGCGGCCGTGTCCGCCTTCACATGGCCACAGACATCGCCGAGATGCTGCGCGAGCGGGTCTCAGCTGCCCTCAACAAGACGACCGGACCATAGAAGCGGCCGCCACTGCCGCCGACCTCCAAACTGCTTCCGATGCAGGTCCAACGCCACGTTGGGGGTCATCATCTCCGCGCCGACGCCCTGTCCTGCTACCGATTAGAGGCAGCGTAAAAAATCTCAAATCTCTTTTGAACCATTTCGCCCTTGGCTGCGACCCAGTCTCGTGAGGTGGGAAAATTCATTTCAAAGGAGAGAACCATGAGTGTATTCCGCAACATCATTCTGGCCGTCGTCGCCGCTTCGGCGGTGACCGCGTGCCAGTCGACAGAGATCCGCCGTTGCGAATGGAAGCCGAAGGATCCGCGCTACCTGCAGAGCAGCAATTGCTGCGACAAGAACGATCCCTCGAGCCCCTGTTACAAGGGCAGCGACCGCCCCGACAAGCCGAACGATCCGCGTCCTGACCCGATCCCGCAGTGACATGGACCGACCGCCAAACCGCCGCCCGCAAGGACGGCGGTTTTGCTGTTTCGGTCACCCCTATCCACAGCGCGGCCGTTGCGCCTTGCCCACAGGGCGGCAGCTCCGGTTGTTTAAGGCCTCCTTAAATCGCCGCATTTACTGTCCAACCGGAACGCCATTGGCATGGGGGCCGGACAAACAGGTATGGCGAACCGGAACGACAGACGCATCGAGCCCAGCTTCGATGGACCGCGCAATGATGCGGAGGACGACGTCTTTTCGGTGCGCGAGGAGGACCGCGTCGTGCCCAGCCGCCGCAAGCAGCCCGCCAAGCGCAAGTCGTCCAAGGGCCGCGCGCCTGAACGCGGCCGCAGCCGCTCGCGCAAGCCAAAGCGCGGCCTGTTCGGCATCTTCGGTCGCCTGGTCTACTGGTGCTTCGTTCTTGCCATCTGGGGCGGCATCGCCGCTGCCGGCATCGTCGTCTACTACGGCGCCAAGATGCCCAGCGCCACCACCTGGGCCATTCCCGACCGTTCGCCCAACATCAAGATCGTCGGCGTCGACGGCCAGCTCGTCGCCAATCGCGGCATGACCGGCGGCGAGGCTGTCGGCCTGCACCAGATGTCGCCCTACATCCCGCAAGCCGTGATCGCGATCGAGGACAAGCGCTTCTATTCGCATTTCGGCTTCGACCCGATTGGCCTGGCGCGTGCCGTGTCGACGCGGTTCCTCAATGGCCGCTTCACCCAGGGCGGCTCGACGCTGACCCAGCAGCTGGCCAAGAACCTGTTCCTGAAGCCC
This sequence comes from Aminobacter ciceronei, assembly GCF_014138625.1. GTDB lineage: Bacteria > Pseudomonadota > Alphaproteobacteria > Rhizobiales > Rhizobiaceae > Aminobacter > Aminobacter ciceronei. The sequence continues at coordinate 86,298 of NZ_JACJHY010000003.1, forward strand.
GACCGCACCTTGGAGCGCAAGGTCCAGGAAGTGCTCCTGGCAATGTGGTTGGAGCAGAAGCACACCAAGGACCAGATCCTTGAGATGTATCTCAACCGGGTGTTTTTCGGCTCCGGTTCTTATGGCGTGGAGGCCGCCTCGCGGCGCTATTTCGGCAAGTCCTCGCGCGACGTGACATTGGCCGAGGCGGCACTTCTGGCCGGCCTGCTCAAGGCGCCGTCGCGGCTGTCGCCGGCACGCGATCCCAAGGCCGCGGGCGACCGCGCCCAACTGGTCCTTGCCGCCATGCGCGACCAGGGCATGATCGGCGACAAGGAACTGGCCAACGCAATGAATGCGCCGGCGACCCGTGTCGCCTCGTTCTGGACCGGTTCGGAAAACTACGTCGCCGACCGCGTCATGCAGGAGTTGCCCGAGCTCATCGGCGAGGTGCAGTCGGACATCGTCGTCGACACGACAGTCGACATGACGCTGCAGGAGATTGCCGAGAAATCGATCCGGCGGCTCGTCGACGAGAACGGCCAGAAGCTGAATGTCAGCCAGGGCGCGCTGGTGTCGATCGACAATACCGGCGCCGTGCGCGCCATGGTCGGCGGCTACGACTATGCCACCAGCCAGTTCGACCGCGCTTCCGAAGCGCGGCGCCAGCCGGGCTCGGCGTTCAAGCCCTTCGTCTACATGGCGGCACTTGAGCAGGGCCGCACCCCCGACAGTATGCGCAACGACGCGCCGATCAAGATCGGCAAGTGGACGCCGGAAAACTACAACGGCAAATATTATGGCCGGGTGACGCTGAAGACGGCCCTGGCGAAGTCGCTGAATTCGGTGGCGGCACAGCTCGCCATGGAAGTCGGGCCCAACGCTGTCGTCGAGGCAGCCCATCGCATGGGCATCGAATCCGAGTTGCAGCCCAACGTATCGATCTCGCTCGGCACATCCGAGGTAACCCCGCTCGAGCTGACCGCTGCCTACGTGCCTTTCGCCAATGGCGGCTACCGGCCCGAAGTCCACATCATCCGCCGTGTCACCACCACCGACGGCAAGGTGCTCTACGAGAACACGGCTGGAGGCGGGCCGCGGGTGATCAGTCCCGAGGTCGTCGGCATGATGAACGCGATGATGACCGGCGCGGTCGAGGAGGGTACGGCCAAGAAGGCTGCCTTTGCCTGGCCGGCAGCCGGCAAGACAGGCACAAGCCAGAACTCGCGCGATGCCTGGTTCGTTGGTTTCACCGCCAACCTGACCACCGGCGTGTGGTTCGGCAATGACGACGGCAAACCGATGAAGAAGGTCACCGGCGGCGCACTGCCGGCGCTGGCCTGGCACGAATTCATGGTTGCAGCCCACGAAGGCGTGCCGGTGGCGGCGCTTCCGGGCTCGTGGACACCGGGCAGCGGGGCACCTGACGTCGCCGTTGACGACCAGCCGGCCCAGCAAATGGATGAAAACACCTTCCCGCCAGCGCCGAAGCCGGCAAAGCAGCAGGTCGGCGCCGTCAACGTCCGGCAGGACCAACCCACCGCCTCGATCGGCCGACCCGTGCCGCCCGCAGATGTCGGCGGCGGCCGCCCGGTTCCTCCCGGCGAAGTCGGCGGTCCGACCCAGCGCCGCGAAACGTCGATCCTGGACGTGCTTCTGGGGAACTAGGCACTCCAAATCCCTGATGATCTGCGTATGTCTGTGACGTTCGCAACAGACGTGCGCGGACGTCTATCGGTCATGATGCTTTCCGGAAATATCCCCGACGGTTGTTGTTGACGATCGGTGAAGTATTCATTTGATGTTATGAGTTTTCAGAACATCGAATATTTCATGAGGATGTTATGACGATATTGCTCCGAATTCTCCGTATGGCATTTTGCGCCGTCATGGGGATCGTGATCTTTGCCGCATTGATTGAGTTCGTAAACGCACTCCCTGTCGCAAATGGCTTCCCATTACACGCGCTGTGGTGGGGCGTTGTATTTCGTGCGCCAGCGTACGTCTTCTTTGGTGCTGCGCCATTGCTTTTCATGCTCACCATCATGGAACTGCGCGGTGTGCAAAAGCAGTGGCCCTACTTTCTCGTCTGGATAGCCGGAGGGCTGTTCCTGGGGCGAGCAAACTTGCTGGCTGCGGCGGTTTCGGCGCCGGCCGCAGGCTACTTTTACTGGCTGTCGGCCGGTAAGTCGGCGGGCGACTGGATTTCGGCTTGGCGTGAACAAAAGAGTCAGCCGGGGTTCAGCCCGGAACCTATCTCGCTTACGCAGTCGTTGCCTATCTTGCTGCCCAAGCAGTGAGCTACGGCTACTATGGAGGAAAACTGCTGTGGGTAAGCTACGTAAGCGAACCCGGCTTGGGAACGCCGCCCGTGCCTTTGCGGAAGATGTCCGCAGCTCGGAAGGTGGCGTTGATGGATTTTCCCGACGTGGCATCCTGCCTGTCGAGGAACGCCGATAAGGCCTCCCCAAATTACCTTGAGCAGATGGATTGGGACCGCATCAACAACGTGAGTGAGGCCGAGGTCTGCATGTTCAGGCTTCTTGCTTCCTACAGAAACATTTCGCATGCAACGAAATGGTTCGAAGCCCAAGGCTTCACAGTGCCCAAGTCGTTCAGCAGCGCACGTCCAAACATCAGTTATGACGGCACCCAGCATGTTCATGGCTCCTACTCTATCCGCAAGAATGGTCCGAAATTTCCGACACGCGGGGTATTTCGACGGCTGTTTGGTTCGATCCCCTATGGCATGAATTCGGCTTCGACTTGGAGCAAGGACGGGACTCAACTCCTCCGGGTCGATATCTCACTCAACATACTTCGACTGCCGAAACCACTCGCCGCAGCCTCACGGGGCGGCTCGCTCGCTGCGAGCTGTCGCCGTCGAGCGCGAAATCCAGGCCGCACCGCGCCGAGGCAACGGCGCTGCGATCAGGGCGCGTATGTCGGCATTGGGCTGCAGCCAGATGGTGCGCGCAGACCGGGCAAGTCGGACAGGCCCCTGTCATATGCCGGGCTGGCGATGCTCTGCTGCGTGCGGCTCAAGGACGGGTACTATTCTTCCGGCGCCCAACGCCCAGTTCGTCAATGCCGGCCATTACGACAACACGCTCGATCGTTGCCGGTACATCTGCAACGACAAGGCAATGGACGTCTATGAGCTTGACGACATCGGGCGTGAAACCGAGGAGATGGTTTCGGTGAGGACGCGCCAGTCCTACAGGGACCTGCCACCTGCTTTCGCTTATCGCGAAATGGCCGATTTCCACGGCTGCGACCTGCCACGCTATTATCGCCGCGCCGACGAGATGCGGGCGCGGACGGTGATCCCGCTGCCGCAAGCCAAGTCCGAACTGTTTCTCGACGGTACCGTCACCGATTTTCGTACCCGATGCGCCGGCGACGACGCGCAAGGTCCGCATCGTCGGGGCGCCGTTCCTGCTGACCGGTTCGCTTCAGTCTTTTTCGCGCTGAGTCGTCATCTCTGCGCGCTTGGCGTCGCCAAGATGTCTGCCCCGGATGTCCGCAAGGGGGAAGCTTGGAGCGGGCAAGGGCGCGCCGGTGTGACCGCCTGTTGCTGCAATGTATCACTGTTGCCGGAAAACCAGCCAGGGTTGTGCTTGGTCGGGTTCTGTTATCTTTCCCTTGCGTAAATTAGCGATATGAGATGTTGCATCGCATTTTTTGACGAGGGGCCATCCATGAAGAAACTGCTCGCTGCCGCCGGGCTTGTCGTGCTCACGACGCCGGCTTTCGCCGCCGATCCGACGCAACCGGTCGAGGAAACCGTTCGCCAAGTCTCCGGCTACGGCCAGATCTATGGCGGCGGGCTGTGGATCAGCGAATTCTCCGACGAGACCCTGTGGGCAGCCGGTGGCGCGGCGCGCATCAACGTGCCGTTTGCCGAGCGCTGGAACGCCCAGGGCGACTTCACCGTCGATGCCGTCGGCCAGGACGGCAACAGCCTGCACGGCGTTGGTGGTGCGGCGCACATCTTCTGGCGCGACCCGGCTTCCTACGCTTTCGGCGGCTTCGTCCAGGCCAGCACCTACGGATTTTCAGGCGGCTCGGATGAGGACCTCTGGAGCTGGAAGGTGGGCCCCGAGGCCCAGGCCTATTTCGGCAACGTGACGCTTTATGCGCAGGCCTATTACGGTGCCCTCGAATCCGACTTCCTGCCTTTTGACGTCGATCTCATGGGCATTCGCGGCGTCGTGCGCTATTTCGCCCAGGACAATCTGCGTTTCGACGGCGAGCTCGGCTTCCATCGCGCCAACCTGAGCCAGGGTGGCCTGGAGGCCGATTTCGACACCATCGCCGCAGCATTGCAGGCGACCTACCGCTTTGACGGCACGCCCTGGTCGGTGTTCGGCCGCTACCAGTACGAGAACATCTCGATCTCGCAAGGTTTCGGCGAGGCAAGCTTCGATTCGCACAAGGTGATGGTCGGCCTGCGCGCCAGCTTCGGCAGCAGCACGCTGATCGACGAAGATCGCAATGGCGCGACGATGGACACCTATCAGCCCAACTTCGTCATGCCGTTCCCCTTCCTCTGAGGAAGGCTGCGGGCTTTGCCCGCGCGCCAATGAAAAAGGCCGCGCTGATTGCGGCCTTTTTTGCTTTGGAGGGCTTTGCTTCGGCCGGCTCAGGCCGCCGCCGGCGGGGCGTCGGGTTCTGGATCGTTGGCCGGCGGTTTGCCCGAACCTTCCAGTACCTGTTCGACGATGCCGCGGGCGATCTCGCGCTCGCCCATGATCACCTTGTCGGCGCCGAGCCCGGTCAGGTGCTCGACCTCGGCGTCGGAATGGGCACGAGCGATGATCAGCATGCCGGGGTTGGCGGCCTTGGCCTTAAGCACGATCTGGCCGGCCTCGAAGGCATTGGGGATGGCTAGGATCAGACGCCTGGCGCCGGCGGCATTGGCCGCGCCGAACACCTCGCCCTTGACCGCGTTGCCGGCGACAGTCTCGACGCCGTCTGCCATCAGCTTGGCGATGGTCTTGTCCGAGTCCTCGATGACCAGGAAGGGCAGGCCGGCGTCCTTGAGCGACTGGCCGACCAGCGAGCCGACGCGGCCGTAGCCGATCAGGATGGTGTGGTCGGTGAGTTTTGTCGGCGGCGGCGTGTCGTCGTCGACCTTGGCCGATGCCACTGGCGTGGTGGTGGCGACTTCGCCGGGCTCGGTGGCCGGGCCGATCGGCACGGCTTCGACTGTTTCCGGCACCTTGCCCGAGCGCTTTTCCAGCCACGGCTTCAACCGCGCGACGCCGGCAAAGACCACCGGGTTGAGTACGATCGACAGGATGGCGCCCGCAAGGATCAGGTCACGGCCTTTTTCGGGCAATAGGCCTAACCCCACGCCGAGCTCGGCCAAAATGAACGAGAACTCGCCTATCTGCGCGAGGCTGGCCGAGATGATCAGCGCTGTCGCCACCGGATAGCCGAAGGCAATCACGATCAGGAAGGCGGCGACCGACTTGCCGATGATGATGATGAACAGCGTGGCAAGGATCGGCCAGGTGTTGCTGAGCAGGCTGGTCGGGTCGAACAGCATGCCGACCGAAACGAAGAACAGTACCGAAAACGCGTCGCGCAGCGGCAGCGTTTCCTCCGCCGCCTGATGGCTGAGCTCGGATTCGCTCATGATCATGCCGGCGAAGAAGGCGCCCAGCGCCAGCGAGACGCCGAACAGCTTGGCGGCACCGAAGGCGACGCCGAGCGCGATCGCCAGCACCGACAGGCGGAACAGTTCGCGCGAGCCGGTGTGGGCGACGTAGTGCAGAACCCACGGGATGACCCGGCGGCCGACGACCATCATGACCACGACGAAGGCCGCGACCTTGGCCAACGTCAGGCCGATGACGCCCCAGACGCCGAAATCGAAGCGCAGGGCAAGGATGTTGGGAGTCTCGGTCGTCTGAGCTTCGCCGCCGAGTACGCCGGCAAGCGCGGGCAGCAGCACCAGCGCCAGCACCATCGCGAGATCTTCGACGATCAGCCAGCCGACGGCGATGCGACCGCGTTCGGTCTCGATCATCCGCCGCTCCTGCAGCGCGCGCAAAAGCACGACGGTAGAGGCGACCGAAAGCGCCAGGCCGAAGACGAGGCCGGCGCCAAGCGACCAGCCGAGCATCCAGGCAAGGCCTGCGCCAAGCGCCGTGGCAAAGGCAATCTGGACGATTGCGCCGGGCACCGCAATGGCGCGGACGGAGAGCAGGTCCTTGAGCGAGAAATGCAGGCCAACGCCGAACATCAGCAGGATGACGCCGATCTCGGCGAGCTCAAGCGCCAGCTCCTGGTCGGCGACGAAGCCGGGCGTGTTCGGCCCGACCAGCACGCCGGCGATCAGATAGCCGACGAGCGGCGGAACCTTGAAGCGATTGGCGAGCGCGCCGAAGATGAATGCCAGCCCCAGACCGGCGACGATGGTTGCGATGAGGGGCGTGTCATGCGGCATTGTCCCGGCGGCACCTTTCGAAAATGAGCATTGTTTTGGGATGCAGCGGCGAAATCCGCTGCATTTCCAATATGGTGGACGCAGGCGCGCATGCGCAACCCTAAGCGGCCAAGAAACTTGGCCGATATCAAGAAAAGTGCCGGCAATCGCTGCCGGCACGCAAGGACTGGAGTTCTGAACGACAGCGGGGATCAGGCCGCCATCAGGATGGTCTCGATGTCGCTGACGCTGTGATTGGTCAGCGTCTTGGCGATCTCCGCCGCAACGCGCACGTCGACCTCCTTGTGCAGCTTCTTGCGCAACTCGCCGAGCACCAGCGGCGGTGCCACCAAGATGATCTCGCGGAAATCGCCGGCATGGGCAAATGTGTACAGCCGGGCAGCGATCTCGTCGGCGAAGCGCTCCTTGGCGATACGGTGCCAGTCGGTGTCGTCGACTGCGCTGCGGTGGATCGAGGGCCCGTCGCTGGAGCGGCCGGGACGATCGCTGCCCTGTTCGCGCGTCGGCGGGTTGTCCTGCTCCATCTCGCGCACGACCTCGAGGTTGGGGTATTTGGTGTCGCCCCGGTTCTTCAGGAACAGCGCCTTTTCGCCATCCGCTACCAGCACCCAGATGCCGTGCTTCAGTTTGAGGTGGGTCATGTCGTGCTCCTTCTGCTGTCAGCCCCTTTTGCGGAACGTCGACGGTTGATGGATGTTCCGGACAAGTGGCAAATCGAGGATTGAGCGCCGTCACGCTTAATTCTACTAACTTAGTAGAAATTAGGAAAAACGCATCCGGGCGGCTTTTCGGTTCGGTACCGCGTCTCGGCACAAGTGGGGCATCGCCAACCCTTGTAACTCCGGCGATTTCAAGGGCTGCGGGCGGTCAGCCTGACATTTGCGGGCATTGTCGCAGGCGTAGCTCGGAAACATGTGCGTCGACCAGCAGTTGGAATAATTTTCTCTTGAGGCATCAGGGCGGGCAAAAGCGATTGCCTCCCTTCTCGGCGCGCGCGAGTGCATTTCTTCTGCAGCGCAGCAAGGGCGGCTAAAAATGGCAGACATTCCGGAACCCTGCGTCATGACCCCAGCTGCCGCCAAGCTCAACGCATTCCCGATCTTCCTCAAGGTCGAAGGCGAAGCCGTGGTCATCGTCGGCGGTGGCGACGAGGCGCTGGCTAAGGCCCGTTTGCTTACCCAGTCGAGCGCCGAAATCCGCATCATCGCCGACCATGTCGAGCCGCATCTGCGCGACTGGATCGCCGCCAACGGCGCGACCCGCATCCATGCGCCCTATGACGCCTCGCTGATCGAGCGCGCCGTGATGGTGTTCGCTGCGACCGGCGACGAGGCGCTCGACCGTCGCATCTCTGTCGATGCGCGTGAACTGGGCATTCCGGTCAACGCCGTCGACCGTCCCGAGCTCTGCGATTTCTTTACCCCCGCTCTGGTCAATCGTGCGCCGGTCGCCGTTGCTATCGGCACCGAAGGGGCAGGGCCTGTCCTGGCCCAGATGATCCGCGCCCGCGTCGACCGCATGCTGTCGCCGCAACTCGGCGCACTGGCGACGCTTGGCGCCGGCTTCCGCGACGCCGTCGAGCGCCTGCTGCCCAAGGGCAATGTCCGCCGCGGCTTCTGGCGCGAATTCTTCGAAGGCGCGCCGGCGCGTGCGCTCGACAACGGCCAGCTTGCCGAGGCGCATGACGCGGCGACCGAGCTTTTGCTGCAGAAAGGCGCGATCAAGGGTCACGTTGCGCTCGTCGGCGCCGGTCCTGGCGCCGAGGATCTTCTGACGCTACGCGCCCATCGCCTTTTGATGGAAGCCGACGTCATTGTCCATGACGCGCTGGTTCCCGAGGCGGTGATCTCGATGGGCCGTCGCGATGCCGAGCGCCTGCCGGTCGGCAAGCGCAAGGGCTGCCACTCCAAGACCCAATCCGAGATCAATGACCTGCTGGTCGAGCTGGCGCAGGCCGGCAAGCGCGTCGTCCGCCTCAAGTCGGGCGACCCGCTGGTGTTCGGCCGCGCCGGCGAGGAAATGCAGGCGATGCGCGATGCCGGCGTGTCTTACGAGGTCGTGCCGGGCGTTACCTCGGCCTTCGCCGCCGCCGCCGACTTCGAGTTGCCGCTGACGCTGCGCGGCGTCACCTCCTCGATGGTGTTCACGACAGGCCACGACCTCAAGGGCGGTTCGCTGCCCGACTGGGCCAAACTCGCCATCTCAGGCGCGACGGTCGCCGTCTATATGGGCCGCTCGGTCGCCGCCGACGTCGCCGGCCGCCTGATCGACGCCGGGCTGTCGCCCGATACGGCGGTGGCCGTCGTCGAGAACGCCAGCCTGAAGAACCGCCGCCGCTTTCACGGCACGCTCGCCGACCTGCCGTCGCTCGAAACGCGCAGCGATCTCGACGGCCCGGTCATGACGATCATCGGCGATGCGGTCGCCGGCGCCAACTTTGAACTTTCCGAGCCGCTCGCGGCACATAGGCACGAACAGGCCGCCCGCGCGGCGCTCGAAGGAAGCAGGGCATGAAAATCCTTACCGCCAACAGGCTGACCGACGGCGAGGCTGTGTGGTTCGCGGCCGACGGTACCTGGGCAGAGACAATCGATGTCGCCGAGACCGTCGGCGACAAGGCCGGCGAAGCTCGCCTGGAGGCGATCGGCAAGGCCGCCTACGACAACAACGAAGTCGTTGACGTCAACCTCATCGACGTCAGCGTCGTCAACGGTGCGATCCAGCCGCTCAGGCTGCGCGAGGTCATCCGCGCCGCTGGTCCCAGCAATCGCCTCGACCTTGGCAAGCAAGCCCGGCCCGCCGCCGGCGCCGCCTGAACACAGACCGGAAGACGACCATGTACCGTTACGACGAGTTCGACCATGATTTCGTGAAGGCCCGCGTCGCCGATTTCAGCGACCAGGTCGAGCGTCGCCTTGCCGGCGAGATCACCGAGGATCAGTTCCGGCCGCTGCGCCTGATGAACGGCGTCTATCTCCAGCTGCACGCCTACATGCTGCGCATCGCCGTACCTTACGGCACGCTGAGCTCAAAGCAGATGCGCATGCTCGGCCACATCGCCCGCAAATACGACAAGGGCTACGGCCACTTCACCACGCGCCAGAACATCCAGTTCAACTGGCCCGCACTGTCGGATATTCCTGCGATCCTCGCCGACCTCGCTTCGGTCGAGATGCACGCCATCCAGACCTCGGGCAATTGCATCCGCAATGTCACGGCCGATCACTTCGCTGGTGCTGCCGCCGACGAGGCTGCCGACCCGCGTCCCTATGCCGAGATCCTGCGGCAGTGGTCGTCGGTGCATCCGGAGTTCTCGTATCTGCCGCGCAAGTTCAAGATCGCGGTGACGGGTGCCGAGCGCGACCGCGCCGCCATCCAGACCCACGACATCGGCCTGCATCTGAAGAAGAACGACAAGGGCGAGCTTGGTTTTGCCGTCTATATCGGCGGTGGCCAGGGCCGCACGCCGATGGTCGCCAAGAAAATCCGCGACTTCCTGCCGGAAGAGCACCTGTTGTCCTACACCACCGCGATCCTGCGCGTGTACAATTTGCACGGCCGCCGCGACAACAAGTACAAGGCGCGCATCAAGATCCTGGTCCATGAGACCGGCGTCGACGAGATCGTTCGCCAGGTCGAGCATGAGTGGCAGGCACTGAAGGACGGCGAACTCAGGCTGCCCGAGGCCGATGTCGCCGCGATCCAGTCCTATTTTGCGCCGCCGGCGCTGACGGCTCGGCCGGGAGGCGACGAGGCCGTCAAGCTGGCTCGGCTCGATTCCAGGAGTTTTGGCGACTGGGTCGACCAGAACGTCTTCACCCACCGCAATCCCGACTACGCCGCGGTGACGATCTCGCTCAAGGGCATCGGCGAAGTGCCGGGCGACGCCACCGACAGCCAGATGGAGGCTGTCGCCGACATCGCCGAGAAATACGGCTTCGACGAGATCCGCGTCAGCCACGAGCAGAACCTGATCCTGCCGCACGTCGCTCGCGCCGACCTCAAGGCGGTCTATGACGCGCTGGTGGCGATCGAGCTCGCGACGTCGAACTCCAACCTGATCAGCGACATCATCGCTTGCCCGGGCCTCGACTATTGCGCCCTGGCCAACGCCCGATCGATCCCGGTGGCTCAGGAAATCTCCAGGCGTTTTGCCTCGCTGGAACGCCAGCGCGACATCGGCGAGCTGAAGCTCAAGATCTCCGGCTGCATCAATGCCTGCGGCCACCACCATGTCGGCCATATCGGTATCCTCGGCGTCGAGAAGAAGGGCGCGGAACTCTACCAGGTGACGCTCGGCGGCTCGGCCGACGAGCACACCTCGGTCGGCGAGATCATCGGCCGCGGCTTCGGCCCGGAAGAGATCACCGACGCCATCGAGACGATCGTCGAGACCTATCTCGGCATCCGCCTCGACCGTTCGGAAAAGTTCCTCGACGCCTATCGCCGTGTCGGCCCAGCGCCGTTCAAGGAGGCGCTTTATGCTAGCGAAGCCAAGGCAGCCTGACGCCGGGACCGAAGCTCAGGTTCTGGCCGAGGCTGTGGCGCTCGACGCGCTCTACGGGCATCTGTCACCCGTCGAAGTCATCGCGCGCACTGCCACCGAGCGCTTTGTCGGCGAGATTGCGGCCGTCTCGTCCTTCGGGGCGGATTCAGCCGTGCTGCTGCACATGATTTCAGAGGTCGACCGCAAGCTGCCGGTGATCTTTCTCGACACCGGCAAGCACTTCGGCGAGACGCTCGACTATCGCGATGCACTGGCCGCCGATTTTGGCCTGACCGACATTCGCATCGTCACGCCCGACGAGGCAGCACTTGCCCGCATCGATCCGACCGGCAATCTGCACCAGACGAGCACCGACGCCTGCTGCGACGTGCGCAAGGTCGAGCCGATGGCGCGTGGCGTCGAGCCGTTCCGGGCCTGGTTCACCGGCCGCAAGCGTTTCCAGGCCGCCACACGCGCGGCCCTGCCGGTGTTCGAGCAGGTCGGCCCCCGCTTCCGCATCAATCCGCTGGCGCGCTGGACCACCTCCGACCTCGCCGACTACATGCGCAAGCACGCGTTGCGCGAGAACCCGCTGGTCGCCTATGGTTACCTTTCGATCGGCTGCTTTCCCTGCACGCAGATCGTCAAACCGGGCGAGGACGCGCGCAGTGGACGCTGGGCCGGACAGGCCAAGACCGAGTGCGGCATCCATCTTTCGGGTCTCGAACAGTCGCTGACCGACGCATCACTTTAGGAATTCTTTTTCATGACCGAAGCGACACCGGCGCCGCGCCTCTGGACACCAGAAGGCTTCAGGGACGATGGCTGGACCCATGCCGAGGATGCGAGCGCGCTTTCCGGCAACAGCCGGGTGATCCTGCCGCTTCAGGCCTTTCTCGAGCTTTCGGCCGAACAGCGCGAAGCCGCAAAGGAACGTCTCGGCGTGTTGCTGCAGCCCGGCGACCAGCTCGAGGAGATCATCGACCATCTCGCCCACTTGTCGCTGGTGGCGCTTGCCTTTCCGGCCTTCAACGACGGCCGGTCCTTCTCCAAGGCCGAATTGCTGCGCAGCCGCCACGACTTCGAAGGTGTGGTGCGCGCCACCGGCCAGGTGCTGATCGATCAGTTGCCGCACATGTTGCGCGTCGGCTTCAACGAATTCGAGGTGTCGCACCCAGTGCTGTTGAAACGGCTCGAGGCCGGCCAGGTCGGCGGCTTGCCGCTCTACTACCAGCCGACCGCCAAGCCGGCGGCAACGCCTGGGGGAGGCGCGAAGTATTCCTGGCGCCGCAGCGCGACCTGAGCGCCGCAGAGCGACGGGAAAATGGCTGGAACCCTGGACTGAAGCGCGCAGCGCGCTAGCTTCTGCGGAGCATCTTGCGAAGCGGCTTGTCGTGCTCGGCGGCATCCAGCCTGTCGAGCAGGCGGCGCAGTTTCTTGGGCAGATGTTCGTCGGCCTGGAACGCCGGCAGCGCTTCCAGCACGCGCAGATTGCTTTCGGAGGCCAGCTCTCGCCTGATGTTCGTCGCCACCTTGGCTGCTGTCTTGCTGATGCGTGCGCTGGACATGATCGAGACCTGTTTTCGCTGGCAAAACTCCCGCCAGATGCAAATGGTTCCCACATTGCTTGCCCGCCGCAGACATGGTCGGCCCGGATGGTAAAACTTGAATTAACATTGAATGGCTGGTGCCGGCCGCACCGGCGATGAGGCGCCGAAAGGCGCGGCATCCGGTCCCGGCGGCCCTTGCCCCTTGATTTTTGGCACCCAAACCTCGATATCGGGCGCAACTTAGAACGTGTCCAAACAACGGGAAATGGCGATGAGCGATCAGGCAAAAGACGAACGCGTGCTCGACGAAGCCGCGACTGCCGAGGCCCAGGCCGACAAGATCGAAGGCAGCGTCGAAGGTGATTATGAAGCCCTCGTAAGGCTGCTCAAGGAAAACGAGGAGCTGAAGGACCGCGCCCTGCGCGCCGCGGCCGAGATGGAAAACCTGCGCCGCCGTACCGCGCGCGACGTGCAGGATGCCCGCGCCTATTCGGTCGCGAATTTCGCCCGCGACATGCTGTCGGTCTCGGACAACCTGCGCCGGGCGATCGAGGCCGTCACGGACGATGCCAAGACAGCTGGCGGTGCTGGACTGGCCAGCCTGATCGAGGGCGTCGAGGTGACCGAGCGGTCGATGCTGTCGGCGCTGGAGCGTCACGGCGTGCGCAAGCTCGACCCTCTGGGTGAGAAGTTCGATCCGAACTTTCACCAGGCGATGTTCGAAGTGCCGAACCCCGACGTCGCCGCCAACACGGTCGTGCATGTCGCCCAGTCCGGCTACACCATCGGCGACCGCGTGCTGCGCCCGGCCATGGTCGGCGTTGCCAAGGGCGGCCCCAAGCATGTCGCCGATGCCCCGGCCGAACCTGGCCCGGTCAACGAGCAGGCCGAGAAAGACGCCTGAAAAGCGAATAGCGAATAGGGAGTAGCGAACAGGGAATTCATCGCTACAGTGACCCCAAAGACAGGGGGGCTGCAATGTTCTTTCCCTACGCGCGATTCACCACTCCCTATTCGCTCCTTCCATGAACCCTCTGCTCTACCTCGACTATGCCGGCGTGGCGGTGTTTGCCGCCACAGGTGCGCTTGCCGCCTCGCGCAAGGAGCTCGACGTCATCGGCTTCCTGTTCCTGGCGAGCTTTACCGGCATCGGCGGCGGCACCGTTCGCGACGTCATCCTCGGCCTGCCGATTTTCTGGGTGATCAATCCGGCCTATGTGCTGGTCTGTGCTTCGGTCGCGGTGCTGGTCTTCTTCACCGCCCATCTTGTCGAATCCCGCTACAAGCTGCTGCTCTGGCTCGATGCGCTCGGCATGGCCGCCTATGCCGCCATCGGCGCGGCCAAGGGGCTGGAGGCCACGGGGTCGCCGACCGTCGCCATCATCATGGGCATGCTGACAGCCACTTTCGGCGGCATCCTGCGTGATCTGCTTGCAGGCGAGCCGTCGGTGCTGCTGAAGCCCGAGATCTATGTTTCCGCGGCGATGACGGGCGCCGCCATCTACACGCTTGCCGAACTGGCGGAATTGCCGACTGAGTTGTCGACCGTCGTTGCCTTCGTCGCGGCCTTCATGGTGCGTGGCGGTGCGCTGAGGTTCGGCTGGACCTTTCCTGCCTATCGCAGCCGTCCCGGCCGCCGCCCCGAAGATATTCCCTGAGAAAGCTGGCTCTATACCTGTCCGCGGCGCCGGTTCTACTATGTGCCGACGAAGCAGAGGACAGGTCGGATGCAGCATCGCGTGGTGGTCGTGGGCGCCGGCTTCGGCGGGCTTGAGGTCGTCAAGGGGCTGGCAGGCGCAGCAGTCAGCGTCACCTTCATCGACCGGCGCAACCATCACCTGTTCCAGCCTCTGCTCTACCAGGTAGCGACGGCTTCGCTGGCCACCTCAGAGATCGCCTGGCCGATCCGTTCGCTGGTCTGGAACAGGCCGGACGTGACAACAATCCTGGCCAGCGTCACCGGCGTTGATGCCGAACGGCGCCACGTTCTGCTCGAAGGTGGCGAGACGGTACCCTATGACAGCCTGGTGCTGGCGACCGGGGCGCGGCACGCATATTTCGGTCACGACGAGTGGGAGCCCTTTGCGCTCGGCCTGAAGACGCTCGAGGACGCAACGACCATCCGCCGCCGCATCCTGGTAGCGTTCGAACGCGCCGAACGGGAGACAGATACGGAAAAGCAGGCGGCACTGCTGACCTTCGTCATCGTCGGTGCCGGCCCCACCGGGGTGGAAATGGCCGGAACGATCGCCGAACTGGCGCGGGACACGCTGCCGCGCGATTTCCGCAACATCGACACCGGCAAGGCGCGGGTGGTGCTGATCGAGGCCGGTCCGCGCGTCCTTGGCGGGTTCCCCGACGACCTTTCCGAATATGCGTTGCGCTCGCTGCGCAAGCTCGGCATCGAGGTCGAACTCGGTCGCGCCGTCTCCGACTGCAACGCCGACAGCGTCACCTATGGCGACACCAGGCTGGCGACGAAGACCATCATCTGGGCCGCCGGTGTTCGCGCATCGCCCGCCGCCGAATGGCTCGGTGCCCCGGCCGACAGGGCCGGCCGTCTCCAGGTCATGCCCGACCTGACGGTGCCCGGCCACGCCGAGATCTTCGCCGTCGGCGACACGGTGACGGTGAACGGGCCGGACGGGAGGCCGGCGCCCGGCATCGCTCCCGCCGCCAAGCAGCAGGGCCAGCACGTCGCCTCCAGCATCAAGGCTCGGCTGCGCGGCGACGCCGGGCCGCGGCCGTTCCGCTACCGCCACCAGGGTAGCCTGGCGCAGATCGGCAAGCGACGCGCGGTCATCGATTTCGGATGGATCAAGCTGAAAGGGGCGCTGGCGTGGTGGTTGTGGGGCATCGCCCATATCTACTTCCTCATCGGCTCGCGGGCGCGGCTGAGCGTCGCCATCAACTGGTTGTGGATTCACGCCCGCAACCAGCGCGGCGCCCGTCTGATCACCCAAGGCGAGGCGCAGATCGACGCGAGCGGCGTTGCCGCCGTCGACGAGCTGGCAACCGCCGACGCGTTGCGCCGGCCCCCTGCGGCGGACGCCATGCATGCGCCGCCCACGCCTCAATGACCGCCTTCGCCGGGGCGCCGCTGGCATGACCGGGCAGAACCAGCCGCACCGCCTCATAGCTATCCTTGGCCATGTGGGCCTTGTCGTCGCACTGCCCATCGCCTTGTTCGGGCTGATGCCAGCGAACGAGTATACGGCTTGGGGCGGCGCGGGCATCGACTGCGACGGCCCTGGCCCGGTGCTGCTCTTCAGCACTCTCGGATTGGCGATCTATGGCGCGGGCGCGGTCCTCAACGGCAGGCATTTCAGAAAACCGTTGCGGCTGCTGGTCGCCGGGACCTGCATGCTGGTCTGCCTGGCGCTGATGGCCAACATCGCCGACGCCGTCAGGGAGCAGCGGGTCAACGATCTCGCTTCCGATACCTGCGGCTGATCAGATGCCTCGCGCGACTGGCACCCTTAGCGGGCTTCGACGAAGGCCGCGAGGTTTTCAAGCGACGAGGCGATGCCCTCGCGATGGTCGTCCTCGCTGATGCCCGGGGGCACGTTTTCGCAGCTGACGGTGACCCGTGTGCCGCCTTCGACCGGTTCCAGTGTCGTCACGATCCGCATGGTCCCGGCAAAGGACGGGTCGTCCGATTCGAATTCGACGAGCTCGATGACGCGGCGGCCAGGAATCAGTTCGGCAAACCGGCCCTCGAAGACATCGGCATTGTCGGTGGTCTTGCCGTGCCCATGCTCGTCTTCATAGATGAAGGCCATACGAAAGGTGCCGCCCTCGCGCGCGTCGAAGGCCAGGACTTCGCCGCGCATGCCCTGTGGCGGACGCCAGCTCGCCACGGCTTGCGGCTCGATCAGCGCCCGGTAGATGATGTCGGGCGTAGCCTTGATGAGGCGCGATCCCGTGTCCGTCCGTCCGTGCTCACCAGCGCCTGCCATCTGCGCCTCGTCCCTGTTCGTCAGCCGGCTGCTTGCCGCGCCTTGAGCAGGCTCTTCGGTGCCTGCCTCAACCAGGCGTGTTCGAGCTTTGTCCTCAGCTGATCGGCTGGAATGTCGTGGATGCGCACCAGGAACACCGGCCAGCCCTTGTAGTGGGCGGTCTCGAAATAGAGATGCGGATCGGCCTCCATCAGCATCTCCTTTTCCTCGAGCGCGCACACCACCGCCACCGTGTCGGCATCCTTGACGCGGCAGAGGAATTTCTTGCGGACGTGAAGCGACGGCGTGCCGTAGGAGGTGCCTTCGACCACCTCAGCCAGTCCTTCGGCCGCAGCTAGCAGCTTGTCGAAGGCAGGCCGGAGGTCGTCGGTCATGGCACTAGGCGGCGAAGCGCTGGGTTTCGCCGCCGTAATAGTTGATGTAGCGGGCGCCGATTTCCTTGACCGGCATGACGATGAAGACGTCGGTCGTGCCGAAGTCGTGGTCGATGACGCAGCCGTCGCCGATCTTGGCGCCAACGCGCAGATAACCCTTGATCAGCGGCGGCATCGCAGCGATCGCCGACTTGGCGTTGACTGCTTCGATCGGCATCAGGTCCATGGCGCAATAGCGTCCGGCAACTGCCCGCACGTCCCAGTCTGCGCTGGTGCGGCAGTGATAGGCGAGATAGGTCAGCGCCTCGGCATGCGCTGCGGGCACAGTGCCGTGGAACGATGCGCAACCGGTCATGACGTCGATGTCATAGCGGTTCAGATAGGCCCAGATGCCTTGCCACAGCGCCTCGATGGTGCGCTTGGAGCGGTATTCGGGCAGCACGCAGGAACGGCCGAGTTCGAGGAAGCGCTGGCCGGGATGGCGGGCGATGAGCTTGTTCAGCTCGAACTCGTCGTCGGAGTAGAAGCCGCCGGCCGCCGTTGCGCGCTCTTGGCGCAGCAGGCGATAGGTGCCGACGATTCGGCGATGCTCGGGGCCATTGATCGAGGTATCGAAGACCAGCAGGTGATCGCAAATATCGTCGAACCGGTCGGCGTCGCGCCGCTCGATCGAGTGCAGCGCCTGCTTCCTGGCACCGAGTTCGTCGAAGAACACGCGGTAGCGCACTTCCTGGGCGGCGGCGATTTCCGCCTCGTCCCGGGCGAGGCGAACCTCAAGCGTCCCGATCCGTCCGAGCGGCGTCCCTGGCAGTAAAGGTTTGGAAGGCACTGTCACCTTGGCGCCGTTGGCTTTCTGAGTGTCACTGTCCGGCAAGGCTGTATGCACGGGTGATTCTCCTTCGAGCCATCCCTCCTGGCGCGGGGATACGGTGTCGGTGCTACAGGATTGTGACAGTATCGTGATCAACCTGTCGCGGCAAGTCTGGGCGGGCAAGCAACGTCGAGTAGCCGGCTAGGAAAATCACCGTGATTTAGTTCACGCAGCGGCCCGCTGCTCGACGAGATTGATCAGGACATCGGGGTCGAGCGGCTTGGTGACGAAGCCGCTGGCGCCATGGGCGAGCACCGCGTGGCGGGTTTTTTCCTGGCTGTCGGCGGACAGCACCATGATCGGCACGGCAGCCAGGCCATGCTGCTCCTCATGCCTGCGAATGGCCGAAATGGCGTCCAATCCGTCCATCACGGGCATATGCATGTCCATCAGCACGACATCGTAGCGCCGCTTGCGGCTGGCGCCCGTCACCGCTTCGACGGCGGCCTTGCCATTGTTGACGACGTCGACGCGATGGCCTGCTTTCACCAGCACGGCGCGGGCGAGCATGGCATTGATGTCGTTGTCCTCGGCGATCAGCACCGACAGGCCGCGAAGCTGCGAATGATTCGCGGGCTTGGCCGCAGCGCGACGGCTGGCAAGCTGCGGCTTGCCCGGCACCACGCCCTGATTCGCCAGAAGTATCCGCAGCAGCGTCTCGCCGCGAACCGGCCGGGCCAGGAAGGTGGCATAGCCGCTGGCGCGCAGTTCGCCGAGCAGTCCGCGGTCGGTCGGCGCGATCAACGTGATCGCCTCGCTGGCGGAGAAGCCGGTTTCGCGCAATTGCTTGAGCAGACGGCCGTCATTGTCCTCGAGCGCGGCGTCGACCAGCAGCGCGTTGCAGCCTTCGGCGAATGCGGCGGCCTGTTCGGGCGTCACCGCAATGTCGGCGCGGCCGCCATGCGCGCGAATGGTTTCGGCCAGTGCTTCTGCCTCGGTGGTGTTTCTTGACAGGATGACGGCACATCGGCCGGCCAGCGCATCGGCATTGGTCTGGGGCGTATCGGTTGCGCCAAAAGCCGGCAGTTCGAAGGCGAATTGCGAGCCTTCGCCGGGTTGGCTGGTGACGGTGATCGTGCCGCCCATGGCGGTGACCAGCCGTCTGGAGATGGCGAGCCCGAGCCCGGCGCCGCCATGCGAGCGTGTCGAGGTGCCGTCGGCCTGCTCGAACTCCTCGAAGATGCGCTCGACGTCCTCGGGACGCAGGCCGGGGCCGGTATCGCTCACTGTGAAGCGGATCTTGCCGGGATGGTCGTCGCTGGTCCGCTTGACGCTGAGCCGGACGCCCCCGGCGTCGGTGAACTTGATGGCGTTACCGATCAGGTTGAGCAGCACCTGGCGGACGCGGCCAGGATCGGCCGAGATCATCTGCGGCACGTTGGACGCGACATGGCAGCCGAGCCCGATGCCCTTGGCGAATGCGCGCGACGCCAAAAGCTCGACGACACTGTCGGCGATCTCGCGCGGCGACATCGGCTGGGGCTCGGGATCGAAGCGGCCCGCCTCGATCTTGGAGTAGTCGAGCAGGTCCTCGATCAGCGCCAGAAGCGCGCTGGCCGAGGTCGAGACGGCGCCGACATAGGTGCGCTGCTCGGGCGACAGTTCGGTGTCGTGCAGAAGCTTGGCCATGCCCATGATACCGTTCATCGGCGTGCGGATCTCGTGGCTTACGGTTGCCAGGAAGCGCGACTTCGCCTGGCTGGCATATTCGGCGCGCTCGCGGGCGCCGATAAGGGCGGCTTCGGCGCGCTTGCGGGCGGTGATGTCGCGGGCGATGGCCCGGTGCGACACTGCGTTGCTGGCCTTGTCGCGCACCGAAAGCTCGATCCACGAGAACCAGCGCACGACGCCGTTGGAGCGGATGCCGACATCGGTAGAGCTCAGGCATTCGCCGTCTGAGAAGGCGGCGTCCGGCACCACGCCGACATCGACGCCGAGTTCGGCAAGCGTGCGGCCGGCGAGATCGCGCGGGTCCTGGCCGATGAGTCCGGCGAACACCTTGTTGGCATAGACGATGCGACCGTCGCGGTCGCGATGGACGACAAGATCGCCAAGCGCGTCGATGAGGCCGCGGAAGCGCTCTTCGCTTTCCTGCAACTCCCACATCCGGTCGGCAAGGGTCTCGATCTCGGCCCGGTTGCGCGAAGCGTTCTCGGTGATCTCTTCCGCGGCTCGCGCGCGCTCGCCCAGGCTGCGCGACAACAGCACCATGCCGGCGAGGCCGATGGCAAACAGGCTGGCGCTGATGAAAACAGGCGCGCCGGTCAGATGCGCGAGGCCCGACAGCACCAGCACCGCGACGATGATCGCGAAATAGAGGCCGCGCGGCGGCTCCTTCGGCAAAGCGGGGGCAAGCGGTGGCGGCGTGATGATACGGCGGTGCGACTGGGCATCGGTGTCGGCGATGGCCGCGCCTTGCGTCGTCTTTTCTCCCGTCGTGCCAGATTCCGTCATCATGGCGGAAGCCTAGCACCGAGAGCTTAGGGAAGATTTTGGCAGATAGATCGAATTTTAGCGGTCGTGCTTTTTAGCAATAGGACGGCCGGGAAATACTGCGATTACTGGACGTAGCTCTTGTAAACGTAGCCGCGCTTGCCGTTGAAAACGATTTCGCACCATTGGGTGCAGGAAACCAGTTCGACTGAGGTCTTGGCCGGAATGACGCCGAGCACCGCGCCGCCTTTTTGCGGTTTGGCGCGCATGTTGACCGAGCGCTTGATGACGGCAGCCTTGCCGCCCTCGCGGGCCTCGGCAGGCTTCGCCTCGGCGTCGATCGCCTTGACTGCTGCGGTTTCGGCCGGATCGGTCTTGGCGTTGGTGTCGGTCAGCGCGAGTGCCGCCGTCTCGGTCGGGTCCTTGGCGATGACCTTTTCGGCGCCGGGAATGGCCGGCATGGCTTCGAGCGGTTGGGTTGCGCCCGCCTTGACCACCTGCGCCCATCGCGGGTCGGCGGCCAATGGCATGTCGGAGGCTTCCTCGGCGGCAGCATCCGAAACGATGATCGAGCTGGCAGCGGAAGCGACGCGGCTCTTGCGGCCGGTTGGCTCGGCGATGATGGTGGTGATCTTTTCCTTGGATGGCTCGGTCTCGACCTGCCTGGCTTCCTGCACGGTGTCGGCCGAGTTCTGGCCCATATGAGGCACGATGAAGAGGGCGGAGACGGCGGTTACGCTCATCAGGGCGGTCATTGCCAATACACCGCAAACCAAGCCGCGGTTCGGCGCGTTCTCGCGCCAGGAAGCCGGCTCGGCTTTCATAAACATCATCGCGGAGCGCGGCTGATTGGCTGCGCCCAACCCGAAGGGCATTTTCACTAGCAACTCTCCACTCAGGCCCCAAGTGCTCGGAATAGCGAGCTCCCCCACCTGTCGTTTTGACCCGCAAATCTACGCCGCGTAGCCGCCAGACAGTTCAGTCGGTACCTTTCGGCCCGTCCACCAAACGCACCATGATGAGCGATTGTGGCAGACCTTGGACCCGATTGCGACCTTAGTGAAAAAAATCTTAACCGCTTAGTCAAGTCTGTGGGTAAGCTGCGGATGACCTCACGGCTCTGTCACATATTGTATTGTGACTTGATCGACCTATTTGTCGGCCGCCTTGGGTTCGCTGCGGCTGCGCCGCCAGGCGATGAATTCATCCAGCACCACCAGCGCTGCGCCCACCGAAATGAACACATCCGCCAGGTTGAAGATGGCAAAAGACCACACCGGCGTGTGGAACAATATGTAGTCGATGACGTGGCCGTAGACGGTGCGGTCGATGAGGTTTCCCAGCGCGCCGCCGACGATCAGCGCAAAGCCGAAGCGCGAGATCACCTGCGCTGGCGTGGTCTTGATGGCGAGGAAGGTGACGAAGGCGACGACGACAGTCGTCAGCACGATCAGGCCGGTATCGCCGACATTGGAGAACATCGAGAACGCGATGCCGGTGTTGTAGGTGCGATAGAGCGCCAGGAACGGCAGCAGGTCGACCTTGTCGTGCATGACAAGATTGGCCTCGACGAGCACCTTGATCCATTGGTCGAGTGCCACGGCAAGAGCTGCGACGATCCCGTAGACTGCGACTGGCTTCAACAGCGGCCTCCTTCAGCGCCGCGTACCCTCCCGGGCACGCATGGGACGCCGTAACAGTTTGATTTCGTGCATGATCCTTTCCAAAAATCGAAGCTGATTTTTGGGGTCATGCACTAAAGCTTCAGCGCGCCGCGCCGGATTTCGAACAGCATGACGCCGGTAGCGACAGCCAGATTGAGCGAATCGGCGCGGCCCGCCTGCGGGATGCGCAAAAGCTTGTCGCAGGCGTCGGCGAGATTGTCGGGAAGGCCCTGCTGCTCGTTGCCCATCATCAACAGCACCGGGCGGTTGCCAAAATCGACGGACCGGTAATCGACAGCGCCCTTGAGATGCGTGCCGGCGACGGTGCCGGGGAAGTTCTTGCGCCATTCGAGGAAGGCATCCGGATGCGTCTTGGCAACAGGCACGGCGAAGATCGAGCCCATGGTCGCCCGCACGGTTTCGAGTGAGAAAGGGTCGGTGGTGTCGCCGACCAGGATGACGCCCTTGGCGCCAACCGCATCGACGGTGCGGATGACGGTGCCGAGATTGCCGGGATCGCGCACCCGGTCGAGCGCCACCCAGACGTCGTTGCCTTTCGGCCTGATGTCCTTGAGCGGCACGAAACGCTGGCTGAACACGCCGACAACCGCCTGCGGATTGTCGCGGCGGGTGATCGCCGTCAGCACTTTTTCCGAGACTTCGAGCACGTCGCCGCCCAGCGCCACGGTGCGCGCGGCGATCTTTTCGACTGCCTGGTTGCCGAGCGCCGACTTGGCGAAGATCAAAGTCTTGATCGTCCATCCGAGGTCGAGCGCGTCGATCACCAGCTTCAGGCCTTCGGCCAAAAAGGCGTTCTGCTGGTCGCGGAATTTCTTCAGCGAGAGCGCCTTGATGTCCTTGACCAGCGGGTTGGCCAGGCTGGTCACTTCCTTGACGCGGCCAGGGGCTCCGGTGCGGTGTTCGCTCATTTGGCCACCCAGCGTGAGAACAGCGATGTCGAAAGCGCCCGTCCTGCCGACTTCTCGCGGATGACGAGTTCGCCCGATTCGATGGTGCCGCCCATGCCGGCGAAGGTATCGCGCATCAGGGCATGGATGGCGAAGAACGAGGCGCGGATCGAATAGGCAGTAAGCACCACCGCCAGCGGCTTCGGCGTCAGGATCGAGCGGCAGATGTCGGTCATCGCCGGCAGGCTCTCGAACAGCTGCCACACCTCACCCTTGGGACCGCGGCCATAGGCCGGCGGATCGAACAGGATGATGTCGTAGCGGCTGCCGCGACGCTCCTCGCGCTCGACGAACTTCATCGCATCCTCGCAGATCCAGCGGATCGGCTTGCTGGAAAGGCCTGCCATTTCCTGGTTCTCGCGGGCCCAGCCGATGGCCTTCTTCGAGGCGTCGACATGGGTCACTTCGGCGCCGGCACGCGCCGCGACCAGCGAGGCAAGGCCGGTGTAGCCGAACAAATTGAGCACCTTGACCGGGCGTTTGGCGTCGTCGATCAACCGGGCCATGTGGTCCCAGTGCGTCGCCTGTTCGGGAAAGACGCCGACATGGCGGAACGAGGTGAAACGGCCCTGGTAGGACAAGCCGTCATGACGCATCGGCCATGTTTCGCCGAGCGGCGCCTTCGGAAAGCGCCAGCGGCCAATGCCTTCTTCGTCAGTGTCGCCGGTGAAGACGGCGTCGGCGCGGTCCCAGTCCTTCGCCGGCAGCGCGCGCTGCCAGATCGCCTGTCCCTCTGGGCGGACGATGCGGTAGGGGCCGTATTGTTCGAGCTTCTGGCCGTCGCCGCTGTCGAGCAGCGCATAGTCATCGTTCGGCGCAACCTCGAGGATCAGCGGCAGGCGTTCGGCCGGCAGTGCGCCTTCGCGGCGGGCAAGCTTGCGCGGTTCCGATTTCGGCTCGGCCTGATGCTTTGGTTCTGCCTGATGGTCCTGGCGCAGGGTTGCGCGTTGCTCCGGCTTGCGCTCTGGCTGCCGCTCGGTGCGGTCGCGCGTCTGTGCGGGAGCGGCACCGCCCTTGCGGGGCGGCTGCGGGCGGCTGTCGCGGCGTTTGTCGCGCGGATGCTTCAAGGAACGGCGTCTCCGGATGGTTGGCCGCTTTTGACACAGGCCACGGTACACCGCAACCGGACGGGCGGTCGCGGGCGTCTCGCAGCCGCCTTCCGGCGCCGCCGTCTCCGCTCTATCGTGCTGCCAAACCCGCCCGAGAATCATGTCGCGCTCCGAACGCCTGCTCGACCTCATCCAGATCCTGCGCCGCCACCGCCGGCCGGTGAGCGGCTTGACGCTTGCCGGCGAGCTGGACGTGTCGATCCGCACGCTCTACCGCGACATCGCTACCCTGCAGGGCCAAGGAGCGCCGATCGAGGGCGAACCGGGGCTGGGGTATGTGCTGAAGCCCGGCTTCATGCTGCCGCCGCTGATGTTCACCGACGAGGAGATCGAGGCGATCGTGCTCGGCTCGCGCTGGGTGGCGAAGCAGCCGGACACAAGGCTGTCTGCGGCCGCCGCCGATGCGCTCGCCAAGATCGCTGCCGTGCTGCCCGACGATTTGCGCGAGGAGCTTGACGCCACGGCCCTTCTGGTTGGCCCGAGTGCCGAGGCGACACGCGAGGGCGCTGATCTCGGCATCATCCGCCAGGCGATCCGCGCCGAGCGCAAGCTAGAGATGACCTATCAGGACGCTTCGGGCACCGGCTCGCGGCGCATCGTCTGGCCCTTTGCGCTCGGGTTCTTCGACAAGGTCCGCGTCATGGTGGCGTGGTGCGAGATGCGCCAGGATTTTCGCCACTTTCGCGCCGACCGCATTTCGGAACTCGCCGCGATCGACACTCGCTATCCGCGCCGCCGCGCCGCCATGCTGAAGGAATGGCGGGCGACGCTCGACACCACAAGGAAGCTTTGAACGCCACTGCCAGAATCTGACAGTGGTGCCGGCTAGGGTTCTCCGCATCCAACAAGGAGAACAGCGATGCGCAGCCCCAACTTCATTATTCTTTATGTCGACAAGCCGGAAGCCAGCGGTGCCTTCTATGCCAAGCTGCTCGGCCGCCAGCCGGTGGAGACGTCACCGACCTTTGTCATGTTCGTGCTCGACAACGGTTTCAAGCTCGGCTTGTGGTCGCGCCGCACCGCTCAGCCGGCGGCGTCCGCAGCGGGTGGCGGAGCGGAACTGGTGCTTGCCGTGGAATCGCCCGGGGCGGTTGACGCGACCCATTCAGACTGGGCGGGCCGTGGACTCAACATTCTGCAGGCGCCAACCGACATGGATTTCGGCCGCACCTTCGTCGCGCTCGACCCTGACAATCATCGCTTGCGTGTCTACTGCCTCGACGAAGCGGCGGTGTAGCTATGGGCACGGGCAATTGGCTGGCCGTCGCCTCGGCCGATCATGTGCGTATCGGCAGGGTCAGCGGCTTCATGCAAGTCTGCCATGGCAAGGTAGGCCCACTGCGGCGGATCGGTGCCGGAGACGGGGTGGTCTATTATTCGCCGGCGAACGTCATGGGTGGTAAGGACGGGCTGAAATCCTTCACCGCAATTGGTTGGGTGCGGGCGGGCGACGCCTATCGGTTCGACATGGGCGGCGGCTTCGCGCCTTCCCGCAAGGATGTTGATTGGGCGGCGGCACGGGAGGTACCCGTAGCGGCGCTTGCCGGCCAACTCGACTTCACCGCCATGCCCAATTGGGGTTACCAGCTGCGTTTCGGTCTCTGTCCGCTGTCCGCGCACGACTTCCGCCTGATTGCGGAAGCCATGGAGGTGGACGAAGTGGAGCTCAGGCCTTCGGCTTGAGCGACTCGTAAACGGCGATGCCGGCGGCAAGATCTTCCAGAGCGGCACCGACCGACTTGAACAGGGTGATCTCGTCCGCCGACTGGCGGGCGGGCTTCTGGTCGCGGGCGAGTTCATGCAGGTCGGCGACGATGGCGTCGGCCGTTAGCACGCCTGCTGCGATCGGCTGGACGATGTCGCCGGCTTCCTTTGTGGCGCCGGCGCGGGTGTCGACATAGACTCGCGCCTTGGCGATCGCGTCGTCATCGGCCTCACGCATGCCGGGCGTGAAACCGCCGACGAGATCGACATGGGCGCCGGGCTTGAGCCTGGCACCCTTGACCAGGGGCGTGGTCGAGATCGTGCCGGCGGTGATAATGTCGGCCCAGCCGAGTTCGGCATCGAGGTCGGAGACGGCAGTCGCCTCAAACCCCTCGTCGCGCAGCGAGGCAGCAAGCGTTTCGGCGTTGGCCGGCGTCCGGTTCCAGACGCGGATCTCTTTGATCGGCCGCACAGCTGCATGTGCCCGTGCCAGGAACCTGCACTGGGCGCCGGCACCGATGACCAGCAGCTTCGAGGCGTCCTCGCGCGCCAAGTAGGACGCGGCGAGTGCCGAAGCGCAGGCGGTGCGCCATTGGGTCAGGCGCGGGCCGTCCATCAGCGCCTGCGGCTCGCCGGTGATCCCATCGAGCAGCAAATAGAGCCCGACGACCGCCGGCTTGGCGATGTCGTTGTTGTCGGGCGAGACAGTGACGATCTTGACGCCGATATGCCCGTCGGCCCCTGCACCCGCGGCCTTGAAGTCAGTCCAGGCCGGCATCAGCAGCAGGGTCGAATCGGTGCCCTTGGCACGCTCCACTGTGTGGTGATGACGCACGGGCTGCACCGCACCCTCGCGAAAGGCCGTGCGCAAAGTCTCGACCAATCCCGGAAAGGTCAAGGCGCGGTCGATGTCATCGGCCGAAAAGTGCAGCATGAAGTTCTCCCTGAAAGGTGGTCGCGCCCAAGCGGATCAGTTGGGGCGCGGCAGGGCCGGGCCCTGGGCAACCGGCGGCCGCTGGGCGGCTGCCTGGCGAAGGCTTTCGGCCTCGAGGCCGCGCTGGCGAGCGATCTTGCGAAAGCGGCCCTGTTTGAACCAGGTCACGGCACCGCCGAGAATCACCCCGAGCGCCAGTGCAACGAACAGCAGCACGAACAACGGTGCCTGGATGGTCAAAGCCGGATTGCCCGGATTGAATGGGTCGAGCGTGAACGCAGTCGGTGCGCGATTGGCCACGGCAAGCGCGATCAGCACGATCGCCACCGGCACGAAGACAACGATGAGCATGAAGCGGTTGAACATGTATTTTCCCGTTTAAAGTCCCGCCGCCGCAGCCGCCTGGCGGTCTATTTGGCCGAGTTCAGCCGCTCGCGCAGCTCCTTGCCGGTCTTGAAGAAAGGCACCCACTTTTCCTCGACCTCGACGGATTCGCCGGTGCGCGGGTTGCGGCCGGTGCGGGCAGGGCGGTTCTTGACCGAAAAAGCGCCGAATCCGCGCAACTCGACGCGGTTTCCGTCGGCAAGGGCATCGGTGATTTCGTCGAAAATGGCGCTGACGATGTTCTCGACATCCCGCAAGAACAGATGCGGATTGCGTGTGGCAATGATTTGCACCAGTTCAGACTTGATCATGTGCTCGGTCCCCGTCGAGATGGTGATGATTTTATTTGTTTTTCAGCCGCCTGAGACAGCTTTTTCAGCCTGCCAGAGCGACAGCATACCGTCAAGGAACAAGCGGTCGGCGCCGATTTCCTTGAGCAATTCCGACGAGACGTCGCCCATGCCGAGTGCGTGGCCAAGGGCCTGGGCAATCGAGTTTGGCAGGAGGAAGCTGCCGGTGCGGGCCGGCTTCCATTCGATGACCTCGAGCTTGGCGTCGACGCCCTTGGTGCCGAGCCAGGCGATCGCCTGGTCCTCGCCGCCGACCTCGTCGATAAGCTTGTTGGCGAGTGCCTGGCGTCCGGTCCATACCGAGCCGTCGGCAAGGGCGGTGGCCTCGGCCTTCGACATCGAGCGGCGTTCAGCGACGGTACCGACGAACCAGTCGTAGCTGTCGAGGATCATGTTGCGCATCATGGCGCGCTCTTCGTCGGTCGTCGGGTTGAATGGATTGGGCTCCGCCTTCAGCGGCGACGACTTGATCTCCTCGAGCTTGACACCAAGCTTGTCCATCAGCCCGGTCAGGTCGGGAAACTGCACAAGGACGCCGATCGAGCCGACGATGGACGATTTGCGCGCCACGATATGGTCCGATGCCGAGGCGATCATGTAGCCGGCGGATGCGGCAAGCGTGCCGACCTGGGCGACGACAGGCTTTTCTGCCGCGATCTTGCGCACGGCGTCGTAGATCGCCTCGCCGCCGGCGGTGGTGCCGCCGGGCGAATCGATCGACAGGATCACGCCCTTGACGGAGGCCGACTTGCGGACCTCGTCGAGGCGGCGCAGCAGGTCCTCGTCCTCGGTGATCGTGCCTTCGATGCGGATCTTGGCGATATGGCTGGCGGTCACGCCCGGAATGCGCTCGCCGGCCAGCCATGTCGACATGCCGACGACGGCGAAGGCTGCGATGAGAAACGCTACGACCCGCCAAAAGGTCAGCTTGCGTCGCAAGCGGCGTCGGTCGATCAGATCGTCGGCTTTCATGGACATGGCGTGCCTCGCATGCTGTGCAGGCTAGCGCTTTTAAAGCAACGCTTTGGCGAGAGCCACAGCTTTCCTGCCGCAGCTGACGTTGCGGGAGTTGGGATTTGTAAGCTAAATAGCCATATTGGGGTTTGCATCCAGGCAGCCGGACGCGGGGCAGCAGTGCGTTCGGTCGCAACTCTTTGACCTTATGGTCATATTTTCGTGGCTTTCATCCGCTTCACCGTGCCGGCCTGAAGGGCGGCTTGGACAGTTTGAAGAAGGACATTGCAGTTGGCGCGACCAATCGAGACGAGTGGCGGCGGAGGCGGCGTCGCGGCTGACACCGCAATTGCGCTTGCGACTTCGCGCGCCGATGCTTTCGACCTCGCAGCGCGTCATTCGCGCCGCGTCCGTTTCCTCAAGCGCGCTTTGCCGTTGGCGGCGCTCGCGCTGGCGGCACTGTTCGGTGGCTACACCTACCTTGCCGCGCCGCCGTCGCTGAAGGTCAAGGCGGAAGGTGCCGCCTTCTCCGAAGGCAAGCTGGTGATGGCCAAGCCCCAACTCAGCGGCTTCACCCGCGACAACCTGCCTTATTCGATGACCGCCGACCGTGCCGTGCAGGATCCGGCCAACCAGGGCGTCGTCGAATTGCTCGGCATCGATGCCAAGCTACCGATCTCAGCCGAGAACGTCGCCCAGGTCGATGCGGCGCGCGGGGTCTACGACCGCGAGGGAAATACGCTCAATCTGACCGAGCAAGTAATCGTAAAGACCAGCGACGGTATGGTCGCCAAGCTCAAATCGGCGTATCTCGACATGGGCAGTGGCGCGATGAAGTCTGACGAACCGGTTGAAATAAGCCTTGACGGTTCAAAGATCACGTCCGATTCGATGTCCATGCTCGAAAACGGCAAGGTTGTCGTGTTCGAGAAAAAGGTACGCGTGGACATCGATCCCGCGCGAATGAAGGCGGCGCAGAATGGCAGCGGAGGCGGGAGTGCGGCAAATTAGGTCTTGGCGGTCATTGGCCGCGTTAACATGCGCGGGCGTGATGCTGTGCACCGCCGGCGCTTTTGCGCAGGATAGCCAGAGCAGGCTTTCAGGTCTCAAGCTCTCGGGCGACCAGCCGATCCAGATCGAGAGCGACAAGCTCGAGGTCCGCGAATCGGAGAATCTCGCGATCTTCACCGGCAATGTCAGCGTCACCCAGGGCCCGACTGTCATGAAGTCGGGCAAGATGACCGTCTATTACGCCAAGGATGGCGGCTCGGCCGCCACCGGCTCGGCCAACATCGACAGGCTTGAAGTCGACGACAAGGTCTATGTGAAGT
The DNA here is from genome assembly GCF_014138625.1 of Aminobacter ciceronei. GTDB lineage: Bacteria > Pseudomonadota > Alphaproteobacteria > Rhizobiales > Rhizobiaceae > Aminobacter > Aminobacter ciceronei. Next base: position 115,805 of record NZ_JACJHY010000003.1, read on the forward strand.
CCGACAAGCAGGTGGCCACCGGCGACCGCGGCACCTTCGATATGAAGACCGAGGTGCTGGTGATGTCCGGCAAGGAAGTCGTGCTGTCCGAAGGCGATAACGTGCTGGTCGGCTGCAAGCTCACCGTGCAGATGAAGACCGGGCTTGCCCAGGTCGACGGCTGCAACAAGGGCACCAAGGGCAATGGTCGCGTTATGATGTCGATCACACCGGGGTCGCAGAAGAAATAAATGACTGAGGCATCTTCGCTGTTGTCGCGTCTGAAGCCTGGCTCGGCGCAAAAACTTGCCGCGCCCGCGACAACAGGCAGTGCCAAGAGCGGTAAGTTCAAGGGCACGCTGATCGCCAAGGGGCTGACCAAAGCCTACAAGGGCCGGCAGGTGGTCTCGGGCGTGACGCTCGGCGTCCGCGCCGGCGAGGCCGTCGGCCTGCTCGGCCCCAACGGCGCCGGCAAGACGACCTGCTTCTACATGGTTACGGGGCTCGTTCCCGTCGACCAGGGCACGATCGAGATCGACGGCTTCGACGTCACGGCCATGCCGATGTACCGCCGTGCCCGTCTCGGCATCGGCTACCTGCCGCAGGAAGCCTCGATCTTTCGTGGCCTGTCGGTCGAAAACAACATCCGCGCCATTCTCGAAGTGGTGGAGAAGAGCCGCAAGGAGCGCGAGAAGTCGCTCGATGCGCTGCTCGAGGAGTTCCACATCAGCCATCTCCGGAAGTCGCCGGCGATCGCCTTGTCGGGCGGCGAGCGCCGCCGCCTCGAGATCGCGCGCGCCTTGGCGAGCCGGCCCAACTACATGCTGCTCGACGAGCCTTTCGCCGGTATCGACCCGATCGCCGTCGCCGACATCCAGCAACTCGTCCGACACCTGACCAAGCGCGGCATCGGCGTTCTGATCACCGACCACAACGTCCGCGAGACGCTGGGCCTGATCGACCGTGCCTACATCATCCATGCCGGCGAGGTGCTGACCCATGGCCGCGCCGACGAGGTCGTCGCCAATCCCGACGTCCGCCGTCTCTATCTCGGCGAGGGCTTCACCCTTTAGGGCTGCCCGCCAGCGCACAACGTGCCGGTGAAATGCGCAGCCTTCCTTCACCATTGCCGGGCAATGCGCCGGCAATCTCGATAGCGAATCCCCAATCTGCTTGACATGCAAAAGCCGGGCCAGTTTTATCGCGGCTGGCGAGCGCGCCGGTTTTCGGCTGCGCAGGATCGGGATCGGACCACTTCGAGCAATGGCGCTGTCGGCGAAACTACAGCTACGGCAGTCCCAATCGCTGGTGATGACGCCACAGCTGATGCAGTCGATCAGGCTGCTGCAGTTCACCCATACCGAGCTTGAACGTTTCATCGACGACGAGATCGAGCGCAATCCGCTGCTCGAACGGGCAGAAGTGCCTGACGACGCGCCGGCTGACCAGTTCCCCAAGATCGAGACCCAGGGCGAGGCCAGCGCGGCCGGCGAGGACTGGTTCGAAGGCGAGGCCGGCTGGAGTTCCGAGGCCATCTCCGAAAAACTCGACACCTCGCTCGAAAACCTGTTCCCCGATGACCCCGGTGCCGTCGAGCGCATGGGACCCGACCTTGCCATGCAGTGGAAGTCGGCGTCTTCCGGCTCCGGTTCGGGCGGCGGCTCCGAAGGTTTCGACATGGAGGACATGGCGGCGGCCGCCGTCACCTTGCGCGACCATGTCGGTGAGCAGATATCCTTCGCCTTCACCGACCCGGTAGAGCGGCTCGTTGCCTCCGAATTGAGCGACTGGCTCGACGAAGCGGGCTATTTCCGTGGCGAAGCCGACGAGATCGCGGCGCGCTTCGGTGTCGACGAGGCCTTCGTGCTGAGGGTCCTTGCCGATTGCCAGGCTTTCGATCCTGCCGGCTTGTTTGCCTGCGACCTGGCAGAATGCCTGCGCATCCAGCTCATCCGCCGCGACCGGCTCGATCCGGCGATGGCAGCGTTGATCGACAATCTCGACCTTCTCGCAAAACGCGACTTCCAGAGCCTGAAGCGCATCTGCGGCGTCGACGAGGAGGATCTGCTCGCCATGCTGGCTGAGATCCGCGCACTCGATCCCAGGCCCGGCGGAGCCTTTGTCGGCGGCTCAGCCGATACCATCGTGCCCGATGTCGAGGTGCGCCAGGCCGCCGACGGCAGCTGGGCGGTGGAGCTCAATCCTGACACCCTGCCACGCGTGCTGGTCGACCAGGTGTATTTCGCCCAGGTCACCGGTCGCACCAAGGACGCGGCTGAACGCAACTTCCTCAGCGAGTGCTTGCAGAACGCCAACTGGCTGACCCGTAGCCTCGACCAGCGCGCCAAGACCATTCTCAAGGTCGCCTCGGAGATCGTGCGCCAGCAGGATGCCTTCCTGGTCCACGGCGTGCGCCATCTCAGGCCGCTCAACCTGCGCACCGTGGCCGATGCCATCGGCATGCACGAATCGACCGTCAGCCGAGTCACAGCCAACAAGTACATGCTGACGACGCGTGGCGTGTTCGAACTGCGCTACTTCTTCACCGCCTCGATCGCCTCGGCGGAAGGTGGCGACGCGCATTCGTCGGAGGCGGTACGCGACCGTATTCGCCAGATGATCGAGGAAGAGCAGGCCTCCGACGTGCTGTCCGACGATGCCATTGTGGATATCCTCAGGAAAAGTGGCGTCGACATCGCCCGCCGTACGGTCGCCAAGTACCGGGAAGGCATGAACATCGCCTCGTCGGTGCAGCGCAGGCGTGAAAAACGCGCGCTGGCAGGTGCCGCCGGCTAGGCCGAAAGGCGCGGAATTCAGGCCTCTCCCGCGCTTGATTGACAATCCTTAATGAAGTGTCTAGAAGCCCGCCCGCATGAAGAGGGCTCAGCCCACCAAGGAAAGATGCGGCACAGGATGGCTTGTGACACGAGCCTGCGGCTGCCGGCGGGTGGCCCAAGATCAGCCGACAAGTTCGGACTTAAAATTGGTGTGACAGGCGAGCCAACGCTTGTTTGCATCTGCCACGGGTATAAACTCGGACCGGTTTGAAGTCTGAACAGAAAAGGTCAGTTTTCAGATGAGCCTGCGCATATCAGGAAAACACATGGACGTCGGCGATGCGTTTCGTACGCGCATTGAGGGACGTATCGGCGAAGCGATCGGCAAGTATTTCGATCGCGGCTTCTCCGGGCACGTCAACGTCGTGAAGGCCGGCTCGCGCTACACCGCCGATTGTGTGGTACGGCTCGATTCGGGCATGTCGTTGCAAGCGACCGGTGACGCACAGGAACCGACTGCCGCGTTCGACGCGGCGGCCGACAAGCTCGAGACTCGCCTGAGGCGTTACAAGCGCCGGCTGAAGTCGCACAATCTGGGCGCCGGCAACGGTGAATTGACCGATGTCGCCTATTCGGTGGTCGCAGCGCTCGTCGATGACGACGAGGATGTGCCCGAAGATTTCGCGCCCGCCATCGTTGCCGAGTCGACGATGGTTCTGAAGACGATGTCGGTTGCATCGGCCGTCATCGAACTCGACACCAAGGATAGCCCTGTTGTGGTCTTCCGCAATGCCGGCAATGAGCACCTCAACATCGTCTACCGCCGGTCTGATGGAAACATCGGCTGGATAGATCCCTCGACCGCAAAGGTCGCCCAGGGATAGTAGCCGCCACCGCATGTGGGGTTTTGGGGCAATGCGGCGGTGAGCACAGCAAGGGAATTTCAGCATGGATCTGAGTGATCTGATCGAGGCTCCGGCAATCATGCCGGCCTTGAAGGCGAATTCGAAGAAGCAGCTTCTGCAACTTCTCGCCGAAAGGGCCGCATCGATTTCCGGTATCCCCGAGCGGGAGGTGTTCGACACCATCCTTCAGCGCGAGCGTCTTGGCTCGACGGGTGTCGGCAATGGCATCGCCATCCCGCATGGAAAGCTCGCAGGCGTAAAGCGCATCACCGGCGTTTTTGCGCGTCTGGAAACGCCCGTCGATTTCGAGGCGCTGGACGACCAGCCGGTCGATCTGGTCTTCCTGCTGCTGGCCCCCGAAGGGGCGGGAGCCGACCATCTCAAGGCGCTGTCGCGCATTGCACGCGTGCTGCGCGACGCCGATACGGTCGCCAAGATTCGCGGCACGCGTGATGCGGCGGCGATCCACGCGCTGCTGTCGGAAACGCCGGCTTCGCACGCCGCCTGATTTCGATGTTTCGGAAAAGTTTGGGAAGGGCCGCATTTTGCGGCCCTTTGCCGTTTCGCCATCCTGTCGCCGGCCGAAAGCGCGGGCTACAGGTTAGTGGATGGCTACGGTCGTCAGGTCGTTTTCCATCGCACCCGCAAGCGCGCGGTCACGGGCATCGGACAACAGGATCGGTTCGCCGGTCGCGGCAAACAGCGCCCACAACTCGAGGCCGGGATCGATCTCGGTCAGGCCTGGGAAACGGCCGCGCAGATCGTCGCTGGATACCTTCCTGAGATAGGCGACGGAGCCTTCGCCGAGATGGGCGAGCTCGCCCGTGGTCATCGTGTGTCTCTGGGCAGTATTGGGCATTGTAGCCTCCTTCTAGCCAGGATGCCGTATTGGCCATCCCGCATGAGAGCCATCGGCAGTGCTTAGTCTGCTACCGATATGTTTATTTTCCGTACCAGTCGCTCGGCTTCCGGCCGGTCGAGATCGACCGAGAGCAGACCGTTCTTCAGATCGGCCGCAATCACCCGCATCCCGTCGGCCAGCACGAAGCAGCGTTGGAACTGTCGTGAGGCGATACCGCGATGCAGGAACTCGCGCTCCTTGTCGTCGCTCTGTCGACCGCGCACGATGAGCTGATTCTCCTCGACGGTGACTTCGAGATCGTTTTCGGCGAAACCGGCGACCGCAAGCGTGATCCGCAGCCTCTCGCTCCGTTCATCGGCATCCCTGATGCGTTCGATGTTGTAGGGCGGGTAGCTGTCGCCCGACTTGGCAAGGCGCTCCAGCGTCTTTTCCATCGTGTCGAAGCCCAGGAGAAGCGGGCTTGAGAAGGGCGTCATACGGCTCATGTTACAGCTTGTCCTCCGAGAGCGACATAATGCGGAAAAACCCGGATGGCATTTTCCCGTCTGTTGTTGATATGGTCCGCGCCGTCGGCAACTTCAAGACTGCAAAAAACTGCCCAACAAGGAAAGAAAATGCCCGTACCGCGCAAGATAATCATCGACACTGACCCCGGTCAGGACGATGCCGTCGCCATTCTGCTGGCGCTGGGGAGCTCCGAGCTCGACATTCTGGGAATTACCGCTGTTGCCGGCAACGTGCCGCTCAAGCTGACCGAAAACAATGCCCGCAAGATCTGCGAGCTGGCAGGCCGTCCCGACATCAAGGTCTATTCCGGCGCCATCAGGCCGCTGATCCGCGAACTGGTCACCGCCGAGGAAGTGCACGGCAAGACCGGCCTGAACGGCCCCGATCTGCCCGAACTCACAATGAAGCTGCAGGAACAGCATGCCGTCGACTACCTCGTCGAGACGCTGATGCGCGAGGAAGCCGGCACCATCACTTTGTGTCCGCTCGGCCCGCTCACCAACGTCGCGCTCGCCCTCATCCGCGAACCCAGGATCGCCCCACGTATCAAGGAGATCGTCTTGATGGGCGGCGGCTTCTTCGAAGGCGGCAACGTCACCCCTGCCGCCGAGTTCAACATCTATGTCGATCCGCATGCGGCCGACGTGGTGTTCCGCTCGGGCGTGCCGATCGTCATGATGCCGCTCGACGTCACCCACAAGGCGCTGACCACGACCAAGCGCATCGACGCCTTCCGCAAACTCGGCACCAAGGTCGGCCTTGCCACGGCGCAGATGCTTGAATTCTTCGAACGCTATGACGAAGGCAAATACGGCACCGACGGCGGCCCGCTGCATGATCCGTGCGTCATTGCTTACCTTCTCAAGCCGGAGCTGTTCCAGGGCCGCCACTGCAATGTGACAGTGGAAACCTCCTCGGAGCTGACCATGGGCATGACCGTCATCGACTGGTGGGGCGTCACCAAGCGTCCGAAGAACGCCATGGTGATGCGCGACATCGACCATGACGGCTTCTTCGCGCTGCTCGTCGAGCGCCTTGGCCGGCTGTGAAGCCGCCAATGTTTGGAGGAAGAAGGGGCGGTACATGGCCGCCCCTTTTGCATTGCCGATCTGGCGAAAGATCTACCGCGTCCGCGAAAACGCCAGCCAGACGCCGCCGCCGACAAGGAACGTGCCCGAGATGCGGGTCATCAGCTTGAGGCGTTTGGCCGACAGGAACTTGCCGGCGCGGCCTGCGGCAATCGCGTAGGCCGAATCCGACATCGCCGCGAAGACCATCGCTGTGACGCCCATGATGACGATCTGTTGGGCGTAGTTGGCGCTCGGGTCGATGAACTGCGGGATGAAGGCGCCGAAGAAGATCAACGTCTTGGGGTTGCTGATCGCAACCAGGAAGCCCTGCAGGAAAAAGCCGCCGCGCGGCCGCCTGGGCGTGCCGTCGGCGGCGAGCTCGCCTCCCGAGCGGAACATCTGAATGCCGAGCCAGATCAGATAGGCGGCGCCCAAAAGCCGGACCCATTCGAACCAGTGCCCCATCGCCTCGATCATCTGGTTGAGGCCGATGCCGACGATGGCGATCATCATGGCGACGCCGATCTGCGTGCCGGCGGCGTTGGCGAGGCCGGCGCGCGTGCCATGCCTGATGCTGGACGCGATGATCAGCGTGACCGTCGGCCCCGGTATCAGCACGATGACGATGCAGGCGACGACATAGGCGGCGTAGAGTTCAAGCGACATGTTCCATTCCTCCGGCGGTCGACCGACACTAAGCACGCGAAGTTTTTGCGTGTCTAGTGGGCGGAACTCAACCCATGAGTGCTGTGTCCACCTCGGCGGCCAGCGGGATCGCCGGCTGGGCGCCTGGCTTCAGGCAAGCGAGCGATCCGGCGGCGGCGGCGCGGCGGAGCGCGTCCTTGAGGTCGAGTCCCGCGGACAGGCCGGCAGCGAGATAACCGCAGAAGGTGTCGCCGGCACCGACGGTGTCGACAGGGGTAATCTTTAGCGCCTCGACATGGATGAGCTCGTCGCCTCTTGCCGCCAGGACACCATCCCCGCCGAGCGTGACGATGACAGTGGCGCCGGTGCTCCGGGCGAATTCGCCCATCCGCTCCGGCCGTTCGCCCGCGGGCAGCGAAAGCGCCTCGGCGTAGAGGTCGAATTCGGTTTCATTGGCTATGACATAGTCGGCCTTGCCGACGAAGCTTGCCGCCTCGGCGCGGAAGGGGGCGGTGTTCAGTATGGTCACGGCGCCGGCACTGCGTGCCGCCTCAAGCGCCGCGTCGACGGTCGCAAGCGGGATCTCGTGCTGCAGGAGCACGATGTCGCCCTTCTTGAACTGTGCCTTGGCGAGATCGCCCGGCACCACCGAACCGTTGGCCCCCGGCACCACCGCGATCATGTTCTCGCCGTCACCGCCGACAAGGATCAATGCGATGCCTGTGGCGGCCTGGATCTCGGCCACGCCGGAAAGGTCGACGCCGCCGCTTTTGAGGAAGGCGACGGCCTCGCCGGCGAAGGCATCCTTGCCGACCGCGCCGACCATGCGCACCTCAGCGCCCGCGCGTGCGGCGGCAAGCGCCTGGTTGGCGCCCTTGCCACCGGGCGCCGACTTGAAGTCGCCGCCGGGTACGGTCTCGCCCGGGCCGGGCAGGCGGCCGACGGTTGCGATGAGGTCGAGGTTGATGGATCCGACAACGGTGATCACGGCAGTCTCCTGAAAAGTCAGCCGGAAACTACATTGTGTCGCGGTCGCTTGCCAGATGGTGCCTGGTCATTCGCAGCGGAAGACGACCTGGGCCTGGTAGGTGCCGGCCGGGAATATGCCGGTCGACTTGGTGGCTGTCAGGTTCACCGGGATGATCCTGGTTCCGTTTGACACCCGCGTGATCGTGCTGCCGCCATAAGTCACACTATCCACCGTGTAGGTGGAGGCGAAGGTCACGTTGGCATCGCCGCCGCTTGGCGCCGAGAGGAAGTTGACCGGGGCGGGTGCCGACAGGCCATAGCAGTCGAGCAGGTTCAGGATCGAGCACAATAGCGAGCTGGTTGTCACTGTCACCGAGGCGGCCGAGCCCCCGGCCTGGCTGGAGCCGAAGACATTGATCGTCGGATTGGGCGACAGCGTGCCCGTTGTCTGGACGTTGATGGTGCAGGTGCCGATGATCGCCGCCTGCGCAGGCGCAGCGGTGAGCCAGAGGCTCAAGATCCCCAGGACAGAAGCGCCGGCGCGCATGTTCACTGCCCCGTCTGTTTTGGTGGCGGCGTCTTGCCATCGGTCCAGCCGCTGTCTGCCCAGCCCGCCTTGGAATGCTGCACCGAGCCGGTGACATCGCCTCCGCCGGGTGCACCCAGCCCCATCTTGAGCAGCTTCAGCTCCATCTGCAGCCGCGCCACTTCGAGCTCATAAAGTTTGGAGCAGTCGAGCCGTTTCGGCGTGCGCCCGATCGGGATGACGACGCGGCCATAAGTGGCGATGTCGTTGTTCTCGCGGTTGTTGCCCTGGATCACGCCGACATCGAGATAGGCGCCGCTGCCCGATACGGCCGAACGGCAGGTCGTGCCATCCGCGGCGCGCACCTCGTCCTGGCCTTGCGGCAATGTCACGCCCGGCAAGGAGAAGCCGCTCTGGTTCTGGTTGAGATTGTAGACGTCCTCTGCCCAGGACGCGCAAGGCGTCAATGCGGCGAGGCTCGTGAGCGTCAGAAACGCCGCTGTCCGAGGAATTTTCCGCATATTTGAGCCTTGATCTGCGTCTGTTCATTTGGAAATGGCACGCTTTCCGTACATATACGCACTTTACGCTCATTGTTGCCGTCGAACGGCACGACCACGAGGACCGGTCGTGACGCCTCTGCCCCCAGCATGAAACTGTCGGGCGCTATCTTGGCGTCGACCGGCTGGAAGTTCTGGTCGTAGACCCGGACATCGATCCGGATCTTCTTGTTGTAGGGGTTGGATGGAAACACCCGCACAGCGAAGGCATCGGTGAAACTCGTCACTTCGCCGCGCATCGGCGACATAGACTGTGCGGACGCGGGGCTGGCCGCCAGACCCATTCCGAGAAATGGAATTGCCAGACTGCGTAACATCAAGCTCTCCCTGTCTTTCCTGTCTGCGCAGGCGTTACTGGCATGTGACCGTGACGGTGGCCGAATAGTTGCCGGCGGCGAAGATGTCGGAGCCGGTCTTGGTGCCGGTGAGGTGGACGGTGACGGTGTCGACGCCGGGCGTCGACAGGTTGGAGGAGGCCCCTGTTTCCGCAACCGTATGGGCACCTGCCACCGAATAGGTCGGCGCCCAGGTGATCGGGGTGACATCGGCCGGCGGCACGGTGATTGCAGTTGGCGCGCCAATGCTGATCGCGACATTGCCCGTTGTGGTGGCCGTGATAGTGCCGGCCACGCCGCCGGCATTGTGCGAGCTCAACGATTGCAGGTCTGGGCTCACCGTCATCGTGCCGCTGCCGTTGGTGACGACCAGCGTGCAGATTGCCGCGACAGTGCCGTTGAAGGTGACGTTGCCGGTGGCCGCGAGCGCCGGCTGGGCAATAGAGCAAGCCGCTACGGCAAGACCTGCAGTGAGAATGCAGTATTTCATTCTGCTCTCCGGGACCGCAAAAAAATGCATCTGTCCTGGAGGCGACGGTGATCCAGTATGGTTAATTTGATATTAACGCCAAACTCTGACCAAAAGTTCGTTTGTATGCATATAATTTATTCTGCATGAATTCGAGATTTTCGACACGGCGTCAATCTCGTTTGCTGTGTTGAATTAAAGTATATTTTATAAATTGTTTTGTCGCAGCAAATTATTTGCTCGAATTGAGCGGCCATCCCGTCAAGTATCTGTGCGTTACGATTGAACCAGCCGTGAGGTGAGTATGGTCCACAGCAGCAAGAATATGCTCATCGACTAAGCATGGCGAGACTTTGCCGCAGTCTCTTTCAAACAATATGATCGATGGCTGATATAATCTCGCCATGGCGCGCAGCACAAGCATACGAGCTTATGCGGCGTCAGGCCCGCAGTTGACCCAACAGCAGCGGGCGCGAGTTAGCCAAGCTCAACCAACCAATGAAGATTGGCGAACCAGCTGATTAGATTGAGCTTGAAAAGCGTCGCCTGGAACTCGATACCTTCAAGGAGCCAAGACGAGAACACGATTTCGTCACCGCCGGAGGCGGGCCGTCATCATTTGCAGATTGGTGCTACTGCTTGGAGCCGCCACTGGGTTGCTTTGACGCTTCGATCAGGTCCGCCTGGCGGACGAGGCCTTCTGCGATTTTCCGTGCCTGGTGCGGCTTTATCAGAAGTTCCACACTCTCAGCCGTGGCCTCTCCACGACGAACCCGCTCGATATGCTCCTGGGAGGTCACATACTCAAGACGAACAATAAGGTTCCCCGGCTCCAACGCGTTGATATGCACGTTGATCAGGTTCGGTGTGTTGGTCGTGTTTTCAAATTTTGCAGGCATGGGCGTTCCTTCCGAATCTGCGGATCATGCCGCTCCACCAACCAATAGTCCATCAGCCGCCTCAACGCACTTCTCGCCAACGAGTGCGATCGACCGTGATCAGAGATGAAACCCGAAGCCGTCGCAATGGGCAGGTCTTTCCCTCCGGGTCATCATCGTATAGGATAAAAAGTCAATAAATTCAAATATTTGATCGATAGCGTCAGGAAAATTGAAGCATGCGCCCGCGCCATCTGCTGCTCGCCCTGAGCATTGTTCTGATCTGGGGCGTCAACTTCGCCATCATCAAAATCGGCCTCAAGCAGGTGTCGCCACTGGCCCTCGGCGTCGCCCGCTTCTTCCTGGCTGCCTTCCCGTGGGTCTTCTTCATCAAGCGCCCGAACGTGCCGCTGTCGATGATCGCTACCTATGGCCTGCTGATTTTTGCGTTGCAGTTCGGCTTGCTGTTCACGGGGATGAAGATCGGCATGAGTGCGGGGCTGTCGTCGCTGATCCTGCAGTTGCAGGTGTTCTTCACCATCGGCCTGTCGATGATCCTGCTCGGCGAGCGGCCGACACCCTGGCAGTTGGCCGGCGCTGCGCTGGCGTTTGGCGGCGTCGGGCTGGTTGGGCTGCATGTCGGTGGTGACGTGACCATGGTCGGATTGTTGCTGCTGATCGCAGCGGCTGCTGCCTGGGGCGGCGGCAACGTCGTTTCCAAGCAGATTTCGCAGCGTGCCGCCACGGCACCCAACGTGCTCGGCCTCGTCGTCTGGGGCAGCCTCTTCGCCTTGCCGCCGCTGCTGGTCGTGGCATTGGTCCTCGACCCCGAGCATTTCGTCAGCAGCTTCACCGGGCTCGACTGGGCGTCGGTCGGCTCGATCGCCTATATCGTCTATCTCTCCACGCTGTTCGGCTTTGCGGCCTGGAGCGGGCTCCTGGCGCGCTATCCGGTTTCGACCGTTGCGCCCTTCACCTTGCTGGTGCCGGTGTTCGGTTTCCTCGGTTCGGCGGTGCTGCTGGGCGAGCCACTACAAGACTGGAAGCTGGTGGCTTCCAGTCTTGTCATCGCCGGACTGTGCATCAACCTGTTCGGGCCACGGCTGTTTTCGCGTCCGCAGCGGTCAGTTGCCCCGCCTCCCAGCCCAGAATAGCCCGCTTGCGTGTCAGACCCCAGTGGTAGCCGGTCAGCGCGCCCGACTTTCCAAGCGCCCGGTGGCAAGGCACGACGAACGACAGCGGGTTGGCTCCGACGGCAGCGCCAACCGCCCGGCTTGCCTTGGGCGAGCCGACTTCCGAGGCGATCGCAGAATAGCTGCAGGCCCGACCCATCGGGATCTTGAGCAGCGCCTCCCACACCCGCACCTGGAAGTCGGAGCCGATCATGACCACGCGCAAGGGCTGATCCTGGCGCCAGCGCGTCGGGTCGAAGATGTGTGCGGCATAAGGGGCCGTTGCACTCATGTCCTCGACATAGGTGGCGTTCGGCCAGCGGCCGGACATGTCGGCGAAGGCGGCGCGCTCTTCGCCGGCGTCGTTGAAGGACAGGCCGGCGAGGCCGCGGTCGGTGACCATGACAAGCGCCACGCCGAAGGGCGAGATGTGAAAGCCGTAGCGGATGGTGTGCCCGGCGCCGCGTGTCTTGTAGTCACCCGGCGACATCGCCTCATGGGTGACGAACAGGTCGTGCAGGCGGCCCGGCCCCGACATGCCGACCTCGAATGAGGTTTCGAGCAGCGGCAGGCCGTCGTCGAGCAGCTTGCGGGCGTGGTCGAGCGTCACCGCCTGCAGGAAGGCTTTCGGCGACAGGCCGGCCCAACGGCTGAACAGCTTCTGCAAGCTTGTCGGTGTCTCGCCGACCTCGGCGGCCAGCGTCTCGAGCGACGGCTGGTCGCGGTAGTCGAGGCTGATCTTTTCGATCACCCGGCGCACAGTCTCATACTCCGAACCGGTCGGCGTGATGTCGTGCTGCAGCGTGGCGACAGGTTTCATTTGCGTCTGGGCGTTCATGGCTTGATCTCCTTGGACGCCAATGTCGCGTTGGCTGTGGGTATTTCCCACCCGATTCCTGCTCATCTGCTCCTTGCGGTTGCAAGAGCCCGCGAAAAAGCCGTGGCAAAGCTCTCGCGGTCATCGGGGTTGAGGAAACTTCCGATCGCTACGCTGTTGTCACGCGTCTCGACCGCCATGCCGGTGATGCCGATCTCGTCATGACGGGAAACTGCGAATCGCGTCCAGAACGGATTGAAATGGTATTGCTCCGACTTGCCCGACGGGGCGGTCTTGAGGATGTCGAGGCTGGTGCGGGAGACGCTGACCTCCTCTCGGGCGCGCGCGGCGCGATAATTGAGCCGGAAGGCGACATAAAGGGCTACGACGTCGAGGCCGAGGAAGCCGAAGATCGGCCAGGCACCGTGGCTGAGAAATATGGCGCCGGTGACCATGCAGCCAAAGGTCAGCGAACCCATCAAGATCATGAATCCGGTGTGCCCGAGCGAGCGGTGCGGCAGAAGCAACGCTTTGAAGAATGGCTCGTCGGCTGCAAAAGTGGCGTTTGTCTCGCTCATGCCTGACAATTATAGAGGGGCGATGAAAAACCCCAAGCCCAAAGATAAGGCCAAGGCCCTGCCGAAAGGCCGCACGTCCGGTGCCGCAGCCAAACCGCGCGCCACGCGCCGCCGTTCACTCTATTCGGCGGCCGAAGTGCACGAGATCTTCCGCCGCTTTTCGGTCCAGCGGCCGGAGCCGAAGGGCGAGCTCGAACACGTCAACGCGTTCACGCTTTTGGTTGCGGTGGTGCTGTCGGCGCAGGCGACCGACGCCGGCGTCAACAAGGCGACGCGCGCGCTGTTTGCCATCGCAGACACGCCCGAGAAGATGCTGGCACTGGGGGAGGAAATCGTGGGCCAGCACATCCGCACCATCGGTCTGTGGCGCAACAAGGCCAAGAACGTGATCGCCCTGTCCGAGGTGCTGATCCGTGATCATGGTGGTGCGGTGCCCGACGACCGCGACCAGCTCGTCGAGCTGCCCGGCGTTGGCCGCAAGACCGCCAATGTCGTGCTCAACATGGCCTTCGGCCAACACACCATGGCCGTCGACACCCACATATTGCGCATCGGCAACCGCATCGGTCTGGCACCTGGCAAGACGCCCGAGCAGGTCGAAGATACGCTGGTCAGGATCATCCCTGACGAGTTCATGCGCCATGCCCATCACTGGCTGATCCTGCATGGCCGTTATGTCTGCAAGGCACGCAAGCCCGACTGCTGGCGTTGCGTCATCGCCGATATCTGCAAGTCGCCTGACAAGTCGACCAGCGAACCGGCGCCGCTGGTGCCTCTCGACGACATCGACCCGATCGAGGTCGCCGAAGCCGAAGTGGCGGCTCAGTAGCCGCGCGCCATCGCCGCCGCAAATATCGGGATCAGCGCGAACACGGCGATCTCGGCCTTGAGGAAGTTGCGCACCCTGGCAATCTCGGCATTCGGGACGACATAAGCCTCGCCACCGCCGGCGCCACGCCAGCGCGCGATACGGATCGTGGGTGCGATCGACAGCAGGCCTACGGCCGCGAACGCCACCATCTTGGCCCAGAAGGTCGGGTTGTAGATATAGAACTCCCAGCCCTTCAGTCCGAAATAGACACGCGACGCGCCGATGAGCACCAGCAGTGCTGCAAGTCCACCATAGACCGCGTCGATGCGTCCGAGCAGTGCGAGATTGCGCCGGCCGAGCCCGGGGCGAACCAGTATCACCTCGGCAGCGAGCACGCCCGCAAGGGAGAATGCCAGGAGGTGGTGAATGATGGTCAGGATAAGGTCAGTCATCAGTGCCTCGTGATGCGACTCGACCGCGGCACCTTAGCAACGGACGTAGGGCAAGCATATGACGAGGCAGATGTCAGCAAATGTCAGCTGTCTGTCACTTGTCGAATTGACGAAGAGACTGAGGAAATACACGTTTCAACCATGGCGCTGACACGACAGATCAATCCGATGCCCGACTGGATCCGCAACGAGCTCGTCTCGCGTGGCTTGGTCGGCGCCTATGAGGGGCGGCCAGACTACCAGCGCAATGATTATCTTGGCTGGATCGATCGCGCCAAGCTGGCGACGACCCGCCGCAAGCGGCTCGACCAGATGCTGGATGAGCTCGATCGTGGCGACGTCTATATGCGGATGGCCTGGCACGGTTAGAGCATGGTTCTGAAAGCAGGGACGGTTTCGGATAAGACCCCACGAGGAAGCCCGGGCCGTTCCATTTCTCGGACTAGGACAGGTTGGCCACTGGCGGACAGCGTCACTGGGTTCTGGCCTGCTGTTCTGCCGGCCATCTGTGCTAGACCCGCTGCCATTGTCCATGGAGATCGACGATGGCCGCCTTTTCCCTTGCCGACATTCCCGTCATCGAGACCGAGCGAACGGTGCTGCGGCCGCATCGGCTTGAAGACTTCGATGCCTATGCCGGGATGTGGGCCGATCCGGTCGTCACGCGCTTCATCGCCAAGCCGCGCACACGCGAGGAAAGCTGGCAGCGTTTCCTCCGTCATGCCGGTTCATGGTCGCTGATTGGCTACGGTTTCTGGGCGATCGAGGAAAAGGCGACGGGCCGCTTCATCGGCGAAGCGGGTTTCCACGATCTCAAGCGTGACATCACGCCTTCGATAGAAGGTATCCCTGAGGCCGGCTGGGGTTTTGTCGCTGACATGCACGGCAAGGGCATCGCCAGCGAGACGGTCGCGGCCTTCGTGCGCTGGGCCGACAGCCGCTTTGCCGGCCCTACCGTCTGCATCATCGATCCGGCAAACGGTGCGTCGTTGCGGGTCGCCGAGAAGAACGGCTACCGCGAGACCGGCCGGACCACCTATCACGGTGAGCCGACCATCCTGCTAGAGCGGAGAGGTTCGGTTGGGTCAGCCGCCCACGGCGGTTGAGGTGACCGGCTTGGCGCCGCCGATGCGTTCCCAGCTTCGGCCGTTGCCCTGAGCCTGGCGCGCGAAATAATTGTAGGGCGTGCTGGACCAGTCGCGGACCGAACTGGTCAGGTTGTCCAGGATCAGGTCGCCCTCGTTGGTGCGCACCGTCAGCACCGTGTGGCCCTGGCCGCGGTAGCGCGCCACCGTCAAAAGCAACGCCGAACCGGGCCAGCCGCGCTTCAGCAATTCGCGCTTCTTCAGGATCGCGAAATCCTCGCAATCGCCTGATGAAACCGGCACGCGCCAGTCATCGCCGATATCGTTGCGTTCCTTGATGCGCGAATTGACGGCGCGGTTGATCTGCTTGAGCTCGGACTTGAGGTCGGCGTGCAAGGCAACAACCTTGCTGCCGCCGGATGTGCTGCACAGGCCCGGCTCACGGCCGCAGAACGAGGCGAATGCGGGCGGCGCAAAAGCCTTACCCTTGGTCTCCATGGTCGTTCCGGCCTGGGCAGCAAGCGTACAGGCAAACGACGCCGATAGCGCGATCAGCGCGACGATACTTTTCACAGTGGTAGTCCCCGATGCGTAGAAAAAGGATGACGTGTGTCGGTTAATGAGCGGTTGCTAAAATGACGATTGGTCGCAAACGAGGCAGCGCCCCTAACAAATTGTAAACCGAACACATAAGAGTTGAGACATTGTCCCACCGGCCGGTCGCAGGGGCGGCGAACCGAGGCTCTTGGCGGGACGTTCCCCGATGAAAAAACTGCAACTCAGCCTGTCGAGGCGTTGACATCGCTTCGGCCGTTTTGCAGAATGAAACCGGTTTCACTTTTGGGAACGTGCCGCTTGAAGTTCGACCTGTCGATCCTTGCCAAGCATATCCCCTTCCTGTTGGAAGGGGCGTGGCTGACGTTGCAGGCCTGCACGCTTGCCGTCGTCGGCTCGCTGGCGCTGGGTCTTGTCGTTGGCGCGATGCGCACCTCGGCGTCGCCGCTGCTCAACCGGGTGGCTGCGGTCTATATCGACATTTTCCGCAACATCCCGTTCATCGTGCAGCTGTTCTTCTTCTATTTCGGCCTGCCCGAGATCGGCATCTACATCGACGCCTTCACCACCGGCGTCGTCGCGCTGTCGATCGCCGGCGGCGCCTTCACCTCTGACGTCATTCGCTCGGGCATCCTGGCAATCGACCCGGGCGTCATCGAGGCAGCGCAGGTCAGCGGTCTGAGGAAGATCACAATCTTCCGCAAGATCATTCTGCCGATTGCCCTGCGCGCCTCGGTGAGACCTTTGGGCTCGGTCTTCATCAACCTGATCCTGACCTCGTCGATCCTGTCGACGATCACGCTCAACGAACTGACCGGCTCCGCCAAGATCGTCGCATCGAACACCTTCCGTCCGTTCGAGGTCTATTTTGTCCTGCTCGTCGCCTACGCCGCGCTGACCTATGCCGTTTCGATCCTGATCGGCATGCTGCACCGCTACCTCAACCGTCACCAGGAAGAGGGAGCCGTCTGATGCGCTACGGGGATTTCACGCCGTTCGACATCATTCTGCTGCTGCAGGGTCTTGGCGTTTCGCTGGCCTTGTTCGTCTCGACCACGCTGATCGGCCTCGTCATCGGCACCGCATGGGCGGTGGTCCGCTTCTACCGCGTGCCGGTGCTGATGCAACTCGTCACCTTCGTCGCCGAACTGCTCAAGAATTCGCCTGTCCTGGTGCAACTGTTCCTGGTGTTCTTTGGCCTGCCGGCGTTCCTCAAGATCAACGTCACGCCGACTGAAGCCGCCGTCATCACGCTCTCGGGCAACAGTGCCGCCTTCATCTACGTCATCGCCGTTTCGGCCATCGAGTCGGTCGGTCGCGACCAGATCGAGGCCGCGCGGGTCTTCGGCCTGACGCGTTGGCAGATCCTGCGCCGGGTGATCGCGCCGCAGGCGACAGCCTTCGCCATCGGGCCGCTGACCGGCCTTCTGGTCAACCAGTTGCAAGTCACCTCGCTGATCTCGGTCATCGGCGTGATGGATCTGACCAAGGTCGGCAACATTCTCAACCTGCGCACGCTGAAGCCGTTCATCGTCTGGACCGCCGTAGGCCTGGTCTATTACCTCACCGCCAAGCTGGTGACCTATGCCGGCGCGCGCTTCGAGAAGCGGCTTCGCGCCCATACCGCCTGGAAGGGTCTGTAAATGATCAGCATCACCGGCCTGCGCAAATCCTTCGGCGCCGCCACTGTCCTCAACGGCATCGACCTCGAGATCCGCCAAGGCGAGGTCGTCTCGGTGCTCGGCTCGTCCGGCTCGGGCAAGTCGACGCTGATCCGCTGCATCAACGGCCTGGAGAAGATCGACGCCGGCAAGATCACTGTCGACAATTTTGACGTCTCCAAGCCGCGCGAGCTTGCCGAGGCGCGCAAGCGTTCGGGTACCGTGTTCCAGCTGTTCAATCTTTATCCGCACATGACTGCAGTGCAGAACGTGGCACTTGCCCCGGTCGAGGTGCTGAAGGTGCCGCGCAAGCAGGCCGAGGCAGAGGCGCGCGAGCTGTTGAATTCAGTCGGGCTTTCCGAGCGTGCCGACGCCTATCCTTCCCAACTGTCAGGCGGCCAGCGTCAGCGCGTCGGCATCTGCCGGGCGCTGGCGATGAAGCCGAGCTATCTTCTGCTCGACGAGGTCACCAGCGCGCTCGACCCCGAGATGACGTCGGAGGTGCTGTCGATCCTGGCCAATCTCGCCAAGGGCGGCACGACGATGGTCTTCGTCACCCACGAGATCGAGTTTGCGCGCTCCATTTCGTCGCGCATTGCTTTCCTCGACAAGGGCCAGCTCATCGCCGACCTGCCGACCGAAGATTTCTTCTCCGCCACGGGCATGGCCCTGCCGCGCGTGGCCCAGTTCCTCTCCAAGATGCGTAAAGACTGAAATGATCCTGCTTGCCAATTCCGAGGCCTGGCCCGGCTTCTCCAAGAGCGTCGAACTTCTGAAGGCTGGCCGCCACGGCATCGATGCCATGGTTGCCGGCATCAGCGAGGTCGAGCGCGAGGTCAAGGTCCGTTCGGTCGGCTTCGGCGGCTGGCCGAACATGCTCGGCCGCATGGAGTTCGACGCCGGCGTCATGGACGGCACGACGCGCGAAGTGGGCTCGGTCGGTGCGGTGCCCGATACCATCCCGGTGGCAGCGCTCGCCCATGAGGTGATGAAGAGGCTGCCGCACGTCATGCTGACCGGCGACGGCGCCCGCCGCTTCGCCACCGAGATCGGCTTCGGCGTCGACGAAACGCTCTACGAAGACAGCAAGCGTGTCTGGTGGCAGCGGCTCGAAAAGGAACTGTCGCCGGAGGAGCTGGCGAAGTTCCCCGACATCGCGCTCGCGCCGCTCAGCCGCACCATCACCGACCCCGAACGGGTACGCGACACCACAGTATTCCTGTCCAAGGACAGCCTTGGCGGGCTCAATGTCGTGACCTCGACGTCGGGCTGGGCGTGGAAATATCCCGGCCGTCTCGGCGACTCGCCGATCCCAGGCGCCGGCTTCTACGCCGACAGCCGTTTCGGCGCCGCCGCTTGCACCCATACCGGCGAGATGACCATGCGCTGCGGCACCGCGCGCACCATCGTGCTCGCCATGCGCCTCGGTCATTCGCTGGAGCAGGCCATAGCCCTTGCCATCGACGAGCTGCGCGAGCTGAAGGACGGCTTCTTGGCCGGCGTCGTCATCCACGCGCTCGACGCCAAGGGCAACCACAAGGTTGTCAGCCTGAATTGCGAAGAGCAGATCAAATACTGGTTCTGGGACACCGATTTGCCCGAACCGGAACATCGCTTCGCCGAACCGTTCATATCCTAACAACCCGAGGGAGAGGGAATATGAAGAACCTGATCACGAAACTCGCCGGCATGGCCCTGGCCGTGGGCCTTGCGGCCACCGGTGCTGCCCAGGCCGGCAAGATCGACGAGATCCGCGAGCGCGGCACCGTGCGCATCGGCGTGTCGCTTGGCGGCGAGCCGATCGGCTTCCGCGACGCCCAGAACAACCCGGTCGGCTATGACGTCGACGTTGCCACCCAGCTCGCCGAGAAGCTCGGCGTGCCGGTCGAATTCGTGGACGTGTCGGGCGACGCCCGCATCTCGATGCTGGTGTCGGGCCAGATCGACATCGCGGTTGCCAACACCTCGGCGACGCTCGAGCGCGCCAAATCGGTGGATTTCTCGATCCCTTACAACCGCGCCGGCCTGCGCATCATCGTCCAGAAGGACGCCGGCATCACCTCGCTGGAAGGCCTCGCCGGTAAGAAGATCGTCGTCGGCCGCGGCTCGACCGGCGAGACCTTCATCAAGAAGGCAGCACCTGAGGCCGAGCTCGTTTATACCGACAACTTCTCGCCTGAAGGCGTGCTGCTGCTGCAGCAGAAGCGGGTCGACGCGGCCATCGAGGACTCCTCGCTGCTCGACTATCTCGCCACCAAGAACGAGAACCTGGTGACGCTACCGGGCCTGCACTCCAACGACCCGATCGGCATCGCTGTCGCTAAGGGCGACGAGGGCTTCGTCCGCTGGATCGACATGTTCGTCTCCGACTATATCCAGAGCGGCGCTTATGAGACGAACTACAAGAAGTGGTGGGGCGAAACAGCCAACCCGCCGGCACTGACCCCGCTCTGGTAAGACAGGGCTGAGGCAGCGGGCAGGCGGGAAGCCTGCCCGTTTTGCATTCAGGACGTTGCCCTTGCCACGAAGAAGGTCGGCACCGTCACCTCGGCATGGCCGTTGCCAAACTGCTCCGGCGTCGCCAGGAAGCGCAGGATTTCGCCGACATAGGTCTTTTTGTCATAACCGATCGACGAGATCGGGTAGGCCTCGAAATCGGTCAGCGACAGATTGTCGAAGCCATAGAGGCGGAAGCGCTCTGGCCTGTTGCCGGGAAAGGCATCGCGGTGGACGTCCATGATGCCCATGGCCATCGCATCCGAGGTGCAGAACACCGCGTCGGTCGTTGGCCATTCAGGCGACAGCGCGACGTGGCGGCCGCTCTGGTAGGAGTAGTCACCGCGCAGTTCGGCAACCAGCCTTATGCCGCGCTTGGCCATCTCGGCCTTGTAGTTGGCGATGCGCTGCTGCTCGACCGGTGAGGACACGCGGCCGGTCACAAGCGCTGCGGTGGCAACGCCCTTGCTGGCGGCGTCGGCGACAGCTCCGGCAATGCCGGTCGCTTCATCGGGCACGACTGAAGGCGACGAGCCGTCATGCATGCCGTTGAGCATCAGAACGTCGTCGCTGCGGAACATCTTGCGTACGCTTTCGGCGTCGGCGAAGTCGGAAAACACCAGTGCGGCATCGACATGATAGGCAACGCCGTTGCGCAGGAACTCCTCGATGCGCTCGACCGAGCCGACGCGCAGGAAGATCACCTGCTTGCCGATCGACTGGATGTCGCTGATCAGCAGGTCGAACAGGTCGAGGTCGGAGAAGTCGTGGATGTGGTTGACGATGACGGCAATCAGGTTGACCGTCTTGGTGGTCAGGCTGCGGGCCAGAAGATTGGGCTTGAAGCCGAGCTTGTCTGCTGCTTCAAGCACACGCGCGCGCTTGTCGGCGGAGACGGGACGGCTTTCGCTCGACAGCGCCCGCGAGGCGATCGCGCGCGACACGCCAGCCAGCTCGGCGACATCGGCGATGGTCGGCGACGTTCGTCGTTTGCGCGTACTGTCCATAAGTGCCTTTGCGAGTTTTGGTCTTGAAATTCGGGCGCCGTGGCCAGACGTCCCGCAGCATTCATCCATCCGGGAACTGATTTCATGCTTACCTGCTTCGACATTGGCGGTTCAACGATAAAAAGCGCGCGTGCGCGCTCGCCCGGCGAAATCGAGATCATCGACCGGGTGAAGACACCGCTCGACGACTTCACGGCTTTCGCCGCCGTCATTGCCGAACGCGTGGCGCTGGATCGCGGCACAACACGGGGCGTTGCCATTTCGATCGCCGGCGTCGTCGACCCGGCCTCCGGCAGCCTGAAATGCGCCAACATCCCTTGCGTCGACGGCCGCATCATCGCCGCCGATCTCGAGGCTGAGATCGGCCTGCCGGTGTGGATCGCCAACGATGCTGACTGTTTTGCCATGGCGGAAGCGACTGAAGGGGCAGGGCGCGGCCATCGCAATGTCTTCGGCATCATCCTTGGAACCGGCGTCGGCGGCGGCCTGGTCATCGACGGGCGCTTGGTCACCGGTGCTGGCGGTTACGCCGGCGAATGGGGCCACGGCCAGGCGCTTGCCACAAGGGTCGGCACGCCGCCAGTCGACATCCCGCATTTCACCTGCGGCTGCGGCCAGGTCGGCTGCGTCGACACCATCGGCGGGGCGCGCGGGGTCGAGAAGCTGCATCATTTCCTGTGCGGTGACGCGCTGTCGAGCACCGAGGTCATCGACCGCTGGCGCGAAGGGGAGCCGAAGGCGCGCCGCACCATGGGCATTTATCTCGAGCTCGTCGGCGTTCCGCTGGCGCTGACCATGAACATCATCGGCTCGTCCATCGTTCCCGTTGGTGGCGGCCTGTCCAACGTGCCCGAGCTGATCGAGGCGCTCGACAACCAGGTGCGCAGCCGCACGCTGCGGCGTGCGCAAGGCCCGCTGGTGGTCAAGGCCGCCTTGACCACCGAACCGGGCCTCATCGGCGCCGCAGCCGTCGGTTTCCAGGAGCTCGCCAATGTCTGAGAAAATCCGTCTCGAAGTCTGCGTCGACAGCCCGCAAAGCCTGGCTGCGGCGATTGAAGGCGGTGCCGACCGCATCGAATTGTGCGCGGCGCTCGAAACCGGCGGCCTCACGCCGTCGCCCGGCCTGATGGCGCTTGCCGCCCAGGCGCCGATCCCGGTCTATGCAATGATCCGCACCCGCCCCGGTGCCTTCGTCTTTGACGATGCGGATGTTGCTACCTTGCTGGCCGACATCGACGCGGTGCGTGCCGCCGGGCTGGCGGGTGTCGTGCTCGGCGCCAACAGGCCGGACGGTTCGCTGGACCACGAGTTACTTGCGCGCCTGGCCGGCCAGGCCAAGGGGCTCGGCATGACGCTGCATCGCGCCTTCGACCTTGCCGGGCCTGACTTCAGCGAGGCGGTCGAGCTCGCCGTCGCTCTCGGTTTCGAGCGCATCCTGACCTCGGGCGGCGAAACCACGGCATTGAAGGGGCTCGACGCGCTGGCTAGGTGCTTCGACCATGCGCAAGGCCGCATCGTCATCATGCCGGGATCCGGCGTCAATCTCGACACTGTCGGCGCGATCAAGGCGCGGCTGCCGCTGCGCGAAATCCACTCGTCCTGCTCGTTGGCATCAGACGCACCCGCCGACAAGGCGCTGGAACTCGGCTTTGTCGCGCTCCGGCCAAAGCACACCGACACAGGCGTCGTGCGCAGGATGAAGGCGGCACTGGCGTAGGGTGGGCTCAGGCCTTCTCGCCCAGTTCTTTGGACGAGACCTCGTAGAGTACCTTGTCAGTCTGGGCGTCGACACCGACAAGGCTGACCTCATGGCCCCAGAGCCGCTGGATGTAGCGTATCGTCTCGTTGCGCGTTTCCTCGACCAGCGTCGCGCCATTGTGCACGGTGTGCTTGATGCGCAGCTTGCGGTCGCCCTTGAGGTCGGCATCCACTGCCTGGATGTCGGGCTGGGTCATGCCGACATCGTAGCTGTTGGCGAGGCTCGAACGCACGCGTTCGTAACCGCGCTCGTCGTGAATCGCCATCACCTCGTAATAGGGGTCCGATGATTCTTCCTGCAGCGAAAACAGCCGCATGTCGCGGATCAGCGCCGGGCTCAGGAACTGCCGGATGAAGGATTCGTCGCGGTGCGTGGCCCAGGCGTCGAGCAGTGTGCCGCACCAGTCGCCATTGCCGGCGAAGTCGGGGAACCAGTCGCGGTCTTCCGCCGTCGGTTCGGTGCAGATGCGCTGGATGTCGCGCATCATGTTGAAGCCCAGCGTATAGGGATTGAGCCCACCGTAGCGCGGGTCGTCGAAATGCGGCTGGAACACGACGTTGGAATGGTTCTGCAGCACCTCCAGCATGGTGCCTTCGCTGATCTGGCCCTTGTCATAGAGGCTGTTCATGATTGTGTAGTGGACAAAGGTGGCGCAGCCCTCGTTCATCACCTTGGTTTGCCGCTGCGGGTAGAAATACTGCGCGATGACCCGGACGATGCGCAGGATCTCGCGTTGCCAGGGCTTGAGCACGGGGCTGTTTTTCTCCAGGAAGTAGAGCAGGTTCTCCTCGGGATACTCGATCGCCGACTGCCGTTCCGACATGTCGGTCTGGACCTCGCGCGGGGCTTCTGCCTCGGCCGCTTGCGGCAGGGTGCGCCACAGGTCGCTGAAGGTGCGCTCTTCGTGCTCCAGCCGCTCTCGAATGCGTGCCCGCTCGCGCTCGACCGACAGGCGCGGACGGCGGCGGTAGCGGAACACTGCCTGCGGCATCAGCGCGTGCGCTGCATCCAGCACGGCCTCGACGGCAGCCGGGCTGTAGCGTTCCTCGCAACGCGCGATGAAGCTCTTGGCAAACTCCATATAAGGGAGGATTGCGCCAGCGTCGGTCCATTGCTGGAACAGGTAATTGTTCTTGAAGAAGTGATTATGGCCGAACGACGCATGCGCGATGACCAGCGTCTGCAGCGCCATGGTGTTTTCTTCCATGAGATAGGTGATGCAGGGATTGGAGTTGATCACCAGCTCATAGGCGAGTCCCATCCGCCCCTTGCGATAAAGGTTGGACTCGTGGACGAAATGTTTGCCGAAGGACCAGTGCTGGTACATCAGCGGCATGCCGATCGAAGAATAGGCGTCCAGCATCTGCTCGGACGAGATCACCTCGATCTGGTTGGGGTAGAAGTCGAGGCGAAGCTCGTTGACCGCGATCTCGCGGATCGCGTCATAGGCGCGCGACAGGTCGTCAAAGTTCCAGTCGGAACTGGTGAACAGCAGCGGCAACTGTTTCGAACGTTTTTCCAACTTGCATCCTCATCCGCGTTTGGCCGGGGCTGGCGCCTTGGCGAACAACTCGTGAAAGACGGGATAGATGTCGGACGGCTTGGCAATGCGTGTCATCTCGAAGTTCGGCCATTCGGCGCTGACTTCGCGGTAGGCATTCCACAATGACGTGCCGTTGTCGGCGTGGCGGAACATCTCGCTTTCGCGCTCGTCGATGATCTCGACATAGGCGTAGTACTGGCAGAGCCGCATCAGCGTGCTGTCGAGCATCGACACGCACTTTTCTGAATCGTTGGGGATGTTGTCGCCGTCGGATGCCTGGGCGGCGTAGATGTTCCACTCCTTGGCCGGATAGCGCTCACGGATGACGCGCAGCATCTCGTCGAGGGCGGTGGAAACGACGGTGCCGCCGCTCTGGGTGCTGTAGAAAAAGGTGTCCTCGTCGACCTCCGATGCCTCATGGGTGTGGCGGATGAAGACGATGTCGGTCTTGGCGTAACGCCGCTTGAGAAACAGGTGCAGCAAGACAAAGAAGCGCTTGGCGAGGTCCTTCTCGCGCTCGCCCATCGAGCCGGAGACATCCATCAGGCAGAACATGACGGCATTGGCATTGGGCACCGGCTGCGGCTCGAACCGGTTGAAGCGGATGTCGATGGGGTCGATGTAGGGGATCAGCTTTCGCCGCCGCGCGAGTGTTGCAAGCTCCTCGCGCAAGGCCGCGATGCGTTGCAGAATGGCGGCGCTTGGCCGCCTCTCACCCTCCAGCTTGGCGAGCTCCGCCGCGACCGCGTCGATCTCGGCCTGCCGCGGCCGCCGCAGCGCGATGCGCCGGCCGAAGCTGTTGAACATGGTGCGCCCGACACTGATGCTCGTCGGGTTGCCGCTCATCGTGAAACCTGCCCGGCGCGGCCGGAACGTCACCACTTCCTTGAGGTTGAGCTTGACCAAGTCGGGCAGTTCGAGGTCCTCGAAGAACAGGTCGAGCACTTCCTCACGCGACAGCACGAAATTGAAATCGTCCTCGCCGTCGCCCGAGGACGATGGGTCCGACCCCTTGCCGCCGCCGGCGGCCGGGCGCGGGATGCGGTCGCCGGTGCCAAACGTCTTGTTGCCGGGAAGGACCTCCTCTCGGCGGCCCGAATGTGGTGCGCGTTGAAAGGTCGGCTCCCCGATCCCCTTGCGCGGGATCGGGATGACCTGGTCTTCCCCCACCGCGTCGATCTTTCCGGACCTGACCCGCTCGTTGATCGCCCGTTTCAACTCGTCCCGGGCGCGCCTCAGAAAACGCTGCCTGTTGCCAAGGCTCTTGTCCTTGGGATTGAGGCGCCGATCGATAAAGTTCGGCATTTCGGTCCCCGCTCGCTCCCGGTCAGCCTGCCTTGTTGACCCGCATGTACCAATCGACGAGGCGCCGCACCTGGCGCTGCGTGTAGCCGCGTTCGGTCATGCGTTCGACGAATTCAGCATGCTGCTTCTCGGTGGTGCTGTCGCGCTTGGCGCCGAAGCTGATCACCGGCAGAAGGTCCTCGACCTGGCCGAACATCCGCTTTTCGATCACCTCGCGCAGCTTCTCGTAGCTCGTCCAGGACGGGTTGCGACCATTGTTCTTGGCCCGTGCCCTCAGCGTGAACTTCACCACCTCGTTGCGGAAGTCCTTGGGGTTGGCGATGCCGGCCGGCTTCTCGATCTGCGACAGCTCGGAATCGAGGATGCCGCGGTTGAGGATCTGGCCGGTGTCGGGGTCCTTGTAGTCCTGGTCCTCGATCCAGGCATCGGCATAGGCGATATAGCGGTCGAACAGGTTCTGGCCGTATTCGCTGTAGGATTCGAGATAAGCCTTCTGGATCTCGTGGCCGATGAACTCGGCATAACGTGTCGCGATCTCCGACTTGATGAAATCCAGGTAAGAGGACTCAATCTCGCCCGGGAACTGCTCGCGCTTGATCGCCTGTTCGAGCACATACATCAGATGCACCGGGTCGGCGGCGATCTCCTTGGTGTCGTAGTTGAACGTCTCCGACAGCACCTTGAAGGCAAAGCGCGTGCTGACGCCGTTCATGCCTTCGTCGACGCCGGCGGCGTCGCGATACTCCTGCATCGACTTCGCCTTGGGATCGACGTCCTTCAGGTTCTCGCCGTCATAGACACGCATCTTGGTATAGAGCGGCGAGTTCTCATGTTCGGCGAGCCGTGTCGAAACGGTGAAGCGGCTCAAAATGTCGAGCACTTCGGGTGCGCATGGATTGCTCACCAGTTCGCTCTCGCGCAGCAGCTTTTCGTAGATCTGGCGCTCTTCGGTGACGCGCAGGCAATAGGGCACCTTGACCACCAGGATGCGGTCGAGGAAGGCCTCGTTGTTCCTGTTGCTCTTGAATTGCAGCCATTCGGACTCGTTGGAGTGCGCCAGCACGATGCCCTGGTAGGGGAAGGCGCCGAAGCTTTCGGTGCCGTTGTAGTTGCCTTCCTGGGTCGCGGTCAGGAGCGGATGCAGAACCTTGATCGGCGCCTTGAACATCTCGACGAATTCGAGAAGCCCTTGCGTCGTCCGGTTGAGGCCGCCGCTGTAGGAGTAGGCGTCGGGATCGGCCTGGCTGAAATTCTCGAGCTTGCGGATGTCGACCTTGCCGACAAGCGCCGACACGTCCTGGTTGTTCTCGTCGCCGGGCTCGGTCTTGGCGATGCAGATCTGCCGCAGCCTGGACGGCATCAGCTTGACGACGGAGAACTTGGAGACGTCGCCGCCGATTTCTTCGAGCCGCTTGGCGGCCCATGGCGAAATCAGGCCGGTCAGCCGGCGTCGGGCGATGCCGTATTTGTCCTCGAGAAGGCCGGCCATGCGTTCGGGATGGAACAGGCCGAGAGGTGATTCGAATATCGGGCTGAGCTGGCCGTTGACCTTGAGCGTGTAGATCGGCCGCTCCTCCATCAGCTTCTTCAGCCGCTCCGCGAGCGACGACTTGCCGCCGCCGACCGGGCCGAGCAGATAGAGAATCTGCTTGCGCTCCTCGAGCCCTTGGGCGGCATAGCGGAAGTAGCCGACGATGCGCTCGATCGTGTCTTCCATGCCGTAGAACTCGGCAAACGCCGGATAAACCTTGATTGTTCGGTTCGCGAAGATGCGGCCCATGCGCGGGTCGGCACTGGTGTCGATCAACGTCGGCGCGCCGATCGCGTCGACCATTCTTTCGGCTGCCGTGGCGTACATGGAAGGCTGGTCGCGGCAGGCGAGAAGATATTGCTGGAGGCTCATCTCCTCGGTCGTCTGACTGCTGTAGATTTCCGAGAAGAGATTGAAGACGTCGTTTTCACGTGTTTGCATGGCACCCTCACAATGCCGAAGACGGTGGGAGTGTAACACCACTTCGACCTTTTGCCTTCCTCTCAACTTCCCTGAACAGGCAAAGTTCCGCACAGAATGTCGTGATCGAAGATTTAGTTTGCATGCGTCGAATTGTGGCGCGGCGCGGGCTTCGATCTGCCTCGGTCAACGCCGGATTCCACGGGCACTCGACAGGGCTTTCGTCTCAACTTTCGGCTGCACGCGACGCAGCCTCTCGAACACACGGTCGCTCGGCAGGACAAGTTTCGGATCGTCGTCCGCGACGATTTTTCCGGCTCAAAAGGCCTCCCACTCATGGCCAAGTACTCGACGCTCCGGCCGGCATCCGGCTATGAACGTTGACCGCAGTCGCGGAACGTTTTTGCAGGGAAGGATCGCCGTCATGAAGGCACGCATCAAATGGGTTGAGGATCGCACCTTCGTCGGTCAGTCGGGCAGCGGGCACAAGATCGTGCTCGGGACCTCCAAGGAACCGGGTGGCGAGACGCCTGGTCCGAGCCCGATGGAGCTGATGCTGATCGGCGCCGGCGGCTGCTCGGCCTATGACGTCGTCCACATCCTGGAAAAGGGCCGCGAGGCGATCGAGGACTGCTCCGTCGAACTCGATGCCGACCGCGCCGACACCGACCCCAAAGTGTTCACCCGCATCCACATGCATTTCGTCGTCAAGGGTCGTGGCCTTGCGCCGGCCAAGGTCGAGCGCGCGGTCAACCTGTCGATCGAGAAATACTGCTCGGCTTCGGCGATGCTCGCCAAGTCCGCCGTCATCACCCATGACTTCGAGGTCGTCGACACCTCCGCGCCGGCCAGCGCCGACTGACCCGCGCCGACTGGGAGTGGCCGTGGCTGCCGCGTTCTGTCCAGAATCGATGCCGAGCAAATGCGCGATTTCAGGGCAATTGCGCATTTCCGAAAACCCTGCGAAACTGCCTCGTCAGATGAAGAGGCGTGACGCATGAGTTCCCGGAGCGAAAACCCAAGGCTCGACGAGGCAGCCCGCGCCGGCTGGCTCTATTATGTCGCCGGCAACACCCAGGACCAGATCGCAACCAAGCTCGGCGTCTCGCGCCAGACCGCGCAACGGCTGGTGTCGCTCGCCATGTCGGAAGGCCTGATCAAGGTTCGGGTCGACCATCCGATCGCCAACTGCCTCGATCTTGCCGCCAAGCTTCGCTCGCGCTTCGCGCTCGACCTCGTCGAGGTCACGCCAAGCGATCCGGATTCGTCGTCGACGACCATCGGCATCGCGCAGGCCGCGGCCGCCGAGATCGAGAAGTGGCTGCGTTCGCCCGAGCCGATCGTGATGGCGATCGGCACCGGCCGCACGCTGAAGGCTGCGATCGAGCAACTGCCGCCGATGGAGTGTCCGCAGCACAAGGTGGTGTCTTTGACCGGCAACATCTCGCCGGACGGTTCGGCCGCCTTCTACAACGTCATCTTCACCATGGCCGACACCATCAAGGCGCGCAGCTTTCCCATGCCTTTGCCGGCGATCGCCTCGTCTTCCGACGAGCGTCGCATGCTGCATGGCCAGCCACTTATCCAGCCGACGCTGGCGCTTGCCGCCCAGGCCGACGTCACCTTCGTCGGCGTCGGCGACATGGGCCCACAGGCGCCGCTCTATGAAGACGGCTTCATCACCGAGGCCGAGCTCAAGGCGCTGCAGAAGGCCGGCGCCGTCGGCGAGATCGTCGGTTGGGCCTTCGACCGCGACGGCAAGCTGATCGAAGGCATCACCAACGATCGCGTCGCCTCGGCACCGCTGCCGTCGCGCGAGCGCTCGCTGGTGGTGGCGCTGGCCATGGGCGAGCGCAAGCTGCCAGGCATCCTCGCCGCCATCACCCGCCGCCTCGTCAACGGACTGATCACCGACGAGCGCACCGCGGCGGCACTGCTCGCCGGCTAGCACCGTCCTTTTCCGAATTGCCCGGTGCCGCGCTTCAGTGCGCCGTCTTACGCCATTTCCCGGCATTCTTTCCTGCGCGTCGCCCGCCGGACTGGCGGTTGCACTGTCATGTCCAGATTCCCGCTTGACATAAATCACATCAGATGAATAATTGCCCACAGCCAAGGCAAATGCTCACTTTGGCTTTTGGGAGGAATTCGATGAAACTGAACACGCTCTTCCTGGGCCTGTGCGGAGCGAGCGCGCTTGCGTTTGCCGCTCATGCCGAGACCATCACCATCGCCACTGTCAACAATGGCGACATGGTCCGCATGCAGAAGCTGACGGACGACTTCACCGCCAAAAATCCCGACATCCAGCTCGAATGGGTCACGCTCGAAGAGAACGTGCTGCGCGAGCGCGTCACCACCGACATCGCCACCAAGGGCGGCCAGTATGATGTGATGACCATCGGCACCTACGAGGTTCCGATCTGGGCCAAGCAGCAGTGGCTCTTGCCGCTCGACAACCTTGGTGCCGACTACGACGCCGCAGACATCATCCCGGCCATCGCCGGTGGCCTTTCGGCTGATGGCAAGCTCTACGCCGCGCCCTTCTATGGCGAGAGCTCGTTCGTCATGTACCGCAAGGATCTGATGGAGAAGGCAGGGCTGACCATGCCCGACGCGCCGACCTGGGATTTCATCGCCGACGCGGCGCGCAAGATGACCGACCGCGCCGCCGACATCAACGGCATCTGCCTGCGCGGCAAGGCTGGCTGGGGCGAGAACATGGCCTTCCTGACCGCCATGTCCAACTCGTTCGGCGCGCGCTGGTTCGATGAGAAATGGCAGCCGCAGTTCGACCAGCCCGAATGGAAGAAAACACTGCAGTTCTATGTCGACCTGATGAAGGACGCCGGCCCGTCCGGTGCCTCCTCCAACGGCTTCAACGAGAACCTGGCGCTGTTCCAGCAGGGCAAGTGCGGCATGTGGATCGATGCCACCGTCGCTGCCTCCTTCGTCTCCAATCCGAAGGATTCGACGGTCGCCGACAAGGTCGGCTATGCGCTTGCTCCCGACACCGGTCTCGGCAAGCGCGGCAACTGGCTGTGGGCATGGTCGCTCGGCATTCCGGCCGGCACGCAAAAGGCCGAGGCGGCGCAGAAGTTCGTCTCATGGGCGACCGGCAAGGGCTATCTCGACCTCGTCGCCTCGAAGGAAGGTTGGGCCAACGTTCCGCCCGGCACGCGCACCTCGCTCTACAACAACCCCGAGTACCAGAAGGCCGCGCCCTTCGCCAAGATGACGCTCGACTCGATCAACTCGGCCGATCCGACCAAGCCCACCGTCAAGCCGGTGCCTTATGTCGGCGTCCAGTTCGTCGCCATTCCCGAGTTCCAGGGGCTGGGCACGACGGTCGGCCAGTTGTTCTCGGCGGCACTCGCCGGCCAGTCGAGCGTCGATGACGCGCTTGCCGGTGCACAGACCGCAGCGGTCCGTGAGATGACCCGCGCCGGTTACATCAAATAGGCAGATCCTCCCTGCCTGGCCGTCCGGTCTCCCAGTTCGGACGGCCCCTTTCGGTGACCTGAAACATCATCTGTCCGAACCGGGGTGATCGCCATGGCTACTCGACAGACCAGTTCGCTGGCGCGCCTGATGATGGCGCCTTCGGTGATCCTCCTTTTCATCTGGATGATCGTGCCGCTGGCGATGACCCTGTGGTTCTCGTTCCAGAACTATAATCTGCTCAATCCGGCCAATGTCAGCTTTGCCGGCCTGTTCAACTACAAGTTCTTCTACACCGATCCGGCCTTCTTCCAATCGATCTGGAACACGCTGGTGCTGGTGGTCGGGGTGTTGTTGATCACCGTCGTTGGCGGCATCGCGCTGGCGCTTTTGCTCGACCAGCCGATGTTCGGCCAGGGCATCGTCCGCATCCTCGTGATCTCGCCTTTCTTCGTCATGCCGCCGGTGGCCGCACTGGTGTGGAAGAACATGATCATGCATCCGGGCTATGGCGTGTTCGCCGACATCGCCAAGTTCTTCGGCGCCCAGCCTGTCGACTGGTTTGCGCAGTACCCACTGTTTTCGATCATCATCATCGTCGCCTGGCAATGGCTGCCATTCGCGACGCTGATCCTGTTGACGGCGCTGCAATCGCTCGACGGCGAGCAGAAGGAAGCCGCCGAGATGGACGGCGCCGGCTTCGTCAGCCGCTTCATCTATCTGACGATCCCGCACATCTCGCGCGCCATAACGGTCGTCATCCTGATCCAGACGATCTTCCTGCTCGGCGTCTACGCCGAGATTCTTGTCACCACCAATGGCGGCCCGGGCTACGCCTCAACCAACCTGCCATTCTTGATCTACCGCACGGCACTGCTCGGCTACGACGTCGGCGGCGCTTCGGCCGGCGGCATCATCGCAGTCATCCTTGCCAACATCGTCGCCTTCTTCCTGATGCGCGCCGTCGGCAAGAACCTGGACAAGTGAGGAGGAGACGATGGCACGCGCAGTTTCGACACGTCGCAAGATCGGCTTCACCGTTGCAGCCTGGGTGGTTGCCCTGCTGATCTTCTTCCCGATCCTCTACACCATCATCACCAGCTTCAAGTCGGAGACCGAGGCGATCGCCGGCTTCAGCCTGGTGCCTTCGGGCACGCTGGAGAGCTACGCCGAGGTTCAGGCGCAGAGCAACTATTTCAAGTTCTTCCTGAACTCGGTGGTCATCGCTGTCGGCTCGACGATCCTGGCGTTGCTGATCGCCATTCCGGCCGCCTGGTCGATGGCGTTTTCGCCGACCAAGCGGACCAAGGACATCCTGATGTGGATGCTCTCCACCAAGATGATGCCGGCTGTCGCCGTGCTGGTGCCGATCTACCTGATCTTCCGCGACGCCAACCTGCTCGACACCCGCATCGGGCTGACGGTCATGCTCATGCTGATCAACCTGCCGATCGTGGTGTGGATGCTCTACACCTACTTCCGCGAAATCCCCGGCGAGATTCTTGAAGCCGCACGCATGGACGGCGCCACCCTATGGGGCGAAATCGTCCATGTGCTGACGCCGATGGCGGTGCCCGGCATCGCCTCGACCATGCTGCTCAACATCATCCTGGCGTGGAACGAGGCCTTCTGGACGATCCGCCTGACAACCACCAACGCAGCACCGCTGACCGCCTTCATCGCTTCGTTCTCCAGTCCACAGGGGCTTTTCTGGGCGAAACTGTCGGCGGCATCGACGCTCGCCATCGCACCGATCCTGATCATGGGCTGGTTCTCCCAGCGCCAGCTCGTCCGCGGCCTGACATTCGGCGCCGTGAAGTAGTCGACCCCGCGGGAGGAAACCATGGGAAACATCACCCTCAAGAAAGTGTCGAAGTCATTCGGCGCAACGACAATCATCCCGGAGATCGATCTCCAGATCGAAGACGGCGAATTCGTCGTTTTCGTCGGGCCATCGGGCTGCGGCAAGTCGACCTTGCTCCGGCTGATCGCAGGATTGGAGGACACGTCAGGCGGCAGCATCAGCATCGATGGGCGCGATGTTACCGGCGAGGCGCCGGCCAAGCGCCGGCTGGCGATGGTGTTCCAGTCCTACGCGCTCTATCCGCATATGACCGTCTACAAGAACATCGCCTTCCCGCTGAAAATGGCGGGCGAGGACGCAGCCGTCATCGACAAGAAGGTCAAGGACGCGGCGCGTGTGCTGAACCTGACCAACTATCTCGAGCGCCGTCCCGGCCAGCTCTCGGGCGGCCAGCGCCAGCGCGTCGCCATCGGCCGCGCCATCGTGCGCCAACCCTCGGCCTTCCTGTTCGACGAGCCTCTGTCCAATCTTGACGCCGCGTTGCGCGGCACGATGCGGCTGGAGATCAGCGAGCTGCACCACCAGCTCAAGACGACGATGATCTACGTCACCCACGACCAGGTCGAGGCCATGACCATGGCCGACAAGATCGTGGTGCTGAACGCCGGCAACATCGAGCAGGTCGGCTCGCCGATGGAACTCTACAAGACGCCGAAGAACCTGTTCGTCGCCGGCTTCATCGGTTCGCCCAA
Source organism: Aminobacter ciceronei (assembly GCF_014138625.1). Taxonomy (GTDB): domain Bacteria; phylum Pseudomonadota; class Alphaproteobacteria; order Rhizobiales; family Rhizobiaceae; genus Aminobacter; species Aminobacter ciceronei. The sequence goes on from NZ_JACJHY010000003.1 coordinate 149,473, forward strand.
GATGAACCTGATCAACGGCACCGCCGCCGCCAAGCATGGCGCGACGACGATCGGCGTGCGACCCGAGCATCTGGGCATCTCGACCACATCAGGCGAGTGGAAGGCGACAGTCGGCGTCGCCGAACATCTCGGCTCCGACACGTTCCTGCATGTCCAGGCAGGCGACGTCGGCACGCTCACGGTACGGGCCGATGGCGAGCTTGGCGTGCGCCATGGCGAAACTGTCTACCTGACACCGAGCCCGAACAAGATCCACCGTTTCGGCGCCGACGGGAGGGCCATGTGAGCGGTCGTCTCGAGGGCAAGTCGGCGCTCATCACAGGGGCCGCGCGCGGTATAGGCAGGGTGTTTGCCGAGGCGTACATCCGCGAGGGGGCTAGGGTCGCCATTGGCGACATCAATCTCGACGCGGCGATGAAGACGGCAGCCGAAGTCGGCCCGTCGGCCTATGCCGTCAGCCTTGACGTCACCAACCAGAGCTCGATCGAGGCGGCGATCAAGGTCGTCGAGCAGAAGACCGGCGGGCTCGACATACTGGTCAACAACGCCGCGCTGTTCGATCTCGGCCCGATCGTCGAGATTTCCAGGGCGAGTTACGACCGGCTGTTTTCGGTCAACGTCGCCGGCACCTTGTTCACCTTGCAGGCCGCCGCCCGCTCGATGATCGCACGGGGTAAGGGCGGCAAGATCATCAACATGGCGAGCCAGGCCGGGCGTCGTGGCGAAGCGCTCGTCGCCGTCTATTGCGCCACCAAGGCGGCTGTCATCAGCCTGACCCAGTCGGCCGGGCTCGACCTGATCAAGCATGGCATCAACGTCAATGCCATCGCCCCCGGCGTGGTCGACGGCGAGCATTGGGAGCATGTCGACGAGCTGTTCGCCCGTTACGAGAACCGGCCCCGCGGCGAGAAGAAGCGCCTCGTCGGCGAGGCCGTTCCCTTTGGCCGCATGGGCACCGCCGAAGACCTCGTCGGCATGGCGATCTTCCTCGCCGGAGCCGAGAGCCAATATGTCGTCGCCCAGACCTACAACGTCGATGGCGGCAACTGGATGAGTTGAAATGTCCTTCTCCCTTGGGGAGACGGTGGCCGAGTGGGGCGAGGTCGGATGGGGTGTTCCAGTGTGACGCTCCGTCCAGCAACCCTCATCCGTCTCGGCACTGCGCGCCGATCCACCTTTTCCCGCAAGGGGAGAAGGTGTCGCGAAAGTCGGCGCCTAAACAGGAAAGCGTCGAACCATGACCGTGAAGCTCTCCCTCGCCACACTGCCGGATTTGCCTGCCAAGGTCGCGCGCCCGACTTACGACCGCGCCTCGCTGAAGGCCGGTATCGTCCATTTCGGCGTCGGCAACTTCCATCGCTCGCACCAGGCGATCTATCTCGACGAGCTGTTCAACACCGGCCTCGGACATGACTGGGCGATCGTCGGCGCGGGCGTGTTCGAGGGCGAGAAGGCCGGACAAGCGAAGCTCGCCGGGCAGGACTGGCTGACATCAGTCGTCGAGCAGGACAGCGGCCATATGAGCGCCCGCGTCACCTCGGTCATGGTCGATTTCCTGACCCCCGGCGATGCTGCGGCCGTCATCGAACGTCTCGCCGACCCGGCGATCCGCATCGTCTCGCTGACCATCACCGAGGGCGGCTATTTCATCGATCCGGCGTCGGGCATCTTCAACCCGACCCATCCCGATATCGTCGCCGACGCGCAGAACGTCGCGGCGCCCCGGACCGTCTTCGGCATCATCCTCGCCGGCCTCCGGCGTCGTCGCCAGGACGGGGTCGTGCCATTCACCGTGATGTCCTGCGACAACATTCCCCACAATGGCCGGGTCACGGCCGATGCGGTGATCGGCCTGGCGCGGCTCGCGGACGAAACCTTCGCCGACTGGATCCGCGATAACGTCGCTTTTCCGAACTCGATGGTCGACCGCATCACGCCCGCCACCACCGATCGCGAGCGCGGCATTCTCGCCAGCGACTTCGGCGTCGAGGACAGCTGGCCGGTGTTCTGCGAGCCGTTCAAGCAATGGGTGATGGAAGACCATTTCACTGACGGCCGTCCGGCGCTGGAAAAGGTCGGCGTCCAGTTCGTCCATGACGTCGCTCCGTTCGAGCTGATGAAGATCCGCATCCTCAATGGCGGCCACGCCACGATCGCCTATCCCGCCGGGTTGATGGACATTCATTTCGTCCACGAGGCGATGGAAAATCCGCTGGTGCGCGCCTTCCTGGCCAAGCTGGAGCGCGAGGAGATCATGCCCACGGTGCCGCCGGTACCCGGCGTGGTGCTGGAGGAGTATTGCCAGCTCATCGAGCGCCGGTTTTCCAATCCCAAGATCGGCGACACCGTCCGCCGCCTCTGTCTCGACGGTTCCAACCGGCAGCCGAAATTCATCATCCCGACCATATCGGATCGCCTGAAGGCGGGCGCTGGCATATCGGGGCTGGCGCTCGAATCGGCACTCTGGTGCCGCTATTGCTTCGGGGTGACCGATTCCGGTGCCATCATCGAACCCAATGACCCGAGTTGGGACCGCCTGCAACGAACAGCGCAGGCGGCGAAGAATGCGCCTGCGACCTGGCTTGCGATGGAGGACATCTATGGCGATGTCGGCAAATCCGCAGCCTTCGCGGCTGCCTTTGGCGACAGCCTCGACATGCTCTGGCAGTTGGGCACGCAGGAGACATTGACGCGCTATCTCGGCGATCGCCTCTGAACCAAATCCGGGGCGTCGCTGACCGCTGGAATTGGCCATGGCGCGCATATAGACTGCGCGTCATGGTGTTGATCTCCACGTCCTTGCCTCATCTGAACTCGCCGCCGGAAGGCTCTGGCTGTCGCGCGGTCGCGCCGTTCGGGGCGTCGTCGTTCTGATGGCGGCCTATCTATGTGCGGTCGATGTCGGTACCGGCAGCGCGCGCGCCGGCATCTTCGATGCCGCAGGCAAGCTGCTCGGGCGCGCTGAACATCCCATCGTCATGAACCGCTCGCCATCGGGCCATTGCGAGCATGACTCCGAGCAGATCTGGTCGGCTGTCTGCGACGCTGTGCACGGAGCCCGCAAGGCTGCCAGCGTCGACCCGGCTGAAATTGTCGGTATCAGCTTCGATGCGACATGCTCGACGGTGTTCCGGGGCAGGGCGGGCGAGCAGGTTGGTATTTCGAGCAATGGCGAGCAGCGTTGGGACACCATCGTCTGGCTCGATCATCGCGCACTGGCCGAGGCCGACGAATGCACCGAGACCCGCCATGACGTGCTCGGTTATGCCGGTGGGGTGATGTCGCCGGAGATGGCGACGCCCAAGCTGATGTGGGTCAAGCGTCACTTGCCGCAGAGCTGGGCGCGAACCGGGCAGCTTTTCGACCTTGCCGATTTTCTCAGCCACAAGGCCTCAGGCTCGTTCGCCCGCTCGCAATGCACGCTGACCGCCAAATGGACCTATCTGGCCCACGAACGTGAGGCCTGGCGTCACGATTTCTTTGCGGCGGTCGGCCTCGCCGACATCTTCGAGCATGCCGCTCTGCCCGAGCGCGCCAGCCCGGTCGGCGCCGACCTCGGTCCGCTCACGCCTATCGCCGCCGCGGCGCTCGGCCTGACCACGGCCTGCCGCGTCGGTGCGGGCATGATCGACGCCTTTGCCGGCGCCATAGGCGTCATCGGCGGCCTGTCCGGTATCGAGCGCCATCTCGCGCTGATTGCCGGCACCTCGAGTTGTGTCATGGCGATGTCGCCCGAGCCGCGCGCCTTTGCCGGTGTCTGGGGGCCGTATTTCGGCGCCGCCTTGCCCGGCCTGTGGCTGAGCGAAGGCGGCCAGTCGGCGACGGGTGCGCTGCTCGACCACGTCATTCGCTGGCACGGCGCTGGCGGCGAACCCGACGCAGCGCTGCACCGGCGCATCACCGAGCGCATCATGGACCTGCGTGCCATCGAGGGCCTCGACCTCGCCGGTCGCCTTCATGTGCAGCCCGACTTCCACGGCAACCGCTCGCCGCTGGCCGATCCGCACGCCCTTGGCGTGATCAGCGGGCTGACGCTCGATTCATCCTTCGACAGCTTGTGTCGGCTCTACTGGCGTACCGCGGTCGCCATCGCGCTCGGCCTGCGCCATGTGCTCGACGCGCTCAATGCCAATGGCTACGGCATCGACACGCTGCACGTCACCGGCGGCCACACCCGCAATCCGCTGCTGATGGAACTCTATGCCGACGCCACCGGCTGCACCGTCGTCGAGCCGCTGGGCGGGGATGCAGTGCTGCTGGGAACGGCGATGGCGGCAGCTGCCGCGGCCGGGCTCTATCCAAGTCTCACCGGGGCTTGTACGGCGATGCGCCAGGAAGGCCGCGCGCGCCGGCCCACCCCCTGGGCGAAGCAACGTTTCGACCGTGATTACCGGGTGTTCCTCGAAATGCACCGCCAGCGCAAGGCGCTCGATGACATCGCATGAGGGATCGGTGCAGGCAATTCCAGAAACTGACGTAGACGAAGCTCCCACCGCCCAAGCGCTGATCGTTGTCGACGTCCAGAGCGCTTTCGTGTCGGGCACGGACGCGGTGCCGGGACATAAGCGGCTTCTGTCTGCGGTGGCGACGTTGCTCGAGAATGCGCGGGCGTCGGGCGTGGCCGTCATCTTCATCCAGAACGACGGTCCGGCAGGCGCCGTCGACGAGCCACACACGCCTGGCTGGCAACTGCATTTCACACCCCGGCCCGGCGAGCACGTCGTGCGCAAGGAACTCGACGATGCCTTCGATGGCACCAGCTTGAACGACCTGCTGTCGGTCTCCGGCATCGAGACCATCGCCTTCTGTGGCATGCTGTCGGAGATGTGCCTTGCGGCGACGGCGCGAACAGCGATGGCGCTCGGCTATGGCGTGATCCTGCCGCATGACGGCCATGCCACCTACGACGTGCCGCCTGGCCCTGGCGGCTCTGAGGGCGTTCCTGCGCATCTCGCCGCGCGGGCAGCGGAATGGTCGCTGGGCGACGAGGTGACGATCGTGGCTTCGGCGGGCGACGTCAAATTTGCCCGCCACCAAGCGGGCTAACTGCCCCGCTATTCATTCCGTTTGGTCGTCTTCCGCAGTTTGCCGTTCGCGCCGCCTGGTGTCATCGTCAGACTTCTTGTGTTGCGCGGCTGCCGTCTTGCGGATGAAATCAAACCGGTTTTCTTCGGCATCTGCGAGCTTCGGCGGCGTGCCGGTCTTGCTTGAAAACTTGATCATGGGCGAAATCCTATTCTGCTGAAGCCGAGGAACCCGCCGGGACATGTCCTGGCGGCGGCGGCACTAGTCTTTCGGGAAGAAAATCAGGCTGAGTTTGACAACTGGCAGTGCGCGAACTGTCCGCGCCGGTGTCTCCGGCGCGGACGTAGGAAGATACGCCAGATATCAGGCTGCGAGCGCGGTGGCGCAGCCGATGGAGGCGCGGCGGTCGGGAGAGGTTTCGCCCGGCATGGTGGCCCAGCCGCCGGTCTCGACAAACTTCTGCCTGTCATAACCGACCGACTTGGCCTTCAGTTCGACCAGCTTTGCCGCTGCGTCGGGTGCCGCATTGAACCGCTCGACGCAGATGGTCGAGGCGAGCTGACCGCGCGCCACGTCGCCGGCCGTCTGTGCAAGTGTCTGCGAAGTGCCGCCGGTGACCCAGCCGCCCCAGCTGAAGCCGACGATCATCGTGGCGACGGCGGTGCCGACGCATGTCCAGACAAGCGTTGATTTGGACGGCTGGTAGCTTTCCCAACGTGCGGCGAGGGACTGCTTCTGGTTGCTCTGCATAGCCATGGAAACGTTCCTTGTTGATGGTGGGAAGTCACCATCCAGCCGTGTCGCGGCCAGATGGTTCAGGTGTCGCTTAGTAACCCATGCCGGCTGGGCTGCCGCCGTTGGAGGCTTCCTTCGCCGGACTGTCGGCGATCATGGCTTCGGCGGTGATCAGCAGGGCGGCGACCGAGCCGGCATCCTGCAGGGCCGTGCGAACGACCTTGGCGGGATCGACGATGCCGGCCTTGATCATGTCGACATAGGCTTCTGTCTGCGCATTGAAGCCCAGATTGGCATCCTTGCTTTCCATCAGCTTGCCGACGACGACGGAGCCTTCGACGCCGGCGTTGTCGGCGATCTGCCGGATCGGCGCCTCGAGCGCCTTCAGCACGATCGAAATGCCGGCGGTGACGTCGGCGTTCGCTCCGGTGAGCGTCTCAAGCGCTGCCTTGGCCCGCAGCAGGGCCACGCCGCCACCGGCGACGATGCCTTCTTCGACGGCAGCACGCGTGGCGTTCAGCGCATCATCGATGCGATCCTTCTTTTCCTTGACCTCGGTTTCGGTCGCTCCGCCGACGCGGATGACGGCGACCCCACCAGCGAGCTTCGCCAGGCGTTCCTGCAGCTTCTCCTTGTCGTAGTCGGAGGTGCTTTCCTCGATCTGCATCTTCAGCTGTGCGATCCGGGCTGCAATACCGTCCTTGCCGCCGGAGCCGTCGATGATGGTTGTCGTGTCCTTGTCGATGAGCACGCGCTTGGCCCGGCCGAGCATCTCGATGGTGACGTTCTCGAGCTTGATGCCGAGATCCTCCGAGATCATCTGGCCGGCGGTCAGGACAGCAATGTCTTCCAGCATCGACTTGCGGCGATCGCCGAAGCCAGGTGCCTTGACGGCGGCGACCTTCAGGCCGCCACGCAGCTTGTTGACGACGAGCGTGGCCAAGGCCTCGCCTTCGACGTCTTCGGAGATGATGAGCAGCGGCCTGCCGCTCTGCACCACCGCTTCGAGGATTGGCAGCAGGGCCTGCAGATTGCCGAGTTTCTTCTCGTGGATGAGGATGTAGGGGTCTTCCAGTTCGGCACGCATCTTGTCGGCATTGGTGACGAAGTAGGGGCTGAGGTAACCGCGGTCGAACTGCATGCCTTCGACGACGTCGAGTTCTGTCTCGGCGGTCTTTGCTTCCTCTACGGTGATGACGCCCTCATTGCCGACCTTGTCCATGGCCTTGGCGATCATAGCGCCGACAGAGGTATCGCCATTGGCGGCGATGGTGCCGACCTGGGCGATCTCGTCCGAAGACTTGACCTTCTTGGCGCGCGCATGGATGTCCTTGACCACGGCAGCCACGGCAAGATCGATGCCGCGCTTGAGGTCCATCGGGTTCATGCCGGCGGCCACCAGCTTGGCGCCTTCGCGGAGGATGGATGCAGCCAGCACGGTTGCCGTCGTTGTGCCATCACCGGCGAGGTCGTTGGTCTTCGAGGCCACTTCCCGCACCATCTGCGCGCCCATGTTCTCGAACTTGTCGGATAGCTCAATCTCCTTGGCGACGGTGACGCCGTCCTTGGTGATGCGCGGCGCGCCATAAGCGCGGTCGATGATGACGTTGCGGCCTTTAGGGCCGAGCGTCACCTTGACGGCGTTGTTGAGCAGCTCGACGCCACGCAACATGCGGTCGCGGGCATCGGTCGAGAATTTGATTTCCTTGGCAGGCATGATTTTCGTCCAGTTCGTTCTTGAGGTCGCAAAGCCGGATCAGGCGGCTTTCTTGGCGGCTTCGCTCGTGTCGACGATGCCCATGATGTCGGCCTCCTTGATGATCAGGAGATCCGCGCCGTCGATCTTGACCTCCGTGCCCGACCATTTGCCGAACAGCACTGTGTCGCCGGCCTTGACGTCGAGCGGGATCAGATTGCCGCTTTCGTCGCGGGTGCCCGGGCCAACGGCAAGGACTTCGCCCTGCTGGGGCTTTTCCTTGGCATTGTCGGGGATGATGATGCCGCCCTTGGATTTGATATCGCCTTCGGCGCGCCGAATGACGACGCGGTCGTGAAGTGGTCGGAATTTCATGAATGTTCTTTCTGCAGCCGGCGCATAGGGGACCGCATGTCCTATATACGCCCTTTGGCACTCGAATGACAGGAGTGCCAGAAATTATTCGCTATGCACGAGAGTATTCAAAAATAACAGGCGCCAGGGGGCGGATTAAAATTATGATTCAGTGCAAATAGGCTGGGAATTTGAATTCCAGGTCGAGAAACCCTATTTAAGGTGCAGTGGAATTTTTATTTTCCGCGCACGAAGAGGATTTCAGATATTGGATGTAGCCATGGAAAATTTTCTGGAAAAAGCGCAGTCCCGTTCGATCGAGGCACAGAAGAAGGCAGCAGAGCGCAACAGCGCCATGGCTGATTATCAGTCAGAAGCAAAGGCTCGGGCCATCAAGACGGCAAAGTTGCGGGAATTGCGCTTGGCCAAGGACGAGGCTGACCGCGCTGCCGAGGCCCTGAAACCCGTAGAAGCCAAGAAGAAGCGCGTGGCGCGCGCCGCAAAGTAGCAAGCGCATCACCTGACTGCCAATCCTGCCTGGAGCGTCAGCCCATGTGTACGCACCTGGGCGTCGTGCTTTCCGAAAAACGACTCCGATTTTCGGGCCGATGCGCGGGGCAGGATGCCAGTCGGTCGATGTACGATCAAGAATGCCGGCCTTGCTGTCAGCTAGCCTATTGTTTTGTAGAACATCCCTCCCCATATGAAGGCTCATCGGCACTCCGCCGGGAGCGAAACGCTCATCGAGATACGATGGTGGGTTTTGCCGCGGAATGCTGCATTTGCCCTGATTGACAGCTGGCCGACCACGAATGTACCGGCGGCATGCAAGTTTCAGGAGCCAGAGGGAAGCGGGCCTATGCCCGCTTTTTTCTTTTCTGGAGAGCTTTTGCCAAAAGCAGCTTCTGCCCGCGTCAGGCGGCTGGCCTGGCGTCGGCTTGAGGCAGCAGCCGGAACAGCGCCCGGGCAATTCCCCCGACCTTCCCCTGGTCGACCTGCGCCGTGTCGTTGGGCAGCAGCGTCGTCACCTTGTCGACGCCGAGATCTTTCAGCTGGAACGGCGTGCCATGGCCAAATTCGAGATGTCCGCGGCCGATGATGCCGATCACCAGCGGCGAGCTGTCGGCCGTCCGCGCTTTGGCGATGTTGCAGGCAAACGCCCGATCCCAGGTCTGCTGCGCCCGGACGAAACGGTCGAACTCCGGCGCCTCGGGCGCTTTCACCTTGCGCGCCGGCGAGCCGCCGCCGGTGGTATCGAACAGATATTGCCGATAGGCCGGCGTCGCGTTTGCCGAGGGCGTGAGACCGTCACGCTCGTCGACAGGAACGGCGTCCCAGCCTTCCTTGCCGACCCGCGTCACCAGTTCGCGGTAGCAATTGAGCGCCAGCATCGGCACGCCAAACTCGCGGCAGAAATGGAAGATCGGAAGGTAGAGCTCGGCCGGGAACCCCCAGACCTTGCCCCATTCGGCAGCCTTCAGAAATTCGTCCCGCTCAAGACTGCCGGCGACCCACTGGTCGAGCACCGGCTGCAACCGGCGCGGAAACATCTCGAAACCGATGACGATGTCATTGCGCAAAGTCCGCATCGCCGTGCAGACATGCAACTGCCAGCGGTGGATGTCGAAGCGGTCATGCGTTTCGCCGAGCAGCAGCACGTCGCTCTGCGCGACCTCGCGCATCAACGCCGTATGATCGAGCAAAGCTCCGCTGTCGGCGTCGAGCCATGTCGCGACAGGGTGGTTCCATTCGGTCATGACGGTCACCCGAAGCTCGTCTGCGCGCCCGAAACGGTGAGCCCGGTCTCGGCGCCTTCGGCGGTCAGCGCGACGAAGCGCGCCTCGCCTGCGTTGTCCTCGCGGCGCCAGCCGCCGACCGATCCGCCCTTGAGATGAAGATGGAAGTCCGGCCGCATGACGTTGACGTAGCCCATGACAGGCTTGACCACCGGCATGTCGCCTTCCCAGGCCTGCCAGAAGGACGGACGGCTGAACTCGATCCTGACGCGGCCGCCGTTGCGCTCGGCCGCGGCGAAGGGTTCGAGCCCGGCATCGTCGGCGTCCAGTTCCTTGCGCTCGTCCAGGCTGCCGGTCCGCTCTTCGGCGGCAAGCTCGGTGCCTTGCGGGAAGGCCGCAAGCACGGCGTCGAACGGTTCGAGGCCCTCGAAGCCGGTGACATTGGCGATGCTCTCACCGTCGGCGCCGCGCAGTTCGATGCGCGGATAGGATTTTTCGCGCATCACCGACGTGCGATCGACGATGATTGTGACGACCGCCGCCAGCTCGATGCGGGAGTTGTGCTCGGCCCCTTCGCAGACCAGCCAGCCATCCTCGATGCGAACTTTCTCGACCGGGCCGATGCGCTCGTGAGTGGCGCCAAGGCGTTCCGAATTGATCATCACCCGGCCGATGGCCGGCAGCCGCGCCAGCAGGGCGGTGGGGGCGACGTCGAGGCGTTCGCGTTTGTGGGGCGTGCGGGCGGTCATGGGCATTTCCTATGCGAATTGCAGTGCTGGATTTTCGTTCGCCGCTTCGGCTTTCGGATCGAGATCGATGACGCGAATGGTCCCCAGCGCCTTCGGGCTGCGGTGCGCGACGATAACGAATGTCGTGGCCGGCAACTCTTTCTTGAGCACGGAAAACAGTTCGGCCTCGGCCGTCTCGTCGAGCGCGCTGGTGGCTTCGTCGAGGAACAGCCAGTCCGGCTTCAGCACAAGCGCGCGAGCCAGCGCCAAGCGCTGCAGTTCGCCACCAGAGAGGCCAGACAACACCAGCGGATGGCCTTCCCAGGCATCTTCGAGCCGCAGCATGTCGCTGTCGCCGAAGCCGACGGCTTCGATAGCCTGTCGCAATTCCTGTCGCGTGAAGGCCTCGGCTGGCGCGGGGTAGGCGACCGCTTCGAAGACGTCGCCTTGCGGGAAATAGGCCTTCTGCGACAGGAACAGCTTGCTGGCCGAGGGCATCTCGATGCGACCGTCGCCATGGTCCCAGCCGCCGGCCATCGCCTTGAGCAGAGTGGTCTTGCCTAGCCCCGACTGCCCGCGCAGCCACACTGCTTCGCCGGCGCCGATATCGAGGCGCGGTAGCGGCAGCAGCTCGCGCCCCTCCGGTGTCCGCAGCGTGAGCTTGTGCACATGCAGTCCGCCGGACGACGCCTCTTGGACGATGCCCGAAGCACGGCCGCGCACCGCCTCGGTCGCGGCGAGGAAGCCATCGAGACGGGAAGACGCGGCGACGAGGTTCGACAGCGGCTTGTAGGAGAAGATGAACCAGGACAGCGTGGTGACGACGTTGGAAAACGCCATGGCGATCTGCATCAGGCCGCCAAGCGCAATGCTGCCGGCGAGAAAGCCGGGCAGGGCAACGAACAGCGGGATGCGCAGCACCGTGTGCGAATAGGGAAAGGTGAAGCAGCCGAGCAGGAATTCGCGGCCCGCCATCTTGCGCCAGTTCTGTGCGATGCCGTCGAAGCGGCGGTCGAGCCCGGTGCGCTCGACGTTCTCGCCACCCATCAACGCGATCTCGTCGGCCGACTGGCGGATGCGCGCCATGGCGAAGCGGAAATCGCCTTCGCGCTTCTGCTGCGTGTAGAACAGCGATTTCAGCGGCCGGCCGAGCAGATGCGTCAGCCCGCTCGACAGTGCGACATAAATGAACGCCGCCCAGACCATGTAACGCGGGATCGAGACGTCGAAACCGAACAGCGAGAAGTTGAGCGCGAAGGTCGACAACCCCCACAGCAGCGCGAGAAAGGAGAAGATACCGACGATCTTGGTGATCAGCTCGATGCCTTCGTCGAGGATACCCTTGACGAACAGGCCGCAATCGTCGGCGATGCGCTGGTCGGGATTGTCGACGTCGCGCGGGCAGTCGCCCTGGGTCAGTCGCCAATAGGCGCGGTCGGCGAACCACGAGCCGAGGGCTGCCTCGGTCAGCGACTTGCGCCACCTGATATGCAACATTTTCTGCAGGTAATCTGCCGTCAGTGAGCGCACCGAATTGGCTGCGACGATGCCGGCAAAGATCCAGATCTGCCAGACCGCCGCCTTGGCGTCGACCTTTTCCAGCGCACCGTAGAATTCCGAGGTCCAGCTCACCAGCCTGATGGTGAAATAGATGCCGGCCAGTTGCAGCGCGATGACCGCGGTGAGGCAGACGAGGCTCGTCTTGCCACCCTTGCCGGCAATGCAGAGCTTGAGCAGGCGAACGAACTGCCTGAGGACGTTGGTCACCGCGATGGCCTTTCATGCAAGACGCAGGGCAACGTGCCCTGCGTCGGATCGCTGTCGATCTGGCTCAGAAGCGCACCGTTGCGCCGAGCTTGAAGGTGCGGCCTGGCGCCACCTGCATTTCCGGATTGTTGGCGTTGGCCACCGGCCCCGAGATCACGTTGGTGACGCCAGTGAGGGTGTTGGGGAAATAGCGGCGGTCAAAGATGTTCTGGATGCCGAAGTCGACATCGACATTTTCGGTCGGCTTCCAGCGGGCATAGGCGTCGAACACCGCATAACCGCCCGGCTTGAAGGCGTTGGGGTCGGCGCGTTCGGTGACGCCATGGGCGAAGGTGGCGACCAACTCCGTTTCGAGGTTCCAGTCGGGGACAAGGTAACGCCCGCCCAGCACCGCGGTGAGCGGTACCGCACCGTCGAAGGCCGTTTCGGCAGCACTTGCCGAAATCCGCTGCGTGCCCTTCTGGTAGGAGATCGAGCCGTTCAGGTAGAGGTTTTCGTAGACCTCGTACTCGCCGCCGAACTCGATGCCCCAGACCTTCACGTCCTCGACATTGTCTGAGGTGTAGTGGTTCGGCCTGCCCGGAACCTCCTGCAGAGAGCGGATGAAATCCTTGTAGTCGGCATAGAAGGCCGTGAGGCTGAAGTAACCCTTGTCGAGCTCGCCACGAATGCCGGCCTCATAGCTGCGCACGGATTCAGGCTTCAGGTTCGGATTGGGAATCAGGACGGATGGCGGAGACGTAAAAAGATTGTCCGACGACACGAACAACTGCTGCGACGTCGGCATCTTGAAGCCTTCGCCATAGCCGGCATAGAGCGTATAGGTGTCGTTCAGCTCATACATCGCGCTGATCCGCTTGATCAGCTTGGTCTCGTCGATCTTCTTGGGCTCGAAGCCGGGCTTCGGCTTGTAGTCGGCGTCGCCGGTGGGATCGATGGAATAGTGCGCCAGGCGCGCGCCTGGGGTGATGGTCAGCCGGTCGTCGAACAGCTTGATCTCATTTTGAAGGTAGATGTCGGCGCGGACGGTGTCGACCTTCGGGAAGTTGAAGCCCTGGTTGTTGGCGGTGGTCGTGGTGCCAGCTGTCAGGTTGTTGGTGATGTTGTAGCCGTCATAGTTGCTCTTGGTCAGATCGCCGTCGAAACCATAGGTCAGCTTGTGCGACAGGCCGCCCAGTTCGAAGGACGAGTTGGCCTGCACGTCGGCCTCGAGGAAATCCTCGCCATAATTGCGGACCTGGATGTTCTGTTGGCGGCGCGTTGGGTAGGTGCGCAGCTGATTGCTGTAGGTGTCGCGCTTCTGCGGCGAATAGGAGATCTGCCACTTGATCTCATCGAGCCACGGCGCGTCGACCTTCCAGTCGTGCGACAGGGCCAGCCTGTAACGCTCCATCTCCAGTTCGCGCTGCCAGCTGGTGTTGACGTACGTCGATCCCGCAGACGAGTCGTACATCTGCTGGATCGTCGTGTTGCGGTTGAACCACTCGCCGGTCAGCTTGACCTCGTGATCCTGGGTCGGGTTCCACTGCAGCTTCATCAGACCGTTGAAGGCGTCGGTGTCGGCGGGAAACGCCTTGTTGCACGGCCAGATCGCCTGGCGTGGACAGCCCCACTGGCCGCCATCGGCGCGGCTGTTGCTGAAATCGCCTTCCGACGCCCCGAGATGACCGAAGCTGCCGAGGAACTTGAAGTCGCCGGATTCAGCGGCCGCACTCACCTGCTTGCGGAACGAATCGTCGTAGCTGTCATAGGCGGTCTTCATCTCGACTGCCCATGGCTTCGAGCCGTTGAGAAGATCGTCGGGGTCGAGCGTGCGGAATGCGACTGCGCCACCCAGCGCATCGGCGCCCTGGAGCACCGAGTTCGGACCGCGTACGATCTCGGCGCTGCGCATGTTGAAGGGGTCGACGAAGTCGCGGCTGCCGTCGATGATCTGCTCCTGGATGCGGCTGCCGTCGACACTCATCTGGACGCGGTTGCCGCCCATGGCGCGGATGTTGAAGCCGGTCAGCTGGCCGAACGGATTGGTAAGCGATGTCGTGCGCGAGACGGTGACGCCCGGCTCGTAGCGAACCATGTCCTGGATGTCGCGGACGACATGGCGCTGCAGCGTCTCGCGGTCGATGACCGACACCGACATCGGAATGTCGAGCACCTTGCCGGTGGTGCGCGCCGATGTGACGACGAGCCTGTCGAGCACGATGCGCTCTTCATTGCTCAGCAGCGGCTTCGTTTCCTCGACCTTCTTGGCCGGTGTCGTTGCCGTCTGGGCACTGGCGATACCGGCCGATTGCAGCAACAGAAGCGAAACGCCGGCCAGAAGCATTTGCGACCGCGAACCGCGGCCGGTGTGAACGTTAGACATGACAGCCCCCTCGAAAAATCTGGAAAAGCTGGCTGTCCGCGAACGAAGGGCTGGCGTAAGTTAATATGAGTCTGTGACTCAAGATTGGTGATGGCTGTATAATGGGTCCTGCGGTGTGTGCAAGCCGGGTGATGCGCGGCGCGACACCTGGCCTCACCTGGAACAGACACATGCCGGCGCCGCCCAGCTACGGCTGGCGAGGATCTGGAAGACTTGTTTTGTGCGTCGTTCCGCGAGGCGGGCGCTTTTCGCCGAAGCGTTTCACAATAATATGACTATCATTGTCATATTATTTGACAGGAAAGCGCGAATGACCTAGCGAACCCGTCCCTGTTGTTCGAGCGGCGTCGGGTAGGCAATGAAATTTCGAGAGAAACTGAACGCCTTGCGCAAGATACCGCTCGGCGATTGGCGGATACTGATGCGGATCATGGGCATCTACCGCCGTGAATTTTTTCTTGCCATTGCACTTTCGCTAGCCGGAATCGTGCTCTCGGTGACGGTTCCGATCCTTTCGCAGAAGATCGTCGACAGCGTCATGGTCGGCAAGGACGGTTGGGCAGCGACCCAGTTCGCCGCCATCGCCATCGTGGCGGCGGTTATCAGGCACATGACCTCACGCTGGCACAACTCGCCGATCAACGACGTGGACGCAAGGTTCACCGCCCGGCTGTCGAGACGCATCTACTTCCGCCTCATGCGCATCCCCTATGAGAGTTCGGCATCCGCAGGCGGAAGCACGATCAACCTCCTCAACGAATCCCAGCGTGTCGCCACCTTCATGCTGAGCGCTGCGCCGAATTTCTTCCTCACCATGTTGGGTGCTGCCGTCTCGTTCGCCGTGGCGCTGTACTACGACTATCTCATCTGCCTGCTGGCCTTTGTCGTTGCCCTGATCTTCGCCGTTTTTGCCCGCAAGACCAATGCCCAGCTGGGCGAGGCGAGCCGCAGCTCGTTCCGCCTCAACGGCGCCCTGCAGGGGGCGACCGCTGAAACGGTAGGCAACATCCGCGGCATCAAGTCGAATGCGGTTGAGCGCTTCTTCATCGGGCGCTGGTCCGCGAAGTCGGCCGAAGCCATCAAGGCGCGCTGGCACATACTCGACCTCTCGCACTCCTATTCGTTCACGCTTGGCCTGCTGAGCGAGATCCTGACGCTGCTCGTCGTCCTCGTCGGCTGCTGGCGCATCCTGCGCGGCGATCTCACGATCGGTGGCCTGCTTGCGCTGCAGCTGCTCGTCACCCGGGCGACCATGCCGATGCTGACCAGTGCCGGCATCCTGATCCAGTTCCATTCGGTGAGCGCCACCGTCTCGGCCCTCGCGGCTTTCCTCAAGCGCCAGCCGGAGCGCGCCATCGTTGCCCCGGCGCTGCGTGCTGCTGATTTCGGCCCGATCACGGTCGAGGATCTGACCTTCCGCTATCCCGAGGCGACGGCTGCGGCACTCAACGGTGTCAGCCTGGTGCTGCCGGCGACGGGCGTCGTGGCGATCGTCGGCCGCAATGGCTCCGGCAAGTCCAGCCTGCTGCGCGTGCTTTTGGGACTGGAGCGCGATCATGCCGGCAAGGTGGCAATCGGCGGCATCGACGTCCGCGCCTACAATCCGCGCTGGCTGCGCGGCCGCATAGGTGTTGTCGACCAGGAGACGTCGCTGTTTTCGGGTACCATCCGCGAGAACCTTCAGGCGTCGCTGCCGCGCCCGCTTCGCGACGACGAGATCGACAAGGCGCTGGCGTTTTCCTCCGCCGACAAGTTCACCGCCGGCCTGCCCAAAGGCATCGACACCGAACTGGTCCAGGCAGGGCAGAACCTCTCCGGCGGCCAGCGCCAGCGCCTGGCGATTTCGCGCGCCGTGCTGCGCGATCCGCACATCGCCGTTTTCGACGAACCGACCTCGGCGCTCGACGCCGAATCGGCGATGGCGCTCGAACGTGAACTGCTGGCCTTCGGCCGCGACCGCCTCGTCATCATCGTCACGCATCATCTCTTTTCGGCGCGTTCGGCCGACATGATCGTCGTGCTCGACGATAGCAGGATCGTCGGCACGGGCAGCCATGAGGCTCTGACTGCCGAATGCCCGGTCTATCAGGCGCTGTGGCGCGACTACGTCAGGGATTGATCGGCCGCCGGCGTTGATCGGTCGATGAGGGTGGAAATGATTCTTCCACCTGTTGACACGACGCCGGGCAGTCATACTATATGTAGACATCGTGGTCTTCCGAGTTGATTCCAGCTCGGGAGCTAAGAGGGAAGCCGGTGCGCGATTTCGCAATGCCGGCGCTGCCCCCGCAACTGTAAGCAGTGAGTTGCTGTCGCGTAGTGCCACTGGCGCCAATGGGCGCTGGGAAGGCCAGACAGCAGCAATGACCTGCGAGCCAGGAGACCTGCCGCGATCGAGTCTGAACGTCCACGGGCGGGGTGTCCGGTGGTGCGCTTGCGTTCTGCTGGCTTGCGCCGGCCGAAATCCGGCATGCGTCCGCCCAAGGCCCTTCGCCCCCAAACCATCGGGGAAGATGATGCCGGCGACCTCTACACTTCAATCCAGCGGAACCGACAGCGTTCCGTCCGCTCTCAGCCAGGGTTCCGAGACCGCGTCCGAACCTGGCTACCGTGTCATCCGGCGCAACGGCGCGGTGACGCCGTTCGATGCGATCAAGATCACTGTGGCGCTGACCAAGGCATTTCTCGCCACCGAGGGTTCGGTGGCCGCCGGTTCGCGCCGCGTCCACGACGTCGTCGAGGAACTGGCCGGCCAGGTGTTCGCCGCGCTGACCAGGCGGGCAGATAGCGGCCGCACCTTCCACATCGAGGAAATCCAGGACCAGGTCGAACTGGCGCTGATGCGCTCCGAGCATCACAAGGTCGCCCGCGCCTATGTGCTCTACCGCGAGGAACGTGCCCGCGAACGCGCTGCCGCCAAGGTCACGTCGGTCGAGGTCGCCGCACCGCCGCTCCAGGTCAAGGCCGATGACGGCGGCCTGGCACCGCTGAACGAGACGCGACTGGCCCGCATTGTCGACGAGGCCTGCAGCGGGCTCGAGGCCGTCTCAGCGGATGCGATCCTGGCCGAGACAAGGCGCAATCTCTATGACGGCATCACCGCCGACGAGCTTTCGCTGGCGCCGATCCTGGCCGCCCGTACGCTTGTCGAAACTGAACCGAACTACGCCTTCGTCAGCGCCCGGTTGTTGCTGGACCGGTTGCGGCGCGAGGCACTGAGCTTCGTCTCGGCCAGGTCTGAGCAGGCCACCCAGGCCGAAATGACCCAGCGCTATGCCACCTATTTCCCCGCCTTCATCGCCACCGGCATCAAGGCCGAATTGATCGACCCCGAACTTGGCCGTTTCGACCTTGCCAGGCTCAGTGCCGCGCTAAAGCCCGAGCGCGACCTGCAGTTCCAGTATCTGGGTCTGCAGACGCTCTATGACCGCTATTTCCTGCACAGCAAAGGCAAGCGTTTCGAACTGCCGCAGGCCTTTTTCATGCGCGTGGCTATGGGCCTGGCAGGCCGCGAGATCGACCGCGAGAGCCGCGCCATCGAGTTCTATGATCTTTTGTCGTCCTTCGATTTCATGGCCTCGACGCCAACGCTGTTCAACTCCGGCACGCTGCGCCCGCAATTGTCGTCCTGTTTCCTCACCACCGTCGCCGACGATCTCGACGGCATCTTCAAGGCGGTGAAGGACAATGCGCTGTTGGCCAAATATTCCGGCGGGCTAGGCAATGACTGGACCCCGGTGCGCGGCCTCGGCGCCCACATCAAGGGTACCAATGGCGAGAGCCAGGGTGTGGTGCCGTTCCTCAAGGTTGCCAACGACACGGCTATCGCCGTCAATCAGGGCGGCAAGCGCAAGGGTGCTGTCTGCGCCTATCTCGAGACCTGGCACGTCGATATCGAGGAGTTCCTCGACCTCAGGAAGAACACCGGCGACGACCGCCGCCGCACCCACGACATGAACACCGCCAACTGGGTGCCGGACCTGTTCATGGAGCGCGTCGAGGCCGATGGCGTGTGGACGCTGTTTTCGCCCGACGAGGCGTCCGACCTGCACGATCTCTATGGCACGGCGTTCAAGGCGGCCTACGAAAGCTACGAGGCCAAGGCTCTGGCTGGTGGCATCAAGGTGTTCCGCACGGTCAGGGCGCTCGACCTGTGGCGCAAGATGCTGACCATGCTGTTCGAAACCGGGCATCCGTGGATCACCTTCAAGGACCCGTGCAACATCCGCTCGCCGCAGGGCCACATCGGCGTCGTGCATTCGTCGAACCTCTGCACCGAGATCACCCTCAACACTTCGAAGGACGAGGTCGCCGTCTGCAATCTCGGTTCGGTCAATCTTGCCAATCATATCGCAGCCGAGGGGCTCGACATCGACCGTCTGGCGCGCACCGTGAAGACGGCGATGCGCATGCTCGACAATGTCATCGACATCAATTTCTACACCATCCCCGAAGCCAGGCGCTCCAACCTGCAGCATCGTCCTGTCGGCCTCGGCCTGATGGGATTCCAGGATGCACTTCAGGCGCTGAAGATCCCCTATGCGTCAGACGCTGCCGTGGCCTTCGCCGACGCCAGCATGGAGGCGATCTCCTACAACGCGATTTCGGCGTCCTGCGACCTTGCCGCCGAACGCGGGCGTTATCCGAGCTTTGACGGTTCGCTGTGGTCGAAGGGCATCCTGCCGATCGATTCCATCGACCTCTTGGCCAAGGCGCGCCCCGGTGTCGACATGGACGGCGCCTCGACGCTCGACTGGGATGCCTTGCGCAAGCGCGTCAGGAAGACAGGTATGCGCAACTCCAACACCATGGCGATCGCGCCGACTGCGACCATCTCCAACATTTGCGGTGTCGCGCAGTCGATCGAGCCGGCCTACCAGAACCTGTTCGTCAAATCGAACATGTCCGGCGACTTCACCGTGGTCAACGCAGCACTGGTGCATGAGCTGAAGGCGCGCGGCCTGTGGGACGAGGTCATGGTCTCCGACCTCAAATATTTCGACGGCTCGATCGGCCGGATCGACCGCATCCCCGACGACCTCAAGGCGCTCTTCGCTACCGCCTTCGAGATCGACAGTGCCTGGCTGATCGAGGCAGCGTCGCGTCGGCAGAAATGGATCGACCAGGCCCAGTCGCTCAACCTCTACATCGCCGATCCAAGCGGCAAGAAGCTCGACGCGCTCTACCGCCTGGCATGGAACAAGGGCCTGAAGACGACCTACTATTTGCGCTCGCGCTCGGCCTCGCATGTCGAGAAGTCGACGCTGAAGGGCACCGACGGCAAGCTCAATTCCGTCTCCGCTGTCGCTGTTGCAGCGTCAGCCCCAATCATCGTCAACGCCGATGTCGCATGGGGCAAGGCCTGCGCCATCGACGATCCCGAATGTGAAGCCTGCCAGTAAGCGGCGATCAGGAAAAGGAACAACAAGATGCTCGACTGGTCCGAACCAAAGGCTGCCGCTGCAACCATCCACCCCGCCTTCACAGGCGACGTCCCGCTTGCCGATGCCACGGGGCTGGGTGTGATCGAACGCGGCGGTGGCCGCGTCCGCGTCGACGACAAGCGCATGATCAACGCCCGTGCCGACGTGAACCAGCTTCTGCCGCTCAAATACCGCTGGGCCTGGGAGAAATATCTCGCCGGCTGCAACAATCACTGGATGCCGACCGAAGTGTCGATGCAGGCCGACATCGGCCTGTGGAAGTCGAAGGATGGGCTGACCGACGACGAACGGCGCATGATCAAGCGCAATCTCGGCTTCTTCGCCGCGTCGGAGAGCCTGGTTGCCAACAACATCGTGCTGGCCATCTACCGCCATCTGACCAATCCGGAATGCCGGCAATATCTGCTGCGCCAGGCATTCGAGGAGGCGGTGCACACCCACACCTTCCAGTACATCGTGGAGAGCCTCAGCCTGGACGAAGGCGAGCTGTTCAACATGTACCGCGAGGTGCCCTCGATCACCGACAAGGCGGCATGGGCGCTGAAGCACACACAGCATCTCGACGATCCGGATTTCAGGACCGGCACGCCTGAAGCGGACCAGGCCTTCCTGCGCGACCTCGTCGCTTTCTACGTCATCTTCGAGGGCATGTGGTTCTACACCGGTTTCGCCCAGATATTGTCCTTGGGCCGGCGCAACAAGATGGTCGGCATTGCCGAGCAGTACCAGTACATCCTGCGGGACGAGTCGATCCATCTGAACTTCGGCATCGACGTCATCAACCAGATCAAGCACGAGAACCCGCATCTGTGGACGCCGGCGTTCCAGGATGAGATCCGTGGCATGATCCGCACGGCTGCTGAGCTCGAGGCCTCCTATGGCCGCGATACGATGCCGCGCGGTTTCCTTGGCCTCAATGCAGCGCTTTGCGAAACCTATATGCACTTCATCGCCAACCGGCGCTGCGCCCAGCTCGGCCTGCAGCCGGTCTTCGCCGAAGTCGAGAACCCATTCCCGTGGATGTCCGAGGCGATGGATTTGAAGAAGGAGAAGAACTTCTTCGAGACCCGTGTCATCGAATACCAGAATGGTGGAGCACTGGCATGGGACTGACCTGGAACCGTCCCACCATTGCATCGGTCATGCCCGAACCCGAACAGGTGTTCCTGGCTTGGCTGGTCGCGCAGCCTGAAGGCGGCAACCTCCACGAGGCCGCCTCGCGGCAGGCCACTCGGCTCGCCGAATATGGTGGCAGGCATCCGGGGCCGCGCCGGCTCAGGCAATTGTTTCTGGACCTTGCCGCCGAACTCGGCGGCGGCACGGCCATGCCGTCATGAAGCGAAGGATTCTTGTCATCGGCATCGGTGCGGGCAATCCCGACTATGTCACGATCCAGGCTGTCGATGCGCTCAACCGGGTCAACGTCTTCTTCATCCCCGACAAGGGTATCGAGAAGGACGGGCTGGCGCGGGTCAGGCGCGAGATCTGCGAACGCTTCATCCGCGACCAGAGCTATCGCACCGTCGCGTTCGAGGTGCCTCGCCGCAGGCCGGCGGCGGAGGACTACGGCACCGCCGTCGCAGATTGGCATGACGCTGTCGAAGGCGTCTACCAACAGCTGCTCATGGAGGAACTCGAGGAAGACGAGTGCGGCGCGTTCCTCGTCTGGGGCGATCCGACGCTTTACGACAGCACCCTGCGCATCCTCGACAGGCTGCAGGCCAAGGGCGGCTTCGAACTCGAATATGATGTCATTCCGGGTATCACCAGCATTCAGGCGCTTGCCGCCCGGCACAAGGTCACGCTGAACAGGATCGGCCAGTCGATCGCCATCACCACCGGTCGCAAGCTTGCGGAGGGTTTTCCCAACAATGCCGACAGCGTCGTCGTCATGCTCGACGGCGAAGGTGCCTTCGCCGGTCTCGATGGTGATCTCGACATCTGGTGGGGCGCCTATGTCGGCACGCCGGATGAAATCCTGGTGTCGGGTAAGTTGCGCGAGGTCGTCGGCGACATCGAGCGCATCCGCAAACAGGCGCGCGAGCAAAATGGCTGGATCATGGACACCTATCTGCTGAAGCAGCCGGACTAGCCGGCAGGCTGGTCGTGTTGCGCGTGGTCGCAAATGCGATAACGACACACTCGACATATTGACATAAAGATGTCTTTATGTGACCTGACGGCTTTGTCGCCGAAAGGATGAAAAGTGTCGCAAAACGCCACCTCGCTCGACGCCCTGTTTGGGTCGGTTGCCGCCAAGCCAGACGGTTCGGAGGTGATGGCAGCGCTGAAAGCGGCGGCGCGCGAGCGCATCCTGATCCTGGATGGCGCGATGGGTACCCAGATCCAGGGGCTCGGCTTCGACGAGGACCATTTCCGCGGCGACAAATTCACCGGTTGCGCCTGCCATCAGCAGGGCAACAACGACCTCTTGATCCTGTCGCAGCCCAAGGCGATCGAGGAGATTCACTACAAATACGCCATCGCCGGCGCCGACATCATCGAGACCAACACCTTTTCGTCGACCTCCATCGCCCAGGCCGACTACGGCATGGAGGACATGGTCTATGAGCTCAATCGCGACGGCGCGCGGCTGGTCCGCCGCGCCGTCGTCCGGGCGCAGCAGGAAGACGGCAAGCGCCGCTTTGTCGCCGGCGCGCTCGGGCCGACCAACCGCACCGCCTCGATCTCGCCTGACGTCAACAATCCCGGCTACCGCGCCGTCACCTTCGACGATTTGCGCATCGCTTACGGCGAACAGCTGCGTGGCCTGATCGACGGCGGCGCCGACATCATCCTGATCGAGACCATCTTCGACACGCTCAACGCCAAGGCGGCGATCTTTGCCTGCGACGAGATCTTCATCGAAAAGGGCGTGCGCCTGCCGGTGATGATTTCGGGCACCATCACCGACCTGTCCGGCCGCACATTGTCCGGCCAGACGCCGTCGGCCTTCTGGAATTCGGTCCGTCATGCCGAACCGTTCACGGTCGGCCTCAACTGCGCGCTTGGTGCGGCCGCCATGCGCCCGCATCTGGCCGAACTGTCCGATGTCGCCGAGACCTTCATCTGCGCCTATCCCAATGCCGGCCTGCCCAACGCCTTCGGCCAGTATGACGAGAGCCCCGAATTCATGGCCTCCCAGGTCGAGGAATTCGCGCGCGAGGGTTTCATCAACATTGTCGGCGGCTGCTGCGGCTCGACGCCTGAGCACATCCGCGCCATCGCGCAGGCTGTCGCCAAATATCCACCGCGCCAGGTGCCGGAGCTCAAGCCGCAGATGCGCCTGTCGGGCCTCGAGCCGTTCACGCTCACCGACGAGATCCCCTTCGTCAATGTCGGCGAGCGCACCAACGTCACCGGCTCGGCCAAGTTCCGCAAGCTGATCACATCAGGCGACTATGCCGCCGCCCTCGACGTCGCCCGCGACCAGGTCGTCAATGGCGCGCAGATCATCGACATCAACATGGACGAGGGCCTGATCGACTCGAAGAAGGCGATGGTCGAGTACCTCAATCTGATCGCCGCCGAACCCGACATCGCGCGCGTGCCCGTCATGATCGACAGCTCCAAATGGGAGGTGATCGAGGCCGGGCTGAAATGCGTCCAGGGCAAGCCGATCGTCAATTCGATCTCAATGAAGGAAGGCGAGGAAGCCTTCCTGCATCATGCCCGGCTGTGCCGGGCCTATGGCGCTGCCGTCGTCGTCATGGCATTCGACGAGCAGGGTCAGGCCGACACCAAGGCGCGCAAGGTCGAGATCTGCACCCGCGCCTACAAGCTCTTGACCGAGCAAGCCGGCTTCGCGCCCGAGGACATCATCTTCGATCCCAACATCTTCGCTGTCGCCACCGGCATCGAGGAGCACGACAATTACGGTGTCGACTTCATCGAGGCGACGCGGGAAATCACCCAGACCCTGCCGCATGTCCATGTCTCGGGCGGCGTGTCGAACCTGTCGTTCTCGTTCCGCGGCAACGAGCCGGTGCGAGAGGCGATGCACGCCGTGTTCCTGTATCACTGCATCCAGGCCGGCATGGACATGGGCATCGTCAATGCCGGCCAGCTCGCCGTCTATGAATCGATCGACCCGGAGCTGCGCGAGGCCTGTGAGGACGTCGTGCTCAACCGCCTGCCCAAGGCCGGCGGCACCGCCACCGAAAGGCTGCTGGACATTGCCGAGCGCTTCAAGGGCGCGGCCGGCAAGGAAGCCAAGGAGCGCGATCTCGCCTGGCGCGACTGGCCGGTCGAGAGCCGTATCAGCCACGCGCTGGTCAATGGCATCACCGAATTCATCGACGCCGACACCGACGAGGCGCGGCTGCAGGCAGAGCGTCCGTTGCATGTCATCGAAGGCCCGCTGATGGCCGGCATGAATGTCGTCGGCGATCTGTTCGGTGCCGGCAAGATGTTCCTGCCGCAGGTTGTCAAGTCGGCCCGTGTCATGAAGCAGGCGGTGGCCGGCTTGCTGCCACATATGGAGGCGGAGAAGGCGGCCAACGCCGCCAATGGGATCGACAATGGCGAACGCCAGACTGCCGGCAAGATTCTGATGGCGACCGTCAAGGGCGACGTGCACGACATCGGCAAGAACATCGTCGGCGTCGTGCTCGCCTGCAACAACTACGAGATCATCGACCTCGGCGTCATGGTTCCGGCAACCAAGATCCTCCAGGTTGCCAAGGACGAGAAGGTCGACATCATTGGCCTGTCCGGCCTGATCACGCCCTCGCTCGACGAAATGGCGCATGTCGCCGCCGAAATGGAGCGCGAGGGGTTCGACATTCCGCTGCTGATCGGCGGCGCCACCACGAGTCGTGTCCACACCGCGGTGAAGATCCATCCGCGCTACAGCGCCGGCCAGACAGTCTACGTCACCGATGCCAGCCGCGCTGTTGGCGTGGTGTCCAACCTGCTGTCCCCTGAGGCCAAGGGCGGCTACGTTGAACAGGTGCAAGCCGAATATCAGAAGGTCGCCGACGCCCATCACCGCGCCGAAGCTGACAAGCAGCGATTGCCGTTGGCCAAGGCGCGTGCCAATGCGCACAAGGTCGACTGGTCATCTTATGCGCCGCCGAAGCCAACCTTCCTCGGCACCAGGGTGTTCGAAGCCTGGGACCTGGCCGAACTGGCCCGCTACATCGACTGGACGCCGTTCTTCCAGACCTGGGAACTCAAGGGCCGTTACCCCAAGATCCTCGAGGACGAGAAGCAGGGCGCCGCGGCGCGCCAGCTGTTCGACGACGCGCAGGCGATGCTCCGCAAGATCATCGACGAGAAGTGGTTCGCGCCCAAGGCCGTCATCGGCTTCTGGCCGGCCAATTCGGTCGGCGACGACGTCAGGCTGTTCACCGACGAGGCACGCAGCGAGGAGCTTGCCACCTTCTTCACCCTGCGCCAGCAGCTGACCAAGCGCGACGGCAAGGCCAATGTCGCACTGGCCGACTTCATCGCTCCCGCCGACGGCGGCAAGCCGGATTATCTCGGCGGCTTCGTGGTCACTGCAGGCATCGAGGAAGTGGCGATCGCCGAGCGCTTCGAACGCGCCAATGACGACTACTCCTCGATCATGGTCAAGGCGCTGGCCGACCGTTTCGCAGAGGCCTTCGCTGAACGCATGCACGAGAAGGTGCGCAAGGAGTTCTGGGGCTACGCACCTGATGAAAACCTCGCGCCCGACGACCTGATCGGCGAGCCCTATCGCGGCATCCGTCCGGCGCCGGGCTATCCTGCCCAGCCCGACCACACCGAAAAGGTGACCTTGTTCCGCCTGCTCGATGCCGAGAAAACCGCCGGCGTCAGCCTCACCGAAAGCATGGCGATGTGGCCGGGCTCGTCGGTCTCCGGCATCTATCTCGCCCACCCCGAGAGTTATTATTTCGGCGTCGCCAAGGTCGAGCGCGACCAGGTCGAGGATTATGCGCGGCGCAAGGGCATGACCATCGCCGAGGTCGAGCGCTGGCTCGGGCCGATCCTCAACTATGTGCCGGCATCGTTCGCCGAAGCGGCCGAATAGCAACACGATGACATCACATGGGCTCTGTCGCCTTTGCGCTGAGCCCGTGTCGTTTTCATGCTCGTGCCCGGCCACCAATCCGTGGTCTGATCCGGTCATGTTCAAGGTGCTGCTTCGAGTGTGAGACGAAGCGGAGAATTGGGAAGCCGGTGAGAAGCCGGCGCTGCCCCCGCAACGGTGGCGGAGTTATTGTTTCGACGCGAGACCACTGGGCCAGCCGGCCTGGGAAGGTGTCGAGACAGTCCGAAAGGACAGCTCCGAAGCCCGGAAACCAGCCTTGAACCTGACAGAACTCGACTGATCGCGGTGGGCGGTCAAGAGGCGGATCGTTGCTGCACGGACCTCTGCGTCCGCCGGCTGGCGTTCTTCCCAAATCAAGCCACCCGTTCAGTCCTTGGTGCGAGGACAGGACATGGATGCGAAGAACGAAATGCTGAAGCTGCTGCGCGGACGCCGCGACGGGTTCAGCCTGGCACAGCCCTTTTACACCGACCCGGATTTCTACCGGCTCGACCTCGAGCTGATCTGGTACCGCGACTGGCTGTTTGTCGGCCATGACTGCGAACTGGCCAAGCCGGGCAGCTTCTTCACCGTCCAGGTCGGCGACTATCCCGTCGTGCTCGTCCGCGACCAGAAGGGTGAGCTGCGCGCCTTCCACAATTCCTGCCGCCACCGCGGCAGCCGCGTCTGCACCACGGACAAAGGTACGGCGGCCAAGCTCGTCTGTCCTTACCACCAGTGGACCTACGAACTCGACGGACGCCTGCTGTTTGCGCGCCAGATGGCGGAAGGTTTCGACAAGAGCCAGTTCGGCCTGAAGCCGGTCGCCTGCGAATCCGTCGGCGGCTACATCTTCATCTGCCTCGCCGACGAGCCCGCCGACTTCGCGCCGATGCGGGCCATGGTCGAGCCGTACCTGCTGCCGCACCGGCTGCGCGAAGCCAAGGTCGCCTTCGAAAGCACAATCGTCGAGAAGGGAAACTGGAAGCTGGTCTGGGAAAACAACCGCGAGTGTTACCACTGCGCCGGCAATCACCCTGAGCTGTGCAAGACCTTTCCCGAGGCGCCGAACGTTACCGGCGTCAATGGCGCCGAAAGCGATCCCGAAATGCTGGCGCACTGGGCAAAGTGCGAGGCGGTGGGGTTGCCGAGCAAGTTCCGCATCGATGCCGGCGGCCAGTACAGGGCGACACGCGCGCCACTGCTGCGTGACGCGGTGAGCTACACCATGTCGGGCAAGCGCGCAGTGCGGAAAAACCTCTCCGACAGCGTCTCGGCCGACAGGATCGGCACGCTGCTGCTCTATCATTATCCGACAACCTGGAACCATGTGCTCGGCGACCATGCCGTCACCTTCCGCGTGCTGCCGATCAGCGCCACGGAAACGGCCGTCACCACCAAATGGCTGGTTCACAAGGATGCCGTCGAAGGCGTCGACTACGACCTGGCCGAACTGACCCATGTTTGGACCGAGACCAACGACCAGGACCGCCGCATCGTCGAGGAAAATGCCTTCGGCATCAAATCGCCGGCCTACGAGCCCGGGCCTTATTCGGAGGAACACGAGGGCGGCGTCATGCAGTTCATCGAATGGTACGTCGGCTTCATCGAACCGCGGCTGGCCGACGGTGGCAAGCCGGTCCTGCGAAACGTCGCCTGACCGGGAGAAGGGCATGAACGCGATGACCGAGCTTGGCCTTTACCGCAACCTCGACGAAATGGCGCCCTGGAACGACCGGCTCCAGGTACTGGAGGTCATCGGCGTCACCGACGAGGCGCCCGACGTCAGGACCTTCACCTTCCGCTCCGACAACCAGACCTGGTTCCGCTACAAGCCGGGCCAGTTCGTGACGCTCGAACTGCCGGCCGAACCGGCACCCGTCATGCGCACCTACACGCTGTCGTCCAGCCCGTCGCGGCCGTTCTCCATCGCCGTCACCGTCAAGGCGCAGGCGGGCAGCGTCGGCGCTGGATGTTCGACCATCTGAAGCCGGGCGTCCGCATCAAGGCCTATGGCCCTTCAGGCGACTTCTCGCTGCACCAGCATCCGGCCGCCAAATATCTGTTCGTCTCGGCCGGGTCCGGCATCACGCCGATGATGTCGATGCTGCGCTGGCTAAACGACTGCGCGCCGTGGACGGACGTTGCCTTCGTCAACTGCGCGCGCCGTCCGGAAGAAATCATCTTCCGGAAGGAGCTCGAACTGCTGGGCACACACATGCCCGGACTGTCGCTCGGTTTCATGATCGAGGAGCGGTCGAGCCGCGAAGGCTGGTTCGGCCATATGGGCCGCATCGATGCGGTGCGACTGCCGTTGCTGTCGCCCGACTTCCGCGAGCGTGAGGTGTTCTGCTGCGGCCCAGATCCCTTCATGCGCGCCGTGCGCGGCATGCTCGAGTCTTCCGGCTTCGACATGTCCCGCTACCATCGGGAAAGCTTTGCCGCACCTGCCGTCGAGGAGGTCCCCGCGCCGTTCTCGACGCCGGGCGGGGACAGCGAGACTGTGCCGGATGCCGTCCTGCCGGTTCGTTTCGCGTTGTCTGATGTCGACGCCGACTGCCTCTCGGGCCAGACCGTGCTGCAGACGGCGCGTGCTTCGGGCGTGCGTATTCCGGCGGCCTGCGAGTTCGGCCTATGCGGCACCTGCAAGGTCAGGAAGCTCTCCGGCGAGGTCGAGATGAGCCACAATGGCGGCATCCTCGACCACGAGATCGACGATGGCTTCATCCTTGCCTGCTGTTCGAAGCCGCTGTCGGCGATCGAGGTCGAGGCGTAGCGCAAGTCAGGAAAACCGTGCAGCGGTTTCCGTCCGGAGTTGGGAAAAGTCAGCGGTGGTGCAGCACCAGCGGCGCGCCGCCGACGTCGATGACGTCCATGCCGTAGCCGAAGACGCGGGCCAGCATGTCGGGCTGCAGCACCTCCGCCGGCGATCCGTCGGCGACGACGCACCCCGATTTCATTGCAACGATCCGGTCGGCATAGACGGCGGCGTGATTGATGTCGTGCAGCACGACGATGACGGTGCGTTTGTCGTTGTCGGCGGCCGCGCGCAGGTCACGCATCAACTGGCGGGCAAACAGCATGTCGAGATTGTTCAGCGGTTCGTCCAGCAGCATGTAGTCGGTGCCCTGGCAGAAGGCCATGGCGACCATGGCGCGCTGGCGCTGGCCGCCCGACAGATTGTCGAGGAAGCGGTCGGCGAGATCCATCAGGCCGAACTGCTGCAAGGCCGCCTCAATCAGCTTCATGTCGTTTGCGTCGATTCGCCCGCGCTGGTGCGGAAAGCGGCCGAAGCCGACGAGTTCGCGCACCTTGAGCCGGCTTGCCACCGCCGGGTCCTGGCGCAATATGGCGAGCGTCCTGGCCAGCTGGCGGCTTGGCGTCGTGTCGACCGGCAGGCCGTCGACCGAGATCGATCCGCTCTGCAGCGGCTGCAGCCGGGCGATCAGCGACAACAGGCTCGACTTGCCGGCGCCGTTGGGCCCGACCAGCGCCGTCACCCCACCCTTGGGCATGGTCAGCGACACATCCTCCAGGATTTGCGTGTCGCCGAGGCGCAACGAAACATTCTTGATCTCGATCATCGCTTGCTCGTTGTGATCAGCATGGCCAGGAAGACGAGGCCCCCCACGAATTCGATGACGACGCCGAGCGTCGCGGCACCGCCCAGAAGATGCTGCAGCACCATCTGGCCGCCAAGCAGCACGATGACGGCGGTCAGCATCGCCGCCGGCAGCAACAGGTGATGGCGGCGGCTATCGACGATGCGCTCGGCCAGCGCCACCACCAGAAGCCCGAAGAAGGTTACCGGCCCGACCAGCGCCGTCGACACCGCAACCAGGGCAGCCACCAAAAGCAGCAGCCCGGTCAGCGCCTTGGTCCATGACACGCCAAGCCCGGTGGCACTGTCGGCGCCGAGTGCCACGATGTCGAGCAGGTGGCGCTGGCGCCAGAGGATGATGGCGGCAATCGTCGTCACCACCAAGCCGATGACGACCAGGTCCGGCCGCACCGTGTTGAAGTCGGCGTAACTCGAACCTTGGACGACGGCGAATTCGTTCGGGTCGATCAGCCGCGCGATAAGCGAGGCGAGGCTGCGGAAAAGCACGCCGAGCACGACGCCGGTCAGCAGCAGCAGGCCGATGTCGAACCGCCGCCGCAGCATCGGCAGGAACAGTACCAGCGCCATGACCATCATCAGGCCGGCCTCGCCGGCGAATTTCAGGCGCGGGTCGAGCGCGACGTAACCGACGCTGCCGAGCGCCAGCACCAGCGCCATCTGGCCGAACAGGTAAAGCGCGTCGAGCCCCATGATCTGCGGCGTCAGCACCCGGTTTGCGGTCACCGTCTGGAACACCACCGTCGAGATGGCGATTGCCACGCCGACCTGAATCAGCGTCACCAGCCGCACGGCGCGCAGTTCGAGCGCGAAGGCGATGTTGCCGCGCAGGCCGATGGTCATGAAGGCGACTGCCACCACCGCTGCAAGGGCGGCCAGGATCAGGAGACGCTTTTCAAGCACGCTGCGCCCGCCCGAACAGGATCCACAGGAACAGCCCCGAACCGACGACGCCGAGCACGGTACCGACAGGAATTTCGTAGGGGTAGCGGATGACGCGGCTGACGACGTCACAGGCCAGCAGGAGTGTAGCGCCGGTGACGGCGACCCAAGGCAGGGCGCTCTTCAGATTGTCGCCCATCAGGCGCGAAACGAGATTGGGTACCACCAGTCCGACGAAAGGGATCATGCCGACGACGACGACGGCCAGCGACGAGATCACCGCCACCATGACCAG
Organism: Aminobacter ciceronei; assembly: GCF_014138625.1. Classification (GTDB taxonomy): domain Bacteria; phylum Pseudomonadota; class Alphaproteobacteria; order Rhizobiales; family Rhizobiaceae; genus Aminobacter; species Aminobacter ciceronei. Next base: position 180,135 of record NZ_JACJHY010000003.1, read on the forward strand.
GCCGAGCTGGACGATGCGTTGGTAGTTGAGGCCGAGCCCGAGGCTGACCTCGCGCCCCATCGCGGCGATGGTCAGCCGGTCGGCGACCCACCAGGCCAGCGCCACCATGGCAGCCGTGATCCACAGCAGCTCGTAGCGTCCGCGCAGCACGCCGGAGAACTCGCCATTGGTCCAGACGTCGACATATTGCAAAAGGTCGGTCTGCCAGGCGATGAACGTCACCGCAGCCCCGATGACGCCGCCATAGACGAGGCCAAACAGCGGGATGAGAAAGGGCTGCGTCGGCGGCAGCCGATGCGCGATGCCAAGGAAGATCGACGTGCCGGCAAGTGCGGTCACGCTGGCGCCCAGCGTCTTCATCGCGATCGAGGCGGTCGGAAACAGCAAGGTCACGGCAAGCACGCCGAGCGCGGCGCTCTGGCCGGTGCCGGTGGTGATCGGCTCGACGAAGCGGTTGCGCACCAGGATCTGCAGCACCAGCCCCGCAATCGCCAGGCCGGCGCCGGTCAGCACCACGGCCACGGTTCGCGGCAGGCGGCTGACCAGGAGAAGCTGTAGCGCACCGGCATCGGTGAACACGCTGTCCACAGGCAGATCATCGACGCCGATGCTCAGGCTGACGGCAAAAAGCCCGACGAGCCCGGCGGCGACGAGCAGCCGGATGTTGGGCAACGCTGCCATCACTTGGCCTTGGCGAAGGCTTGCTCGATGGTGGACAGCACGCGATGCGTCGACTGCACGCCACCGGCGGCGATGTAGAAGTCGGGCGACGGTAGGAAGATCACCTGGCCCTTCTTCCATGCGGTCGTCTGGGCTACCAGCTCGTTGTCGAGCGTTGCCTTGGCGCCCTGGTCGTTCGAGCCGATCGCGGCGGCGCGGTCGAGCACCAGCAACCAGTCCGGGTTGGTCTTGCTGATGAATTCGAACGAGATCGCCTCGCCATGCGTTGCCGCCTCGACGTCGGCGACAGCCGGCTCCAGGTCGAGCGTCTTGTGCACCCAGCCGAAGCGCGAGCCGGGGCCGTAGGCGGTGATCTTCGGGCCGTTGGTCATCAGGATCAGCGCCTTGCCCTTGCCCTTGACGGCCTGCCTTGCGGCTTCGACCGCGGCGTCCAGCTCCTTGGCGGCAGCGGCTGCTTCGTCCGGCTTGGCGAACAGCTCGCCATAGGCGGCGAGGCGCGCCTTGGCCTGGGTCACCAGGTCGTCGCCATCCATCGTCATGTCGATCGTCGGCGCCACGCGCGACGTCGCCTCGACCTGCGTCGACGAACGGCCGCCGACGATCACCAGATCGGGGGCGAGCGCATTCAGCGCCTCGAGGTCTGGCTCGAACAGCGTGCCGACGACGGTAGCGCCCTTGGCGACGCCGGCGAGTTCCGGCACGAACAGCTTGTCGGGGATGCCGGCCGGCTGGATGCCGAGGCGGTTCAGCGTATCGATCGCGGCGATGTCATAGACGGCGACCTTGGCCGGCACCTTGTCGATGGTCTTGGGGCCGGTTGCGGTGGTGATCTCGACCGCAAGGGCGGGTGCGGTGGCAATAGCCAGTGCCGCCGAAAGAGTGGCCAGCAGGCGAACAAACTTCATCTGTTATCTCCGTCCTTGTCGGTGGGCGTTGGTTGGATAAAACCTTCGCCAAATACTCTTCTTTTGCGCATATCAGAAGCTGCCGGTGCGCAGCAAGACTTCGTTGGGGCTTTTCAGACGCTTGATTGCTTGTCGGTCACTGCGCAGGACATTGAAGCAATCATTGCCGAACCATTCGAGCGAGGCCTCGACAGTGGGGTCGTCGCGCAGCTCTGCAAGGAAGCGCCGATAGTCGACCTTGCCGTCGAACAGCGGCGTCATGCCTTCGCGGCTGCCGGCTGCAGCATAGACATTAGCCGGCTCGAAGACCCTGAGATCGGCGCGCGAGCGCACATTCTTGAGATGGTAATGGCGGATATGGGGACGCATCGCTGAATGCGCGGCGACGGGGTCATCGCCGCCTTCCCAGACATGCAGCGTGTCAAAATTGATCTTGAACGCCGGATGGTCGACCTCGGCGACCAGCCTGAGCGTCGAGGCGCCGCAATCGGCCAGCGTGCCGGGATGCGTTTCGGCCAAAAGTTCTAGGTCGAAATCCGCGGTCATCCCGGCAACCTCGTGCAGCCGCGCGGTGAGGATACGCCTGACCTCGGCCGGGGTATCCCGGCTGCCGCGGCTGCCGGCAAAGGTGCGGATCTTGCCCGCCCGCCAATGCCGGGCGAGGCGGCACAGGTCGACGGTCTTCTTGCGCAAGGTTTCGGCGTCGCCGTCGAGCGGCAGGTAGTCGCTGACCATCGGCACATAGAGCCCTTGCCCGGCCAGCCAGTCGGCGTCGCATTGCGGCTGGTAGGCCAGGTTACGCGCATGCGCGCCCCACAGCTCGATGCCCTGGAAGTCGTTGGCCCCAGCCCATCTGGCGATGTCCTCGAGCGAGACGAGATGATGGCGGAAGGTGATGGTGCAGAGCGAGATTTTCATTCGGCTGCTCCGAGCAGTTCGGCGGGAAGTGTGTGGGGAATGCCCTTTGTGGCGCACCAGGCCTGGAAGGCTTCGCCGAGGTGCGCCTTGATCCGCTTTTCGAGCCCGTCCAGCGTGTCGAGGCGGCAGAACACGTCGTCGGCGAGGCTGTGGTCCTCGGTCTGTGCCAGCTTCATGACGGCGTAGTGCAGCGTCTTGAAGTCCTGGATCACCCGCTCGATCTGGTCGCACCAATGGTCGAAATCGGCATTGGCCAGCTTCATCTCGCGCCAGAAGAAGGCGAAGCCGTGCTCATAGGCATATTTGCGGATCGAGATGACAGGCACCTCGCGCAGCGCCGCACCAAGATCGGCGAGCTTGACGCCGTCCCTGCCGTCGAGATGGGCTGCAACGATGCGACGCACGCCGTCGACCAGCGGATTGTGGTCGGGCTGGTAGCAGGCAAGGAAGAAGTCGCGCAGGTCGGTGGCGGCGGGCACGCGCGCTTCCAGCCGGTCGAAGATGTAGCCGCCGCCCACGGTTGGCTGGCGGATGGCGTGGATGACCTTGTCGCGGGCGATCTGACCTTCCCAGCGGAAGTCGGGATCGTTGACCTGCCAGATCTTCGGATCGTCGGTCTTCTCGATCATCAGATAATGCGGGAAGGGGTTCTGGTTGAACTTGTTCTCCCGCTCCGGCAGGTGGAACAGGTCCAGCATCACCATCAGATATTCGCTGTCGCGCTTGCGCTCGAGCAGGTCGAGCATGACGACGAGGTTTTGGTCCTTCGACCGTGCCGGGTCGTACCAACAATGCATGCCGACGCCGTAGAGCCGCTGGTACCAGGCGTGGAAGAAATCGTGGTTGATCGACTTGTCGTGATAGGCGAGCTGCCAGCGCTCGTTGATGGCGAAGCCGGCGTCCCAGACACTGAAATAGAACGGCCGCTGGTCGATGCCGGAGCGCTTCAGCGCGTCGCAGACGCTGCTGACGAAGCAATGCACCTTGATGTCGATATAGTCCTCGCCATGCACGCCTTCACCGGCCGGCGCGGAGCGCTCTGCAGCGACACTCGCCTCGCCGGTGAACAGCTGCGCCAGCTCGCGCACCGTCTCGATGTCCTGGCGGTTGATTGCTTCCTCCGGCGCGGCCAGGCCGAACTCGAGCTCCAGGCTGAGGAAGATCTCGAGAATCAGCACCGAGTCGAGATAGAGGTCCTCGTTGAGCCGTGCCTCGGGTCCGAAACGCTCGACATGGGCGTGCTTCATGTGATCGTGCAGCACTGTGCCGATCGCTTCGATCACCTGTTCGGTGTTCATCACGCGACCTCCCTCGTCACTGCCGTGAACTGGCCGGCGGCATGCTGTGCCGCCACTTCGCGCCGGCTGATCTTGCCGTTGGCCTGGCGTGGTATCGCGTCGACCTGGACGATCTCCATCGGCAACTGGTGGCTGGCGAGGTTCTGGGCGCACCATTGCCGCACGACGGGCCCCTCCAGCCGCTCGGTGGCGCTGAACAGCAGGCCGACCCGCTCGCCGGCCAGCGTGTCAGCCTTGCGGAAAGCGACGGCGTCGGTGACCGAAGGCATCGACATCACCACGTCTTCGACCTCGCGCGGATAGACGTTGAGGCCGGAGACATTGATGGTGTCGTCGAGCCGAGAGACGAACACCAGCATGCCATCAGGCCTGTAGTAGCCGAGGTCGCGGGTAGCGACGGCGCCATTCGGACCGCTGACGACAATTTCGGATGGCGCAACCGCGCTGTTGCTGCAGCTGACCGCGTGATGCGGCAGGACGAAGCCCATGTCGGCCGCGTCGGTGACATCGGGGTTGACCGCGATGCAGCCGGTTTCCGAGCAGCCATATTGCTGGAACAGATGCGTGGTGCGTGCCCGGATGCGGGCGAACCACGGCTCAGGCAGCACCGTGCCGGAGGTCATCGCCGCGAACAGCTTCTCGCCCTCGGGCATCAGCCGGGCCAGCGTGTGCAGCACCGCCGGCGACGAATAGAGCAATGGCCGCTCGATAGCGCGCAGGGTCCTGAGCAGGTATTTCGGATTGCCGGCATCGACGATGACGGGCGTCCGGCCGCGCTTCAGGGCGACGAGGATGCCGCAGATCAGCCCGTAGGAATGCGTCGTCGGGCAGGCGATGACCGGCGTCATCTCCTCCGGCTTGCGGAAGGTCGCGACATAGCTTGCCACCTCGGCGTCGATCTCGGCCCAGCCGCGGGCGATGCATTTCGGCGCGCCCGTCGTGCCCGAGCTCATCTGCAGGAGCTGACCGGTGGCGCCTGGCGGGGTTTCGCTCGACAGCGTCTCGGCGTCGAGGCTGTTGAAATAGAGCGCGTGGCAGTCCGCCGCGACGGCCAGGCGGCGTGCCGCGGCATGCGGCGTTGCCGGATGGATAGGGAAGACGCTGGCGCCGATGTTGCGGATGGCGAAGAACAGCGCCAGCCAGGCCGCCGTGTCGCTGAAACAGACGGCATAGCGCCCGTTCGGGTCAAGTCCGGCCCGGTCGGCGCTTTGCGCCACCATCTGCTCGAACTTCTGTCGGTCATAGTACCTGTCGTCGATCTGGAGCATCGATTTTCCTTCAGGCGTCGGGGGTGGAGAGGGGGTTGGGGACGGCATGGCTGGAGCGGCCGGTGTTCAGCTTGCGGGCGAGCAGGGCTTCAGCCGTCAATCTCGGGCGCGCGAGGCCGAGCATGTCCTGCCGGTGGCCGAGCCCATGAGTGGCGGCGTACTCGGCCAGCATCTGCCGGACGGCGTTCCAGAAGTCGGCTTCGCGCAGACCGTAGAATGTCTGCAACAGGTGCGAGACCTCGGCCAGGTTGAAGACGAACAGCGCGTCCGTCACCAATTCGCCGAGCGTCTCGACATCTTCCATCCAGTAATACTGGTCGGGCGGTGCGTCCCGATAGTCTGGGTCGAGCGCCAGGAAATCGGGCGCCCTGTCCGGCTCATGCAGGAAGCCAGGCACGTATTCGACACTGTCGTGGAAGTCGCGTAGCACGAGCCTGACAGGCCAACCGTCGCGGTGGACGAGCACCATGTTCTGTCCATGCGCCTCGGTGGCGATGCCGTGCCCGACGAGCAGATGCCAGACAGGCAGCACAGCGACTTGCAACAATTGCTCCAGCCAGTTGCGGAAGCCGTGGCGGTGCACCCACGCGTCGATGAATGGGCGTCCGTCATGCTCGACAGCCATCAGTGCGTTGAACGGCACGGCCTGTTCGCCGTCACCGAGCGTTGCGCTGACGCTGCGGCGCCAGATCGCTGCGAGCTGGCCGGCCAGCGGCCCGTCGCGGCCAGCGATGATGCCGGCATATTCGTCGAGCACGACAAGCGGATAGGTCGTTTCGAACAGCGGATCGCCGGCGACGATTTCGCCGAGCCAGCGCGAGATGACAGGCGCCGTGCACACCGAATGCGGCTCGATTGTCCGCAGCGACGACGAGTTGCTCATGTTCATCGACAGCTTGACGTTTGCCGCCTCGGTGCGGTCGGTATTGAGCAGCGTCCGGATCGACTGGCTCGCAACGTAACGGTCGCCGGCGATGCCGGCGAAATGCGCCGTGCCATCGGCAAGCCATGGCTCAAGCAGCGTCTCCCGCAGCGACTGCCACTGCCAGGGATGCAGCGGCAGCAGGCAGTAGTCCGCCCAGCCAAGGCCGAGGCGCGCGCGCTCGCGGTCGAGCTGCGCACAAACGTCCGCCCCAAGCTCGGCGATCCAGAACGCGCCTTCATCCCCAGGCAAGCGCTGGCTCACCTCTGTGCGCTTCATCAGCAGCCAGGCGAGCTGGAAGCTGTTGCCGGCTTCGGGGCCGAAATCGCGATGGTCGCTTTCGCTGAACCCCGTCCGCGCCTTGAAGCATGGGTGATAGGCGTGGCCCTCGTGCAGGGCGCCTTCCAGCGCGGCGAAGGCCAGGTCGCGACGCGGACCACTGTGCAGGTTGCGCTCGTTCCAACTGCAATGCGCCACCGTGCTGTGCAGCTCGCTGAGCAGCCGGCGCCGGTCTTCCACCGAGGCCGGCAGGCTCGCGACCAGCTCGTCGAGTGTCGCCGGTTGCCAGAAGCCGTCGCGGCCCTCGCTCTCGACCGAGCCGGCCGAAAGGCGGATCCGGCCGAAAGCGCCTGCCATGCCCGAGCAGCGAAACCGCTTGGCGCCATCCGACCAGGTGAAGACGAGCTGTGCGCCGTCGCCGGTTACACCAGCCACGACGAGCCCCTCATACAGCACCGCCTCGACCAATTGCCTGACCACGCGCTCATCGGGGCGGCCGGGCAGGTCAAGAGGCAAGGGCACTGCCATCTCCGTGATAGAGGCCCGCAATGGCCGCGAAGAGGGGGTTGGGCTGGCGGGCATAGAGCGAGCGCTCGTTGCTTGTCTGCAGCTCGTCGACATCGAACAGCCGCGTCATCAGATTGGCCTTGAACGCTACCGTCGGGCGGTCGAGTACGCCGCGGACGAATTCGCGGCCGACGCCCGATGTCGTTCGCGACAGCACCTCCAGCCGGTCCCGCAGCATGTTCAGCAGGACCTCCTCTTCGACCAGGCCGTCATGGCCCATGCGGGCGATGACCGAGAAGATCTGGTTGACGATCAGGTAGTAGGCGAAGCGGTCCTGGATATCGCGGTCGTCGTAGTAGAGCGAGGCGATCTCCGCCGCCTCCGGCACATGCTGGCTGAGGCGAGCGCGGTGGCGTTTCGAGAGGTAGAAGCCCTGATTGTCGCGATAATAACCCGTGCTCGGATAGCCCTGGCTGATGTCGATCAGGCTGTTCTGCTGGTGCGCTTCGAGTGCCAGGCCGAAATCGTCATAGAGGCAGACCAGCGGGTCGAGCGCGCAGTCGAGATAGCGCTGGAACCAGTAGCGGCAGATCAGCTCGGGATGCGTGCCGTCTCTTAGGCCGATATTGTAGATGATGCGTTCGAGCCGCGACCATTCACCCGGCAGCGGCTCGGCGGTCAGTGCTGCGATGGTGATCTTGCCATTGCCCTTGCAGGCGACAAACGGGTTTTCGCGCAGGATCACCTCGAACCCGCTTTCGCCGCGACCGGGCAGGTCGAGCGTGATGTAGACCGGATCGGAAATGATTCTGAAGCGGCCGTCGCCGCCGCCGATGCCTGCCCGCTGCACGAGCTTGGCCATGGCAACGCCGGCCTCCAGCTCCTTGCGGCTGTTGACCCTGAGCGAATTGGTGATCCGCACCGGCAGCGAGAACTTCAGCATCCATGGCAGATCTTTGTTGTAAACCGTGCGCACGGAGGACGTAGCGGTGAATGCCGGGCCGGCCGGACCGATGAGGCGCAGCTTGCCCGATGCCTGCAGGGCGCGGATGCCGTCGTCGAGCAAGAGCGCTTCGGCCTGCAGCGGATGCATCGGCAGCAGCATCTCACCACGCCGCGTCTCGATCTCGCCGGGACCTGCCAGCGACGCGACGATCTCGGGCGCGGATTGGCTGGCCGCGGACTTGTGGCTGACGATGGAGGCGTCGGCGGCGAAATAGACGAGCTGGAAATTGCCGCGCAGCTCAGGCGCATAGCTCGGCTCCTGCCAGGAGGTCATGCCTTGCCGGCTCTTCGGCGTCGGGTGCAGCGAGTGGCCGAACACCAGCGACTGTTCGGCTGCGATGAAGCTGTCGTCGTCATCGTCGACGCGATGTGCCTCGATGTAGCGCAGCGTCTGCTGGTAGCTCTGCAGCGCCCGCCCGAGCAGTTCGAGTTCGCAGCCGCGCATCGCATCGCCGCGCTCGTCATGCAGCTGCCTGTAGGCCTCCTGCAACAAAAGCTGGAGTGCGGCGAAAGGCTCGACATTGCGCCAGCCGCCTTCCGTCGCCCGGCGCTGCCAGACCTGTCCGAAGCGGTGCGGGCCGCAGAGCGAGTGCGACCGAAGCTCGGCGAGCAGCACCAGCTGCTGTGCTGCCAGAACCAGTTCGATGCAGTCGATGGGGTCTTCCGGTCCGACCCTGTGCTGGGTCACCCTGCCGGGCGAGATTTCGCGGACATAGCAGTTGGCGAAATTCTGGAACGTCGCGTGTTCGGCAACCTGCCGCTGCGTGAGCTTCATCTGTCGTCACCACATGGTTTGACCGATAGAGTCCCTTGCAGCAGCTGGGTATCTGACGGATTTTCTCGGGAACGTAGGCGCTGCCTGGCGCCTCAGGCACTCCACGCGATGCTGCGTTCCGGCTCGCGGAAGGCGAAGCGGACGAGGTGGTCGTCGATGACGGCCTTGGTCCGCGCCAACTGATCGGCGTCGGGCGCATCCACTTCGATCGCTAGGCCAGTGACATCGGCCTTCATCACGGCATGGCCGAACGGGAAATGGCATTCGCCATGTCCGTCGCCATGGCTCACCTCGATCTTATGGGCAAAATGCTTGCACAGCTGGGTCAGGTACTTCACGCCATGCGCAGTCTCGAACCGTCCTGTCGATTGGAACATGATCTCTCCGTCCGTGCTTCAGTTGAAATGGCCACGGACAACGCCCGTGGCCATCAGGGTCAGAACTTGGCCGTCGCGCTCAGCCGGAATGATCGGCCCGGCTCCAGCAACGGCTTCACATCGTTGAACTCCTGGCCGTAGGTCGCGCGGCTGGCATAGTTCTCGTCGAACAGGTTCTTCACCTCGCCGCGGAACGTCAGGTTCGGATGCGACTCCGGCTGGTACTCGACGAAGACGTTGACCACCTCGTGCCCCTCGATCCGCTTCGAGCCCTTCGGCAACTTGTCGTAGTCAAGGGCGATCTCGACGTCGCCGCCAACGGTTACGCCCCAGTCGTCGAAACGGTGTACGGCGGCGAGCGTGAAAATCTGGCCGACCGGGGTCGCTAGGTAGTTGCCGAGGTAAGAATCCGCCGGTCCACCGTCGATGGTCACGTCGATGTTGACATATTTGACGCTGAGATTCCCTGCACCCCAGTCATAACCACCGCCGAGCGAGAAGCCCTGTGAGCGGACATCATGTGCCTCGATGGCTCGTCCGGGAGCCCAGTAGGCGGTGCGCGCGTCGTAGATGTCGGTACGAAAGATGCCGCCCTCAAGGGTGAAGCCTTCATAGGTCGCGACCAGTCCTGCGGTGAAGTTGTCCGATGTCACCGGCTTCGGACCGTCGCCGTAGTTCCACTTCGGATTGAAGTTGAAATTCTCGGCCAGCGGCACCCCGGCCCAGATATGCGAATATCCGGCCTTGGCAGTGAGGAATTCGGGAACGAGGTCATATTCGCCCGAGATGTTGCCACTCAGACCGGCATTGGTCCATTCCTGTCCCGTCGTTCCCTCGAACCACTGGTTGTCGCCGCGTGTGCCGAATGACAGCCGCGCCCGCTCCCATGGCTCCAGCCGGGCCTGAGCGTAGAGGCCGACATTGCTGGCATGCTCGGTGGACGAATCTTCCTTGGCGTCCAGATCGGCGGTGTCCTTGTAGAAATCGAAGCCGGCGGTGATGCTGCCCATGTCGAGCGCGAAGCGATTTTCTGCCTTGCCGTTAAGGCTCTCGGTCTTGCCGATACCGGTATAAGTGGCTGAAACGGTGCTCGGTGCCACGGGCCTCGGATAGATGAGCGTCTCCACGGTCGCGCTCGTGTAGGCGATCACCACTTTCGGATCCCACCATCCTTCGGGAGAATCGTCAGTGAACGTGAAGACGGTGCTGCTGCGGTCTAGCGTATAGTCGCGGATCTTCGGCTCCCAGTACTTGGGAGGATCGAGTTCGCCCATGTTGGCGCGGAACGGCCGGGGGGCGTCGTCGCGCAGCTGTTCGTGGCTCAGCTCGAAGCGATAGCCGTTTTCCGCCTGGTAGGCGACCTTGCCGATGCCGCTCAACAGATTGGCGCTGGTCCCGCCGACCTCACTGCCATTGCCGGCGGTGTAGTTGTCGCCCTTGGCGAAGTTCAGATAGCCGAAGAACTCCAAGCCGTCCTTCATGCCATATGCGGCGAGACCGACAGTCGAGGTCTCGCTGTTGAAGTCGTAGGTGCCGGTGACCAGGCCGCCGAGGCTCTTGCCCGGCTCGAGCAGGTCGCGCGCGTCCTTGGTCTCGTAGGCGATCGAGCCGCCGAGCGCGCCGGGGCCGGCATCGGCCGGGGCTACACCCGCGTCGATGCTGACGGCTTTGAGCAGTGAGGGGTCGATCAGGTTGGTCGCGTTGTGGTGGAAGACCTTGTTGTTCTGGCGGGCTCCGTCGACAGTAACTGCAAGATTGGTCTCTTCGATGCCTTGCACATAGACCTTTTGCGACATCGGAAGTGAGCTGCCGACCGCGACCTTGGGTTCGTTGGCGAACACTTCCTGCAGATCGGCAGGCGCCTTCTGCGCCAGATCCGCGGTGTTGATCTGCACATTGTTGACGCTGCCGCCGGAGCCCAGCGTGGTCACGTCGATGGTGTCGAGAACCACAGCGCCATTGGCCGAGACGCTAAGCCCGCCCGTAGCCGCGCTGGCGGAGGCCGACTGGACCGAAACCGTATTGGGCCCGGTGAAGCGGTAGTTGAGGCCACTGCCCGCGAGCAGGCGCTGCAGCGCCTGTTCCGGCGACAAGTTACCCGAGACGGCAGGGGCGGCTGCCCCTCCGACGTCAGCGGTTCCGAAGGCGATCTGCAGGCCGGTCTGCGCCGCCAGCTGCCTCAACGACTGGCCGAGCGACTGTGCCGGCAGGCTGATGCTCTGCGCGCGCGTCGCCGATTGTGCATGGGCAACACTCATCGCCGTGCCAGCCGTCAGCATACCGGCGCCAAGCGCCGTGCCCACAAGAAGCCGTGCCAGCAGGCGCCCCGACGCCCTGCTGCCAAAATCCATGTTGCCGTTGCCCATCGTGCTGGTCCCCAAAGGTCTGGCGCACGCATCCACCGCGCGCCCTCGATGGTGTGACGCGCGAACAGGCCAACTGCCTAAAGAGCCAGTTGCGATTTTTCTGAAATAAGTTGGATCGACTTCGTCGGGCTCAGGAGATGACGATGACGACGCCCGGAACCCGATGCACCGACATCCCTTGCGTCTGGGCCAGGGCCTCGATCGCGTCATGGGCGTCGCGCGTCAGGAACACGGCGCTGACAGGGCTCGCATCATGGGTGTGCGTAGCGATCACGAGGCGTTCGGGCACGTAGCGACCAAGCTCGCCGATGGCGCTGACGAAGGGCTTGCCCTCGAATACCACGCGGCCGCCACGCCAGGCGAGTTCGCTCTCGAGATTGACGTCGGCAACTGCGAGCGGCGCCTTGCCAGTGAGGTAGCGCGTCTGCTGGCCGGTGGCGAGCGACACGGTGTTGGCCGCATCGGCCTTGGCGCCGCCCGAGACGGAAATGCGTCCTGCCGATGCCGTGACCGTCACTTCGTCTGCGATGGAACGAACAGCATAGGTGCCTTCGACGGCATCGCTGTTGCCACCGAGGGCCGCAACACGGAACGGTGCGCGGGTATCGGGCCTGACCGAGAATTCGACTTCGCCCGAAAGCAGGTTCACCAGCCGCAGGCCCGGTCGGAAATCGACATCGACGGCGCTGTTGGTGTTGAGCAGCATGGTCGAGCCGTCGGGCAGGGTGGCAGACACTTGTTCGCCCGCGCCGGTTGCGAAGTCCGACCGCATCCAGGTCAGGACCCGCGGAGCAGCGACAGCCGCCGCCGAGGCGGCGACGGCGCCGCCAACGAGGAATTTGCGCCGGCTGACGGCCGACCGAGGCATTGGCATAGCAACCGGGGCGACATCCAGGCCGCTGCCGTCGACATTTTGCAGCAGCTGCCAGAATTCCTTTTCGCGGGCGAAGGCCCGCGCATGCCCCGGGGACTGGGCCCGCCAGGCGTTGAATCGGTCGAGATCCTGCCGGCTGACATTGCCGGCGCTTAGTCGAACGATCCAGTCGCGCGCATCGAGTGCGATGCCGCGGTCGATCTCGGATCCGTGTTGCCCTTTGCCCATCGCCAGTCACGCAAGCGGTGCCCATCGGTTCGGGCACACTAACCATCTTGCTATCATAGACACGCGAGATGGCACCACGCCTAAGCGTCACGGCAAAATAAATCTTGGAACAGGTCAGCCGTTGCTGTCGCGCAGCTCGGCCAGGCGCTCGACGACGCGGCGGATATGGTAGTAGACGGCCTCGTCGCTGATGCCGAGCTGGCGGGCGATCTCGCGGTGCGAGACGCCGTTGACCCGGTTCATTAGGAAGATGCGCCGGCTTCTCTCCGGCATCGTCTGCAATGCCTTGTCGACGGCGCGCAGCATGTCGCGACCCATGACGATGCGTTCGGGCGAGATCTCGTCCACCGACGTCGACAGAAGCTCATTGACCTCGGCGTCGATCTCGTTGCGCCGCTGCTGTTTGCGGAAGTGCCCGATGGCAGCATTCTTCGCCGCCTGCATGGTGAAGGCGGCGTGGTTGTCGATGGCGTCGTCATGACGGACGTTGGACAGCCTGATCCACGTGTCCTGAACGATGTCCTCGGAGGTCGCGCTGCAACCGACGCGGCCACGCGTCAGCGCCTCGATGCGCGGACGCAACGTCGCAAAGCTGGTCATCAGCCTGGTGAGTGTCATTTTTTCACTCTTGTTTGCACCAGTTCCGATCGCGCATGCCTGGGGGGCGGCCGCGACGGACGTTCGATAGGCCATCAAAAAAGTGCCTGCAACCCCAACACCTTAGGGAAAACACGGCACTGCCGGGGTTGCGGGCTAAAACCTTCCTATTTTTATCATGTTTAGTGTTTGATTCTGCTGAACTAACGGCGGCAGTCGCATCGCGGCCTGCATGAATTGTCGCAGTAAGAAAGTCTTACGGGTGTAGCAGAAACAACACACGATGCTTGCAGGCGCAAAGTGATCGCCAGCCGACCATGGAAGCCGGACGTGAACCACGAGGCGTTTCGATGAGGGACTGCGCCTGGCTGCACCTGACAGGGAGGCGCCCGTCAGCGCTTGAAGTCGATCGGAACAACGATCACTGACGGCACCGCCGGCGGCGGCGCCGGGATCGGCGAGGACCGGCGCACCAGGCTGACCGCAGCTTCGTCGAGCGCCGGGTCGCCAGACGAATTGATAAGCTTGACCGACAGCACGTCGCCGCCGGAATTGAACGAGAACTGAACTGCGGCAACGCCCCGGTTGCGCACGTTGCGCGGCTTGTGCCTGTTCAGATGGGCGAAGACGCGTGACTGCCAGCGCGCCGGCGACATTGCCTTGCCGCTGCCCTGGCCGGGTGCGGGCGCGCGCACGCTGTCGGAGTTCTGCGCCGACTTCTTCGCCGCGGCGCTCTGCTGCGACGGCTTCTTCTCGATCTTGGCTTCCTTGACCGGCTCGGGCTTCTTCTGCACCGGCTTCTTTTCGCGCACCGGCTTTTCCACCGGCTTCGGCTTCTTGATCTCGGGACGCGGTTCGGGGATCGCCATCGCCACTTCAGGCAGCGGTGCCTCGACGAGGTCGGGGATCACGTCCTCGATCGGCTCGGCCTCGGTGACTTCTTCCAGAGGCTCCGGCGTCAGCTCCGCGACCTGCTCGACCGGCTCCGTCACCGGCTCGACTGGATCGGGCGAAATGGTCTCGGTCATTTCCTCGACGTTTTCGGCCGCCGCACTGTCGACCATGTCGGTCACGTCCTGCTCAACGGCTTCCGGGGCCATTGCCATCGGCGCGAGGTCGATCATCACGGCGGACTGCGCCTGCATGTCTTCCATCATCATTGGCGGTTGCTGGTTGAGATACCAGGCGCCGGCCATGTGGACGGAAAAGATGACGGCCGCCGCCGTCGACCACAGCAATGCCTCGCTGCGGCTGATGCCGCCGAAGCTGAACTGGTCATGCGTTGCAGCGCTCATTGCGCCTGCCCCTCGCTGACCGCAGGCGGAGTGGCCTGCACCTGCTCCAGCCCGACGAGCGCTATCTTGAGGTAGCCCGCGCCGCGCATCAGGTTCATCACTTCCATCAGCTCGCCATAGTCGACGCCGCGGTCGGCGCGCAGGAAGATGCGGGTTTCCTTGTCGGCCTTGGCGGCGGTATCGAGCTGCTGCTGGAACGCGGTGCGGGCAACCGCGTCCTGGCCGATCGAGATGCTGAGGTCTTCCTTCAGCGTCACGTAAAGCGGCTCCTCAGGGCGCGGCGTGGCGGTCGCGGTCGAGGCCGGTAGGTCGACATTGACGTCGACGGTGGCCAGGGGTGCTGCCACCATGAAGATGATCAAGAGCACCAGCATGACGTCGATGAACGGCGTCACGTTGATCTCGTGGTTTTCCTGGAGATCGTCCTCGTCAACGGATTGTCTGATGCCGCCGGCCATGGTCCCGACTCCTAGACAGCGACGGCGGGCGCGCCACGCCCGTTGCCGCGCATGGCTTCATTGGCCGGCAAGCGCTCACTGCGCTGTGGCTGGCGATCGAGATCGCGGCTGACCAGGCGCTGCACGCCAGCCGCGGCGTCGGCCAGGCCCTGGCGGTAACCGGTGATCGAACGCGCGAAGACGTTGTAGATCACCACCGCCGGAATGGCGGCGATCAGGCCGACCGCGGTCGCGAGAAGCGCTTCGGCGATGCCGGGAGCGACGACAGCGAGGTTGGTCGTCTGCGATTCCGAGATGCCGATGAACGAGTTCATGATGCCCCAGACGGTGCCGAACAGGCCGACGAAGGGTGCCGTCGCGCCGATCGTGGCGAGCACGCCGGTGCCGCGGCTGAGGCGGCGGCCTGCCTGCGCCTGAATGCGCATCAGCCTCGACTCGACGCGCTCCTTGATGCCGGAGGCGTCGGCATGGCCGAATTCGTGGCCCGACATTTCGAACTCGTCGACGGCGGCGCGAACAAGCACGCCGCCGATGCCGGCGCGGTCGCCGAGCGTCTGCGAGGCGTCGGCGAGCCTGCGGGCGTGCAGGATACCGCGCAGCGCCTTCTTCAGCCGCGCCTTGCTTGCGGCGATCTCGAGTGATTTGGCCAGCCACACGGTCCAGGTGATCAGCGAGGCGAAGGCAAGGCCGATCATCACGCCTTTGACCACCCAGTCGGCGGCCATGAACATGCCCCAGGGCGAGAGGTCGTGCGGCAACAGGCTCTTGGGAACGTCCGTGCCGGCAGGTGCACCGACGGTCGTGTCGATCGGCGCGGACACAGCAGGCTGCCCGGTTGCAGGCGCCGTGGCCGCCGGTGCGACCGTCGGCTCACCGGCAGCCTGGTCCGGTTGTGGTGCGACGTTGGCGCCCGGCTGCGGCAGGGCGTTGATACGTGGCTGCGTTGCTTCGGCTGCGAGGGCGGCCGCATTGGGAGCATCGCCGGGCGCTGCTGGCTGGGCGGTCGGCGTGGCGACGGCTGCCGTCGGATTTGCTGGAGCTGTTGGAGCGCTCGTTGCGGGTGCCGTGGGCTCCACCTCAGCCGGCGCGGTCTGCTGGGCGAAAGCCGCGCCCGCGCTCAGCGTGATGTACAGCGCCGCTGCCATGATGCGTCCGGACCGATACTGAGCTTGCGACCCGAAAGCCGTCCCGGTGCTTGTGATGCCCCAGATGCTTCTCATGTCCGCAGTCTCCGATCGCACGCAAATGACTCAAAGGCAGGTGTCGTGCCGGGCCTCTAACATTGTTGACTTCTTTAATCAAGAAAAGCGCCCAAGAAACATGAGAATGACACACCAGAATTCATGCGTCGAGGACGAGGCGCGATCGAAAGGGCTGAGGCGCAGGGAAATCGGAGGCTCGGCTGACCGCCTTCGACGTTCGCACGAGCGCGCTGCGGCTTATCAATAAAGTTGGCGATAACCCATTTCTGGCCAGCGCCGAGGGCCGTTCGTAAGGTCCGGTCCATCGCAGGGCCCCGAGGCCCAGACAACAAGATCAGCATTGGCCGGCTAAAGGAGCGCTCCGATGGACATCCGCTCGAGCGATTTCACGCGACCGACACTCGAGCACCAGGGCACCACGCCGGTGTGGTGGCTGGTGCCGCCGCGCGCGATGCGGGACGCGACGCTGGGCGGCCATCTCGAACTGATCAGCGAGTTCGAGATCCGCGCCGGCGGTGAGGTCAACACCCACCACCACCCCACCTACGAGTTCTATTTCATGCTCTCCGGCCGGGCGCTGATGACCATCGAGGACGAGACCCGCGAGATCGGCCCCGGCGACCTGGTCACGATTCCGCCCAATGCGCGGCACTCGATCAAGCCGGCGCACGAGCATAACGGCATCCGGGCGCTGGCCATGGCCTTCGGCGTCAAGGATGCGCCCGTCGTCGACTATTCGACCGACCCGGAAAGCTACTGACCCCTTTCATCCAGGCTGCGACCACGACAATGACCATCACCCTCTATGCCGGGCTCGCCGGCGACACCGATCCCGGCCGCTTCATGAGCTCAGGCCTGCTGCGCAGCCGCGATGGCGGCGCCTGGGAGCGGATCGAGAAAGGCTTTCCCGCCGTACCGCAGACATTCGCCCTGCTCGCCGATCCCAGACGTCCGGGCGAAGTGTTCGCCGCCGCGCAGGACGGCATCTTCCGCAGCACGAACTATGGCGACAGCTGGTCCCGGCTCGACGCGCCGAAGCCGGAGTTCGCAGTGTGGTCGCTGACCCGTCATCCGCATGAGCCGGACACGCTGTTTGCCGGCTACGAGCCGCCGGCGATCTTCAAGTCGACCGACAATGGCCGCAGCTGGCGTAGCCTCGACGTCTCGGTCGGCTACCCCGACATCACGGCCGGCATGCCAAGGCGCATCACCCGCATTGCCGTCGACCCCACCAATGCGGACAGGATCTACGCCAGCATCGAGATCGGCGGCCTGATCATGTCGGAGGACGGCGGCCGCAGCTGGCGCCAGGCGCTCGACGGGCTCTATGTCGTCGAGGATGCCGTCGACCTGCATTCGGTGCTTGTTGATGCCGAGGGCAAGGTGTCGGTGACGACACGTGTCGGCGCTTTCCAGAGCCGCGATCACGGCCGCCGCTGGCGCAAGCTGCCGGTGCCGGCACTGCGCGAAAAGGGCTCCTATTGCCGCGTCCTCGGCCAGGGCCCGGCTGACACGATCTATCTCGGCGCCGG
Source organism: Aminobacter ciceronei (assembly GCF_014138625.1). Taxonomy (GTDB): domain Bacteria; phylum Pseudomonadota; class Alphaproteobacteria; order Rhizobiales; family Rhizobiaceae; genus Aminobacter; species Aminobacter ciceronei. The sequence continues at coordinate 197,622 of NZ_JACJHY010000003.1, forward strand.
CAACGATTTCGATGGCGACCTGGGCGACTTCTTCCGTTCTACAGATGGCGGCGCGAGCTTCCAGCGCCTTGATCTCGGCGCGCCCCTGAAGAGCACCGTCTTTGCCATGGCTGTCGACCCGACCGACCCGAAGCGGCTCGTCTGCTCGGACAAGTTCGGCCAGGTTTTCCTGAGCGACGATGCCGGCGACAGCTGGCGTGCGCATCCGCTTCCCCGTGGCATCGGCCATGTCTTTTCCATCGCCATCGGCTGAGGGGCGCATCATGGCCAATCCGTTCAAGCAACGCCTTCTGCGGGACGAACCCGTCGTCGTCCTCAACCCCGACCATCCCTCGCCGGCATTGACCGAGTTCCTCGGCCGGCTTGGGATCGACGGCGTGTTCATCGATTGCGAGCATGGCACGGCCTCGATCCAGACCGTACAGGACATGTGCCGCGCGGCGCGTGCCGCCGGCCTGCAGTCCATCGTCCGGCCGGAAGCCAATCTCGACCATCTGCTCACGCGTTACCTCGACGCCGGCGCCGGCGGCCTGATCGTGCCGCATGTCGACGATGCCGACGGCGCCCGCAGCATCGTCGCGGCGGTCCGCCGGGCCCGACCGCAGAACCATGAGGATACCGTCGTGGTGGCGATGATCGAGTCGCTCGAGGCGGTCGCCAACCTCGATGCCATCGTCGCCGTCGAAGGCGTCGACGCGTTCTTCATGGGCCCCAACGACCTGTCGCATTCGATGGGCCTGAACGGCCAGACCCACCATCCCGACGTCAAGCGCCTCGTCCTCGATTGCGCCGCCAAAATCCGCGCCGCAGGCAAGGTGCCGGGAACGCTGGTGACGCGCGACACGGTCGCCGCCTTCGTCCGCGGCGGCTGCCGCTTCCTCTACGAGCATGCCAACAATTTCCTGGTCACCGGAGCCAACGACTTCCGGCACATAATGAAAGAGAGCAACACATGAGCAAGATTGAACGGCTGCGCCAGGGCGAGCGCATGTCGCAGATCGTCATCCACGGCGACACGGTCTATCTCGCCGGCCAGACGGCCACCGATCCGGTGCCGTCCGTCGCCGAGCAGACACGGCAGATCCTCGCCAAGATCGACACCTATCTCACTGAGGCCGGCACCGACAAGTCGAAGATCCTGTCGGCCAACATCTGGCTTACCGACGTGGCCACCTTCGAGGAGATGAACGCGGTCTGGGACGCCTGGGTCGCCAAAGGCAACACGCCGGCGCGCGCCACCGTCGGATCGCCGCTGGCGCGGCCGAAGAACCTGGTCGAAATCGCCGTCATCGCGGCGCGTTGAGCGCCGCGCCAAACCTCAACTGAAAACCCGGTCCGAACCGGCAAGCGCTTGCTCGACCTGTCGAGCGGGAATGCCGGCCTGCGGCCAGAGAAAACGGAAGAACTGCCATGTCACGTCAATTGGGAGTGGGGCTCTACGGGGCCGGAAATATTGTCCACGACGGCCATGCGCCGGCCGTTGCGGCTGGTGTCTCGACCAGGCTCGCCGCGGTTTGCGACATCGATGAGGCGCGCGCCCGGACGCTGGCCGACGCCTATGGCGGCGCCAACATCTACACCAGCCTGGACAAGATGCTCGCCGATCCGTCCGTCGACATCGTCATCATGGCCACGCCCAACAACCTGCATCGCCGCGACTTCGAGGCCTGCGCCCGTGCCGGCAAGCATGTGCTGTGCGAGAAGCCGCTGGCCGTCACCTATCCCGACGCGATCGCTATGGCCAGGATCGCCGAGGAGCACAAGATCGTGCTCAAGACCGGCTTCAACCAGCGCTACCTCAATCAGATTCGCATGGCCAAACTCGCCATTGAGGCCGGTCTGATCGGCGAAGTGTTCTCCTTCCGCACCGTGTTCTCGGCGAAATGGGACAACTGGGTCGACGGCTCCAACTTCCGCTGGGATCTCGAACGGTCGGGCGGCGCCACCACCAACGACAACCTGATCCACCGCTTCGACATGCTGCGTTACCTGCTCGATGACGACTATGCCGAAGTCGTGGCCGATGTCAGCCACTGCGTCATCCCGCCGGTCGTCGACGACAACGTCCATCTGATGGTCCGCACCAACAAGGGCGCGCGCGGCTCCTTCATCGCCGACCGCTATTCGCCGGTGCTCGGCGATGCCACCGAACTCTACGGCACCAAGGGCTCGCTGTCGTTCTGGACCAATGCCGGCTCGCCCTTCTTCGACGTGCCGCTCGCCATCAACACCACGGTGCCGATGAACGAGTTGCCGGAACCGATCAGCAAGGCCGTCTACCCCACTGCGCGCTCCAAGCAGAACCGCCATGCCTGGGACGGCTGGCTGTCGATCTGGCCGCCGCGCAACGAATGGGACACCTATGCCGAGCAACTCGCCGGCATGGCTGAGGAAATCCTCTCCGGCACACGCGACGGCATCGGCGCCACCGGCTTCGACGGCGCCCGCGCCACCGAGCTGGTCCATGCCGCCTACAGCTCGCAGATTGCCCGCGCCTGGGTGTCGCTGCCTTTGGCCGACGACGCGCCCTTCGCATTTCCCGATTTCGAGGGCCACGGCTACGATGCCAAGGCGGGCCGGTCATGATCAGCGCCGGCTTCTACAGCACCTTCCTGCACCAGCTGCCCGTCACTGAGTTGGCGGGCAAGCTGTCGCAGGCCGGCTACAGCTCGGTCGAGCTCAATGGCGACCTGTGGAGCAACGGCTTCGTGCCGCATGTGACGCCGGCACTCGATGCGGCAGGCCGGGCCGAGGTCGCCCGCGCCATTTCGGCTGCCGGCATGAACATCTCGGCACTGAGCGCCTGCCTGCATCTCGCCAAGGAGAAACAGGAGGAACGCCGCGCCGGCATCGACTATCTCAAGGCATCGGTAGACCTGGCGCGCGACATCGGCGCGCCTATGGTCTGGGTCTTTACCGGCCGCGCCTTCGGCGGCATCGACATCGCGACGGCGCGAAAGTACCTGGCCGCCGCCCTGGAGGAGGTCTGCGACCACGCCAGGGATCGCGGCGTCAAGTTCGGCATCGAAGGCTGCTCGATGCACATCGTCGCCAAGGCCGACGAATATCTCGACCTGTTCAAGGCGATCCCCGGCTCTGATGTCCGCGTCGCTTTCGATCCGACCCATTTCCAGCTGCGCGGCGAGGATCCGGTCAGGGCGGCGGAGCTGCTGTTCGACCGCATCAGCAATCTCCACGTCAAGGATTCGGTCGGCCTCTATCCCGACTTCAAATGCGTGCCGCTCGGCACCGGCGAGGTCGACCTGAAGGCCGTCACCGACACCTTGCGGCGCCTTGGCTACGCCGGTTCCGCCTCGGTCGAATATGAATCGCACCTGTTCGGCTGGGAGATCCCGGCTGACGACGTCATCCGCGACAGCCGCGCCTTCCTGCGCGTGCTCGGCATCTGAACGGAGACGCCCATGTCGCGCTCGCCTATCGGGCCGTTCAAGGAGTTCGACGATTACGACGCGCTTGGCCTTGCCGATCTGGTGCGCCGCCGCGAGGTCAGCTCCCGCGAACTTCTGGAGACGTCGATCGCCCGCATCGAAGCGCTCGACGGGGTGCTGAATGCCGTCGTCATCCGCTGTTTCGAAAAGGCGCTCGCCCTTGCCGAGACCGCGCCGCCCGCCGGACCCTTTGCCGGCGTGCCCTATCTGGCCAAGGACCTGCATACCTCATGGGCCGGCATTCCCTCGACAAACAGCATCTCGTCCTTCGCCGGCACTGTTTCCCAGTCGGATTCGCTGATCACCCAGCGGACCAAGAACGCCGGCTTCATCCTGCTCGGCAAGACCAACACGCCGGAATGGGGCTGGTCGCTGACGACAGAGTCGCCGATGCATGGCCCGGCGCGAAACCCCTGGGCCTTCGACAGGACACCGGGCGGTTCGAGCGGCGGGGCGGCAGTGGCGGTCGCGGCGGGATATCTTCCGCTCGCCGACGCCGGCGACGGCGCCGGTTCCACCCGTGTACCGGCGGCGATCAACGGGCTGGTCGGCCTCAAGCCGTCGCGCGGCCGGATTTCGCCGGGACCCGAGGCGACCGACTTCTGGTTCGGCGGCGGACAGTCCTCATGCGTGTCGAAAACGGTGCGCGACACAGCGGCCATGCTCGACGCCTTGCAGGGCGGTTATCCGGGTGAGCCCTATTACATCAGGGAGCGCCCGTCGTTCCTCGACAGCACTGCGCCCTCCAATCGGCGTCTGCGCATCGGCTTCAGCCTCAACAACCCACGTGGCGATGCCAACAGCATCGTCGTCGACGAGGCCGTCTGCGATGCGGCGCGGCTCTGTGGCGCGCTCGGGCACGAGGTCGAACCGTTCGATTTCGACTATGATTTCGAGAGCCTGTGGCGTGCCTATACCGGCATGATCCGGGTCCAGACCGCGGCTCAGTTTGACGATCATGCCCGGGCGCGGGGTGTTCCCAACAAGCCGTCCGACATGTCGGCGACGATCTGGACGACGATCGAACACGGTCGGGCGACCAGCGCCATCCAGCACAGCCGCGACATCGAGGCGATGCGCCGGCATTCCCGCCACATCGCCACGCTGACCTCGCGCTACGACGTCGTGCTGCTGCCGGTCCTGCCGCAGGGTACCCGCCCGCTCGGCTATTACGACATGTCCAAGGACATCGACGCCTATGACGCCTCGGCGATGGGCGAGGACACGGTCTACATGATGCCGTTCAATGTCTCGGGACAGCCGGCACTGTCGCTGCCGCTCGGCATGGACCGTTCGGGCCTGCCACTCGGCGTCCAGCTTGTCGCCCCACCGGCCGGTGAAGCCGCGTTGATCGAGCTCGCGGCATCACTTGAACGGGCCCGCCCCTGGTATGATCGGCGCGCGCCGTTCCATGCCGCCAACGGGGTCGGCGGCAGGTTCTGAAGTCAGTGCCGGACGCCGTTCGCCATGTGATGGGCGAACGGCCGGTCGAAATGCGCCGCGCACAATTTGCCCAGGCGCTCGAGGTCCTGGTCCTCCAGCGCCTTCACCATCTCGTCATGTTCGGCGAGCGACGGCTCGACGAGGGTGTCGGCCATCAGGCTCGCGGCATCGATGCTGCGCATGCCGGCATCACAATCATGGATCGAGCGGGCAATGAACTCGTTGCCGGTCGCTTCGAGCAACAGATCGTGGAAGGCGCGGTCCTGGACATAAGCCAGCTCGAGATCGCCGACCGAAATCGCCGAGCGATGGATCTGCCTTGCATGTTCGAGTTTGTTCATCAGCACCGGCGACACCGGCAGGCGAATGCGCTGCACGGCGGCGGCGATCAAGAGCTGGCGCACGTCGTGCAGCTTGACCAGGTCGTCCGGTGACAGGTGGCGCACCACCGCACCGCGATAGGGTTCGAGCTTGACCAGCCCGGTGCGTGCCAGTTCCTGCAGCACGGCACGTGCGACGTGGCGCTTGACGCCGAGGCCGTAGACCAGCTCGTCCTCCATGATCCGCTCCTTGGGCAGGATGCGGCCGAGCACGATATCGCGCTCGATCTTCTTGGCGACATTGCCGACGATCTCGGACGAGCGCGTCGTACCCGACTGGCGGGCCCGCGCGCCAAGCGGCTTGAGCAGTTCCTCCAGCTTGCGTGCGGTTTCGGCCAGGTCGATCGCCGAAGGCCGGCGACGCATGCGCTCGGCGCGGTGCAGACGCTCGACCGCATTCTCCGACAACGGCATCGCGGCATCGGCGACACGCTGCATCTCGTCCATGTCGCCGCTGCCGTGCAGGATGACGTCGCAGCCGGCCTCCTGCGTCGCGCTGACCTGGGCATCGATCGGATGGGTGCGGCTGATGTCCGAGACATCGTCGCTCATCAGCACGCCGTCGAAGCGGATCATGCCGCGGATGATCTCATCGATGACGGTGCGCGAGGCGGTAGCCGGCGCGTCGCGGTCGATGGCCCGGTAGATGACGTGGGCTGCCATGGCGCAGGGCATGTCCTGCAGCGAGCGGAACGGCACGAAGTCGGCCGACTGCATCTCGTCGAGCGAGGCGTTGACCACCAGCAGCGCCTCCGACTTGTCCTGCCGGGCGCGGCCATGGCCGAGAATATGCTTGATGACGGGCAGCACACCGCCGGCCAGCAGCCCCTCGCAGGTGGCGCGGCCGAGAATGCTCGCCATTTCAGGCGTGTCTCCCAGCGCCCGGTCGCCGATCACCAGGTCGCCCTTGCCGATCGGCAGGTCGAGCACAGGCGCGATGTTGATGTCGATACCGAGGTCGAACAGTTCGGCCGCGACGAGGCGTGCGTTGAGGCGCACGGCATCGAGTGCCCGCTTGACGTCGGTGCGGGCGATCTGGGCGAACAGCGAGGCCGGCGGGGGCGCGCGCCAGTGCGGTGGCGCCAGCCTGGCGACGCGGCCGCCCTCCTGGTCGATCAGCACGCGCACGTCGCTGCGGCCAACGCTTTCGCGCAGTTCCGCCACCAAAGTGCGCAGTTGTGCAGGGTCGGCGCAATTGCGCTTGTGCAGGATGAAGCCCCAGGGCTGGGCGGCGCGGAAGAAGCTGCGTTCGGCAGCGTTCAGGCTGGTGCCCGCGCAGCCGAACACCACGGCCTTCGGTTGGGTTCGGTCAATTGTCAGCGGCATGGTCATCACACTCTCGGCGGACTGCACAAGACCGACTTGTCGCCACCACGGCCATCAACTTGGCAGAAAAGCTGTCGGCGCGGAAGCCGTCAGCGCCCGTGCCCACCGCCTGCCGGTCACGACGGCTCCTGCCGCTGGCGCCCGAAGACCACCGTGACGACCATGGCGACAAGCACGATCCAGATCGTCGAGATCACTGCGGCCTGAGGGTCGACGCGGTCGCGCAGGCCGAGGAACATCACCTTGGTCAGCGTCGTGTTGGCGCCGCCACCGACGAACATCGACACGATCACTTCGTCGAGCGATGTCAGGAAGGACAGCAACGCCGCCGACAGCAAGGGAAAACGCATCTGCGGGATGACGACAGAAATCATCGTCCGCCACCAGCCGGCGCCAAGGCTGCGCGAGGCCTTCTCCTGGGTGAAATCGAAGCGGGCAAAGCCGGCGGACAGGATGACATAGGCGGTCGGAATGGCGATCACCGTATGCCCGAGCCAAAGGCCCGGGAACGAGCCGACGAGATGCAGGCGGGCCAGCACGAAGAACAGGCCGATGGCGACGAGGATCGGCGGCACGGTGGCCGGCATCAGGAGAACGCCATAGAGCGGCAGCCTGGCCCAGCCGAGCGAACGCGTGGTGGCGTAGGCCGCGGCAAAGGCGATCGGCACGGCAACCGCGGCGGTGACGGTGGCCAGCAGCAGGCTGGTCTTGGTCGCCGGCATCCACAGGTCGGACTGCCAGTACTGCTGCCACCAGCGCAGCGAAAATTCGGTCGGCGGGAACTGCAGCAGTTCGGAGGCCGAGAACGACATCGGCACCACGATCAGTGAAGGTGCCAACAGGAAGGTCGCCACCAGCGCGGTGAAAATGCCGATCGCCAGGCGCAGCGGCCAGGAGACGTCGAAACCGTCAAACATTGGCGCTGCCTCCGAGGGCCTTGATGCTGCGGCGAAGCAGGAACGTGACGAGGAACACCAGCCCGACGGACAACAGCAAGAGCACGCCGAGCGCGCTTGCCGCCGGCCAGTCGGACAGCACCGAGACGTTCTGTTCGATGCGGGTCGAAATCATCGGCACGCGGCCGCCGCCGAGGATGGCGGGGGTGACGTAGAAACCGAGGCTGAGGACGAACACCAGCACAGCACCGGCGAAGATGCCGTTGGCGGCCAGCGGCAGGATCACCGCCCGCAGGGTCAGGAGCTTGCTGGCGCCGAGGCTGGCTGCGGCGCGGATGATGTTGTGGTCGATTTGCTTGATCGCGGCATAGACCGGCAGGATGAACAGCGGCAGCATCACATGGGTCATGCCGACGATGGTGCCGAAGAAGTTGTTGATCAGCGGCAGCGGCTCCGAGACCAGCCCGGTGTCGATCAGGAAGCTATTGACCAGGCCGTTGCGCTGCAACAGCACCGAGAGCGCGTAGGTGCGGACCAGAAGCGCCGTCCAGAACGGCAACATCACCACGAGCAGCAGGATCGAAGCGAGCCGCTGGCCGGCGCTGGCCATGACCAGCGCGAATGGCGTGCCCAGGAGCATGCAGGTCAGCACCGTCATGCCGCTGACCTGGAAGGTGGTCAGTACCGAGCGCGTATAGACCGGAGTGCTCAGGATCCTGAGATAGGTGTCGAGCGACACAGAGCCGTCGGGCCGGGCGATCGATATCCAGAACATCGCCGCCAGCGGCACGACGATGGCGATGGTGACCAGCAGCACCGCCGGCAGCGCCAGACCGAAGAGGCCGATCTGCGCCAATTTGCGGTCCCGCCGCAAGAGGGCTGAGTTGTCGAAGGCGCCGTCTGCCGCCGGCAAGGTCATAGCCGGCGCGCTCATGCGTCGATCACCGGGATCAGCGCATCGCGCCGCACATGCAACTTGAGCGGCGCACCTTCGGCCAGCGCCTCGAGGTTGAAATTCGCCGCCTCGGCAGCGGCGATGCGCGCCGAGACGGCTCCGCCGTTCGCCAGATCGACGGAGATGAGCCAGCTGTCGCCCTGGAACACCGAGCGCGTCAGCGTGCCGCTGAGTGATACATGGTCGTGGCCGCTGGCATCGGAAAGCGACAGTCTTTCGGCGCGGATCATCAGCTTGCGGCCAGCACCAGTGGCATCCCGCTCCGGGGCAACGAAGCTTTCCACCGCATCGAGTTCGAGAATGTTGGCCTCGCCGAGGAACTCGGCGACAAAGCGCGACGTCGGCCGATGATACAACGAAGCCGGTGTTCCGAGCTGGCGGATGACACCGTCGCGCATCACGGCAATGCGATCCGACATCGTCAGCGCCTCGCGCTGGTCGTGCGTGACATAGACGGTGGTCAGCCCTAACCGGTCGTGCAGCTTCCGAATCTCATACTGCATCTGCTCGCGCAGGTTCTTGTCGAGCGCCGACAGCGGCTCGTCCATCAGCATCAGTCGGGGTTCGAACACCACGGCGCGGGCGAGCGCCACACGCTGCTTCTGCCCGCCGGACAGCGTGGCGATGTCACGTTCGGCCATGTTGGCGAGATCGACGATGTCGAGCGCCTTTCTGGCACGTTCGGCAGCCTCTGCGCGGCCGATGCCGCGGACGCGCAGGGGAAACATGACGTTGGCAGCAACATTCATGTGCGGAAACAGGGCGTAGTTCTGGAACACCACGCCGATGCCGCGCTTGTTGGCGGGCAGGCGGACAAGGTCGCGTCCATCGACGGAAATCTGTCCGCGATCAGGCCTGACGAACCCGGCAAGCGCCATCAGAAGCGTGGTCTTGCCGGAGCCCGAGGGGCCGAGAATGCTCAGGAATTCGCCGCGCCCGACGTCGAGGCCGACGTCGTTGAGGGCGCGGAAGGATCCGTAGGCTTTCGAAAGATTGCGGATTTCGATGAACGCAGCACTTGTCATGTCGCTTGAGCCGACCTGTTCCTGCCGCGCTCAGCGCGACATCATTTCCTGGAAGCCGAGCTGGGCTTCGCCGACATGTTCGACCCACCATTCATTGCGTTGGGCAAGCTGGTGCGCGGCGTTGTCGGGATAGGTCGGCAGCTTCTTCGAGGCGTCGTCGGGGATGAGGCCGGTCTCGTAGGCACGCTTGTTGGCCGCGCCATACTTCACCCCGACCGAAAACTTGGCCTGGGCTTCCGGCTTGGACATCTCGTTGATCATCTTCATCGCTTCGGCGGCATGCGGGGCTCCGACCGGCACCGCCCAGCAATCCATGCTCATGACGCCCTGGTTGAAGGTGTAGTCGATCTTGGCCCCGTCCTTCTTGGCGGCTTCGAAACGGGCGTTCCAGCCCACCGACATGTCCACTTCCTTGTCCTTCATCAGCTGCGCGTGCTGGGCACCCGAATTCCACCACACCGCGATGTGCGGACGCAACTGCTCGATCTTGTCGAGCGCGCGCTGCATGCCGCCCTCAGATCCCAGCACCTCGTAGACCTTGTCCATCGGCACGCCGTCGGCAAGCAACGCGATCTCGAGTTGCGCCTCGGCGTCGTTGCGCATGGCGCGGCGGCCCGGGAACTTCTCGACGTCCCAGAAGTCGGCCCAGCTCTGCGGCGCCTGGTCCTTGTAGGCGTCGGTATTCCAGGCCATGACCCAGGAGAAGATCAGCGCCGAGATGCAGTATTTCTGCGCCGTGCCTTCGATGAAGTCCTTGGAGTCGATGACGCTGTAGTCGAGCGGCATGAACAGGCCCTCGCGGCCGCCCTTTTCAGCCTGGAAGGCGTTGGTCTGTACGAGGTCGAAGCTCACCGCATTGGCCGCCGCCTGCAGCTTCACCGAGGCATAGGCGTCGTTGATGGTTTCCTCGCGCACGGTGTTGCCGAGCGTCTTGGCCGCCGGTCCCCACAGGGTCTCGCGGCCGACCTCCTGGATCACGCCGCCGCCGACGGCGACCGTCATCTCAGCCGCCTGGGCGGCCTGGCCTGCAATGCCCCACGCGGCAAGCAGCGCACAGGCAGAAAGAGAGTTCCTCACATTTTTCCGGATCATGGTAATTCCCCACGGGGCTGGTTTTCGTCCAGCAGTTTTCTTTTCCCTGAACAGCACTGGAAGGCTTGGTTTGCCCGGTGTTCAGCGCCCTTGGCTATGTCGCCAGGGCCAGGTCCAGAATTACCGTAGGGCATGTTGGGCAGGTATCCGCGATTTATCGATCCGCTTATCGATAATTTTGTTCTCGCTATTTCCCAAGTCTCGCCGGCGGCGCTTCGCAAGCGCCGCGGGCCCGTCACGCCGATGAGGCTCACCGGGGAAGGCTGCGCCGGTCCATCTTGTCGCGACAAGCCAAGGTTAGGGGGCGAAGCCATCGCCAGGCTTGCGAGGCCTGCAAGCCGATGTTCCCGCCATAGTTGAGCCGAGGTCTGGTTGCACCAAGAGGGGCGGAAGCCATCGGGTCAGTCATTTCGGTGGTGGCCCGGAGGCGGCATAGGTCACACCGGACCTCGACGAGCCCTCCGCGCCGGCCTGTCCATGGCCAGACCAAAACGTCTGCCCAAGAACTGGTGCATGCTGCGCTAACGAGAACCAGCGTTCATCGTATTGGGGCAAGACCATCGAGCAGATAGTCGAGGCCCTTGCGGAAGGCGCCGTCCCAATCGCTGTCCAGCAACAGGCGGGAGCGTTCGATCGTGGGATAGCGTTCGCTGAGTCCGGCGAGGCGTTGCTGTGCTGCGGCCTGGTCGTCGTCGGTGAGTTCGAAGCTCGCCCGGGTGATGGTCGAGCCCATCACGTGGTTCCACAGTGACCAGATCGCGACGTTCAGATCTGCATCCGCTACACCTGCTTTGGACAAGGCGTTGGCAAGCAATTCCAGGCGACCGAGGATATTCGGGCCGAGTGCCCGGCGCGGCAACAGCGATGCCGACCAGGGATGGCGCAGCATGCTGGCGCGCCAGCCCTCGAGCACATGTACGGCCTCTTGCCGCCACCCCTGGGGTTCGGCCCTGTCGGACGGCGCGCGGTATTCGAGCACCTTGTCGAGCGCAAGGTCGAAAACGTCCTCCTTGTTGTCGACGTGCCAGTAGAGGCTCATCACCCCTGAGCCGAGACGATCGGCCAACCGTCGCATCGTCAGTCCGTCGATGCCTTGGGTGTCCAGCAGCTCCACCGCGGTCGCCACGATGCGTTCCAGAGACAGGGGCGGCTCGCCGCGCGGCTCGCGCGTCGGTCTTGGCGACTTGCCGGGCTGAGGCCGTTTTTTGCCGCTGCGTTTGCCTGCCATCCGTCGTCCCCACTTGCGCCACGATTTCTGAATTCGCTACCGACATTCGTTTTGCAGGCGGACGTCGCAATCGAATGGCCTGAAATCAATAAGTTGCCGTCATCACGGCACGGAGTTCTGCCCGTCGCCTGATTTCCAATTCGAGCGAAAACACCGTTCGTGAGCTTCGACTTTGGCAGTCGACGTCAGGAAAGTCGATGCCCGGCAGTTGACTAGTACAATGTACCATAGGACTAATCGCACGGCCGCCAGTGGCGGGCCGCGGAACCAAAGAGAAAAATCATGTCACGCAAAATCAAGCATCTGCTTGTCGGAGGCCTAATCACCATGACCATGTCACTTCCCACCGCGACGACGGCCAACGAGAGCGATCTCAGGCTGACAATCGTCAACCCCGAGAACCTCTACGACCCGACGCCGAACGGCTACAGCACGGCGGTCATCGTTCCCGCCGGTGCGCGTGTCGCCTACATCTCGGGGCAGGGCGGCCAGGACGCCACCGGCAGCCTGTCGCCCGACTTCTCCGTTCAGGTGAAGCAGGCCTATGCCAATCTGCGTAGCGCTCTCGACGCTCTCGGCGCAAAGCCCGACCAGGTCGCCAAGCTCACCGTCTACGTCGTCGACCACGACATGTCGAAGCTCGGCGTGCTGACGGAGAGCGTCAAGGCGATGTTCGGCAACACGCTACCGGCCCAGACGCTGATCCCCGTCCCCAAACTCGCCGTCGACCCAATGCTGTTCGAGGTCGAGGCTGTCGTCTTGCTGAAATAGTGGTGGTGGCTCGCCCGGGGGTGACTGATGCGTCGGCGCACGATGTTTGACCGTCAATCGGGAGGCCGGCCTCACCGGGGGTCGCGCATCCCGTTGAAACTGGAATTTCCAACCGGAGAAACGTCTGTCCTGGAGAGCAGAATAATAAAATTGACATCGACAGCCAATAAATATAAAACCCGGCTGTCGATATTTGCTTGTTCGATTTTTGTTATTGCGCAAAATCGCTGTGCGCCAACGAACATCCCTTCAAATAAAATCGCGATGTAAAACAGCCACGCAATCGCTTGGTTGTCGATGAATATTGCCATGAAAGGGGTTTGTTATGACCACTGGCACAGTGAAATGGTTCAATGCTACCAAGGGCTTCGGCTTCATCCAGCCTGACAACGGCGGTCCGGACGTGTTCGTCCACATTTCCGCGGTTGAGCGGGCCGGCATGCGTGAAATCGTCGAAGGCCAGAAGATCGCCTACGAGATGGAGCGTGACAGCAAGTCGGGCAAGATGTCTGCCGGCCAGTTGCAGGCCGCCTGATCGGTCTTGGTGCCCTTCGGTGACCACGGATGTACTGGCACCGTCACAGGGCGCGATCGACTTACAAAAGCCAGGCAGTTTGCCTGGCTTTTTTGTTGGCAGCGTTCAGTCCTCTTTTCGAGAATGTAGGGATAACAAACATGACTGATTCCCAGAGCAAGGCACGAGAGCAAGCCGAGTCAGCCTTCGGCAAGACGCAATCGCAATCTCTTGCCCGCAACCGGATCAACTCGGAGATCGACGCGGTCGTTCAGCAGCGCGAGGAAAAGACGCTGCGCTTGCGCGCTCTGCGGCTGGAAAGGGAAGCCACCGAGCTTGCCGCCGGTCCGTCTACCGTTCGCGAGCGCGCAGCCGGCAAGAAGTAAGAAACAGATATAAGATCAACGGCCTAGGTGATCAAAGTTGCTGGCGGAGAGAGCGCCCGCCCAACTAGCGTGCAGCTCAATCCAATACAGTTCAACAACTATTTGATACTCTGTAGATTTCTACTGCGCCTGTCCTGCGGCGTCCATTGCGATCCGCCGCCATCGCTGATAGTTTGTGGGTCATAATGTGGGGTAACGAGTTGGGCGGAGCGTGAAAAGCCAGGGGCGACATCCTGGAAAGGCACTAACAGCCGTGCAAGTGAGACAGACGAAGGCAGCAGGCCGTTATGCCGATGGCGCATGGCGCGGGCCGAGAAATCCCCACACGATACGTGCAGGAACCAGCACGCCGACGACGTAGCCCGCCCAGACGTGCACGGTCATCACGTCTTCCGTCAGGTAGGCAACGAAGAACCCAAGGGCAAGGGTCCAATGGGCCATTCGGACGAATGGATCCCAGACTTGTATCTCGGAGGAAGATCGAGTGTGCATGCTGTCTGCCCCTTGTCGTTGTCCTCACAACAAGCCAACTCGACTTCCCATGCATTGACCTGGATCAAAAGGATGCGGCGTGGGTGGCGCGCGGCCGATTCCTCTTACCGGAGCTTGATCCTACTCCCGTCGGTAAGGCTGGAGGGCGGATAGACGACGACGATTTCGCCCGGACGAACGCCCTGCGCCACGGCGGCAATGCGAGTCGAGAGGCGCGCAATCTCTACCTCTCGGAGCTGCGCGCGGCCCCCCTCCACAACGAAGACGCTCCAGGCATCGCCGCGCCGGAACAGTGCTCCGATCGGCACGACGATTGCCTGGTCGATTTCGTCGACCACGATCCTGACCTCGACACGGTAGCCGTCCCCCAGGCTGGTCCACATCTCCGGCGTCGAGGTTATGTCGACGACGACCCAGACGCGCTGCTCTTCGACGCCGAGCGCGGAGACTTTGGTGAAGCCGGAGGGCTCGACGCGTCGCACGGCCCCCTGCAAATCGGTGGGACCGCCCCATCGCTCAATGATCACCTTGTCGCCCTCCCTGATGCGGGTGGCATCGGTCGTCAGAACGTCAACCGCGATTTCGAGATCTCCAGGATCGGCCAGCTCGACCAATAGGGCGGCCTGCGCGACAGTGGTCTCACTCTCCTGGAGTATCCTGAGAACCCGACCGTTTATGGGGGAAGATACCGGGAAAGCCTCGCTAGCCTCCGAGTTGCCTGCGGACGTCAATGCCGCGCGAGCCTGCTCCAGAACATGTGTCGCCGCGTGCCAGCGGCGCTCGGCTGCATAGGCCTGTCTCTCCGCGGAGCGAAACAGGAACTCCTCACGCTCCAATTGCGCCGCAGGCGCCACATTCCGCTTGGCGAGCGATCTGGTGCGTTCGAGGTCTGCACTGGCTTGGGCCAGAAGCACTTTGGCCTGCTCGTGAAGCGATTCCGCCTCCTCGACTGCCGCTTCGGCGGCGCCGACCTGCGCCTCGAGTTCCAGCCGCACGCGAGGATCAAGAAGCGGAGAAACAGGCGGCGTGATGGTCGCGAGCATCTGCCCCGCCTGCACGGCATCACCCGCCTCGAGCACCAGCCGCTGTAGGCGTCCGGACAGAGGGGCCGACACCAGATAGCGGTCCCGCACGCGCGTGCGGCCGTCTTCTTCGATCGCGTCCTGGAACTGTGAGGTCTTTACCTCGCCGGTTTCGACAAGGATCGGCTGCGGCATCAGGATCCAGTAGAGGCCAAGCGCTGCAAGCGCCAATACCAGTCCGCCGACGATCGAAGTTGTTCGAAGCTTCATATTCAGTCCCGCGCTTTCAGGACTGCCACCAGATCGAGCGTGTCGATCCGTCGGCGAATCGCAATGAAACTGGAGACAGCTGCACCGATCACCAAAAGCGCCGCTATGGCGTAGCTGCTTGGATCGATCACAGCGGGGATCTGAAATGACTCGCTCGCACGCGCTGACGCGATCAACTCGATCAAGTACCATCCAATAAGGAGCCCAGCAGGAACGGCCACAATGAGTTCCACGGCGAGCTCACCGAAAATGACAGCGGATACCTCACGCCTTGTCAGCCCCACTATTCGGAGGCTAGCCAGTTCCCAGGCGCGCTCCTGCAGGGCGATGCGGGCGCTGTTATAGACTACCCCTATCGCAATCAGCATTCCAAACCCCGCAAGAATTAGCGCCCCGACCAGCACCATTCCACCGATCGTCTCGTTGAACAACGCAAGCCACAGGGCCTTGACGGAGCTTCCCTCGACCTTCGGCATCAATCTTATACTGGACCAGAGCAGTTCGGATTGGCGCGGATCAATCCTGAGGGTTGCGACATTGCCGACATCACCCTCCCGCATCAAGCGATTGAGTGCCGTGCGCTCCATCGTCACCGATGCCCCAAGGATATCGTCCGATATCTTGCGAACGGCGGCGTCCCTCACGGTCCGGTTTCCTTCAAGCACTTCGATCGTGACACTGTCGCCCAGGTCGAGATCAAGCTGCCGCGCGATTGTCCGGCTGAGCATGATGCCGTCGGAGAGAACGGCAATTGGCTGCAGCGCGCTGTCTCTCGGAATCTTGAGTTCAGAGCCAGATTCCAGCCCCGTGACCGATGTGCGATAGGTTCGGTGGCCGGCCCGCAATCTGATCGGCACGACTCGCTGGAGCTCAGCTTTCAGCACGCCGGGGATCGCTTGCAGTTCGTAGAGCGCATCCGCCGAGACAGGTTCCGTAAAGGTAATGAATGCATCGCCACGCTCGATGCGCCCGAAGCTCACATCGATCATGTGGTCGATTGCATCGAACCAATAGAGCCCGAACAGAACCAGCGGAATGGCCAGAGCGATGCCGACGGTTGTCAAGAGCGTTCTCAACGGCCGTCCGAGGATGGTGCGCGCCGCCATGACATACTGGAGCGGGATTTGCTTGCTTCCAATAGTCTGCAGCCAACCAAATGTGCGTAGCGCGGGCGGCGTTCCGGGTCGCATGGCTTCGGCGGGAGCAAGCATGGCTATCCGATATACCGCCGTCGCCGCCGCGAGATTAGCCGCGGCGACGCTGACAAGCATCGCAACAACGAGCAGCCACGGCTCAAGCTGCGCCTCCAGCAACGGAAAACGGAAGAAGGCGCGATAGGCTCCGACGACTCCAACCGCAAACCAGCGCCCCAGGGCAAGACCTATCGCCGTTCCCAGCAACGCAATGGCGGAAACCAGTTTAAAGTAGTGAAGCGCAATGGTGAGGTTTCTGAACCCCAGTGCCTTTAGCGAAGCGATCTGTCCCCGCTGCGCCTCGACCATCCTGCCGATGACGACGTTGAGCAGGAATGCCGCGATGCCGAAGAAGACCGACGGCATCACCATGCTCAAGGTTTCCTGCTCCGCCAGTTCGTCTTTCAGGAAGCGGTGCGAAGGCTGATCGCTCCGATCGTAGGCTCCCGTTCCGCCGTATGGTGCGAGCAAAAGATCGACCTCTTCCAGGACATGCGGCACGCTTGCGTTAGGTGCCAGTGTCATCAACACGTCATTGAATGCGCCTTGCATGTCGAATGCGCTGGCTACCGCATCCTCACTGGCCCACAGTACGACAAAGTTCCGATCGTCCGGCAGTGGCACGGCGGCGCGTGTTGCAAAGACGAACTCGGGCGACAGGGCGGAGCCAACCACTCGGAAGTCCTGCAATCGCCCGTTCAGAACCACATCGATGGTGTCACCCGTCCGCATGGCGCGTGCCTCGGCGTAAGCCGCGTTGACGATTATCTCCTCCGGATGCAGCGGATCGGGCCAACGTCCCTGCACGAGATGGAGGCGATTGAGCAACGGCTGCCCCGAGGCTGGAAGCGAGATAACGCGCCCCGAGATCGGGAGGTTTGTGTCCTCACGGATTACGCGCACTGCCTTCGCGACGCGCGGTTCCACAATGCCGACGCCGTCAATTTCGCGCAGCCGGTCGACGATGACGAGCGGCGCGCGCGTAATGCTCGCAAAAACGTCGGCGAACCGTTCATTGCGGTAGTGCGCCTCCATGGCGCCTACCAGCGCCAGGTAGTTCGACAGGGACATTACAAAGACGGCGACGCCGGCGGCAACGAGCAGCGCGATGCTGAGGACCTGAAGCCGCATCGACCAAAGATCGCGCAGGACCTTGATATCGAGCACGTTCACCACGTCACGTCCTCGGCCCGTATTCGTTTCGGATTCGGTTCCTCCTTGACGATGCGCCCACCGCTTAATCGCAACACGCGATCAGCCATCCCAGCAATTGCGGAGTTGTGGGTGATGACCGCGGTCGTCGTGCTTAGTTCCGCGTTGACCTTTGCGATTGCTGCAAGAACCAGTCGGCCGGTATCTACGTCGAGCGCGCCGGTCGGTTCATCACAAAGCAGGATGTCCGGCCGTTTCACGATAGCGCGGGCCACCGCAACGCGCTGCTGCTCGCCGCCCGAAAGTTGCGAGGGAAAGTGACCGGCGCGATGCGTCAGCCCAACGAGTTCAAGCGCCTCGGCTGGCCTCATAGGGTTGCTGGCGATTTGCGCGACCAGCCGCACGTTCTCTTCAACGGTGAGGCTCGGTATCAGGTTGTAGAATTGAAACACGAACCCGACATGCTCGCGCCGGTAGGTCGTGAGTTCATCGTCGCCGGCGCCGGTCAGTTCGTGGTCCCGCCAGGTCGCCGTTCCTGACGTTGGAGCATCCAGCCCGCCGAGAATATTGAGTAAGGTCGATTTGCCTGAGCCGGAGGGCCCAAGAAGAACGATGAATTCGCCTTGCCGGATATCGAGATTGACATCCTTCAGCGCTACGACTTGCGCATCGCCTGATCCATAGACTTTGGTCAACCCCCTGGCCACGAACACGGGGGCCTGAGGTTGTGTCGCTGGATTCGTTGCCTCTCGTTCACGGACTTGCATGCAGGCTCCGGTCTCCGCCGAGATTGCAGAAGTCCTACACATTGCCTCGTCCCGTCCCTTGATTCTTATCAAATTTGGAACGTGGTAAGGAAATTCAGTCCCACTGAGTATGTGGCCGACATCCCGTTCGTGCTGCTTCAGAGTCCTGACAGCATGGCGGAAACTACACGGTCGCGCCCACAATGTATTCTGGTGTGGGTCTAGCCGACACTCACTCCGAAGACCGCACCGACCGCGGCGGTGACGCCCATGGCAAGCGCACCCCAGAAAGTAACGCGGACCGCCCCCCGCATCACGCCCGCTCCTCCGGCCGTGGCGCCGAGGCCACCAAGGATGGCAAGCGCAACCGCGGTGGTTCCGGCTACGAGTACACTGGTTCTCTCAACGGGGGAGGCGAGCGCGACCAGCACCGGAATGACCGCGCCCGCCGCGAAGGTCAGGGCCGATACGACAGCTGCCTGCACGGGACGGGCGGCGACCGTTTCGGAAATGCCGAGTTCGTCGCGGGCGTGCGCCCCCAACGCATCTCGCTCGGTCAGCTGGACTGCGACCCGCTCGGCCAGTTCCCTGTCGAGCCCGCGGTCGACATAGATCCGCGTCAGCTCTTCCAGCTCGGCCTTTGGCGTTTCTGCAAGCTCCCGCCGTTCCCGGGTGAGATCGGCGTTCTCGGCGTCGGTCTGGGAACTCACCGAGACATACTCACCCGCCGCCATGGACATCGCTCCGGCCACAAGGCCAGCAAGGCCGGCGATGAGGATTTCGATCGAGCCAGATCCGGCAGCTGCAACACCCACCACGAGGCTCGACGTGGACACAATGCCATCGTTAGCGCCGAGCACGGCCGCACGCAGCCAGCCGATGCGGTGGACCATGTGGACTTCGGAGTGCGAAAGGCGGCTCATGTCTGGTTTCCTTGCAATAGGGTCGGCTGGTGTCCGGTGGCGGTAGACCTGGGTGACCATGTCTCTGCCGGAGAGATGCGAAGCGCACGGAGCGCGTTGAGGATCACGGCCACGTCGATCGCCTCCTGAATGAGCGCCCCTTGGACGGGCGTGAGGTAGCCCAGCGCCGCCGCGACCATGCCCATCACCGACAAGCCTATGCCTGCGACCACGCTTTCCAGCGCGATGCGGCGCGCGCCGCGGGCTATCTCGATCCCGGGTGCGAGCCTGTCGACGCGGTCAACCAACAGGACCACGTCGGCTGCCTCGGCAGAGGCGGCCGCACCACGCGCGCCCATGGCGACGCCCACATCGGCCGCGGCGAGAGCCGGAGCGTCGTTTACGCCGTCGCCCACCATCATGACCGGGCCGCGCTTGCGTTCGGTGAGCACCAGCAGAACCTTCTGGTCGGGCGTGAGACCGGCACGGATACCGTTGAGACCGAGGCCCTCGGTCACGCGCTCGGCCACCTCCTGGCGGTCGCCTGTCGCCAGCAGGATCCGACCTATCCCCTGACGACGCAACCTGGCCAGCATGTCATGCGTCCCCTCGCGAAGTGGGTCTGCCATAACCAGATGGCCCGCCAGCCGCCCGTCGACCCCAACAGCCACAAGGACCGACCCGGCGGCGAGTGCCGGATGCTCCACTGCAGCCTCGCCAACACGGCCGGTGACAAACCCGTGCCCGCCGACGACAACGGACCTGGCGTCGACTTGTCCTGTCAGCCCTTCGCCGGGAGCTTCGGCCACGTTCGTCGGAACCGGGAGCGACAGGCCGCGCTCCCGTGCCGCGGCGACGATCGCCTGCGCCACCGGGTGTTTCGTGGCCTGGTCGAGTCCCGCGGCGAGCCGGAGGACCTCGTCAGGATCCGTTCCGTCATGGCTGTCGATCGTCACGATCTGCGGCCTGCCGTCCGTCAGCGTGCCGGTCTTGTCGAGGATGAGCGTCTGCGTCCTGGCCATTGCCTCCAGAGGACCCGCGCCCTTGATCAGCACGCCGAAGTGCGCCGCCCGCGAAAGGCCCGCCACAAGCGCCACCGGAACCGCCAGGATCAGCGGGCATGGCGTGGCCACCACGAGGACCGCGACTGCCCGGATAGGGTCACCAGTGAACCACCATGCGGCGAAGGCTATGGCGACCGTGACCAGCAGGAAGCCGAGCGACCAGCGATCGGCCAGCCGCGACATGGGCGCCTTCGACCGCTGGGCTTCTTCCACGAGCCGTACGATGCCCGCATATGTGCTGTCCTTTGCAGGACGCGTCGCGACGAGGTCGAACGCTTCGCCTGCGTTTGTGGAACCGCTCATCGCATCGCCTCCGTTCTGCGCACGGATCGGGAGGGATTCGCCCGTCAGGGCGGACGTGTCGAGGAAGGCAGAGGCGGACGCCACCGTGCCGTCGACCGGGACAACGTCGCCCTGACGGATAAGCAGGCGGTCGCCGGGCATGATGTCGTCGAGCGGAACTTCTTCCAGGCTGCCGTTCTGATGCCGGGTCGCAGTGCGTGGCACACGCGCAAGCAGGTCGCGCATCTCGCGGCGCGCCCGCCCTTCCGCAAAGCTTTCGAGAAAGGTTCCACCGGAATACATGAGCGCCACGACGGCCGCCGCCAGAGTTTCTCCGAAGAGGAGCGCGGCCGACATCGAAAGTGCGGCGACGATGTCCAGCCCAATTTCGCCACACCACAGGCTGCGTAGGATCTCCACGAGCAGCGCGCCGAGCACGGGGAGCACGCCCACAAGCCAGACCGTCGAGGCCAAGTCTGGCCGTCCGCTGAAGTAGAGGGCAAGCCCACCCAAGAGCCCGCCCACGGCAGCCAGCAACAGCGCGGTCTTCAACCGGTCTCCGTTCGAATGCTCCATACAATCAGCCCTCTGCGTTTCCGGTCGGCAGTTGTTCGTCCCCGAATACCCGCCCGACGCGGCATGCGTCGATGCTATCTCCTTCGCCCCGAAGCAGGAACAGCGCATCGATCCCGACCTTCCGCGCCAGTTCCCCGCCCTTGCCGGGGCCGAGCACCATCAGGGCCGTCGCCCAGGCGTCGGCGGCGGCACAGGACGGGGCAAGCACCGTGACCGAGGCAGGCGCTTCCAGAAGCGGTGCGCCCCGGCGTGGATCCACGGTATGCGAGAGCCGCCGTCCCTGCACCTCGACCCAATGCCGATAGTCGCCCGAGGTCGCCACGGCGCAGTCCTGCAGGGACAGGACCGAATGCGGTGCCCGCCGGTCCGGGTCGGGCAGTTCCACGGCGACCGTCCAGGTCTCGCCGTCCGGCCTCAGTCCCATGGCCCGCATCTCGCCGTCGATGCCCACCAGCGCATCGCGGATGCCAAGTCTGCCGAGCGTCTCGGCCAACCGGTCTACTCCGAAGCCTTTGGCGATGCCGTCGAGGTCGAGCGCGAGCTGGGCGTGCTTCCGCACGCTCCCGTCGCCCAGCTCGATCGCCTCATGCGCGGGAACACGGCGCGCCGTCATGGCCGTACTGATGAGGCCGGGGGCAGCGGCGGCCGGGCCGAAGCCCCAGGCAGAGACGGCATCGCCAACTCCAATGTCAAAAGCGCCGTCGGATGCCTTGCCGACCGCCAGCGCCAGCCTCAGAACTTCCATCATCATGGCCGGAACAGGCACCCGTTCTCCCACGGGCGCACGGTTGAGCCGCATCAGGTCGCTGTCGGGCTTCCATGTCGACATCTGCGCGTCGACCTCGTTGACCGCCGTCTGGAGGGCTTTGCGGGCGGCTTCGGCATCGAACCCTGGTGGCGCGAAGAAGAGAGCCGACCAGCGCGTGCCCATGGTCGGCCCGTTGAGCGCGTGGCGCACGAACTCAGTAGACGTCTTCGACATAGCGTCCCTCCGCCTTGAGCATCGCTGGCGACATGCCGAGGGGCTCCAGCATCCGTGCCATCGCCTCGGCGACCCCTGCCGCCATGTCCCGGCCGCCGCAGACCATCACACGCGCGCCGTTGCGGATCGCGCCGAGGACCTGCCGGTGTTCGGAAGCGAGAGCATCCTGCACGTAGTGGGGCCGGATGCCGCGCGAAACCGCGGTGGATAGGCGCGAGAGCCTGCCTTCGACCGCCCAGGCTTCCAGTTCCTCACGGTACAGGAAGTCGCTTTCCGGATGACGCATGCCGAAGAACAGGTGAATCGGCCTGCGCCCGCTGTTGGCCCTGATGAAGCCCGCCAGCGGTCCAAGCCCCGTGCCCGCTCCGACGAGGATCAGCGGAGCACGGTCCGTGCCCGCATGGAAGGCCGGGTTGCGGTGGAGGAAGGCAGCAAGCGTGTCGCCCGGTTCGAGTGCCATCAGCGCGCCTGAACACAGGCCCCCGACATGCTTGCGCACCACGATCTCGACGAAGCCGTCGCCGCTACCCGATGCCAGCGAATAGAAGCGCGGATTGGTCGAGCCCTCCGGCACGACGCCGAGGAGGTCTCCCGCCTCGAACCTGGCGAATCCTTTCCGCGTGAGCCGCTGCCAGAGGGACAGGCGTGGTACCGCGAAACGCAGGATCGCCGTGGGCGCCTGGACGTCCTGGCCGTAGTTGCGCCGCGAGGTGAGCCTGAGGGAAGTTGTCTCGGGGCGGACGGGCCGATGGTCGAGTTCCAGTTCAATTGCCAGCGCCTCGCCGAGCGCACGCCCCCATCGCGCGAACTCCTGGGGCGACTGGCGGTCCACCGTGTCCAGCGGAAGCAGCGTCGGCCATCCCTTCGCCTTCGCCGCCGCCTCGACTGCTTGGGCGTAGCCACAGAAGGCCGGGAAGCCGCGGTCACCGAAGCCTAGCACCGCCAGCGGCGCTGAGGGGGCGACGGACAGCCTGGCCAGGCGGTCGAGGAACCCCTTCGCTGACGCCGGGGCATCGCCGTCGCCATAGGTCGCAGCGAGGACCACGTAGCGGCGAGCAGCGGGGGTCCGCGCCGGATCGAAGGCCGACATTGGCGCGACGTGAACCGGATGCCCGGCCCGAGTGAGCGCATCGTGCAGCGTCGCTGCAAAGCCCCAGGTGCTGCCGCCCTCGCTCCCAACCAGTATGACCGTCTCGCCGCGCGACGCCGGGACGTTGCCGCGGATGCGCGGTCGCCCGCGGCGTCCTGCCAGCCATATGACGGCGCCCGTAGCGCCCACCACAGGAACCGCGAGCGCCATCAGTCCGAGCAGCAGGCCGAGCACCGCGGCACCCTGTCCGGTATGCAGCATGTAGATTGTTTCGGAGGCACGCTCCCAGCCACTCAGGTTGGACCAGCCCAGCGTCGCTCCCGTCCCTTGGTCAAGGTACCCCGTGCCGAGGTCGGTCTTGAGCGTGAAGACGTCGCTCGCATCGCCTGGATAGGGGAAGCTGAGTTCGCGCAGGCTGGAGACGGGGGTTGAGACGAGCATGGGCATCCCGGCCAGGGGCATGCCTGTATCCCCGCTCACCGTGGACGGCAAATCCGGGACGACAGCCTGGTCCGGAAGGAACCCGAAGGTCGACGCCGTCATCCAGATCGCGGTCGCCGAGGACAGCAGGAGGCCGAGCACGGCCCCGCGCGCGAGCTCGGCATGAATGCGTCCCGTCATCGGCCCCCGCAGCGGGGCAAACCACCGCCTCCAGCCTCCGGCGCGGCGGGCGACGAGCATCGTTCCCGAGACGGCAAGGACGAGCATGGCTACCGCCCCGGCAGCCGAGACGAAGCGGCCGGCGTCGTCCATGAACAGCGAGCGGTGCAGGTTCGTCAGCCAGCGTTCGACCGGGTTCGCGTCGGCAGAGGCGACACCCGCCCCCGTGGCAGGATCGACCACCGCCGAACCCGGCGTTCCGTTGTCGAACCAGTAGGCCGTGATGCGTCCCGAGGGGGAGCGTTTAATCTGCTCCACCCCCGGATAGACGACATGGATGCGGGTCGCGAGATCGGCAACGCTCATCGTAGCTTCAGCCTGCGGCGCGCCCAGCCGCTCCGCCGCTGGGAAGACCGAAAGGGCGGCCCCGCTGAGCGCGAGCAGGCAGACCAGGGCCAGAGCCACAAGCCCAGGCCAGCGGTGAAGAGCTCGGATCATGCGTCCGCCCTCACATGCCGTAGCCAAAGCTGGCGACGTAGCGTCGGCCCTTGACGGACTGGCCGGCGCCCTTGGACGTGAGCGGCACCGCGACTTCGTTGGGGCTGTCGCGCATGTCCTCGACCGCGGCATCGATGTGCAGCGTGTAGCCGGCGTCGAAAAGCGCGTCAGCCAGGTCGAGTGTGATCTCGAGCTTGCGACCGGCCCCCACACTGGCCCCCGTTATGCCGTTGATCTCGGCGATGTTGCCGCGCGTCGCGCGGTACCAGTCGCTGAGATGCTCGTAGTATTTGGACTTGCCCCCCGCCATCCAGAGGGTGCCGGCATAGGCGCCCTTTGGATCGGTGACATAGATGGCGAGATAGGCTCCATCGCCGCCGTAGTTGTTCAGGGTGGTCGTCAGCGTCACCGGCCGCGCCATCGCTATGCCGGGAAGGGTGAGTGCGGTGGTGAGCGCCAGGGCGGCGAATATCGTTCTCATGACGAAGTCTCCAGGATTCGCGGGAAAGGTGGCGGGTGGCTCAGTTCACCTTGACCTTCGGCGCTGCGCCGCTGCCGAACAGGCCGTTGTTCGGCGGGGCAACTGTGCCCGCCCGAGCGGGTCCGACCGCGGCACCGCCCCGGTATCCGTCGTCATCATCGTCATCATCGTCGCTGTCGTCGTCGTCATCGCCTTCGTGATGACCGTCGTCATCGTCGTCATCGTCGCCACGGCCGAGGCGGGGGCCATGATCCCGGTCAAGGCGGCCGTCATCGCTGGCGAACAGCAGGTTGGCGCCCTCATCGGAAGCGTCCTCGACGGTCTCGCGAGATGCGTGAGGCCGCGCTGCGTCATGCATGGCGCTCCACGCCGGAATGCCAGCGCCCACGGCCAGCGCAGTCGATGCGAACAGGATGGTGAATGTCTTCTTCATGGCAGAGTCTCCTTTTCTGATGGTTTCGTTCTGAAGGCCTCGCCTGATCCCTTCCTGACGGAAACGGAGTTTCTGCTTCAGCTTGCCGTCAGGAATCTAAAGGCCCCGTCGCAATGGCGAGGCCTCGGAAAGCACCTGCTTGTCCGGACGAGGGATCAGACGATATCGCCAGGACCAGCAGGTCTCTTCCGGCCCGCAACCAGGGCGCAGGCAAGGTTCTCCCGGTGGCGGAACGTCGCGAGCGCCATGCCCCCGAGGTGCAAGGTGACAAGGGGCAACATGGCGTTCGCCAGCGTCTTGGGGATCTCCTTGAGTGGCCCTTTGGCCTCGCCTTCCGCGTCGACGGCTCCCTGGCCAAGCCCTCGCCGTCGTCATCGTCCGCAAGCACCGGGGCCACGAACTGCAGCAGGTGGGTTGCGGCTGCGGCGCGGGCCGGCTCTTCCATGAGCCATCCTGTGAAGGCCGTTCCGGACAACGTCACGAGCAGTGTGATGATCATGGCCGCGCCTGCCGGGTTGTGGCCCAGGTAGCGCACCTCTCGTCCCTGGCGACATGGGCGACTTAGGTGAGCATGGCGGCGGGACTCCGGACGAACTGACCGAAACGGGCGTAGCGGCTCCCGACAAAACCCCACACGATTGCGAAAGTGATGCGGAACAGCGCCGCTACCACTTAGCCCGCGAACTCGTGAACCGGCTGTATCTCCTCGGCGGTGAGCCAAGCCGTGGCGAAGGCACCGACCAGTGGAAGATGCGGACAAGCGGTCCCATACCCCGACCCGGTGGGCGGGGTTCTGTGCGACACCGTCGCGGGCGATGGCAGGTCATTGATCGTTATTGTGGGTTTTTCCCTCGCGACGCCGATCG
Source organism: Aminobacter ciceronei (assembly GCF_014138625.1). Lineage (GTDB taxonomy): Bacteria > Pseudomonadota > Alphaproteobacteria > Rhizobiales > Rhizobiaceae > Aminobacter > Aminobacter ciceronei. The sequence continues at coordinate 223,736 of NZ_JACJHY010000003.1, forward strand.
CCGTCCCTGTGTTCGATTTCCAGTATCTCGAGGGTTGCCGGATGAACTGTCGCTTCGATCTGTTGCCCCCTGAGATCGGTACCGTCGATCTCGTAACAGCCGTCATCGATCTTGATCCGTCGCACCGTCCAGCCTTGCTGCGCCGCCAGGGCGGCAACGGCCTCCCTCGGCTTCCAGTCGGCCATCGGCACGAAGCACTCGTCATCGGCCATCGCGCTGCCGACCGGGAAGGCCGCGACGAATGCGAGAATTGTCAGGACGAGCCGCATGGCGAATTACTCCGTTCACCTGGATTTGCGCTGAACCTGCAGGGCCAACCTTACGGCACCCTGAAGTTAGCCCTCTATTCGCTTCAGCAACCCGTCAGGAAAATCTGATAGTAGAGGCAACGGCAGCGGAACAGGTGTGAATATGCGAATCCTGCTTGTAGAGGACGACGCCGTGCTGGGCGCCGCCGTGCGCGACCAAATCGCTGGGGACGGCCATTCGGTCGACTGGGTCACCAGGTTAGACGGGGCACGCGACGTGATGGCGAGCGCGGGCTATGACCTCATCCTGCTCGACCTCATGCTGCCCGACGGAAGGGGCATCGTCTTCCTCAAGACGCTGAGGAATTCGGGGGACGTCACGCCCATCATCATCCTCACCGCGCTCGACCAGGTCTCCGACAGGATCGAGGGCCTAAAGGCCGGAGCGGACGACTATCTCGTGAAGCCTTTCGACCTCGATGAACTTTCCGCCCGCATCGGCTCCGTCGCCCGCCGCTATTCGGGCAACCCGAACCCTATCATCCGGCATGGTGCGCTCAATATCGACCTCGCGCGGCGGAGCGTGCTCCGGGAGGGCAAGCCCGTTCAGCTTACCTCGCGCGAATGGGCACTGCTGGAGGCCTTCCTGACGCGTCCCGGCCAGCTCCTGTCTAAGCCGCAGCTGGAGGAGAAGCTCTACGACTTCGACGTCGAGATCGAGAGCAACACGATCGAGGTCCATGTGAGCCGCCTTCGGAAGAAGCTGGGCACCAACCTCATCGAGACCGAGCGCGGCCTCGGCTATAGGCTTGCGCGGGCATGAGGGGGGCGCGAAGCCTCCAGGGTAGGCTCCTTCTGTCGCTCGGAGCAGTCCTGCTCGTGGTCTGGATCGCCGCAGCCTGGGCAACCGCCGTCCTGCTGAGGCACGAGATCGAAGAAGTCTTCGATTCCTCCCTGCAGGAAACCGCGCAGCGCCTGCTTCCGCTTGCCGTCCTTGACATCGTCGGGCGCGAGGATGGTGACACTGCCAGCCAGAGACTCGGAGCGATCCGAAGCCATGACGAGCTTTTCACCTACGTGGTCCGCGACGACAAGGGCAAGGTCCTGCTCCGGTCACACGCGGCCGACCTCTCCACCTTCCCGCCATATACAGGAGCGGGCTTCGGCCGGACCGCAACGCACCGCCTCTACAGCGAAGAAGCTCTGCAGGGCACGATCCGCATCACGGTTGCGAAGTCGCTGGCACATCAGGACGCGGTTATCCGCGAAATGCAGATGGGCCTCGGCTTGCCCGTCCTGCTAGTGATTCCCACCGCGTTTGCGGCTGTCGCCTTCGCGGTGAGACAGAGCACCCGTTCGCTGCGGGCCTTCCGGGACCAGTTGGAGACCCGCAGCGAGAAAGACCTCGCCCCGGTTGCCTCCGGCGACCTGCCGAGCGAGGTCGCCCCGATGGCGGCTAGCATGAACGCACTGATCGAGAGGCTTCGAGCAGCGTTCGAGGCGGAGCGCAGCCTTACCGCCAACACTGCCCACGAACTCAGGACACCGCTCGCCGGAGCGATCGCCCAGGCCCAGCGCATCCGAAAGGAAACCGCCGAGCCTCAGACGGCCCAGCGCGGAGCCGACATCGAGGCGACGTTGAAGCGGCTGACGGCGCGCGCCGAGCGGCTCATGCAACTGGCGCGGGCGGAGGGGGGACGGCTGAACCTGGACCGGGAGTCCGACCTGCGCGATACACTGGACGTCGTGATCGGAGACATGCGCCGGAACGAGTCGACCGGGCGCATCTTGCTCAGGCTGCCCGACACGCCCGTCATGTCAGCCGCCGATCCCGACGCGGTCGGAATCCTCTGCCGCAACCTGGTCGAGAACGCGCTGCGCCACGGAAGCCGGTCTTCCCCCGTCGAAGTGGCCCTTTCCTCCAACGGCCTTATGACGGTGTCCAACGACGGCCCCGTCGTGCCCGCTGAGACACTGGCGAGGCTAGCGGACCGCTTCGAGCGCAGCGGCGCGGCGGGCCGCGGGAACGGTATCGGCCTGTCCATCGTCTCGACCATCGCAGACCGCATGGGTGGCGCGCTGACGCTCAGGTCGCCGCGCCCAGGCTGCCAGACCGGATTCGAGGCAAGCGTCCCGCTCGCGAGCGCAGGTACTGCCGAGACAAGGACCTGAACTGAAGTTCATCCGGCCGCAACACGTCGAAAGAAACCGAAAATCCTGCATCGTATCCGCCGGTGGAACCGAGAGCTTCGAGGCAATAAACCCACGGCGCGATCCGGGCCGATGGTCCGCGACCTTCAGCGAGGGCGCCGGTAGTGTCCGCTTTCGGGCAACGGCAAAGCTTATTTCTGCGGCCGAGATTAGGCGCAAAGCTGTCTTTCGATTTTCGCGTGCGATCCGCTCCAAGTTGAATTGGGACGTCCGGAGCGATCCAGTGCAATCCTGAAATAATGTGGGATAATGTGTGGGATGGTTATCAGGATGTTCAGAAAAATACAACAAAAACAAATGACTTCGTGAAAGTCTGGCGGAGAGAGCGGGATTCGAACCCGCGTTACGGTCTCCCGTAAACACACTTTCCAGGCGTGCGCCTTCAACCACTCGGCCACCTCTCCGCATGCGCGCTGTGCGCCGGCTGGTTATGCCGGGCCGGTTGGGAGTGCGCGCATCTCCTTGGCGTCGGCTCGTCGAGCCGTCATTCGGGTGCAGCCAACCTGCCGGGCACCCATCGCCTGCCACCGAACACATTAGCGTCCGGCTGCGGGGCTCATCTAGTCGATCCTGCGCCGCTTGCCAAGCGCTGACGTGGCAAATGTTATCAGGCAAAACGATCGTCGTGCTGCGCAGCGCCGGCAAAGCCACCATCCGCAGCGGCGAGGCGCCTTGCTGGCACCGTCGCCGCCCTTATTGCAAGTGCCTGGCGCTCTGTCACAAACTGCTTTGAAGGGCAGGGGGAGATTCGATGTCGTCAGAGAGCGAACCGTCCGGCTGGGACATCTGGCGCTGGCTGCCGGTGGCCTGGCTGTGCCTCGTCATGGCGCTCAGCGCGCGCGGCATCGACGCCAGCTTCGCCATCATGCTGGATTTCTCGATGCCGTCGGCAGTGCTGGGGCTGATCTATGTCTCGGTCGCCTTCAGCGCGGTGACGATCGGCTGGGGCATCTACCTGCTCGTGCTCGCCTACAATCGCGATCGCAGGTTCCGGCGCGCCTTCACCATCTGGCAATGGGCGATCATCGCCTTCCTCGTCCTCAAGCAGGTCTATATTCTTGTCATGCCGAATTTCGCCTTTGGCCTCGTCGGTCTTGCCTGGGACGGCGGCGAGGTCGCCATCGGCCTTGCCATGATCTGGCTGGTCGGCCGACAGGACCAGCCACAAGCCTTGTTGAGCAGTGGCCCGCACAAGCGGCCGCGTCTGCTGGTTTCGATCGTCGCCGCCATCCTCGGCGTCATCGTCGGTGCAGCAGTTGGCGCGGGTGTCGGGCTCGCGCTGGGCACGGGCATTTCCGAAGCCACCGATATGAGCTGCTTCGAGGGCGCCTGCGGCTATTTCGTCGTGCTGATCGGCCTCGGCGGCCTGCTGGTCGGCGCGGTTGCCGGCGGCATCTTCGCCGTCTGGCGGGCCAATCGCCGCAAGTCGAAGCCGCCAGTCCCGCCGCAAACGTCTGTCAATTAGCCGTGTCTTCGATTGCACCCACCGGCGGCGCGGCCTATTTCTCGTTCATAACCGATATCCAGGACCGCCGATGATCCGCTTCGTGTTCCGTCTTGCCGCCGCAATAGCGCTTTCGGTCGCCGTCATCATGGCCGTGCTCGACGCCACCCGCACCGTCGCCGTGTCACGGCTGGTGATGACGCCGCTCGATACCAGTTGGTCGACGGCCTCGCCCGATACCCTCGCCGCGACCGAGACATTCGTCCGTGACAAGACCGGCCCGGCTGTCTGGGACAGCGTCGTCGTGCCGGTGCTCAACCAGCCGGGCTTCGCGGTCTTTGCCGTGCTCGCCTTCCTGCTCTACGCAATCGGCCACCGGCGCCGCGCCGGCCGCTTCACCGGCGAGGTCTGACGCGACGCCAGCAAGCTTCAGCGCAACGACGAGGAGGGAAGGCAGATGTTTTTCCTGAGCGACATGCTGAACAAGAAGCTCAAGCTGCCGACGTCTGGCGAAGCGCTGCCCGGCCGCGCGCGGGCGATTCCGACCGCATCGAAGCACTACGTCTCCAGGCGCCCGCTCAAGGGGCCATATCCCGAAGGCTTCGAGCAGGCGCTGTTCGGCCTCGGCTGCTTCTGGGGTGCGGAGCGCCTGTTCTGGCAGATCCCCGGCGTGTGGGTGACGGCAGTCGGCTATGCCGGCGGGCTGACGCCCAATCCGACATATCAGGAGACCTGCACCGGCCTTACCGGTCATGCCGAAGTCGTGCTGGTGGTCTACGACCCCGCACAGGTCAGCTACGGCGAGTTGCTGAAGATCTTCTGGGAGGCGCACGATCCGACCCAGGGTATGCGCCAGGGCAACGACGTCGGCACCACCTACCGTTCGGCGATCTACACCTTCTCCGACAGCCAGCAGGCCGAGGCGGTTGCCTCGCGCGATGCCTATCAGGCAGCGCTCAAGGCTGCCGGTCGCGAAAAGATCACCACCGAGATCGCCGCAGTGCCTCAGTTCTACTTCGCCGAAGACGATCACCAGCAATACCTTGCCAAGAATCCCTATGGCTATTGTGGCCTCAAGGGCACCGGCGTTGCTTGCGCGATCCCCGACAAGGCGGCCGTTTAGACATTCGTTTCAGGCGCCATTTGCGATGCCTGTGCATTTTTCCAAAAGGTCAAGATTCCGCGTGAATTTTGTCTTGGCCCGTGCAAGATATGGCCATGCGCGGGGGGAGAGATCCTCGCCATGGGCCGTGCGGCAGCCGGAGGAACGGCTCGCGCGGCGATTGCAAAAAAGACAACCGACAGGGTGTGGATCACATGAAACGTATCGTCCTCGGCCTTCTGGCGGCCACCGCCATGTGCCTTCCGGCGCTCGCCGCTGATGTTCAGCCGGCGCTGCTCTACGATCTCGGTGGCAAGTTCGACAAGTCGTTCAACGAAGCGTCCTACAACGGCGCCGAGAAGTTCAAGGCCGAAACCGGCATTCCTTATGTCGAGTTCGAAGTCTCCAACGCCTCGCAGCGCGACCAGGCCCTGCGCCGCTTCGCCGAGGATGGCCGCAACCCGATCGTCATGGCAGGCTTTGCCTGGTCCGAGGCGCTCGCCAAGGTCGCTGCCGACTATCCGGACCTCAAGTTCGCCATCATCGACATGGTCGTCGAAAAGCCCAATGTGAAGTCGATCGTGTTCAAGGAGCATGAAGGCTCCTACCTCGTCGGCGTCATGGCAGCCCTTGCCTCGCAGTCCAAGAAGGTCGGCTTCGTCGGCGGCATGGACGTTCCGCTGATCCGCAAGTTCGGCTGCGGTTATGTCGGCGGCGCCAAGGCTGCCGGTGCGACCGAAGTCATCCAGAACATGACCGGCGACACGCCTGCCGCCTGGAACGACCCGACCAAGGGTGGCGAAATCACCAAGACCCAGATCTCGCAGGGCGCTGACGTGATCTACGCCGCGGCCGGCGGCACCGGCGTCGGCGTGCTCCAGGCTGCTGCTGACGGCGGCAAGCTCGGCATCGGCGTCGATTCCAACCAGAACGGCCTGCAGCCGGGCAAGGTGCTGACCTCGATGCTCAAGCGCGTCGACGTCGCCGTCTACAACGCCTTCATGGATGCCAAGAACGACAAGTTCGAAGGCGGCATCAACAATCTCGGCCTCAAGGAAGGTGGCGTCGACTACGCCATGGACGATAACAACAAGGCGCTCGTCACCGACGAGATGAAGGCAGCCGTCGAAAAGGCCAAAGCCGACATCATCGCCGGCACCATCCAGGTGCATGACTACACCTCGGACGACAAGTGCCCCTATTGATCCCTGCCTGAATGAAACGCGCCGCCGGATCCTGGTCCGGCGGCGTCGATCATTGTGGGCCAGTCCTCGGGACGGCAATCGATGTTCACGGTTACCGGAATTGGTGGCTTCTTCTTTCGCGCCAAGAATCCTCAGGCACTCGCTGCCTGGTACGAACAGCACCTCGGCATTTCAGACATCTCGCGCGCTGTCTGGCAGCAGCAGGCGGGGCCGACGATCCTTTCGCCTTTCAGTCGCGACACCGAGTATTTCGGCCGTCCAGAGCAGCAATGGCTGATCAACCTGCGCGTCGATGACCTCGATGCCGCGATGGCCGAGCTGAAGGCAGCCGGCATCGCGGTGGAAACGCGGGCGGAGTGGGACTCCGAGGTCGGCCGGTTCTGCCGGATTCACGATCCTGAGGGCAATCCGATCGAGCTGTGGCAGCCATCCGAAGCGGCTGGTCTGGCCTGAGGCTTGGCTCTGGCGCGGCGTCACCAGTGGGGCGGCTTGGTCACCGGCGTGTCGGGTGACGTCTGCTCCTCGAGCACCAGGAAGCGCTCGGTGAGGGCGTCGAGCTTCTTCTGCATCCGCTCGATGGCCTTCCACTGTTCGGCGATCTGGCCGGAAAGCTCCTCGATCGTATGCTCCTGCTCAGCGGCGCGTATTTCGAGCGTCGTCAGCCGGTCATCGGGCGTGGTCATGGTCGATCCTCATTGGGGCGATCCTCATTGGGCCGTCATATCGGTCGTTGCCTCGAAATCGACCGCGGAGCGGTCAATTCCTTGGGGTCACCAGGCGAGCCGATTGGCAGGGCAGTATCGGCGTGCTAGCTCTTTCGGCAAGCCATAACAAGAACATAAGAACCTGAGGTGGGACGGTCGTATGGCGGAAGCAGCTATCGAACTGATCGGCATCAACAAGAGTTTTGGTGCTGTCCGCGCCAACCGCGACATCGCGCTCGAGATACCGCGCGGGACGATCCACGGCATCATTGGAGAAAACGGCGCGGGCAAGTCGACGCTGATGTCGATCCTCTACGGCTTCTATCAGGCCGACAGCGGCGAAATCCGCGTCAACGGCAAGCCGGCCAGCATCAAGACACCCAACGATGCCATCGCCGCCGGCATTGGCATGGTGCATCAGCACTTCATGCTGGTCGAGAATTTCTCGGTGCTGGAAAACGTCATTCTCGGTGCAGAAGGCGAGGCGCTGCTCAACAAGTCCATCGCCAAGGCGCGCTCCGAGCTGCGCCGGCTGGAACAGGAATACGGCCTCGAGGTCGATCCAGATGCGATCATCGAGGAACTGCCTGTCGGCCTGCAGCAGCGCGTCGAAATCCTCAAGGCACTGTATCGGGGTGCTGAAATCCTCATCCTCGACGAGCCCACCGGCGTGCTCACCCCGGCTGAAGCCGACCACCTGTTCCGCATCCTCCAGCAGCTCAAGGAACAGGGCAAGACGGTGGTGCTGATCACCCACAAACTGCGCGAGATCATGGCCATCACCGACAACGTCTCGGTGATGCGCCAGGGCACGATGGTCGCCACACGCAAGACCAGGGAAACCACCGTCGAGGAGCTGGCCGAGCTGATGGTTGGCCGCCGCGTGCTGTTGCGCGTCGAAAAGGGCGAGGCCAAGCCCGGCGCCGTCAAGCTTTCGGTCAAGAACCTGACGGTCAAGGATTCGCGCGGCGTCACCATGGTCGACGACGTATCCTTCGACATCCGCGCCGGCGAGATCGTCGGCATCGCCGGTGTCGCCGGCAACGGCCAGTCGGAACTGATGGAAGCCGTTTCCGGCATCCGCAAGGCGGTCTCGGGGACGGTCATGCTCGACGGCAAGCCGATTGATCTGACCGGCCAGGCCGACCCCGGCGAATTGCGCGACCGCGGCCTCGCCCATGTGCCGGAGGATCGGCATCATGTCGGCCTGGTGCTTGCTTTCGACGAAAGCGAGAACTCGATCCTCGGCTATCACGACAAGCCGCAATATCTCAAAGGACCGTTCCTCAATCTCGACGCGATCCAGAAGGACGCGCAGGAAAAGATCGAGAAATACGACATCCGCCCGGCCAATCCTCGGCTCAAGACCGCCAATTTCTCCGGCGGCAACCAGCAGAAGATCGTGCTCGCGCGCGAGATCGAACAGGACCCCGGGGTGCTGATCGTCGGCCAACCGACCCGCGGCGTCGATGTCGGCGCCATCGAATTCATCCACAAGCGCCTGATCGCCATGCGCGACCAGGGCAAGGCGGTTCTGCTGGTCTCGGTCGAGCTCGACGAGATCCGCTCGCTCTCCGACCGCATCCTGGTGATGTTCGCCGGCCGCGTCGTCGGCGAACGCGGACCCGAAACCGGCGAAGGCGAGCTGGGGCTTCTGATGGCAGGCGTCGAACACAAGGAGGCCGCCGAATGAGCACGCCTTACGCAAAACTCCCGGCCTGGGCCGACTACGGGCTCATTCCACTGATCAACCTGCTCGTCGCGTTCGTCGTCGCTGGCCTCGTCGTGCTGCTTGTCGGCGAAAACCCGCTGCGCGCCGCCGTCATCCTTGTCGAAGGTGCCTTCGGCAGCGGCCAGGGCCTCGCCTACACGCTGTTCTACGCCACCAACTTCATCTTCACCGGCCTGGCCGTCGCGGTCGCTTTCCATTGCGGCCTGTTCAACATCGGCGGCGAGGGCCAAGCCTATATCGCCGGCCTCGGCATCGCCATCGTCGTCCTTGCCTTCGACAGCACGCTGCCCTGGTGGGTCGTCTTTCCGATGGCGATCATCGCCTCGGCACTGTTCGGCGCGTTGTGGGCGCTGATTCCGGCCTATCTCCAGGCCAAGCGCGGCTCGCACATCGTCATCACCACCATCATGTTCAACTTCATCGCCGCCTCGGTGATGGTCTACATGCTCGTCAACGTGCTGAAGCCGGCCGGCTCGATGGCGCCGCAGACGCGCCAGTTCGTCGAAGGCGGGCAATTGCCCAAGCTCGGCTGGCTGCTCGCCGAATTCGGCCTCACCGTCCGGCCCTCGGCGCCGCTCAACGTCTCGTTCCTGTTGGCGCTGGTCATGGCCTTCCTGGTCTGGGTGCTGATCTGGCGCACCAAGCTCGGCTACGAGATCCGCACCTTCGGCTTCAGCTCGAAGGCGGCGCGCTACGCCGGCATCTCGGAAACCCGCATCATCATCGTCACCATGCTGATTTCGGGCGCGCTCGCCGGCATGATGGCGCTCAACCCGATCATGGGCGACCAGCACAATGTGCCGCTCGATTTCGTCTCCGGCGCCGGCTTCGTCGGCATCGCGGTGGCGCTGATGGGCCGATCGCATCCGGCCGGCATCGTGCCGGCGGCGGTCCTGTTCGGCATGCTCTACCAGGGCGGTGCCGAACTGGCCTTCGAGATGCCGAACATCTCCCGCGACATGATCGTCATCATCCAGGGCCTGGTGATCCTGTTTGCCGGCGCGCTCGAGCACATGTTCCGCCCGGCCATCCAGGGCATCTTCGCGAGCTTCAGCCCGCGATCCGTCGGCATCACGGCGACCAAAGGGGAGCGCGCCTGACATGGAATTCATCGACGCGCTCATCAACATCCTGAACTCGACAATCCGTGTTTCGGTGCCGCTGCTGCTCGCCTGCCTGGCCGGCCTCTATTCGGAACGCGCCGGCGTTTTCGACATCGGCCTTGAAGGCAAGATGCTGGCCGGCGCCTTCGCCGGCGCGGCGGCCGCAGCCGTCTTCGCCTCGGCGTGGATCGGCCTGCTGATCGCCGTCCTGGTGTCGGTCGGCATGGCCTTGGTCCATGGCTTTGCCTCGATCACCCATCGCGGCAACCAGATCGTCTCTGGCGTCGCGATCAACTTCATCGCTGCCGGTTCGACGATCATCCTCGGTCAGGCCTGGTTCCAGCAGGGCGGGCGCACGCCCTCGCTGCCGCCGGAAGGCCGCTTCGGCGCAGTCAACCTGCCTTTCGCCGATGCGTTGCGCGACGTGCCTGTCGTCGGCCAGCCCTATTCCGGCCTGCTGTCGGGCCATTCGCTGCTGACCTATGTCGCTTTCCTCGCCGTGCCGTTCACCTGGTGGGTGCTGTTCCGCACTCGCTTCGGCCTGCGCCTGCGCGCCGTCGGCGAGAACCCGGCGGCCGTGGACACCGCCGGCATCTCGGTTGCCTGGCTGCGCTATCGTGCCGTCATCTGCACCGGCATCCTGACAGGCCTTGCCGGCTCCTACATGGCGCTCGCCCAGAATGCCGGCTTCGTCAAGGACATGACGGCCGGCCGCGGCTACATCGCGCTCGCTGCGCTGATCTTCGCCAAATGGAAACCGGTGCCGGCCATGTTCGCCTGCCTGTTGTTCGGTTTCCTCGACGCGCTGTCGATCCGCCTGCAGGGGTCTCCCCTGCCGATCATCGGCAAAGTGCCGGTTCAGCTGATGCAGGCACTGCCCTACATCCTTACCGTCATCCTGCTTGCCGGCTTCATCGGCAAGGCCATCCCGCCTCGCGCCGGCGGCGTGCCCTATGTGAAGGAGCGCTGATCTTGTCCCACGATCTGTTCCAGGCGGCGACCGCCGCCATGGCCAAGGCTTATGCGCCCTATTCGAAGTTTCCGGTTGGCGCGGCACTGCGCACCGAAGATGGACGCATCTTTGCCGGCGCCAACATCGAGGTTGCGTCCTATCCCGAGGGCTGGTGCGCCGAGACCACCGCACTTGGCCACTACATCATGGGCGGCGGCGGCAAGATCACCGAGATCGCCGTCGTTGCCGAGCGCATGGCCCGCATCACACCCTGCGGCGGCTGCCGCCAGCGCCTGGCCGAATTCACCGGTCCGGACACCAAACTCTATCTCTGCGACGATGCCGGCATCGTCGAAACTGTCACCATGGGCCAGATGCTGCCCTACGGGTTCCAGGGGGAGATCCTGAAATGAAGGAAGCCGTCGATCGTCTCGTCGAGCAGCTCGACGGTCTTGCGCCGGCGACCGCCATGGTGCTGGGTTCCGGCCTTGGCGGCCTCGTCGACGAGGTCGAAGACGCCATCCGCATCCCTTACGCCGCCTTGCCCGGTTTCCCCCGAAGCGGCGTGACCGGCCATGCCGGAGAGCTCGTTGCCGGCCTGTTCGGTGGCCAGCCGGTCATCATGATGGCCGGCCGCGCGCATTATTACGAGCATGGCGATGCCTCGGTCATGCGTCCGGCGCTCGAGACGCTCGCCGGCATCGGTGTCACCCAGCTCGTGCTGACCAATGCCGCCGGCTCCGTCGACCCCGGCATGCTGCCCGGCTCGATCATGCTGATCGAGGACCACATCAATTTCGCCGGCGCCAATCCGCTGTTCGGCGAGCCGACCGACCGCCGCTTCGTCGGCATGACCGAGGCCTATGATGCCGGTCTGCGCAAGGCGTTCGAGACCGCCGCCGCGGCAGCAAGCATCGACCTGCACAAGGGCGTCTACATGTGGTTCTCCGGCCCGTCCTTCGAGACGCCGGCCGAGATTCGCATGGCCCGCATGTTCGGCGCCAATGCGGTCGGCATGTCAACGGTGCCGGAAGCGATCATCGCCCGCTTCCTCGGCCTCAAGGTGCTCGCCTGCTCGGTCATCACCAACCTCGCCGCCGGCATGACCGGGGCCGAGCTGTCGCATCGCGAAACCAAGGACATGGCCCCCATCGGCGGCGGCCGCCTCGCCACCGTCCTGCGCAAGATGTTCGAGAAGGGCCCGATCGATGGCTGAGGGCAGGGCGGCGACCGCGGAGAACGCCGAGCGCCAAGCTTCGCCGGCCGCGAGCGCCATCTGATGCTCCCGCAGGAAATCATCCGCCGCAAGCGCGACGGCAAGGCTCTCGCCCCGGCCGAAATCGCCGCCTTCGTTGGCGGCATCACCTCTGGCGCCGTCTCGGAAGGCCAGATCGCGGCTTTCGGCATGGCCGTCTTCTTCAACGGCATGAGTCGCGACGAGGCGGTGGCGCTGACCACGGCCATGCGTGATTCCGGCGATGTGCTCGACTGGTCCGACCTGCCGGGTCCCGCCACCGACAAGCACTCCACCGGCGGTGTCGGCGACAATGTCTCGCTCATGCTGGCGCCCATCGTTGCCGCCTGCGGCGCCTATGTGCCGATGATTTCGGGCCGCGGCCTCGGCCACACCGGCGGCACGCTCGACAAGATGGATTCGATCCCGGGCTACGCCAGCCAGCCCGACCTTGCGCTGTTGCGGCGCACGGTGCGCGAAGCCGGCTGCGCCATCATCGGCCAGACATCAGACCTCGCGCCTGCCGACAAGCGTTTCTACAGCATTCGCGACGTCACCGCGACGGTCGAATCGGTGCCGCTCATCACCGCTTCGATCCTGTCCAAGAAGCTTGCTGCCGGCCTCGGCTCGCTGGTGCTCGACGTCAAGATCGGTAACGGCGCCTTCATGGAAAGCGCGCGCGACGCCTCGGCACTGGCCACCAGCCTCGTCGAGGTCGCCAATGGCGCGGGTCTCAGGACCACAGCCCTAATCACCGGCATGAACGAGCCGCTGGCCTCCGCCGCCGGCAACGCGGTCGAGGTCCGGAACGCCGTCGATTTCCTCACCGGCCGCTTCCGCGACCCGCGCCTCGAAGAGGTCACGCTGGCGCTCGCCGCCGACATGCTGCTGTCAGCCGGCCGGGCGAGCTCGCAGCGCGAGGGGCTTCAGCAGGCACGCACGGCGCTCGAAGACGGCACCGCCGCCGACATCTTCGGCCGCATGGTTTTTGTGCTCGGCGGCCCCGTGGATTTCGTGACGAACGCGGCCAAATATCTGCCCAAGGCAGATGTGGAACTGGTGGTGAAAGCCCCGCGCGGCGGCTTCGTCTCGGCAATCGCAACCCGTGACATCGGCCTTGCGGTCGTCGCCCTGGGCGGCGGCCGCACCCGGCCCGAGGACAACGTCGACCATGCCGTCGGCATTACCGGGCTGCTTCCTGTCGGTGCCGAAGTGAGGGCCGGTGAGGCGCTCGCCCGCATCCATGCCCGCAGCCCGCTTGCAGCGGAGACGGCTGCCGCTTCGGTGCTTGCCTGCTACACGCTGGATGAAGCCAGGCCAGTGGCGGCGAAGGTGGTCGCCAGACGCATTGCGCCGCGCAGCTAGTAAACCACGCGGCGCAAGTCACATCCCTTGAGGTCAGCTTGCGTGCTTCCTGCCGAAGCAGGCAACGGCGATTGCAGCCAGCAGGGTCGCGGCACCGCTGTAGATGAAGGCACTGTTGACGCCTGCAGTGTCGACCAGCACGCCGCCGAACACCGCACCCAGCGCGATCGCCACCTGGAAGGTCGCGACCATCAGGCCGCCGGCACTTTCAGCCTGGTCGGGCGCTGCGCGTACCATCCAGGTCTGCACGCCCACCGGCACCGCGCCGAAGGCAAAGCCCCACGCGGCGATGGCGACGCCCGCGATCCCGGCCGACGAACCCGCCAACAGCAGCGCCAGTGCCGAGATGGCGATGAGCAACGGAGCCAACGTCACCGCCGACCGCAGGCTGCGTTCGGCCATGAAACCGCCGGCGAGATTGCCGAAGAAGCCGCCAATGCCGAAGGCCAGCAGCACCAGCGATATGGTCTCGATGCCGAGTGCCGGCACCTGCTCGAGGAAGGCTCGGAAATAGGTGAAGCCGGCGAAATGGCCGGACGCGGTCAGGATGACCAGCAGCAGCCCCACGCGGATCATCGGGTTGCGGGAGACGTCACGCAGGGCACCGAAGCTGGCGATGCTGATGGGCGGAAGCTTGGGCAGCGTGGCGAACTGCACGATCAGCGTGACCAAACCGACGCCGGCAGCGATGATGAAGGCGCTGCGCCAACCCCAGACGTCGCCGACATAGGCGCCCACGGGGGCGGCGCAGACGGTCGCCACCGAAACGCCGGTCAGGATGATCGACATGGCGCGCAGCAGCACCTCGCTGGGCACCAGCCGCATCGCGATGGCCGCCGACATCGACCAGAAGCCGCCGAGTGCCACGCCCAGGAGCACACGCGCGAACAAAAGCGACGGCAGTGACCAGGCGGTTGCCGCGAGCAGGCTCGACACGACCAGCAACAGCGACAATCCGATCATCACATGCCGTCGGTCGATCTTCCTTGTCGCGATAGCCATTGTCGGCGCGGCGATCGCGGCGATGACGGCAGTCGCCGTCACCGCTTGTCCGGCGGTGCCTTCGGTGATGCCGAGATCCTGCGCCAGCGGCGTCAGCAGGCTGGCCGGCAGGAATTCCGCTGTCACAAGGCCGAACACGCCGAGCGACAACGACAGAACGGCGCCCCACAGGGGTTCCGCGCGCTCCTCGGCCTTCGCTTTCTGGATCGGAATGCCGTCCAGCGTTGCGGTTACGATATCGTTCATTTGGGAGGCTCTCCGATTGCAGTGCGGTGCAACATGGGGGTGACGATTTGGCGTTTCCATGCTAGATACGCCAGTATGAATGATCGTTCGTCCAAACTTGCCGCCGACCCGCTGACCGATATCCTCAGGGGTTTGCGCCTCGAAGGCGTCGAATATGGCCGCTGGGAACTGAAGGAGCCGTGGAACATCGAATTCCCGGCCCAGGCAACGGCACGCTTCTACTTCGTCGGACAGAAGGCGTGCTGGCTGCGCCAACCCTCGGGCGAATGGGTCGAGCTTCGCTGCGGCGACGCCGTGCTCCTGCCGCGCGGCGTGGCCCATGTGATCTCCAGCGAGCCAGGCGCAAAATCGTCGCCGATCAATGGCTACGAGATCAAGCAGATCTGCGAGAAGGTCTTCTGTCTTTCGACCGAGGGCTGCCGGCCGGGCACGCTGCTGTTCTGCGGCAGCATGTATTTCAACCTCGACGGCCTGCACCCGCTGCTCGGCATGATGCCTGACGTCATGCGCACGACCGAACTCGAGGCGCATGACCCCGGTATCACTCACATGCTCGAAACCATGGCCCGCGAGGTCAAGCTCGAGCGCGTCGGTTCCGCCGGCATCGTCGCCCGGCTCGCCGACGTGCTCGCCGCCATCATCATTCGTTCATGGGTCGAGCGCGGCTGCGGCGATTCCAGCGGCTGGATCGCCGCGGTCAGGGATCCCAAGATCGGCAAGGTGCTGGCCGCGATCCATCTCGAACCGAGCCACAACTGGACGGTCGAGGCGCTGGCTCGGATGATGGGCGCATCGCGCTCCGGCTTCGCCGACCGCTTCGCGGCGATCGTCGGCGAAACGCCGGCGCGCTACGTCACTCAGGTCAGGATGCACCAGGCGCGGCAGTGGCTGGTCCGCGACCGCCTGCGCATCTCGGTCGTGGCGTCACGGCTGGGCTACGATTCGGAAGCTGCCTTCAGCCGCGCCTTCAAGCGCGTTATCGGCCATCCGCCCGGCCACTTCAGGACTGCGGATCAGCAAACCGCGGCCTGAGTCTCACTGCACCAGAAGCAGCGCGCCATTTTCGACCTGGTACTTCTTGAGTCGCGACAGGAAGCTCATTCCGATCAGCGTGCCGTCGAGGGCCTTGTCCTCGAGCACCACCACCGGCACGTCGTCGACGCTGATCCGGCCGATCTGCAGTCGGTCGATGCGCGAAAGCGCTGCGCGCGCAGCACCATTTGCAGTGTTGACCTGCTGGGTGAAATCCCCCGGCGCGACTTTCACCCCGGCCTTGCGCGCGGTCGAAACGTTGATCGCCACCAGCGTCGCCCCGGTGTCGACCATTGCGTCGACCGAGCGACCGTTGATCTTGAAGCTTGCCGTGAAATGGCCGCGCATGTCGGCGTCGATCTTGACGCTGCGTCCGGCGGTGGAGGCAGTCGCAGCACTGGGTTCGACGGGCTTGGGCGCCGGCGTAATGGTGCCCGTCGCCATCTCGGTCAAAGCCTTGAACTTCTCACCGTCCTTGTCCCACAGCATGGGCACCGACGCGGATGCGCCGGCACAGACACCGAATATGATGAGCTTACGCAGCATGTGACGCCCTGATTTGAGGCGTCACGATAGTCCGGACAAGGTGATCGTGGCTTTAACGCAGCCATCCCGATGTCAAAGGCGGTAAACCGTGGGTTAAGGCCTATTTGGTGCCGTACATACGGTCGCCGGCGTCGCCGAGGCCGGGGATGATGTAGCCCCGCTCGTTGAGCTCGCGGTCGATCGAGGCGGTGAACACCGGAACATCCGGGTGCGCCTTGGTGAAGCGCTCGATGCCTTCGGGCGAGGCCAGCAGGCACAGGAAGCGCAGGTTGGTGGCGCCACGGCCCTTCAGCTTGTCGATCGCCGCGATCGCTGAATTGGCGGTGGCCAGCATCGGGTCGACGACGATCACCAGGCGGTCGCCGAGGTCGCTTGGCGCCTTGAAGAAATACTCTACCGCCTCCAGCGTCTCGTGGTCGCGATAAAGCCCGACATGGGCGACGCGGGCTGCCGGCACCAGGTCGAGCAGGCCTTCGAGCAGGCCATTGCCGGCGCGCAGCACCGAGGCGAACACCAGCTTCTTGCCTTCGAGCGTCGGCGCCTCCATCGTCTCGATCGGCGTTTCGATCATTTTGGTGGTCAGTTCGAGGTCGCGCGTCACCTCGTAGCCGAGCAGCAGGGAGATCTCGCGCAGCAGCCGCCGAAAGCCGGCCGTCGAGGTTTCCTTGTCGCGCATGATGGTCAGCTTGTGCTGCACAAGCGGATGGTCGACGACGGTCACGGTCATGGCTTACGCTCCTGAAACTCGGGTAATTCAGGCCATTCTATCGGCTGGCGCGCCGCCGACCAATGTCGCGCCAGCCTTGAACCACAGTTTTGTCGGCCAAATTCAGCGTTTATGGCCGTCGAGACGGGCAAGAAGTGCTGCTTTGGTCTTCCTGTCGACGAAAGCGGCCTCGATCGCCGTGCGGGTCGTCGCCATCAGCGCCTTGTCGTCCATGCCGAAATGCTCAGTGGCAATGTCATATTCGCGCTTCAGGCTGGTCCAGAAATAGGGCGGATCGTCGGAGCTCAGCGTCACCTTGCAACCAGCCGCCCGGAACTTGGGGAAGGGGTGGTCGGCAAAGCTGTCGAACACCTTGAGCGCGATGTTCGACCCCGGGCAGACTTCCAGCACGATGCCTTCGTCGGCGATGCGTTTGACCAGATCGGGGTTTTCGATTGCGCGTACGCCATGGCCGATGCGCGATGGCTTGATGTGGTCGAGCGCCTGCGCCACGCTCTCCCAGCCCAGCAGTTCGCCGGCATGGATGGTGATGCCGAGGCCGGCCTCGCGGGCGATCTCGAAGGCGCGCACATAATCCTCGAACTCGCCCATACGCTCGTCGCCGGCGACGCCGAAGCCGGTCACCAGTGGATGGTTGCACCTGGCGGCAAAGCGTGCCGCCGCCTCGATCGATTCGACACCGACATGGCGCACGCCGGTGACGATCATCCGGCCCTCGATGCCTGTCTTGGCCTTGGCCCGCAGCATGCCTTCGCCGAGCGCGTCGGTATAGGCCTTGGGCGACAGCCCGGCTTTGATGGCATGGTCGGGCGAAGTGAACACTTCCGAATAGATCGCGCCGTCACGGGCGAGGCTGGTCAGGTAGTGTTCTGAAAGCCGGGCGTAGTCCTCTTCGGTGCGGAAAAGGTCGGCGGCGAAGTCGTAGGCCGCAAGGAACGAGGTGAAGTCGTTCCAGACGAAGGAGCCGTTCTGGATGAAGGGTGAGACGTCCTTGCCGTATTTCTGCGCCTGGCGGACGACGAGTTCGGGTGCCGCCGCACCTTCTATGTGGCAGTGCAGCTCGGCTTTCAAAGGCATTCCTTGTTCCTTGTGTTGTCGGCGCGGGCGCGGCCTAAAACCGCGCCTCAAACAATAGCGCCCGCTGGTGTGATCGGCTATGGTCCCGCCGGATTTGATTGGACAACAAAATGTCAGAACAACGGACGACGGCTGTCGGCGGCATGGAAACCTCCTACGGTTTCCGCAATGTGGGAGCTGGCGACAAGCAGGGCCTGGTCAACGAGGTCTTCCACAAGGTCGCCGACCGCTATGACGTGATGAACGACCTGATGTCGGGCGGCCTGCACCGTATCTGGAAAGACGCAATGGTTGCCTGGCTCAACCCGCCCAGGCGTCCGGGTTGGAAGGTGCTCGACGTTGCCGGCGGCACCGGTGACATCGCCTTCCGCATCGTCGACGCCTCGCATGGCAACGCGCATGCCACCGTGCTCGACATCAACGGCTCGATGCTTGGCGTCGGCCGCGAGCGCGCCGAAAAGCGCGGCCTTGCCGACAAGACGGATTTCGTCGAGGCAAACGCCGAGGAACTGCCCTTCGCCGACGAGACCTTCGACGCCTACACCATCGCTTTCGGCATCCGCAACGTGCCGCGCATCGATGTGGCGCTGTCGGAAGCCTGGCGCGTGCTGAAGCCGGGCGGGCGCCTTTTGATCCTCGAATTCTCCGAGGTCGAGATGCCCTTGCTCGACAAGATCTACGAAGCCTGGTCGTTCAATGCCATTCCGCGCATCGGCCAGGCCGTGACAGGCGACGGCGAGCCCTACGCCTATCTCGTCGAATCGATCCGCAAGTTTCCCAACCAGCAGAACTTTGCCGCAATGATCACCCGCGCCGGCTTCGACCGCGTCACCTTCCGCAACTACACCGGCGGCATCGCAGCACTGCACTCGGGCTGGAAGCTTTGACGGACGGCGCGCGATGAGCAGTCTCGGAGCGTCGTTCCGGCTCGCGCGTGCGGGCTGGGTGCTTGTGCGTGAAGGCGTGGTCGCGGCGTTGCCCGGCGACCAGCTCGAGGGCCTGCCGAAGATCGGCTGGCAGGTGGCGCGCCTGCTGACCCGGCGCCGCGCCCGCAAGAGCGTGCGCAGCGATCGCCTTGCCAAGGCGGTCGCCCGCCTTGGTCCGTCCTACGTCAAGCTCGGCCAGTTCCTGGCGACCCGCCCTGACGTCGTCGGCGACGACATCGCGCTCGACCTGGCGTTGCTCCAGGACAGCATGGCGACCTTCCCGATGTCGGAAGCCGTCGAGGCGATCGAAGGTTCTCTCGGCCGCAAGGTCTCCGATCTCTATCTCAGCATCGGCGCGCCGATTGCCGCCGCGTCCATCGCCCAGGTCCACCCGGCCGAAGTTGCGACGCCGGAAGGCCCGCGCAAGGTCGCCGTCAAGGTCATCCGCCCCGGCGTGCGCCGCCGCTTCTTCCAGGATCTCGAAAGCTACTTCCTGGCAGCCCGGCTGCAGGAGCGTTTCGTTCCGTCGAGCCGCCGCCTGCGTCCGGTCGAGATCACCGAGACGATGGCCCAGACAACCAAGATCGAGATGGACTTCCGCCTTGAGGCGGCGGCCTATTCCGAACTTGGCGAAAACACCAGGGATGATCCCGGCTTCCGCGTGCCGTCTGTCGACTGGGAGCGCACCGGCCGCGACGTGCTCACCATGGAGTGGATCGACGGCGTCAAGCTCAACGACATCGAAGGGCTGCGCGCCGCAGGCTTCGATCTCCAGGCGATCGCCGCGACGCTGGTACAGTCGTTCCTGCGGCATACGCTGCGCGACGGCTTCTTCCATGCCGACATGCACCCCGGCAACATGTTCGTCGACGCCAATGGCGACATCGTTGCCGTCGATCTCGGCATCTCCGGCCGTCTCGGCAAGAAGGAGCAGCGCTTCCTTGCCGAGATCCTCTACGGCTTCATCACCCGCAACTACATGCGTGTCGCCGAAGTGCATTTCGAGGCCGGCTATGTGCCGCGCCACCACAATGTCGCGGCCTTCGCCCAGGCGATCCGCGCCATCGGCGAGCCGATCCACGGCCAGCCGGCCGAAACCATCTCGATGGCCAAGCTCTTGACCCTTTTGTTCGAGGTCACCGAGCTGTTCGATATGGAGACGCGGCCCGAACTGGTGCTGCTGCAGAAGACCATGGTCGTCGTCGAGGGTGTTGCCCGCACGTTGGACCCGGCCTTCAACATGTGGAAGACGGCCGAACCCGTGGTCGGCAACTGGATCGCTGGAAATCTCGGCCCGCGCGGCCTGATGATCGATGCCCGTGACGGTCTTGGCGCGCTTCTGTCGCTGGCCCGCCAAGCCCCCGACCTCTCCGCCCGCGCCGAAAGGCTGTCGCGCGAGATCGACGCCATGGCCGAAAACGGCCTGCGCTTCGATGCCGCGACCGCGCGCGCCATCGGCAAGGCCGAAGCGCGCCACACCCGCTCCGGTCGCATTGCGCTGTGGGTCATTGCGCTGACGCTGGTCTACATCGCCTGGCAACTGCTCTGATCGGACAATGCCGGCATTGCTGGCAGTGCCGGCATTGAATGCGCCCCCCGTCGGCGCTACTTTTGCGTCAGACGCGCATCGCCGCTTCGGGAAGGGTTCGAGCCATGCGGTCAATCTCAACTTCGGCGACTGCTGTACTCGGCTGCTCGCCAAAACCCGGAACGTGCCGCCGCTTTTCAAGGGCGATGATTTCATCCATACCGACATCGTGCCGGCGCTGAAGCCGGCTTGAGGGCCAAGCATGTTCCTTTCCGGCAAGCGCATCCTGCTTATCATCGGCGGCGGCATCGCGGCCTACAAGTCGCTCGACCTGATCCGTCGGTTGCGCGAGCGCGGCGCATCCGTCCGGGCGGTCATGACCTCTGCCGCCCAGGAGTTCATCACGCCTCTGTCGGTTGGCGCACTCACCGCCGACCACGTCTTCACCGATCTCTTCGACCGCCAGGACGAGCAGGATGTCGGCCACATCAGGCTGGCGCGCGAGGCCGACCTGATCGTCGTTGCCCCGGCCACCGCCGACCTGATGGCCAAGCTCGCCAACGGCCATGCCTCCGACCTCGCCTCTGCCGTGCTGCTTGCCGCCGACAAGAAGGTACTGTTTGCGCCGGCCATGAACCCGCGCATGTGGTCGAATCCGGCGACGCGCCGCAACCGCGCCACGCTGGAAAAGGACGGCATCCATTTCATCGGCCCGATGAAAGGCGAGATGGCCGAAAGCAACGAGGCAGGCGAGGGCCGCATGGCCGAGCCGTTGCAGATCGTCGGAGCGGTCGAGGAACTGCTCGACATCAGGCCGAAGCCGCTGTCGGGCCGCAAGATCATCATCACCTCAGGCCCGACGCACGAGCCCATCGATCCCGTGCGCTACATCGCCAACCGCTCGTCGGGCAAGCAGGGTCATGCGCTCGCCGCCTCGCTCGCCCGGCTCGGCGCCGATGTGCGCCTCGTCTCCGGCCCGGTGACCATTCCAGATCCTGCCGGTGTGAAGACGGTGCATGTCGAAAGCGCGCGCGAGATGCGCGATGCGGTCGAACAACTGCTACCGGCCGATGCTGCCATCTTTGTCGCCGCCGTCGCCGACTGGCGCACAGCCGCCTCTGCCGATGAGAAGATCAAGAAGGTGGCGGGCGAGGGGCCGCCGGCGCTGCAGATGGTCGAGAACCCCGACATTCTCGCCGGCGTCGGCCACCACGCCAAGCGTCCCTATCTGGTCATAGGTTTCGCTGCCGAGACCCAGGACGTTCTCAAAAATGCCCAGGCCAAGCTGGCCAGGAAGGGCGCCGACTTCATCGTCGCCAACGATGTCAGCCACGAAGGCGGCGTCATGGGTGGCGACCGCAACCGGGTTAAGATCGTGAGCAAGGCGGGCGTCGACGAATGGCCTGATTTGCCCAAGGAAGAGGTCGCCGAGCGGCTCGCCCAACTGATCGCCGAAAGGCTCGGGACAGTCACGGTCTGAGCCCCGGCGATCTTTTCGCTGACGGGTCTGCGCCGGCTGCAACAGAGTGTTCACCGGATGGATGCTTGGCCACCCCGCACGCGCATGCGAGGTGAGGGTCGACCACCATCCGGAGTTCTCCAAGACATGAAGCTTTTCTACATGCCCGGCGCCTGTTCGCTGGCCCCGCACATCGTCGCCAACGAAGTCGGCATCGACCTCGAACTCGTCAAGGTCGACGGCAAGACCAAGACCACTGAAACCCAGCAGGACTTCCTTGCCACCAATCCCAACGGCTATGTGCCGGCGCTGGTGCTCGGCGATGGCGAGCTGATGACCGAATCCTCCGTCCTGGTGCAGTACCTCGCTGACCAGAAGCCCGAGAGCGGCCTGATGCCCAAGGCCGGCGACATGGCGCGCTACCGTGTTCAGCAGTGGCTGGCCTTCGTCGCCACCGAACTGCACAAGGTCTTCGGCGCCTTCTTCAAGCCCAACACGCCCGAGGCCACCAAGGAGATCAACCGCGAGCTGCTCGCCAGGCGCCTGGCCTATGTCGACGGCAAGCTCGACGGCCGCGCCTATCTGATGGGCGATGCCTTCACTGCGGCTGACGCCTATCTCTGGACGATCCTCGGCTGGGCCAAGCATGTCGGCATCGATCTGTCTTCCTTTGCCAACATCCAGCGCTATCTCGGCACCGTGGCTGCCCGCCCGGCCGTGCAGAAGGCCCTGCGCGCCGAAGGCCTGGCCTGATCTCCGGCTCCAGCAACTGCCGCCGCTGTTGAACCGGCAATTGCCGACTTGATTATTGACGGCCTCGAGGCTCACGCCTTGGGGTCGTTTTCTTTATGGCATTCCTATTTCTTTGTCCGCCCCGCTCTCTCGAACCTTAATGTGGTTCGGAGCCATATTCCTTTGCGAAATCCAGACCCGGCCAACGTCGTCAGCATGCCTGACGCCGTCGTTTGGCGCGTGGGGATGGTCCTTACGCCCTCGGCTTAAGGTTTCAACGGAACAGGAGTTTTCGAAGATGGACATCTTCGTTCTCGCCATAGGCGTGGTCTTCTTCGCCTTGTGCTTCGCCTACGTCAAAGCCTGCGACATCCTCTGAAGGAACGCCAAATGTTGCTCGAATACATCCTCGGCGGCGCAGTGACCGTGTTCCTGCTTGCCTATCTGACCTACGCGCTCATCCGCCCCGAACGGTTCTGACCGCTCAGCGCTCGCACGGAAAGCTTCTCAAATGACCATCAATGGCTGGATACAGATCGCCGCATTCTGCGCGGTCATCATTCTGCTCGTGAAGCCGCTCGGCGGCTACATGACCCGCGTCTTTACTGGCGAGCGCACGTTCTTGTCGCCGCTGCTCGGCCCGGTTGAGCGCGTGCTCTACCGGCTTGCCGGCACCAGCGAGCGCGAGGACCAGCACTGGACTGGCTATGCCGCCGCCATGCTGTCTTTCAACATCGCCGGCTTCCTGCTGCTTTATGCGATGCAGAGGTTCCAGGGCGCGCTGCCCTTCAACCCGGCAGCCATGGGTGCTGTGCCGCCCGAGCTCGCCTTCAACACTGCCGTCAGCTTCATGACCAACACCAACTGGCAGAACTACGGCGGCGAAAGCACGATGTCCTATCTCGTGCAAATGGCCGGCCTGACGGTGCAGAACTTCGTCTCGGCCGCCACCGGCATCGCCATCGGTATGGCGCTGATCCGCGGTTTCGCCCGCGCCTCGGGCAAGTCGATCGGCAACTTCTGGGTCGATCTGACGCGCACCACGCTCTACGTGCTTTTGCCGCTCTGCATCGTGCTCACGCTCGCTTATGTCTGGCTCGGCGTGCCGCAGACGGTCGGTTCCTACATCGCTGCCACCACCGTCGAGGGAGCTCAGCAGACCATCGCTGTGGGACCAGTCGCCTCGCAGCTCGCCATCAAGATGCTCGGCACCAATGGCGGCGGCTTCTTCAACGCCAACTCCGCACATCCGTTCGAAAACCCTAACGCTATCTCCAACTTTATCCAGATGGTCTCGATCTTCGCGCTGGGTGCTGCACTCACCAACGTTTTCGGACGCATGGTCGGCAACCAGCGCCAGGGCTGGGCGATCTTCGCCACCATGGGCATCCTGTTTGTCGCCGGCGTCGCCATCACCTACTGGGCCGAGGCTGCCGGCAACCCGCTGGTGCACGCGCTGGGCATCGACGGCGGCAACATGGAAGGCAAGGAAGCCCGCTTCGGCATCGTCCTGTCGTCGCTCTTCGCCGTCATCACTACGGCTGCCTCCTGCGGTGCGGTCAACGCCATGCACGGCTCGTTCACAGCCCTCGGCGGCATGATCCCGCTGATCAACATGGAACTCGGCGAGGTCATCGTCGGCGGCGTCGGCGCCGGCTTCTACGGTATCCTGATGTTCGTCGTCATTGCCATCTTCGTCGCCGGCCTGATGGTCGGCCGCACGCCGGAATATCTCGGCAAGAAGATCGAGGCCAAGGAAATCAAGATGGCCGTGCTTGCCATCCTGTGCCTGCCGCTCGCCATGCTCGGCTTCACGGCCATCGCCGTGCTGTTGCCGAGTGCCGTGGCTTCAGTCGGCACGCCGGGTCCGCACGGCTTCTCCGAGATCCTCTACGCCTACACCTCGGGCGCGGCCAACAACGGCTCGGCCTTCGGCGGTCTCACCGGCAACACGCCCTGGTACAACATAACAATTGGTCTCGCCATGCTGATGGGCCGCTTCCTGGTCATCATACCGGCACTCGCCATCGCCGGTTCGCTGGTCACCAAGAAGACGGTTCCCGCTTCCGCTGGCACCTTCCCCACCGACAGCCCGCTGTTCGTCGGCCTGCTTGCCGGCGTCATTCTGATTGTCGGCGGCCTGACCTTCTTCCCGGCGCTCGCCGTCGGCCCGATCGTCGAGCACCTCGCCATGATCGTCGGCCAGACGTTCTGATGCAGCGCCGCAAAACCAAACGACTGGAGTCTCTCACATGAGTGCCCACAAATCTGCGAGCCTGCTCGACGCTCGCATCATCCTTCCCGCCATAGGCGACGCGTTCAGGAAGCTCGACCCACGCAGCCTGGCCAAGAACCCTGTCATGTTCGTCGTCGCCGTGGTCACGGCGCTGACATCAGTGCTGTTCATCAAGGACCTGGTCACGGGTGCGGGCGGGCTCGGCTTCTCGTTCCAGATCATCCTGTGGCTCTGGTTCACCGTGCTGTTCGCCAACTTCGCCGAGGCTGTCGCCGAAGGCCGCGGCAAGGCCCAGGCAGACTCGCTGCGCAAGGCGCGCACCGAAACCCAGGCCAAGCTGCTCGAGGGCGAAAGCCGCACCGCCTACAAGATGGTGCCGGGCACCAGCTTGAAGGTCGGCCAGGTCGTCCTGGTCGAGGCCGGCGACATCATCCCCTCCGATGGCGAAATCATCGAAGGTGTCGCTTCGGTCAACGAAGCCGCGATAACAGGCGAGTCCGCGCCCGTCATTCGTGAATCCGGTGGCGACCGTTCGGCCGTGACAGGCGGCACCCAGGTGCTGTCGGACTGGATCCGCGTGCGTATCACGGCGGCCGCCGGCTCGACCTTCCTCGACCGCATGATCTCGCTGGTCGAGGGCGCCGAGCGCCAGAAGACGCCGAACGAAATTGCGCTCAACATCCTGCTTGCCGGCATGACGCTGATCTTCGTGCTCGCCGTCGCCACCATCCCGAGCTTCGCTACCTATGCCGGCGGCTACATTCCGGTCATCGTGCTTGTCGCGCTGTTCGTGACGCTGATCCCGACCACCATCGGCGCGTTGCTGTCGGCCATCGGCATTGCCGGCATGGACCGTCTAGTGCGCTTCAACGTGCTCGCCATGTCGGGCCGCGCCGTCGAGGCCGCCGGCGACGTCGACACGCTTTTGCTCGACAAGACCGGCACCATCACCCTCGGCAACCGCCAGGCCACAGAGTTCCGTCCGGTCAAGGGTGTAACCGAGCAGGAGCTCGCCGACGCGGCCCAGCTTGCCTCGCTCGCCGACGAAACGCCGGAAGGCCGCTCGATCGTCGTGCTCGCCAAGGAACGCTATGGCATCCGTGCCCGCGACATGGGCTCGCTGCATGCCCATTTCGTGCCCTTCACTGCTCAGAGCCGGATGAGCGGCGTCGATTTCGACGGCTCTTCCATCCGCAAAGGCGCCGTCGACTCGGTGCTCAACCATGTCAAGTCGGGCGCCGCCTCGGCCTCGGGCGCACGGGTCGATGCCGAAGCCGTGCGTGGCATCCAGGCCATCTCCGACGAAATCGGCAAGCTCGGTGGCACCCCGCTCGCGGTTGTCCGCGATGCCCGCCTTCTCGGCGTCATCTACCTCAAGGATATCGTCAAGGGCGGCATCAAGGAACGCTTCACCGAGCTGCGCCGGATGGGCATCCGCACCGTCATGATAACAGGCGACAACCCGATGACGGCCGCCGCCATCGCTGCCGAAGCCGGCGTCGACGACTTCCTCGCCCAGGCGACACCTGAGAACAAGCTCAGCCTGATCCGCGAGGAACAGGCCAAGGGCAAGCTGGTGGCCATGTGCGGCGACGGCACCAACGACGCCCCGGCCCTCGCCCAGGCCGACGTCGGCGTGGCGATGAACACCGGCACGGTCGCCGCCCGCGAGGCCGGCAACATGGTCGACCTCGACAGCGATCCGACCAAACTCATCGAGATCGTCGAGATCGGCAAGCAGCTGCTGATGACCCGCGGCGCGCTGACGACCTTTTCCATCGCCAACGACATCGCCAAATATTTCGCCATCATCCCGGCGATGTTCCTGGCCTTCTATCCCCAGCTCGGCGCGCTCAACATCATGGGCTTGTCGACACCGCAGAGCGCCATCCTGTCGGCGATCATCTTCAACGCCCTGATCATCGTCGCGCTGATTCCGCTGTCGCTGAAGGGCGTCAAATACCGACCGATCGGCGCCGGCGCACTGCTCCGCCGCAACCTGCTCGTCTACGGCCTCGGCGGCATCATCGTGCCCTTCATCGGCATCAAGGCCATCGACATGGCAATCAACGCCATCGGCCTCGTGTAAAGGACATCCATCATGTTGAAGCAACTCAGACCTACGCTCGTCATGATCGTCGCGCTCACCGTCATCACCGGCCTTGCCTATCCGCTTGGCATGACCGGCATCGCCCAGGTGCTGTTCCCCAGACAGGCCAATGGCAGCCTGATCGAGAAGGACGGCAAGATCATCGGCTCCGAGCTGATCGGCCAGGCTTTCGCCGGCGAGCAGTACTTCCATGGTCGCCCCTCTGCCGCCGGCGACGGCTACAATGCCGCCGCTTCCTCGGGCTCCAACCTCGGCCCGACAAGCGCCAAGCTCATCGACCGCATCAAGGCCGAGGCGGAGGCGCTGAAGCAGAGCGATCCTGGCGCACCAGTGCCGGTGGAACTGGTCACCGCCTCTGGCAGCGGTCTTGATCCGCACCTGTCGCCTGAAGCCGCCTATTTCCAGGTGGCACGTGTGGCCAAGGCCCGAGGTGCCGATGAGGCGGTCATCCGCAAGCTCGTCGACGGCCATGTCGAAGCCCGAGCGCTCGGCTTCATGGGCGAACCGGTTGTGAACGTCCTCAAGCTCAATTTGGCGCTCGACGCAGCGGTTGCGCCCTGACAAGGTTGTGCCGGAGTTCCATCAGAACTCCGGCACGCCAGACTGCAAAAAGACAGATGCCAGACGATATCAGGGACAAGGAATCCAGGCCTTCGCCGGACGCGCTGCTTGAGACAGCCGAGCGTGAAGGACGCGGCCGTCTGAAGATCTTCCTCGGTGCCGCCCCCGGCGTTGGCAAGACTTACGAGATGCTGATGTCGGGCCGCGCCCGCCTTGCCGACGGCATTGACGTTGTCATCGGCGTCGTCGAGACCCACGGCCGCCGCGAAACCCAGGCACTGGTCGAAGGCTTCGAGGTCGTCCCGCGCAAGGCAGTCGACTACAAGGGGCGTACCCTCGAAGAGATGGACCTCGATGCCATCATCGCGCGCCGGCCGGCGCTCGCACTTGTCGATGAACTCGCCCACACCAATGCGCCCGGCAGCCGCCATCCCAAGCGTTATCTCGACGTCCAGGAGCTGTTGAGCCAGGGCATCGATGTCTACACCACGCTCAACATCCAGCATGTCGAGAGCCTCAACGACATCGTCGCCCAGATCACCCGCGTCACCGTGCGCGAGACGGTACCTGACTCCATCATCGATCGCGCTGACGATGTCGAGATCATCGATCTCACGCCCGACGACCTGATCAAGCGCCTGCACGAGGGCAAGGTCTATGTACCGTCCACGGCGCGCCGCGCCATCGAGAACTATTTTTCGCCCGGCAACCTGACCGCTCTGCGCGAACTGGCACTGCGCCGCACCGCCCAGCGCGTCGACGAGCAGTTGCTGACCCACATGCAGGCCAACGCCATTGAGGGGCCGTGGGCAGCCGGCGATCGCGTGCTGGTTGCCGTTGACGAGCATCCGCGCGGCGCCTCGCTGGTTCGTTATGCGCGCCGCCAGGCCGACCGCCTGCGTTGCCCATGGGCGGCACTCCATGTCGAGACGTCGCGCTCGGCCAATCTGCCCGACGCCGACAAGGACCGGCTCGCCGCGACCATGCGCCTTGCCGAGCAGCTTGGCGGCGAGGCGATCACCATTCCCGGCCAGTCGGTGGCTGCAGACATCGTCCGCCATGCCGCCACCCACAACATCACCCACATCGTCGTCGGTAAGCCGGCTAAGTCGCGCTGGCGCGAGTATTTCGAGGGCTCGGTAACCCACGACCTGATCCGCTATGCTGGCAACATAAGCGTTCACGTTACGTCTGGCGTCGAGCCGGACGCGGCACTTGCTTCGCAGAGCGTGAAGACGGCCACTCCACGGCGGCGCTTCGACCCATGGCCTTACCTCACGGCGGGACTGCACGTTGTCGGCGCGCTTGTCGTCGGCATTGCGCTGCGGCAATTCCTCGACGTTCGCAACATCGCACTGGTCTTCCTGATGGCCGTGCTGAGCTCGGCGGTCACGCTCGGCCTTTGGCCGGCATTGTTTGCCTCGGTGCTCAGCGCGTTCGCCTATAACTTCTTCTTTTTGCCGCCGCTCTACACGCTGACCATCGCCGATCCTGAAAGCGTGGTCGCGCTGGTGTTCTTCCTCATCGTCGCGGTCATCGCCTCCAACCTGACCGGCCGTGTCCAGCGCCAGGCCGCCGCCGCCCGCGAGCGCGCCCGGATGACCGAGGACCTCTATCTCTTCTCCAAGAAGCTCGCCGGCACCGGCACGCTCGACGACGTGCTCTGGGCCACCGCCTTCCAGATTGCGTCGATGCTCAAGGTCCGCGTCGTGCTGCTGCTGCCCGAGGAGGGCACCATCGCCGTCAAGGCCGGCTATCCGCCCGACGACACGCTCGTCGACGCCGACATCGCCGCTGCCAGATGGGCCTGGGAACACAACCGTGCCGCCGGCCGTGGCGCCGACACCTTGCCCGGCGCCAAGCGCCTCTATCTGCCGCTGCGCACCGGTCGCATGGCTGTCGGCGTCGTCGGTCTCGACAACGATCGCCAGGGCCCGCTTTTGACGCCCGAACAGCAGCGCCTGTTCGATGCGCTGGCCGACCAGGCGGCGGTTGCCATCGAGCGCATCCAGCTCGTCGCCGATGTTGACCGCGCCAGGCTTGCCGTCGAGGCTGACAGGCTGCGTTCGGCGCTGCTCACCTCGATCTCGCACGACCTCAAAACCCCGCTCGCCAGTATCATGGGCGCGGCCGGTGCGCTCCGCGAGTTTGGTATGTCTTTGCCCGAGGAGGGTAGGGCGGAGCTCGTCTCGACGGTGCTCGACGAATCCGAACGCCTCAACCGCTTCATCGCCAATCTGCTCGACATGACCAAGATCGAGTCGGGCGCGATGGAGCCCAATTCGGCGCTGCATTATGTCGGTGATATCGTCGGCTCCGCACTTCGCCGCGCGGCCAAGATCACCGTGCAGCACAAGACCGAACTCGACATGCCGGCCGATCTGCCGATGCTGAAGCTCGATCCGGTGCTGTTCGAGCAGGTGCTGTTCAACCTGCTCGACAATGCCGCGAAATATGCGCCCGAAGGCTCGACGATCCGCATCCGCGGCTGGGCCGACGGTGCGACGGTTGCGATCCAGCTCATGGACGAGGGGCCCGGAATTCCGCAGGCTGATCTGGAGCGCGTTTTCGATACGTTCTATCGCGTCCGCAAGGGCGACCATGTCCGCGCCGGCACCGGTCTCGGCCTGTCGATCTGTCGTGGTTTCGTCGAGGCGATGGGCGGCACAATCATAGCCTCCAACCGCGCCGACCGGCCGGGCGCGGTCTTCACCATCACCATGCCGGTGCCGGCCGAGCGACCAAATATCACCGGGCCTGCCCTGGGCGGATCAAATCTGGACGGAATTGCATGACCAACGCGTCGGTGAAGATCCTGATCGTCGATGACGAGCCGCCGATCCGCAAGCTGCTGCGGGTCGGGCTTTCGACGCAGGGCTATGCCATTTCCGAAGCACCGGCCGCCAAGCCGGCGATGCTCATGGTCAGGGCCGAGAAGCCGGATCTCATCCTGCTCGATCTCGGCCTGCCCGACATGGGCGGGCACGATCTGCTCGCTGCCTGGCGGCGCGAGGGCCTTCACGTGCCTGTGATCATCCTGTCCAGCCGCACCGACGAGGCCGGTATCGTCAAGGCGCTCGAACTGGGGGCCGACGACTACGTGACCAAGCCATTCGGCATGAACGAACTTGCCGCCCGCATCCGCAACGCCCTTCGCCATAGGCTGCAGCAGCAGGGTGAAAAGCCGGTGTTCCAGACAGGCGAGCTGTCGGTCGACCTGGTCAAGCGCATCGTCAGGCTTGGCAGCCAGGAGGTGAAGCTGTCGCCCAAGGAATACGACATCCTGCGCGTTCTGGTGCAGCACGCCGGAAAGGTGCTCACCCACCGTTTCTTGCTCGAGCATATCTGGGGCGGCTCGGCCGACGTGCAATATCTCCGCGTCTATGTCCGCCAGCTCCGCCAGAAGATCGAAAAGACCCCCGACGAGCCGCAATACATCACCACAGAAACCGGCGTCGGCTACAGACTGCGCGAACCTGATTGACCGCAGACGTTGGGCTTCGCCTCGAGGGTTGCTTGAACGCGCCCGCGTCTTGAAGCAAGGGCAGGACCTAAGCCGCCCTTGCCACGCCTCTGCGGCCGCCCAGCAGGCGGTCGATGCTGACGAGCGTGACGGCGATGATCAGGAAGGCCGCGGTCAGCAATACGATGCTGGCCGTAAGCTGCGTGAGGTTCAGCGCTTCCGGGTTGAGGAACCAATAGGCGTACCAGCCATCGGCGGCACCCCTGGCAAAGGCATAGCCGCAATAGGCCAGCGGCGGCACCACCGCCCATAGCGCATCCCGCCATTTGAGCCCGCCATGATCCCAGACGAGCCAGGTCAGGAAAAACAGTACCGGTGTTACGTCATGCAGCGCATGGTCGGCAACGGCCTGCCAGCCGGTCGGCTGCCAGATCGCCCTGAGCAACACCGAATAGACAAGCCCGCCGAACAGATCGCCGCCGCCGTCACCAGCCGTGAGCGCGCCCCGGCGAACCGCCCGCCCGGATCAAGCACCAGCGCCGTCGCCACCACCGCCGCCATCAAGTTCATGATGATCGTGAAGAAGCCGAAGAACCGCCAAACCGCAGCAAGGATCGACCCGCCGTCATTGACGGCCTGGGTAATCAGCAGCGTGAGCTGCAGGGCGAGGGCGGCCCAGGCAGCGATAGCCGTGACGAAGGCGAGGCCGCGGCGGAGGGGCAATGGAGCTTTCCTGCAAGGCTGATTTCTTCCGCCAAGCTACATCAACGCGCCATCAGCGCAATGTACCGGCAACGGTTCCGGCCATCGCAGCATCTCCCTGCCAACGAAAATCGCCCCCTCCGCTGAATGAAGGGGGCGAAACATCAAACTCAGAAAACGCCGCGATCAGACGTCCAGATTGGCCACGCTGAGAGCGTTCTCCTGAATGAAGTCGCGGCGCGGCTCGACTTCGTCGCCCATCAGGCGGGCAAACAGCGCGTCGGCATCGGTGGCGTCATTGACCTTGACCTGCAGCAGCGAGCGCACGTTCGGGTCGAGCGTCGTCTCCCACAGCTGCTCGGCGTTCATTTCGCCCAGGCCCTTGTAGCGCTGCATGGTCAGGCCCTTGCGGCCCGAGGCGAAGACGGCGGTCAGCAGCGCCAGCGGCCCTGCCAGGGTCTCCGAATTGTCCTTGCGGCGCAGCACCGGCGGCTGCGAATAAAGCTCGGTAAGGCGTGCAGCATAACGGTCAAGCGCGCGCGCGTCGGCCGAGTTGATCAGCGCCATGTCGAGGTGGATGCTTTCCTTGACGCTGCGCAGCGTGCGTTCGAAGACATAGCCGCCCGAACCGTCATTGCTGGTCGCGATCTCGCCCGTCCAGCCGCGCTCGATGTCTTCCGAGATCAGGTCGAGGCGCTGGGCGATTGTTTCGGCCATTGCCTTGGCGCGGCCGAGATCGTTGAAGATGTCGGGGTTGAGCGCGCCGGCGATCGCCGCCTGCTCGACCACCGGCCTGGAATAACGCGTATGCAGGCCGTCGATCAGCGTGCGCACGCCAAGCGCGTCGGCCACGGCCGTACGCAGATCCTGACCGGTCCGCACCTCGCCCGATGCAAGCGTCAGCGACGCCTCGTCGAGACCGACATCGACAAGGTAATCCTCAAAGGCGCTTTCGTCCTTCAGATACTGCGAGCTCTTGCCGCGCGTCACCTTGTAGAGCGGCGGCTGGGCGATATAGAGGTGGCCGCGCTCGATCAGCTCCGGCATCTGGCGGAAGAAGAACGTCAGCAAAAGCGTACGGATATGGGCGCCGTCGACGTCGGCGTCGGTCATGATGATGATCTTGTGGTAGCGCAGCTTGTCGGCGTTGAACTCGTCCTTGCCAATCGAGGTGCCGAGCGCGGTGATCAGCGTGCCGATCATGTCAGACGACAGCATGCGGTCGAAGCGCGCACGCTCGACGTTGAGGATCTTGCCGCGCAAGGGCAGGATCGCCTGGTTCTGGCGCGAGCGCCCGCTCTTGGCGGAGCCGCCTGCCGAGTCACCCTCGACGATGAAGATTTCGGACTTGGCCGGATCGCGCTCCTGGCAGTCGGCCAGCTTGCCGGGCAGCGAGGTGATGTCGAGCACGCCCTTGCGGCGGGTCAGCTCCCGCGCCTTGCGCGCTGCTTCGCGCGCGGCAGCGGCCTCAACCACCTTGGCGATCAGCGTCTTGGCTTCGGTCGGGTGCTCCTCGAGCCAGGTGCCGAGTGCTTCGTTGACCAGGCTCTCCACCACCGGACGAACCTCGGAGGACACCAGCTTGTCCTTGGTCTGCGACGAAAACTTCGGATCGGGAACCTTGACCGAAAGCACCGCCGTCAGGCCCTCGCGGGTGTCGTCTGCGGTGATCGAGACCTTTTCCTTCTTCGAAATGCCCGAGGTTTCGGCATAGCCGGTCACCTGGCGCGTCAGGGCACCGCGGAAGCCGGCAAGGTGTGTGCCGCCGTCGCGCTGCGGGATGTTGTTGGTGAAGGCCAGCACGTTCTCGTGGTAGCTGTCGTTCCACCACATCGCCACTTCGACCGTGATGCCGTCGCGCTCGGCACGGATGGCGATCGGTGCCGCGATCAGCGGCTTCTTGGCGCGGTCGAGATACTTCACGAATTCGATCAGGCCGCCGTCATAGAGCAGCTCCTGCACCTTCACGTCGGCATGGCGCTTGTCGGACAAGACGATGCGCACGCCCGAATTCAGGAAGGCCAGTTCGCGCAGGCGATGCTCCAGCGTGCTGTAGTCGAAATCCACCATGGTGAAGGTGTCGGACGAGGGCAGGAAAGTCACTTCCGTGCCGGTCTCGTCGCCGGCCTGTCCCACCACCTTCAGCGGCGCCACGGCATTGCCGTGGCTGAAGGTCATCTCGTGGATTTCGCCCTTGCGGCGGATTCTGAGCTTCAGCCACACCGACAATGCGTTGACGACGGACACGCCGACGCCGTGCAGGCCGCCCGACACCTTGTAGGAGTTCTGGTCGAACTTACCGCCAGCATGCAGCTGCGTCATGATCACCTCGGCGGCGGAAACGCCTTCCGAAGGGTGGATATCGGTCGGAATGCCGCGGCCGTTGTCGGTCACGGTCACCGATCCATCGGGATTGAGTGACACCGTCACCAGCGTGGCATGGCCAGCCAGCGCCTCGTCGATCGCGTTGTCGACGACCTCATAGACCATGTGGTGGAGGCCCGAGCCGTCGTCAGTGTCGCCGATATACATGCCTGGGCGCTTGCGGACGGCATCCAACCCCTTCAAAACCTTGATGGAATCTGCGCCGTACTCGGCTTCTGCGCCGGGAAGGTTCTCGGACTGGTCGCTCATGAAAAACTTTCGTCTGACTGCCGCAGGAGGACGCGGCAAAATCGGCCCCGAATCGCACGCCCGTTGGTGCCCCAGATATAGGCGTTAAGTGTGGTTTTTCCAAGTTTTACCGGGCTTTTGCGAGGGGATAACGCCATGCCGCGTGGCCTTGCGGCGCCTCGTCCTCCGGCTTGATGGTTCGGCCCATCTGCGCTGCCTGCAGCGCGTCCCGAAAACGAGTACAGGCCGTAGTTTACGTGAGCCAAATGCCGACACACTGCTACCGGAAGCCGATCGACGGCGGCATGTTGGCGATGCAGCCGTGGAAGCCGCCGATCGTTGGCAAACTGGCGAAACTATGTGATTTCTCGTCCGTTCATGTAGGCGGAGTTTGGAACAAACGCCGCGCTGGTGCATTCAGGCTCATCAATAATGTTGTCCCACTTCCGTCTGACACGGTAGGGCCCATTTTTTGCCGGCCTACACTTTTCACAACAGATTTCAGCC
Organism: Aminobacter ciceronei; assembly: GCF_014138625.1. Taxonomy (GTDB): domain Bacteria; phylum Pseudomonadota; class Alphaproteobacteria; order Rhizobiales; family Rhizobiaceae; genus Aminobacter; species Aminobacter ciceronei. The sequence continues at coordinate 258,503 of NZ_JACJHY010000003.1, forward strand.
GAGAAAATTCTCATCCATGCCGACCACAAGACCATTGAAGGCCGACGACAAGGTTTCCAATCCGATCGTTTCAGGTGAGCTGGCCGGGCTCATCGAGGCCTTGGACTGGACGTCTACGCCGATCGGCCCGATCGGTTCCTGGCCGGCAGTCGTGCGCATGACGATCCGCATCATGCTGGCATCGGCAATGCCGATGTGCCTGCTCATCGGCCGCAAGGGCGTGATGATCTACAACGACGCCTATCGCGACATCGCGGGCGCGAGGCATCCGGCCTGCCTCGGCACTTCAGTCTTTGACAGCTGGCCCGAGGTCGCGCAGTTCAACCGTACCGTCATCGACCGCATCTTCGAGGGTGAAACGCTGACCTACGAGGATCAGGAACTTGTGCTGTGGCGCAATGGTGCCGCCGAACGCGTCTGGCTCGAGCTCGACTACAGTCCTTTGCTCGACGACGACGGCGAGGCGGTTGGTGCATTTGCGATCCTGGCTGAAACCACCAAGCGCGTACGTGCCGAAAAGGCACTCGCCCGCAGCGAGGAGCGCCTGTCGCTGGCGCTCGAGGCGTCGGGCATCGTCGGTGCCTGGGAACTCGATCTGACCAGCCGGATCGTCACAGCCGACGCGCGTTTCGCCGAGATGTTCGGCGTCGGCCTCGCCGAAGCCGAACAGGGCATTTCGGCTGAAGGCTTCTTCAGGCGCATCCATCCCGCCGACCGGGACTTCGTCGCGCGCAAAACCGATGAGGCAATCGCCAATCGCGGCGGATTTCGGGCCGAGTATCGCCTCGTCGACGACGATGGCGGTATCCGTTGGGTGCTTGCCACCGGCAAGTTTTTCGAAACCGTCGGCGGCAATCCGCGTCTGCCGGGCGTCGTCATCGACATCACCGAGCGCAAGGCGGTCGAGGCGGCGCTGGCGGCAAGCGAAGCCGGCTTCCGCACGCTTGCCGACACCATGCCGCAGATGGTTTGGTCGACCAGGCCCGACGGTTTCCATGATTATTACAATGCGCGCTGGTACGAATTCACCGGCATGCCGCTCGGTTCGACGGATGGCGAGGCATGGGCAGGTATGTTCCATCCCGACGACCAGGACCGCGCCTGGGAGTTGTGGCGCCATTCGCTCGCCACCGGCGAGCCCTACCAGATCGAGTACCGGCTGCGTCATGCCAATGGCGAATACCGCTGGACACTGGGTCGGGCGCTGGCCATCCGCAACGAGGCCGGCGAGATCATCCGCTGGTTTGGCACCTGTACCGACATCCATGAAACCAAGCAGGTTGCCGAGGAGCGCGAGATCATCGCGCACGAACTCAGCCACCGCATCAAGAACATCTTTTCGGTTCTCAACGGCATCATCAGCCTGTCGGCGCGGTCCCATCCTGACATCAAGCCCTTGGCCGACCAACTCAGGCAGCGCATCAGCGCGATGGGCAAGGCGCATGATTTTGTCCGGCCGCACAGCCGGGCATCGCGGCCGCAGAACAACCAGTCTTCGCTGCGCGCCCTGGTCGAGCTTCTGCTCGCTCCGCATGTCGGCGACGATTCCGGCCGCTTTACCTTCCACGGTGACGACGCCACCATCGACGACGGCGCGGCCACTCCGCTTGCGTTGCTGTTTCATGAGCTTGCCACCAATGCGGCGAAATATGGCGCCTTGGCGGAGGCCGATGGCCGCGTGGTCATCGACGCTGTTCTGAGCGGCGACAAGTATCGCATGGTCTGGAAGGAAACGGGTGGCGCGCCAGTTTCGGGTCCGCCCGCCGACGAAGGTTTCGGTAGCCGCCTGATCACACTCAGCGTCCAGGGCCAGCTTGGCGGCACGCTGCAGCGGCGCTGGAAGGCGGATGGGCTCGAAGTGGAACTGACGATGCCGGCAGCACAGCTCAGCCGTTCGGCAACGTTGCGGCGCTAGAGCGACGACAAAGGGCGCAACGGCTTCGGCCGGAGCGCCCCTGATGATGTTGAGACGTCGCGTTTTCGTCAGGCGGTTACGCCAAGTCCGTCCTCGCGGTCATTGCAATTATCCGCTCCAAACAGCTTCAGCCGCGTTGGCGGTTCGGCGGCAAGGCGGTGTCGGCGCGCCACTGCATATCGTACCGCTTCAGACAATTCTTCGTCCATCACCGGCTTGGGAAGTACGCCGATCGTGCCGGGAACGCCGTCGCCCAGTTGCGAAGGGTTGGCGGTGATGAACAGCACCGTCACGCCGAACTGTTCGGCAAGAATCTTGCCCAGTGAAGGGCCGGTAGGACCATCCCGCAAATTGAGGTCAACAAGCGCTATTTCGGCATGCCGCGCCAAGTCGAGGGCACTCGCCGAGTCCATGGCGATGCCGATCGGGTGGTGTCCTAGCTCTTCGAGCATGCTCTCAATTTCGGTGGCAACGAAGATCTCGTCTTCAACCACCATCACCTTGCAGTTCATCATGTCACTCTACACGCGTATTCCCTGTTGATTGGTTGCATGGGCCAAACGTCACCGTCAGCGATAGGTTGCATGCCAGGGGGGTGAATTTCCGCAAAGACAATGTTCGTCGCCTCAATTGTGGTCCTGAGGCAACGACGTGGTCAACCGACACGGAGCGGCTTCAGCGCTTCGCTCCAGCGGAACAGTTCGTTGAGCATCGTCTTGGCGCTGTCGTCGATCAGCGCGTTCGACTTGAACTCGCCATCCTCGGCGAGGTGCTGGGTGAAAGCGGGGATGGCGATCGCCTCGGGGATCGGCATGATCTTCAGCGTCGTCAAAAGCATCTTTTCCGACTGCACGGCGCGCAGGCCGGCAGAGACGCCGCCATAGCTCAGGAAACCGGCCGGCTTGTAGTTCCACTCGCGCGCCAGATAGTTGACGGCGTTCACCAGCGCAGGCGCGGCGAAGAAATTGTACTCCGGCGTCACGAACACGAAGGCGTCGCCGGCCTTGATCGCCTCGGACCACTTCTTCGTATGCTCGTTCTCGTACTGACCGAGCCTTGGGTGTCTGGGCTCGTCGAAGATCGGCAGGCCGAAGGCCTCGATGTCGGTGATGACGGGTTCGAATTTGCCATGCTCGCGCGCATAGGCATCGAGCCAGCGGGCGAAAACGGGTCCGACGCGGCCGGGGCGGGTGCTGGCCACGACGATATTGAGCTGGTGTTTCAAGATTTCAGTCCTTGGCAGGTAAGGGGCGGTATCAAAAGGTGACTGGCGGGAAATAGTCGCTTGGACCCCGCCATGGCAAGAAGGCACCTCGAGGTAACCCGGTCACATCTCGGTCATCGTCCCGTTCCGCCGCATGGACGTGCCCACTCTCCATGCCTACATTCCACGGATGAGGCACATTTGATGGACACAAGACCCGAACCCTTCGTCCCGCCCGCGCCGACGCCGCGCAACACGCCGCCGTCGACGCTGGAGATGATGCGCATCGTCTATCGCAATCCGCTCGAGCTGTGGGGCGAGCCGTCCTACAACGAGCCCTGGATCTCGGTGAACGGCGTCGGCGGTCCGCTGGTCATCGCCAACGATCCCGGGCTCATCCGTCACGTGCTGGTCGACAACGCCAGAAACTACAAGATGGCGACCGTGCGCCAGATGATCCTGCGACCGATCCTGCGCGATGGTCTGCTTACCGCCGAGGGCGACGTCTGGAAGCGTTCCCGCAAGGCTATGGCCCCGGTCTTTACCCCGCGCCACATTTTTGGTTTCGCCCAGCCGATGCTCGCCCGCACCCTCGACTTCGTCAAACGTTACGAGGACGCCTCAGGCACCGTCGATGTTGCCCACGACATGACCATGCTGACCTACGAGATTCTGGCCGAGACGCTGTTTTCGGGCGAGATCGCGGGCGAGGCCGGCAGCTTCGCCCACGAGATCGACCGGCTGTTCGAGACCATGGGTCGCGTCGACCCGCTCGACCTGTTGCGCGCGCCCGAATGGCTGCCGCGCCTCACCCGCATCCGCGGGCGCAAGACCATGGCCTATTTCCGCAAGATCGTCACCGACACGGTGGCGATGCGCAGCGACAAGCTGGTGCGTGACGCAGCCGGCGCGCCCGAGGATTTCCTGACCCTGCTCTTGCGTGCCGAAGGCCCCGATGGCCTGTCGCGCCAGGAGATCGAAGACAACATCATCACCTTCATCGGTGCCGGCCACGAGACCACGGCCCGCGCGCTCGGTTGGACCATCTACTGCCTCGCCGAGGCGACCTGGGAGCGCGACCGCATCGAGCAGGAAATCGACGCAGTGCTGGCGCGCGAGCCCGATCCTGTGAGATGGCTCGACGCCATGCCGCTCACCCGCGCCGCTTTCGAAGAGGCCTTGCGCCTCTACCCGCCGGCGCCGTCGATCAACCGCGAGCCGATCGCCGAGGACGAATACAAGGGCTTCAAGATCCCGCGCAAGGCGCAAGTGCTGGTCATGCCCTGGACGGTCCACCGCCACCGCAAGCTCTGGGACAAGCCGGACGCGTTTCTGCCTGAGCGTTTCCATCCCGAAAACCGCGACAGGATCGACCGCTACCAGTATTTGCCCTTCGGCGCCGGTCCGCGTGTCTGCATCGGTATGAGTTTCGCCATGCAGGAAGCCATCATCGCGCTCGCCATCCTGCTCTCCCGCTTCCGCTTCGACACAACTGACGAAACCAGGCCCTGGCCGGTGCAGAAGCTGACCACCCAGCCGCAAGGCGGCCTGCCGATGCGGGTGACGCGGCGGTGACAGCATCTTTCTCCCCGTTTGAGGAGGGGCGGCGCGACGCTCGGCAGAGCCATGTCAGTGTCGCTCGACGCCGCCTTCCCACAAAGAGAGGACGGGGAATCCGGGAGCACCACATGGAGGCTGACATGAACGACAGCGCCGTCCTCGTCCGCATATCAGGCCGCGTCCAGGGCGTCAGTTTCCGCATCTGGACGCAGCGCGAGGCCCGTCGCCTCGGCCTGAACGGCTGGGTCCGCAATGAGCGAGACGGCTCCGTCAGCGCCTTGATCTCGGGTCCTGAAGAGGCAGTAACCTCGATGCTGGATGCGTTTTGGCAAGGGCCGCCCGGCTGTGAAGTCCGCAGCGTGGTTCAGGAAACGGCCAGTCCTGCCGACGCTTCCGCCGGCTTCAACATCACCGCTTGACCAACGCAACCGCGCCGACTGGCGCTTCCTCTCCCCCTGTCGAGGGGGAAAGTGGTACGCACAGCGGGTGGTGCTTAGGGGCGGCTGTTCAGCGTACTGCTCGCCAACATCACGCCTTCACGAAAGGCTCGACAGTGCCCTTGAGCTTGATGGTGATCGGCTCGCCGAAGCGGTCCTTGGACTTGCCGGCCGGCACACGGATCCAGCCTTCGCTGACGCAATACTCGCTGACGTCCTGGCGCTCTTTGCCGTTGAACATGATGCCGACGCCAGCCTCCAGCGCCTCTGCGTTGAAAAAGGGACTGCGCGGGTCGTTGCTCAGGCGGTCGGGCAGGGACATTGCCATCTCCAGTAACTAGGGCGCCCCCTGGGCGCGAACCTCGATTGCCCGCATCGCGAGCTTTGCGAGGCCTGTTAAGGGCAATGGCGGCAGGCGTAAAGAGCCAACGGCTGCTCGAAGCTCAGTTCCGCCCCTGGAAGGCGTTCTCGACATGCACCGGCCAACGACGCGGCAGCACCGCCACCATGTCGAAACGCACCGAAAGCTTGCCATAGTCGGGCTGTCGCGCGAGCCACAAATCGGCAGCGCCCTCGATGCGCCGTTCTGACCCATAGGCGACGGCCTCCATCGCCTCGACCAGCGTTCTACGCGCCTTCACCTCGACGATCAGCACCAGGTCGCCGCGCCGCGCGATCAAGTCGATCTCGCCGAGCTTGGTCTTGTAGCGGCGAGCGACGATCCGATAGCCCTTGAGCATCAGCGCAAGCGCGGCCAGCCATTCGCCGCGATGGCCGCGGCCCAGTGCCTTCTGCCGGGTGCGCCGGTCAGTCACCGGATCCTTCCCGGAGCTCCAGCAATCGGCGATAAAGCGCCGGTTTCTGCTGGCCGGTCATGCGCGCGGCTTCCGCTGCCGCCTTCGACGCCGGCATCTCCTTGGCCAGCGACAGCAGGAGCTTGTCGACGTCGTCGGCCGTCTCGGTCCGTTCCGCGGGTGGCGCAACACAGATGACGATCTCGCCCTTCGGCGTGTCGGCCGCAGCATAGTGCGCGGCGAGTTCGGCCAGCGTGCCGGTGCGGATTTCCTCGAAGGCCTTGGTCAGTTCGCGCCCGATCGCTGCCTGGCGCGCCCCCAACACATCGGCCATGGCTTCAAGGGTGTCGGCCACCCGTCGTGGCGATTCAAAAAAGATCAGCGTGCCGGGCACGGTCCTTACCTCTTCGAGCCGCGTCCGCTTCTGGCCGTCCTTGACCGGAAGGAAGCCGCCAAAGAAGAACGCATCCGAAGGTAGTCCCGAGGCGGTCAGTGCCGCCAGCACAGCCGAGGCGCCGGGGATCGGCACGACGCGAATGCCGCGCTCCTGTGCTTGCCCGACAAGGCGAAAACCCGGATCGGAAACCAGCGGCGTTCCCGCGTCCGATACAAGTGCTACGCTGCGACCGTTTTCCAGTGCCTCGATCAGCCGCGGCCCGGCTTCGCCGGCATTGTGCTCGTGATAGGCGGTCGGCCGCTGGCGGATGCCGTAGCGGTCGAGCAATACGCGGGTAACACGCGTGTCCTCGCAGGCGACATGGTCGGCGCCGGCCAGGGTCTCCAGCGCGCGCAGGGTGATGTCGCCGAGATTGCCGATCGGCGTCGCCACCAGATAGAGCGCAGGCGTCAGCGGCCGCGCCGCGATCTCGGTCTGTCCGATGACATAGACCCGCTTGTTTTCGTTGTTCTGCACGCCGCCTCGCTTTCACCTTCTCCTTGGCATGGTCCGGTCCGGCTTGCAAAAGGATGTGATCGATTCTGCCATGGCTTTGCCACAGTGCGGGAAGCAAATCGCCGCCGCGGATCGGAACAGAGCGATTCGTGAACAGAGGCAATCGTACCGGCCATGCCCCATCGTTTCGACGCCTTCATCTCCCGCCTCGACGCCGCCACCAAGGCGGCTCCACCCTCACGCCTTGTAGGCGACCAGCACCGCACCCGCCGCGATCAGCGCGACGCCGAGCCAGTTCGCCGTGCCAAGTCGCTCGCCAAGGAAAATGACGCCAAACACCGCGACAAGAACGACGCTTAGCTTGTCGATCGGCGCCACCTGCGCCGCGTTTCCGAGCTTCAGCGCGCGGAAGTAGCACAACCACGACGCCCCCGTGGCCAGCCCGGAAAGCACGAGGAACAGATAGGTCTTGCTCGAAATCTCGCCGAGCGGCTGGAACTGCCCGGTGGCGGCAATGATTGCGCCGAGCACCAGAAGGATCACCACAGTCCTGATCAGCGTCGCGAAGTCGGAATTGATGTTCTCGATGCCGACCTTGGCGAATATCGCCGTCAGCGCCGCGAAAGTGGCTGAGAGAATGGCCCAGAACTGCCAGGAATCTAGGGCTGAATTCATGTTGGCTCCGTTGTTCTGATCTCTTGGCTGCTGGATCGTTGCTTGCCCATGCTGTACCGGACGCCTGAAAATTTCGAAATCGGGCTGATACCATGGCGACGCACAAGACCTATTCCATCTCCGATCTTCGCGACAGGCCGGATTTCGCTGATGACGTCGCCGACCGCATCTGGAACGCCTGGTGGCGTCAGGACGGCCACGAACGCGCCTTTATCAGGGGCCTCGTCGACGAGAATTTTGCCTCGACCGGCCTGCCGCAGGCGTTCGTCGCCCATGACGGCGACACCTTTCTCGGCACCGCTCACCTGATCGACAACGATCTCGAATCGCGGCCGCAATATTCGCCCTGGGTGGCCGCCGTCTGGGTCGACGAAACCGCCAGGAGGTCCGGCATCGGCGCGGCTCTTGTCCAGGCCGGGGCGGACGCGGCGTTCGGGCAGGGTTTCGACACCGCCTATCTCTGCGCCAAACCTGCCGTCTCCGCCTTCTACGAGCGCCTCGGCTGGCAGCGCATCGAGGAAGATGTCGAGGGGCTCAACGTTTTTTCGATGAAGCGTGGTGCCTGATCGGCCTTAGCGCAGGTGCCCCGGCACCCGCTCTTCCAGCAGCGTCACCAGTGCCGGGTCCATGAAAGCGTAGTCTTCGGGAATATCGAGGCAGACGACGCGCGCCTTCAGCGACCTGCGGAATTTCTTCTGTAGCTTGGTGCGGTGGGCCTTTTCCATCACGAAGATGATGTCGGCCCACACCACCAGTTCCGCTGTCAGCGGGTTCTCGGCATCGTGGTTTGTGCCAGCCGAGTCGACTTCTATGTCGCGCCGGGCGGCAAACACCTGCTCGGCCGTCGGGCTGCGCAACCTGTTCTGGCTGCAGACGAAGAGCACGTTCTTCATCGCAGTCCCCGCCTACCGCGCCAGGTCGGCCACGACGGCGTCCAGCACGATCATGCCCTCAGGCGTCGCGCGCAAGCGCGAATTGCCGATCGGTGCCACCAGCCCTTCGCCCTGCAGGATCGACAACCGTGCCGAAGACAGCGACTTGCCGGATAACTGCTCGTAGCGGGCGAGGTCGATGCCCTCGACCAGCCTGAGGCCCATCAGCAGGAACTCGTCGGCCTCTTCCGAGCGTGTCAGCGTCTCGCCGCCGACCACGCCATGGCCACGTTGCTCGACCAGTTCGACCCAGCGTTCCGGCAGCTTCTCGGCGATGGTGACGATGCGCGTGCCGTCCTCCAGGAAGCGGCCATGGGCACCGGGGCCGACGCCGACATATTCGCCGTAGCGCCAGTAGGTCAGATTGTGCCGGCTCTCGGCGCCCGGTTTGGCGTGGTTGGAGATTTCATAGGCCGGCAGGCCATGCGCCGCCGTTACGTCCTGGGTGATGGCGTAGAGCTCCGCCGCGTGCTCGCCGTCGGGGATCTCGAACTTGCCGGCATTGTAGAGCTGGAAGAAGCGCGTGCCTTCTTCGATTGTCAGCTGGTACAGCGACAGATGGTCGACGGCATAACCGATCGCCTGCTTCAGCTCCGCCGCCCAGGCATCCGGCTTCTGGCCGGGTCGGGCATAGATCAGGTCGAAGGACAGGCGCGGAAAAATCTCGCGTGCCAGTCCGATCGCATGCAGCGCCTCCTCGACATTGTGCAGCCGCCCGAGGAAGCGCAAATCCTGGTCGTTCAGCGCCTGCACGCCAAGCGAGAGCCGGTTGACCCCGGCAGCGCGATAGCCGCGGAAGCGCTCGGCTTCCACCGACGACGGGTTCGCCTCGAGCGTGATTTCAGCACTATCTGCGATCGTCCAGTTGGCAGCGATCGCCTCCAGCACGGCGCCGACCGTCTCGGGCCGCATCAGCGACGGCGTACCGCCGCCGAGAAACACGCTCGTCACCTCGCGCGGCCCGGTGCGGGCGCGCATGTTTGCTAGTTCCGTCGAAAAGGCGCGGGCAAAGCGCTCCTGGTCCACCGGCTGGTGGCGGACATGGCTGTTGAAGTCGCAATAAGGGCATTTGGCCGCGCAGAACGGCCAGTGCACATAGACGCCGAAGCCGGGGTCGCGGCTGAGCGACGCAAATGCCATCAGGCCGAACCGAGCATGGCACGGGCGAACTTCTGGAAGGCGCGGGCCCGGTGCGACAGTGCGTCGGCCTGGCCCGGCTTCCAGCCGTGCTTTTCGTCGGCGCTCATCTCGCCGAAGGTCTTGTCGAAGCCCTTGGGCAGGAATACCGGGTCGTAGCCAAAGCCTTTTTCGCCGCGCGGCGGCCAGACGAGATTGCCCTCGGCTTCGCCACGGAAATACTCGGCGTGTCCGTCCGGCCATGCCAGGCAGATGACGGCAACGAAGCGGCCGGTGCGCTGCGCGACGGCCTTGGCACCGCGCTCCTGCAGGGCGTCCTCGGTGCGCTGCATTGCCATGGCAAAGTCGCGCGTGCCATCCGGCTTTTCGGCCCAGTTGGCGGTGTAGACACCGGGTGCGCCGTCGAGCGCGTCGACCACCAGCCCTGAATCGTCAGACATGGCCGGCAGGCCGGTCGCGGTCGCCGCGGCCAGCGCCTTGATGTAGGCGTTTTCCTCGAAGGTCGTGCCAGTCTCGTCGGGTTCGGGCAGGCCGTATTCCTTGGCCGACTTGGCCCCGATGCCGAACGGCGCCATCAGGTTGGCGAATTCGCGCAGTTTGCCGGCATTGTGGCTGGCGATCACGATCTCATTGTCGGCAAGCTTGCGCATCAAAGGCCCCATAGTTTCGGCTCGGCGATCTCGAGCGAATTGCCACTGGGATCGCGGAAATAGATGGAACGGCCGCCATTGGGCCATTCGAAATCGGCTTCGATGGCTATACCCTCGCCTTCGAGCCGCGTCTTCCAGTCCTCGACTTCTTCGGCCGTGCCGGCAAAGCACAGATGCCCCGGGCCTGACGTACCATGCGGCGGCACCGGCAGCCTGGCATCGGGCTTCGGTGGCTGCCGCGTCGCCTCGGCGTAAAAGAGCAGAAGCACGCCCTGGCCGCAGCGGAAGAACACATGCCGCCCCGGCACCTTGGCGATCCGCTCCAGTCCCATCACCTCGCCGTAGAAGTTTTCTGCGGCATCGAGGTCGGTGACATAGAGCGCGGATTCGAGGATCGCCGAGGGCTGCATGGCGAGAGCCTCAGCCCACCGCCATCTTCTGCAGGTCGACCAGACGCGCAATGCCCTTGCGGGCGAGGCCCATCAGCTGCAGGAACTCTTCCTCCGAGAACGGCGTACCTTCGGCGGTGCCCTGGATCTCGACGATGCCGCCCTTGCCGGTCATGACGAAATTGGCGTCGGTGCCGGCCGAGGAATCCTCGAGATAGTCGAGGTCGATGACCGGCTGCCCATCATGGATACCGCAGGAGATCGCCGCGACATGGTCCTTCAGCACCTTGTCGATGCTGACCATCTGGCGCGCTTCCATCCAGCGCAGGCAATCGTACAGCGCGATCCACGCGCCGGTGATCGAGGCCGTGCGGGTGCCGCCATCGGCCTGGATGACGTCGCAGTCGACGGTGATCTGGCGCTCGCCGAGCGCCTGCATGTCTACCACGGCCCGCAGCGAGCGGCCGATCAGGCGCTGGATTTCCAGCGTGCGGCCGCCCTGCTTGCCGGAAGAGGCTTCGCGGCGCATGCGTTCGCCGGTCGAGCGCGGCAGCATGCCGTACTCGGCCGTCACCCAGCCCTTGCCGGTGTTGCGCATCCAGCCCGGCACCTTCTCTTCAAGGCTCGCCGTGCACAGCACATGGGTGTCGCCGAACTTGACCAGGCACGAGCCTTCGGCGTGCTTGGAGATGTTGCGCTCGAAGGAGATGGCGCGCATTTCGTCGAACTGGCGTTTGGAGGGGCGCATACGGCTACTTTCTATGGCGAAATCGGAAATTGTTGCCGGCTTGTAGCCCCATGGCCGGACCAGCGCAAAGGAAAACCGGTTCCGTGGCTGGAGCTGTTGTGTTCGCGGCCATGCGGTCTATATCATTTTGGACGGAGACCATGAAGCAGATGACCAAAGCGGTACCCGATCCCACGCTGCAATCGCTCGACATGCGGTCGCGTGACATCTTCCGGCGCATCGTCGATTCCTATCTCAGGGATGGCGAGCCCGTGGGCTCGCGTAACCTGTCACGCATGCTGCCGTCGTCGCTGTCGCCGGCGACCGTCCGCAACGTGATGAGCGATCTCGAGCAGCTCGGCCTCGTCTACGCGCCGCACATCTCCGCCGGCCGCCTGCCGACGCAAAAGGGGCTCAGGTTCTTCGTCGACGCCTTCATGGAGCTTGGCGATCTGCCTGACGACGAACGCCGGACGATCGAGGCGCAGGTCAAGGCTTCGGGCGAGGGCGCCACGCTGGAGCATATGCTGACCGAGGCGAGCCAGATGCTGTCGGGCATGTCGCGCGGCGCAGGCCTCGTCCTCGCCGCCAAGAACGAGGTCGCGCTCAAGCACATCGAGTTCATCCAACTCGAACCGACCAAGGCGCTCGCCGTGCTGGTGTCGCAGAATGGCGATGTCGAGAACCGTGTCGTCGAGCTGCCGCTCGGCGTCACCGTTTCGCAACTGCACGAAGCGTCGAACTTCCTGAATGCCCATATTCGAGGCCGTACCCTTGCCGAGGCCCGGCTGGAGATCGCCCGTATCAAGGACGAGACCAAGGCAGCCCTCGACACGCTGTCGCAGGACCTCGTCGAAAAGGGTCTCGCCGTCTGGGCCGGCGCCGAGAGCGGCCTGCCGGCGCGCCTGATCGTGCGCGGCCGCGCCAATCTGCTCGAAAACGTCACCGCCCAGGCCGACATCGAGCTGCTCAAGCACCTGTTCGAGGACATGGAAACCCAGGACGGGCTGATCCAGTTGCTCGACCTCGCCGAGGAAGGCTCGGGCGTGCGCATCTTCATCGGCTCGGAAAACCGGCTGTTTTCGCTGTCCGGCTCGTCGCTGGTCGTCGCGCCCTATCGCGACAAGGACGCTCGCGTGGTCGGCGCGCTCGGCGTCATCGGACCGACCCGGCTCAATTATGCCCGCATCGTGCCGATGGTCGACTATACGGCGCAGCTGATTTCGCGCATGCTGAGGTGAGCTGAAACTGCGGAGAACCGGACCATGGCACTCGAACAGATCAAGGCCCAGATAGCCGTGCTGCTCCAGGAAATGGTCAACCAGCCGGAGGATTCACACGAGTTGCAGGAACAGCTGCGCGAGAAGCTCTCCGAGTTGCGCGCCCAGGGCCTGCCGCTGCCCAAGGACCTCGTCGACCTCGAAAAGCGCCTCGATGACGATTTTTCCGAACAGGAAGAATGAGCAGTCGGGCGATCACGCCCCTTTGCTGGCCTTGTCCTGCTCGCCCCATGTCACCTGCCGGTAGTCGAAGCCATATTCCAGCGTTGGTTTGACGATGCGGAAATAGGGCGACAGGTCGAAGTCGCGCGGCGTGTAGAGCGAGTGGTGGCGGATGTGCATGATCTCCTGGCGCATGTAGGTCGACTGCGCCGAAGCGCGGCCGGGGGCGCGGGTGATCTCGGGCAGGATTGGATAGCGGATCTCACCATAGGCCTGCGCGATCATCGTCGAGCAGATGGCGCGTGTCGGGTCGCCGGAACCGAAGGCCAGCATGCGGCGGCGCCAGCGCACGGGCACCGGCGGCCGCGGAATGAAGTAGCGCAGCATGTCGGTGATGTTCTTGAGGTCGTATTTCAGCCCGAGCCTTTGCACCATGAACCTGACGACATGGTCGCGATCCTCCGGTGACAGGCCGTTGGCCCGGCAGATGCGGGTGTTGTAGGTGCGGTATTTCGACAGCGGCACGGCAACGCAGCCTTCTCCGAGATTGACCTCGATCAGCCGCGGCCGCTCCGATCCGTCCGTCGGCTCTGGCAGCGCGTCGCCGATATAGAGTGCAGAATGCGACCAGGTCGACTGCGTCAGATACTTGATGACGGCCGAAATACGCTGGTTGCCTTCGATCAGAAGGATGTCGCCGGGCTCCAGCGTTCGCCGCAGCGTGTCCGGGTCGGAAGGTGTGTAAGGCTCGTAGCCGGAGGATTCGACCTGCAGCCGGGAGGCGAGCCAGCGGCCGAGACGGTCGAGCAGGGTGTCGGTCTTTTGCGTCATGACGCACAGGACGTAACATGAGCCGGGCCGGCGATGCCAGCGGGGCAAACAGCTAGTCGGCTTCAGTTTCCGCCAAGGTTCCGCCGAGGTCGTCGCGGACCTTCTTGGCCAGCCTGCGCACCGTGCGCCGTGGCTTGTCCTCGAACAGTTCGGCGGCGTCAGCGAGGCACAGCTTGCGCAGCGCTTTCTCCGAGCGCTTGAGCAGCCTGACCAGCTGTTTCGGTTCCAGGCCGTCGAATGGCTTTTCGCCGGCCTCGATCAGCTGGCGCATAACGAACACGTCGTGCAACTCGCCCAGGCTTTCGCCGAGCGCTTCGACGCGCTCGCGGCGCGGCTTGACCGGCGAGGGCCACAGCTTGCGCAGCAGGGACAGGTGTGCGGCATGCCGCTTCACCGCCTTGCGCAGCTCATGAAAATCATCCGCTTCGCCGCGCTCGCGGGATTGCTGCAGCGCCTTGCGCGCCCGCCTCAGCGTCGCCAAGGCGCCGTCGGCCAGGACGTCGGCGGCATTCTCCGGCAGGTCGGGCAGAGCGAGGGACTGCAGCGCTTCGAAACCTGCCTGGCATTCGCCGATTGCCGTGTCGAGTACGGCGTCCAGGCCTGCATCGCCATGGGCTGCCTGCGCGCGATGGCGCACCAGCATGGCGCGGATTGCGATCAGCCCGGCGTCTGCGGCGTACTCGGCGAAATCCTCAGCCAGCCGGTCGATGGTTTCGATCAGCGCGGTCGCCTGCCGTGGTGCCGCGATCGAGGCCGAGATGGCGCGGTAGCGGTCGTTCTCCGCGCGGCAGAAGGCCTCGTCGCCCGGCCACACCAGGTGCAGCAGCGCGCGCAGCGCCTTGAGCCGCCTGCGCGCCTTGTGCAGCGCCTTGTCGGGATTGTCGCGGGCGGTGACCAGATGGGCGGCGATCTTCTCGATCTCTTCGCCGGCGATACGGCGGACCTCGCCGGTAAGCGCCAGGCGCGGATCGATGCGAAAGCTCATGCAACGGCCTCCGGGACGTCGTCGCTGTGGGCAAGCGACGCATTGTAGTAGCGCGGATCGCCGGTCACCTCGCGGCCGAGCCAAGCCGGTAGTTCGGATGCCGGAACATCCTCCGGCGTCTCGAGTTCCGCGATGATCAGCCCCCTCAGTTCGCCTCCGAAAACGTCGATCTCATAGAGGCGGCCACGATGGCTAACATGGTGACGTGTCTTCTCGATGACACGGCCGATGGCAAAATCCATCATCTCCTCGGCCTCGGCGAGGGGCACCTGATACTCGAATTCGTCGCGCACGCGACCCCTGGAGCCGAATTTCAGCGTCAGCGTCGCCACTTCGCCATCGGAGATGCGCAGCCGCACGGAGCGGCCCGTATTCGAGGCGAGATAGAACTGGCGGATGCGGATCCTGCCTTCGACAAGGCTTCGCCACTCCTGTCCGTTCACGAGGAACTTGCGTTCGACTTCCTTGGCCATGGGCGCCAATAAAGCGCGGCCCGACAGCCGGTGCAACATTTCATTTGACTTTAATCAATCGATTGATTAAATCGCCGAAATGAGCAAGACACAAACCCCGCAAAATCCCTCCGCAGCCGACGCCACCCGCCTGGCCCTGGTGATGGCTGCCCTGAAACTGTTTGGCCGCCAGGGCTTCGACGGCACCTCGACGCGCGAGATAGCCACCGCAGCCAATGCCAATATTGGCTCGATCGCCTATCATTTCGGCGGCAAGGAAGGGCTGAGGCTGGCCGCAGCCGACCATGTCGTGGCGACCATCCAGGCGATCGCCAGCCAGGCGCTCGGCAATACCGGGCTGGCCCAGCCGCAAGTAGTCTCCGCCGAAGAGGCCGAGTCCCAGATCGAGGCGGCGGTAGAGCGCATGGTCGGTTTCATGGTCGCCCGCCCCGAGGCTGGCGAGATCGTCCAGTTCGTGCTGCGCGAGCTGTCGACGCCGACCGATGCGCTCGACCGTATCTACACCGGCGTGTTTGAGCCGGTGCACCGCAGGCTGTGTCACCTCTGGGCCGCCGCCACCGGCGAGGAGGCCGAGAGTGAGCGCGTCAGGATCAGCGTCTTCATGATGATCGGCCAGGTCGTCTACTTCCGCATCGCCCGCGCCGCGGTCCTGCGCCGGATGGGCTGGGTCGACATCGGCCCCGCCGAAGTCGGCAAGGTCATCGGCATCGCCAGGGAAAACGTCGCAGTCATCATCGCTGCGCGAAAGGCAGGAAAGCCATGAGTGTTCTGTGTTCCATACCCTTTGCCGCACAGCTGTTTTCGGCCTGTGCCGGCCCGGCACCTCTGGCCGTCGGTTATGTCGAGGGCGACTATGTCCAGCTCGCTCCCATCGAGGTGGCGCAGGTTGAAACCGTCTCCGTCCGCCGCGGCGACCGCGTCGAGGCAGGCAAGCCCGTCGTCACGCTGGAAAGCGGCGACGCCAGGATCGCGGTGACCCAGGCCGAGGCAGCCCTTGCCCAGGCAGAGGCGCAGCTCGCCGACCTCAAGATCGGCAAGCGTCCCGACGAGATCGCCGCCCTCGAGGCAGCCGTGCGCTCCAGCCAGGCCCAGGCCGACGATGCCCAGCGCAGCCTGACCCGTACCCAGGATCTCGCCCGACGTTCGATTGCCACCCAGGCCCAGCTCGACGACGCGACGACCAAGCTCGAGGTCGCCCAGGCGGCCTTTGGACAGGCCACAGCCAATCTCGCCGTCGGCCGCCTGCCGGCCCGCAGCGAGGTGATCAAGGCCGCCGAAAAGCAGGTCGAGCAGGCCCGCTCAGCGCTCGGCCAGGCAGAGTGGCGGCTGTCCAAGCGCACGCTGACCGCACCCGCCGCCGGCCGCATCAACGACGTCATCCGCAATGCCGGCGACACCGCCGGCCCGTCCTCGCCGGTGCTGTCGGTGCTGCCCGACGGCGCGGTCAAGCTGACCTTGTTCATCCCGGAGCGCGCGTTTTCCTCCGTTCATGTCGGCACCCGCCTTGCCGTACGCTGCGACGGCTGCGCCGACGGGCTCACCGCCAAGGTCAGCTACGTCTCGCCCGATCCCGAATTCACCCCGCCGGTCATCTACTCGCTCGAGAACCGGCAGAAGCTCGTCTACCTCGTCGAGGCGCGCCCTGAAGGCGCCAACTCGGCGCTGCAGCCGGGCCAGATCGTCGATGTGGCACTGGAGAAGGGAGCAGGGGAGTAAGGCAGTAGGGCAGGCCAGGCGCGTTGCAGCCCTGTTGCCCTATTCACTTACTGCCTTGTCTACGGCACCCATGAACGCCATCGAAGTCACCAACCTCGTCAAGCGCTTCGGCGACAAGACCGTCGTCGACCATGTCACCATGACCGTCGCCGAAGGCGAGATCGTCGGCTTCCTCGGGCCCAACGGCTCGGGCAAGACAACCACCATTCGCATCATGTGCGGCCTGCTGACGCCCGACGAGGGCGAGGGCCAGGTGCTGGGCTACGACTTGCGCAGCGACAGCCTCAAGATCAAGCGCGAAGTCGGCTACATGACGCAGAAGTTCTCGTTCTACGAGGACCTGACGATCGGCGAGAACCTCGAATTCGTTGCCCGGCTCTACAAGCTCAGACCTGTCGAGGAGCATGTCGCCCGAACCCTCGAAGAGCTCGGTCTGACCACGCGCCGTAACCAGCTTGCCGGCACGCTGTCGGGCGGCTGGAAGCAGCGCCTGGCACTCGCCGCCTGTATCATGCACAAGCCGAAGCTGCTTCTGCTCGACGAACCCACCGCCGGCGTCGACCCCAAGGCGCGGCGTGAATTCTGGGACGAGATCCACCGCCTGGCGCGCGGCGGGCTCACCGTGCTCGTCTCCACCCACTACATGGACGAGGCCGAGCGCTGCCACCGCATCAGCTACATCTCCTATGGCAAGATGCTGGCGTCGGGCACCGTCGAGGAGGTCGTGCGCAATGCCGGGCTGACAACTTTCGTCGTCTCGGGCCCGCGGCTCGACCAGATCGCCTCCGCGCTTGAAGGCCGGCCCGGCGTCGAGCAGGTCGCCCCCTTCGGCGCGACGCTTCATGTCGTCGGCTCCGACAGGCAGAAGCTCGAGGCAGCCCTTGCCGACATCGGCAGCCGCGAAGGCGTGACCGTCGCGCCGGGCGAAACCAGCCTCGAAGACGTCTTCATCCAGTTCATGGCCGCTTCCAGGGACAATATGTCATGACCGCCAACGGCTTCTTTTCCTTTGCGCGGCTCGGTGCGCTGCTGACCAAGGAATTCATCCAGATGCGGCGTGACCGCATCACCTTTGCCATGATGCTCGGCGTGCCGCTGATGCAGCTGGTGTTGTTCGGCTTCGCCATCAACAGCGACCCCAAAAGCCTGCCCGCAGCACTGCTCGCCACCAGCAACGACCAGTACACGCGGGCCATGGTCTCGGCGCTGCAGAACACCAACTACTACCGCTTCGACCACATCGCCCATACCGCCGCCGAGGCCGAGGAGCTGATGGCCAGCGGCGAGGTTGCCTTCGTCGTCACCATCCCAGCCGATTTCGGCCGCCGGGTGGCGGCCGGCGACGCGCCGCAGATCCTGATCGAGGCCGACGCCACCGATCCCTCGGCCTCCAGCGGTGCTGTGTCTACGCTGGGCACGGTGGCCAACCAGGCGCTGCTCAGGGCCCAGGGCATGGAAGCGTCTTCCGCCGAGACCGCCAAGGGGCAGCTCGAGGTCGTCGTCCATCGCCGCTACAATCCCGAGGGCATCTCGCAATACAACATCGTGCCCGGCCTGCTCGGCGTCATCCTGCAGATGACCATGGTGATGATGACGTCGATGGCACTGACCCGCGAAACCGAGCGCGGCACGATGGAAAATCTGCTCGCCATGCCGGCGAGCCCGGCCGAGATCATGCTCGGCAAGGTCTTGCCCTATCTTGTCGTCGGCGCGGTGCAGGTGACGGTGGTGCTGGTCGCCTCCAAGCTGCTGTTTGCCATCCCGTTCATCGGCTCGCTGTCGTTGCTTCTGTCGGCGATCCTGGTCTTCGTGCTGGCGCTGGTGCTGCTCGGCTACACCATCTCGACGATTGCCCGCACCCAGATGCAGGCGATGCAGCTGACCTTCTTCTTCTTCCTGCCGTCGATCCTGCTGTCGGGTTTCATGTTCCCCTATCGCGGCATGCCCGGCTGGGCCCAGGCGCTGGGCGAGATCCTGCCGCTGACGCATTTCCTGCGCATCATCCGCGCCGTCATGCTGAAGGGCGCAGAGCTGCCGGCCATCGCCGTCGAAGTCGGCATTCTCGGCCTGTTCGTTGCCGTATTCGCTGGGCTGGCCCTGTTCCGCTTCCGCCGCACTCTGGACTGAGAAGGTCTGGCAGCTGCCTTGTGGCATGAGCTTTTGCGCCGCCCATGGCTCTGCTAGGCTGCCTGCTCCCGGCTGAAGGTGCGGCACATGCTTCGTGGCGGACTACGCAACGCGCTGACAGCGCTCCTGCTGCTTTTCGCTGGCGTCGGCCAGGCGAGGGCCGACGACCTCTATTCCGTTGGCACGATCACCAGCGGCACAGCGCCCGAGCGGCGCGACATCGGTTTTGCCAATTGCCTGCGCAATGTCGTGGTCCGGGTCACCGGCGACAGCAGGCTGCTCAATGAGCCGCGCCTTGCCAAACAAGCCGCGCATGCCGGCGAGCTGATCGCCAGCCACAGCTTCCGCGACCGCATGAGTGGCACACCTATTCATGACGAGCAGGGCAGCTACGACCGCCCGCACGACCTGACCTGCGTCTTCGACCGCGCAAAGCTCGACGCCTTCTTGAAGTCGTTCGACCACAAACCTTGGCTCAAGCGTCCAAAACTTGTCGCCGTCATCGGCGCCCTCGACATGAAGGGGAGGGCCAGCATGCTGGCCAGCGACAGCATTGCCCCGCGCGATGAAGACATGCGCGCAGCACTCGTCAGCGCCGCCGACAAGGCAGCCTTGCCGCTTCTGCTGCCGTCGCAGCAACAGTTGATGCACGCGGGGCTTTCGGCTTCGACCCTCGCGAAAGCCGATCCGGCGCGCCTCGGCACCCTGGCCCGCATGGCCGGCGGCGAGCGGGCGCTTGTCGGCACCATCGTCTGGAACAGCAAGCCTGCCGGCTGGGTCGCCGAATGGCGCATCGCCGACGCGTCGCCCGCCACGCGCTGGGGCATTTCAGGCGTCGGCTTCGATGACGCCTTCCGCAACGCCGTCTCAGGCGCCGCGCAGGTGCTGTCGGGGCATGAGGCGCCGTAGTGGCGCCGCCTTGTAGAGGCGGGGCGCTCCGGGTCTGCGAGGCCGCGCCTATGAGGTTGGCGATTCCTCTCCCTCACGAAATGGGAGAGGTGGCCGTGTAGCGCCCGGAGAGGGGTGCTTGGCGAAGAGACTTGGCCCTCCGCTATGGCTCCGGGCGTTCGTCGTTGGAAAAGCCAGATCGTTGGCTTTTCTTGGCCTGCGGCCAACACTCCTCACCCCATCAGCGACCTGACCCGCTTCTCGCCACCAGCCTTGCGCCACGCATTGAACCTGTGCGTCGCCGCCGCGAACGAGATCTTCATCGCCTGGGACACCGAGTAGCGCGACTTGCCCTCGTCGAACATGCGGTAGCAGCATTCGACGCCGTCGGGCGTCAGCTTGCCGTCGCAGGTCTTGTTGTGCGGGTTGGCCGGGTCGAACTGTTCCGGCTGCGGTTCGAGCATGCCCTTGAGGCGGGCGAGGTCTGCTTCGATGCTGGCGATCAGCTCGAGCACGGGCTTGGGGTCGATGTGATGCGCCTGCTGCTTGGCCGCCATTGTGCATTCCTTCTATCAGGTGAGATTAGGCTATATAGCCACACATTCCCCTATAACAAGGCGCGCTGTCGCACCTGATTTGGCATGCGGCAATAGATCATACCTGGGGTAAGCGCGCATTGACCGGGAGGCGTCGAACACCTAGTTTAGAATCATTCTAAACTGGAAGATTCGCAGATGTTGTCCCGTGTCTTCGGCTTCGGCCGCCGCGCCTTCGATTCCTTGTCCGAGCAGGAGATCCTGGCTCTCGCCATTTCGTCGGAGGAGGATGACGGCCGCATTTACCGCGCCTATGCCGACGGCTTGCGCGACGCGTTTCCGCAATCGGCCAAGGTGTTCGACGCCATGGCCGAGGAGGAGGACGGCCACCGCGCCGCACTCATCGAACTGCATCGGGCCCGTTTCGGCGAGCGCATACCGTTGATCCGCCGCGAGCATGTCCGCGGCTATTACGAGCGCAAGCCGGACTGGCTGGTGCGTCCTCTCGGCATCGACAAGGTCCGAGACCAGGCAGAGGACATGGAACGCCAAGCCTACCGCTTCTACATCGAGGCGATGAAGCGGACGAGCGACGCCTCGACCCGCAAGCTGCTCGGCGATCTTGCCGCGGCGGAGCAGGGGCACGAAACGCTCGCCCAGCGTCTCGGCGACAAGCTGGTGCCCAAGGACGTCAAGGACGAGGAGCTGGCTGGCGAACGTCGCCAGTTCATCCTGACCTATGTCCAGCCGGGCCTAGCCGGGCTGATGGACGGATCGGTGTCGACGCTGGCGCCGATCTTCGCCGCCGCCTTCGCCACCCAGGACACCTGGCAGACCTTCCTCATCGGCCTGTCCGCCTCGGTCGGCGCCGGCATCTCGATGGGGTTCACCGAAGCCGCCCATGATGATGGCAAACTGTCCGGTCGCGGCTCGCCGCTCAAGCGTGGCCTCGCCTCGGGCATCATGACATCAGTGGGTGGCCTCGGCCACGCTCTGCCCTATCTCATCCCGCATTTCTGGACCGCCACAACGGTCGCCGCCATCATTGTCTTCTTCGAGCTCTGGGCCATAGCCTTCATCCAGAACCGCTTCATGGAGACGCCGTTCCTGCGCGCGGCCTTCCAGGTCGTGCTCGGCGGCGCGCTGGTCTTCGCGGCGGGTGTGCTGATCGGCAATGCGTGATGCCTGGGCGTTGCCCATCACCCTTTCCCCGTGAAGGAAGGGGGGGGGGAGGGGCCGTCGGCGTTGCGGCCGTATCCCCTCCTTACGGGGAGAAGGTCCTGCAGGCGATTAGGGGTAGCGTATTCGGTCATGGATAGAGGGGGCGCGAAGGAGCCTGACCTACCCATGCACGTCCCGACTATCCCCCGGCGCTTCCGCCCGCTCGTTCAGCCCGTAATCGCGCACGACATGGGCAATGCGCAGCCTGTAGCCTGAAAACACACCGCCGCGCCCTGCCATCTGCGCCTGCCTGTGTTCCTCGGTGTTGCGCCAGGCCTCCACCGCTTCCTCGTCGCGCCAGAACGACAGCGACAAAAGCTGCTTCGGATCGGCCAGGCTCTGGAACCGCTCGATCGACAGGAAGCCGTCGATGCTCTGGAGCAGCGGACGGAGGTCGGCGGCGATGCCGAGATAGGCGTCGCGCCGGCCCTCCGCCGGCTCCACCTCGAAGATCACGGCGATCATGGCTTCACCAGTGGCGCATGCGGCCCCGACGCCAGCTTCAGAAAGATGCGATCCTCCTTGAGGATGAACTTTTCGCGGCGCGCAAATTCATAGTTCTCACGCCCCAGCGGGTCGGCGGCGAGCCGTGCCCGATAGGCTTCGTAGGCCGCCAGGTTGTCGATGTTGTAGACGCCGTAGGCCGTCGTCGCCGAACCCTCATGTGGGGCGAAGTAGCCGACGAGGTCTGCTCCGCAGCGCGGGATCGCCTGGCCCCAGTTGCGGGCATAGGCCTCGAAAGCCGCTTTGCCGAACGGGTCGATCTCGTAGCGGATGAAGCAGGTGATGGTCATCTTTGTCTCCGGAAGTGTTGGCAATGGTTCGGCCGGCGTCGAAGCATCGGGCCGAGGTCGCGTGCTAGCGCCAGAAGGGTTTTGCGGCTTCACGTGTCGCCTCGCGGCGGCTGAGCCCGATGTCGTCGAGCTGTTCGTCGGTCAGTTGGGAAAGGTCGAGCCGTTGCAGATGCCTGTCGTAGCCGCGGAACAGGAACGCCAGCACCCGGCTGAGCGCATCCAGCGGCAGGCGTCTCGGCGTGGTGGCGAATTCGCTTCTCGTCGTCATGGCTCACTCCTCTGTCTGGTCGGAGACTACGCCTTGCCTGGCGAGAATGCTTCGACTAGCATCGAACCATGGAGGTAGAAGCGCCATGAAAGAAGGTCCCGATATCGCCCGCATCGCCAGCCTTGTCGGCGACCCGGCGCGCGCCAACATGCTGACCGCGCTGATGGATGGCGGCGCGCTGACAGCCAGCGAGCTGGCGCTTGAAGCCGGCGTGTCGCTGCCGACGGCCAGTTCGCATCTCGCCAAGTTGATGGACGGCAAGCTGCTGACGGTGGCGAGCCAGGGCAGGCATCGCTACTACGCGTTGTCAGGTGCCGAGGTCGCCAACATGATCGAGGCGATCAGCGGCGTCGCCGCCCATTCCGGGCCCAGGCGCGCGCGTCCGGGCCCACGCGACAAGTCGATGCGCGAAGCCCGCGTCTGCTACGACCATCTCGCCGGAGACCATGCAGTGGCGATGTTCGACCGCCTCATTGCCCAAGAGATCATCGTCCGCGACGACGAGGAGATCAGGCTCGGCCCGGCGGGCCAGGGTTTCTTCGCCGCCATCGGCATCGATACCGCGACGCTCGGCGCCTCGCGCCGGCCGATGTGCCGCGCCTGCCTCGACTGGAGCGTCAGGCGTTCGCATCTGGCGGGATCGCTCGGCACTGCGATCCTCGACAAGATCCTCGCTGAGAAATGGGCGCGCCGCCCAACAGGCAGCCGCGTCGTCGAATTCACCCCGCCGGGACGCAAGGCTTTCGAGAAGCTGTTCCTCTCCTGACGCCCGATCCGTCGCAGCCACGCCGCTGACAGCCCCTGGCGATGTAACCGCGCCGCGAAACCTGTGGATAATTTCGCGGCAATTGGTCGTTACATCGGTGACGCAAAAGACACATCTTAATCAATGCCGCCCGATCCGGTCTAAATGCCTAGAAAAAAACATGATTCAGCCCTGATCGGGCGCATTTTCACACGAAGATTAACATCGCGTTCACCGAAGATTCACACCCGCCGGCTATGATCGCTTTCACGTTTCGGGACGAGCCCCGGGCGGACAGGGATAAGAACAATGGCTATCTGGAACCACCTCACTTACGCCGCTGTGGCGTTTCGCGAATTCATCGCCCCGACCTACCGCCCCGAGCGTCACTACATGCGCGGCCCGGGACCTGCCTGCGCGCGCCGCTCCGGCTCGCTTCAGTCGCGCGTGACGTTCCACTGATCATGACCGTTACCGGACGTCACGAAAGCCG
Organism: Aminobacter ciceronei; assembly: GCF_014138625.1. GTDB lineage: Bacteria > Pseudomonadota > Alphaproteobacteria > Rhizobiales > Rhizobiaceae > Aminobacter > Aminobacter ciceronei. The sequence goes on from NZ_JACJHY010000003.1 coordinate 282,334, forward strand.
CATCGCGCGGCCGACCAGCGATCATCGCTCGACCACCTTGCGCGGCGAACGCCGGGCAATCATCGCCACGCGCCTGTAAGGCTTGCTCGCTACGCCGGCGGCGCAATGCCGGCCTGTTTCAAGACGAGCTCTTCAAGACACGATGACGAACCGGCGCGCTGCTTCTTTGCGGATGCGGGCGCCTTGCCGATCGGCCCGTTCATACGGGCCGTTCCGCCTTCACCACATGGCGTGGCTGGCGTTCAGCTCCTTCAGCACGGCATCCTCCTTGAGAACCGTGCACAAGCGCGCGATGTTCGGCCAGGCCAGAGCGAGCTTGGCCGGCTCCGGGTGCCAGTACGCCAGCATCAGCAGATAGACGTCGGCGATCGACATATGCGTGCCGGCGAGCCAGTCCCGGTCTTGCAGTGCCGCCTCGACAACGCCGAAGCTGCGCTCCGCCTCTGCGATTGCGGCTGCCTTCACCGCCTCGATGCCATGAGCGTCCGTGGTATAGCGATGAGCGTAATATTCGCGCAGCAGCGCCGGATAGGTCACCGATGTCAGGAAGGCCATCCAGCGCAGGAAGTCGGCGCGCCCAGACGCATCCACTGACGGTGCCAGCCGGGCGTAGGGATGGCGTTCGGCGATCAGCTGGCACATCGCAGCGGACTCCGTCATCGCCTGTCCGTCGGGCAGCACCAGCGCCGGCACCTGGCCAAGCGGGCTGATCTTGCGGAACTCTGATGGGGGCTCGACGCCCTTGACCACCTCGATGCGCTCGAATGGCACACCCGCCAGGGCGAAAGCCGCCTCGACGACAAAGCCGCCGCTGCCGGCGCGTGTGTAAAGCCTGTACATTTCTGCCCCCAGCCGTTCTTCCCCGGCGCTCGGATATGACATGCCGCCGACATCCTGCTCAAGGCGGGCAGGCGCTTGCCAGGATCGATTTTTCGCCGGTCCAGCCGCTACGGCCCTGCTGCGCTGCATGATCCCCTTAATCGGGATCGATTTTCGCATTCGACCGGCGCGCGGCCGAAAAAAACTCTGCTAGCCTGTCGAAATCCGTCGAGGTGGCGCGACTTCCGTTCGGCCCGCGACGACGCGGCCTGGAACAACAGGAGACCACAATGCAGTACATGCTTCTGCTTCATCACGACGACACGCCCTTTGCGGCGGCGAGCCCGGAAGACCAGGAGAAGATGAGCGCGCCCTACATGGCCTACAATGAAGCGCTGATCAAAGCCGGAGCCATGGTGTCGGGCGAGCGTCTGCGCGGCGCGTCTTCGGCGACGACAGTCCGTGTCCGCGACGGCAAGACCGAAGTGCTCGACGGCCCTTTCGCCACGACCAAGGAGCAGCTCGGCGGTTTCTACATCATCGAGGCGCCGGACCTTGACGCCGCGCTCGGCTGGGCGGCGCGTTGCCCAAGCGCCAATTACGGCATCGTCGAGGTCCGCCCGATCTGGCCAACCCGCTAGCATGGCTCCCCATTAGCATGGCTCAGGGCGCCGAACAGGCGCGGGCGGCGGCGGAAGCCGCTGCCCGCCAGAGCTACGGCAGGCTCGTTGCCTGGCTGGCGGCGCGCACCCGCGATGTCGCCGGTGCCGAGGACGCGCTTGCCGACGCGTTCGCCGCGGCCTTGTCCAGATGGCCAGAGACCGGCGTGCCGGACCATCCCGAGGCCTGGCTGCTGACGGTGGCGCGGCGACGGTCCATCGACCAGCGGCGTCGGCGCATGACCGGCGAAGCGGGCCAGGCCCATCTCAGGCTCATTGGCGAAGAACTGGAACAGGAGATGGCGCGCGAGAAATGTCCCGACGACCGGCTTGGCCTGATCTTCGCCTGCGCCCATCCGGCGATCGACGCCGGCGTGCGTGCCCCGTTGATCCTGCAGACGATCCTCGGCTTCGATGCCGCCACCATCGCCTCGGCCTTCCTCGTCTCGCCCTCGACGATGAGTCAGCGGCTGGTGCGGGCGAAGTCGCGTATCAAGCATGCCGGCATCCCGTTCCGCATTCCCGAAAAGGCCGAGCTCGGCGAAAGGCTGCTGGCCGTTCTGGAAGCGATCTACGCAGCATTCGCCGAAGGCTGGACCGACGCCAGCGGTGCCGAATCCCGCCGCCGCAACCTCGCTTCCGAAGCCATCTGGCTCGGCCGGCTGGTGGTCGACCTGCTGCCGGACGAACCGGAGGCGCTCTGCCTGCTGTCCCTGATGCTGCATGCCGAGGCGCGCCGGCCGGCCCGCCGTAACCCGCTGGGCGAGTTTGTGCCGCTCGGCGAGCAGGACACCTTGTTGTGGGATGCTGGCCTGATCGGCGAGGCCGATGCATTGCTGCAGCGCGCCGGCGCCTTCGGAGGCATCGGCCGCTACCAGATCGAGGCGGCCATCCAGTCGGCCCATGCCGCGCGCCGTTTTGCCGGCCGCACCGACTGGGCGGCGATCGCCACCCTTTATGCCGGGCTGATGACGCTCTCGGCCTCGCCGGTCGTTGCCGTCAACCACGCGGTGGCTGTCGCCTATGCCGGCGCGCCCGAACAAGGTCTGGCCCTGCTCGACGCCATCGACGACGCCAGGCTCAACGAGTACCAGCCCTATTGGGCGGCGCGTGCCGAATTGCTGACGCTCTCAGGCAATCTCGCCGAAGCCGACAAGGCCTATGAACTCGCCATCGGCCTCGAACCCGACCAGGCCGTGCGCCGGTTCCTCAAGCGCCGCAGAGGCGACGCAGCTTCACGCCGCGGGCAGGTCAGCGGCTGAGCGCGGGGTCGCAGGCGCGCAGCATTACCGTCGCTTCGGCGTCTTCGCCAAGCGTCAGGCAGCCTTCACTGGAGCAGAGCAGCCAGCCGTCGCCGGTGGCGCCCGATGCGGCCAGCACCAGCACTTCCTGTGGGCCGACCTTCGGTGTGTAGCGCCACCAGCCGTTGTCGAAGACAGCGCCTTCGGGCGGGTCCATGCCGGCGCCCGAGCCCTGCACGCGGGCGCCAACGATCTGGAGTTTACCGTCGCTCACGCGCCAGTCTTCTTCCCAGCGCAGTTTTTCCACCGAATGTGTCCAGCTCAGCGTGAAGGCGGCCACCGCGAGCGCGGCCGCCTTTGAGCCGGCGACTATGCACAAGCCCACGGTCAGGCCTTGTTGCTCCCTGCTGCCGCTCCAGCTTCGGGCTGTCCGCGCGTGCGCAGCCAGTGAAGCCCTATGATCACGGCCGCAAGCGCGAAACCGATTTCGTCCGTCATCGGCAGGGCGGCGACCAAGGTGAAGGCCGCTGCGGTCGCCAGCAGGCGTTCCCATGCGACCATGCGCCTGCGCAGGAAGCCGACGACTGCGGCGCCCCAGAGGGCGATGGCCAACCCGGTCTTGAAGACGATGTAGGCGACTGCCGGCCAGTAACCGATGGCGGCTGCCATCGGCCCGCCTTCCTGAAGCATGAGCGAGGGAGTGTAGACCGCCATGAACGGAATGACGAAGCCTGCTGCTGCGACCTTGATGGCCTCGAACGAGATCTTCAGTCCGCTCTCGCGCGCGATTGGCGCCGCAGCAAAACAGGCAAGCGCCACCGGTGGCGTCAAGTCGGCCAGGATACCGAAGTAGAACACGAACATGTGGCTGACCAGAAGCGGCACGCCCAGTTCGAGCAGGGCTGGCCCGGCGATTGACGAGGTGATGATGTAGTTCGGGATGGTTGGAATGCCCATGCCAAGCACGATGCAGGTCACCATCGTCAGGACCAGCGACAGGAACAGGCTCGATTCGCCCACCGAAACGATGAACGCGCCGAAGGTTGTCGCGACTCCGGTCAGCGTCATCGTGCCGATGATGACGCCGACGACGGCGCAGGCGACGCCCACCGGCAGCGCCGTCCTGGCGCCTTCCGCAAGGGCGTCGCGGCACGAGATCAGCGTGTCGCGGCCGCCGCTGACGAAGGCGTTGACGGCGATCAGGGCCGCTGCCGCAACAAGGATCGCGCCGATGCCGATGCGAAAGAAGCTCGCTGCCACCAGGCCAAGCCCGATCCAGAAGACCATCCGGATGACCATTGAAGGCAGCCGCAGCGCCACCGAACCGCCGAGGATCAGCAGAACCGTCATCGCCAGGCCGATGGTTCCGGCATACAGCGGCGTATACCCGGAAAACAGCAGGTAGATCAGCACCGCCAGCGGCAGGATAAGGAACCAGCCTTCGCGCAGCGCGCGGATCGGCGAGGGCAGGTCCGCCCGCGGCAGCCCGTGCAGCCCGTGCTTGCCCGCTTCGAGATGCACCATCCAGAATGCTGAGGCAAAATACAGCAGGGCCGGAATGAGCGCTGCCTTCACCACCTCGTAGTACTCCACGCCCAGCGTCTCGGCCATGATGAAAGCCACCGCGCCCATCACCGGCGGCATGATCTGCCCACCCATCGACGCGGTCGCCTCGACGCCGCCGGCAAAGGCAGGGCGGTAGCCGAACCGCTTCATCAGTGGGATCGTGAACTGCCCGGTGGTCACCACATTGGCCACGCCAGAACCGGAAATCGTGCCCATCATGCCCGAAGCGATTACCGCTACCTTGGCGGCGCCACCGCGCGCGTGCCCGACGCAGCCCAGCGAGATGTCGGTGAACAGCTTGATCATGCCCGCGCGTTCGAGGAACGAGCCGAACAGGATGAACAGGAAGATGTAGGTCGCCGAGACGTAGATCGGAATACCGTAGATACCCTCGGTGCCGTAGGCCAGCTGGTCGATGACTTGCGAGAAGTCGTAGCCGCGATGGTTCAACGGCGACGGCAGGTACTGGCCGAACAACGCGTAAAGAAGGAAGCTTCCCGAAATGATCGGCAATGCCGGTCCCATCATCGCATAGGCGGCGAGGAATACGGTTGCCAGGGCGATCACGCCGAAGACCAGGTCGACCTGGTTCAGGTCGCCGGCCCTCAGGATCAACGGTTCATATTCGATGAACTGGTAGGTCGCCACCGCAACGCCGAGGAAGGCGAGCCCCCAGGCCAGCGCCTTGCCGGTCGCACCGGCGCCGCGCGCCGTCGCCACCAGTGGAAAGGCCAACAGCAGCAGGAAGGCGACATGGGTCGCCCGCAGGACCTGGCTCGGCACGCTCAGCACATGGGCCGCCGTGGCGATCTGGAACAGCGAGAAGGCAACCGCCGTCCAAAACAGCAGCCGGCCTTCGGGTGTCTTGGCAAAGCCGCTGCCGGTCGGGTCATGGAAATCGGCTGCGGGCGGGGAGACGTCGGGTCGCGACATCGCTGGCTCCGGCAAGGGCTATGTTGGAAGTTAGGGCGGCAAGGTGCCGCCCAGCTGGATCAGGCCTGTGCGTGGGCCGGGCCTACATCAGGCCCTTTTCCTTGTAATAGCGTTCCGCGCCCGGATGCAGCGGGATGGGCAGGCCCTTGGCGGCGCTATCGGCGGAGATCGCCTTCGCCGCGGCATGGGCTGCTGTCATCTGGTCGAGATTGTCGAACAACTGCTTGGTCATTTCATAAGCGAGGTCGTCCGACACGTCGGAATTCGTCACGAGGATGTTGGTGATCGCCAGCGTCGGCACGTCGGCCGACTGGCCTTCATATGTGCCCGCCGGAATCGTGGCTGCCTGGAATGGTGCGCCCAGCTTCTCGGCGACGTCGGCCGGCACCGCCACGACGGTGATCGGCAACGACACCGCAAGGTCTTTGATCGACGCGACGCCAAGTCCGGCAGACTGCAAGGTGGCGTCGAGCTGCCGGTTCTTGATCAACTCGACCGACTCGCCAAACGGCAGGTATTCGGTCTTGCCGAGGTCCTGGTAGCTCATGCCGAGCGCTCCGAAGATGGCGCGAGCATTGAGCTCTGTGCCCGACTTGGGGGCGCCGACGGAAAGGCTCTTGCCTTTCAGGTCGGTGAAGCTGCTGATTCCGGATTCCTTGGCGGCCACGATCTGCACATAGTTCGGATAGATGGCGGCGATCGCCCGCAGCTTGTCGAGCTTCTTGCTGAAGCCTGCCTCGGTGTCGCCTTCCCAGGCCGCCTTGACGGAATCGCCGAGTGCGAAGCCTATTTCGCCCTTGCCCTGCTGCAGAAGGTTCAAGTTCTCCACCGACGCCTTGGTTGCCTGCACCTGAGTGCGCACGTCCTTGATGCTCTTGCCGTAGATTTCCGACAACGCGACACCGAGCGGATAATACACGCCCGAAGTGCCTCCGGTCAGCACGTTGATGAACTGTTCCGCCTTGGCCGGAACTGCGGCCAGGGCGACACCGATGGCCACGGCGCCGGCAGCAAATAGCTTCGACTTCAGATGCAGCATGTATCTCTCCTCCGATTGACGCGCCCGCGCTCTGGTCTGCGCCGACTTGCGGGCATGTTAGCGGGAGGAGGTCAAATGCCAAGCCTCAATTGTTCACAGCAAACCTACGCTTCGTCCTCAGCCGCCCAGCCCTTCGAACAGCACCGTCGACAGATACCGCTCCGCAAAGGACGGGATTACCACAACGATGTTCTTGCCGGCATTCTCCGGCCGCGAGCCGACGATCACTGCCGCCTGCAGCGCTGCACCCGAGGAGATGCCGACCGGCACGCCTTCGAGACGCGCGACGAGGCGGGCGTTTGCCACCGCATCCTCGTTCGAAACCTTGATGATCTCGTCATAGACGGTCGTGTCGAGCACTTTGGGCGCGAAGCCGGCGCCGATGCCCTGAATCTTGTGCGGGCCGGGCTGGCCGCCCGACAGCACCGGCGAACCCTCGGGCTCGACTGCCACGACATGCAGCGAAGGCTTGCGGGCCTTGATCACCTGGCCGACGCCGGTGATCGTGCCGCCGGTGCCGATGCCGGCAACGAAGATGTCGATCGACCCCTGCGTGTCGTTCCAGATCTCCTCGGCCGTCGTCTGGCGATGGATCTCGGGATTGGCCGGGTTTTCGAACTGCTGCGGAATGATCGCGTTGGGAATTGTCTGCACCAGCTCCTCGGCCTTGGCAATTGCGCCCTTCATGCCCTTGGCGCCTTCGGTCAGCACCAGTTCGGCACCGAGCAGCGCCAGCATCTTGCGGCGCTCGATCGACATCGTCTCCGGCATGGTCAGGATCAGCTTGTAGCCTTTGGCGGCGGCGGCAAAGGCAAGCGCGATGCCGGTATTGCCCGACGTCGGTTCGATCAGCGTGCTTTTGCCCGGCTCGATGCGGCCGGCGGCTTCCAGCGCCTCGACCATGGCGACGCCGATGCGGTCCTTGACCGACGCGATCGGGTTGAAGAACTCCAGCTTGGCGATCAGGTTCGCGACGACGCCCTTCTCCCTGGCGAACTTGTCGAGCCGTACCAGCGGCGTGTCGCCGATGGTTTCGGTGATGGAGCCATAGACGCGTCCGCGACCTGGTACGCGCGTGGAGGTAACGGGCTTGTTCATCGATTTCGCTCCCTAGGATTGCCTGAGATGTGAACTGCGAAGATAGGGGGTCGCAGGGCAAATTCCGAGTGGGTGCCGTGCTGATTAGGCAAGGCCCACGGAAACATGTTTCCGTGGGCCTTGATTTGTAGGAATGAAATTCCAGTCCGCCTGTCTACTGGCGGACCGCGATGGCAGCGGCGGCACCAACCATGAAACCGGCTGCGGTGCGGTTGAGCAGCTTGAGCGCGCGCGGCGTCTTGAGGAACCAGCGCGCCTGCGAAGCCAGCGCCAGGTAGGGCACCAGCACGATCAGCAGCACGACGATCGTGACAGCGACGAGAATGCCGTAGTCGCCCAGCGTCAACGCATGCAGGTCGACGACCGTCGGCATGATCGCCATGTAGAAGATCATCGACTTGGGATTGCCCAAGGTCACCGTCAGCCCGGCGAGGAAGCTCGAGAACAGTCCGCCCTTGCCGTTCCTTGCCTCGACCGTCTCCGGCGTGATGCCGCTGGTCCAGAAATTCCAGGCGAGCCAGGCGAGATAGGCGACGCCGAGCCACTTGATCGCCAGGAACACCATGCCGAAGGACTGGGCGACAAAGGCAAGGCCAAGCGCTACGGCGGTGAGATAGGTGAGATCGCCGAGCACGATCCCGAGCGACATGGCCAACGACGAGCGGAAGCCCGAGCCGAGCGCGCGCGCCACCAGCGCCGTCACGCCCGGACCAGGAATGGCGGCAGCGATGGCGAGCGCACCGCTATAGGCAAGAAAACCTGTAAGGGTCATGGCGGAATCCAGGCAGGATTGAATGGTCGCGCTATCGCACGAAAGCGGTATCCATGGAATGCCGCGGGGATTGGGCCAGCGTTCACATTTTTCAGGAATTTGCCCTGTACGCTCAGAAAATGCCCTGGAGAGATCGACATTCGTCCCCCCGTCGTGTAGGCGCACGGTCCGATTGCGGCCCGGCAGACGCATGGGGTCGCCCGTTCATGCACAAAATTCAGGACTAGGTGATGCGACCGGCTTTCGGCGGCATAGACTTCGGCACTTCCAATTCGACCGTCGGCGTTATCGAGAACGGCCGTCCGCGCCTCGTTGCGCTCGAGGGTGAAAACGTCACGCTGCCGTCGGCCATCTTCTTCAACTTCGAGGACAACCAGACGGCCCTTGGTCGCCGCGCCATCGGCGAATACACCGACGGCGCCGAAGGCCGCCTGATGCGCGCGCTGAAGAGCGTGCTCGGCTCCTCGCTGGTGCATGAGAAGACGCGCATCAAGGCGCGTTACATCGCCTTCACCGACATCGTCGGCATGTTCGTCGGCCATCTCAAGGACCGCCTGGAGAACCACGTCGGCGAACCGGTCGAAAACGTCGTGCTCGGCCGTCCGGTGCAGTTCGTCGACGACAATCCCGAGGCCGACGCGGCTGCCCAGAGCGAGCTCGAAAAAGCCGCCCGCGCCCAGGGCTTCAAGCACATCGATTTCCAGTTCGAGCCGATCGCCGCCGCACTCGACTATGAGCGCACGGTGACGCGCGAGGAACTGGCGCTGATCGTCGACATGGGCGGCGGCACCTCCGACTTCTCCATCGTCCGCGTCTCGCCCGAGCGCGCCACTTCCGGCGACCGCAAGGCCGACATCCTGGCCAATCGCGGTGTCCATATCGGCGGTACTGATTTCGACCGCCTGCTGTCGATTGCCCACGTCATGCCCGAACTCGGCTACCTCACGCCGACCAAGGACGGCAAACGCAACCTGCCGGCGGGCTATTTCATCGACCTCGCCACCTGGCAGCGCATCAACCTGCTCTACACGCCCAAGGCGATGCTCGACTTGCGCGCAATCCGCTTCGAGGCCGAGCGTCCCGATCTTATCGACAGGATGATCGAGGTCGTCGATCAGCGTTTCGGTCACGCGCTGGCGACCAAGGTCGAAAAGGCCAAGATCGAGCTGACCGATGCGACCGAAACCGCCATCGACGTCGCCCTGCCGGGCGCCAAGTTCACGGCGTCGCTGACCAGGCAAGGCTTGGAAGACACTATCCGCGGTGCCGTCGAGCGCGTTACCGCGACCGTCGCCGACACTCTTGCCGAAGCGCAGGTCGGCGCCAAGGACATCACCGCCGTGTTCCTGACCGGCGGCTCGACCGCCATCCCGCTGGCGCGCGAAAGCATCCTGGCGCTGGTGCCGGGCGCCCAGATCGTACAGGGTGACGCCTTCGGCTCCGTCGGTCTCGGCCTCGCCCTCGACGCCCAGCGCAAATTTGCTTAACGCTCCAGGGTGCTGGTCTTCCCGGGCTTGAGCAGGTCGAGTGCGTCCCGCACTGAGGCGGCGTAACTGACGGCGGGATGCTTGACGCCGTGGTTGATCAGCATCCGTCGCGTCTGCGGCGATGCTCCTGTGATGAAGAAGCGGACACCTGCCTGCCGTGCCTTGCGTGCGGCGCCTTCGAGCACGTTCGCTGCGGTGGAATCGAGAAACGGCACGCCCGAGCAGTCGAGAATGAAATTCTTGCGCTGGTCGGCGATGCGGTCGAGCACAGCCCCCACCGTCGAGGCCGCGCCAAAGAAGAACGCGCCCGAGATACGGTAGATGACGGTGTCGGCATCGCCCGCATCGCTCGCCTCATAGGCGTGGCGGCTGCCATTGGTGGCGTCGGCGACATCCTCCTGCACCAGTGGCTGATCGCTCTCCACCGCGATGCTTTTTGCCATGCGGTCGATGAACAGGATCGAACCGAGCGCGAAGCCGACGACGATGCCTTCGGTCAGGTCGCGGAACACCACCAGCAGGAATGTGACCATCAGCACCAGCGCGTCCCCCCATGACGAGCGGATCAGTGTCGCGAAGGCCTGCTTTTCGATCATGTTCCAGGCCACGACCGCCAGCACACCGGCGAGAGCTGCGAGCGGGATGTAGGCGGCAAGCGGTGCGGCTACCAGCATGAAGGCGAGCAAGAACAGCGAATGCAGAATGCCTGATACCGGGCCGTGCGCGCCCGCCCGCACATTGGTTGCCGTTCGGGCAATCGTACCGGTCACGCAGATGCCTCCAAACAGCGCGGCACCGATATTGGCAAAGCCTTGTGCCACCAGTTCGCAGTTCGAGCGATGCCGCCTGCCGGTCATGCCGTCGGCAACGACGGCGGACAGCAGTGACTCGATCGCGCCGAGCAGCGCGAAGGCAAGCGCGTCCGGCAGTACCGCAATCGCCTTGTCCACACCGAAGCTGGGCAGGGCAGGCCAGGGCAGGCCGCGCGGAATGCCACCGAAACGCGTGCCGATGGTTTCTACCGGCAGGTCCAGCAGGGCAACGGCCATGGAAGCGACGCCGACCGCGATCAGCATGCCCGGCCAGCCGGGGCGCCAGCGTTTGAGCATCAGGATGGTGCCAATGGTCAGCACCGTAATCGCCAGGGCCGCGATGTTGAGCGTGCCCATCGCATCAACCAGTGCCATCAACTTCGGCACAAGCGGACCCGGTTCCTTGCCGCTGAGCGTCAGTCCGAACATCTCGCTGATCTGGCTGGCGAAGATGATCACGGCGATGCCTGCGGTGAAACCCACCGTCACCGGATAGGGAATGAACTTGATGTAGGTTCCGAGCCGGAGATAGCCGATCGCCGCCAGGAACACCCCAGCCATGACAGTGGCGAGGATCAGCCCGTCCACGCCTTCGCGCGCCACCGTTGCCGCCACCAGAACGATGAAGGCGCCTGCCGGACCACCGATCTGGAAGCGGCTGCCGCCGAGAGCCGAGACTATGAAGCCGCCGACGATTGCCGTGAACAGCCCTTTGTCAGGCGACACACCCGATGCGATGGCGATTGCCATCGATAATGGCAGAGCCACGATTGCCACCGTCAGCCCCGAAATCGCGTCGGCCTTGAACTGCAGCGCGCCATAGCCCTCGCGGAAAACAGTCACCAGCTTGGGCGTGAACAGTTCCGCGAAAGTCGGTTGCCCGTGCTTCCCTGATCCGTATCGCCTTGGATTGCCGCCTGCATTCATCATCCGCACCACTGGAAACGCGGCGGCTTCGTCGGCAAGACTGTCGGCGGTCGCCGTCGCGACTACATCATGCGGATAGCCGGAAGCTTCACGCCTTCTTCTTCAGGCGCACGCCCCGACCGCCGGTCTCGCTCTCGCCGATCAGTTCCACCCCGGCATCTTCGATCGCCTGGATGACCTTGGTCAGCGTATCGACCACGCCACGCACCACGCCCTCGCTTGCTTCCATGCGCTGGATCGTCGGCACCGAGACACCGGCCATTTCGGCGAGCGTCTTCTGGTCGATGCCTGCCAGCGCTCTTGCGGCGCGCATCTGTGCGGCTGTGATCACTGAGGTGGTCCCGTCTCGATCCGCATCACGAATGTATCATACATTCATGATGATGTTTCAAGCATCATTATTGATGCCTGAGCCCCATATCATTCATCGGCCTCGGCCGGCCGCATGAAGCGGCGGCTGATCAGCCAGCACAAAGTCGCCCAGGCAAAGCCCGCGCACCAGCCCGCTAGCACGTCCGAAGGCCAGTGCACGCCGAGATAGACGCGGCTGATGCCGACCATGAGCGTGGTCAGGATGCCGATGGCAAAGACGAAGACCGTCGCCGCCCGCCCGGGCAGGAAGCGTGCCAGCAGCGCCCCCAGCGTCAGATAGGTGACCGCCGATAGCATGGCGTGGCCGCTTGGAAAGCTCATCGTGTGCACCTGCGCCAGATGCGGCACGAGGTCGGGCCTGGGGCGGTCGATGCCGAGCTTGAGCAGGCTCGACAGCACCTGGCCGCCGGCGACCGAGACGAATACGAACAGCGCCGGTCCCCAGCGCCTGGACATGCCGAGATAGATGATGCTGATCGCGGTGATGTAGATCAGCACCGAGGCGCTGCCCAGCGCTGTGATATCGCGCATCGCCTCTTCCACCCAGGAGGGGCCGATCGGATCGGCGGTGTTGCCGGCCGCGCGGAAGAACAGCAGGATGTCGGTATCGAAGGCGTGCGGTGCGGCGTCGCGGGCGATCTCCGACAACTCGACGAAGCCCCACAGGCCGCCGGCAATGATGATGCCCGCCGCCAAAAGCGAAAACTCGATCCTGTTCCACAATCTCTGCTGCATCGTCCTGCCGTGTCTCGGGGCTGTTCTGCCCTTGGGATGGCCGCTTCCCGACCCATTCGCAACAGGTGGGGATGGCTTTCCCAAAGAAAAGGCATGCAATGCAAAAGGTCGCAGCAAACCAACTCGCGTGAGCACTCAGGTCACGTTTTTGGGTGCTGTGGATTTTCGGCCAATCTGTCATGCTGTTGTTATGCACGGCAACTAGCGGTCTCGGCGAACCCCAAGCCGAACACCCCAGCCAGAGGTCGACGCCATGAACCAGCCCCATGATCAGAAATTCCGCACCTCGATGCTCGAGGAGAATGACGGTCCCGGTCACAACCCGACCGACAACCGCACCATGGGCGACATCATCGCCAAGCGCTTCTCCCGCCGCAGCTTCCTCCAGGGTTCGCTCGCCGTCTCGGCCATCGCCGCAACCGTAAGCCCCATCGCAATCCTGCTCGCCGACGACGCCCGCGCCGCCTCTGCCTCCGCTTTTGCCTTCGACGAGATCGAGGCCGGCATCGACGACAAGCATCACGTCGCCGCTGGCTACGACGCCGACGTGCTGTTGCGCTGGGGTGATCCGATCTTCGCCGACGCGCCCGAATTCGATCCGACCAACCAGTCGGCGGAAGCCCAGGCCAAGCAGTTCGGCTACAACAACGATTATGTCGGCTATATCGCCCTCGAAGGCTCGTCCGAGCACGGCCTGCTGGTGGTCAACCACGAATACACCAACGAGCACCTGATGTTCCCCGGCATCGTCAAGATCGTCGAGGGCAAGATCGAGGTCGCGCCAGCGGACCAGAAGCGCGTCGACATCGAGATGGCGGCCCATGGCGGCACCATCGTCGAGATCCGCAAGGAAGCGGGCAAGTGGCATCCGGTCCGCGACGGCAAGCTCAACCGCCGCATCACTTCGACCACCGAGATGCAGCTGACCGGCCCGGCCGCCGGCCATGATCGCCTGAAGACCAATGCCGATGCCACCGGTACCAAGGTGTACGGCACGCTCAACAACTGCGCCGGCGGCGTCACGCCCTGGGGCACCTACATCATGGCTGAGGAAAACTTCCACGGTTATTTCGGTGGCGAGCTGCCGGCCGATCATCCGGAGGCCGCCAACTACAAGCGCCTCGGCGTGCCGGAAGGCACTTATGAGTGGTTCAAGTTCTACGACCGCTTCGACGTCTCCAAGGAACCGAATGAGCCCAACCGCTTCGGCTGGATCGTCGAGGTCGACGTCAACGACCCGAACTCGCTGCCTAAGAAGCGCACGGCACTCGGTCGCTTCAAGCACGAGGGCGCTGAATCCATCGTGGCCAGCGACGGCCGCGTCGTCTTCTATCTCGGCGACGACGAGCGCTTCGACTACGTCTACAAGTTCGTGACCAAGGGCAAGTTCAACCCCGACGACCGTGCCGCCAATCTCGACCTGCTCGACGACGGCACGCTCTACGTCGCCAAATTCGCCGAGGACGGCACCTTCGCCTGGCTGCCGCTGGTCCAGGGCGACGGCCCGCTCACGGCCGACAACGGCTTTGTCAGCCAGGCCGACGTGGTCATCGAGACGCGCCGCGCCGCCGACCTGCTCGGTGCCACCAAGATGGACCGCCCCGAGGACATCCAGCCCAATGCCGTCAACGGCAAGGTCTATGTCATGCTGACCAACAACACCAAGCGCAAGGCCGACCAGGTCGACGCTGCCAACCCGCGCGCCGAAAACGCCTTCGGCCACATCATCGAACTGATCGAGGACGGCAGCGATTTCACCGCCACCAAGGGCAAGTGGGAAGTGCTGCTCAAGTGTGGTGACCCGTCGGTCGCCGAGGTCGGCGCGTCATTTTCGACTTCGACCACCCAAAATGGCTGGTTCGGAATGCCCGACAACTGCGCCGTCGACTCCGCCGGCCGCCTGTGGGTGTCGACTGACGGAAATTCGCCCAAGGCCACCGGCCGCACCGACGGCCTGTGGGCCGTCGACACCGAGGGCGCGGCGCGCGCCACCTCGAAGCTGTTCTTCCGCGTGCCTGTCGGCGCCGAGATGTGCGGCCCGCTGTTCACGCCCGACGACCAGACCGCATTCGTTGCCGTCCAGCATCCGGCCGACGGTGGCGAGGATTGGGAAGGCTTTGGCCGTCCGTCCTATTATGAGGACCTGTCGACGCGCTGGCCCGACTTCAAGCCCGATATGCCGGTCCGACCGGCCGTCGTCGCCATCACCAGGCAGGGCGGCGGCAAGATCGCCGTCTGATAGAAGTCTTTGTGCCTGAGGGAAGCGGCCGCGTTCAGCGGCCGTTTTCATTTTCCGGCCAGCGCCGGCCCGAGCGTGATCAGCGCCACCGCCACCACCGCGAGCCCGACGCCGATGCCCTGTATGCCGCTCAGCTTCTCGCCAAAATAAATGATGGCCACCGCGTTGACGGCGATCAACTGGATCACCGCCGACAGCGAGAACGACACCGACATGCCGAAGTCCCGCACCAGGCGCAACATGATCAGGTTGCCCAGCGAATAGAGGATCAGCGTCACCACCAGCTTGCCGATGGTCGGCTCGACGCCCCAGGTCTTGGCGACCATCGCGGCGATGAGGAAGATGACGGTCGAAAAACCGAGCAGCGAAAGGCCGACGACGGACATTTTTCAGGCAAGCTCCCACAAATGTCCGGCGATTTGCTCCGAATGCCGCGCCAACGTCAAGCAAAGCGGCGACACGCTCCAACGTTATGGCGCCATGCGACGCAAAAACCCTCCCGTCCGGAAACGGGAGGGCGCTTGGCTTCAGGTCTTGGGAACCCCTGATTCCATCAGGGATAGGTACACTTGCCCTTCTGCGGTTCGCCCTGCGGGCCCGGTGTGCCGGTCTCCTCCCAGTCGCCGCCATGGCTGATGCAATAGGAGATCATCAGGTTGCACGACGCCTTGTTGTTGCAGGTCTCGACATGGCCGTGGGTCTGTCCGCCGCCCGGCGCCTTGAGGCCGAGCTGGTGCGGCGGCGGTGCCGGCACGCGGGCCTTGAGCTGGGCAGCCGATGCAGCACCGGCAAAGGCCGACATCGAAAGTGCGAGCGTCGCGATCAGCGACGAGCGGATGATGGTGTTGGTCATGTTCATTTCGGTTCTCCTCTGGGACACTTTGATCTTGCGGCTCACCGGCCGCCACGATCGTGTGTGTCGGGGCTGGAGAAGAAGGTTCACGGCGGAGCTGGAAAAAAGTTCGGACGATCTTTGAGGCCTCTTGCCATCCCGCGAAAACAGGCTGTCGGGCGGCAACCCGACAGCCTATTCGCCACTCACGGGGATCGTTGCAACAATCCGCCCGGAAAGCGCCAGGTCGTCGTTCGTCGCCATCACCGCCAGCGACGTCACCGGCAGTTCGGCCAACACGCGCCGCCGCCACCGCTCCGCCAATCCTGCCAGATCAGTCGTCTCCGCAGCGGTCAGAGCCGCCGCGAAATGGTAGAGGCCGACCACATGGAAGCGGGTCTGCCGCGCGCCGCAGGCTTGCTGGACCAGGCCGAAGACATCTTCGTCGTGGTGGCAGCAGGGATAGACCGGCAGGTAGATCCGGCCGGTGTTGATCCGGCCGAGGAACGGCCCGCCGAGGCGCAGGGCAAGTGCTCCCAGCGGCGCGAGCGCTACGGTCACAGCCTGCACGCACCGCGCGATGTCGGGCTCGGACAGGCCACCGACGATGGTGGCATGCAGCTTGCCGGCGCGCTCGCGGCCGAGCTGCCAGGCGATCTTGTCGCTGAACGAAAACGAACGCAGCTCCGCCTCGAATGCTTGGAACGTATCGCTGCGGCCGAGCGCCTGGGCGTCGATGGGGACGACAAGCGAATGGCGCGGCGTGTCATAGCGGCCATTGCGATAATCCGTGCCGTCCTTGCCGGCAATGATCTCGGCATGGCCTGGAGCAACCAGCGGCAGATGGGCAAGCCTATAGGCATCGTCGAAGGTCAGCGTCTCGCCGGGACCGAAGACCCGGCGCGACGCGTCAAAGGCCATGACGTTGTCGTTGCAGAATTTCATCCTGAAACGTCCATGCGGCGGGTTCCCCCTGCGCGCTCATCCCGTTCGCGGCTTGACCATCAGCACCCAGTTCTCGCCTGCACCGGTCCAGCCATCCTTGACCATCGGCTCGGAGGCGACCTCGCGATAGCCGACGCTTTCATAGAGATGGCGGGCCTTGGTGTTGGCGTCCGAAACGATCAGGCTGGTGCCGGTGCAGCCGGTGGCCTCGGCGATCGCGTCGGCCATGGCCAGTAGCCGCGAGCCGTAGCCGCGCGCCCGTGCCTCCGGCAGCGTCGCCATGACGTTGACATACCAGCTGCCCACCGCCATCGCCTCGAGCATGTTGAATGGCACGAACATCGCCGGCGTGTCGGGGTCGGGCAACGACGGCTCGATCGGATAGCCGATCAGGCAGGCAATCACCTTGCCATGTTCCAGTACCACCGCGTTGCGATAGGAAAAGCTGCCTTGCTCGCGTTGCGCCCGCTGGCGGCCGACCTCCCAGGGGTCGCCACCTTCGGCCATCTTGGTCCAGAGATAAAGCGGCAGCCCGTCGCCAGCCATGTTGACCAGCTTGGCCAGGATCGCGGCGTCCTCCTTGGTGGCGGGCCGCGCCTCGGCAGTCAAACCCTCGTCGCGGTGCGCCTTTTCGGGCATGACATGCTCCTCCAGTCCACAGCGTCCCCTCGCTGCGGCAGTATAGGAGCGCGCGTTCCGGGCGGCGTCAACCGCCGACCGCGTGTGTCTCGGGCAGGCCCGCCACCACCTCAGTCTTTACGTGCGCCAAGGCCAACCAGCCTGTCCAGAGAAAGCTGTCCGCCCCCATAAGCAGCCAGCGCCAATGCCATCGCCGCCCAGGGCAGATGGAAATTGGCCCAGCCCTCCGGCACCGTCAGTTGGATCACTGCCGTCATCGCCAGGATGCCGAGGGCGGCAAAGCGCGTGCCGAGCCCCAGCACCAGCAGGATCGGCAGCACAATCTCGCCGATGCCTGCCAGCGTCGCCATCAGGATCGGCGCCGGATAGGGGTACTGGCTGCCGAGGATGTGCAGCGAAAACTCCTGGGTAAACAGATAGCGCGCGCCGTTGGACAGCGTCAGGAAGCCGTCCCATTTGGTCAGTCCCGACTTGAAGAACGGCACGGCGATGGCAAAGCGCAGCGCCAGGAGTGGCAGCGCCTCGGGGATCGCCGCAATCGCTGACTCAATGCGCCGGATCGCGGAGCCCAAGCCGGCCTTGTGCGCCATTGGCGCGTGGTTGATGTCGCTCATCTCATGTCTCCTTGTTGGTCAGCCACGCCGGCGAACATGCCGAGCGCGACCAGGCCGACGATGGCGCGGCCGAAGTCGAATGCCGGGTCCGTGTCGAAGGCTTCAGCCGCGGCGTCGCCGATGCTGTCGCCGCGCAACAGCGCTGCCGCGAACACCGCGTCCGCCTCGGCGATGACATGCACGGCCACCTCGATGTCCGGCCGGGTGATCACGATGCTCTCCGGCTCGAGCACCGTCTGCACGCGGACCTCGTCGCCCTGGTGGGCCTGCCAGATCGTCCCGATGGAAAACTTCGAACGAACCAGCGCCGCCGCCGGATGCGCAATGAGGGTGGCGCTGCCGAGCCGCTCGGGCGCCAGCCTTGCCAGCGCCGCGACGTCGAGCGGAACGATGTCGGCGGCGTGGTAGGCGCGGGTCCAGTAGGCCTCCAGCCGCGCCGTGTCGGCGAGATAGGGCAGGGCGGCGGCCGGGGCGAAGCCGGCGACGAAATCGGGAAAGCTGTCGCCATAGGCAAACATCACCGGGCTATCGGGCAGCGTCGTTGCGATGAAGGCGCGTGCCATGCCGTTGAAGAAGTCGTCGCCGACAAGCCGCCGCAGAACCGGGAAACGCTGGCTCAGCGCCTTGGAGAGCGAAACCGCGACATTGTTGCGGTAGACGGCGAAGCGCGCCGCATCAGCCTCGCCGCGCGCGCTGGTCACGCCGTCCGGCAGCGGTCGTGTGGCATCGAGCAAGGCTGAGGCAAACGTGTTCTGGTCCATCGTCACGCGCGCCTGGAAAACCGCGCATCGCGCCGCAGCGCTGCCTCGTCGAGCACGGCCTCGGCGCGCGTGGCCTCCGCCAGCAGCACGGCAAAGGCCGGCACGTCATTGTCCCATTCGATCAGCGTCGGTACCGGGCCGGTGCGGCCGATCGTGTGGCGATAGAGCGAAAAGACGTCGTCGGCGACTGTCGAATTGTGGGCGTCGATCAGCAGCCGGTCACCGGCGCCGTCGACGGTCTCGTCATAGCCGGCGAGGTGGATCTCGCCGACGCGCTCGACCGGGAAGCGGTCGATGTAAGCGAACGGGTCGAGCCTGTGGTTGATGGCCGACACCATCACGTTGTTGACGTCGAGCAGCAGCCCGCAGCCGGTCCTTTCGGCAATGGCGTCGAGGAAGTCGATCTCGTCGATCGTGCTGTCTTCGAACAGGATGTAGGTCGAGGGATTTTCGAGCAGCATGCGCCGCCCCACCGCCTGCTGCACCTCGTCGACATGGGCGCTGACATGCGCCAGCGTCCGGTTCGTATAGGGCAGCGGCAGCAGGTCGTTCAGGAAGCCGGCGTCATGCGTCGACCAGGCCAGATGTTCGGAAAAGGACTGCGGCTGGTAGCGGTCGATCAGCCGCCGCAGCCGCGCCAGATGCGCCTTGTCGAGTGGTCGTTCGGCCCCGATCGACAATCCGACGCCGTGCAGCGACAGCGGATAGCGCGCAACGATCTCGGACAGTGTCCGGTGCGGCGCACCGCCGTCGCCCATATAATTCTCGGCATGGACCTCGAAGAAGCCGATTTCGGGCTCGGTCGCGATGATTTCGCCTATGTGCTCGGGTTTGAGGCCAAGGCCCGCGCGGGCGGGTAGGGACTGGCCGCTTTGTGTACCGGTATTCATGCTGGGTGCTCGGATGGGTCGGGCAGGCGAGATGGGGCCCGGCGCGCCGGGCCCCATGTGCATCACATGGCAGTTGGCTCGAGCATGCCCTTGTGACCGTCGACGTCCATCGTCGTGCAGGTGCCGGCCGGCACGGCCTTCCAGGCGTTGCCCTGATAGTCCATGGTCGAGGTGCCGGCGCAGGTCGTGCCTGCTCCCGCGGCGCAATCGTTCTGGCCCTTCAGCGAAATGCCGTAGCACTTTTCCATGCCGACCATCTTTTCAGCCGGCAGCGGGGCGGCAAAGGCGGACGAGGCAAGTGCCGATGCGAGCGAGCCGGCGAGAGCAAGGGCTAGGGTCTGGCGATTCATGACGTTCTCCTGATAAAGGATTGACAGGGAAGCGTTCTGCGTCCCATGCCGTCGACTTCGCCGGCACCTCGCCATTCGTTACGCCGGGCCGTGAACACGGTTTCGTGAGTGAGACGGCAGTTGGCGTTGTAACATTTCTGCGTCGACTGAAGTAACAAACGGCTTTTTAAGCCGAAGAGAAGGAAGACAGGCTTGACGAGGACGGATGACGCCGAACTCGCTCGGCTTTTCAGGGCGGCAATTTCAGGTGACGAAGGCGCATACGCTGCCTTTCTCGATGGCGTGGCGCAATTGGTGCGCGGATACTGCCGCAGACGTATCGTGCATGGCGGCGTCGAGCCGGAGGATGTCGTCCAGGAGGTTCTGCTTGCGATTCATCTGAAGCGTCATACCTGGCGCCAGGATGAAGCAGTGACGCCTTGGGTCTACGCCATCGCCCGCTACAAGCTGATCGATGCCTTCCGCCGCCGCGGCAAGCGCATTGAGGTCGACATCGCAGACTTCGCCGAAACGCTCGCCGAGCCCGAGAAGGACGAAGTGGGCGAGCGCGACATCGGCCGTGCGCTCGACGGCCTGGCCCCGGTGCAGCGCAGTGTCGTTGCCTCGGTTTCGGTCGAGGGCGCCTCGATCGGCGAGACGGCCAATGCGCTTGGCATGACCGAGACGGCGGTGCGGGTGGCGCTGCATCGCGGCCTCAAGGCGATCGCGCATCGCTTCAGACAGGACTGAACGGAACGGAAATGGAAACGAAGAATCTCATCACGGCGATTTCCAGCGACGCGGCAGCAGGCCGGCGTTCGTTCGGCACGCTGCTGCGCGCCGCCTTCGTTGCGGCAAGCGTCATTGCCGCTGTCGTCTTTTCCGTCGTCGCCGGCCCGCGCGCCGATTTTGCCGCCGCCGCCGAAACCTGGCGTTTCCTCCTCAAATTCGTTGTCACCCTGGCGCTGGTTGCCACATCGGGTGCGGTGGCTATTGCACTCGCCCGTCCCGGTGCACGGCTTGGCATGCGTGTCGCGTTGCTCGCTGCCGCACCCGCCATCCTGCTCGGCGCGGTCCTGATCGAACTCACCACCATTGCCCCTTCTGAATGGGCGACCCGGCTTGTCGGCACCAACAACATGGTTTGCCTGACGCTGATCCCACTCATCGGTCTCGGCCCGCTCGCCATCTTCCTCGTCGCCATGCGCCAGGGCGCGCCGACGCGGCCCAGCCTCGCCGGTGCCGCCTGCGGCCTGCTCGCCGGCGGCCTTGCCGCGACGCTCTACGCCGCCCACTGCTTCGACGACTCGCCGTTTTTCGTCGCCACCTGGTACACGCTGGCCATCGCCATCCTGACCGTCGTCGGCGCGATCGCCGGCCGGTACGTCCTGCGCTGGTAGCAAAGCGCCGCAAAGCCGCGCTTGTTAACCCTTGCGGCCCCTGCTAAAGCGCGGCGCATGACCACACCGCTCGACCACATCCGCAATTTCTCCATCGTTGCCCATATCGATCATGGCAAGTCGACGCTTGCCGACCGGCTGATCCAGTCCACCGGCGGGCTGGAACTGCGCGAGATGACCGAGCAGGTCCTCGACAACATGGACATCGAGCGCGAGCGCGGCATCACCATCAAGGCTCAGACCGTTCGGCTCAACTACCGTGCCAACAATGGCGAGGATTACATCCTCAACCTGATCGACACGCCCGGACACGTCGACTTCGCCTATGAAGTCTCGCGCTCGCTGTCGGCCTGCGAGGGCTCGCTGCTCGTCGTCGACGCTTCCCAGGGCGTCGAGGCGCAGACACTGGCGAACGTCTACCAGGCCATCGACAACAACCACGAGATCGTCGTCGTCCTCAACAAGATCGACCTGCCCGCCGCCGAGCCCGAGCGCATCAAGGAGCAGGTCGAGGAAGTCATCGGCATCGACGCCTCGCAAGCCGTCCACATCTCGGCCAAGACCGGCCTCGGCATCGAGGACGTGCTCGAGGCGATCGTCACCCAGTTGCCGCCGCCGCGCGAGGGCGACATCGACGCGCCGCTCAAGGCGATGCTGGTCGACAGCTGGTACGACACCTATCTCGGCGTCATCGTCCTGGTGCGCATCATCGATGGCAAGCTCAAGAAGGGCCAGACCATCCGGATGATGGAGACCAACGCCAAATATCTGGTCGAGCGTACCGGCGTCTTCACGCCGAAGATGGTCCAGGTCGACGAACTCGGCCCGGGTGAATTCGGCTTCTTCACCGGCTCGATCAAGGAAGTGGCCGACACCCGCGTCGGCGACACCATCACCGAGGACAAGCGCCCCACCGCAAAGGCCCTGCCGGGCTTCAAGCCGGCCCAGCCGGTGGTGTTCTGCGGCCTGTTCCCGGTCGACGCCGCCGATTTCGAGGACCTCCGCGCCGCCATGGGCAAGCTGCGCCTCAACGACGCCAGCTTCTCCTTCGAAATGGAAACCTCGGCCGCACTCGGCTTCGGTTTCCGCTGCGGCTTCCTCGGCCTGCTGCATCTCGAGATCATCCAGGAGCGGCTCGAGCGCGAGTTCAACCTCGACCTCATCGCCACCGCCCCCAGCGTCGTCTACCGCATGAACCTCAATGACGGGTCGACCAAGGAACTGCACAATCCCGCCGACATGCCCGACGTGGTCAAGATCGCCGCGATCGAGGAGCCGTGGATCCGCGCCACCATCCTCACCCCGGACGATTATCTCGGCTCGATCCTGAAACTCTGCCAGGAGCGCCGCGGCATTCAGGCCGACCTCTCTTATGTCGGCAAGCGCGCCATGCTGGTCTACGATCTGCCGCTCAACGAGGTCGTGTTCGATTTCTATGACCGCCTGAAGTCGATCTCCAAGGGCTACGCCTCCTTCGACTATCACCTGACCGACTACCGCGAGGGCGACCTCGTCAAGATGTCGATCCTGGTCAATGAGGAGCCCGTCGACGCGCTGTCGATGCTCGTCCATCGCACCGCCGCGGAAAAGCGCGGCCGCGTCATGGTCGAGAAGCTGAAGGAGCTGATCCCGCAGCACATGTTCAAGATCCCCGTCCAGGCCGCCATCGGCGGCAAGGTCATTGCCCGCGAGACCATCTCGGCGCTGCGCAAGGACGTCACCGCCAAGTGCTACGGCGGCGACGTCACCCGCAAGCGCAAGCTGCTCGAGAAGCAGAAAGAGGGCAAGAAGCGCATGCGCCAGTTCGGCAAGGTCGACATCCCGCAGGAAGCCTTTATCCAGGCGCTCAAGATGGGCGACAACTAGCGTTCTCTTTTTCCTTCTCCCCGTTCACGGGGGTGAGGAGTGCCCGGCCAACGTTCGATCAGTCGACAATGATGTGTCGACTGAAGCGACGAACGCCCGGAGCCATAACGGAGGGCGGTGGCCCGCAGGGCCGGATGAGGGGCGGCGCAACTCTGCGCGATCTCCTAAAAGTATCAATGCCGCATGCTGATCGCGACCCGGCTTATCTCGCCCTCAACAATCGTCTCCACTCCATCTACAGTCATCCCGCAGTGCAAACGCGTATTGCACCGCAGCGTCGAATTATTCGCGGCCACGCGTCTTCGACTGTTCTGTCGATTTACTGGCATCGTGAAGATGGCTAGCCTTCCCCTCGCATTCTGCCAGAGGGAACATCATGAACTGGACTGAAAAGGACAAGAAACTGGGTATGGACCGCGCCATAACAAGGCGCGATTTCATGGACGGCGTGGCGATGGCGATCGGCGGCGCGGTGGCCTTGCGCGCCATGGGCCCCGGCCAGGCACGCGCGCAAGCTGCCGCCACCGCCTACCCGCCTGCCGCTGCGGAGCTGCAGGGGCAGACCGACACTGCCCAGAATGTCATGCATGCCGTCCGCGACGGCACCTACTGGTCCGACGCCGGCCCGGTCACGTCGAGCGCCGAGAGCTACGACCTCGTCGTCGTCGGTGCCGGTATTTCGGGCCTTGCCGCCGCACATGCCTTCCGCAAACAGGCCGGCCCCGACAAGCGTGTGCTGATCGTCGATCCGCTCGCCGATTTCGGCGGCCACGCCAAGCGCAACGAATTCACCGCTTCGAATGGTTCGAAGCTGATCGGTTATGGCGGCAGCCAGTCGATGCAGACGCCGAGTTACTTCAGCCCCGCCGTCAACGCGCTGCTCGCCGACATCGGCATCGAACCGAAACGCTTCGAAACCTTCTACGATCAGAAATGGTCCGATGATCGCGGCCTGTCGGGCGCCATCTTCTTCTCCAAGGAGCAGTGGGGCGAGGACAGGCTGGTGATCCGCAAGGGCAAGCCGGCCGAATGGGTGGCCAACACACCGCTCAACGACAAGGCCAAGGCCGACCTGATCCAGCTTATGGAAGCGCCCGGCGACTATCTGCCCGGCCTAAACAGCGAGCAGCGCCTGCAGAAACTGTCGGAGATCACCTACAGGGCGTTCCTGCTCGACCATGCCAAGGTCGACCCGCAAGTCGCTGACTATTTTGCCACCTCGACCAATGGCTATTTCGGCGTCGGCATCGACACTGCGAGCGCACTCGACGCGCGCGCCAACGGAAATCCGGGTTTTGACGGTATGGATCTCGGCGAGGCTGTGTCGAAATACAACAGCCCGTCCGGCCGTCTCGCCTTCACCGACCCCGACGACTACATCTACCATTTCCCCGACGGCAATGCCGGCATCGCCCGCGCTCTGGTACGCGCGCTGGTGCCAGGCGCGCTTGCCGGCACGACAATGGAGGAGCTGGTTACCGAAACCGTCGACTATTCAGCCCTCGACAAGCCGGAAAACGCTGTCCGCATCAGGCTGAATTCGACAGTCGTCAAGGTCGCGCATGATGGCGCCCCAGGCAGCGCCAGCTCGGTTACCGTCACCTATGCCGATATCAAGGGCAAGCCGGTCAGCATCAAGGCCGGGCACGTCGTGCTCGCCTGCTGGCACCGGGTCATTCCCTATCTCACCGACGAACTCGGCACTGAGCAGACAACTGCCCTCAACGACCAGCAGAAGGTGCCGCTGATCTACGCCAACGTCCAGCTGCGCAACTGGGAGGCCTTCGACAAGCTCAAGATCGACGGTTTCAGGGCGCGCGGCGATTTCTGGAGCGGCGCCGACATCGATTTCCCCGTCTCGATGGGCGCCTACAAATTCGCCGACAAGCCTGAGGATCCCGTCATCTTGCACCTCTCCAAGGTGATGACCAGCCCGGGCCTTGCCCCGCGCGAACAGGCGCTGGCCGGGCGGCGGGCAATGATGGCGCTGAGCTTCGAGGAGATGGAGCGCTCGATCCGCGACCTGCTCGGCCGCGCCCTGTCAGGCGGCGGCTTCGACCCCGCTCGCGACATAGAGGCCATCACCTGCAATCGCTGGTCGCACGGCTACGCCTACGAATATATGCGCCCCGGCGACCGTTTCTGGCCCGACGGCCCGCTGCCCATCGAAGCCGCGCGCAAGCCATGGGGCCGCATCTCGATCGCCAACGCCGACAGCGGCGCCTACGCCTACGCCCATTCGGCGATCGACCAGGGCGTGCGTGCGGTACGGGATCTGCTGGGGACGCCTGAAGGAGCGCCCGACTATGCCCGCTTCCCGGGGCCTCCGGCGGAGAAGATCGGGCTCTAAAGCGGGCGATCGACGCTTTATCCTTCTCCCCGTTCACGGGGAGAAGGTGGCCCGCAGGGCCGGATGAGGGGCAGCGCAAACCAGCTCTTAAATGTCGTGTCAGCCATCACGGATACGCAAGATGAGTGGGCTCTATCGCTACCTCCCAAACCGCATCACCCAGTTCACCTCCCACGTTTCGCCACTATCCCTGGACATCGCCTGTTCCCAGCGCGGTTCCTCCCCGCCAGTCCAGAGGAACCGCACGCGCACCGGCACACCGCCCTCGACATCGTCGCCATAGAAGATGCCACGCCCGTCCTCGAACCTCCCGATCGTCGGCGGGAACAGCCGATAACTCTTTGTGTCGCTCCAGTAGATCGACCACAGCCCCGTCTCCGGGTTGTAGAGCCTGAGCGTCATGCCGGTGAAGCCGCGCTCTGGCACCGTCATCTGGTCGAGATTGCCGCCGAACGTGCCGTCGGGTGCCTGCATCACCTTTTCGATGTGCGAGAACGCGGTGAACGTCTCCCATTCGGTGGAACCCACCAGCCGCGCGCGCAGGCGTTCGTTGGTCACCGTCCAGTCGCCGATCAGGAAATCGAAATCGTCAAAGCCGCTCATGCCATCCTCCCATTGGTTTGCCCAGGAATAGCAGACCCCTGCTGACAGGCTTCTGTCAGCAACTGCCCGCGAAGGCCGGCAAGCGATGGCTTGACCTTGCCGGCACCTCGGGCTCATCTGCCGCCGCGATCCCGCCACAGCTTCCGCGTAACGCCCGCCCCATGAAATTGCTCACCGCCCTTCTTGCCCTGGCCACCCTCTCCGCCTGCGCCTCCCGTGCGCCGGTGCCGCCAGCGCCCGTCGCCGCCCCACCTGTTGCCGTGCAGCCCGTCGTCGAGCCGCTGCCGGCAGGTGTCAAGCCGCTGACGGTCGAGCAGGACGAACAGATTTCGCAGGGTTGAGCGGGGATGAACTTGCTCCGCAGGCTGCTTCGCTTTTTTCTGCTTGGTATCGTTCCTTCGCACCCCCCCCCTTCTGGCCTGCCGGCGTTCGATGCTCGAAAAGCCAAGCAATTGGCTTTTCGTCCGCTGCGCGGACCTCATCGCACCCCCCCACAAGGAGGGAGATTAGTCGCGTCGCCGGCGGCGCAAGTCCTGCAAGATTGCGGGGATTCAGCTTACTGTCTCGGCGATTGGGCGCGGCGACGATGACAGCGTGATCTCCCTCCTTGCGGGGGAGATGGCCGGCAGGCCAGAGGGGGGTGCGAAGGAACGCAAGCCCTCAGAATCTGCGTCTAGCGCAAGCAGCCCTTGCCAGCGAACGCGGTAGCGATAAGCTCGGCCCATATCCACGGAGGCCGCGAAAAACATGGCCAAGGGCATGGTCGAGGGCGAGAAGATCGATGTCGGCTTTTCCGGTCGTCGCTGCATCCACTCGCGCAATTGCGTTCTCGCCAATCCTCATGTCTTCGAGCCCAATGCGCCGGGCGAATGGATTCACCCGGACGCGGCGTCTGTCGAGCAGATCGTGGCGATCGCCGAAAGCTGTCCTTCGGGCGCCCTCACCTATCGCCGCCGGGATGGCGGGCCGGCTGAGGCGCCGCCGGTGGTCAACACGGTTCGCATCCGCGAGAACGGGCCGCTGGCCGTGCATGCCGAAATCGTCTTCAACGGCGAGACCTTCCATCGCGCCACCTTGTGCCGCTGCGGTGCCTCTGAGAACAAGCCGTTCTGCGACGGCAGCCACACCAAGACCGGCTTTGTCGCCACCGGTGAGCCGGTGTTGAAGCAGTCCCAGCCGCTCGCTGCCCGGGATGGGCCGCTGGTCGTCACGCCGCAGCCCAACGGCAACCTCAAGCTCGAGGGCAATGTCGAGATCGTCACCGGCACCGGCCACACGATCGACCGCGCGACAAAAGTCTGGCTTTGCCGCTGCGGCCAGTCGGCCAACAAGCCCTGGTGCGACAACACCCACAAGCGCGTGTCGTGGTCGACGGAAGGTCGATGACAAGCCAACGATTTGGCTTGGCAAACGGCTAAGCGCCCGTAGCCACAGCGGAGGGCAGGCTTCATTGCATGACGTGCTGAGCTGAGCCGGTCGTTTCATCAGGCTGGCCAATTTTGCTTTGCAGGCGATATCGGCTAAGCGGAACGGAACTCACGAACGCCGGAAGCCCAGCGCATGCACGCCAGCCATCCTCTCTATCTCGGTATCGACACCGGCGGCACTTACACCGACGCCGTATTGTGGTCCGAGGCGCTTGACCCGCAGGGCAGGGTGCTGGCCAAGGCCAAGTCGCTGACCACCCGCCACGACCTGGCGGTTGGCATTTCGGGCGCGGTCGACGCGGTGCTGGACAAGGCTGGCGTCAACCCCGCCGCCATCAAGCTGGTGTCGATGTCGACGACGCTTGCCACCAACGCTTTGGTCGAGGGCCAGGGCGGGCGCGTGGCGCTGGTCATGATCGGCTTCTCCGAGGCTGACCTCGCCCGCGACGGGCTGAAGACCGCGCTCGGCACCGATCCGCTGGTGCTGTGCGAGGGCGGCCATGACGTCCACGGCAACGCCCGCACGCTTGATCTCGGAGCCCTCGAAGCGGCCTTGCCAGAATTGGCGAAATCCGTCTCGGGCTTCGCCGTCTGCGCCTATTTCGCCACCCGCAACCCGGCTCATGAGACCGCCGCCCGCGACCTTATCCGCGAGGCGACGGGCATGCCAGTCACCACCAGCCACGAGTTGTCGGCCAAGCTCGGCGGCCCGCGCCGGGCCCTGACCACGCTGCTCAATGCCCGCCTGATCTCGATGATCGACCGCCTCGTCGCCGCGACCGAAGGGTTCCTCGACAAGCGCAAGATCAATGCGCCCTTGATGGTGGTGCGCGGTGATGGCGCGCTAGTGTCTGCCCAATTCGCCCGCCAGCGGCCGATCGAGACAATCCTGTCCGGTCCCGCTGCCAGCCTCGTCGGCGCCCGTCACATGACCGGGCTCGACAATGCTGTCGTCTCCGACATCGGCGGTACCACCACCGATGTCGCCGTGCTCGACCATGGCCGCCCGCGCCTCGACCCCGAGGGCGCCACCGTCGGCGGCTTCCGCACCATGGTCGAGGCTGTCGCCATGCGCACCTTCGGCCTCGGTGGCGATTCCGAGGTGTCGCTGGAGGAAGGCGGGCTGAAGCCGAAGATGTCGCTCGGCCCGCGCCGCCTGGTGCCGCTGGCGCTTGCCGGCATGGTCCATGGCGAGGCGGTCTCGGTGGAGCTGGAACGCCAGCTGCGCGCCCCCAATCCCGGCCGCATGGATGGCCGTTTTGCTGTGCGCACCGGCGTGCCCGAGCAACTGGCGGCAGGGTTGACCGCGCCGGAGGCAAAGCTCTACGACCAGATTACCGGCGTGCCGCAGCCGATCGACCGCCTGCTCACCTCCAACGCCCAGAATGCCACGCTCAATCGGCTGGTGTCGCGCGGGCTTGTCCATGTCTGTGGCTTCACGCCTTCGGACGCCGCTCATGTGCTTGGCCGCCAGGCCAATTGGGACGAGGCGGCGGCCAGGCTCGGCGCCGAGCTGTTCGCCCGCAAGCGCGACGGTCGCGGCCAGCCGGTCGCGGCGAGCCCGGAGGCGATTGCCGAACGCGTGCTGGCGACGTTGACCCGCCTGTCGGCGGAGGTGATCCTCGAAACCGCCTTCGCCGAGGATGGGCTCGACGGTGCTGCAACCGTGGCACACGCCCTGGTACAGCGCGCCGTCGACGCCCATCCTGGCATCGCTCGCTTCACGGTCGCGCTCGACCGTCCGGTCATCGGTCTCGGCGCCTCGGCCCCGCTGCATTATGCCGGCCTGCCGCCGCTGGTCGGTAACGAATGCGTGGTGCCTAGGGATACCGACGTCGCCAACGCGCTGGGGGCGGTTGTCGGCCAGGTCCGCGTGACGGCCGAGGCCCGCGTCAGCCAGCCCAAGGAAGGTCTGTTCCGCGTCGCCGTCGGCGAATTGTTGCGCGATTTCACCGACGAGGAGGCGGCGATGGCGCTGGCGGAAGCCGAAGCGCGCGCCATAGTTGGCGCGAGGGCTCGCGATGCCGGCACCGATGCGGCAGAGGTCGAAGTGACTGTCGATCTCAAAGTCTCGACGGTCGAAAGCCAGCGCATGTTCATCGAGGCGCATGTGCTTGCCACCGCCAGCGGCCGGCCCCGGATCGCGGTTTGACGGCTAAATCGATTTGCAGCGGCAATGGCCGTAAATCATTGCTGCCTTGCAACATTCGACGAATTGACCGTGCGCGTTTTGCATGCCAAACGCCCGAAAACTTTATTTAGAACGCCCCTGCGGCGCCGGAATTCTGGAGCGCATCTCATGACCGATACTGTCTCCCTTCATGGCCTTTCTGTTGCGCGCGAGCTCCACGACTTCGTGGTCGCGGAGGCTCTGCCAGGGACGGGTGTCGATGCGGAGGCCTTCTGGGAAGGTTTCGCCGCGATCGTGCATGATCTGGCGCCGAAGAACCGGGCGCTGTTGGAAAAGCGCGACGACTTCCAGCTCAAGCTCGACGCCTGGTACCGCAAGCATGGCGCCCCGCACGACATGGCGGCCTACAAGGCGTTCCTGAGCGAGATCGGCTATTTGGTCCCCGAGGGTCCAGCCTTTGCTGTCACCACCGAGAATGTCGATCCCGAGATCGCCACCGTCGCCGGGCCGCAGCTGGTCGTGCCCGTCATGAATGCGCGTTATGCGCTGAACGCCGCCAATGCGCGCTGGGGTTCGCTCTATGACGCGCTCTACGGCACCGATGCGATTTCCGATGCTGACGGTGCCGAGAAGACCAAGGGCTACAATCCCAAGCGTGGCCAAAAGGTCATCGCCTGGGCCAAGGCGTTCCTGGATCAGTCAGCACCGCTGGCTCAGGGCAGCTGGAGCGACGTGACCGGGCT